>NZ_BAABKM010000002.1:404132-1724777 GCF_039543825.1 Nocardioides conyzicola | reverse complement strand
AGGAGGTGGCGCAGCAACAGTCTCGAAACCCCGGGGCGGTCGCGACGGAGGACGAGGTGCTGGCGGCGCGCTGCCCCGGCTGCGGCTACACCTACCGGGTCGAGCAGGGCGACGAGCACGAGGGCTTCGCGGCGGGCACGGCGTGGGCGGACGTGCCGGACACCTGGTGCTGCCCGGACTGCGGCGTACGCGACAAGGTCGACTTCGTGCCGCTGACGGAGTCGTTCCTAGGATGATGCCCATGACCGTGGCCCCGTCGACCCGCGAGCGCATCGTCGAGGCGGCGGTGGCGATGACGACCGAGTCCGGGTGGTCCGGCGTGACCATGGGCTCGGTCGCCGACCGGGTGGGCGTGAGCCGGCAGACGGTCTACAACGAGGTCGGCTCCAAGGAGGGGCTCGCCGAGGCGGTCATCCTCCGGGAGCTGGCCCGCTTCCTCGAGGTCGTGTCCGTCGCCTTCGACCGGCACCCCGACGACCTGGTGGACGCGATCCGCGCCGCGACGTACGGCGTCCTCGAGCTGGCCCGGGACAACAAGCTGCTCCACGCCGTGGTCTCCGCGACGCACGGCGCCGACACCGAGCTGCTGCCGCTGTTGACGACCCACGCGGAGTCGCTGCTGACGGTCGCCAAGCAGGTGGTGACCGAGCGCGTCACGCCGTACGACGTCGGCCTGGACGGCCCGCACCTCGACGTCGCCATCGACGTGGTCGTGCGGGTCGTGCTCAGCCACGTCATGCAGCCCACCGGCCGCCCGGCCGAGACAGCCGACGGCATCGCCTGGCTGGCCGGCCGGGCGCTTCGGGGCTAGCTCCTCAGGCACTTCCTCAACTCCTGGGGCAGTGCAGAGACCCAGAACCTCAGGGATACCCGGTTAACCGGGTATCCCTGACCACTCCGCCGACAAGCGACGGGATCCCCGGTCGACCGGGGATTCATGCAGCCCGGCGCACCCGCGCCAGCTCGACGGCCTCGCGGAAGGCGCGGGCGACGTACGGCGGGACCTGGAGCCCGCGCTTGTGCGCCCAGAGGAGATCGCGCTCGACCCGGGAGATCTGGCCGGCGAAGCTCTCGACGTCGCGGTCGATCCGCAGCGTCGCGAGCATGTCGCCGAAGTCGGCGGTCTGGCGGGCGTCGTTGGCGCCGACCGGCGCGAAGGACACGCTCCGCATGTGGCGCACCATCCACTTCTGCCAGGCCGCGAGCTGCGACCAGAGACCGCGCGCGGAGAGCTGGTAGAAGGCGTAGTGGCCGGGCTCCTGCCGCTTGATCGGGGTGAAGACGGTCCGGGCGATCGCGGTCTCGCCCATCTCGAGGACCCCGTCGTGGAGCAGGTTGTAGGCGAGCACCGCCGAGCGCTCGGTGGCCATGCCGGTCAGGTAGTAGAGCATCCGGCAGACGTCCTGGAAAGCGTCGAGGTGCGCGAGCGCGCCGAGGATCCGCATCTTCACGCCGAGCGACGTCAGGTCGGGCTCGGCGGGCGGGCGGCCGAGCTGGA
Source organism: Nocardioides conyzicola (assembly GCF_039543825.1). Taxonomy (NCBI): domain Bacteria; kingdom Bacillati; phylum Actinomycetota; class Actinomycetes; order Propionibacteriales; family Nocardioidaceae; genus Nocardioides; species Nocardioides conyzicola. Next base: position 1,723,279 of record NZ_BAABKM010000002.1, on the reverse strand, counting down.
CCTGGAGCTCGTCGAGGATCTGGCCGTGCCGGATCTCCTGCGGCTGCCACACCTCGGTGTAGAAGCGCCGGTCGATCTCGGGCGGGTCGGGCAGCAGGGTGGTCAGCTCGAGCACGTTGCGGTCGACCTCGAGCTCGACGCGCGCCATGTAGTCGAGGACGTGCCCGAAGCGTGCGTTGAAGACGTCGGGACGGCGTACGGAGTAGTCCACGGTCGCCAGGTCGATCGGGGGATGCTCGAGCCCGAGCCGGTCGACATGGTCGGCCAGCCGCGTCTCGTTCAGCGACACCAGCGTCATTGCAGAATCCTAGGGGGAGGTAAGGGCCACCTTCATCGGGGTTGTCCCCGATACCGTGTTCGTCGTGACCGACGCCTCCGGATTGGACCCTGCCGACGCGGAGGCCCACGAGGGGGTCCGACTCGGGACCGCGACCGGGCGCGCGGTGGTCGCCGCCGCCGTCCTCGGCTCCGGCATGACGATGCTCGACGGCACCGTCGTCAACGTCGCCCTCGCCACCATCGGCAAGGACCTGGACGCCTCGCTCGCCCAGCTCCAGTGGATCACCAACGGCTACCTGCTCTCGCTGGCCAGCCTGATCCTTCTGGGCGGCTCGCTCGGTGACCGCTACGGCCGCCGCAAGGTCTTCGTGATCGGCACCGTGTGGTTCGCGATCGCGTCGCTGCTGTGCGGGCTGGCGCCCAACCCGACCGTCCTGATCGCGGCCCGGGTCCTCCAGGGCGCGGGTGCCGCCCTCCTGACGCCGGGCAGCCTGGCGATGATCCAGGGGGCGTTCGTCCGCGGCGACCGGGCGAAGGCGATCGGCTCGTGGGTCGGCCTCGGCGGCATCGCGTCTGCGATCGGTCCGTTCCTGGGCGGGTTCCTGGTGGAGTACGCCAACTGGCGCTGGATCTTCCTGATCAACCTGCCGATCGCGGTGCTGACCGTGGTGATCGCGCTGAAGGCGGTCCCCGAGACGCTCGACCCCCACGCGCCCCGCCGACTCGACTTCACCGGCGCGGTGCTCGCGACGGTGTTCCTCGGCGGGCTCACCTTCGCGCTGATCGAGTGGGGGAGCGCGGCCGCGCCGTGGGCCATCGGGATCGCGATCCTCGCGGCCGTCGGGTACGTCGTCGACGAGCGCCGCAGCGAGCACCCGATGCTGCCGCTCGGGATCTTCGCCGACCGGACCTTCAGCGCGGCCAACGCGATGACCCTCGTCGTGTACGCCGCCCTGGGCGCGGTGCTGTTCTTCCTCGTGCTGCAGCTGCAGACCGTCGGCGGGTACGGCGCGCTGCAGGCGGGCATGGCCACCCTCCCGATCACCCTCTGCATGCTGCTGCTCGCGTCGAAGGGCGGCGCGCTCGGCACCCGGATCGGGCCGCGGATCCCGCTGACGGTCGGCCCGCTCGTGATGGCCGGCGGCGCGCTGCTGCTCCTCGGCGTCGGCGAGGACGTCCGCTACTGGACCGACGTGCTGCCCGGGATGACGGTCTTCGGCCTGGGCCTCGCGCTGATGGTCGCGCCGCTGACCGCCACCGTGCTCGCCGCGGTCGCCGACGAGCACGCCGGCATCGCCAGCGGCGTCAACAACGCCGTCGCCCGGGCCGGGTCGCTGCTCGCGGTCGCGGCCCTGCCGGTCGTGGTCGGCCTCGGCGGCGAGGAGTACGCCGACCCGGTGGCGTTCGACTCGGCCTACGACTCGGCCGTGATGATCTGCGCCGTCCTGCTCGCGCTGGGCGGGGTCGTCTCGTGGGTGACGATCCGCGACCCGGGGGTCTAGACTCGGCATACTCGATGCGCATCACGAAACGAGTTGCACTATGCGCAACAAGGCCTCGACCGCCCCGACGCTCCAGCGGTTGCTGGAGAACGCGCGCTACGAGGTGCTGCCGACGGCCTCGACCGAGGACAAGGTGCTCGAGCACGTGCCGCGCGACGTCGCGGTCACGGTCACGGCGTCGCCGGGCAAGGGGCTGGAGGCGACCTTCGACCTGGCCGAGCGCCTGGCCGGCCACGGGTACGTCGTCGTACCCCACGTCGCGGCCCGGATGGTGTCGGGCCGTACGGAGCTGGAGGAGATCTGCGCGCGCCTGACCGGGAAGGGCATCTCGCGCGTCTTCGTGCCCGGCGGCGACGCCGAGCCGGCCGGCGACTACCTGGACGCGCTGTCGCTGCTGGAGGACCTCGCTGCGCTCGGCCGCCCGTTCAGCCAGGTCGGGATCACCGGCTACCCGGAGTCGCACCCGACCATCCACGACGACCTGACCGTGCAGTCGATGTGGGACAAGCGCCGCTACGCGACCCACATCGTCAGCAACCTGACCTTCGACCCGGCGGTCATCCGTGACTGGGTGCACCGGATGCGCCGGCGCGGGATCACCACGCCGCTGCTGCTCGGCATCCCCGGTCCGGTCGACCGGACCAAGCTGCTGACGATGGCGACCAAGATCGGCGTGGGTGAGTCCACCCGCTTCCTCGCCAAGAACAAGGGCACCTTCGCGCGCCTGGCGGCACCGGGCGGCTTCACCGGCGAGTCCTTCCTGGAGAAGTGCGCGCCGACGCTGGCCGAGCCGACCGCGCTCGTCGAGGGGCTGCACGTCTTCACGTTCAACCAGGTCGCCGAGACGGAGGCCTGGCGGCGGGGCCTCCTGGACCGGCTCCGGGACTGACGGCGGTCCCGCCCGGCTACGCCCGTCGGGGTGGGGTTCCACGCCCGGGGCGGGGGTACCTCCAGCACCTACCCAGGAGGCTCCATGGATCCGAGCACGCCCGCCAAGGTCGTCAAGAAGGCCGTCAAGTCCACCGTCGAAGGTGCGGCCGCGCGCGTCGCCGAGAAGCTGGCCGATCTGGAGCGACCGGAGGTCCCAGGGACGCCGGGGTCCGGTACGCCGAAGGTGGCCGAGCCGACCAAGCCGGTCGAGCCGCTGCCGCCCAAGCCGGACCAGGCCGGCCCGGAGCGTCGTACGGCGACCGGCGCGCCGACCGACGCGCCCGCCGAGGCCGTCTCGGGGCAGGGCCGGTTCCTCACCACCTCGCAGGGTGCGCGGCTGCGCGACAGCGACCACTCGCTCAAGGCCGGCCGGCGAGGCCCGACCCTCCTGCAGGACCACCACCTGCGCGAGAAGATCACTCACTTCGACCACGAGCGGATCCCGGAGCGGGTCGTCCACGCGCGGGGCGCCGGCGCCCACGGCACGTTCATCGGCTACGGCAACGCCCGGTCGGTGACCAAGGCCGGCTTCCTCGCGAAGAACGCCGAGACCCCTGTGTTCGTGCGGTTCTCGACCGTCCTGGGCTCGCGCGGATCCGCTGACACGGTGCGCGACACCCGCGGCTTCGCGACGAAGTTCTACACCGACGAGGGCACCTTCGACCTGGTCGGCAACAACATCCCCGTCTTCTTCATCCAGGACGGCATCAAGTTCCCCGACGTGATCCACGCCGGCAAGCCGCACCCGGACCGCGAGATCCCCCAGGCGCAGAGCGCCCACGACACGTTCTGGGACTTCGTCTCGCTCCACACCGAGGCGCAGCACCACACCATCTGGAACATGTCCGACCGCGGCATCCCTCGCTCCTACCGGACCATGGAGGGATTCGGCGTCCACACCTTCCGGTGCGTCAACGCCGCCGGCGAGACCTCGCTGGTGAAGTTCCACTGGAAGCCGGTCCTGGGCGTGCACTCGCTCACCTGGGAGGAGGCGCAGCTGCTGGCGGGGACCGACCCCGACTTCCACCGGCGCGACCTCGCGGACGCCCTCGAGGCGGGCGCCTTCCCGCAGTGGGAGCTCGGCGTCCAGGTCTTCCCCGACACGCTCGAGGAGACCTTCGACGACATCGACCTGCTCGACCCGACCAAGCTGGTCCCGGAGGAGCTCGCGCCGGTCCAGCCCATCGGGCTGCTCACCCTGACCCACAACCCGACGAACTACTTCGCCGAGACGGAGCAGGTCGCCTTCCACGTCGGCAACCTGGTGCCGGGCATCGACGTCACCAACGACCCGCTCCTGCAGGCCAGGCTCTTCTCGTACGTCGACACGCAGCTGACCCGGCTGGGCGGACCGAACTTCAGCCAGATCCCGATCAACCGGCCGCACGCGCCGGTAAACGACATGCTGCGCGACGGCTTCCACCAGAGCGCCGTGCACGGCGGCATCGCGCCGTACCAGCCGAACTCCCTCGACGGCGGCTGCCCGTTCTTCGCCGGCGGCGCCAAGGACGGCGCGTTCGTCGACGTCCCGGCCCACGTCGCGGAGTCGGTGAAGACCCGGGAGGCGCCCGCGTCGTACGACGACCACTACAGCCAGGTCCGGCAGTTCTGGCTGAGCATGACGCCGCCGGAGAAGGAGCACATCGTCGCGGCGTACACGTTCGAGCTCGCGAAGTGCTTCGAGCAGGCGATCAAGGAGCGTCAGCTGCTGGCGCTGGCCAACATCGACCCGGACCTCTGCGCCCAGGTCGCGGCCGGGCTGGGGCTTCCAGCTCCGGAGCCGACCGTGCCGCTGATCGACCTGGCTCCGAGCCCCGCGCTGTCGCAGATCGGCGGCACCTGGCCGACGGACGGCCGGATCGTCGGGATCCTGGTGGACCCCGACGGCGACCTCAGCGGTCTCGACGCCGTGCGGACTGCGGTCTCGGCGGCCGGCATGGTGCCGCTCGTCGTCGCGCCGTACGGCGGGAAGCTCGCGGACGGGACGACGGTCCAGCGGACCTTCGCCGCCACTCGGTCCGTCGAGTTCGACGCCGTGCTCGTCGCGGGCAGTCCGGCCCCGGGTGCCGACGCGCTCGTGGTCCGCGACAGCAAGGTCGGCGACGACGAGAACGCCGTGCTCGACCCGCGCGTCGTGCTGCTGCTGCAGGAGTGCTTCCGGCACGCCAAGGCGATCGGGGCCTGGGGTGCCGGTGTCGACGCGCTCGAGCTGGCCGGGGTCGCGGACGCACCCGGCGTGCTCATCGGTGACGACCCGGCGACGGTCTTCACGGAGCTCCACACGGCCCTGGGCGCGCACCGCGTCTGGGAGCGGTTCGGGACGGTGCTGGGGTGAGCCTGCAGCGGGCGGTGTCCCGGGTCGGTGGCGCCGTGCTGGCCACCGCGACCCAGGGCGTCGCCTCGCTGCGTCCCGCCCGCAAGCCGCTGCACCCCGACGGTGAGGTCGTGAACGGCCGGATCTTCCGCCGGGGCTCGGCCGAGCCGACCGGGGTGGCCTGGATCGACGAGGAGGGCGAGGACGACGTCGTCGTACGCCGTTCCCGCGCGATCGGCCTGCCGCACCGCCTGCCGGACATCCACGGCCTCGCGGTGCGGGTGCCGATCGGCGGTGGCCACGGGGACCTCCTCTTCGCCACCACCGGCTTCGGCCGGGTCACCCGCTTCGTCCTCACGGCCAGCCGGCACCCGCGGAGCCGGCCGTTGACGACGCTGCTGCCCTACGACACCGAAGCGGGTCCGCTGCTGCTCGCGGCGGAGGGCAGCGAGCCCGGCTCGTACGACCTGTCCTGGGCCCGTCCCTCCGGGGAGTGGCACGTCTTCGGCGTGCTGCTCCTGTCCACGACCCGCAGCGGCGACACCGAGATCTCGTTCGACCCCGTGCAGCACCAGATCCCGGGGCTTCGCCAGTACCCCGCCGTCCGGCGCCTCCGGGAGCCTGCCTACCTCCGCGCCCGGCGATCGCGCTCGGACACCCGACCCACCACCAAGGAGAACCCCCATGTCCACTGACGCCATCGTCATGCTCAAGGACGACCACAAGCTGATCCTGCGCACCTTCAAGGACTTCGAGGCCGCCGGCGACGACGCCTACGTGGCCAAGGGCAAGCTGGTCGACCGGATGGTCGAGCTGCTCACCGTCCACACCTACATCGAGAACGAGGTCATGTACCCGCGCGTCCGCGAGCTCGTCCCCGAGCTCGAGGACGACGTGCTCGAGTCCTACGAGGAGCACCACGTCGCCGACGTCCTGGTGATGGAGCTCGTGGCCATGAAGCCGACCGACGAGCGCTTCACGGCCAAGACCACGGTCCTGATCGAGAACGTGCGCCACCACATCGAGGAGGAGGAGGACGAGTGGTTCCCCCAGGTGCGGGAGGCGCTCGGCCGCAAGGTCCTCCAGGAGATCGGCGCCGAGATGGCGGCGGCCCGGACGAAGGCGCCGCGCAGCCCGGCCCGGCCCAGCGCCCTGAAGAAGACGATCGACGCCGTCATCCGCTGACGAGGTCGGCCAGCGCGCTCTCCAGCCGGCCGTCGCCGGTCTCGACGACGGTGAGCGGGAGCCCGATCCGGGCTGCTGCGTCCTGAGCCAGGGCGTGCAGCTCGGCATCGGGCTGCTGGGCGAGCCAGACCACACGCGTGTAGTGGCCGAAGTAGGTGTCGCGCAGGTCCGGGTAGCGGTCCAGGCCGAGCTCCTGGACCACGGTGCGCGCGAACGAGCGCACCAGGAAGTCGGTCAGCACGTAGGTGCCAGGCTGGTCGTCGAAGAGCTGCTCGACCCGGGACGGGCCGGCGAAGACGTCGTAGCAGTGCAGGCCGGGGAGCCGGGCCAGGCCGAGCTCGGCGCAGACGGAGTCGAGTGCGCCGTACGTGCCGCAGTCGGCGTACCCGATCGCGACGGAGTCGTACGACGCGGCCAGCTCGGCCGCCAGCCGGCGTACCTCTCCCGCGATCAGCTGGGGCTGGTTGTGCAGCAGCGGCGGCAGCGGGTGCACGTCGACCGGCCAGCCGTGCCGGTCGACGATCTCCTTGCAGGGCTGGGCGATCGCCCCGCAGGCGATGAGGGCTGTCCGCGGCTCAGAAGCCGAGCTGGTCGACGAAGCGGTCGTTGAACTCGGGGCGGTCGGAGAGCTCGACATACGTCACCTCCTCCAGCAGCGCCCGGGCGCCGGCGCGCTCGCGCACCGACAGCAAGGCCATCTTCGCGCCCTCGCCGGCGACGTTGCCGGCGGCGACGATGCGCAGCACGGGCAGCTGGGGCACCAGCCCGATCCGGACGGCCGACGCGGCCGAGAGGTAGCTGCCGAACGAGCCGGCGAGCAGCACCTGCTGGATGTCGCGGTGCTCCAGGCCGAGCTCCTCGAGCAGCAGCGTCCACCCGGTCGAGATCGCGGCCTTGGCGAACTGGAGCTCGCGGACGTCGCGCTGCGTCAGCACCACGCAGTCCTCCGGCTCGGCGTCCGGCGTGGGCCGGTGCAGCACGAAGATCCGCTCCTCCCCACGCTCGGTGCTGATCGTGGTGAGCCGGTCGGCGAGGGACGGGGCGACCTCCTTAGCGACCGCGTCGGTCACGTAGCGCCCCGATGCGTCGAGGAGCCCGACCTTGACGAGCTCGGCGACCGCGTCGACGAGTCCGGACCCGCACAGGCCGCGCGGCTCCACGTCGCCAATCACCCCGAGGTCAACGTCGTCTCCCAGCTTGACGACCTCGATGGCGCCGTCCGCCGCGCGCATCCCGCAGCGGATCGCGCCACCCTCGAACGCGGGGCCCGCCGGGGCCGCCGTCGACAGGATCCGGTCGCCGTCGCTGAGCACGATCTCGCAGTTGGTGCCGACGTCGATGAAGAGGCGGGTGCGCTTGTCGCGGTCCATGCCGGACGCCAGCATGCCGGCGACGATGTCGCCGCCGACGTACGCGCCCAGGGCCGGGAAGAGGGTGGCCCGGGCCCGCGGGTGCAGCGTCAGGCCGAGCTCGGAGGCGAGCATGTCGGGGGGCTGGGGCGAGGACATGATGAAGGGCGCGACGCCGAGCGGCTCGGGGTCGATGCCGAGCACCAGGGCGGTCATCGTGGCGTTGCCCGCGACGGCGACCTCGTAGACCTGCGCGGGTTCGACCCCGCCCTCGGTGCAGACCTGGGTCGCCAGCGTGGACAGGGTCTCCGCGGCCGCGCGCTGCAGCCGGCCGAGCGCCTCGGGGTCCATCATCGTGGCGCTGATCCGGGTGATCACGTCGCCGCCGAAGGGCTGCTGCCTGTTGAGCATCGACGCGACCGCGACCGGGGTGCCGGTCGCGACGTCGAGCAGGGTGGCGACGACCGTGGTCGTGCCGAGGTCGAAGGCGATGGCGTACTGCGTCTTCGTGGTGTCGCCGGGCTCGACGTCGATCAGGGCCTCGTCGACGATCACCGCGGTGACCTTGAAGTCGGCGGCGCGCAGCACCGTGGGCAGCCGGCGCAGCAGGTGCAGGTCGGCGACCGGCTCGAGGTCGTCGATTGCGTCGAGCAGGCGGTCGAGGTCGGTGCGCTGGTCGGCGAGGGTGGGCTCCTCGAGCTCGACGTACCTCTTCTGGATCGCCGGCCGCAGGATCACCTGGCGCCCGACGCCGACGGTGGCGGCCTTGGGGCGGGTGGTGAGCGGCGGTACGTCGACGACCAGGTCGCGGGTGGCGTTGACCAGGCAGGCGAGCCGCCAACCCTCGTCGAGCTGGTCGCGGCTGAAGGTCTTCTGGTCGTGCCGGGTGATGGGAGTCGGTCCCTCGACCTTCACCTTGCACTTGTGGCAGGTGCCGTGCCCGCCGCAGGTGGAGTCGATCGCGATGCCGTTCCACGACGCGGAGTCGAAGACGGTGACGCCCGGCGGCACCCGCACCTGGCGCTTCGCGGTGCGCTCCGGGTCGGCGTCGAGGACCGTGAACGACAGCTCGACGCGGCCGGTGCCGTCGTGGGGGACCTCGGCGTCGATCACGCGGTCGCTGCCGCCTTCGCCCGGTGGGCCGCGATCCAGGCCATGCCCCACTCGTCGTGGTCCATGAAGACGTCGGCGGCCTTGACCGCCTCGACGATCTGCGGCGTCCGGGTGTCCATGATCGCGCTCGTGAGGCCGGCGGTCATCGCCATCGGCAGCCACGCCGCGCCCAGGGTGTGCCGGCCGGGCATGCCGAACGACGTGTTGGACGCCCCGCAGGTCATGTTGACGCCGAACTCGTCGCGGATCCGCTGCATGGTCTCCCAGGTGACCCGCGACGTGGAGGTGTCGGCGCCGATCGGCATCGCCAGCGGGTCGATCACGATGTCGGCCTGCGCGATGCCGTACTCCTGCGTCGCGACCCGGACGATCTTGGCCGTCAGGTCGAGCCGCTTGTCGGCCTCCATCGGGATCTCGTCGTGGTCGTTGGGCAGCGCGATGATCGCGGCGTCGTACTTCTTGACCAGCGGGAGGATCGCGGCGAGGCGGTCGTCCTCGGCGGTGACCGAGTTGACCAGTGCGCGGCCCTGGTAGACGGACAGGCCCGCCTCGAGCGCCTCGATCACCGACGAGTCGATGCAGATGGGCTTGTCGGTGATGCCCTGCACGAGCTGGATCGCCTGGGCGAGCAGGTCGGCCTCGTCGGTCAGCGGGACGCCCATGTTGACGTCGAGCACGTCGGCGCCGCCCTCGACCTGGGCGATCACGTCACGCTCGATCGCGGAGAGGTCGCCCGCGCGCAGCTGCTCCTGGAAGATCCGGCGGCCGGTGGGGTTGATCCGCTCGCCGATCAGGCAGAACCGGCGACCGTGCCCGATGACGACGTCGCCACCGGTGCCGCGCAGGACGGTCTCGAGGGGCTCGGCGCTCATGCCGGGACCTTGGAGCGCTTCTCGTGGAGCAGCGCCTTGGCCTTCTTGACGGTGGCGGAGGCGTCGGCGGCGTACCCGTCGGCGCCGACCGCGTCGGCGTACTCCTGCGTGACGGGAGCACCGCCGACCATGACCACGACGGAGTCGCGGAGGCCGGCCTTCTCGAGCGCGTTCATGTTGGCCTTGAACATCGGCATGGTGGTGGTGAGGAAGGCGGAGAAGCCGACGATGTCGGGCTGGTGCTCCTGGATCGCGGAGACGAACTTCTCCGGCGCCACCTGGACACCGAGGTCGATGACCTCGAAGCCGGCGCCCTCCAGCATGATGTTGACGAGGTTCTTGCCGATGTCGTGGACGTCGCCCTTGACCGTGCCCATCAGGAACTTGCCGATGGTCTGCACGCCGGTCTCGGCGAGCAGCGGTCGGAGCCGCTCCATCGCGCCGGCCATCGCGCGGCCGGCGATCAGCATCTCGGGGACGAAGAAGTCGCCGCGCTCGAAGCGGGCGCCGACCTCCTCGAGCGAGGGGATGAGCGCGTCGAAGAGCAGCGTCTGCGGCTCCATGCCGGTGGCCAGCCCCTCCTCGGTCAGCTCGAGGACGCGGGGTGCGTTGCCGACCAGGGTCTCGTCGTACAGGCCCTGGAGGATCTCTTCAGGTGTCATGCCACGCCCGCCTTCTTCACGGTGGATGGGGTTCGGCCGCGCAGCAGGCCGGAGAGGTCGGCTGCGTGGGACGACAGGTTGTGACCGAGCTCGGCGAGCCGGTCCTCGAGCCGAGCGGTGGGTCCGGAGATGCCGAGCGCGGCGACGACGTCACCGCGCGGACCCTGGACGGGTACGGCGATGCCGGTGAGGCCGACCTCGAGCTCGTCGTGGGTGACCGCCCACCCGCGCTTGCGGGTCGTGATGCCCTCGCGGCGCAGGGCCGCGGGGTCGGCGATGGTCGCCTCGGTCAGCTGCTCCAGGGCGCCGTCGGGGACCGGCAGCGCACCCCAGGCGTAGAAGACCTTGCCGAGCGCCGAGGTGTGCGCCGGGACCTCGATCTCGGTCCAGTCGCGGGTGCCGAGCAGGTAGCGGGAGTCGACCTGCGCGACCTGGACGACCTTCTCGCCGCGGGTCACGCTCAGGTGCACGGTCTCGTGGGTGGCGTCGCCGATCCGCTCCATCGCGGGGCGGGCCAGCCGGACCAGCTCCTCCCACGGGTCGTGGCGCGCGGCGTACAGCCAGAAGAGCGAGCCGGCGACGTACGAGCCGGAGTCGTCGCGCTCCACCAGGCCGGTGCGCTCGAGGGCGGTCAGCATCCGCGAGGTCGTCGACTTCGCGAGCCCGCTGGACTCCTGGAGGTCGGCGAAGGAGAGCGGCGCGTCGGCGTGCACGACCGTCGACACCAGCTGGGCAGCGCGGTCCACCGCCTGGGTCCCGTTGGTGCTCGTCTCGGCCATGCTTCCACTCTGCGCTTCCGTGGGGTTCCATGATGTGGAACTGTGGTCCCACATCATGAGGTTAGGTTGGAGGACCGATGTTCCGCAACAAGATGCCGCGCTACGAGATCCTGTCCGAGGAGGCGATGGCCACCCTGGACCGTGGCTGGCGCAAGCTGATGACCGAGATCGGCGTCGAGTTCATGGACGACCGGGCCCTCGACCTGTTCCGCCGAGCCGGGCAGCGCGTGGAGGACAAGACGGCGTTCCTCGACCCCGACTGGGTGCTCGAGCAGGTCGCCAAGGCGCCGAGGGAGTTCGACCTCCAGGCCCGCAACCCGGCGAACTCGGTGCACGTCGGCGGCGACTCGATGGTGTTCAGCGGCGTCTACGGGCCGCCGTTCGTCCGCGACGGTGAGGTGCGCCGCGACGGCACGATGGACGACTTCGAGAACTTCACCCGTCTCGCCCAGAGCTTCTCGGTGCTCGACTCCGCCGGCGGTGTGATCACCGAGCCCAACGACACCCCGTTGGACAGCCGCCACCTCGACATGACCTACGCGCTCCAGACGCTGACCGACAAGATCTACATGGGCAACGTGGTCTCGGGGGTCAACGCCGCGGACACGATCGCGATGACCGAGATCCTGTTCGGGTCCCGGGAGTCGATCGAGGAGACGCCCGCGATCATCTCCCTGATCAACTGCAACTCGCCGATGCGGTGGGACGACCGGATGCTCGAGTCGCAGTTCGAGTACTCGGCGGCCAACCAGCCGGTCATCCTCACGCCGTTCATCCTGATGGGCGCGATGTCGCCGGTGACGATCCCGGCCGCCCTCGTCCAGCAGATCGTGGAGGCACTGTCGGGGATCGCGCTGTCCCAGCTGATCCGGCCCGGCGCGCCCGTCGTCTTCGGCTCGTTCCTGTCCAACATCGACATGCAGTCCGGCTCGCCGACGTTCGGGACGCCGGAGTCGGGCATCGGCCTGCTCTGCACCGGACAGATCGCGCGGCACTTCGGGCTGCCGTTCCGCACCGGAGGCGGGCTGACGTCGTCACAGGTGCCCGACGCCCAGGCCGGCTACGAGGCGCTGATGACGATGATGCCGACCTTCCTGGCCGGCGCGAACTTCGTCATGCACTCCGCCGGCTGGCTCGAGGGCGGGCTCGTCGCCGGCTTCGAGAAGTTCGTGATCGACGCCCAGCTGGTCGAGATGCTCCAGCACGAGTTCACCCCCCTGGAGATCGACGAGGAGTCGATGGCCTTCGGCGCGCACGAGGAGGTCGGCCACGGCGGCCACTTCCTCGGGGCGATGCACACGATGGAGCGCTTCCGGACCTGCTTCTACCGGCCCTTCCTCAACTCGTCCGACAACTACGAGCGCTGGATGCGCAACGGCGCGAAGGACACCGCCGCCCGGGCGACGGACATCTACAAGAAGCGGCTCGACGAGTACGAGCAGCCGCCGCTGGACGACGCGATCCGCGCCGAGCTCGAGGAGTACGTCGTACGCCGGCGGACGGAGCTCGGCGACTAGGCGCAGCCGATGGGCTCGGTGACGGCGGGCCAGAGCTGCACGTCGGTGGGGTCGTCGAGGCTGACGAGGTACGCCGCGGCCGGGTCCTCGCCGATCCAGAGCTCGCGGCCGTCGCGGCGCCAGCGGGTGTCGGCGGCGTCGTCCGGCAGTGTCGCGGAGTCGTCGGCTGCGGTGCTGAGGAAGTCGGCGAGCTGGCCGTCGTCGTCGCCGCTGAGGTACTGGTCGACGTCCCGGTCGACGTCGTTCGTCTGCCCGACGGAGAGCCAGGTCAGGTCCTGCCAGTCGCAGTGCGCGGCGCCGGTGGAGGACGTGACGTCCGTCGTCGGCACCGGGCGCCCGTCCCGGTCGGTCCAGATCTGGAAGCCCAGGTCCTCGGCGACGTCGACCCCGAGCTCGGCGGGGTCGCAGCTGGACCACGACTCGACCCCCCAGCCGGTGTCGTCGTTGAAGTCGGTGATGCCGTCGCGGACGATCACGGCCACCTTGGTCAGCCGGTCGACGTCGTACGACAGCAGCACCCGGTCGCCGTCGACCCGCTCGATGCGGTAGCCGTCGCGCGGCACGGGCGCCGACTCCTCGTCGATCCAGTTGTCGAGCGCCTTCTGGGGCGTCTCCTGCACCGACTCGAGCCCGCCGTCCGCGTAGTCACCGCCCCCGCCGCGACGCGGCTCGCCGGCGCACTCCGCCGCCAGGCCCGCCGAGCCCGACGCGGCGAGCGCCACGGCGAGGTCGCTGTGGTCGGGCAGCACGCCCATCGGCCCGGCGTACGGCGTGCCTGCCGGGTCGGCGGTCAGCTCGCTGGCGCTGACGGTGTCGTCGCCACAGCCGGCGAGCAGGACGAGCGGGAGGAGGGCAGCCACGACCAGACGCATGGGCATGGGACGAGGATGGCGTAGTCCGGGTTCCTTCCGCACTCAAGGTTGAGTCGGGAGTTCTGACGCTCGAGTCGGGAGTTCTGACGCTTCACTCCGTACAAAAGTCCGGATTCAACCGTCAGAAGTCCCGACTCGACGAGTTAGCGGAAGACGACCGTCCGGGAGCCGTTGAGCAGCACCCGCGACTGCGAGTGCCAGCGGACGGCGCGGGATAGCACCTGCGCCTCGACGTCGCGACCGGCCGAGACGAGCTGGTCCTGGTCGTAGCCGTGGTCGACGCGCATCACGTCCTGCTCGATGATCGGCCCCTCGTCGAGGTCGCCGGTCACGTAGTGCGCGGTCGCGCCGACCAGCTTCACGCCGCGGTCGAAGGCCTGGTGGTAGGGCTTGGCGCCCTTGAAGCTCGGCAGGAACGAGTGGTGGATGTTGATCGCCCGCCCCGACAGCGAGCGGCAGAGGTCGTCCGACAGCACCTGCATGTAGCGGGCGAGCACGACCAGGTGGACGCCGTACGCGTCGACCAGCCGCATCAGCTCCGCCTCGGCCTCGGGCTTGGTCTCGGCCGTCACGGGCACGTGGTGGAAGGGGACGCCGTACGACGCGGCCAGGGCGCCGGCGTCCGGGTGGTTGGACACGATCGCCGGGATCTCGATCTGCAGCGAGCCGGTGCTGGCCCGGAAGAGCAGGTCGTTGAGGCAGTGCAGGTGCTTGGAGACCATGACCAGCGTGCGGTACGGCGCGGTCGCGTCCCAGAGCTCGAAGCGCATCTCGAACTCCTCGGCCACCGGCGCGAACGCCTCCCGCATCGCCACCGCGTCGGTCGGCCCGGGGACCTCGAAGTCGATCCGCATGAAGAAGCGGTCGGTCAGCCGGTCGCCGAACTGCTGGCTCTCGATGATGTTGCCGCCGTGCGCGACCAGGAAGCCGGACACGGCGTGCACGATGCCGGGCCGGTCCGGGCAGGAGAGGATGAGCACGTAGTCGCCCGCGGCGATGGTCGGGGCGGCGAGGTTCGGCACGGGAGCTCCTGAGGATTCGTTGCGCTGGCCGAAACGCAGTCTGTAATACGCAACAACCGCTGCGCTAGTCTCGCGCCATGAGCGAGGCCAGCGTCGGCGTCCAGTCGGTCGACCGCGCGCTGACCATCCTCGAGGTGCTGGCCCGCGTCGGCGAGGCCGGCGTCACCGAGATCGCCGGCGAGCTGGGCGTCCACAAAAGCACCGCCTTCCGCCTCGTGAGCACCCTCGAGGCGCACCGCCTCGTGGAGCAGACCTCCGACCGCGGCCGCTACCGGCTCGGCGTCGGCGTGCTCCGGCTGGCAGGTGCGACCACCGCTCGGCTCGACCTGGTGCAGGAGGCCCGGCCGGTCTGCCGCCAGCTGGCAGCGGACACCGGCGAGACGGTCAACATCGCCGTCCTGTCGGAGAGCTCCGCGCTCTACCTCGACCAGATCGCCGGCTCCTCGGCCCTCCAGCCGCACAACTGGGTCGGCCAGCACATCCCGCTGCACGCGACCAGCAACGGGAAGGTGCTGCTCAGCGGCCTCGAGGACGACGCGGTCAAGGAGCTGCTCGGCACCCTGTCGCGCTACACCCCCACCACGATCACCAAGAAGGGCAAGCTCCGCGAGGAGCTCGCCCTGGTCCGCGAGCAGGGGTACGCCGTCGCGGTCGACGAGCTGGAGGAGGGGCTGACCGCCGTGGCCGCGCCGATCCGCAACGCGCACGGCGACGTGGTGGCCTCGATGAGCGTCTCCGGACCGACCTTCCGGCTGTCCGAGGAGCGCGTCGCGGACGTCGTCGCCCTGCTCGTCGAGGCCGCCGCCGAGGTCTCGCACCGCCTCGGCTGGGGTCAACGTTGAGTTACAACCCGTCGCTTCCCCTTGACGGCTCGGGAGCCTGACTCCATCCTCGGGACCAAGAACCGGTTGCGCGACAAGCAATTGGTTGCGTGATACGCAACTGAGTGGTCGTGCGGGGAGTGAGTCCGAGTGGCCGAGCTCTACCTTGACGGCGCGTGGGTGAGCGCGCGCGGTGGAGCACGCCGTGAGATCCGGTGTCCGGCCGACGGGACCCTGGTCGCCGAGGTCGACGAGGCGGGCGCCGAGGACACCGAGGCCGCGATCGCCGCGGCGTACGGCGCCTTCCGCGACGGACCGTGGACCGACACGTCGGCCCGCGAGCGTGGCGACCTCCTGCTGCGGCTCGCCGACCTCCTCGAGCGCGACGCCGAGGACCTGGCCCGGATGGAGTCGCTGGACACCGGCAAGCGCCTGGTCGAGAGCCGCTACGACATCACCGACGTGGTCGCGGTCTTCCGCCATTACGGACGGGTCGCGGCGGAGGACGCCGGCCGGATGGTCGACACCGGCAACCCGGACGTCGTCAGCCGGATCGTGCACGAGCCCGTCGGCGTCTGCGCGCTGGTCACGCCGTGGAACTACCCGCTGCTCCAGGTCTCCTGGAAGGTCGCTCCCTGCCTCGCGGCCGGCAACACGTTCGTCCTCAAGCCGAGCGAGCTGACGCCGCACACCGCGATCCACCTGATGCGGCTGCTGGCCGAGGCCGGGCTGCCCGCCGGCGTCGGCAACCTCGTCCTCGGTGCCGGTGCGACCGCCGGCGCACCCCTGTCGACCGATCCCCGCGTCGACCTCGTCTCCTTCACCGGCGGTCTGGAGACCGGCCGGCGGCTGATGGCGGCCGCCGCCGGGACGGTGAAGCGGGTGGCGCTCGAGCTCGGCGGCAAGAACCCCAACATCGTGTTCGCCGACGCCGACCTCGAGGTCGCCCTCGACTTCGCGCTCACGGCGGTCTTCCTGCACTCGGGCCAGGTCTGCTCGGCCGGCGCCCGGCTCATCGTCCAGGACGAGATCCACGACGAGTTCGTGGACCGGCTGGTCGCGCGGGCCGGCACGATCCGGCTCGGCGGCCCGTTCGACGACAAGGCGGAGACCGGCCCGCTGACCAGCAGCGCGCACCGCGACAAGGTCGAGGCGTACGTCGCGCGCGGGATCGCCGAGGGCGCCGTGCTGCGCACCGGTGGCGCACGCCCCGAGGACCCGGCGCTCGCCGACGGGTTCTACTACCTGCCGACGATCCTCGACGGCTGCACCAGCGACATGTCGGTCACCCAGGACGAGTCCTTCGGCCCGGTGCTGACGGTCGAGACGTTCACCGACGAGGCGGACGCGGTCCGCATCGCCAACGACAGCATCTACGGCCTGGCCGGCGCGGTCTGGACCCAGGACGCGGGCAAGGGCCAGCGGGTCGCGGGCAGGCTGCGGATGGGCACGGTCTGGATCAACGACTACCACCCGTACGTGCCGCAGGCCGAGTGGGGCGGCTACAAGCAGTCCGGCTTCGGCCGGGAGCTCGGCGAGGCCGGGCTAGCGGAGTACCGCGAGACCAAGCATGTCTGGCACAACATCCGCCCGACCGAGCAGAGGTGGTTCGGCGGATGAGCCGGGACCGGTACGACTACGTCATCGTCGGCGGCGGCTCCGCCGGTTGCGCGCTCGCCAACCGCCTCTCGGCCGACCCCGGTACGACGGTCCTGGTGCTCGAGGCCGGACGCTCGGACTTCCGGATCGACCCGTTCATCCACATGCCGGCGGCGCTGCCCTTCCCGATCGGCAACCGGTTCTACGACTGGAAGTACGAGACCGACCCGGAGCCCCACCTCAACGACCGCCGGGTCTTCCACGCCCGCGGCAAGGTGCTCGGCGGGTCCAGCTCCATCAACGGGATGATCTTCCAGCGCGGCAACCCGCTCGACTACGAGCGCTGGGGCGCCGAGCCGGGCATGAAGGAGTGGGACTACCTCCACTGCCTGCCCTACTTCAAGAAGATGGAGAGCTGTCTCGCCGGCCCCGACGACTGGCGCGGCGGCGACGGCCCGCTGGTGCTGGAGCGCGGACCGGCGGGCAACCCGCTGTTCTCCGCCTTCTTCGACGCCACCGTCGAGGCGGGCTACCCGCGCACCGACGACGTCAACGGCTACCGCCAGGAGGGCTTCGCGAAGTTCGACCGCAACCTGCACCGCGGCCGCCGGCTCTCCGCCGCCCGGGCCTACCTGCACCCCGTGCGGCACCGCAAGAACCTCACCGTCGAGACCCTCGCGATGGCCACCCAGGTGCGATTCGAAGGCAAGCGTGCCGTCGGCGTCGACTACCTGCGCGGCGGCCGGCTCAAGCGGACGGCGTACGCCGGCGAGGTGATCCTCTGCGGCGGCGCGATCAACACGCCCCAGCTGCTCCAGCTCTCCGGCGTCGGCGACCAACGGCTGCTCGAGGAGCAGGGCGTCCCGCTCGTGCACCACCTGCCCGGCGTCGGCGAGAACCTCCAGGACCACCTCGAGGTCTACATCCAGTACGCCTCCAAGCAGCCGGTCTCGATCGCCCCCGGGCTCAAGTGGCGCAAGCGTCCCGGCATCGGCTACCAGTGGCTGGTCCACCGCCGCGGCCTCGGCGCGACCAACCACTTCGAGGGCGGCGGCTTCGCGCGCAGCAACGAGGACGTCGACTACCCCAACCTGATGTTCCACTTCCTCCCGGTCGCGATCCGGTACGACGGGTCCGCGCCGACCGAGGGCCACGGCTACCAGGTGCACATCGGGCCGATGTACGCCGACACCCGTGGCCACGTGCGGATCAGGAGCCGCGACCCGAAGGTTCACCCGTCGCTGCTCTTCAACTACCTCTCGACCGACAACGACAAGCGCGAGTGGGTCGAGGCGATCCGGGTCGCGCGGGACATCCTCAACCAGCCCGCGTTCGCGCCGTACAACGACGGCGAGCTCTCGCCCGGCCCGTCCGTGGAGACGGACGAGGAGATCCTCGACTGGGTCCGTGCCGACGCGGAGACGGCCCTGCACCCCTCGTGCACGGCCAAGATGGGCATCGACGAGATGGCCGTCGTCGACCCGTCGACGATGAGGGTGCACGGCGTCGAGGGTCTGCGCGTCGTCGACGCCTCGGTCTTCCCGTTCGTCACCAACGGCAACATCTACGCCCCCGTGATGATGGTCGCCGAGAAGGCCGCCGACCTGATCGCCGGCAACACCCCGCTCCCGCCCGCCGACGTGCCGTACTACCGCTACCGCGACGGCATGCCGCTCTACCCGCCCGGCGACAGCCGCAACAGCGAGGACCCCTCATGAGCGACGCAGCCCTGACCGTGCGCAACCTGTGGAAGATCTTCGGCAAGGGCGCCGACGGCATCATCGGCACGCCGGACGACGAGCTCTCCCGTGCGGAGCTGAAGGAGAAGACCGGCTGCGTGGTCGGCGTCAAGAACGTCTCCTTCGACGTGGCGCCGGGCGAGGTGTTCGTCGTCATGGGCCTGTCGGGCTCCGGGAAGTCGACGCTGGTGCGCTGCCTGACCCGGCTGATCGAGCCGACCTCGGGCGAGATCGTCATCGACGGGCACGACATCGTCAAGGCCAACGAGGCCGAGCTGCGCAACCTGCGTCGTACCCACACGTCCATGGTCTTCCAGCACTTCGGCCTGCTGCCGCACCGCCAGGTGATCGACAACGTCGCCTACGGCCTGGAGATCCGCGGCATCAAGAAGAAGGAGCGGCGGGCCAAGGCCGAGGAGATCGTCTCGCTCGTCGGGCTGTCCGGCTACGAGCGGTCCTACCCCGACCAGCTGTCCGGCGGCATGCAGCAGCGCGTCGGGCTGGCCCGGGCGCTGGCCAACGACCCGTCCCTGTTGCTCTTCGACGAGCCCTTCTCCGCCCTCGACCCGCTGATCCGCCGGGACATGCAGAACGAGGTGATCCGGCTCCACCACGAGCTCGGCAAGACGATGGTCTTCATCACCCACGACCTCCAGGAGGCGCTCAAGCTCGGCGACCGGATCCTGATCATGCGCGACGGCGCGATGGTGCAGATCGGTACGCCGGACGAGGTGGTCGGCGCCCCGGCCGACGACTACGTCCGCGACTTCACCTCGGACGTGCCGAAGTCGCACGTCCTCACGCTGAAGTGGGTGATGCGCGAGCCGCGCCCCGATGACTCCCTCGAGGGTCCGGTGATGAGCTCGAGCACGATCGTGCGGCAGGCGGCGCGCGCCGCGCTCGCGTCCGACCACCCCCTGCGAGTCGTCGACGACGGCGAGCTCGTCGGCATCGTCGACGACGACGCGATCCTCCGGGTCGTCGTCGCGGAGGAGGCCCCGGCATGACGACCGCCACCGCACCGCCCGCCGTGGACAGCGTGGAGCCGGACGCCGTGCCGCCGCCGGCGCGCGGGCGCCGCGGGATCCCGCGGTGGGTGTGGGTGCTCGTCGTCCTCGCGGGGTGGGTCGCCGTGTGGAGCGTGTCCAAGGGGACGCACACCCTCTTCCTGTCGGGCACCGACCAGACCGACTTCCACGCGCGGCTGTCCGATCGGGTCAGCAGCTACAGCTCGAACCCGGTCACGGAGGTCATCGCCGACTTCATCAACGCGATCGTCGACTTCCTGCGCGAGCTCATCGCGATCCCGACGCCGCCCCGACCGGCGCCGGCCGTGGGCTGGCTCGGGGTGGTGGCGATCGCCACCTGGATCGGATATGCGATCGCGAACTGGCGGATCGCGCTGCTGGTCGCCGGGTCCTTCCTCTCCTTCGGGCTCTTCGGGTACTGGGAAGACTCCATGGACCTGCTGATCGTCACGTCGGTGTCGGTCGCCTTCGCCGTCGTCATCGGGTTCCCGCTGGCGGTCTGGATCGCGATCAGCCCGCGCGCGGGGCGCTGGATCACGTTGGGACTGGACCTCCTGCAGACGATGCCGACGTTCGTCTACCTGATGTTCGTCTTCGTCCTCTTCGGCATCGGCGCGCCGACGGCGGTGGTGTGCACCCTCGCCTACGCCCTGCCGCCCATCGTCCGGATCTCGGGCTTCGGCATCCGCGACGTGTCTCCGGCGACGATCGAGGCCACGAACTCGCTCGGCCAGACGACCCCGCAGCGCCTGCTCAAGGTGCAGATCCCCATGGCCCGGCGGACGATCATCGTGGGTCTCAACCAGACGATCCTGGCGGCGCTGTCGATGGCGATCGTCGCGTCGTACATCAACGGTCCCGGGCTGGGGAAGCCCGTCCTCGCGGCGCTGACCGAGAACGACTTCGGCGCCGGCCTGGTGCCGGGCCTGCTCATCGTCGTGATGGGCATCATGCTCGACCGCACCACCACCGCGGCGAGCGAGCGCTCGGAGCGGGTGTCGCGCGGCGGTGGCGAGGACCCGCGTCGGCGTCGGCTCGTCCTGGGCGTCCTGCTCGTCCCGGTCGCTGTCGCGGTCTGGTACTCGCGCTACGCCATCGACGCCGCGAAGTTCCCGGAGACCTCGTGGGCTCGATCGGTCGCGGACACCGCCAACTCGTGGATGGAGTCGTTCACCTCGGCCGTCGACACGGCGGCGGGCACGTTCTCCGACGCGATCTCCTACGGGCTCCTCAACCCGATGCAGTCGCTGCTGGCCGAGTCCCCCTGGTGGCTGAGCTTCGCCGCCCTGCTGCTCCTCGCCGTGGTGATCGGTGGCCGGCGAGCCGTCGTGCCCGCCGTCCTCTGCCTGACCGGCCTCTACCTCCTCGACCTCTGGCACGACGCCATGATCGTCCTGAACATGACCCTGGTCGCCACGCTCCTGGTGATGGTGCTCGCGCTCGTCCTCGGGGTGTGGATGGGCCGCAGCCGGACGGTCGACCTGGTGATCAGGCCGGTCCTCGACGCCGGACAGACCATCCCGGCGTTCGTCTACCTGATCCCGGTCCTCGCCCTCTTCGGCCCCACGCGCTTCACCGCCATCGTGGCGGCGGTCGTGTACGCCGCCCCGGCCGCCATCAAGCTGGTGGCCGACGGGATCAGGGGAGTCCCCGACGTCGTCATCGAGGCCGGTCGGTCGACCGGATCCACCACCTGGCAGGAGATCACGAAGGTCCAGCTGCCGATGGCCCGGGGATCCCTCGTGCTCGCGACGAACCAGGGCCTGCTCTACGTGCTGTCCATGGTGGTCATCGGCGGGCTCGTGGGCGCCGGGGCCCTCGGCTACGACGTCATCTACGGACTGGCGCACTCGGACTACGCAGGGAAGGGGCTGGCCGCCGGGCTGTCCATCGTGCTCCTCGGGATCATGATCGACCGCGTGATGCGGGCGGCAGCGGACCGGGCGGGTGCGGGCGAGCTGCAGCGGCAGCCCCGCACGGGCGGGAGGTGGTGGCGCTGACCTGAGCCGCGGCCGGCAACGGCACCAGCCGGGGGCGCTCGGCGAGCCCGATGGCGAACGACCCGAACACGTCGCGAACGCGACACGACACAAGGAGTAGATGGTGCGGATTCTCAACAGGCAGCGAGCCGGACTCGTCGCCGTCGCCGCGAGTGCCGTGGTCGCGCTCACGGCCTGTGGCGGTGGCACGGTGAACGAGGAGACCAAGACGAACGAGTCGAAGGCGGCCGCCGCCGGCGGCGAGTGCGGAGACCTCAAGATCATCGTCAACCCGTGGGTCGGCTACACCGCGGACGCGTACGTCGTCGGCGCCGTCGCCGCAGACGAGCTCGGCTGCAACGTCTCCTACGTGGAGCTGAAGGAGGGCGGGCCGTCGTACCAGGCGCTGAAGTCGGGCGACGGCGACGTCATCCTCGAGGAGTGGTCGCACGCCGAGGAGCTCAAGGCAGCGGAGGCCGACGGCTACGCCGTCGATCTCGGGTCGCCGGGCAACGTCGGGATCATCGGGTGGTACGTCCCGGACTGGCTCGCCCAGGAGCACCCGGACATCCTGGACTGGAACAACCTGAACAAGTACGCAGCCGAGTTCAAGACCTCCGAGTCCGGTGGCAAGGGCCAGTTCCTCGGGTCCGACCCGACGTACACCCAGTACGACGAGGCGATCATCAAGAACCTCGGGCTCGACTACCAGGTGGTGTTCGCCGGCGGTGAGACCGCGACCGTCGAGGCCTTCAAGAAGGCCCAGGAGAACAAGGAGTGGCTCATCGGCTACTTCTGGGAGCCGCAGTACATCCACGCCGAGGTGCCGATGGACCGGGTGAAGCTGCCCGAGTACAAGGAGGGCTGCGACGCCAAGAAGTCGGAGGTCGCGTGCGACTACGCGGAGACCGAGCTGAAGAAGGTCGCCGCCAAGGACTTCATGGACTCGGGCTCCACCGCGGCCGACCTGATCAAGAAGTTCACCTGGACCAACGACGACCAGAACCTGGTCGCCAAGTACATCACCGCGGACAAGATGACCCCGGAGGAAGCCGCGGCGAAGTGGATCGCGGACAACCCCGACAAGGTCGCGGCCTGGCAGAGCTGAGGGCACACCCGGGACCCCACCCGGGACCGGCGGGCGGCCGGAGCGACTCCGGCCGCCCGCGCACGGTCCCGTGCGTTTCCCCCGACCGGCCACGGGGAAGACCCCAGCCACGGGATTCAGCAGACTCGGGGGAGGCCGTCCATGGCTCGACGCATCACGTCCGTGCTCGCCACACTGACTATCGCTCTGGCAGTGCTCGCCCCGGGCGACGCGTCCGCCCAGAGCCCGGTGGCGACCAGCAGCAGCGCCCGCGGATCGCACTCGTGCTCGACCAAGGACGCCGAGGACCTCCGCGTGAAGCGCTGGGTGACCCTCGACTCCCACACGTACGCGATCACCCACGCCGACCGGGTGCGCCTGGACCCGGGAGCGTCCTTCGACCGGACGCGCTCGGTCAGCTTCGTGAAGAAGGTGTCGACGAAGCTCGAGGGCGGCGCCGAGGTCCACTCCGAGGCCGGCGCGTTCTTCGCGAAGGCGTCGGTCACCGTGAAGGCGTCGGTCGCCCATCTCCGCGAGTCGACCACGACCACCACGGTCTCCGACACGTTCCACATCCCCGCGCGCAGCCGGGCGCAGCGCTTCGTCTTCTACGAGGGCGTCGACTACTTCCGCATGCACTGGCACCGGCTGCAGTGTCGCTTCCCGCACGGCGAGCTCCGGTCGGGTCGGCTCAAGACCTTCACCCGGGCCACCTTCTCCGGCGTCGCCCGGTGCTCGCACTCCAGGTACCGCTCCGGCTCCGAGGCCTACGCCGCGACGCTGGCCGGAGGCTGCTGAGCGCGTACGCCGCCGCCGCGCCCTCGCGCCGGCGCGGTTCGTCCGACGGATGCCGGTGGGTCCGGCCCGTCGGTGCTGGCGCGCGCCCTTGACACGGACCCGGCGCCGACCGGATGCTTGAGAACGTTCCGTATTGCGCACTGTGTTGCGTATCATGCAACGAGGAGTGTCATGGCCACCGTCCCCGCGTCCGCGAAGGTCGTCGTCATCGGCGCCGGCATCGTCGGCAACAGCCTTGTGCACCACCTCGCCGAGCTCGGCTGGCGCGACATCGTGCAGCTGGACAAGGGAGCGCTGCCCAACCCGGGCGGCTCGACCGGCCACGCCTCCAACTTCATCTTCCCGGTGGACCACTCCCGGGAGATCACGGACCTGACGCTCGACTCGATGCGGCAGTACAAGGAGATGGGGGTCTTCACCGAGTCCGGTGGCTTCGAGATCGCCCGCACCGAGGAGCGCATGGAGGAGCTGCGCCGCCGCATGTCGAGCGCCAAGGCGTGGGGCATCGAGGCCGAGCTCGTCAGCCCGGCGTTCGTGAAGGAGAAGGTCCCCTTCATCGAGGAGGACCAGTTCATCGGCGCCTTCTGGACGCCGAGCGTGGGCGTGGTCGACTCCCTGCGCGCGGGCACGCTCATGCGCGAGAGCGCGCTCGCCAGCGGCGCGCTGACCGTCGTACCCACCGTCGAGGTCGTCGGCCTGGACGTCGAGGACGGACGGATCCGCCGGGTGCGCACCGACGGGGGTGACATCGAGGCGGAGCACGTCGTGATCGCGTGCGGCGTGTGGAGCCCCAAGATCGGCGACATGGCCGGGATCTCGATCCCGCTGACGCCCGCGGTGCACCAGATGATCAGCGTCGGCCCGTGCCCGCAGCTCGCCGAGCGCGAGGGCGAGATCTCCTTCCCGATCATCCGGGACATGGACACGTTCTGCTACGAGCGCCAGCACGGCGCCGACATGGAGGTCGGCTCCTACGCCCACCGCGCGATCCTGCACGAGCCGGAGGACATCCCCTCGATCGAGCAGGCCAAGCTGTCGCCGACGGAGATGCCCTTCACCTCCGACGACTTCGACCCCCAGCTGGAGCAGGCCTACGAGCTGATGCCCGAGCTGCTCGGGGCCGAGGGTGCGGAGATGCGCTACGCGATCAACGGCCTGCTGTCGTTGACCTGTGACGGCAACCCGATCCTGGGCGAGAGCCTGGTCAAGGGCCTCTGGACCGCCTCGGCGGTGTGGATCAAGGAGGGCCCCGGCGTCGGGCGCGCGGTCGCCGAGTGGATGACCCACGGCCACAGCGAGATCGACCTCCACCACAGCGACATCGCGCGCTTCCACCCGCACCAGATGCGCCGCGAGCACACCAGGCTGCGCACCACCGAGTCCTTCATCAAGACCTACGGGATCATCCACCCGGCCGAGCAGTACGAGTCCGACCGCGACCAGCGGCTCGCGCCGATGCACGCGTCGCAGCAGAAGCTCGGCGCGGTGTTCTTCGAGACCGCGGGCTGGGAGCGGCCGCACTGGTACGAGTCCAACGCCGGCCTCCTCGAGCAGTACGGCGACGCCGTGCTGCCCCGCGAGCACGAGTGGGACGCCCGCTGGTGGAGCCCGATCATCAACGCCGAGCACCTGCGGATGCGCGAGGCCGCCGGCGTGATCGACCTGTCGGCGTTCCAGGTCTTCGACGTCACCGGCCCCGGCGCGCTCGACACGGTGCAGCGCACCTGCGTCGCGCAGTGCGACGTCGCGGTCGGCAAGGTGATCTACACGCCCGTGCTCGACGCCAAGGGTGGCTTCCTCTCCGACCTGACGGTGATGCGGCTCGGCGACGACCACTTCCGCGTCGTCACCGGCGGCGCGCACGGACGGGCGGACCTGCAGTGGTTCGGCAACCAGCTGCCGGGTGACGGTGCCACCACGATCACCGACCACACCGACGAGGTGTCGACGATCGGGCTGTGGGGACCGCGCGCCCGCGACATCCTCGCCTCGCTCACCTCCGACGACGTGTCCGACGAGGGCTTCGGCTTCCTCACCTGCCGCTCGATCGACGTCGACGGCACCACCGTCCTGGCCTCGCGGATCTCGTACGTCGGCGAGCTCGGCTGGGAGCTGTACGTCACGATGGACGACGCCGCCGCGCTCTGGGAGACCCTGCTCGAGGCGGGCGCCGGCCACGGCGCCGTACCCGTCGGCATCGGCGTCTACGGGACGACCGGTCGGCTCGAGAAGGGCTACCGGGCCTTCGGCTACGAGCTCGACGCGGAGCGGACCATCGTCGAGGCCGGCATGCAGCGGCCGAAGGTGAAGGCCGCCGACTTCGTCGGTCGCGATGCCTACCTCGCCCAGCGCGAGGCGCCCGTCCAGTCGGTGCTGTGCACCCTGGTCGTCGACGACCACACGTCGGCGAGCGGCGTGAAGCGTTACATGCTCGGCGGCGAGCCGATCCTGACCGCCGCAGGCGAGCCCTTCACCGACGGCCACGGTCACCACCCGTACGTCACCTCGGCCGGGTCGGCCCCGTCGCTCGGCAAGCACGTGCTGCTGGCCTACCTGCCGCCGGCCGAGGCGTCCATCGGCAACCGGCTGAGCGTCTCCTACATGGAGGAGCTCTACCCGGTCACCGTTGGCTCGGTCGACGCGACGGCTCTCCTCGACCCCGACAACTCACGGATCCGCTGATGGTCTCGGTGCTGGTCTGCATCAAGCGGGTCGTCGACTCGTCGAGCGAGGTCGTGCTCACCGAGGACGGTCAGGGCGTCGACGGCCGGTACGCCGGCTTCACGATGAGCGCCCACGAGGAGTGCGCCGTCGAGCTCGCCGTCCAGATCGCCGCCGCGACCGGGGGCACGGCGACCGTGCTCACCCTCGGCGACGCCGACGCGGTCGAGCAGCTGCGCGCGGCGCTGGCCGTCGGCTGCACGGCCGCCGTCCACGTGGTCGCGGACGCCCAGACCTTCGGGCCGTCCGACGTGGCCCGCGAGATCGCCGCCGTCGCGGGCGACCACGACCTCGTGCTGCTGGGCAACGACGCGGCCGACAGCGGCGACTTCCAGGTCGGCATCCGGCTCGCCTACGAGCTCGGCCGCCCGGTGGTCAACGGGGTCTCCAGCGTGTCGGTCGCCGACGGCGTCGTCACGGCCGAGGGCGCCGGCCCGGACGGTCACGAGACCTACCGGGTGCCGCTGCCCGCCGTCGTCACCGTGCTCGAGGGCGGCGTCGAGCCGCGCTACCCGACCGTGCCCGGCCGGATGAAGGCCAAGAAGGTCCCGATCGACGAGCGCCGGCCCACCGCCGAGCCGGTCGGACCGTCGCGCGTCCGGCTGCTGCTCCCGCCGCCCACGGCGTCCGACGTCCAGATCCTCGGCAAGGGCGCCGACGCCGCGCCCGCCGTCGTCGACCTGCTCGAGCAGCTGGGGGTGCTGGCGCGATGATCGTCGTCCTGGTCGAGACCACGCCCACCGGCGAAGCGGTCGAGGTGTCCCAGGAGGCGATCACCTTCGCGCGCTCCCTGGCCGCCGAGGGCGGCGGCGTCCCCGTCGACGCCGTCGTCGTGGGTGAGCCGTCGCCCGACCTGGCCGCCACGCTCGCGGCGTACGGCGTCCGCACGGTGCACGCGCTGAGCGGCGACGCCTACGCGTCGTACGCCGGTGCCGCCTGGGCCGCCGGCCTGAAGGGCGTTCGCGGGTCGTCGGTCGTGGTGATGGCCGCCGGCACCCCGCGCGGCAACGAGGTGATGGCGCACGTCGCCGCCCGCGAGGGCGTCGCGATGGCCGCCAACGTGCTGTCGTTCAGCGGCCTGTCGCCCTTCGTGGTCACCCGCCAGGTCGTCGGTGGCGGTGCGCTCGAGGAGATGCGGCTGGGCGACCGCCCGGCCGTCTTCACCGTCGCCGGGCACGCGGTCGAGGCGGCGCCCGCGGACGCGCCCGGTGCGGCCGAGGTCGTCGTCCACACGCCGGAGATCGCGGCTGCCGACCTGGTCGCGCGTGTGGTCTCGAGCGAGGAGCCCGAGCCCGACCTGTCCGGGACCCTGAAGTCCGCCCGCGTCGTCGTCGGCGCCGGGCGCGGCGCCGGCAGCTCGGAGGGGTTCGCCGACCTGCTGGAGCTGACCGAGCTCGTCGGCGGTTCTCTCGGCGTCTCGCGGGTGGTCACCTCGCTCGGCTGGCGGCCGCACCACGAGCAGGTCGGCCAGACCGGCTCCCGGATCTCGCCGGACCTCTACATCCCGTGCGGCATCAGCGGGGCGATCCAGCACTGGGCGGGCTGCTCGTCGGCCAAGGCCATCCTGGCGATCAACACCGACCCGGACGCGCCGATGGTCACCAAGGCGACGTACGCCGTGATCGGCGACCTGCACGAGGTCGTGCCCGCGATCAATGCGGAGATCCGGCGCCGCCGGACTGCGTGAGCTGCTGCACCGAGTCGGGGACGGGCAGGTCGGTCGCCCAGGGCGCTGGGACCGGCGCGCCGAGCACGGTCCGCACCGGCACCAGCCCGCTCCAGACGTCGTCCTCGGCGTCCGCCTCCTCCGGCGTGGCCGGCCAGTCGTCGGCGACCTTGAGCAGCCACCCGTCCGACCGGATCGGCAGCGACAGGGCGAGCGTGGCCACCAGCTCCTTGCGGTGGGGCGGGCGGACCTCGCCGGTGCGGCCCGGGATCAGCACCTCCGAGAACAGGTCGAGCGCGGCACCCCGCCGCTCGTCGTCCAACGGCTCCAGCGGTCCGCGCACCGTCGCCGACCGGTAGTTGACCGACGACTCGAAGGTCGTCGGCGCCACCACCAGCGCGTCGAGCGCGAAGACCGTCAGCACCGCCGGCGCCCCGGCTGCCACGCCGCGCAGCGCTCCGGCCCCGGTCGACCCGTGCAGCAGCAGCCGGTCGCCGTCGCGCGCGTAGAGCATCGGCACCGCGAGCGGACGGCCGTCGAACACGCAGGACAGCACCCCCACCCACTGGGAGTCGAGCAGCGCGTCGAGCGCCGCCCGATCGGTCACGCCCTGCTCGGGGAAGCGCCTCAGTCGTTCCACCTGCCCATCCCACCACCTCGGCGTACGACGTGGGCAGGTCCAGACCGCGCGCCGGGTCGGTGTGATTCCGGGCCAAGGCGGGAACAAGTGCCCACAGAGAGGTCGGCCCACAACCCGCGGGCCTGGGAGCAAGGGGAGTCAGATGGCCAACGAGGAGCGCGTAGTCGAGCCGGTCTGGGAGCCACGTGCGGTCACCCGCACCCGAGGCCTGTCCGACCTGCTGGTCCGCCGACCGGAGCTCACCGGCGTCTACCTGCCGGCCGACGTGACCGCCGAAGCGCTTCGCTGGTCCGCCTGACAGCTCCGACTGTCAGCTGCCTGCGGGCCGGCTCGGGTCGGTCGCCGATAGGCAGTTACGCGGGTACGGCGGGCGGTGGGTTGCGGTCGCCTCCCGGCTTTCCGGCCGCCTTCCCGTGGTCGAGATCGTGACCGTTTCGTGACCTGAATCCCTGTGGATAAGGCCTTCTGAGGCGCCTGACTGTCGGTGGGCAGTGCTTGGCTAGACCCATGACAGCGATGACCACACCCCACCACCAGGTGGCGACGGCGACCGCGCGGATGCGCGGTGTTGCCGACGCCGTGGTGGATGCGTCGGTGTGGTCCATGTCCTCTGGCGAAGCAGCGTCGACGCTGGTGGAGCTGACGAAGCTGGAGGCGCAGGTCGTCGAGCTCCGGTCCCGGGTCGCGCGGCACGCCGACGAGCTCCAGGTCGGCACGGACGTCGGCGCGACGTCGACCGCGACCTGGTTGGCGCACCAGACCCGGCTCACCCGGTCGGCCGCTGCTGGGGTGGTGCACCTCGGCTACGACCTGGACACACACGACGTCGTCCGAGACGCCCTCGCCGCCGGCGACCTCCGACCCGAGCAAGCGGTCGTGATCCTCCGTGCCGTGAAGGAGCTACCCGAGGATCTCGACCCCGACCTGGTGATCCGGGCAGAGCGGCACCTGGTCGACGCGGCCGCCGAGCACGACGCGAAGACGTTGCGGATCCTCGGCCGCCGCCTCCTCGAGGTCGTGGCCCCGGACCTGGCGGACCAGCACGAGGCCGACCTCCTCGAGAAGGAAGAGGCCAAAGCAGCCCAGGCGATGCGGCTCACGATGACCGACGACGGCCACGGCAAGACCCACGCCCGGTTCACGCTTCCGACCGTGCAGGCGGCGATGCTCAAGAAGATGCTGCTGGCGATCGCCGCACCCAAGCACCAGGCCGCCACCCACGGACCCGGCGTCGAACGCCGCCCCGGACCCGAGCGGATGGGCCGGGCGTTCGCCGAGCTCATCGAACGCATCAGCGCGAAGGATCTCCCGAGGGTCGGCGGCACCGACGCCACCATCGTGATCCACATCGACCTCGACGTGCTGACCGGCAAGCTGCAGAAGGCCGGGGTCCTCGACACCGGCGAACGCATCAGCCCCTCCCAGGTCCGCCGGCTCGCCTGCACCGCCCGGATCCTCCCCGTCGTCCTCAACGGCGAGTCGGAGGTCCTCGACGTCGGCCGAGCCAAGCGGTTCTTCACCAAGGCCCAGCTCACCGCGATGGCCATCCGTGACGGCGGCTGCGCCGCCGAAGGATGCGACTGGCCACCCTGGATGTGCCACGGACACCACTGGACCCGCTGGGCAGACGACGGCAACACCGACCTCTCAAACGGCGGACTCCTCTGCCCCCGACACCACGCACGAGCCCACGACCCGACGTACGAGACGACCCATCAGCCCAACGGCAGGGTCAGCTTCCACCGCAGGTGCTAGGCCTACGCGTCACGTCCCATCGCAGGCTCGACTTCCACAGGCGGACGTGCGCGACCTCGCCGATAGCATCTGTTCGTGGAGTGGTCGACGCCCTCAGCGACGCCGGGTCG
Source organism: Nocardioides conyzicola (assembly GCF_039543825.1). NCBI lineage: Bacteria > Bacillati > Actinomycetota > Actinomycetes > Propionibacteriales > Nocardioidaceae > Nocardioides > Nocardioides conyzicola. The sequence continues at coordinate 1,692,940 of NZ_BAABKM010000002.1, read as the reverse complement.
GACAAGGTCCTGAGGCATCCCGCGGTCGCGGGCCGGATCAAGCGCCGTCCAGTGATGTTCAGGGTCGGAGGCGGGCTTGTCGCGCTCGGTTTGGTTCCCGTTGTTGCCACCCTCGGTGCGCTCCTGAGGCATCGGTACGACCCCGAAGCGGGCGTGATGCCCGTCCTGGCGTCGGCGTTCGCCGCCCTGGTCCTGCTCGGCTGGGTGATCCTGGGGGTCTGGTGGCGCACCGCCGAACCGGACAAACCGACTATTGAGTAAGTCGAGCAACTCAGTAGACTTCGGCCATGGTGGAGGAGACCCCCAGCGTCGACCCGTGGTGGTTGGTCTTCTCCGTCGTGTCCGTGGGGACGCTCGGGCTGCTCCTGGTCATCGACCGGTACGTCGAGCTCCTCGCCGCAGGAGCGGCGTACGCCGCCACCTGGTTCATCGCTCGGGCCGATCGGCAGCCGGGCGGAGAGAGGGAGTCGAGATGACGCACGCAGCCGAACGACCGTGGGAGCTGCCCGAGGATCCCCAGGCGCTCGCCCAGGTCCGGGCCCTGAGCCATGTCCGGGCCCTGACCGACCTGTTCGGGCGGCGCCCCGACCTGACCGGGGTGTACTCGCCGGCCGACCTGACCAAGGAGGCCGTGCTCTGGTCGGCCTGACCTGACCGGCTGACGCGCTGCGGCCGCCCGCCTACCCTGGGTCGAGTGACACCGGGGGGAGGGAGCGGCATGCGGCGTGCACGCAGTGGGGCGATGTTGGTCGTCGTCGCGCTCCTGGCCGCCACCCTGACCGCCGGCTGCGACGGTTCCGAGCCGAGCACCGGGCGCGAGCCGAAGCCCACGGCGACGGCGACGGCGAGCAGTACGGCGTCCTCGCCGCGCTCCTCCGACTCGGCGGCGCCCACGGGCGGGCCGACCCTCGACCCGGCGCACGCGGTCGACAGCCCCGGTCCCCGGACCGGCGTGGTCGGCTACCCCGACATCGTCGTCACCAGCTCCAAGTCGATCGACGCGGAGACCATCGCCGCCATCCAGCACCTCGACCACGTCCAGGACGTCCTGCCGATCGCGCTGGCGCAGGTGATCGTCCAGAACCGCGCCCTCCAGGTGGCGGCGGTCGACCCGGCGACGTACCGCAACTACACCCGCCTGGAGGTCGCCGAGAGCCAGGACATCTGGGACCGGGTGGCCCGGGGCGAGCTCGCGATCAAGAAGTCGCTGGTCGCGAGGCTCCCGGTCGACGACAACGACTTCGTCGGTCTCGGCAGCACGGCCGAGGCCCCGGAGGTGCACATCGGTGCGTACGCAGCCCAGGCGCCGCTCATCGACGCGGTGGTCAACGACACCTGGATCCCGGACCTCGGCATGACGCCCGACAACGCGCTGCTCATCCGGACCGGCGGCACCGCACCGGTCACGCTGCGCAAGGCGATCGAGGGGGTGCTGGCCGGCAAGGCGTCCGTGCAGATGACCGACGCGGTCGCCCGCTACGGGATCGACCCGAACGTCGTCCAGACCGCAGTCGTCGTCGGCACCATCGCCGACGCGGTCGGCGTCTACCGCTACAGCGTGCTGGCCGGCGGTCGCATCGCGCCGGACCCCGCCTGGGTCGCCGAGCACATCACCACGCAGACGGTGCCGATCCTGGGCAGCGTCACCTGCAACAAGGCGATCTTCCCGCAGCTGATCGCCGCGCTCAACGCCGTACGGGACCAGGGCCTGGCCGACAAGATCCATCCCGGCGAGTACGCCGGCTGCTACAACGCCCGCTTCATCGCCGGATCGACCAAGCTCTCCAACCACGCGTTCGGGCTCGCCCTCGACCTCAACGTGCCGGGCAACCAGCGCGGCACCGTCGGCCAGATGGACCGCCAGGTGGTCGCGATCTTCAAGAGCTGGGGCTTCACCTGGGGGGGCGACTGGGGCTACACCGACCCGATGCACTTCGAGATGAACCGGCTCGTCGAGCCGCGCTGACCCGGCCGCTAGCCTCGACGCCATGCGCGCAGTCCAGGTCGTCCAGCCCACCGGTCCCGCCGATGTCGTCGTCAACGAGGTCCCCGAGCCCACCCCGCAGGCCCACGAGGTGCTGGTCGAGGTGCACAGCGTCGGGATCTCCTTCCCCGACCTGCTGCTGAGCAAGGGCGAGTACCAGCTGAAGCCGGAGCCGCCGTTCACGCTCGGCGTCGACTTCGCCGGCGTGGTCGTCTCCGGACCCGAGGGGTTCACCCCGGGTCAGCGGGTCGCAGGTGTCGCCGGCTACGGCAACGCCGCCGACCTGGTCGCCAGCCCCGCCGACACGACGTTCGCCCTGCCCGACGGCCTGTCCTTCGACGAGGGCGCGGCGCTGCCGATGAACTACCTGACCGCGCACTTCGCGCTGGCCGAGCGCGGCGACCTCCGCGAGGGCGAGACCGTGCTGGTGCACGGTGCCGCCGGTGGCGTCGGCACGGCGACCATCCAGGTCGCCAAGGGGTACGGCGCGCGCACGATCGCCGTCGTGAGCACCGAGGAGAAGGCGGCGATCGCCCGCGACGCCGGCGCGGACGAGACGGTCCTGCTGGACGGGTTCCGGGACTCGGTCAAGGAGCTCACCGGAGGCCGCGGCGTGGACGTGGTCGTCGACGTCGTCGGCGGCGACGTCTTCACTGACTCGCTGCGCTCCCTGGCGACCCAGGGCCGGCTGCTCGTGGTCGGCTTCGCCGCCGGCCAGGGCATCCCCGAGGTCAAGGTCAACCGCCTGCTGCTCAACAACGTCGACGTGCGCGGCGTCGGCTGGGGTGCCTACGCCATGATGCGGCCCGGCTACATGCAGCAGCAGTGGGCCGAGCTGCTGCCGATGATGGAGTCCGGCGTGATCCGGCCGCCGGTCGGCACGACGTACGCGCTCGAGGAGTTCGGCCAGGCGCTGATCGACATGGAGCAGCGCAAGACCCTCGGCAAGTCCGTCGTGAAGGTGCGGGGCTGAGATGCCGGACGAGGCTGCAGAGGCCCGCGCCCACGCCCTGCTCGCGGCGCAGATCATCCTCGACGGCGTGCGGGCGGCCGATCCCGCCGACGACGCCCGCATCAACGACGGGATGCAGGAGGCCTTCGGCCGACTCGTCGAGATCGGGGCCATCGGCATCGTCCTCGACGAGTCCGAGGGCGAGGCCGAGATCCAGCTGGACGTCGCACCGTTGCTCAGCGGCCTGACACTGGTCGTCGGCTACCTCGCGGACCAGCTCGGCCTCGCCGAGGGCGTGTCCCGCGAGGAGATCATCGCCGACGTCCGCGAGGCGTTCATCGGCTGAGCAGCGTCAGTCCGGGTCGACGCCGATGTCCTCGAACCACAGGTCGGGGCGGTCGGCGATGAACGACTCCATCAGCCCGATGCACTCGGGGTCCTCGAGCACGAGCACCTCGACGCCGTTGTCCGCGAGCCACTCGTGGCCCCCGAAGAACGTGGTCGCCTCGCCGACGATCACCCGGGAGATGCCGAACTGACGGACCAGGCCGGAGCAGTACCAGCACGGCGACAGCGTCGTGACCATCGTGGTGCCGGCGTAGGTCCGCTGCCGGCCGGCGTTGCGGAAGGCCGAGGTCTCGCCGTGCATCGACGGGTCGTCATCCTGCACGCGGCGGTTGTGCCCGCGACCGAGCACGGTGCCGTCGGCGGCGACCAGCGCCCCGCCGATCGGGATGCCGCCCTCGGCGAGGCCCAGCCGCGCCTCCTCGACGGCGACCGCGAGCCAGTCGCGGGCGGTGGGGATGTCCAGCGTCATGCGACGGACGCTACCTCGGCCGGCACCGGCGGAGCCGGGGCGGCGAGCGGCCGGAAGAGCAGGGCGTACGCCGCCGCCGCCAGCACGAAGCCGACGACCGGGGTCAGGTCGCCGAGGCCCGGGTGGGCGCTCGCCACCGGCCCGACGTACCTCGTCTGGTCGCTGAACAACCAGATCGAGACCACGGCGGCGACCACGAACGCGACCGGGCCCGCCCAGTTGCGGTAGCCGCGGGTCAGCATGGTGCCGATGGGGTCGGTGCCGCGGCGCAGCAGCCGGTCCGTGAGGACGACGCCGAGCCACGGGGCGACCCAGTAGGCGATCACGAGCAGGAAGTTCTCGTACTTCGCGCCCGCGTCGTCCAGCCCGCTCCAGCCGACGAAGAAGCCGATCACGCCGAAGACGCTCGCGACCAGTGCACGCCGGATGTGGGACGGCAGCCGGATCTCGAGGGTGAGGAAGGCCATCGCGCCGGAGTAGATGTTGAGGATGTTGGCGCAGACCGCGCCGAGGGCGATCGCGAGCAGCGTCAGGTTGCCGAGCACGCCGGGGAGCAGGTCGGTGAACGCCGTGGTCGGGTTGCCGAAGAACGGATCCGGCCCGGCGGTCACCGCGGCCGCCCCGGCCAGCTCGAGCAGCGTGCACGAGAGGAAGATGCCGAGCCCGGCGCACGCGAAGACCTTGACCCGGCTCGTGTCGGGGGCGAGGTAGCGGGAGTAGTCCGAGGCATAGGGGTTCCAGCCCGCGGCGTACCCGAACGTCGCGGCGGTGAGCAGCATGAAGCCGCCGAAGCCGCCGCCCCCGCCCGGGGCGCCGGGGTCGGCCTTGGTGAAGACCACGACGACCGCGACCAGGAAGATCACCGCGAGCACCGGGAACGCGAACCGCTCGAAGACGTGCACGAAGTTGTGCCCGAAGAACGCCACCACGACCTGGACGCCGACGACGATCAGCAGGCACACGACGCCCGGGAGGTCGGTCAACGAGCTCAGTGCGAGCGCGCCGCTCACGCTGTTGACCGCGAACCACCCGATCCCGGCCATCACCGAGCTGATCACGGCCGGGAGGGCGTTGCCCCAGAACCCGAACGCCGAGCGCGAGGCGACCATCTGCGGCAGGCCGGTGCGCGGCCCCATCGTCGAGAGGTAGCCGTGGGTGAGCGACCCGAGCGCGGTGCCGAGGACGATCGCGCACGCGGCCTGGACGAAGGACAGACCGAAGAAGAGCGTCCCGATCACGCCCACGAAGACGGTCGCGAACTCCAGGTTGGGCGACGCCCAGGTCCACAGCAGCTGGAGCGGGGAGCCGTGCCGCTCCTCGAGGGGGATCAGCTCGACCCCGCCGGGCTCGACGGCGGCGACCTTGCTGCCGTAGTCGCGGGACTCCAGAGGCAGGTCGACGGTCTCCATGCCCGGAAGTATCGGCCCCCGGTGTTGCGGGCGTGTAAGGACCCGCTGGGTCAGAGGGCCTTGAGGGGGTGGATCGCGATGTCGCCGGCGATGGCGCCACCCAGGACCTCGAAGGCGGCCGCGATGTGGGGCATCCCCATGTGCGCGTCCAGGTCGGCCTGGGCACGCCAGGCCTCGACCGTCACGAAGACCCCGGGCGTCGAGGCGGACTCGAACACGTCGTACGCGTAGCAGCCCTCCTCCTTCTCGAGGGTGGCGGCGGCCAGCGTCGCGAGGGCGGCAGCGGCCTCGGCGGTCTTGGCGGGGTCGATCGGGATGGTGGCGACGACGCGGAGGGCGTCGGCAGGCAGGTCGGTCATGTCCGGACCGTAGCGCGTGCCGGCAACGACGAAGCCCGTTCGGCCTATTCCGCTTCGTGCCCCCGGTGCGTCTAGGGTTGGCAGGTGAGCATTCTCGAGGACGCCCGCGAGGGCATGGACGTCACCATCCGTCCGCAGGACGACCTGTTCGGCCACGTCAACGGGCGCTGGCTCGAGGAGGTCGAGATCCCCTCCGACCGCTCGAGCTGGGGACCGTTCGTCCAGCTCGCGGACATCGCCGAGGACCAGGTCCACACGATCATCGAGGACCTCGCCCGCGTCGTCGCCGAGGGATCGGCCGAGGGCAGTGCCGACATCGACGAGGACGCCCGCAAGATCGGCGACGTCTTCCACGCCTTCATGGACACCGAGACCATCAACGCCAAGGGGATCGAGCCGGCGCGGCCGCTCATCGCCGCGGTCGCCGGCCTGCGCGACGTCCGCGACCTGGCCGCCTTCCTCGGCGAGTTCGAGCGGATCGGCGGGCACGGGCTCTTCGGCTCCTACGTCGCGACCGACAGCAAGGACTCCGACCGCTACCTCTTCAACCTCGGCCAGGGCGGCCTGGGCCTCCCCGACGAGTCCTACTACCGCGACGAGAAGTTCGCCGAGATCCGGGAGAAGTACGTCGCGTACCTGACCCGCCTCTTCTCCCTCGCGGACCACGCCGACCCCGACCGGGCGGCGGCGACCGTGCTGGCGATCGACACCCGGATCGCCGCCGGCCACTGGGAGCGCGCGGAGACCCGCGACGTCCAGAAGACCTACAACCTGATGACCAAGGCGGAGCTCGTCGAGCTGTGCCCCAGCTTCGACTGGGACGCCTACGTCACCAACCTCGGTGGCAGCGACGAGACGCTGGCCGAGGTCTGCGTGCGGCAGCCGTCGTACTTCTCCCACCTCTCGTCAGTCCTCGACGAGGTGCCGGTCGACGAGTGGCGCGAGTGGCTGCTCTCCCACGTGCTGCGCGCGTCGGCGGCGTACCTCACCGACGACTTCGTCGAGACCAACTTCGACTTCTACGGGCGCACCCTCAACGGCACGCCCGAGCTGCGGGCGCGCTGGAAGCGCGGCGTCGCCTTCGTCGAGGGCGCGATGGGCGAGGCCGTCGGCAAGGTGTACGTCGAGCGCCACTTCCCGCCGCGGTCCAAGGCGATGATGGACGACCTGGTCGCCAACCTGCTGGCGGCCTACCGCGTCTCCATCGAGGCCCTCGACTGGATGACCGAGGAGACCAAGCAGCGGGCGTACGACAAGCTCGACAAGTTCCGCCCCAAGATCGGCTACCCGGAGAAGTTCCGCGACTACTCCGCGCTCCAGGTCTCGCGCGACGACCTGCTCGGCAACGTCGCGGCCGCCTCGGCCTTCGAGACCGACCGTGAGCTCGCCAAGATCGGCGCGCCGGTCGACCGCGACGAGTGGTTCATGCTGCCGCAGACCGTCAACGCCTACTACAACCCGGGCACCAACGAGATCTGCTTCCCCGCCGGCATCCTGCAGGCGCCGTTCTTCTCGCCGGACGCCGCGGAGGCCGAGAACTACGGCGGCATCGGCGCGGTCATCGGCCACGAGATCGGCCACGGCTTCGACGACCAGGGTGCGCAGTACGACGGCGACGGCAACCTCAACGACTGGTGGACCCCGGACGACAAGGCCGCCTTCGAGGTGAAGTCGAGGAAGCTCATCGACCAGTACGACGCGTTCGAGCCGCGCGCCCTGCCCGGCGAGCACGTCAACGGCGCCCTCACCGTCGGCGAGAACATCGGCGACCTCGGCGGCCTGACGATCGGGCACACGGCGTACCTCATCGCCCGGGGCGGCTCGGCCGCGGCCGAGGACCGGCAGCAGCTCTTCATGAACTGGGCCTACTGCTGGCGGACCAAGCGTCGCAAGGAGCAGGAGCAGCAGTACCTCACCATCGACCCGCACAGCCCGCCGGAGTTCCGCGCCAACATCGTGCGCAACCTCGACGAGTTCCACGAGGTGTTCGAGACGGCGCCCGGCGACGGCCTGTGGCTCGACCCCGAGGACCGCGTCCGCATCTGGTGATCCGGTTCGAGTGGGGACCGACCGGGGCGGCGGCGATCGCGGCTCCGACGACGGTCGTCGTGGACGTCCTGTCCTTCACGACCACCCTGAGCGTGGCCGTCGAGCGCGGCATCACGGTCTACCCCTTCCGCTGGAAGGACGACCGGGCCGAGGCGTACGCCGCCGAGCGGGACGCCGTGCTCGCCCGCGGCCGGTCGCTGCGCGACGGGGTGAGCCTGTCGCCGGCGTCGGTGCGGGCCGCGGTCGGGGTCGAGCGGCTGGTGCTGCCCTCGCCCAACGGGTCGGCTATCAGCCTCGGCCTCGCCGAGACGGGTGTCACCGTGGTCGGCGCGGCGCTGCGCAACGCGTCGGCGGTCGCCCGATGGCTGCACGAGCGGGGCGGTGACGTGGCCGTCGTCGCCGCGGGCGAGCGGTGGCCGGACGGCACGCTGCGGCCCGCAGTCGAGGACCTGTGGGGGGCCGGCGCCGTCCTCGCGTCCCTGGTGGACCTCGGCGTGGACGGGCTCAGCCCGGAGGCGCAGGTCGCCGAGCAGGCGTTCCGCGCCGTCGAGCCGCGGCTGTACGACGAGCTCCATGCCTGCGCGAGCGGCGAGGAGCTGGTGACCGCCGGCTTCCCCGAGGACGTCGCCGTCGCCGCAGAGCTCGACGACAGCGACGTCGTACCGGTGCTGGTCGCGGACGCGTTCGTCGTCAGCCGAACCGCTGGTAGGTGATCGTCGGGTAGTAGAGCGTGGTGGCTCCGCCGCCGCCGTCGGTCACCCGCAGGGCGAGGGTGTGCTGGCCCTTCGGGATCCTCGTGCAGAACTGCACGGTCGCCTGGTCGAGGATGTTGTTGTAGGTGAAGTACTTGGTGCCCTCCGAGGTGCCCACGCCGTCGCGGTAGAACGTGACGCTCGTGAGCTCGCCGGCACCGCCGCTCGACGCCATCGCGCTGAGCGTGACGAGCACGGTGTCCTTGCCCTTCTTCGGTCCCTTGACGTTCCACTGGGAGCCCTCGACCTCTGCCGTGGTGCCGGCGGGGACGGACTGGAAGTCCATCGCGCGCGACATCATCGCGATCGTCGGGCCGCCGGTGCATGCCGCGACCTGGGCGCGGGCGGCCGGCACCTTCGGAGCGCTGCCCTTGCCGCCGTCGTCGGCGTTGGCGGTCCCGACCAGGGTGCTGCCGGCGAGGGTGACCGCGAGAAGTCCTGCGGCGGCGATGGGGAGTGATGTGTTCATGGCTGATCCTCCTGACGTCCGGCGGCCCCGAGATGAGCCGACCGACGGGGAGTCGGGCGCCCCAGGGCTCTGCAGAACGTGCCCTGGGGACGCCCGACCTGTGATCCACCAGCAATGCGCCCCGTGTCGCGCGCTGGCGACGTTGAGGAGCCGCCCGGTCCCGGCCAGATACATCGGCGTCGGACCCCGCTGGTAGACAGGCACCCATGACCACCACGACCGACGTACGGGCCAGCGCCGAGGCCCACCTGCGCGCCCTGGTCGGCAGCGACGACGCCCGGCTGCGCGAGGACCAGTGGTCCGCGATCGAGGCGCTGGCGGTCGACCGGCGGCGCGCGCTCGTCGTCCAGCGGACCGGCTGGGGCAAGTCGGCGGTCTACTTCGTGGCCACCCTGCTGCTGCGCGACCAGGGTGCGGGCCCGACGGTCATCGTCTCGCCGCTGCTGGCGCTGATGCGCAACCAGATCGCCGCCGCCGAGCGTGCCGGCATCCGAGCGGTGACGATCAACTCCACCAACATGGAGGACTGGCAGCCGATCCAGGACGCCATCCTCGCGGGCGAGGTCGACGTGCTGCTGGTCAGCCCGGAGCGGCTCAACAACCCGGGCTTCCGCGACGAGGTGCTGCCGCGGCTCGCCGCGACCTGCGGGCTGCTGGTCGTCGACGAGGCGCACTGCATCTCCGACTGGGGCCACGACTTCCGGCCCGACTACCGGCGGATCCGCACGCTGCTCCAGGACCTGCCCGAGGGCATCCCGGTGCTGGCGACGACGGCGACCGCCAACACCCGGGTCACCGACGACGTGGCCGAGCAGCTCGGCAGCGCCGGGACGCTCGGCGACGTCCTGGTGCTCCGCGGCACCCTCGACCGGGAGTCGCTGCGGCTGGGCGTCGTCCGCCTCACGACCCCGCAGCAGCGGCTGGCCTGGCTGGCCGACCACCTGGCCGAGCAGCCCGGCTCCGGCATCGTCTACTGCCTGACCGTGGCCGCCACCCAGGAGGTGGCCGACTACCTGCGCTCGCGCGGCCACCAGGTCGCGGCCTACTCCGGCCAGACCGAGCCCACCGAGCGGCACGCGCTCGAGCAGGACCTGGTGCACGGGCGGGTCAAGGCGCTGATCGCCACCAGCGCGCTCGGCATGGGCTTCGACGCGACCCTCGGCTTCGTGGTCAACCTCGGCGCCCCGCCGTCCCCGGTCGCCTACTACCAGCAGGTCGGCCGTGCCGGTCGTGGCACGGCCGAGGCCACCGTCGTGCTGCTGCCGGCGATCGAGGACCGAGACATCTGGGCCTACTTCGCCTCGCTGGCCTTCCCGCGCGAGGAGCAGGTCCGGCGCACGCTCGAGGTCCTCGCCGAGCAGGGCGGGACGATGAGCACCGCCACCCTGGAGACGTACGTCGAGCTCAACCGCAACCGGCTCGAGACGATGCTCAAGGTGCTCGACGTCGACGGCGCCGTACGCCGGGTCCGCGGCGGCTGGGAGTCCACCGGGCAGGCGTGGTCCTACGACGAGGACCGCTACCGGCGGGTGACCGAGGCCCGCGAGCGCGAGCAGCGCGCGATGCTCGACTACATCGCCACGGACACCTGCCGGATGCGCTTCCTGCGGGAGCAGCTCGACGACCCGGGAGCCGTCGACTGCGGTCGCTGCGACAACTGCGGCGGGCTGACGCTCGCGGCGGAGGTCTCGACGGCCGCGATCGAGGAGGCCGAGGCCCGGCTGTCGCGGCCCGGCGTGGTGGTCGAGCCGCGCAAGATGTGGCCGACGGCGCTGGCCAACCTCGGCGTCGACCTGCGCGGCAAGATCGCCGAGGCGGCGCAGGAGGGCCGGGGCGTGGCCCGGCTGACCGACCTCGGCTACGGCAACGCGCTGCGGGAGCTCTTCGCCCCGGGCACCCCGGACGGTCCGGTGCCGGTCCCGTTGGTCCGCGCCGTCGTGGAGGTGCTCACCGACTGGCGCCCGCCGGTGGACGGCATCGTCGTCGTCGAGTCCGCGACCCACCCGACGCTCACGGCCGATCTCGCCGACGGCCTGTCGCGCTACCTGAAGGTCCCCGTCGTGGGGCGCTACGCGATCGTCGACCCCGACGTCGCGCCGGGCCAGGGCGCCGCCAACTCCGCGCAGCGGATCGCCGCGGTCGGGCGCCGCTTCGACCTCCAGGCGGACGTGCCGCAGGGTGCCCGGATCCTGCTCGTGGACGACCGGGTCGGCACCGGCTGGACCCTCACCTTGGCCGCCCGGGCGATCCGGTCGGCGGGTGCCGCCGAGGTGCGCCCACTCGTGCTGGCCACGACGTCGTAGCCCCGTTTGCACGAATGAAACACCCGAGATCTAGAGTTCGCCAGTGATCCACGCCCACGTCCTCGCCTACTTCGCAGACGACACCACGCGCAGCTACCAGCTCATCCAGTGGCTGCCCGTGCTGGAGCAGCTCGACCACCAGCATCCGGTCGCGATCGTGGCACGTGACGAGGAGACCGCCGAGCTGCTCGGCACCCGGACCCGGCTGCCGATCACGCTGGCCGCGGGCTTCGCCGAGCTGACCCAGGTCTACGCGGAGTCGGACGCGAAGGTCGTCCTCTACTGCAACAACTCGATGCTCAACTTCCACTCGCTCCTGGACGGGCGCAAGCTGCACGTCCACATCAACCACGGCGAGAGCGACAAGCAGAGCATGGCGAGCAACAACGCCAAGGCCTACGACCGGGTGTTCGTAGCCGGCGAGGCCGCGGTGCAGCGGCACGAGGCCGGGCTGCTGGAGTTCGACACCTCCCGCTTGGTGCGGATCGGCCGGCCCCAGCTCGACCTGCGTCCGCCGTCGCTGCTGGAGCCCAGCACGCGCCGTACCGTCCTCTACGCCCCGACCTGGGAGGGCGACGCCGAGTACAACGACTACACCTCGGTCGACACCCTCGGCGCCGACATCGTCCGGGCGGTGCTGGACGTGCCCGACGTGCGGCTGGTCTACAAGCCGCACCCGAAGGTCACCACCAGCACGGTCGACGCGATCCGCGACGCGCACACCGCGATCCTCGCCCTGGTGGCGGCGGCCGCCCGGCGCCACCCCGAGGCCGGCCACGTCGCGGTCACGGCCGGCGACATCCTCGCCGTGATGCCCGAGTGCGACGCGATCGTCACCGACGTCTCCTCGGTCGGCCTGGACTGGCTCTACCTGCGCACCGAGAAGCCGATCTTCATCACCGACCGCCACCACGACGCCGAGCGCCTGCGCCAGGAGGTGCCGGTCAGCCGCTGCGCGGACGTGCTCGACGAGGTCGACGTGGCCGAGCTGACCGAGCTGGTCGCCGCGCGCCTCGAGTACGACGAGCACCACCTCGCGCGGGTCGCCATGCGGCACCACTACTTCGACGACCTGCAGGTCGGGGACAGCACGACCCGCTTCCTGGAGTCGGTGTCGGCGCTCGTCGCTCTCCGCGACCGGCTGGTCAACGGCGGCCCCGGCCGCGGCGAGGCCATCACGGCGTAGCGATCGGCCGTGAGGCTGGACCGCACACTAGAACACGTTCTAGTGTGCGGCCATGGACAGACCTCTGCGCGTGATCCAGTGGACGACCGGCAACATCGGCCGGCGCTCGCTGCACGCCATCATCGGCCGCCCGGACATGGAGCTGGTCGGCGTCTACGCCCACGGGGCCGACAAGGTGGGCAAGGACGCCGCCGAGCTGTGCGGGCAGGCGGAGCCGACCGGGATCGTGGCCACCAACGACGTCGCGGCGCTGCTCGCGCTCGGCGCCGACGCGTGCTGCTACAACCCGCTGTGGCCGAGCGTCGACGAGCTGTGCGCGCTGCTCGAGTCGGGCGTGAACGTCTGTACGTCGGCCGCCTGGATCACCGGCGGCAAGCAGACCCCGGAGGACCGCGAGCGGATCGAGAAGGCCTGCGAGAGCGGCCACGCCTCGATCTTCGGCAGCGGCGCGCACCCGGGCATGACCAACATGGTCGGGATGGTGCTCAGCGGCTCCTGCGAGCAGGTCGACGAGATCCGGATCACCGAGTCGGTCGACTGCTCGACGTACGAGAGCGCGGAGACCCAGACGGCGATGGGCTTCTCGCTCGACCCCGCGACGCCCGGTCTCGCCGAGAGCGTGCGCCGGGAGAGCGAGGTCTTCGCCGAGTCCGCGGCGATGATGGCCGACGCGCTCGGGGTGACGCTCGACCGGATGAGCTTCGACGTCGAGTTCACCGCGGCCACCGGCGACAGCGACCTGGGCTTCATGACCATCCCGGCCGGCACCGTCGGCGGCGTGATGGGCTACCACCGGGGCTGGGTCGGCGATCGCAACGTCGTCAGCGTCGGCTTCAACTGGACCATGGGCGAGCACGTCACCCCGCCGAAGCCGCTCCAGCACGGGCACGTGATCCAGGTCTTCGGGGTGCCCAACATGCGCACCGTCCTGCACTGCCTGCCGCCGAAGGGCTGGACCGAGGGGTTCATGGACCTCGGGATGATCTACACCGCGATGCCGGTCACCAACGCCGTGCCGTACGTCGTCGCCGCGCCGCCCGGCATCGTCACGCTCGCGGACCTGCCTCCGGTGACCGGCCGGATCGCGCTCTGATCAGTGCCCGACGAGCACCGTCGGGTCCACGGCGTGATCGATCTTCTTGCGCGGCAGGAAGGAGGCGGGGATGAGCACGCAGGCGACCAGGATCGTCGCGACCACGAAGACCGTGGCGAACGCGTCGGCGAGACCGGGGACGTAGGTCGCGGGGTCGGTCGGGTCCAGGTCGATGGTGCCGTTGGTGAGCAGCACCGAGAAGAGGGCGGTGCCCATCGAGGCGGAGACCTGCTGGGCGATGTTCATCAGGGTCGAGCCGCGGGCGATCGCGTGCTCCTTGAGGGTGGCCAGCGCCGCCGACATGATCGGCATCATGGTGCCGCCCATGCCGAGGCCCATGATGAAGAGCGCCGACAGCAGGTAGGTGTAGGAGGTGTCGGCCTCGACCTGCGTGAACATCGCCATGCCGACCGTGATCACGGTGATCCCCGCCAGCACGATCTTGCCGGGGCCGATCCGGTCGGCCAGGATCCCGGCGATCGGCATGGTGATCATCGCGCCGATGCCCTGCGGGGCGAGCAGCACGCCGGCGTGCAGGGCGTCCTCGCCCCGGACCGACTGGAAGTAGAGCGGGAAGAGCAGGCTCGCGCCGAAGAAGGCGATCGCGAAGAGCGACATCGCGAGCACCGCGACGGTCATCGTGCGGTTGCTGAACAGGCGCAGGTCCACCAGCGGGTGGAGGTTCTTGCGGTTGAGGGCCCACGGGACGAACGCGGCGATGAGCAGCACGCCGATCACGGCGGGTGCGACCACCTGCGCGGTCCAGACGGTGCCGTGCTCCTGCTTGGCCTCCGGGATCGACGAGACGCCGTACAGGAACGCGGCGAGTCCCGGCGACAGCAGCACCATGCCGAGCCAGTCGAAGGTCTCGGACGGCTCGACGTCGTCCTTCGGGAGCACGACGAAGGCATAGACGAACGCGGCGATGCCGATGGGCAGGTTGATCAGGAAGATCCAGTGCCAGGACGCGGAGTCGATCAGGGCGCCGCCGATGATCGGGCCGAAGATCGGGCCGAGGAGCATCGGGATGCCGAGCACGGCCATCACGCGGCCGACGCGCTCCGGGCCGGCCGCGCGGGTCAGGATCGTCATGCCGAGCGGCATCAGCATGCCGCCGCCCAGGCCCTGGATGACGCGGAAGGTCACCAGCATCTCGAGCGACGAGGCCGAGGCGCAGAGGACCGATCCTGCCGTGAAGAGCCCGACCGCGATCAGGTAGAGCCGCTTGGTGCCGAAGCGGTCGGCGGCCCACCCGGTCAGCGGGATCACGCTGGCGAGCGCCAGCGTGTAGCCGGTCATCGTCCAGGCGACCTGGGCGGACGTGGCGTCGAACTCCTGCTGGAAGGTCTGCAGGGCGACCGAGACGACCGTGATGTCGAGGATCGACATGATCGCGCCGAGGACGACCACGCCGGCGATCACGAGGACGCCGCGGTCGAGCTTGTCGGAGGCCGGGGACGACTGGGTGGGGGTCTCGGTGCTCACCCGTCGAGGCTAGGTGGCGTCACCGACAGCGGTCACGCGACTTGTGTCTCCTGGATCAGTGGGCTTCGTCACCGCATGAGTGCAACGAGGATCAGGCGAGCTGGGCCTCGATCGCGCTGACGACCTGCGGGTCCTCGGGCACGACGCCGGGACTGAAGCGGGCGACCACGGCGCCGGAGCCGTCGACGAGGAACTTCTCGAAGTTCCAGGTCACGTCGCCGGCCTCGCCGTTCTCGTTCGGGGTCTCGACGAGCGCCTGGTAGATCTCGTGGCGGTCGTCGCCGTTGACCTCGATCTTCTCGGTCATCGGGAAGGTCACGCCGTACGTCGCGGAGCAGAACTCCTGGATCTCCTCGGCGGACCCGGGCTCCTGGCCCAGGAACTGGTTGCACGGCAGCCCGACGACGGTGAAGCCGCGCTCGGCGTACGTCTCCTGGAGCTGCTCGAGGCCGGTGTACTGCGGGGTCAGGCCGCACTTGCTCGCGACGTTGACCAGCAGGGCCGGCTTGCCGCCGGTGAGCTCGCCGAGCGTCGCGGCGGTGCCGTCGAGCCGGGCGATCGGGGCGTCGAGGATCGTCATGACTACAAGCGTAGAACCTCGGCGAAACAACCGTGTCGGTGTCTCGGGCTAGCGTCTCCACGTGTCCTTCGTCCCGCTCTCCGGTCCGGCGACCTTCCGGGCCGCCGATCCGCCGCGGGAAGGGGTCGTGGAGTTCACCGACGCGCGCCGTACAGTCGCGCTGCCGATCCGGGCCGCGCTGCCGGTCCTGACGAAGGCCCGCAACCGGGAGGACCTGCACCCGAGCGTGGGGCTGCTGTCGGGGGCGGCGCTGCTGGGGATGCGGTTCGTGGCGGCGGGCAAGTTCGCGCCCAGCGTGTCCGCCGCCGGCACCGGTACGCCGAGCTGGCGGATCAGCGGGCTCGACGAGGACGACGAGGACCGGATCGAGATGCTCGCCCGCTCGCAGCGGGACGACGAGCGGCTGGTGCGCGACCTCATCGACGCCATCGCCGACGCCATGCCGCGGCAGCCCCCGGTGGAGACGCCGGAGCGGCGGCCGGCCGCGCCGCGGGGACCGACGTTCGAGGAGCGCCTGCAGTCCCGGCTCGCCCAGCACCGCCGGGTCGACCCGACCGACCTGCCGCAGCTGGTGCGGCTCTCGATCCGGGTCGAGGCGGACGAGGAGGAGCTGGTTGCCGGCGCCGTACGCCTCGTGCCGCAGGTGCACGACGAGCAGAACCCGCTGCACCTCTGCGACCTGGCGACGCTGTGGACCCACGACGCCGACGAGCACGGGTTCGGCGGGCGGGCGCGCACCCACGCGACCATCGCGCTGCGGGCCGCCGCCGACGCGTGGCCGGTGCTGGACCGGCTGCTGGAGCTGCGGGTGCCCGACCAGATCGTGCTCGACACCGACGAGCTGGTCAGCCTCCTCGACGAGGGGGTCGGCACGCTCCGCGAGCGCGGCATCGACGTGCTGTGGCCGCGCAGCCTGGGGCGCGACCTGAGCGCGACCGCGACGCTCGACCGCGCCGCTCCGGCCGCGCCGCGGGAGGAGCCGCTCAACGAGCCGCTGCTCGGGACCGAGGCGCTCTTCGCGTTCAAGTGGCAGGTGGCGCTGCACGGCGACCCGCTGAGCGACGCCGAGATGGACCAGCTCGCGTCGTCGGCCACCCCGCTGATGCGGCTGCGCGGCAACTGGACCGTCGTCGACCCGGCGATCGTCCGCAAGGCCCGCAAGCGGCTGCTGCGCACGGTGAAGCCGGCCGAGGCCGTGGCGGCCGCGCTCACCGGCGTCGTGCAGGTCGGCACCGACGGCGCGCCCGAGCAGGTCGTCGTCGGCGCCAGCCTGCTGAAGGTGCGCGAGCAGCTGCTGACCGCGTCGACCCGCGAGCCGGTCGAGGCGCCGGCCGGGCTGACCGCGACGCTGCGCGACTACCAGCGGCACGGACTGACCTGGCTGGCCGAGCTGACCTCGCTCGGTCTCGGCGCGTGCCTGGCCGACGACATGGGGCTCGGCAAGACGATCACGCTGATCGCGCTGCACCTGCACCGCCACGAGCGCGGGGCGACCGGGCCGACGCTGGTCGTCTGCCCCGCGAGCCTGCTGGGCAACTGGGAGGACGAGGTGCACCGCTTCGCCCCCGGCGTGCCCGTCGTCCGCTTCCACGGGAGCGCGAGGGACCTCGCCGGTGCCGGCGACGGGTTCGTGCTCACGACGTACGGCACGATGCAGCGTGACGCCGAGCGGCTCGCGTCCGTCGGGTGGGACCTGGTCGTCGCGGACGAGGCGCAGCACGTCAAGAACCCGCGTACGTCGACGGCCCGCGCGCTGCGCACCATCCCGAGCACGGCTCGGGTCGCGCTCACCGGCACGCCGGTCGAGAACAACCTGACCGAGCTCTGGGCGATCCTCGACTGGGCGATCCCGGGGCTGCTCGGCAGCCGCAACGCTTTCCGCAAGGCGTGGGCCGCGCCGATCGAGTCGGGCAAGGAGCCGACCAAGGCGGCGCAGTTCGCGGAGCTGATCGGCCCGTTCCTGCTGCGTCGGCGCAAGTCCGACCCCGGCATCGCGCCCGAGCTGCCGGCCAAGACCGAGACCGACCACCGGATCGGGCTGACCCGCGAGCAGGTGGTGCTCTACGAGTCGTTCGTCCGGGACATCATGGAGCGGATCGAGCGCGCCGACGAAGACACCCGCCGCGGGCTGGTGCTCAAGCTGCTCACCGGGCTGAAGCAGATCTGCAACCACCCGGCCCAGTTCCTCAAGCAGTCCGCCGTACGCCTGTCCGGGCGGTCGCAGAAGATCGACCTCCTCGACGAGCTGCTCGGCACGGTGCTCGCCGAGGACGGCGCGGCGCTGGTCTTCACGCAGTACGTCGCGATGGGCCGCCTGCTCGAGGCGCACCTGGACCGCGCGGGCGTCCCGCACCAGTTCCTGCACGGCGGCACGCCCGTGCGGGAGCGGGAGGCGATGGTGCGGCGCTTCCAGGCGGGGGAGTCGCCGGTGTTCCTGCTGTCGCTGAAGGCCGGCGGGACCGGGCTCAACCTGACCCGCGCCGACCACGTGCTCCACGTCGACCGCTGGTGGAACCCCGCCGTCGAGGAGCAGGCGACCGACCGCGCCTACCGGATCGGCCAGACCCGGCCGGTGCAGGTGCACCGGATGATCACCCGCGGGACGATCGAGGAGAAGATCGCCGAGATGCTCGGCCGCAAGCGGGCGCTCGCCGACGCGGTGCTGGGACGGGGCGAGGCCGCTCTCACCGAGCTCAGCAACGACGAGCTCCGCGACCTGGTCTCCCTGCGCCCGGACGCGATGGACGACTGATGGCGGTGGTGGTCCTGCACCCCCGCGTCGCGCCGCGGCGCGGGGCCGCCCGGGCGACGACGTGGTGGGGCAAGGCCTGGGTGCGCGCGGTCGAGGAGGCGTCGTACGCCGAGGCCGACCTGCGCGCCGCCCGCGTGCTGGCGCGGGGCGGCCAGGTCGGTCAGGTCGCCACCGAGCCGGGACGGTACGTCGCGTCGGTCGAGGACGCGCGGGGCCTCTGGACGGTCGAGGGCAGCCTGCCCGTCTTCGACGCCGCGGCCGTCGACGCCCTGGTCGAGACGGTCGCCGCGGCGGCCGGCCGGGTCGCGGCGCTGGTGTCCGGCGAGCTGCCCCACGACCTGGTGGAGCAGGCCGACGAGTCGGGCGCGGAGCTGCTGCCGAGCGGCTACGAGCTCGGCTCGACCTGCGGCTGCGACCACTGGACCGACCCCTGCACGCACGCGCTGGCGGTGCTCTACCAGCTGGCGTGGCTCGTCGACGCCGACCCGTTCGTGCTCTTCCAGCTGCGTGGGCTGCCCCGCGACGAGCTGCTCGCGCGCCTGCACGCCCGCACCGTCGTGATCGACGGCCTGGACGTGGAGGTCGACGCCGACCTGGACCTGGCCGTCGAGGCCGCGCTGTACGCCGCGCGTCTCCTGGGTGAGGAGATACCCGAGACGGGCGATGCCGCTGGCTGACGGTCGGTGGCACGCTCCGACGCGGTGCGACTCGTGGACGCCCCTGGATGTCGAACGAGGTGACCCATGTACCCGAAGATCCGTCTGCTCCTCGCCCTCCTGCTCGGCGTCACCATGTCCGTGGTGGCCGCACCGCACCCGGCGTCGGCCGTCTCGAGGCCGTCGGTGACCCGGTTGTCGGTCGCGTCGGGGCCGACCGCCGGCGGCACGCGGGTCACGATCAGGGGCAAGCACCTGACCCAGGTCGTCCGGGTGCTCTTCGGCAACGCCCGCGGCACGCGGGTGGTCGTCCGCTCGGCAGGTTCCCTCACAGTCACGGCGCCGGCCCACGCGGTGGGTGTCGTGCACGTCAGGGTCGTGACGAGGCACGGGACGTCGAAGGCGGTGCGCGCCGACCGGTTCCGCTACGCGGACTGGGTGCGGACCGCGCTCCCCAGGCCGTCCGACGCGGCCTTCGCACCCCGGATCAGTCAGTCCGCCTGCTGGGCGGACCGCCATTGCGTGGCGACCGGGACCTATCGGCAGCGGTCCGGGAACGATGCCGCGGTGCTCTGGACGCTGAGCGGGGTCCACTGGTCCGGGACTCGGGCCCCGGTGCCCGACGGCGCCGCCACCAATCCTCATCCCGTCCCGCTCCGGATCTCGTGCGGCGCCGCCGGGGTCTGCGCGGCGTACGCCGTCTATCAGGCCCACCGCGACGGACGCGACGAGGATGCCGCTCTCCTGTGGGCGTTGACCCCGGGCGGGTGGACCGCCACCGCTCCGCCGGTGCCGGCAGACGCCGACGCCGGTACGGGCGCGCACGTCACGGACGTCAGCTGCGCCGGGTCGGTCTGTGCCGCGCGCGGAGCCTATGAGCTGGGTGGCAACCTCCGTCCTGCCTTCTGGACGTCGGACCATGGCGTCTGGTCGGTCGCGATCGCCCCGCTGCCCAGCAACGCGGTGCGCGTCGACCTCGGCTCGGTCGTGGACGTCGCCTGTGGCGGCGCCACCTGCGCGGCGGGCGGTGTCTACCTGGCCGACCCGGGACTGTCCTCGCGCCGGGCCCTGTGGGCGCGGACCGGTGCTGCCTGGATGGTGAGCGAGGCACCTGCGCCCGCAGGCTTGTCCTACGCGCCGACGGACCACATCGGTGCCGCGTGCGGCCCGGCCGTCTGTCTCGCCACCTTCGACCTCACGCGGGGCTCCGGGTTGGCGAGCGCCGTGTGGACCCTCGCGGGCGGCTCGTGGACGGCCACCAGCATCCCGTTGCCGCCGGGAGCGGCGTCGGGCACCGGCTACATCAGCGCGACCACGTGCGCGGCGACCGGCACGTGCGTGGCCGTCGGGCAGTACGAGGATGCGGCCGGTGACGCCGAGGGCGCGCTGTGGGTCCGGTCCGCCGGGGGTGCCTGGACGGTGAGCAGAGCGACCCTGCCCGCGGACGCGGCACAGAACCCGCGTGTCACCATCCGTCGGGTGGTTTGCGCCGACAACGGCACGTGCGTGGCGGTGGGGGCGTACGTCTACCACCAGCAGGGCAGCGACATCGACCAGGAGTCGCAGTACGACTCCCTGCAGTGGACGTACGCCGACGGCAGGTGGACGCTCCTGCGCCGGTACGGCTTCAACCGGGACGTCGACGCGCAGCCGTCGACCGTCTCCTGCGCCAGCGACTACTGCGTCCGGTTCGACGGTGCGCAGACGGTCTGGGCCGGTCGGTCGTGGCGGACGTACTCACCGCACGAGGCCCTCGGCGGCCTCTCGAACCGCGGCGGCGTCGCTCTCGCCGCCTTCTCCGCCGCGGCCTGGGTCTACGTGGGCTGATTCAGCGGTACGCCGAGGGCCGCGAGACCCATCCGGCTCAGCAGTGCTCGCATCTCGGAGTCCGGCAGCAGGCTGCTGTGCGGGGTGGAGTTGATCAGCCCGAACGCCGCGTGCGCCATCGACCGGGCGGTCGCCAGCTCGAGCCTCGGGTGGAGCAGCTGCAGCTCGGCCGCCCAGAGGTCGACGTACTCGCGCTGCAGGGCGCGCACCTGCTCGCGGGCGTCGACGGGCAGCGACTCCCAGTCGCGGTCCTGGACGACGATGAGCGGCCGGTGCCGCAGCGCGAAGTCGACGTGCCAGTCGACGAGGGCGGCCAGCGCCGCGTCGGGCTCGGGCGTCTCGGCGACCCGCCGCCGGCCCTCGCGCAGCAGCTCCTCGCTGATCGAGACCAGCATCTCGGCGAGCATCGCCTGCTTGGAGGGGAAGTGCTTGTAGAGCGCCGGCCCGGAGATCCCGCAGGCGGCACCCAGGTCGGCCACGGAGACCCCGTGGTAGCCCCGGGAGGCGAAGAGCTCCGCCGCCGTGGCGAGGATCTGGTCGCGCCGGCTCATGCCGCCCAGGTTAGGGCCTGTTAACCCTGAGTGGTCCCGGTCTCGTCGTTCTGCTTGCCGTCAGCATCCTGCTCGGCGATCTGACGGCGTACGTCGTCCATGTCGAGACCCTTGACCGCGGTGATGACCTGCTCGAGAGCGGGTGCGGGCAGCGCGCCCGGCTGGCTGAAGACCAGGATGCCGTCGCGGAACGCCATCAGCGTCGGGATCGAGGTGATCTGCGCCGCGGCGGCCAGCGACTGCTCGGCCTCGGTGTCGACCTTGCCGAAGACGACGTCGTCGTGCCGCTCGGCCGCGGCCTCGAAGACCGGGGCGAACTGACGGCACGGGCCGCACCAGGACGCCCAGAAGTCGACGAGGACGATGCCGCCGTCGACGACGGTCTGCTCGAAGGTGTCGGAGGTCAGGACTGTGGTCGCCATATCCGTTCAACCGGAGCGGGCGGTGGATTTGTTCCGGGTTGGTGGACCCTTAGGTTAATGATCGCTAACCTGGCGGGGTGAGTCACATGAAGGAGCTGGTCGACGACCTGCGCGAGCGGCTGTCCGTCGCCCGCACCGGCGGCAGCGACGCGGCCCGGACCAAGCACACCGACCGCGGCAAGCTGCTGGTCCGCGACCGGGTGGACCGGCTGCTCGACCCCGGCAGCCCGTTCCTGGAGCTGAGTCCCCTGGCCGCGACCGGCATGTACGGCGACGCCGTGCCCAGCGCCGGCATCGTCACCGGCATCGGCCGGGTCAGCGGCCGCGAGGTCGTCGTCGTCGCCAACGACGCGACCGTCAAGGGCGGCACCTACTACCCGATGACGGTCAAGAAGCACCTGCGGGCCCAGACCGTCGCGGCCGACAACAAGCTGCCCTGCATCTACCTCGTCGACTCCGGCGGTGCGTTCCTGCCGATGCAGGACGAGGTCTTCCCCGACCGCGAGCACTTCGGCCGGATCTTCTTCAACCAGGCCAACCTCTCGGCGGCCGGCATCCCGCAGATCGCCAGCGTGATGGGCTCCTGCACCGCCGGCGGCGCCTACGTCCCCGCGATGTCCGACGAGACCGTCATCGTGCGCAACCAGGGCACGATCTTCCTCGGCGGACCGCCGCTGGTGAAGGCCGCGACCGGCGAGATCGTCACGGCCGAGGAGCTCGGCGGCGGCGACGTGCACGCCCGCACCTCCGGCGTCGTGGACCACCTCGCCGAGGACGACGCGCACGCCCTGGCGATCGTGCGCAGCATCGTCGGGACCCTCGAGCGCCGGCCCGCGGGAGCGACGTACGAGATCGCGCCCGTCGAGGAGCCGCACGAGGACCCCGCCACGCTGTACGACGTGGTGCCCGCCGACACCCGCACGCCGTACGACGTCCGCGAGGTGATCCGCCGGATCGTCGACGGCAGCCGCTTCCACGAGTTCAAGAAGCTGTACGCCGAGACGCTGGTGACCGGCTTCGCGCACATCTGGGGCCACCCCGTCGGGATCGTCGCCAACAACGGCATCCTCTTCAGCGAGTCGGCGCTCAAGGGCGCGCACTTCATCGAGCTGTGCAACCAGCGCGGCATCCCCCTGGTCTTCCTGCAGAACATCTCCGGCTTCATGGTCGGCAGGGAGTACGAGAACAAGGGCATCGCCCGCGACGGCGCCAAGCTCGTCACCGCTGTCGCCTGCAGCGTCGTCCCGAAGTTCACCGTCGTCATCGGCGGCTCGTTCGGCGCCGGCAACTACGGCATGTGCGGCCGCGCGTACGACCCCAGGTTCCTGTGGATGTGGCCCAATGCGCGGATCTCCGTGATGGGCGGCGAGCAGGCCGCGTCCGTCCTCGCGACCGTCGCCGGCCGCCCGGACGATGAGGAGCTCAAGGCCCCGATCCGCGACCAGTACGAGACCCAGGGCTCGCCGTACTACTCCACCGCCCGCCTCTGGGACGACGGCGTGATCGACCCCGCCGACACCCGACGCGTCCTCGGCATGGGCCTCGCAGCCGCCGCCAACGCCCCGATCCCCACGCCGTCCTACGGCGTCTGGAGGATGTGATGCAGACCCTGCTGATCGCCAACCGCGGCGAGATCGCGCTCCGCGTCATGCGCACGGCGAGCGCCATGGGCATCCGCACCATCGCGCTCTTCACCGACCTCGACGCCGACGCGCTCCACGTGCGCGCGGCCGACGACGCCGTCCGCGTCACGAGCTACCTCGACGTCGACGCCGTGGTCGCCGCGGCACAGGCGGCCGGCGCCGACGCCATCCACCCCGGCTACGGCTTCCTCTCCGAGCGCGCGGCGTTCGCCCGGGCCGTCGAGGCCGCGGGCCTCAAGCTGGTCGGCCCGTCCGCCGATGTGATGGACCGGATGGGCCGCAAGGACGCCGCCCGCGAGATCGCCATCGCGGCGGGCGTCCCCGTCGTGCCGCGCGGGGAGGACGCGGGCTACCCGGTCCTGGTCAAGGCCGCCGCCGGCGGCGGCGGCAAGGGCATGCGGGTCGTGCGCTCCGCGGAGGAGTACGACGAGGCCGTGGCCGCCGCCAAGCGCGAGGCGCTGTCGTCCTTCGGCGACGACACCATGCTCGTCGAGAAGTACGTCGAGCACGGCCGCCACATCGAGGTCCAGGTGATGGCCGACGCGCACGGCAACGTGATCCACCTCTTCGAGCGCGACTGCTCCACCCAGCGCCGTCACCAGAAGGTGCTGGAGGAGGCGCCCGCGCCCACGATCACCCCCGAGGTCCGCGAGCTCGTCACGAGCAGCGCCGTCGCGCTGAGCAAGCACGTGGGCTACGAGAACGCAGGCACCGTCGAGTTCCTCCTCGACGCCGACACCGGCGAGGCCTACTTCCTGGAGATGAACACCCGCCTCCAGGTGGAGCACCCCGTCACCGAGGCCATCACCGGGCTCGACCTGGTCGAGCTGCAGCTCCGCGTCGCCGACGGCGAGCCGCTCCCGATCACCCAGGCCGACGTCACCGTGACCGGGCACGCGATCGAGGCCCGGGTGTACGCCGAGGACTCGTTCGGCGGCTTCCTGCCCCAGGCCGGGACCACCAGCATCGTGCGGTGGTCCGAGACGGCCCGGGTCGACCACGCGCTCCAGCCGGAGCAGGTCGTGAGCACGTCGTACGACCCGATGCTCGGCAAGGTCATCGTGCACGGCGCGACCCGCGAGGAGGCCCGCCAGGCGCTCGTCGCCGCGCTCGACGACACCGCGATCCTCGGGCTCACCACCAACGTCGGCTTCCTGCGGGCGCTGGCCGCGAGCGACGAGTTCCGCGACGCCATGATCGACACGGCCTGGCTCGACACGGCCGTGGTCGAGAAGCCCGACGACGAGCTGCCCCGGGTCTTCGTGGCCTGGGTCAGCGCGATGCTCACGGCGGTCACCGACAGCGGCCACCCCTTCCAGTCCGACGGCTGGCGTGCCGGCAGCGACCCCGCGCCGACCATCGTCGAGCTCGACCGGCCGGTCGTCGTCGACCGGGCCCTCGGCACCGTCGACGGCACTCCCGTCCGTCAGGTCGAGGCCGCCCACCACACCCTCACCCTCGCCGTCGACGGCGCCCGCCACCGCGCGGTCGTCAACGTCCAGCCCCACGTCGCCGAGGTGTCCTTCCGCGGTCAGCGGTTCGCCTTCGAGCGGCCCGACGTGTTCGGGGACCGCGCGGTCGACGTCGGTGACGGCGCGATCACCGCCCCGATGCCCGGCACCGTGCTCGACGTCCGCGTCGCCGACGGCGACCGCGTCGAGACCGGACAGGTGCTCGTCGTGCTCGAGGCGATGAAGATGGAGCTGTCGCTCAAGGCGCCCTTCGACGGCACCGTCTCCGGGCTCGCCGCGGCCACCGGCGCGCAGGTCGCGCTCGGCGCCACCCTCCTGGAGGTGCAGCCCGATGAGTGAGCTCCCCACCGTCGTCCGCGCCGACGGACTCCCCGACCGCGTGACGATCTACGAGGTCGGCCCCCGCGACGGGCTGCAGAACGAGTCGGCGCTGGTCCCGACCGACGTCAAGGCCGAGTTCGTGCGCCGTCTCCTCGCGGCCGGTCTGCCGATCGTCGAGGCGACCAGCTTCGTGCACCCGAAGTGGGTCCCCCAGCTCGCCGATGCCGCCGAGCTGATGGAGCTGCTCGGGCCGGCCGGACGCGACTGCCCGGTGCTCGTCCCCAACGAGCGCGGCCTCGACCGGGCGCTGGAGCTGGGGGCGAGGCACATCGCGATCTTCGGCTCGGCGACCGAGACCTTCGCGCAGAAGAACCTCAACCGCAGCCTGGACGAGCAGTTCGCGATGTTCGAGCCGACCGTGCGCCGCGCCCGTGACGCCGGGCTCGACGTCCGCGCCTACGTCTCCATGTGCTTCGGCGACCCCTGGGAGGGCGGGGTGCCGGTGGACCAGGTCGTCGCCGTCGGCAAGCGGCTCTTCGACCTCGGCGCCAGCCAGCTCAGCCTCGGCGACACGATCGGCGTCGGCACCGCCGGCCACGTGACCGCGCTGGTGCAGGCGTTCGGGGCCGCGGGCATGGCGACCGACCAGCTGGCGATGCACTTCCACGACACCTACGGCCAGGCCCTCGCCAACACGTACGCCGCGCTGCACACCGGCATCACGACGTACGACGCGAGCGCCGGCGGCCTGGGCGGCTGCCCCTACGCGAAGAGCGCCACGGGCAACCTCGCGACCGAGGACCTGGTGTGGATGCTGCGCGGCCTCGGCATCGAGACCGGGGTCGACCTCCAGCAGGTCGTCGACACCAGCGTCTGGATGGCGGGGCACCTGGGCCGGCCGAGCCCGTCGGCCGTCGTACGCGCCCTCTCCTGACTACGGCAGAATCCCTCGCATGGCCGACGTCGTGTACCTCCATGTGGGCTCCCCCAAGACCGGGACCACCTACATCCAGGACCGACTGGCGCTGAACCGGTCGCAGCTGGCCCGGCACGACGTCCGCTACCCGATCGGCGCGCGGGGCGACATGTTCCACGCTGCCCTCGACCTGGTGGAGCGGCCCTGGGGCGGGATGCTCGCCGAGGCCAAGGGCGAGTGGGACGCGCTGGTCAAGCGCACCCGACGCGCCCACGGGTCGGTGGTGATCAGCCACGAGATCCTGGCGGGGGCGACCAGCGAGCAGGTCGAGCGCGCCGTCACGTCCTTGGCGCCCGCCGAGATCCACGTGGTGCTCACGTCGCGTGACGTGGCGCGCCAGGTGCCTGCGGAGTGGCAGGAGCGGCTCAAGCACCAGGGCCGGATGACCTACCGCAAGTTCGTCCGCCGGGTCCAGAAGCCGCGGACCCAGCTGGGCC
This sequence comes from Nocardioides conyzicola, assembly GCF_039543825.1. Classification (NCBI taxonomy): domain Bacteria; kingdom Bacillati; phylum Actinomycetota; class Actinomycetes; order Propionibacteriales; family Nocardioidaceae; genus Nocardioides; species Nocardioides conyzicola. Next base: position 1,666,445 of record NZ_BAABKM010000002.1, on the reverse strand, counting down.
GGTCCTTCTGGCAGGTGCAGGGCGTCACCGAGGTGCTCGGACGCTGGAGCCGCCAGCTGCCGCCGGACCACGTCCACGTCGTCACCGTGCCGCAGCCCGGCGCACCCCACGGCGAGCTGTGGCGCCGGTTCTGCCGGGCCGTCGACATCGATCCGGCGTGGGCCCCTCTCGACGGCGTCCGCCGCAACCCCTCCATCGGTGCAGCCGAGAGCTCGATGCTGCGCCAGCTCAACAGCCGGCTCCGGCACACCGACCTCGAGGACGGCGACTACCGCGCGCTGGTCCGCCACCTCATCGTCCACGAGACGCTGGCCGCGGAGCCCGTCCAGCAGCGGCTCACGCTGCCGCCCGACCTCTACGACTGGGCCGACGAGGTCTTCGACTCCTGGCGCGAGTGGATCGAGGGCTCCGGCGTCGACGTGGTCGGCGACGTCGAGGACCTCCGACCGGTGCGCCCGGCGCCGGGCGAGGTCTGGCACGACCCCGACCGCGCGCGACCGCGTGCCGTCGCCGACTCGGCGCTGGACGCGCTCGTCGCGGTGATCGTGGAGGCCGCCCGGCGGGAGGACCCCGACGACCAGCTCACGGCCCGGGTGGGCAAGGTCGCCCGGCGGCTGCGCGAACGGTGAGCAGCGACGGGGACACCCCGGGCATCCGCCGCGCCTGGGGCTGGACGGCACACCTGCGAGACGGCGGCACGACGCCGTGGCGCGACTGGACCGCGGAGGGCGTCGCGCGCGGCCGGCACCTGCCCGGAGCCCAGCAGCTCGAGCTGCTCCGGCGCCTCAACGAGTCGGGACGGGTCCCCGAGCGGCTCGCGACCCGGGTGCTCGAGGCCAGCGCACCCGGCCGCGGTCGCGCCGACCTCGAGCTGCTCGGCTCGGTCGAACGCCTGGCCTTCGGGCCGCCCCCGGTCGACCCCGCCGACCTGGACGCCGACGAGCTGTTGCGGGTCGCCGCCGGGCTGCTCGCCGAGGACGTCCACGCCGCCGGCGTGCCCGAGCCGGCCGTCGGCCGGCCCCGGCCCTGGCGCACCCGCTACCGGCTGCTCGGCGACCCGGTGCTCGCCGACCCGCGCCGCGCCGACCTGGTCGCCCGCGGCCGCCCGCCGGGCGGCCGCACCGAGCTCGTCCTGGTGCTCGGCACCGACCTGGGGCAGATGCTGGTCGACGCGTGGACCGCCCGGAGCCTGGGCAGCGGGGCGCTCCCGTGGACCGACTGGGTACGGCGCCGCGCCACGCTCGACCTGCTGCCGGACCGGGTCGACCTGCCCCGGCTCGCCCGCTCCTCGGCCGAGCGGGTCGGCGTCCGCCGGGTGCGGATCGTGCTCGACCTCGAGACGCTGCCCCGCCTGGTCGGCGTACGCCGTCCGCTCGCGTCTGCTCCCGCTCTCTCCGCCGACGCCGTCGAGCTGGCCCGCCGGACCGGGCAGGTCCTCGCGCTGCTGGCCGTGCCCGACGAGCAGCGCGCGCTGCTCCGCGGCGTGCTGCTGCCGCGGCTCGTCGCGCACCCCGGGCCTGCGCTCACGCTGCCCGCGCGCCACGTCGGCTGGGCGCGCGGGCGGGCCCGCTCGATGCGCGACGAGCTGGTGCGCGCTGGCTACCCTGTCCACGGCGACCCCGACGCCCTGCTGCCCGTCGACCGCCCCGGCGTACCGGAACCCTCGGACGCCGGCGTCCTGGCGCTCGCGCTGCGCCTGCTGTTGGAAGAGAAGTAGTGGTCCACCCGTGAGCTCCCGCGTCCTGCTGCACGTCGGCACGCCGAAGACGGGCACGTCGTACCTCCAGGACGTGCTGTTCCGCAACCAGAAGACCCTGGCCGAGGCCGGCATCCTCTACCCCGGCGACCGATTCGACGCGCACTTCCTCGCGGCCCTCGACCTGATGCGGATGCCCTGGGGCGGTCTCGAGCGCGAGGCCGTCGGTCAGTGGGACGCCCTGGCGGCGCAGGTACGCCGGCACGACGGCACCGCGATCATCAGCCACGAGATCCTCGCGACGGCGTCGCGCGCGCAGGTCGGGCGCGCGCTCACCTCGCTCGGCCACGGCGACGGCACCGAGGTCCACATCATGATCTCGGTGCGCGACCTGGTCCGGCAGATCCCCGCGGAGTGGCAGGAGAACGTCAAGCACCGTGCGTCCCTGTCGTACGGCGCCTTCCTCGACCAGATCCGCGACCCGAAGCGCGACACCCGCATCTCCACCTGGTTCTGGGGCGTGCAGGAGCTGCCCGACATCCTGAACCGCTGGGGCGACGACCTGCCCCCCGACCGCATCCACCTGGTCACGGTCCCGCCCGTGGGTGGCCCGCCCGACCTGCTGTGGAAGCGCTTCAGCACCGCCTTCGGGCTCGACGGCCTCGCCCTCGACCTGGAGGCGGAGCGCGCCAACCCGTCCCTCGGCGTGCCCGAGACGGCGCTGGTGCGCCGGATCAACCGGTCCGCCAACCAGGAGCTCGAGCCCGGCGACTACCGGCCGCTGGTCCGGGAGCTGCTCGCCCACCAGACGCTCTCGCGGCGCACCGACTCACCCCGCCTCGCCGTACCCCCCGACCTGCACCCGTGGGTCTCCGAGGTGACCGCGTCCTGGGTCGAGGAGATCGAGCGGCGCGGGTACGACGTCGTGGGCGACCTCGGCGACCTGACCGGCGCCCCACCCGTCACCGACTACGTCGACCCCGACCACCCCGACGAGGCCGAGGTCGCGGACGCGGCGCTCGACGCGCTCAAGGCGACGCTGCTCGAGGGCGCACGCCTGCGCCGGCGCGAGGGCGAGCTCCAGGCCGAGCTGCGCGCCACCTACGAGGCGCTCGAGCGGTCCTACCTGCGTCCGACGTACCGCTGGCGCGAGCGCACCGTGCGGCGCCTCCAGGACAGCGACACCGGCCGCCGCGCGCTCCAGGGCTACCGGCGGTTGCGCGGGCGGAGCTCGCCGCCCGCGTAGCGGCCGATCTGGTACGTCGCGAAGCCGTCCACGCTCATGCCGACGACGCCGCCGACGATCGGCACCTTGCGCGCGACCATGATCGCGGCGCGCTTGCCGGCCACCCGGGTCACCAGCTCCGAGGTGACCTCGGCGCAGAGCACCCGCTCGATCTCCGGGTCGTGCACCGGTGCGGTCGCGAGCGCCATCGGGGGAGCCGGGATCTTGCGCGCCTTGACCAGCGCCTCGACCCGGTCCTCGCCGAGCATGCAGGCGAGGATCGCGTTGCGCACCCGCGGGTCCTCGAGGTCGTAGCCGCGCAGGTGCGCGATGACCGCCACCATGCGGGCCTGGATCAGGGCGAGGCCGGTGATGTTGGTCGGGATCGTGACCATCGCCGTGAACGCCCCGCCGACGCTGGTGAGCATGCCCTGGGCGCCGGCGTAGCGGATGTGGTCGTCGACGACCGCCTTCACCGCGCGCTTCCGGTTGCCCTTGGTCTCCCGGAGCGCCTTCTCGGCGGCCGCGGGGGCCGACGGCAGCGGCCCGATGCCGTGGATCGCCCGGTTGAGCGCCTCGCGGACGAACGTCGCGTTGAGCTCCGGTGCGAGCGCGGGCAGCCGCGGCGCGACGTACTTGCCCGCCGCCGAGGTCATGCTGGTCTTCGCGCCCACGCTCCGATGGTACGGAACGGGTCGGCACCCGCCCGCTACGGTCGGACGCGTGAGTCCCGTCGAGCCCCCGCCGTCGCGCTGGACGTTCGGGGACCCGCAGGGCTACGACCCCGACGACGACCTCGTCGGCATCGGCGCGGACCTGGCGCCCGGGACGCTCCTGGCGGCGTACCGGCGCGGCCTCTTCCCGATGCCGTCGGGTACGCCGGGGGACCCGATGTACTGGTTCTGCCCGGTCCGTCGCGGGGTGCTGCCGCTCGACGGGCTGGTGGTGTCGAAGTCGCTGCGCCGCTCGTGCCGGGAGTTCGAGATCCGCGTGGACACGGCATTCGCCGAGGTCGCCGACGCGTGCGCCGACCCGTCCCGGCCGCAGGGGTGGATCGACGGCGACATCCGCGCGGCGTACCTCCGGCTGCACGAGCTCGGGTGGGCGCACTCGGTCGAGGCGTGGCGCGACGGGCGGCTGGCCGGCGGGCTGTACGGCGTGGGCATCGGCGGGCTCTTCGCGGGGGAGTCGATGTTCCACCGCGAGCGCGACGCGTCCAAGGTGGCCCTGGTGGCGCTGGTCGAGGGTCTGCGGGCGAGCTATCCGGCCCAGCGACTGCTGGACGTGCAGTGGTCGACACCGCACCTCGCGTCGCTCGGAGTCGTCGAGGTGAGCCGCGAGGAGTATCTGCGCCGTCTCGGCCGCGCTCTCCACGTGCGTGAGCCGGACCTCTTCGGGGAACGGTGATCGAGACCGACCACGAACGAGGGAGACGACCATGAACAGGTCCACGAACACCGCCGTCACGATCGCGGCGACCGCACTGCTCCTCGGAGGCCTGGTCGGCTGCGGGGGCAGCGACAGCGACGGTGGCTCGGACGCGTCGGGCTCGAAGGCCGACTCGGGGACGGTCTCGCAGGACGACTTCTGCACGAAGTTCAACGACCTCTACACCCAGCTGGTGGCGGCCGACCCCGAGGACACCTCCGCCGCCGTGAAGGGCATGAAGGACTGGGCCGGCGACATGGAGGACCTGGGCACGCCGGAGGACATGCCCGACGACGTGCGGGACGGGTTCGACGTCGTGATCTCCACGATCAAGGACGTCGACGACGACGCCAGCGTCGAGGACCTGTCCAACCTGGACAGCGAGCTGTCGGAGGCCGACAACAAGTCGGCCGAGACGTTCAGCGACTGGACCCAGGACAACTGCGACGACCCGGAGCTCCCGACGCCGTCGCCGTCCGCGAGCTGACCCTCACACCACCTGGGGCGGCTGGCCGTTCTCGCTCACCATCGGCCGGCCGGCCGCCTTCCAGTCGAGCATCCCGCCGTCGAGGTTGACCACGTCGTACCCCTGCTCCGCGAGCCAGGCCACGACCTGGCCGGAGCGGCCGCCGACCTTGCAGACCACCAGGGTCTGCCCGCCGCCGACCTCGTCGAGCCGCTCGGGCAGCTCGTTCATCGGGATGTGCACGGCGCCGTCGATGTGGCCGCCCACCCACTCGAAGTCCTCGCGGACGTCGAGGACCGAGAGCTCCTCGGGCAGCGGGTCGGGCACGGCGTCGATGGACACGGTCGGGATCTGGCTCATGCTCCGACACTAGGCTCACGCCCGTGAGCACGCCGAGCAGGGCTGTAGGTCTGGTTCAGCGGCGCTGAGTCGACACCGCGCTGTGACCGCCCGGCTCGCCGCCCGTGTTCTCCCCGAGCTCGTCTGCGATGGCGACGATGAGTCCGCCGAGCATGAATGCGATGAGCACCGCCACCAGGCTGGGCGTGGGGATGGAGGGGATGAACCGGCTCGGGCCGGTCACGGCGGTGTCGGTGCCGTGGTACTGGTGGGTCAGGGCGTGACCCTTCCCGCGCTGGAGCAGGTACCGGTTGACGGGGTAGGCGGCGAAGAACGCGACGGTGAGGGCGATCATCATCCCGACCCAGAACACGACGTTGACGAGACCGGCGTTCATCGCGCCGGGGATGAGAGCCATGACGAGGTTGTCGACGACTTCCATGGTGGCGATGGACAGTGTGTCGGCAGCGAGGACGACGCCCAGGGCGGTCCCGAGGGCGAGTCCGGCCTTGAGGAGCGGGAGCGTGGAGAGGGTGTAGCCGAAGACGAACGCCAGTGCGATGGAGATCGCGATGGTCCACCCGTTGCTCAGGCCGATGGCGGTACCGATCAGCAGACCGGCGATCTCGCCGATGGCGCACCCGGTGAGGCAGTGCAGGGTTGCGGACGCGGACATGGCGTTGAGGCTGCCCATCTGGTGCCCCGCGTCATGTTCGTGCCCGTGGTGCTCGTGGCTGGCGGTGTCGCTCATCGCTCGTCTCCCTTGCCGGGGTCTGGTCCGACGCCGCCCCAACCGATACCCTATGGGGGTATATTCCAGATGTCACCCAGCGCTTTCTCCGTCATCAGATGCTGATGGGGGACCCGCATACGCCGTGCCTCCAGGGGTGCTGGCCGTGCTGCCCACACCCCACCTTCGATGACCTCCAGGAGAACCCATGCGCCACCGCACCTCGCCCACGACACCTCAGGCCGGACGAACCATGAAGACGCTCGCAGCAGTCGGCCTCGGGCTGACGTTGGCGCTGACCGCCACCGCCTGCGGCGACGGCAGCGACGACTCCACGTCACGGTCACCGACGAGTCACAACGCCGCCGACGTGACCTTCGCGACCGACATGATCCAGCACCACGCACAAGCCCTCTCGATGGTCGACCTGACCGTCGACCGCACCCTTGACCCGCAGGTGGAAGCACTCGCCGAAGCCATCCGTGAGGCACAGGGACCCGAGATCGAGACCATGAGCGACTGGCTCACCGACTGGGACGAAGAGATCCCCGAGACCATGCGCGACCACACCAACGCCGGTCACGACATGGGCGACATGTCCGACTCGATGGAGGGCATGAACGACTCCATGCCAGGAATGATGTCCGCCGACGACATGGACGCGCTGCAGAACGCCTCCGGCGCCGAGTTTCAGGACATGTGGCTTGAAATGATGATCCAACACCACGCGGGCGCCATCGAGATGGCGAGGACCGAGCAGAAGGACGGGCAGTACGAGCCCGCCGTCGACCTCGCCGGAGAGATCGTCATCGCGCAGAAAGCCGAGATCGAGGAGATGAAGTCACTCATCGGGTCGTAGCGAAAGGTGAGCTGCGTCGGCCTCTCGTCCTGTGACCTGACAGTTTAGTTGGCCATTGGTGCGGACCTGTCCGAGCGTAGTCCTGACACGAGTGGCCACCGGCTTTGACAGTTGGTTTGGCCACCGATCACTTTTCTGACACGTGCGTTGGCCAGTACATCGGCACTTTTGACACGAACGTTGGCCACTAGTGCGGTTGACCGGCGGGCTGGGCGATGCTGCGTTCTGCGCACGTGGCGTTGACGGGACGTATACCCTGCGGCAGGAATCGCGGGGAGACTCTCATGGACTACAAGCGGCTACGGGCAAGTCAGGTGCGGCTGGATCCTCAGAATCCACGGCTGCCCGATGGCACCGACAGTGATCATGAAGCCGTCAACCGGCTCCTGTCCGAGGGCTACAAGCAGTTGTTGGCACTCGCGCGCGATCTGGTCGAGATGGGTGAGTCGAATCCCGCCGAACTCCCCATCGTGATGAAGGACGGCAACAAGCACCTGGTGCTCGAAGGTAACCGGCGGTTCGCGGCGTTGAAGTTGCTCGCCAACCCGGACCTCGCCGACGACGCCGCTCATCGTGCTGCCTTCAAGCGGGTAGTGGGCAAGGGCACGCCGCCCGCGACGATCATGTGCGCGGTGGTGCCGGACCGTGAGACTGCCGATCACTGGCTGGTCCTGCGACACACGGGGCTCAACAAGGGCGTCGGCGTGAAGGGTTGGAGCGCCGAGCAGATCGCGACGCATCGGAAGCGTCTGAACGCGCCGGTGGACTCGGGGACGGTCCGGTCGATTGCGATTGCTGACGAGTTGCAGGAGGCGTACGCCCAGGACGCTGCGCTCGTGGAGGTCATCAAGCGGGTCCGCGACAACAAGTTGACCAACATCGGTCGGTTCTTCGCGATGGACGTGCTGAACCGCTTGCATCTGGCGGTCCGAGAGACTGATGAGATCTACGTTCGTGAGCGGACTCTGTGGGCGAAGCATTCCGCTGACGCACTCCACGCGTTCTTCGACTGGGCGTTCCGGTACATCGACGCGAAGCCGGTCGATGCGTACAAGAACGCGGACGTGCGTCGGAAGTTGCTCGACGAGAACAAGCATGTGCTCCCTGACACCGACGGGCTGGACGAGGCCGACGCCACTCGCCTCGCCGACACCCCGTACGCCGCTTCTTCGACCGATGAGGGCGGTGATGACGATGAGAACGGTGAGCAAGGGGAAGGCGAGGACACCGGTTCGGTCGACTCCGACTCGGGGGGTGGCACTGGCGGGGGCGGCGATGATGGTGCGGGTGGCACGAACGGCGACGCCGGGGGCGGGGCTGACGGTGGCAGTGGCGGTTCGTCGCCGGGGTCGGGTACTGCTCCTCGGAAGAACGAGGCGACACCTGAGAAGCGTCTCTACCAGGACCTGAAGTTGCCACACCTCTCGCGGCGCACACAGTTGCTCCTCAAGGAGGCGCGACAGGTAGAGCACGAGCAGGCCCCAGGGATCGCCTGTGTGATGGCGCGCGTCATTGTCGAACTCACGGTCTCTGAACCCATGGTCCTTGCCTGGAGCGGAGCGGAAGAGAAGGACTCGTTCGCGCAGAAGGTCAAGGCGTGCCTCAAGGTGCTCGATCCGAAGTACGACCGGCCGCGCCCGGACCTCCCAGCGCTGACACCCGCGTACATGGAGACGCAGCAAGACTTCGGGGTCCGGTACCTTCACCAATTCGTGCACAACCCGACGGCTCACCCTGACCTTCACCACTCGCGCCGGTACAGCCAGGTCTGGCGACCTTTCCTCGAAGCCGTCAACAACAAGACCGGACTGGAGGCGAAGTGAACTACCTGTCCCCGCTGCGCTACCCCGGCGGCAAGGCGCGGCTCGGACCATACTTCGCACGCCTGCTGGCCAGTCAACGAGTCGACATCGAGACCTACTGCGAACCGTACGCTGGTGGAGCCGGAGCGGGACTTCACCTTCTCGTTGAGGGGCACGTCGAACGCCTCATCATCAACGACCTCAATCCCGGCGTCGCTGCCTTCTGGCGCACCTTGCTCGCCGACACTGACGCCTTCGCCTCCAAGGTGGACGCCGTAGAGGTGACCATCGACAACTGGCACGCTCAACGGAACATTTACTCCACCCCGGACGGTCGAGACGACGCCGAACTCGGGTTCGCCACGTACTTCCTCAACCGGTGCAACCGCTCCGGAATCCTCAGCGCTCGACCTATCGGTGGTCTTGAGCAGACCGGGGAGTGGAAGATCGACGCCCGATTTAACAAGAAGGACCTGGTTGAGCGGATCGCCGCGCTGGGCACGTACGCCCACCAGGTCACCGTTACGCAGGAGCGGGCCACCACGCTGATTCCTCGACTCAACCGCCGCAAGCGCCCCGTGTTCCTTTATGTCGATCCGCCCTACATCGCGCAGGGTGACGAGTTGTACATGACAGCCCACACGTGGGACGACCACAGCCGACTCGCCGGGCAACTGCTTCGCAGCCCGCACCCCTGGGTTCTGACCTACGACAACGGCGAGCGGATCAGGCACCTCTACCCCGAGGTGCGGTGCGCAAGGTTCAACATCAGCCACACCGCTCAGACTCAGAAGGTCGGCAAGGAGTTGATGTTCTTCAGTCGCGGACTTCGGGTTCCAGACATTCGCATCCTGAGGGGCCGCGACGCGAAGTGGGTCGCGTAGCGCCGCCTTCACCGTGTGCCCCAAACACCTGTGGTGAGGGTTGCGATGAATTACAGCGGTCACCCTTCTGAGGGTTCGGCCTGATCGGGTTCGGGTCCCCGGCCGAGGTACGTCAAGGCACGGTTTGGGCGTCGAGGGTTTGAGGCTCGCTAGGCTTCAAGGGTGACGACACCACGGTTGCCGGGCAGGCTGGGCGAGGTTCAAATCGATGGTGGTCTGCCTCGACGCGAGGACCTGGGGTTGGTCTTCGACGAGTTGGACTATCAGTTGGCGACGCAGGCGTACCTGTGGTCGTTGCCGCTGGTTTCGTACGCGCAGTGGCAGCATGAGCATCGCGAGGTGTTCGGTGCCACGAACTCAGACCTTGTCGCGTACGTGTCCTACCGCGACCGGTTGGGGATCATCACCGCGAACGCCACCACCCCGTACATCATGACTCTGATCCGGCTCTCTGAGACAGGTCCGCTCGTCATCGAGATGCCTGCCGGACCGGTCGCTGGCGGAGTCTCGGACTTCTGGCAACGCGAGTTCGGGGTCATGGGCGAGATGGGCCCCGATCAGGGCAAGGGTGGGAAGTACCTCATCGTGCCGCCTGGACAGGAGCCTCCGACCACGGACGGCTACAACGTGTTGCACTCGACCGGGGTCAACCTGTTCTTCGGGTTCCGGACCCTCGACCCCGACCCCGACCGGTCCCGGGCTCTCGTCGCCCAGGTTCGGATCTACCCCTACGAGCAGCGCGACAACCCGCCCCCTACCCGCGTCGTGAGCCCGGACGGCAAGTCATGGTCGGGTGACCAGCCACGTGGGCTCGACTACTGGGTACGGCTGCACGACATCTACCAGAGCGAGGTCGTTGACGAACGCGACCGGTTCCACCTCGCGATGCTGCGTCAACTCGGGATCGAGGTAGGCCAGCCGTTCGCTCCCGACGAGCGACTCACAGGAATCCTGACCCAGGCCACCGAAGCCGGTGAACTGATGGCCCGCGCCAACGCCTTCGCCAAGAGATTCGCCGGTTCGCGGTACTGGCCCGACCGGCAGTGGGACCTGGCCATCGTCCTCGACAACCCCGCCCAGCGAGGACCGCACTACGACGAACTCCTCGAACGAGCGTCTTGGTTCTACGAAGCAGTCACGTTCTCCACCGCAATGAAGAGCCAGACCCCCGGCGTCGGACAGGCATACCTCGGGTCCTACACCGACCAGAACGGTGACTGGCTAGACGGCGGCTCCTCGTACACCCTCCACGTCCCGGCCGACGTGCCCGCGAAGTTGTTCTGGTCCGCAACGGTCTACACCGCCGACACTCGTTGCCTCATCGACAACGAACAGCAACGCGGCGACCGAGGGTCCCGTGACCCCGACGTGGTGCACAACGACGACGGCTCCGTCGACCTCTGGTTCGGCCCCACCGCACCCGAGGGCAAGGAGTCGAACTGGGTCCAGACGATCCCCGGGCAACACTGGTTCTCCTACTTCCGCTTCTACGGCCCGCTCCAGCCATATTTCGACCGCACCTGGAAGTTGGGCGACATTACGACGAACTGATCGAGGCTAGGAACGTCGGCGGTACTCACGACCGACCCGAGGTCGACGGTCAGCGGATCTTGCCGTGTTGTACGGCTTCTTCGATAAGGTGGACGGCGCTCTGCTGCATGAGGGTCTCGCTCCGCTTGCGGCGGAGGTTGTCGAGCCAGTCCGGGACGTGGGCATTCGTCTGGCGGATGCTGAGGATCTGATCCTGTACGGCGCGGCAGTCCTTGATGGTGACCTGCCCACTCGGTTCGAGGCCGCGCTGCCACAGGTTGTGGACCTTGTTCTCCGTGCTGGTCTTAGTGTCTGCGCTATCTCGGTTGTTACGGATCATCTCAATGAGTTCTCGCACGGGCCCGAGTAGCGGCACTAGCAGGACTGTCAGGATTTCTGTGGCGTTGAGATTCGCGATGAGCGCGATGGCGGTCCCGGCGAGGACCAGCGTGACGAGCAGTCCGGTGAGGATTGCGGCGTAGAGCCGGTGGATAGACGCTCCCCAGCCGAGGTTGCTCCGCTGGCAGATCAGGACGTCGAGAGGCCGTGCCACCGGCGCGGTGTCGGGGTACCAGTCCTTAGTTCGGTTGCCTCGATACCGAGTGGCGGCCTCGGTGATGAGCGTTGGCGAAGGGTGTTCGGCAGCCATGTTGTTCCACGGCATGTCGAACACGTAGGTGTCGAACTCCTCTTGCATGAAGGCTGCTTGCTTCCGGCATCGCTTCTCGCGCCCTCCGCCGAGCACAGACCATAGGAAGGCGACCGCGCCGCCGATGGTGCCGACGACGATCCGCGCGTCCGGGAGCGCGAGCGCGGTGATGACGGTGGCGGCAGCCAAGGCGGTCACCGTGATCACTCGGGTGTCATGGAGCCGCTTGGCGTCGGTGTACCGCCGGGATTGCGCGGCGATCAGCCGCTGCGCACGGTCGGTGTTCTGCGCGACGGAGATCTCGGCCGGGGTGCTGGTCATCGCGCCGGAGCCTACGTGTCGCAGTAGGGGAAGTCGCTGCCCCAGACGTCCTGAAGAGCCTGGTTCATGTCCCACCGCTCGTCGGCGAGCCATGCTGCCGACGCGGCGTTGATGCTCTGCTTGCACCTCCGGAGGTGGCTCATGGACGAGGCGCGGGCGGACTCGCTGGAACAGGCGTTGATGCGCGCCACCAGCCGGGCCGGGTCGTTCATGGACGGGAGCCCTTGGTCAGCGAGTGTGGTGAAGATGGACCGGCAGGCCGAGAACGGGTACATCGAGTCGTTGTTCTTGCCGTACTCGGCAGCCCGCATCTCTAAGTAGAACGACGAGATCGGGACGCTGTGCTCGTACTTCCACGCCTTGAGGAGTCGCGCGGTCTTGCGGACGTCACCACCGTGCTTGCGGTCCATATCGCCGACGAACTTGTTGTGGGCCTGCGGCGCGGCCTCTCGCCAGCCGCCGCCCGGTGCCGGGATCAGCAGGACGCGGTCTTCGTCGGTCGTGCCACCCCGGTGGAGGTAGCCGGGAGTGATCTCGTAGAACGGGAGCAGGCTAGGGAACTCGACGGTGACGGTTGGGCGGCGCACGGTCACGGTGGCATCCCACAGTTCGCGTTTCAGAAGGTCGCGAAGGTTGTTGAGGATGGTGTTGGACGACCCCGGCTTGTCTTCGAAGTGGATCCGGGCGATGTAGTCGACATCGCTGTACGGCATCACGGCGGTGCCGTGTTGGAACGACCCGCTCTGGAAGAACCCCATGAGGTTGTGGTTGGCCGCGATGATCCCCCGGATGCGCTCGCGGTACCTGCGAACCTCGGCCTTGTGTGCCTCGGTCGGGGCACGCGCAGCCAGGTAGCGGTCGAAGCCTTCCCAGAATGCTGTCACGCGAGGGTGGCGTTGATGCGTTCGATGAGGGACTCGAAGTTGGCGAGGGTGTCGGCGCTGAGAGCGTCGATCTTCGTGGGGTCACGGAGGAGTGCCTCGGCGGGCTTGTAGTGGTCGTACTTGCCGTTGAGTGTCTGCAGGCGGTGCACAACCCGGTCTCCGGGCGGGAGGTCGGTCTCCTTCACGTTGCGGTCGAACGCCTCGTTGTACAGCGGCAGGTAGTCGTCGAGGGTCATCAGGTCTTCGATGTCGGCGTGCTTGGAGCCGATGACGTCGCCGACGCGGATGAGGCGGTCCTTCTTGAGACGGCCCGCTTCCATGGCGGCGTCGAGTCGCCCGGCGCCTTCGGTTCCTGAGTCGACTAGGACGGTGACTTCGAGTTCGCGACCGATGAGTGCGACGAACGCGGGGATGTTGGAGGCGCTTCCGGCGGGGAGTATCCGCCACCGCTCGTCGAGCCCAGTCCGTCCTTCGTCGGCGAGTTTGCGTCCGATGAGGTCGAGGTAGAGGAAGTCGCTAGGTCCTTCGACGAGGAGGTTGCTGTTCCCGATGAAGAGGTGCTGGGCGACGTCGTAGCCGAGCGCGGCTTGCAGGGGGAACAGGCTGTCGGCGTTGACGGTGAGCACTTCCTGGCTGACGACGGATCCTTCTTTAGGCCCCTTGTCCTCGACGATGCGGACGCGCGCGATCCGGTCGGTCTCCACCATGAACGGTGAGTGGGTCGTGTAGAGGACCTGTGCGGCAGGGGCTAGGCGCTCGTTGATGAAGCGAAGGAAGTCGGCCTGTGCGCGCCCGTGGAGGGTGAGGCCGGGCTCGTCGAGGAGGATGACGAAGTTGTCGTTGCGTGACTCGAACTCGGTGAAGGCAGCGAGGAACGAGAAGAACCACCGGAAGCCGCTGGAGCGCTGGGAGAAGTTGTTGGTGAAGTAGTGCCGGGTGTCCTCGACGCGGATGTCCAGAACGTTCTCGGTTATGTACGGGTAGCCCTGCGGGTTGGTGCCGATCTTGCGGTCGATGTCGAACCGGACCCGCAGGCTCGGGTTCTGCTTCCAGTATTCGAAGACCTGCTCCGTGAGGTCGTTGCTGACGGCTTCGAGTTCGGCGCGCCGGTCCTCGTAGTCGTCGGCGCACAGCGCAGCGGGCGTGGTGTCGGCGAGGGCGAGTAGCGAGCGTGCGGTCTGGTCGGATGTGGAGGCGGTCTCCTCCTCGGCCCCGTTGGACAGGCGTAGGAGGTCGATCCTGCCTTCGAGGACGCTGTACTCGCCGAAGTAGAAGAACGACGGCAAGTGCGGGTCGAGCACATCCATGATCGCGTCGTCGAGGTCGCCGTCGCCCACGAGCGCTGTCACCGCAGCCGCAACCTCAGCGAGTGCAGCGACTGCCTCGACCTTCGCTTCCGACTGGGCCTCGGTGGTCAGGGTGGCGATGCGAGCGCGGAGGTCATCGAAGGTGTCCGCCCCCTTCAGCGCCTTGGCGATGTCCTTGTCCGCTACAGGGTGTGACCGCAGGAAGTTCTCGACAGCCTTGCCCTCGGCAGCAGAGATCTCCAGCCACGCGGTGTCGGTGTCGTAGGTGCGGTAAACGGTGATCTGGTCGTTGGCCAAGACGTCCTCGCCGAACTTCTCGGCGACGGCCTTCGTCTGCTCGTCGGTCAGGGTGAAGTCGGCCTCGATGGGCCGGACCTCCTCGACGAGGCCAGCCTTGCGGTCCTTGGACAGCAGCCATCGGGGGTAGTCGTGCTGGGTGTGGAAGGCCGTACCGTCCACGGGGTTGAGGCGATACAAGGCCGCGAGCACGGCGGTCTTACCGGCCTCGTTCATGCCGACCAGGCAGGTGACTTCCTCGTCGACGGCGATGTCGCCGCTGTCGAGGATGTTCCGGAACTTCCGGACTCGGAAGCGAGTGAGTTGCATGAGTCCCCCTGCGGACGTGTCGTGGATCACGGTGCGACCGGGCCTCAGTGTAGGGAGCAGCGCCGACACGAATGGCGGCTTTGATGCCGGGTCATCTGCCCGAGCGGCCGGTCCGCCTAGACCCGAGCCGAGAGCGTCCGAGGGCGACGGGCCTACTTGCGCACCAGCCGAGATCGGCCGGATGCTGTCGACCAGCACCACCGGGTGCGCTGTGTGCAGGTGCATCCGTGGTGCCGGTGGTCCGAGCCGTTGTTGACAGGCGGCTCGGCACACCAGTGGAGCGTCCGGCGCGTTGTTGCAGGCGAATCGGGCGCGCAGCGTGGTCCGAGCCGTTGTGTCAGGCGGCTCGGACCACGCTTCTCGTTCACGTCGATTCTGCTGGTGTCCGAAGTGCTGCCAGCAGTGCTAGTTGGTCGTCGCTGGGCCGGGTGTCCGGATCGGCCTCGAAGTTGGTGGCTTCGCGGGCGGTGATTCCGGCTGCGATGTAGCGGGCTGCCCGCTCCGTGGAGATGGCGGCGGCCGCGACCCAGGATGAGGCGATGTCAACCTTGGCCGGTCTCCACATGGGCCCGGGGTGTGTGACCGCGACTGCATCCATAATCGCAAGGACGTCGAGCAGGTCTCGTCCGCTGTTGGCGAGCCGGACGGCATCGTCTCCGGGTGGTCCGTGAAGGAACCAGATGATGGCGGCGTCGGGGTTGTCGCCGCCCTCGTAGTGGACTAGCGGATTGTTCCAGTTCGGCACTGGGAGGTGGCCCGCTGGGACCGGCGGGAGCAGCAGGTGAAGCCGTTCCGCCGCTTCTTGGTCATAGCCGATGCGGGTGAGGACTTCGATGGGCCACGCCATTTCGACCTCTTCTACCCAACTCACGAGGCGTTCACCGACCGGTGCCAACCGTGGCTGCGGATCTGGATGGGCTGGGTGAGGTCCGACCAACTCACGGCGTAGAACGAGCCCTCCCAGTTCTCCGCCAACCCGGTGCCAGCCGCGTCGACCTGGAGCCACGGCTCGCGTCCGTCATGCACTCGCACCCACGCCGCGCCGGTCGCATCGACGACGACCGCGCCAATGCCAGTGGGCTCGGGTGGTTGCACAGGAGGCGCAGGGGCTGTCGGCCGGGTGGTGGGGGGCTTCCAACCGATGCTCTGCACTACGAGCGGTCGGGGGAGGTCGGCCCAGACGTAGTGGTCCTCCCGTG
This sequence comes from Nocardioides conyzicola, assembly GCF_039543825.1. Lineage (NCBI taxonomy): Bacteria > Bacillati > Actinomycetota > Actinomycetes > Propionibacteriales > Nocardioidaceae > Nocardioides > Nocardioides conyzicola. The sequence continues at coordinate 1,650,520 of NZ_BAABKM010000002.1, read as the reverse complement.
TCGGGTCCGACCACTCCTGGGGAGACGCCGACGCCGGGTCGTGCCACGGCAACGACGGATGCGCGGCGCGCACCCACACGCCACCGGTTAGTGGGTTGACCACGACTGCACCGAGGCCGTCCGGCTCCGCGATGGGGTCGCCGTAGAAGAGTTCGAGGACCCCCTTGGCATACGGCGCGTAGTTCCGGCAATGGCAGCCGTTGCTGCCGAAGGGGACGGTACCGAGAGGTTCGTCCCACACCTCATGCCAGGCACGCGCAACCATCTCCATGTCCGGGATTGCGGTGAGTGCTGTGCTCGGTTCGGGCTTCGTCATCGGGGTCGTTCCTCTCGCTCCAGTGGCTACCTGTGCGAGCCGCTCGACCCCTACTTTCGGCTCGGTCCCCGGGACGGTAGACGGCGACACCGACACCGCTGATGAGTGCCCTAGTCGTGTGCTCTGCGACGGGACCAAGATCTTCCGGTAGGTCTCCCGACTGTCCGGTGGACACCGCTCCCGGTAAGCCTCCAGTCTCAGCCGGTGACGGTGACGGTGACGTACGGAAGTTGCTCGTGCAGTACACGCACGCCAGCAACAACGTCGTCGGTGAGGCCCGACTGATTGTTGGCGGCGGCGACGACCGTCGCCGTGTGGTTGTCGGAGCGACCATCGGTCAGGTGGGTGACAATCTGCTGAAAGACCTGCGCGGGTGAACCGAACACCATCTCGCTGACCGACGAGCCGCTGGCGTTCCAGATGGCGGAGAACGGCTCAGGGCCGTCTACGCAGCAGTGGAACGCGAACTTGTTGGCGTGGTGGCGGGTGAGAACACCTTGATGTCCGTTGGTGCTCATGCCGCGCTCTGTCCGTTCTGAGTGAGGGTTGTACTGCGATTCATTCGGAGCGCTCGACTCTGACCGTCATCCGGAGTCCGGCAGCGCTCGCTAAGCGCTGCATGCGTTCGACGCTCATCGCCGACTCTCCTCGAAGGAGTCGACGCAACTGCTCGACGCTGACGCCCACATGCTCTGCAAGTTCGGGGTAGGTCAGACCCAGTCGTGGCATCTGCTCGGTGACCTGCCTGGCCAGTTCGTGCTGAACGAGGGCAGCCTGCGCCTTGTAGCGCTGCGAAGGAGGCAACGGCGCGGGCTCGGCAGGGTCGGCGACGCCGAACTCGTCGGGATAGCGCAAGAACAGGCGCGGACCCCGGACGGTCGCCGCTTTGATGGTTGGTCGCCGAGGCACCGAGAGAACGTACGACCACATCAGACGTGGCGAAGTAGTGAACACTGCCGACCGACGTCGCGTGTGGCCAGTGGCCACACATGGTGTGGCCATCTATCCAGCCAGTTGTGGACTCCGTCGAAAGCCGGACCCATGACAGAGCCAACGCAACCCCAGCATCTGCGGATCGTCGAGCCCGCAGAACCGCTTCTTGACGAGACGCCGTCCTTGGACGCTACAGTCACCGCAATCGAACACATGTTCGACATAGATATTGAGGGAGACGTCAGTGCGAATGAGCGGACACAGAACCGGAGCCTGACCCTGCTGCGAGGCGGGGCCGAGCACCGTTCACCCGTCCCTTCAGGAGTACCTGTGTCAACGACCTTCCCGGTCGTGCGCGACGCCCTACGCCACGACCAACCCCTCCCGCGCTACCAGCCCGAACATAACCGGCCAGCACTCTGGTCTGCCCAAGCACGTTGGACCGACGTCGTCATCCAGCACACGGTCCCTGAGCGGCCTGGACTGCCCCAGGGCTGGGGTTACCGGTGGACCCTGACCTATCGTCACGGCAGCCTCGACCGGACCGCACCGGTCGCCGTCGCCTCGACCGCTGACCTCCTCACCGCAGACCCAGTGCGGGTGAATTCGTGGCACCCGAAGAAGACCTCGCGTGCCGGGCTGCGCTACATGCACTCGACCGGTCGCCACCACGCCCACGAGTCACTCTTCGAACGCAAACTGCTCTGCGTCCTCGACTTCGCTGGTGCCGCTGAGGTCGTCTCGCAGCCGTTCACCCTCACCTGGCACGACGGCACCCGCGAGCGACACCACACCCCTGACTTTCTCGCGCTCATCGACGGTCAGGTCATCGTCATTAACACCCGGCCCGCCGAGCGGCTCAACAACCGACTCCTCGACGACGCGGCAGCGCTCGGCGAGGTGTGCCTCTCGCGCGGCTGGGGTCACGCTCTCGTCGTGGGTTACGAACTGCCCGCCTACACCGCAATCGAGACCGTCGAAACGCACGCACGCGACCACGACCGCCTCGGATACGGCGAGACCATCCTCGACCTGCTGCGCGTACGCGGCCCGATGGAGTTCGCTGCCGTCTGCCACAGCGTCGACGGGCACCTGGTGGCGCGGGCCATCCTCCAGCGGCTCATCTGGGAACGTCAGGTCTCCGTCGACTTGAACCGCAACCTGGAGGACTGGACGCTCGTCGCGCTTCCCAACGCGGAGGTGGCCCGATGAGCGGCCTTCGTCCCATGCCCGGAACCGAGTTCACCCTCGATGGCCGCTGGCATCAGGTCGAGTCCTACGACAACCGTCGCGGTTGCCTGACCGTCGTAGACGGTGACGGCGTGCTCACCACCCTCGCTGTCGACGACCTCGTCCACCATCCCGGCCTCGAAACGCTCGAACGAGCCAAGGGCTCCGCTGACGTGCTCGCGACTCTGCCTGAGGACGTGCGGGCTGTTGCGCTCAGGCGCATCGAGCACATCAGCGAGGCGATGACCGGCTACCGCTCCGGGGATCCGAACGAGGCCCTGCCCGGTGAGCCGCGACCCGAGTACGACCCCGCGACGGTGCTGCAGCAGGACCGGCTCGCCGCCAAGGAACGCGAACTCGGCAACGAGTTCGCTCGTCAGTACGGAGTCAGCATGAGTGCTCGAACCATGCGCCGGTTGTGGCCCAGCATCAAGAACGGCACCGCGTTCGAGCACCTCGCCGGTGCGCACGGACCGCGACACTTTCGCGGACGACGCGCCATCCACCCCGAAATCGCAGAAGCGACCGAGGTGCTCATCGCCGACCAGTCCCACAAGTCCAGCAAGAGGGTGAGCGGGCTGTTCGTGGAACTTCGCGGACGCCTGCTCGAATCCCACGGCCCGGACTGGACCAAGAAGAACCTCCCGAGCGAACGCACCTGGCGGCGATACCTCAACGACCGGTGGACCCCCAGCGAGGTCAACGGCAAGGCCCGCACCCGTGCCTCCGCGACCACCGCACCCAAGGGCGGCTTCGTGCGCACCAACCCGACTCGCCCCGGCCAACTGGTCCTCATGGACACCAACAACCTCGATGTCCTCCTCAAGGGCACCATCTTGGAAGGCGCAGTGCGGGGGTCGCTCGTCCTCGCCGTCGACGCGTTCTCGTGGTCCATCTGCGCGTTGCGGGTGGTCGAGCAAGCCGAGAAGAACATCGACGTCACCTTCACCCTGCTCGACGTCGCCCGCCCCAAGCAGATGCTGCCAGGCTGGCCAGCCGAGGCGCGCTGGCCGTTCGTCGGCATTCCGGAGAGCATCCTGAGCGCCTCCGAAACAACGGCCGACGCACCTGCTCAAGCGGTGTCCGCCATGCCCATCGTTAACCCCGAGGCCGTCGTCACCGACAACGGCTCGACCTACCGCGCCCACAAGACCCGGCAGGTCTGCCGCCAGCACGGCATCGACCTGCTCCCCGCTCGCACCTACACCGCATCCGACAAGGCACCCGTCGAGCGCATCTTCGGCGCGATCCGAACGATGCTGCTCGAACGCCTCGATGGCTACCGGGGCTCTGACACGTCCGAACGAGCCAAGAACACCGACGCCGAAGTCGAGTGGACCGCGCAGCGTCTCGAAGACCTGCTCTCCCTGTGGGCCGTCATGGTCTGGCAGACCCACATCATGAGCGACACCAAGCCCGCCTGGTGCCCCGAAGGACGCTGGTCCCCGAACGCTCTCTACCTCCACGGTCTCGAAACCTCTGGACTCGCCCCGAAAGTCATGACAGTCGGCGACTACTTCGGTGTCCTCTCGACCAGTTACGTCAAGGTTCACTCCCGGGGCGTGAAGATTCGCGGGCTCTGGTTCGACGACGCAGTCCTTGACGAGTACCGCAACCAGCCCTCGCACCGCGCCAACAACAAGTGGGCCGTGCACTATGACGTCCGCGACCTGCGCAACGTCTGGTTCATCGACGAGAACGACAACCGGCACCGGCTCCCGTGGGTTGGACTCACCGGCGACTTCCCTGCCTTCAGCGACCGTCACATCAAGGCGCTGCGCAACCGACTCGGCGAGAGCGTCGAGAAGTACGACGCCGACTACCTCGCCGAAGTGCTCCTTACTCAAGTCCTCCCTGTCCGGGACGCGGACGGCTGGGTCGTCGACGGTCAGCGCGCCGATGCGCAGGCATCCAAGCACGCACGTGACAAGGAACTCGCCACCCGCGACGCCGCCAAGTACGAAGCCGAACCTGCACCGCCCACGGCAGACCCCACGACCGCGCTGGAGGCAAAGCGCAAGGCACGGCGTGAGGCCGCTTCCAGCACCGAACCCATCACCCCCGCACCTCGGCTTCACGCCGGGGGCGGCATGTTCGGCGACCTCGCCGACCTTCGCGACAACTGACAGGAAACGACATGACACTCAGCCTCGACCCCAGCGACTACGTCGACCTCCGCAAGGTCGAGAAGTTGGACATCAGCGACCTCGACGGGTGGAAGACCTTCGTCAGGCTCCGCAACTCCTACCACGCACCACCGGTCATAGACCGGTCCGACTACCAGTCCCTCGCCCCCCGAGAACGCCTCAAGTACGACACCATCCGACGACTCGGGAACTTCAATCCGCCCAAGCACGAGACGCCGATGACGGCCGCCATTCGCGAGCAGGTCCAACCCGTCCTGCAGGCAAACCTCTACCGGATGGATCCCGGCGTACGGTCCGGAATCTTCATCTCCGCCGACGGAGCCATGGGCAAGAGCACCCTCATGCGCGAGATCGCCGCCGACTACGAAGCCGCCGTCGAAGTCGTCCGCGAAGTGATGCCCAGCGCCGTCTCCGTCCGCGACCGATGGGTGCCCGTCGCATGGGTGACCGTCCCACCCAAACTCTCCATCAAGAGCCTGGCCACCGCCATCCTCACCTTTTACGGCGAGCCCGTCCGCTCCCACATGACCGACTCAGCGTTGACCCAGCGAGTCGTCGAGGTCCTTCGTGACTGCGGCACCCGACTCCTCGTCCTCGACGACATCACCCGCTACAAGGACGGTGAAGCAGACCGCCTCGCATCCGACTGGATTCGCAACCTGATGGAGACCAGCGTGACAGTCGTCGCCATGGGCGTGGACGTACGAGGGTCCGGAATCCTCTACGACGGCACACGAGGACGAGACAAGCAACTACGAACCCAAACCGCACGCCGGTTCACCATCCTCGACATCGAACCGTTCCGGTACGACACCTCCCACGAAATCCGAGCCTGGGTTGAACACCTCGCAGCCGTCGAAGCCGACCTTCCCCTGCTCGACAAGTCACCCGGAATGCTCAGCAAGAACCTCGCCGAGTTCCTCTACGACCGCACCCAAGGCGTCATCGGCGTACTCGCCGACTGGGTCCAACTCACCGCCGAAACCGCCATCGGACGCGACCCGAGTCGCGGCGGCGAATACCTCACCCGGGACGACTTCGAACGCATCCCGGTGAAGGGAACCTACGACGACCCCGAAAACGAAGTTCGCAACAGCGTCCGACCCACCGCCACCAAGAAGCGCAAGGGCCGCAACACCGTCTTCGACCAGCCCAGCCGAAGCGACGTCGCATGAGCACCACACTCACCCAGCCCGCTGAGAGCGCCCGCTCCGAGGCGCTCCCTCGGCGGCTCCCGCGCAGCAACGCCCCTAAGTCGAGACAAACTCTCGCCGGGTACGTACTGAACCTCGCGTTCCGTCTCGGCATCACCCCGAGCGACCTCATGAAGCGCACAGGACTCGCGAGCAAGGGGCGCACCCACGTTCTCCAACTGACCTTCGGGATGCGACTACCCCGAGAAGTCTTGGTCCCGTTCGCGCACACCACCGGCCTCGCCGAAGACGAAGCCATCGGCCTGACCATGGAGTCCCTGGCCAGCCTCACCGTCATCCCGCGAATCTCCAAGGCCCGCGACGACCGGCAATGGATCGACCTCCGGACCAGCCGCTACTGCCCCGCCTGTCTCACCGACGACAGCGACCTCGCCCAGCCCAACTGGCGGCTCGACTGGCTCACCCCATGGGCCGTCGCATGCACCCTCCACGGCTGCGAACTACTCGACGCGTGCCCGACCTGCGACACCCGCGTCGGAGAAACTGCCGGACAACTCCGCAGCCTCATCCCCCACGTCATGGTCCCCGTCACTCACCCTGCCGCCTGCCGCGCCAAGCCCGCGAACGCCAAATCGCTCCCGCTGTGCGGCACCCGACTCGACCAGACAGCAGCGGCGCCCGCACACCCTCGACTTCTCGAAGTCCAACACGACCTCGACGACATCCTCGATGACGACAAACCCACCCACCTCACGTCACTCGGCGCGCCCGTCACCGGGCGGCAGTACCTGCGCGACGTTCGCCTCCTCATGATTCTCATGCAGATGGCAAGCGACACAGCGGCCGTCGAGTCGGTCCCCGGCACCTACAAGACAGCAGCCGAACAACTCATCGCATCGCGGGCCGAAACGTTCGGGCAACTGACGCGCAGCGGACGCACAGTCACCCTCCCGCCCGACAGGCACCAGTCCAGCGCGGGCCTCCTCATCGCCGCCACCGACCTTCTCGCCAACTCCGGAGGCGCCGACCAGATCAACGAACTCGCCGCCCGAGCGACCGCCAACGAGAAGAACAACTGGCCAACCGCTCAAGCAACCAGCGAACCGTCAACAGCGCTCTGGGCCGCCCTCACCAGCAAGCGACTCCACACCACCGACCCAGCCAAACTCACGACACACACAGTCGGACAAGCCTTTTCGTTCGGACCAGAACACATCCCGGCATACCTGCCCGCCGACCTGTACCGGCGACACTTCACCGACACGGCTGCCAACCACGAACGCCGCATCAGGCGACACGTCCCCATCGCACTGGCGCGGCTCGTCGGCGACTTTCCGACCGCCCAGGAAGCAGGACACTTCCTCGGCTACTCCGACCACGCCATCCAAAGCGCGACAGGCCGAATGGCCCAGGTCTTCCCCGACCACGGAGTCGACGAACTCCGCGCACGCGTAGCCAATATCGCCAGCGACCTCGACGCAGCACCGCTCACCGACTTCCACACCCCCCGAACCGAGATCAACGCGGACTGGCTCCTCCCGGACGATGCCTGGGCCGAACTCCGACGAAGCCTCACCGGCGGCGGCCTCTCACGCAAGAACGTCAACTGGGACAAACGCCGACGCCTCTACACAGTCTGGACCTGGAGCATCCTCACCGGCGGCGACGTCAACGTCGCACCCATGGTCATCCGCGAACGCAAACACCCAGACCAAGCCCACGGGACCGTCGCCCAACTTCGCGAACTTCGACGTAGGTCGGCGCCCCGGCACTTCGACATCGTCGAGCAGGTAGCCGAGCACCTCCGCACCAAGTTCTAACAACTGCGAGGCCCGCCAGTCTGACCGATGTCAGCAGACCTCAGCCCCTCCGTGAACAACGAGTTCGCGTGAGGGGCTGAGCCACATCTGCAGGCCAAACCAAGTGTCGGAAATACCGGTGGTGTCCGAGGTTCGTGTCAGAAACGCGAGTAGAGGCCAACGTTCGTGTCAGAAAATGTAGTGGCCAACGTTTGTGTCAAAAGGTCCGAAGTAGTGGCCAACGTAAGTGTCAAAGTCGGATTCACGCTCAAATGGCCACCGAAACTGTCAAATGGCCAACTTAAGTGTCAATTCACACGTCCGCTACTTGAGGAGCTTGCTCATCCGCCGGTCGGCGAGCGGCTTGCCGCCGGTCTGGCAGGTCGGGCAGTACTGCAGGCTCGAGTCGGCGAAGGACACCTCGAGCACGGTGTCGCCGCAGACGGGGCACGGCTTGCCGGTCTGGCCGTGGACGGCGAGGTTGGACTTCTTCTCGCCCTTGAGCTCGCTCGCGTGCAGGCCCCGCGAGCGCGCGACCGCGTCGCCGAGGGTGTCCCGCACGGCGGCGTACAACGTGGCCAGCTCGTCGTCGGTGAGGCTGTTGGACGGCTTGAAGGGCGACATCTTCGCCGCGTGCAGGATCTCGTCGGAGTAGGCGTTGCCGATGCCCGCGATCGTGCTCTGGTAGCGGAGCGCGCCCTTGAGCTGCTTGCGGCCCTCCTGCTGGAGGATCTCCGCGAACCGCTCGATCGTGAAGTCGTCGGCGAGCGGGTCCGGGCCGAGCCGGGCGATGCCGGGGACGTCCTGCGGGTCGCGCACGACGTACGCCGCCAGGCTCTTGCGGGTGCCGGCCTCGGTGATGTCGAGGCCGGACTGGTCGTCGAGCACGACGCGCAGCGCCAGGGTCGACTTGGTGCTCGGCTTGGGCGGGATCGTCGGCACCTCGTCGCGCCAGCGGACCCAGCCCGCGCGGGCGAGGTGCAGGCACAGGTGGAGGCCGGACGCCTCGATGTCGAGGAACTTGCCGTGCCGGGTGACCCCGTCGACCATCGTGCCTTCCAGCGCCGACAGCGGCGGGTCGAAGGTCTTGAGTGCGCTGAACGCCGCGATGTGGATCTTGGCGATGGCGTGGCCGTCGAGCCTGGCCCCCAGGTCGAGGGCCAGGGCTTCCACCTCGGGCAGCTCGGGCACGCTCAGAGTCTAGGCATCCCCAGGGAGCGACCAGAACCGGTGACAGGCGTTGCGCAGCGGGAGCATGATGGACACATGTCCGCTGTCCGTCCGCTGCCGCAGACGGGGTCGATCTTCCTCGACGCCCGTGGCGGCGACCGTGCGCTGCGGGTCTCGTGGCACGAGGACTCCGGGCTGGTCGTGCTGTCCCTGTGGCGCGAGAACGTCTGTGCCGGCTCGTTCCGGCTCGCGATCGACGAGGTCCCGGGGCTGATCGAGATGCTCCGCGCTGGCCTGGTCCGCTCCTACGAGGACGCCCGCGACCGACTCGGCGTGGTCGAGTCCGAGTCCGCCTGAGCAGCAACGCCACATGTAACGCCCGGTTACTTGCTCTTCCCCCGGTGCTGCAACAGGGGTGGTACAGCCAGTAACCCGGCGTTACAGCCCCCGGCGGCGCCGCGCCGCGACCCATCTACGGAAAACCCTAGACATGCCGATACCGTCCTGACGTGGACCCGATCAGGAACCCCTACGCGCCCGGAGCCGGGCAGCGACCGCCCGAGCTCGCGGGCCGCGACCGGGAGCTGCAGCAGTTCGAGGTGACCCTCGAGCGGGTCGCCGCCCACCGCCCGGAGCGGAGCATGGTGCTCTCCGGGCTGCGGGGCGTCGGCAAGACCGTGCTGCTCAACGCGCTGCGCAGCCAGGCCGTACGCCGTGCGTGGGGGACCGGCAAGATCGAGGCCCGTCCCGACCAGAGCATCCGGATCCCGGTGGCGCAGGCGGTGCACGCCGCCGTCCGCGAGGTCGCGCACCGGCACCGGGACCCCGACCGGGTCGACGAGGTCGCGAGCGTCCTGAAGAGCTTTGCGCTGCGCACCAGCGTCGACGACCGCAAGGGCTTCCGCTGGACCCCGCCCACCGACGTCACGGCGGCGCGGGGACGGGCCGACTCCGGCGACCTCGAGCTGGACCTGGTCGAGCTCTTCACCGACGTGGCCACCCTGGCCGGCGACCTCGGCGTCGGCGTCGCGGTCTTCATCGACGAGATGCAGGACGTGTCCACCGCCGAGCTCGCCGCGCTCTGCGGCGCCTGCCACGAGATCAGCCAGCAGGGCGCACCCTTGATCGTCGTCGGCGCCGGCCTCCCGCACCTCCCGGTCGCGCTCGCCGCGTCCAAGTCGTACGCCGAGCGCCTGTTCCGCTACGTCTCGGTGGACCGGCTCCCCCGGGAGATGGCCGACCGCGCCTGGCGGCTCCCGGCCGCCGACGAGGACGTCGACTTCGAGGACGACGCGCTCGACGAGCTCTACCGGCTCACCGACGGCTACCCCTACTTCGTGCAGGCGTACGGCAAGGTCACCTGGGACGCCGCCGTCGACTCGCCGATCCGCGCGGCCGACGTACGCGCCGCCGCCCCCGAGGCGGAGGCCGAGCTCGCCGTCGGATTCTTCGGCGCGCGCTACGACCGGGCCACCCCCGCCGAGCGCGACTACATGGTCGCGATGGCCGACCTCGGCGCCGACAACGGCGACAGCGCGATCTCCACCGCCGACGTCGCCGGCCACCTGGCCCGCAAGCCGCAGTCGCTCTCCCCGGCCCGCGACGGGCTGATCAAGAAGGGCCTCGTCTACTCGGCCGAACGCGGCAGCGTCGCCTTCACCGTCCCGCACTTCGGCCAGTTCCTGCGGTCCCGATGAGCGCCACCCTCGTCGCCAAGGACCTCGCCGGCGGTCACGGCCACCGCACCCTCTTCGAGGGCCTCGACCTGACCGTGTCGCCGGGCGACGTCGTCGGCGTCGTCGGTGCCAACGGCGCCGGCAAGTCGACGCTGCTGCGGATCCTGGCCGGTGACCTCGACCCCCACGGCGGGACCGTCTCCACCGCGCCCGCCGACGCCTTCGTGGGCTGGCTGCCCCAGGAGCACGAGCGGGTCGCCGGCGAGACGGTGGCGGCGTACGTCGGCCGCCGGACCGGCGCCACGGGCGCGACCGCCGCCATGGAGGCGGCCGCGGAGGCGCTCGGCACGGGCGCCGCCGGCGCGGACGACGAGTACGCCGTGGCCTTCGACCGCTGGATGGCCAGCGGCGCGGCGGACCTCGACGAGCGGATCCCGCCGATGCTCGCCGACCTCGGCCTCGACGTCGGCGCCGACGCCATGATGACGAGCCTGTCGGGCGGCCAGGCGGCCCGGGCGGCGCTGGCGTCCCTGCTGCTGAGCCGCTTCGACGTCGTCCTCCTCGACGAGCCCACCAACGACCTCGACCTCGCCGGCCTCGAACGCCTCGAGAGCTTCGTCCGCGGGCTGCGCGCCGGCGTCGTGCTGGTCTCGCACGACCGCGAGTTCCTCGCCCGCTGCGTCACCCGGATCGTCGAGCTCGACCTGGCCCAGCAGCAGGTGAGCGTGTACGACGGCGGCTACGACGCGTTCCTGGAGGAGCGGGCCGTCGCGAGGCGGCACGCCCGCGAGGCGTACGACGAGTTCGCGGACAAGAAGGCCGACCTCGTCTCCCGGGCCCGGACCCAGCGCGAGTGGAGCTCGCAGGGCGTGCGCAACGCGATGAAGAAGAACCCCGACAACGACAAGATGCGCCGCAAGGCCTCGAGCGAGTCGTCGGAGAAGCAGGCCCAGAAGGTGCGCCAGATGGAGTCGCGGATCGCCCGGATGGAGGAGGTGGAGGAGCCGCGCAAGGAGTGGGTGCTCCAGTTCAGCATCGGCGCCGCTCCCCGCTCGAGCGCCGTCGTGGCGACGCTCAACGAGGCGACCCTCCGCCGCGGCGACTTCACGTTCGGCCCGGCGAGCCTCCAGGTCAACGCGCGCGACCGGATCGGCATCACCGGTCCCAACGGCGCCGGCAAGACGACGCTGATCCAGCTGCTGCTCGGCCGCGAGCGTCCCGACACCGGCACCGCGAGCCTCGGCGCGAGCGTCGCGATCGGCGAGATCGACCAGGCCCGCACCGGGCTCGGCGAGGACGTCCCGCTCGGCGACGCGGTCGAGGCGGCACTGCCGGAGATGTCGCCCGCCGACGTCCGCACCCTGCTCGCGAAGTTCGGGCTCAAGGCCGACCAGGTCGCCAGCCGGGTCGGCCGCCTGTCGCCGGGGGAGCGCACCCGGGCCGCGCTCGCGCTGCTCCAGGGTCGCGGGGTCAACCTGCTCGTCCTCGACGAGCCCACCAACCACCTCGACCTGCCGGCCATCGAGCAGCTCGAGGAGGCGCTGGCGTCGTACGACGGCGCGCTGCTCCTCGTCTCGCACGACCGCCGGCTGCTCGACAACGTCACCCTCGACCGTCGTTGGCGCGTCGCGTCAGGGGTCGTCACACAGGAGTAGGACGATGGACGTCGTGAGACCCCAGGTCGTCGCGCATCGGGGCGCCAGCCATGACAACGCCGAGCACACCCTGCGTGCGTACGTCGCCGCTCTCGACGCCGGGGCTGAAGCCCTGGAGTGCGACGTCCGGCTCACCGCCGACGGCCACCTCGTCTGCGTGCACGACCGCGACCTGCGTCGTACGGCGAGCACGCGGACCCTGGTCTCCAACACGGAGCTCGCCGACCTCGACCAGCTCGACTTCCACTCCTGGAAGAACCCCTGGGCCGAGCTCGACGACGAGGCGCCCGACCCCGACGACCAGCTCGACCGGGTGCTGACCCTGCGCACCCTGCTCGAGGTGGTCGCCGACTACGACCGCCGGGTCGAGGTCGCGATCGAGACCAAGCACCCGACCCGGTACGGCGGGCTCGTCGAGCGCCGCCTGGTCGACCAGCTGCGCCACCTCGGCTGGGACCGCGCCGGCTCGCCGGCCCGGGTGATGAGCTTCTCGTGGACCGGCCTGCAGCGCGTCGAGCGGCTCGCGCCCGAGGTGCCGCTGGTGATGCTGGTCGAGCGCGCCCGCAACTGGTCGATGCTCCGGCGGATGGTCGGCCCCGACTGGCTGGTCGGCCCGGGCATCAAGGAGCTCACCGAGCACCCCCGGCTGGGCCCGCGGATCACCCGCGCCGGCCACGACCTGCACGTGTGGACGGTCAACAGCGAGGAGCAGCTCGACCTCTGCCTCGAGCTCGGGGTCAAGGCCGTGATCACCGACCGGCCGGCGTACATCCTCGACCTGCTGGACACCCGCGAGAGCGCCGCCGGATAGCTCACCGATAGTTTGGCCGGCATGGCCAAGAAGTCCCGCACGAAGTCCCGTCCCGCCCAGCCCGCCGGCGAGGTCGGCCCGCGCCAGCCCTGCCCCTGTGGCTCGGGCAAGCGCTACAAGGCCTGCCACGGCGCGCCCGGGGGAGCGGCCGGGGTGTACGTCGGCCGCCCGTTCGAGGGCATGCCGTCGGAGTGCGACGTGGTCGCGCTGCGGGAGCTGGTGCCGGCGGCGACCGCCCGCCTGACCCTGAAGGGCGACGCCGACCGCGTCGTGCAGCTCTGCTCGCTGCTGCCGATGGCGGCGCCGGCGATGGTGCGCGACAACGGCGAGATCTGGCTCGGGCTGCAGGTCCAGCACAACTTCGGTGACCCGGCCCGCGACCTCGGCGCGGTGCTCGAGGCCGCGCTGACCGCCGAGCCGGGCGTGGTCGGCCTGACGGACCCTCCCGGGGAGGGCCCCCGCATCCAGGACCTGATCAGCGACGAGACGCTGACCATCGCCGTCCACGACGGGTTCGGCTTCTGGGTCGCCGACGTGGACGAGGCCGACCGGGCCGCCGCCGAGGCCGCCCTCGACCAGGCCAACGCCGCCGCCAACCCGACGGCCAGGCTGACCAGCGTCGAGGCGGCGTACTGGACGAACGTCGGCACCAAGGAGCACCTGCGCTGGGTGATGCCGGAGCCCGAGGACCGGCTCCTCGACGCCCTCGCCCGGCTGCACGCCGCGGGCAAGGACGTGCTGGTCGAGGACTCGCGCTTCGTCGGGATGTTCCGTGCCCACGGGCTCCTGGCGCCGGTCTGGGACCTCCCGGTCGGCACCGGGCCCGAGGCCCTGGAGGAGCCGGCGGAGCGGTTCGCGGCCGATCTGGCCGCGGCGCTCGCCGACGACTCCGACCTGACCAGCGAGGAGCGCTCCGCCCGGTCCGGGCTGGCCAACCGCCAGGTCACTATCCGCTGACGGAGGACTTGACGTTGCTCACGTCCGTTTCGGCCCGTCCGGGTTTGTCCGGGCACCTGTCGGAGACGTAGGGTCGCGCTGCCCGGTCGTTGTCGCCTCCCCCGTCGACAACGGCCGGGTCTTTCACGTCGTCAGTCGACGGGGACCGGCTCCCGGGTGACCGGACAGCTCATGCACCGCGGCCCGCCCCGGCCCGAGCCGAGCTCGGAGCCCGCGATCCGGACGACCTCGATGCCGGCCTCCTCGAGCCGCGCGTTGGTCTCGTGGTTGCGCTCGTAGGCGACCGCGACGCGCGGGGCGATGGCGAGGGTGTTGTTGCCGTCGTCCCACTGCTCGCGCTCGGCGGTCACCGGGTCGAGCCCGGTGTCGATCTGGTGGAGAGTGTCGATCTCCATCGCCTTCGCGGCCGCGACCAGGAACGGCTCGGCCTCGGCCACCGAGAGCTCCAGCGCGCGCTCGTCACCGTCGCGGGCGCCGTGAACCGGCGTGACGGCGTACGCCTGCAGGGAGTCGGCGACGTTCGGGTACATCACGATCTTGTCGACGTCGACCATGGTGCAGACCGTGTCGAGGTGCATCGTGGCGCGCTCCTGCGCGATGGGTACGGCGAGCACGGTGTGCGCGAGGTCGGCGTGGAAGACCTGGCGGGCGAACCGCTCGACGCCGGCGGGGGTGGTGCGCTCGCCGACGCCGATCGCGATCACGCCCGGAGCCAGCAGCAGCACGTCGCCGCCCTCGACGTGCTCGTGGTGCCAGCCGTGCAGCTTGCGGGTGCCGTGGAAGCGCGGGTGCTCGGTGTAGATGAGCTCGGTCAGCTGGGTCTCGCGGGAGCGGGCGGGCATGGTCAGCGAGGTCACCGCGACCCGGTCGCGCACCCAGACCGACGAGTCGCGGGTGAAGAGCAGGTTGGGCAGCGGGTCGATCAGGAAGTCGTCGCTCGCCAGCAGCGACGTCACCAGCCCGAAGCCGCCGCGCACCTCGTCGTTGCGGATGCCGGCCGTGAGGTAGTCGGTGAGCTCCGCCGGCGCCGCCTCGCCGAGGAACCGGGCGAGGTAGTCGCGCAGCGTGTCGCCGAGGTGCAGGCCGGCCAGCGCGGTCGAGATCGCGTGGTGGCGGGCGCCCTCGTCGGCGAGCGTCTCGGTGAGCAGGTCCGTCAGGTAGAGCACCTCGGCACCGCGGCTGCGCAGCGCCTCGGCGAAGGCGTCGTGCTCCTCCTGCGCGCGGGCGACCCACGGGATCCCGTCGAAGAGCAGCCGGTCGTTGTTGCGCGGGGTGAGTCGCTTGAGCTCGTTGCCCGGCCTGTGGAGCAGGACCGTCTGGAGCTTGCCGACCTCGGAGTCGGCACCATGCGTAGCCATGGGCTGAGCCTAGGTGAGCAGCTCGTACGCCGTGATCGCGGCCAGCACCAGGCAGACGCCGGCCCCGATGTAGTGCAGCACGTGCAGCTTGACGAAGCGCTGCAGCTGGCGACCGGCGACCACCGCGAGCCCGCTGACGAGCAGCAGCGCGGCGAGGGCGCCGATGAAGACCGCGACGGGCTCCTCGTACTTCGCGACCAGCGAGATCGTCAGCAGCTGCGACAGGTCGCCCCACTCGGCGGCGAAGAGCACCAGGAAGCTCGCGAGCACGGCCCGCCAGCCGTGGACCGGCTTGGTCTCGATCTCCTCGTCGCTGTTGGCGGCCTCCTGGTGGCCGCGGCCCTCCCGGATGAGGATGACGGCGCCGACCAGGAACATCAGCCCGGCCGCCGCCTGCACGACCTCCTCGGGCAGGAACGACACCGCGTGGCCGAGCAGCACCGCGACCAGGGTCTGCACCAGGAAGGCGAGGCTGACGCCGATCCACACCAGGATCGGGCGGTACTTCGTGGCGAGCACCAGCGTCGCGAGGAAGGTCTTGTCCGGCAGCTCGACGACGAAGATGGCCAGGAACGTCAGGCCGATGACTACTGGATCCACTAGAGAAACCTACGCGACAGGGCCGCGGCCTCCGCGAGCACGTCCGCCACCGGGCGACCGAGCTCGGTCGCGGCCCGCGCGACGTCGTCGTACTCCGGCTGGGCGTTGACGACCACGCCGTCGTGGCGGGCGAGCTTGACGCTGATGGTCTGCCCGTCGATCTCGACCTCGGTGAACTCGCGCTCCAGCGCGTGCTTGGCGACGGGCTGCTCGCGCAGGCCGATCGTCGAGGTCTGTCGGAAGACGGTGGCGCGGACGTCCGCGGCCCGGGCCGCGTCGACGAGCACGCTCAGCGTGTGCGCCGGGCGGCCCTTCTTCATCAGGATCGGGGTCAGCCACGCGTCGGACGCGCCCGCGTCCAGCAGGGCGGCGATCACGGCGGGCCAGACCCGCGGGTCCAGGTCGTCGACGTTGCACTCCAGCAGCAGCGGACCAGCGCCGGCGCCCGTCTCGACACCGAGGAAGAGCCGTACGACGTTGGCGTGCCCGTCCGGGTCCCGCCCACCGGCGCCGACGCCGATGGTGTCGACGGTCATCGCGGGCTGGGGGCCCCAGGCGGTCGCGACGGTGGTGAGCAGGGCGGCGCCGGTGGGCGTGCACAGCTCCATCGGCGCCGGGCCCGCGAAGGTCGGGACGCCGCGCAGCAGCTCGGCCACGGCCGGCGGCGGGACGGGGAGCGTGCCGTGGGCGGCCTGGATGGTGCCGGAGCCGACGGCGACGGGGGAGACCGTCACCGACGAGGCGCCGAGGTGGGTGAAGCCGGCGCTCACCCCGACCACGTCGGCGATCGCGTCGAGCGCGCCGACCTCGTGGAAGTGCACCTCGTCGGGGCTGGTGCCGTGCACCGCCCCCTCGGCGACCGCGAGCCGCTCGAAGGCGGCCAACGCGAGGTCGTGCCCGTCGAGCATCGTCCGGACGTCGCGCCAGGTGCGGTGGTGGTGGGAGTCGGGGACGTCGACGTGCACGCGCGTGGCGGCCAGCCCGCCACGCCGTACCTCCTCGACGCGGAGGGTCACCGGCTCCGGCGACACCGCGTCGATGGCGTGCTGCAGCACCTCGACCGGCACCCCGGCGCCGACCAGGGCGCCCAGCAGCATGTCGCCGCTCGCGCCCGAGGACGCGTCGATCCAGACGGCGGTCATCGAGGTGCGCTCTGGCGGGCGACCCGGGCTGCGTGGACGCCGGCGCCGTACCCGTTGTCGATGTTGACCACGGTGACGCCGGGAGCGCAGGAGTTGAGCATCCCGAGCAGGGCGGCGATCCCGCCGAGGGAGGCGCCGTACCCGACGCTGGTGGGGACGGCGACGACCGGTACGCCGGTCAGCCCGCCGACGACCGACGGCAGGGCGCCCTCCATGCCGGCGACGACGATCAGGCAGTCGGCGGCGGCCAGCCGGTCGCGGACGCCGAGGAGCCGGTGCAGGCCGGCGACCCCCACGTCGTCGACCCGGTCCACGTGGGCGCCGTGGACGGCCACCGTGAGCGCGGCCTCGGCCGCGACCGGCGCGTCGGACGTGCCGGCGCTGACCACGGCGACGGTGCCGGTCGCGGTCGGGAGGGGGCCGAGGGTCACGGCCCGGGCGACCAGGTCGACCACGGCCTCCGGCAGGGCGGCGGCCACGATGTCGAGGGCCTCCGGTGCGAGCCGGGTCGCGAGCACGGCGCGCTCGGGGTGCTTCTCGTGCAGCGCCCGCAGGATCGCCACCACCTGGTCGGGCGTCTTCCCGGCGCCGTACACGACCTCGGGGTCGCCGGTGCGTGCCGCGCGGTCGACGTCCACGCGTGCGAATCCGAGGTCGGTGATCCGGGGGTCCTGCTGCTCCACGGGGTGAACCTACTCGTTCACGCGGACCGGGACACGGCGGGTCCGGGCAGGTGTCCACGCTCGCCGACCTAGTCTCGGAGGCGTGGATCTCCTTGCCCTGATCGCGGCGGTCGCCGCGCTGGCCCTCTCGCTGCTCGCCGTCCGTCGTACGGCGGCGCGGGGTGGCGGTGGCGGTGTCGACGCGCTCCCCGAGGACGTGCACGGGCTGCGGCAGGAGGTGGCGGCGCTCCGCAACGAGGGCAGCGACGCCCTGCGGCACCTCGCGGTGGTGCGCTACGACGCGTTCGGCGACATGGGCGGACACCTGTCCTGGTCGGTCGCGCTGCTGGACGACGCGGGCAACGGCGTCGTCCTGACCTCGATCAACGGCCGCAACGACGCGCGGACCTACGCCAAGAGCATCACCGGGTGGGCCTGCGAGCAGCAGCTCTCGCCCGAGGAGCTCGAGGCGCTCGAGCATGCCCGCCCCTGACCGCGTCTACGGCGCGGTGACGAACCGGAGCAGGTAGCCGGTCAGTCGCTTCCGCTCGGCCCCGCTCAGCATGACGAGGATCTCCGACGTCAGCTCGTCGCTCAGCTCCCGGGCCTGGGTCGCCACCACCTCCGCCTCCGGGAGGAGGTGGAGCAGCTGCGTGCGGCGGTCCGTCTCGAGCCGGCGCCGCTCGACGAGGCCGCGGCGCTCCATGTCGTCGACCATCTGCACGACGCTGGCGGCGCTGACCCCCAGGATCCGGGCCAGCTCGGCCTGCGGGATCGGCCCCGACGCGTGGAGCGCGGCCAGGCAGCCCTTGTGGCGCGGCTCGATGCCGAGCGGCGCCAGGACGGCCGAGAAGTCCCGGTGCATGCGGAAGTGCACCCGGGTGATGAGGAACGCGATGCTGTCGAGCAAGGGAGCGGGCGTGTCCGGTGCGAGGTCCTGCTCGGAGATCCGCACCAGGATCTGGCGGAGCTCCTCGCGCTCGTCGAGGGTGAAGACGGAGGTCAGTGCGTCCTCGAGGTCCTCAACGTGCCGCCGCCAGCTCCGAGCGGCGGCGGCACCCTTGGCGGTCCGGGTCAGGGCGTACGAACGGCGGTCGTCGGGGTTGCGCACCCGGGTGACCAGGCCCTGCGTCGCCAGGTCGGCCGCGACCTTGACGACGGTGGTCCGGCTGACGCTGATCGCGGTGGCGATCGACTGCTGCGTCCGGGTGATGCCGCCCGCGAGCGACAGGAGCGCGGCGTACTCGTGCACGTCGACACCCGGCGGGAGCGTCTCGGCCAGCGCCGCGTGCACCCGGGCGGCGGCGCGCCAGAAGAGGTGGCCGTCGTTCTGCGCGAGGGCCGGCAGCAGCTCGGCCACGCCCCACCTCCTGATCGTTAGCCACTTGACGATTCTTCGAAGAAGCGTATCGTACTGCAGGTAATCGTTAAGTAGATGATGATTTGGTGGTTGATGAAAATGGCTGACTCCACAGTGCAGGCGAGCGCCGAGCCCGACAGGGGCAGGTGGTGGACCCTCGTCGCGGTCTGCACCGGCGTGTTCATGCTGCTGCTCGACGTCACGATCGTGAACGTCGCGCTCCCCGACATCCAGGGCCAGTTCGACGCGTCGCTGTCCGGCCTGCAGTGGGTGATCGACGCCTACGCGCTGAGCCTCGCCGCGCTGCTCCTCACGGCCGGCTCGCTCGCCGACATCTACGGTCGCCGCAAGGTCTTCGTGATCGGTACGGCGCTCTTCACGATCGGCTCGCTGCTCTGCGGCCTCGCACCGGGCATCGAGTTCCTCGCGATCGCCCGCGCCGCCCAGGGCATCGGCGGCGCCGCGATGTTCGCGACCTCGCTGGCGATCCTCGGCACGACGTACACGGGCAAGGACCGCGGCGTCGCCTTCGGCGCCTTCGGCGCGACCACCGGTGTCGCGGTGGCGATCGGCCCCGTGCTCGGCGGCATCCTCACCAGCGGGCTGTCCTGGCGCTGGATCTTTTTCGTCAACCTGCCGATCTGCCTGGTCGCGATGTTCATCTCGATGACCCGGGTCGAGGAGTCCCGGAACCCGCACGCCGGGCGTCCCGACTGGGCCGGCTTCGTCACTTTCAGCTCCGCGCTGGGGCTGCTCGTCTTCGGTCTGATCGAGGCCGGCAAGGACGGCTGGGGCGACCGGACGGTCGTCCTGAGCCTGGCCGCCGCAGCGGTGCTGATGGCGGCGTTCGTGGTCAGCCAGCTGATCCAGGAGGCGCCCATGTTCGACCTGGGGCTGCTGCGGAAGCCGACCTTCACCGCGGGCCTGCTCGCCGCCTTCGGCGTCTCGGCGTCGATCTTCTCGCTGCTGACCTACATCGTGATCTACCTGCAGAACGTCCTCGGCTACTCCGCCGTCGAGACCGGCGTCCGGCTGCTCTTCCTGTCGGCGGCCGCGTTCGCCGCCTCCGCCGTGACCGGTCGCTTCATGGACCACGTGCCCACGAAGTGGCTGATCGGGCCGGGCTTCCTGGTGCTCGGCGTCGGCCTGCTGCTGGTGACCGGGATCGACACCGGCTCGAGCTGGACGCACCTGATCCCCGGCCTCATCGTGTCCGGCCTCGGCGTCGGCCTGATCAACCCGCCGCTCGTCTCCACCGCCGTCGGCGTGGTCGCCCCGGCCCGCGCCGGCATGGCGTCCGGCGTGAACTCGACCTTCCGCCAGGTCGGCATCGCGACCGGCATCGCGGCCCTCGGGTCGATCTTCAGCCACCAGGTGGCGTCCGGCCTGCACGACAAGCTGGCCGGTACGCCGGCCGCCGGGCAGTCGGACCGGATCGCCGAGGCGGTGACCGGGGGTCAGGTCGGTGCCGTGATCGAGCAGGCGCCGGCCGCCGTACGCCCGACCCTCGCGGACGCCGCGACGTCCAGCTTCGTCGAGGCGCTCAACCACATCGTGTGGATCGGGGCGGGCACGGCGTTCGTCGTCGGCGCGCTGTGCCTGCTGCTGATCCGGCAGAAGGACTTCGTGGTCCACGGCGCTCCGGAGCCGGTGACCCCCGTGACCGACGAAGTCGTCACGACCGCGTGATCGGAGCCCCTATAGTCCGGCCATGAACCCGATGCGCTGGATGGCGATCAAGCTCGGCGCCCAGCCCTGGCTGCCTCGCTACTCCAAGCTGATCGTCGGCGCCGACAGGTTCCTGCAGCGCATCAGCCGTGGGCGGGTCACCATCATGATGGCGACCGGTCTCCACGAGCTGGTGCTGCAGGTGCCGGGCCGCAAGACCGGGATCCTGCGCTCCACGCCGCTGCTCACCGTGCCCCACGGCGACGGCTGGCTGATCGTCGGCTCCAACTGGGGCGCGCAGGACCCGCCCGCCTGGGCGGGCAACCTGCGCGCCGCCGACGAGCCGACGGTCACCTTCAAGGGCCGCACCGTGGCCGTCGACGCCCGCGAGCTCGCCGGGCCGGAGCGCGACGAGAAGTGGGCGATCGCCGTCGCCGGCTGGCCCAACTACGCCAGGTACGCCGAGCGCACCGAGCGCGAGCTCCCGCTCTTCTGGCTGACGCCGCGCTAGCGCGGCACCCGCACCAGCAGCCGCCCGTGCACGCAGGTGAGGTGCAGCTCGCGGCCGGGGCCGATGGAGTCGCCGTCGAGCTGGCGCGGGGTGTCGACGGCGGCGCGGATCACGACGGTGCGGCCGGTCATCCGGTTGACCATCTCGTCGGTGCGCGTACGACGGGCCAGCACCCGGTAGGCGAGCGGGATCCAGGACAGGAACTTGCGCGGGTGCAGCATCACGACGTCCAGGACGCCGTCGTCGATGGCGGCGTCGGGCAGCAGCGGCATCCCCGCCTGCAGGAAGCCGACGTTGCCGACCACGATCGTGCGGGCCCGGTGCTTGGTGAACTCGCCGCCGTCGACGGAGACCTCGACCCGGACGGCCGGGAACATCAGTGACTTCAGCGCGGACAGCACGTAGGCCAGCCAGCCGACCCGCTTCTTGATGTCCTCGTTGACGCCCTCCATGATCGCGGCGTCGAAGCCCATGCCCGCCATCACCATGAAGTGGGTGTCCTCGAAGCCGTCGCCCGAGACCTCCACCAGGTCGATCGCGCGGTCCTGGCCGGTGAGGGCGACGTCGATCGCCGCGCGCAGGTAGAGCGGGATGTCCAGGTTGCGGGCGAGCAGGTTGCCCGTGCCGGCGGGGATGATCCCCACCGGGATCCCGGTCCCGGCGAGCTCGGCGCAGACCTCGCGGACCGTGCCGTCGCCACCGCAGACCAGCACCAGGTCGGCGCCGGAGACCGACGCGGCCGCGGCCATCCCGCTCCCGGGGTCCTCGACGGTCGTGTAGTGCCACGACGGCGTCGACCAGCCGGTCTCGGCGGCCATGGTCGTCACCAGCGTCTTGAACTGCCCGACGTCCTCGACCTTGATCGGGTTCAGCACCACCGCCAGCTGACGCTCCGAGACGAACACCTCCGGCAGCGGCTCGACGCTCGCCGAGTGGCTGCGCGGCAGCGGGTTGTAGACCCCGATGCCGAGCAGCAGCACGCCCAGCCCGAGCAGCACGCCGCCGACGACGTCCGAGGGGTAGTGGCGGCCGAGTAGCACCCGGTCCAGGCCGACGACGACCACGACGAGCACGACCCCGACGTACGCCAGCCGCCGCACGTTCTTGCGGCGCACCAGCATCGACACCAGCACGACGACGATCCCGCCGAGCGCCGTGATCGCCGAGGCGTGGCCGGACGGGAAGGCGTTGCTGTGCAGGAGGGCGTCGGGGTTCTGCCACGTGGGTCGGTCGCGCCCGACGACGCCCTTGCAGATCGTCGTGAGGAGCGGCGTCACGATCATCACGCCGGCGGCGAAGAACGCCGCGCGGTGGTAGCGGCGCAGCAGGACGGCGACGAGGACGACCGTGTACGCCGTCATGGCGATCGTGCCGAAGGCGATCTCGACGATCCGGAGGACGTCGTGCAGCCAGGACACGTCCGTGGCCCACTCCTGGGAGGACTGGCCGCGGTTGTCGATGTCCCACAACCACTCGGCGTCGTCGACGACCGCGAGGGTGAGCAGTCCGAAGAGGACGAAGCAGAGCGCTGCCCAGCTCAGGACGATGGCGCGGGGACGGTCGAGCACGCCCCGAAGTATGCCGTCCCCAGCCACGGACATCTCCCGCGCGCCCCCCGGGGCGACCCGGATAGCCTGACGACATGATCGACCCGCGCATCCTCCGAGACGACCCCGACCGTGTCCGCGCCGCCCAGGCGAAGCGCGGCCTGTCCGACGACGTCGTGGACCGGGCGCTGGCCGCCGACACCGCCCGGCGTACGGCGATCCTGGAGTTCGAGGCCAAGCGCGGCGAGCAGAAGCAGCTCGGCAAGCTGATCCCGCAGGCGCAGGGCGACGAGAAGCAGGCGCTCCTCGCGCAGACCAAGACCCTGTCCGCCGAGGTCAAGGCGGCCGAGGCGGCCCAGAACGCCGCCGACGAGGAGTGGCACGCGGCCCTGGCGAGCATCCCGGCCCTGGCTGCCGACGAGGCGCCGGCGGGTGGTGAGGACGACTTCAGGCTGATCGAACGGGTCGGCACCCCCGTCGAGTTCGACTTCGAGCCGCGCGACCACATCGAGCTCGGCAAGATCCTCGGGGCCATCGACATCGAGCGCGGCGCCAAGGTGTCCGGCTCGCGCTTCTACTTCCTCACCGGCGTGGGCGCCGAGCTCGAGTTCGCGCTCATCAACCTGGCCAACGAGACCGCCCGGGAGCACGGCTTCACCCAGGTGATCGCGCCGTCGATGGTCAAGCCGCGCGCGATGGAGGGCACCGGCTTCCTCGGCCAGGCCGCCGACGACGTCTACCGGATCGAGGGCCAGGACATGTACCTCGTCGGAACCTCCGAGGTCCCGATGGCGGCGTACCACTCCGACGAGATCCTCGACGGCGCGACGCTGCCGCTGCGGTACGCCGCCTTCAGCCCCTGCTTCCGCAAGGAGGCCGGCTCGCACGGCAAGGACACCAAGGGCATCATCCGGGTGCACTGGTTCGACAAGGTCGAGATGTTCGTCTACACGACGCTCGAGGAGTCGTACGCCGAGCACCAGCGCCTGCTCGAGATCGAGAAGGCGTTCCTCGACAAGCTCGAGCTGGCCTACCAGGTCATCGACACCGCGGCCGGCGACCTCGGTCTCTCGGCGACCCGGAAGTTCGACTGCGAGGCGTGGATCCCCACGCAGGGCAAGTACCGCGAGCTCACCTCGACGTCCAACTGCCTGGACTTCCAGGCCCGGCGCCTCGACATCCGGGGCCGGTTCGACGACGGCGTCACGCCGCTCGCCACGCTCAACGGCACGCTGTGCGCCTCGACCCGGACGATCGTCGCGATCCTCGAGACCCACCAGCAGGCCGACGGGTCGGTCAAGGTCCCGAAGGCGCTGCAGAAGTGGCTCGGCCGCGAGGTCATGGAGCCCGTCGGTGGTTGAGTCCTCGACACCACCCGCTGACTGGCGCCCGCAGCTGGTCGCCCTCGACATCGACGGCACGATCCTGAAGTGGGTCGAGGGCGCCGGGATGACGCACGAGGAGATCTCGCCGGCCGTCCATGCCGCCGTGCACCGGGCCCTCGACGCGGGCGCCCACGTCGTGCTCGCGAGCGGCCGCTCGCCGCACGGCATGACCGGCGTCGCCGACCTGCTCGACCTCTACGACGAGCAGCGCGAGCGGCTCTGGATCGTGGCCTCCAACGGCGCGGTCGTCTTCCGCTACCCGCCGCTCGAGGTGGTGCACGAGGAGAAGTTCGACGCCCGGCCGGCCGTCGAGGCGATCCTCGAGCGGCACCCCACGGCGCTGGTCGCCGTCGAGGAGCGCGGCGTCGGCTACCGGGTCAACTCCCACTTCCCCGACGGCGAGCTCTCCGGCGACATGATCGTCACCGACGTCGCCGACCTGATCGCCGCCGAGGTCAGCCGGGTGATCATCCGCGACCCCGCTGCCACCGCCGACGACTTCGTCGCCCTCGCCGCGGACCTCGGCCTGCACGGCACCAGCTACGTCGTCGGGTGGACCGCGTGGCTCGACCTGGCCCCGGTCGGCGTCTCCAAGGCGTCGGGTCTCGAGCACGTCGCGCGCGAGCTCGGGCTGACGGCCGACGACGCCCTCGCGGTCGGCGACGGTCGCAACGACCTCGAGATGTTCGAGTGGGCCCGCCGCGGTGTCGCGATGGGCCAGGCGATCCAGGTCGTGCTCGATGCTGCGGACGACGTCACCGGCAGCGTGTACGACGACGGCCTGGCCACCGAGCTGGATCGCTGGTTCGGCGCGTGACCCTCCCCGTCGTCGTCACCAGCGAGCGCCTCACCCTGCCCGTCTGGACGCCCGACGAGGCGGCCGACATCCGCGCCGGTCGCAGCCGCGACGGGTGGCACCGCGACTACCCGCGCGAGGACGACCGTGACGCCGCCGGCATGTACCACCGCGACGACCCCTGGGCGCCGCGTCACATCATCCGGGGCGCCACCGCCCTCGGTTCGATCGGCTTCTTCGGCCCGCCCGAGGCCGCGCCGGACGGCGTGCCCGAGGTCGAGGTGGGTTACGGGCTGGTCGACGAGGCGCACGGGTACGGCTTCGCGACCGAGGCGCTGCAGGCGCTGCTGGTCGAGACCGACGCCGCCGGCGTACGCGTCCGGGCCAGCGTCGAGCCCACCAACAAGGCCAGCGTGCGGGTGCTCGCGAAGTGCGGCTTCACCGAGCTGCGCGGCGCGAACGAGGACGGCGAGCTCGTGATGGCAAGGCCGCTGCCGGCGTGACCACCCCGCGCCTCGTCGCCACGGACCTCGACGGCACCCTGGTCCGCTCCGACGGCACGATCTCGCCGTACACCGCCGAGGTGCTCGCGGCCGTCGAGGCGCTCGGCACGCCCGTCGTCTTCGTGACCGGCCGGCCACTGCGCTGGACCGCGGTCCTCTTCGACCACGTCGGGGAGCACGGCCTGGCGGTGGTCAGCAACGGTGCCCTGGTGTGGGACGTGGCCCGGCACGAGCCGCGGCTCGAGCGGCCGATCGAGCCGGACGTGGCGCTGGGCGTCGCCCGGGACCTGCGGGCGGCGCTCCCGGAGCTCCGGTTCGCGGTCGAGACCGTGGAGGGCTGGTCGATGGAGCCCGGCTACGCACGGCACGATGCGGACCAGGAGCATGGCTTCGACGCGCGCCAGGAGTCGTCCCTGGAGGACCTCCTCGGGCAGCCGGTCCTCAAGCTCCTCGGCCGCCAGGACGACGCCGATCCCGACGACCTCGTCGCGGCCGCGGTCCGCGCGGTGGGTGACCGCGTCAACGTCACCCACAGCTCGTTCCCGCTGCTCGAGATCAGCGCGGCCGCGGTCACCAAGGCCTCGACGCTGGCGTTGCTGTGCGCCGACCTCGGGATCGAGGCGGCGGAGGTGATGGCCTTCGGCGACATGCCCAACGACCTGCCGATGCTGACCTGGGCCGGTACGTCGTACTCCATGGCCGACGCCCACCCGAGCGTGGTGGCCGCCGCGGACCACGTCGCCCCGGGCCACGACGAGGACGGCGTGGCGCAGGTGCTGGCTGGTGTCTTCGATCTCTGATCTGTTAGATGGGCGAGTGATGCGCAGGTTCCTGGCCGCCCTCCTGCTGGCGTGCTCCACCGTGGTGGCGCTGGCCGCGCCGTCACTCGCCGCATGCCCTGCCGGTGCTCCCTCGGGCCTCCAGGAGCGCACGATGGCCGCCGACGACATCTTCACCGGCGTCGTCTCCGACCGCTCCGTCACCGGCAACACCGCGACCTACACCGTCGACGTCCAGCGGATCTACAAGGGCACGCTCGTCGGCGAGCAGGTGTCGGTGTCGACCGACACCCGGTCGCGCGCGTGCGGGCTGCCGCGGCTCGAGAAGGGCTCGTCGTACGTCTTCTTCACGCAGGCCGACGGCAGCGACCTCACCAGTGACCAGCGCAGCGGCACCTCCTCGGCGACGGACGCGTACGTCGCGCGCGTCGAGAGCCTGCTGGGCGAGGGTCAGCCGGCAGTGCCCCCGACGCCCGAGCAGGCGACCTTCACGACCGTCGCCGACCCCCCTGCGGACGTGCAGCGCCTCGCCGCCCCCGGTGCCGCCCTCGTCATCGTGGGCCTGCTCGGCCTGGTGTTCGTGGCCTGGCGGGGGCGCCGGCGGGCGTAGTCCCACCCGTCGCAGGGATACCCGGTTCACCGGGTGTTCCCTGAACTTCTCAGGCATTGCAGTGCCCGAGAAGTCAGTGGAGTGCCCGAGGAGTCAGAGGTACATGCCGCCGGAGTCACCCGGGGCGGCCGTGCCACCCTCGGCCGGACCCGGCGCACCGGGTGCCGGCTGACCGCTCCCCGGCGGCAGCCCGCGGCGCATCTGCTCGAACTGGGCGCGGGCCGCCATCTGCTGGGCGTACATCGCGGTCTGGATGCCGTGGAAGAGGCCCTCGAGCCAGCCGACCAGCTGGGCCTGCGCGATCCGCAGCTCGGCGTCGGACGGGACGGCCTCCTCGGTGAACGGCAGCGACAGCCGCTCCAGCTCCTCGACCAGCTCGGGCGCGAGCCCGGCCTCGAGCTCCTTGATCGACGCCTGGTGGATCTCCTTGAGCCGGATCCGGCTGGCGTCGTCCAGGGGCGCCGAGCGCACCTCCTCGAGCAGCTGCCGGATCATGCCGCCGATCCGCATCACCTTGGCCGGCTGCTCGACCAGGTCGGTGATCCCGTTGCCGTCGCCGTCGTGCTCGACGGTGACCGCCGATGCCGGTACGGAGACCTGCTGCCCGTCCGGCCCGATGACGACGACGTGCTCCTGCTCGCTCATGCCCTCACCGTAGCCGGGGGGCCGAAGCCTCAGACGGTCAGCAGGATCTTCCCGCTGTGGTCACCTGACTCCATGAACGCGTGCGCGGCGCCCGCCTCGGCCAGCGGGAACGTCCGGCCCACGATCGGCCGAACCAGTCCCTCGGACACCAGCGGCCAGACGTGCTCGACGACCGACGCGCAGATCGCCGACTTCTCCTCGACCGACCGGCCGCGGAGGTTGGTCGCGATGACCGCCCCCCGCTTGCGCAGCAGCTTGTTGATGTCGAGCTCGGCCTTGGACCCGCCCTGCATGCCGATGATCACCAGCCGGCCCTCGATGCCGAGGGCGTCGATGTTGCGATCGAGGTACTTCGCGCCCATGTTGTCGAGGATGACGTCGACGCCGCCCTCGGTGGCGTCGCGGACGACCTCGACGAAGTCCTGGTCGCGGTAGTTGACGGTCACGTCGGCGCCGAGGGCCGCGCAGGCGGCGAGCTTGTCGGCCGACCCGGCCGTCGTGATCACCCGGGCACCCAGGCGGTGGGCGAGCTGGATCGCGAACGACCCGATCCCGCCGGCGCCGCCGTGCACCAGCAGCGTCTCCTGGGGCTGCAGGCCAGCCACCATGAACACGTTGGACCACACGGTCGCGGCCACCTCGGGGATCGCGGCGGCCGTGACCAGATCCACGCCGTCCGGGACCGGCATCAGCTGGCCGGCCGGTACGGCGACCCGCTCGGCGTACCCGCCCCCGGCCAGCAGGGCGCACGCCTGGTCGCCGACGGCCCACCCCGTCACGCCCTCGCCGACGGCCGCCACGGTGCCGCTGCACTCCATGCCGATCACGTCGGACGCGCCGGGCGGCGGCGGGTAGAAGCCCTGCCGCTGCAGCAGGTCGGCCCGGTTCAGGCCGGCCGCGGCGACGTCGAGCAGCACCTCGCCGGCGCCGATCTCGGGGTCGGGGATCTCCGTGACGGTCAGGACCTCGGGGCCCCCGGGCTCGGTGGCGATGACGGCGCGCATGTCCCCACCCTAGGGAGTGGCCGTCAGACGTCCTCGAAGACTTCGCCCGTGTGGTCGACGCCCCGGTCGTCGGGGATCTCGTCGTTGACGTCGTCGGGGTCGGGGGCGTTGGCCGGCCGATCCCAGTTCTCCGCGAGCTTCTGCGCGAGCGCGGCCAGCGCCTCGATCCGCTCGGGGTCGGCGTCCTGGTAGCCCGCGGCGTACCCCAGGAGGTACGTCGTGATCGGCGCCGCCGGGCGCTCGACGTTGTGGGCCGCGACCCGGGCCAGGTCGAGCACGAGTCCCTCGTCGACCTCGGTCTCGATGTCGAGGACGTCGATCAGCTCGTCGATCCAGTCGTGCAGGTTCACGGACCCAGGTTCGCCGCATCCCCGGGCGTGCCGCAACCCTTCGTCGACAAACAGTCAGAGGTCGCGCAGGTCCGTCCACGTGTCGACGTCGCGACCCTCGTCACCGACCGGCGGCACCAGGGCGAGGTCGAGCTCGGCGAGCAGGGCCCGCAGCGCCATGCCGTGCTGCCCCTCCAGGTCCGGGCGTACGGCGTCCAGGCGGGCGGCGTCGACGACCCCCGCGAGCTGTCGACGGCCGTCGGCGTCGGTCAGGAACGCCCCGTCGTGGCCCAGCGCCGCCTGGTGCAGCCGCCGGAACGTCCACGGGGTCACCAGCGGCATGTCGACCGCCAGGACACCGAGCGTGCCGGGGACCCGGAGCAGGGAGTCCCGGCCGGTCAGCAGCGCCGCCACCGGGCCGCCGTACCGCGGGCTCTCCCGGGTGAACGTCACCGGCCGCGTCGTCGGCACGGGGTCGCCGACGACGACCACCTCGTCGGCGTCGGTGAGCGCCTCGAGGGCGTGCTCGAGCAGCGTGCGGCCCTGGTGCTCGACCGATGCCTTGTCCGCGCCGTCCATCCGGGCGGCGCGGCCGCCGGCGAGCACGATCGCGCAGAAGACCATGTCCACGAGTCTGGCATCGGTGGCAGGGTGGTGCCGTGGCCAGTCTCCGTGTCGCCCTCGTCCAGCAGGCCTCCGGCCTGGAGCCGGACGACAACCGCGCCGCCCTCGACCGCCTTGCGCCCCGCGACGCCGACCTGGTCGTCTTCCCCGAGGCGTTCGCGCGGGACTTCGGGGAGGCGGGCTCCGACGTCAGCGCGTACGCCGAGCCGCTGGACGGGCCGTTCGCGTCCGAGGTCGGCCGGGTGGCCGCGGACCGGGGCGCGACCGTGGTCGCCGGGATGTTCGAGCCCGGCGAGGACGTCGACCGGCCGTTCAACACGCTCGTCGCGCGCGGCGCCGTGGACGCGTCGTACCGCAAGATCCACCTCTACGACTCCTTCGGCTACCGCGAGTCCGACCGCCTGTCCGCGGGGCCTGTCGAGCCGGTCGTGTTCGACCTCCAGGGCTTCGGGGTCGGGCTGATGACCTGTTACGACCTGCGGTTCCCCGAGCTCGGCCGCGCCCTGGTGGACGCCGGGGCGGAGGTCCTCGTGGTCCCGGCCGCCTGGGTCGCCGGCCCGCACAAGGTCGACCACTGGCGCACCCTGGTCCGGGCCCGGGCGATCGAGAACACCGTCTTCGTGGTGGCCGTCGGGCAGCCCGGACCGCGCTACGCGGGCCACTCGATCGTCGTCGACCCGCTCGGCGAGGTGCTGGTCGAGGCGGACGAGGGCGCCCAGGTCCTCACGACCGTGCTCGACCACACGACCCTCGAACGGGTGCGCCGCACCAACCCCTCGCTGGCCAACCGGCGTCTGTAACCTTCCTCCCCGTGTCCAGGTCCGCCCCTCGTCGTCGCGCCGAGCCGACGCCTCGTCGGCAGGGGCGTGGTCGTGAGAGCCGTGGGCGTGGGTTCCTCCGGTCCCGCTGGCCGCTCGTGATCTGGTCGGTCGTGGTGCTCGCCGGCCTCGTCGCCCTGGTCGGGTGCCTCGTCGAGGTGGGACCGTCGTGGGCGTGCAGCGCCGGCGCGGTGACGGTCGCGACGGCGTTCTCCTGGGCGCTCGCGGTCCGCACCGGCGGCCGCCCGATCGTCGTCGGTGGCCTCGCGCTGGTGCTCGGCCTGGTCGCGGTCATCAGCGACGACGACGCGCTGCGCACCGGGGCCGCCGTGCTGACCTGCGTCGTCTCCGCGGTCTTCGCCGTGATGGCGACCGTCCCCGCGGTGCGCTTCGTCGCCGCGGTCCGCGAGGTGCTCGTCGCGATCGTCCTGGCCGGGATCGGCGCCCTCGCGACCGTCGGCTTCGAGCCGGTCGTCCAGGTCGACCGGTTCGAGTACGCCACCCTCGGGCTGGCCCTGCTCGGCGTGTTCGCCCTCGTCTACCGCCTCGGCGCGGGCCTGCACGGGCTCGGCCGTCGCGGGATCGTGATCGTGCTGATCGGCACCGGCGTGCTGGCCCTCACGCTGGCGTACGCCGAGCTGCTCCGCCGCTACGGGACGCCCGGCCTGGTCACCAGCCTGCTCGACGTCGTGGTGTGGTCGCGCCACCACCTGGGCGCCTTCCCGCGGCCGATCGAGACCGTGCTCGGCGTCCCCGCGCTCGCCTGGGGCGTGCACATGCGGGCCCGGCGGCGTCAGGGCTGGTGGGTGTGCGCCTTCGGCGTGGCCGCGACCGTGCCCGTCGCCCACTCGCTGGTCAACCCGACCGTCACCCTGACCGAGAGCGTGCTGTCGGTGACGTACGGCGCTGTCGTGGGGCTGGTCATCGGGTTCGTCGTGATCCGGCTCGACCTGGCCTTCACCGGGCCGCGTGGACGTCGCGGTCGACGGGCCGAGGAAGCCGGGGCGCTCCGCCCGGAGCCGGGGCGGACCCGCGCGCTTCTCTGATCGTCAGGTCGGCGGCCAGGGCCGGTGTGCCGGCGTGCAGCTGCGACGCCGGCACGGCGTGCTCCCCGCTCAGCGTGACCTCGGCGCCGGACGCGGGGACGATCACGATGCCGACGGAGCCGACGTGGGCCACGACGACCTGCGCGGGGTGGTACGCCGGGGGCCGGGCGCCGAGCTCGCCGGCGATGATGCTGGTGACGCCGTGGGTGCGGCAGCGCTCGAGGCGGCGGCTGGAGAACCGCGGCCCGAGCACCTGGGTGGCGGGCGCGACGTCGAGGCGGACCGCCGCGGTCCACGGGTGCAGCACCGGCAGCCGCGTCGACACGGGCGCGTCGTCGTGCCGGTGGTAGGTCTCGAGGCCGGCCTCGCGCAGCTTGCGCCACCACGCCTGCTGGTGCCGGGCCGTGACGACCCCGCAGCCGACGTACACGTCGGCGTCGAGCCGGAGCATCGCGTCGAGGTCCTCGCACACGTAGGGCTGCGGGATGTCGTCGCCGAGGGTGGCCACCGCAACGCGGATCCGGTACGTCGTCATGTCGTGGAGGAGCGGGCGGCCTCTGCCCTGATACGGGGGTACTCAGAGGTAACGGCTAGGTTCGCACCATGGCGCGCGAACAGGTGACCGAGATCGTGGCCGAGATGGTCGCGAACGTGCTGACCCTGGCGGTCGAGCCGGGTGACCGGGTGACGGCGGGCGACACGGTCGTGCTGCTCGAGTCCATGAAGATGGAGATCCCGGTGCTGGTCGAGGCGCCCGGCACGGTCCGCGCGATCAAGGTCGCGCCGGGCGACGTCGTCCAGGAGGGCGACGTGCTCGTGGAGATCGTCGCCGACTGACGCCACCGGACTGGCCGGGCTGGCAGAGGGGGCGGGATTCGAACCCGCGGTAGGTCTCCCTACGACCGCTTTCAAGGCGGTTCCGATCGGCCGCTCCGGCACCCCTCCTCGCGCCCGGACCGGAGTCCCGACACGCGAGCAGTGTAGAAGGCGGAGCCGCGGGTGCTACTCCGAGCCGCCCAGCTCGAGCTCGACCTCGTCGTACGCGAGGTTGTGGAGGCGCTGGGCGTGGTGTCCGACGTCGACCAGCAGCCGCTGCAGGTCGAGCCGGACGACCTCGGGGTCGGGGTGCTCGAGCACGCGGGGCCCGAGGGCGCCGATCCGGGCGAGCAGCGTGTTGCGCTCCCGGAGCATGCCGCCCTGCCGGGCGACGGTCCAGCCGTCGGCGCCGTTGCCGGTCTCGGCGACCAGCGCGTCGCGCAGTGCCGCCATCTGCTGACGGACCTGCCAGCGCCACTGGCCGACCGGGACCTCGGCTCGACGGCGACCGTCGAGGACCGTGCTGAGGCCCTGCATCGCGGCCGGCAGCCCCGTGTCGGTGACGGTCATGGCAGCCTCCCGGTGGCCCGGAGGAGTGGGACTTCGAGTGTCACCCCGCGCCCGGCCCGCGACAACCCACTGTGGCCCACCAATCCGGTGTCTTGTTCAATCAGTGCATGTCCGAGGTGTCCCCCGAGGTGTCGCAGTACCGGTTCGCGCCGACGGTCTCCGTGCGGATCGTGGGGGCGCTCCTCGTCGTGCTCGCGCTCCTCCTTGCGGCAGCCACGCTCGTGGTCGCGGTGGCGTCGCTCTCGGTCCTGGTGCTGGCGGCGGCCGCCGTCGTCGGGGTCGGCGCCGTCTTCGCGGTCGGCCACCTGCTGACCCGCCGGGTCGCGGTCGTCCGCCTGGGTGCGACGGGCTACCGGGTGCGGCTGGTGCGGGGTGCCGGGGTGACCGAGGCCGCGTGGACCGAGGTGCGGGAGGTGACGACGGCGACGCCCCAGGGCGTCCCGGTCGTGGTCCTCAAGCTGGCCGACGGCCGGACGACGACCATCCCGGTGACCGTGCTCGACGTGGACCGGGAGCAGTTCGTGCGCGACCTCCAGCAGCACCTGCAGCGTGGCCAGGGCCTGCGCCGGCTGTCCTGACCCGGCGCGTTCGGGGCCCTGATTCGGTGCCCGCGCCCGCCTGCTTGTAGCCTGTGCTGGCTGTCGGGAGGCGTCGCCTAGTCCGGTCTATGGCGCCCGCCTGCTAAGCGGGTTTGGGGCTAAAACCCCATCGAGGGTTCAAATCCCTCCGCCTCCGCCAGTGATCCGGCCCCCTTCGTGCCCGCGCGCGGAGGGGGCCGGAGCCGATTTCTGAGCGTGCAACGGCGGGCGAAGACCCCCAGATTGCAGGATGTTGCAATGCACAGAAGTGAGGCAACGTTTCGTTCCGGGGGTCCGTGCTGATCGCCCACACTTGTGGCACCGGGCCTTCCGTGGGGCCCCGACAGTCAGAGGTGAAGAGAAATGAAGGTAGCGCGCAAGTTTGCCGTGGTGGTGGCCACCGCGATGCTCAGCGTCGGTCTGCTGGGGATCTCGGCCCCTGCCCACGCCGACATCACCTGGAACAACTCGGTCCGTCGCTGACCTGACCGTTCCCCGCACCTGAGGCGGGAGCCGGTCGACGTCCCCCCACGTCATACCGGCTCCGAGGCTCTCCCCCGGAGCCCGCCTCACCCGATTGAGGGCGGTGGTCCATCGGACCACCGCCCTCAATCGTCTTCTCAGTCGTCTTCCGGGTCCCCGCCGTCCGCCCAGAGATTGAGGCGGCCCAGCGAGTAGCCGAGCTGGAAGCGCGTCTCGGCGTCGAACTCGTCCTTCAGGTCAGCCACGTAGCCGGCGTACGTGCGGGGGCTGACCCCGAGCCGCTTGGCCGAGACCGGGTCCGAGTGGCCCTCGATCAGCATCCGCATCGTCATCGCCCGCTGCTCCTCGGCGATGTGCTTGACCACCGCCGCCTCCTGGCTGGTGAACGGGCGGGCCCGTTCCCAGGAGCGCATGAAGACGTCGACCAGGTAGCCCACGATCGTCGGCTCGCGGATCGCCAGAGCGAGCATCAGGTCGTCCGGCGAGGGGATGATCGCGGTTCTCCGGTCCACGACGATCATCCGATTGAAGAACTCGTCCTGGGTGCGTACCTCGGCCCCCAGGGGGGTCAGCGCCGCGACGTACTCCCGGGTGCCGGTGCTGCGCCGGGCGCTGTGCTGGTAGAGCGTCAGGATGCTGACGCCGCGCTCGAGCAGCGTCCGCTCGATCTCCATCGCCTCTTCGGTGACGCCCACGCCGCGACCGCTCTGCGGCTGCGCGGTGAGCACCTCCTGCTCGGACTCCCGGGCGAGGGTCTGGATGAACGAGTTGATGGCTTCGCCACCTTGCAGGTAGCGGAACGGCCCGCCCTCGGTCGTTCCCGGCGCACGCCGCCAGATCTGGCTGAGGGTGGCGAAGGCCTCGGTCCAGCGCGACGACTCCTGGAGCAGCTCGGCGCCCTGCTTGCTCAGCGGTGCGACGACGCGGGTGTGGACCAGCCCGGGGTCCTCGGCGACCCAGGTCTCCTTCTCCGGGTCGAGCCGGACGAGGCCCATGTCGCGGAGCTGCTCGAAGGCCGCGTGCAGCTCGCCGTCGGCCACGATCCGAGGCTCCCCGGCCAGGAGACCGCCGGACGCCACGATCTCCTCGTACAGCGGCCTGCCCGCACTCTCGAAGAGCGCGCGACCTTCCGCGTCGGGTGTCCCCACATCCCCTCCTGACCAGTCCCCCTACCAAGTCCCCGTGTGCCGATAATCCCACAGGGGGGGCAACGAGGAAGGCCCCGTCCGGTGGACGGGGCCTTCCTCGTGCGTGCGTACGGCGGGGGAGCGGTCAGCCCCCGAGGCGGGCGCGGAGCCCGTCGAGCTCGGTCCAGAGGACGGCCGGCAGGTCGTCACCGAACTTCTCGAACCACTCCTGGATCTGCGGGATCTCGGCCTTCCACTCGTCGACGTCGACGCGCAGGGCGGCCGCGAGAGCCTCCTCGGTCATGTCGAGACCGTCGGTGTCGAGGGAGCCCGGCGCCGGCACGTGGCCGATCGGGGTCTCGACAGCCGCGACCAGGCCGTCCATCCGCTCGACGACGTACTTGAGGATCCGGCTGTTCTCGCCGAAGCCGGGCCACAGGAAGCCGCCCTCGTCGTCGCGACGGAACCAGTTGACGTAGAAGATCTTCGGCAGCTTGGCCGCGTCGTTGTCCTTGCCGATGCTGATCCAGTGGCTGAAGTAGTCGCCGGCGTTGTAGCCGATGAAGGGCAGCATCGCCATCGGGTCACGGCGGACGACGCCGACCTGGCCGACCGCGGCGGCGGTCGT
Source organism: Nocardioides conyzicola (assembly GCF_039543825.1). Taxonomy (NCBI): domain Bacteria; kingdom Bacillati; phylum Actinomycetota; class Actinomycetes; order Propionibacteriales; family Nocardioidaceae; genus Nocardioides; species Nocardioides conyzicola. The sequence goes on along the minus strand of NZ_BAABKM010000002.1, from coordinate 1,615,083 downwards.
CTCGCTCGAGAGCGTCGCGCCGAGGAAGGTGCCGTGCGCCCAGTCGCGGGCCTCGAAGACGAGCGGGACCGTGGTCTTGCGGCGGCCGCCGAAGAGGATCGCGTCGATCGGCACGCCGCGCGGGTCGTCGTACTCCGCCGCGAGGATGTCGCACTGCTTGATCGGGGTGCAGTAGCGGCTGTTGGCGTGGCTCGAGAGCTCCTCGGACTCGGGGGTCCAGGGCTCGCCCTTCCAGGAGGTCGCCTTGGCGGGCGGGTTCTCGAGGCCCTCCCACCAGATGTCGCCGTCCTCGGTGAGCGCGACGTTGGTGAAGACCGAGTTGCCCTTGTTGATGGTGCGCATCGCGTTGGGGTTGGTGTGCTCGTTGGTGCCCGGCGCGACGCCGAAGAGGCCGAACTCGGGGTTGACGGCCCACAGGCGACCGTCGGCACCCACGCGCATCCAGGCGATGTCGTCGCCGAGGGTCTCGACGGTCCAGCCCGGGATGGTCGGCTGGAGCATCGCGAGGTTGGTCTTGCCGCACGCGCTCGGGAAGGCGGCGGCGATGTACTTGACCGTGCCCTCGGGCGACGTGAGCTTGAGGATCAGCATGTGCTCGGCGAGCCAGCCTTCGTCGCGGGCCATCACGCTGGCGATGCGCAGGGCGTAGCACTTCTTGCCGAGCAGCGCGTTGCCGCCGTACCCGGAGCCGTAGGACCAGATGGTCCGCTCCTCCGGGAACTGCACGATGTACTTTGTGTCGTTGCACGGCCACTTCACGTCGGCCTGGCCCTCGGCGAGGGGGTGCCCGACGGAGTGCACGGCCTGCACGAAGTCGGCGGTCAGCTCGTCCATCCGGGCCAGCACGTCGCTGCCCATCCGGGACATCACGCGCATCGAGGCGGTGACGTACGCCGAGTCCGTGACCTCGATGCCGAACATCGGCTTCTCGGCGTCGAGGTGGCCCATCACGAAGGGGATGACGTACATGGTGCGGCCGCGCATGCAGCCGGCGTACAGCCCGCGCATGAGGTCCTTCATCTTGTCCGGCTGCATCCAGTTGTTGGTGGGGCCGGCGTCGCGCTCGTCGACGGAGCAGATGTAGGTGCGGTCCTCCACGCGGGCGACGTCGATCGGGTCGGACGCGGCGTAGAAGGAGTTGGGCTTGATGGCCGGGTTGAGCTGGGTGAACGTCCCGGTCGACATCAGCGTCTCGGTGAGCTCGGTCCACTCCTCGTCGGAGCCCGTGCACCAGTAGATCCGGTCCGGCTGGGTCAGCTCGGCGACCTCGTTGACGAAGTCGATGATCCCCTGGTGCGTGGTGGGGTGGGTGATGGCGGTCTGCGTGGCGGTCATGCTGGTCCCTCTCGCGATTCACGGTGCTGCCCGCTGGAGGGGCCTCGCCGGCCGTCGAGCGCGTCGACGGTGTGTCGTGGAGTAGTGGCGGATCGCTCGGCGTCGTTGTCGGCGAGTGGTGGAGCGCGTCCCGGGGGCCGGAGACCTGTCGGTCTGGCTCGGGATGGCAGCGACAGTACCGGGCAGTCTGGCTCCCACACATTGGATCGATCAATGCTCCGTGGGGAGCGTCACATCCCTTATTTTGAGCGGGTCTCGGCTTTCTCGAATGCGTCCACGAGCGACCAGGCTTCGGACTTTTCGAGACCTAAGACGGCGGCCCGGCGGGCTGTCAGGTCGGGTGGGCCGATGACGGCCACGACGCCGGAGGACCCAGTCACGACGACCACTCCGCCGAACCCTGCAGCCTGCTCCTGCGCCCGTCGTACGGCGTCGCGCGAAGCCGGCGCGAACCGGATCGTCGTGCCCCAGGACGTGTGGTCGTCCGAGGGAGCAGTGCTCACCTCGGTGATGACAACCGGCCCGATCTTGCCCAGCGACTGGTAGCCGCCGGACCCGTCGGACGAGCAGAGAACGCCGGTGTCCGTGCTGGAGCGGCACGGTCGGTCGCCGGACATCCGGAGCAGGGCCGGGTGCAGCATCACCTCGAGCGGCCCGTCCACGTGCGGCGGGTCCGGGAACGCCTGGATGCTGCTCGGCGTGGAGCCGGGCTCCTCGGACCCCTGGCACCCGGCGAGGGCGCAGGCTCCGACGAGCACGGCCAGGCCGGCACCGACCAGCCGCCGCCACTGATTTCGGCAACGTCCCTGCATTCGGCTATCCTCGTCCAGTCGCTCACCACGTGGCGACATGCGCCTGTAGCTCAACGGATAGAGCATCTGACTACGGATCAGAAGGTTTGGGGTTCGAATCCCTACAGGCGCGCAGGACGAGGAGCCGCAGGTCAGCATCGCTGAGCTGCGGCTCTCGTCATCTCGGCTCCTCCGGGTCGGCGATCTTCACCAGCATCTTGCCGATGTTGGCGCCGGTGAAGAGGCCGTTGAGGGCGTCGATGCTGGACTCGATGCCGTCGTAGACGGTCTCGCGGTGGACCAGCAGCCCGTCGGCGGACCAGCGGCGGAGGGCCTCGAAGGCGGTGTCGAAGCGGTCCCACTCGTTGAGGGCGTTGAACCCCTGCATGGAGGCGGTCTTGGACAGCAGGTTCACGTAGTTGGCGGGGCCGGGGTGCTCGCCGGTGAGGTAGCTGGAGATGACGCCGCACAGCACGACTCGGGCGTTGGTCGCGAGGCGGCCGAGCACCGCGTCGAGGATCTCCCCGCCGACGTTGTCGAAGTAGACGTCGACGCCCTGCGGGCAGTGGTGCCGGAGCGCGGCCCTCACGTCGTCGGCGCGGTAGTCGATGCAGGCGTCGAAGCCGAAGTCCTCGACGACCGCCCGGCACTTGTCGGGTCCGCCCGCGATGCCGACGACCCGGGCGCCGGCGATCTTGGCGATCTGGCCCGCGACCGATCCGGTGGCGCCGGCGGCCGCCGAGACCACCACGGTCTGGCCCTCCTGGGGCCGGCCGACGTCGTGCATGCCGAAGTACGCCGTGGCGCCGGTCGGTCCGTAGAGCGACATCACCGCGCGGTGGTCGACCACGTCCATGCCCGTGACGGGCGTGCAGAAGACGTCGTCGCGGACGACGACGTACTCCTGGAAGCCGGTCAGGGTGGTGACGACGTCGCCGACGGCGTACGCGTCGCACCGGCTCGCGACGACCTCCCCGATGCCGGCGGACCGGACGACCTCGCCGATGCCCACCGGTGGCAGGTAGCCGCGCTGGTCGTCGAGCCAGGTGCGGACGGCCGCGTCGACACCGGCGTACGTGACCCGCACGAGGGCCTCGCCGTCGGCGGGCTCGGGCGCGACGGAGCTGACGAGCTCGGCGTCGGCCGGCTCGACCAGCCCCCGCGGACGGCGGCGGAGCAGGACCTGGCGGTTGGTGAGCGGCATGCTGCGCCACGGTAGCGGTCGGCTAGAAGGGCGCCTGCGACAGCAGCGTGGCGGCCAGGAGGCAGACCACGACGGCGATCGCGCAGGCCACGAACGTCTGCACGCGCATCCAGCGGACCACCATCGAGCTGAGCCACGACGTCACCGAGACGGACAGGCCGCGCACCGTGCCCGGGATGTCGCCCCGGTTGTCGACCAGCGTCTCCGCGACCTTCTCGCCGACCAGTCGTGTCACCAGGCCGAGGACCCGCCGAGCGGCGAAGCGCGTCACGACGTTGCCGTCCACCTGGGTCTCGAGCCGGTCGACCGCCGCCCGGGTCCGGACGCTCGCCGACCGCACGTGCTCCGCCGTGGCGACGCCGAGGTCCGACGTCGCGGGCGCGGACGACAGTGTGGCCTCCAGGACCAGCTGGCCGAGCTGGGCCTCCTCGTTGCCGACGATCACCCCGCGCCCGACGGCCCGCACGCCGACGACGTACGTCGCGAAGAGGGCGCCGGTCATCCCCGTGAAGGTGAACGCGATGGCCGCTCCCGCGACGGATCCCCGGCTCGCCCACCACGTGCACACGGCGTCCAGCACGACCAGGCCGGCGACCACGGCCAGGCTGGTGGTGACGGCCGTCCGCAGCGCCGCGGAGGCCCCGCGACGCAGCGCGGACCGGAGGCGACGGCTGATGTCGGTGCGGCCGCCGGGCGTCTCGTCGAGCTCGTGGCCCTCGGCCATGGGGTAGGTCCTCACTGGGTGTCGGGGTCCGGTTGCAGAGGTCTGGTACCCGGCCCGAAACGTCCCTGTCAGCACCCCGCCACTTAAGTCTCAGGAAGACGAAAGCACAGTAGGCACTGGGATCTGGGCACTTCGGCCCTACCCGGCGGCTACGGTTCTCGCGATCTTGGGTACCGTGCCCAGCACCGCCGATGGATCGAGAGGGTTGCGACGAACATGGTCGATGTGAACACCGCGCTGGACGAGGCAGGGCTCACCAACCCCCGGGTGCGGGAGTACGTGGCCCACTGGGCGGCGATCACCCAGCCCGACCGGGTCGAGGTCGTCGGTGCCGAGGACGACGCCCGGCTCATCCAGGAGGCACTCGACGCCGGCGAGCTGTTGCCGGCTGGTGAGGGTCGCTACTACTCGCGCAGCTATTACAAGGACACCGCCCGCTCCGAGGAGCGCACGGTCGTGGCCACCAGCAAGGAGGACGACAAGGGCGTCTACAACAACTGGAAGCCCGCGGCCGAGATGACCGAGCTCCTCACCGAGCGGATGCGCGGTGCGTCGGCCGGCAAGACCATGTACGTCATCCCCTACCTGATGGCTCCGCCCGGCTCGCCCCTCGAGGCGTACGCCGCTGGCGTCGAGCTCACCGACAGCCGCCCGGTCGTCCTGCACATGATCCGGATGTCGCGCGTCGGTGCGTCGTACGTCGACAACCTCGAGGACCCGGACAGCTTCGTGCGCGCGGTCCACGTCACCGGCGACCTGGAGAACCTCGGGCAGGGCACGCCCGAGGACCAGCGCTACTTCGCGACCGTCGCCGACGAGCGGACGATCCTGCACTACGGGTCGTCGTACGGCGGCAACGCGCTGCTCGGCAAGATCGCCCACGGTCTCCGGCAGGCCTGCTACGACGGCCGCGCGTCGGGCGCGTTCCTCGCGGAGCAGTTCATGCTGCTCGGCATCACCGACAAGGAGACCGGCAAGCGCTGGCACATCTGCGGCGGCTTCCCGAGCGCGTCGGGCAAGACCAACCTGGCGATGACGCTGGCGCCGGAGGCGCTGGGCGATCGCTACCACGTCGAGTTCTACGGCGACGACATCGCGTGGCTGTGGGTCGGCGACGACGGCCGGGTCTACGGGATGAACCCCGAGAACGGCGTGTTCGGCGTCGCCAAGGACACCAACGAGAAGACCAACCCGACCGCGCTCGACTCGATCGGCGAGGGCTCCGGCGTCATCTTCACCAACGTCGCCTACAACCCCGACACCCACGAGGTCTGGTGGGAGGGCATGACGAAGAACCCGCCCGAGGACGTCACCGGGTGGCAGGACTGGAAGGGCGACCTGATCTCGGAGCGTGCCGCCGACGACACGTCGCCGTGGGCCCACCCCAACAGCCGCTTCACCACGACGCTGGCCAACGTGCCCAACGTGGCCGGCGACTTCGAGGCGCCCGCCGGTGTCCCGATCGACGCGATCATCTTCGGCGGCCGCACCAGTGACCGCGAGCCGCTGGTCCGGGCGATCACCGACCTCGCCGAGGGCGTGTACGACGGCCTGACGCTCGGCGCCGAGGCGACCTTCGCCGCGGAGGGGGTCGACGGCCAGCTGCGCTACGACCCGATGTCGATGCGCCCGTTCATGGCGTACGGCGAGGGCGACTACGCCGCGCACTGGATGAAGATCATCGGCGCGGCCACCGACCGGCCGATCTTCGCCCACGTCAACTGGTTCCAGCGCGGCGACGACGGCCACTTCCGCTGGCCCGGCTACCGCGAGAACCTGCGCGCGCTGCTCTGGCTCGCCCGCTTCAAGGACGGCGAGGTCACCGGTCGTCAGACGCCGGTCGGCGTCCTCCCGACCGAGGAGGAGCTCGAGCTCGACGGCGTCGACATCACCCGCGAGGACCTCGACATCATCCTGACCATCGACAACGAGCGGTGGCGCCAGGAGATGGGCTTCCGGGAGGCGCACCTCAAGGGCTTCGACCGGGTCCCCGAGGAGATCTGGGAGGCCCACCGCCGGGTGTCCGCCGCCCTCGACGCGGAGGCCTGAGGGTCAGTCCTGGCGCTGCGGGCGGGTCAGCCACAACGCCCCCAGCACCAGCACCGCGCCGGCGATGCCGTCGAGCCAGTAGTGGTTGGCGGTGCTGACGACCACGAAGACCGTGGCGGCCGGGTGGAGCAGCCACAGCCAGCGCCACCGGGTGCGGCAGGCGGCGATCAGCACTACCGCGATCAGCAGGGCCCACCCGACGTGCAGGCTCGGCATCGCGGCGTACTCGTTGGACATGCTGCCGAGCACCGGGGCCTGGTAGATCGAGATCCCGCCGGCGTGGCCGGTGTCGACCATGCCCAGCGAGCCGAGCAGCCGCGGCGGCGTCACCGGCAGCAGCACCGTGAAGACCAGGGCGATCGCCGTGGCCCACAGGAGTGCCCGCTTGGCCCAGCGGTAGGCGGGCCGTCGGTAGCGGTAGAGCCAGACCAGCACCGCGATCGTGAGCGGGAAGTGGACCGACACGTAGTAGCGGTTGGCCACCTCGACGATCCAGTCGTGGCCGAGCGCCCAGGTCTGCAGGGTGGCCTCGGCCGGCAGCCGGAGCCACCGCTCGACGTGGAGCACGTCGTGCGCGTGGGCGTCGGCGCGGCCGAGCTCCTGGGTGGCCAGCACGCGGCCGAGGTTGTAGACGAGGAAGGCGGCCAGGATCTGGGCGACCTCGCGCAGGACCTCCGGTGCGGGGGTACGGCGCGCCGCGACCGGCCCCGCCGTGCTCACCGTCATCGTGTCGTCCCTCCCTACTCTTACAACTGTAAACTAGCGTTCCGCCTGCGTGAACCCCACACTGGGGTGCACCTGTTCGACTCGCCGCCGGCGACGAAGTCATCGGGAGGAGGGGCGAGCGCGTTGTCAGATACCCGGACCGACGTCCGCGTCGAACGGAGCCGGGCGCAGCTGGCCGAGGCGCTGCGCACGCTGCTCCGGACCCAGGACCCCCGCGACATCTCGGTCTCCGCGCTCTGCGCCGAGGCCCGGGTCAGCCGGCCGACCTTCTACCAGCACTTCGCGAGCCTCGACGAGGTCGCGGTGGCGGGCATCGAGGAGCGGTTCCTCCGGCTGAGCGCCGAGCTGCCCGGGTGCGACAGCCCGGACGCGTCGTACCGGCTGCTCGTCGCCTTCCTCGAGGACCTCGACGGCGAGCGGTCCGCCTGGCAGCGCACGATCGGGAGCGGTACGGCGTTCTCCGCGTCCCGCGACGCCGTCGAGGGCTGGCTCGTCGACCGGCTGGCCGAGCGCGCACCGGACGCGGGCGCCGCCGTGCTGCGGTACGCCGCGGCCGGGTTCCTCGGCGTGGTCCGGGCGTGGCTGCTCCAGGCCGACGGCACCGACCGTCCGACCGCCACCGAGCTCGCCGCCAGCCTGGCGGACGTCTCGGCCCGGGTGCTGGCGCCAACGCCTACGCTGGAGCCATGAAGACGCGACTGACCTGCCCGTGCGGCGAAGTGGTCAAGGGCAAGGACGAGGACGAGCTCGTCGAGCTCACCCAGCAGCACCTCGCCGAGGTGCACCCGGGCATGAAGTACGGCCGCGACGAGATCCTCTTCATCGCGACCTGACGCCGGCCCTCAGCCGCGCGGCGGCGCGGTGCTGTCCCGGACGACCAGCGTCGTCGGCAGCACGACCGCGGCCGGCGACCGACCGCCCATGACGTCCGCGATCGCGGCGACGGCCGCCCTGCCCTTCGCCCCGACCTCCTGGCGGACGGTGGTGAGCGGGGGACGGCTCGCTGCGGCGACGACGCTGTCGTCGAAGCCGACGATCGACACGTCGTCGGGGACGCGGAGACCGAGGGACTCGGCCGCACGCACGGTCGCGATCGCGAAGGCGTCGGAGAAGCACACGACGCCGGTCGGGCGGTCGGGGCGGTCCAGCAGGGTGCGGGCGACGTCGTACGCCGCGTCGCGGGGGGAGTACGGCGTGGCCACGACCGCCGGCTCGATGCCGGCCGGGTCGAGGGCGTCGCGCCACCCCAGCATCCGCTCGCGGGCGGGGTAGTTGGGCTCGTCGGCGGCCACGTCGAGGGTGACGATGCCGATGCGGCGGTGACCGAGGTCGACCAGGTGCTGCGCGGCGAGCCGGGCGCCGCCGCGGTCGTCGACGTTGACCGAGGCCACGCCGTCGCGCACGTTGTGGTCGACCACGACGACCGGGATGTTGCGCCGGTCCAGCCAGCCGATGTCGGACGACGTCGGGTCGCAGATGTAGACCAGGGCGCCGTCGACGGCGACGTCCCGCGCAGGGACGAAGGACTCGTCGGTGGACGACGGCAGCAGGGTGAGCGCCATCCCCTGCCCGGCCAGGGCATCGGCGACCGAGGCCAGGAACTCGGCGGAGACGGCGTCCTCGAACGCCTCGCTCAGGCTGCCGTTGATCAGCAGACCCACCGAGCCGGTCCGGCCGCGGGCGAGCGCGCGCGCGGCCGGGTCGGGCCCGACGTACCCGAGCTCGTCGGCCGCAGTCAGGATCCGCGCCCGCAGGTCGGCGGAGAGCTGGTCGGGGCGCGAGAACGCGTTGGACACCGTCATCCGGCTGACGCCGACGCGGTCCGCGATCGACTGGAGGGTCACCTTGGCCATGGGAGACCCAGTATCGCGGGTCACCCCAGCCGGGGTGGGACTCACCCGTGCAGGTAGGTACGGCGCGGCGCGGGCTCGACCCAGCGGGCGAAGCCGTGCAGGCGGGCGGCGACCCGGCTGCGGGCGGCGCGGGTCGGCCGGGTGCGGGCCGGTCGGTCGGGGACGACGGGGGCGTCGGGACGGGCACTGCCGGCGGTGGCGCGGGCGGCCCGGACGGCCAGGTCTGCGGCGATGGGGTCGAACGTCATGGCTCCTCCTCGGGCTCGATGAATGACGCTGTACCGGTACAGTAACGGAGTTCGCTTTACCGGTCAAGTGACCGGTAAAGAACGGCGAGTCCGGAGGCCCCGTCCGGCTGTCTCCACCGGCCCCGGAGCCCGAAGTAGAGTCGTGATCACCGCGATGGGATGAGAATGCCGGCAGCGCACCGGAGACCAGAGGACGTTCATGGACAACAACATCGTGCGGAAGCACTGCTCCTTCTGTGGGACGAAGGGCAAACGCGGCATGCGGTTCGGCGGCGGTCTGGGCGCCATGATCTGTGAGAGCTGTGTCAGCCACTACCACGAGGTCTTCGCGTCTGCTGCCAAGACGTCGCGAGCAGCCAGGCCCCCATGGGAGGCGATGTCGGATGCCGAGATCCTGAGCAACCTCCCCCTGATCTCCCAGACGGCGGACGAGGTCAACGAGTTCCTGGTCGAGTGGGTCGAGCTGGCTCGGTCGCGCAAGCTGTCCTGGGCTGAGATCGGCAAGGCGATGGGCGTCTCTCGGCAAGCGGTGTGGGAGCGGTTCGCGCAGCGCGTCGAGAAGCTACGCGCTCAGGCATCCAGCGCGTGAGGCGGCGCCGCGGTTCGCGATCGGCATGAGGCGGACGCGCAGGCCGTCGGCAACGAGCGAAGGCCTGGCCTCCATGCGCAGCGAGTCGACGTCGCTGCCGTCAGTAGTTGTCTCCCTGCAGGTAGACCATGTCTGCAGGGCACCGCTGACTCGTCGCGGTCGACAGTTGCGGCGACAACAGCCGGCCCGATCGCGACGATCCGTTTGATGTAGGACCGCGCCCCGCACTCGGCGCCACCCGGGCCATCTCTATCCGGGCAGTGCAGCAACGCTCGGAACGTGGCTCACCTGGTCCCAGGTGAAGACGTAGTCGCCTCCGCCCGGAGGCACCGTCACGACGACGTTGCCGCCGCCCGCCGCTCCGCCCGACCCGTAGTTCTCGTCCCACGAGTCGTTGATCGCGACCTTCCACTCGTAGGTGCCCTCCGGGAGGGTGAAGGTCCGGTGCCACCGGCCGTCCGAGGTGTCGAACGCCAGGTGCGTCGCGGCGCAGTCGGGCTGCCAGTCGGCGGGACAGCCGAGCTCGGACTGCAGGTTGCCGGCCACGGTCACGCTGTCGCGCAACGGGATCGGGTCGGCGGTCGTGACGGTCACCGGCGCGCTGGTGACCGCCGGCAGCGATCCCTCGCGCAGCACGGCCCGGTAGCGCACCGAGGTCCCGATCGGCAGGTCCGAGACGTCGTCGGTCAGGGTGTACGCCGGCGAGGACGTGTCGGTGCCGAGCGTCGTCCAGGCACTGGAGCCGACGCGGCGCTGGAACGTCACCCGCTGGGTCGCCCGCTCCGGGTCGACCGTGGCCTCGAGGCGCACGGGGTCGATCGCGGTGACCGTCGGGCCCGCGGGCGAGGAGATCCGGATCGCCGGCGACGGCACCCGCGCCGCGCGTGGCGACGTGCCGCGGGCGTGGCCGGCGTTGTCGAGCACCGCGGCGCGGTAGTGCAGGGCGGTGCCCGGCCGCAGGGTGCTGACGTCGTCGAAGACCTGGTAGGGCGCGGAGTCGTCGGTGCCGATCGCGCGCCACGGCCCCTTCCCCACGCGGCGCTGGAAGGTCACCTCGTTGAACGACGCGCCCGTCACCTGGGCGGAGACGTGCATGCGGGCCCGGGACACGCTGCTCGGCTTCGGCTTGCGCAGGCTGATGCCCGGCGCGCGCTCGGAGCGCGGGATGCGCTCCTGCGCGACGTACACGGTCGTCGAGAGGCCGGGCACGGTGACGGCGAGCTTGCGCTGGCGGTTGCTCGTCAGGCGCGCCGGCCCGGTGCCGTAGAGCCGCTTGAAGGCGCCGTTGCGCACGTACGTCGGCACCTTGCCGGACGCGGGCTGCTCGCTGTTGTTGAGCACGACGACGTACTCACGCTGCCGCTTGCGGTCGACCCGCGAGAACGCGAAGAGCCCTGCGTGGTCCGACGCGAGCCGCACCTGCTGGGCGCCGTCGCGCAGCGCGGGGTGCCGGTCCGTCAGCGCCGCCAGGCGCTGGATCGACCGGTAGAGCGGGTGGGTGGTCACGAAGTTGTCGTCCGCGCCGGTGCGCGTGGTGCCGATCTGGGTGTCGTCCTGGTAGTCCGGGACCTGGCTGGCGAACATCGTCTGGCGCGCCAGCTGGTCGCCGCCGGTGCCGGTGAAGCCCTGCTCGTCGCCGTAGTAGACGACCGGGTTGCCGCGCGAGAGGTACATCAGCTCGTGGCCGAGCCGGTCGCGGGCGAGCAGCTCGGCGGCGTCCGCCGTCTGGCCGTCGGTGGTGTTGTCGGTCGTGACGAAGTAGCCGAACCGGCCCATGTCGTGGTTGCCGAGGAAGGTCGGCAGGGAGTAGGCGTTGGAGTCGGCATCGGTGTACCAGTCGTCGTTGGCGAAGAAGTCCGCCAGCCGCTGGGTCGGCAGCCGCTTCGAAGCGAACCCGCGGGCCGCGTCCTGGAACGGGAAGTCCAGGATCGCCTGCATCCCGTCGTGGGTCGTGTAGTGCGAGGTGAAGCTCTTGGCGGCGGCGTCACTCCCGTCGAGCGCCACCTCGCCGAACATGAAGAAGTCGGGCTTCCCGTGCCGGTGCGCGTAGTCGAGGATCCCCGGCCCGAACTGCTGCCAGAACTCGTCGTTGACGTGCTTCATGGTGTCGATGCGGTAGCCGTCGATCCCGAACTCGCCGATCCAGGACCGATAGATCTGGGTCATCCCCTTGACCACCCGCGGCTGTTCGGTGAAGAGGTCGTCGAGCCCGAAGAAGTCGCCGTACTGGCTGTCCTCGCCGGTGAAGGTCGTGTTGCCCCGGTTGTGGTAGACCCGCGGGTCGTTGAGCCAGGCCGGGACCTTGACGTCCTGCTCGGCGGGGTCCAGCACCGGCGTGTAGGGGAAGGACGTCGCCGGGTCGAGCGCGGGGAAGCTCGACCCTCCGGCGTAGTCACGGTCGTCGAACGCCTGACCACCTGCGGTGCGGTAGGGCGAGACGTCCTTGGAGACGTACGCCGTGCGCGCACCCTCCTCGTAGCCGATCACGTCAGCGGTGTGGTTGGTGATGATGTCGAAGAAGACCTTCATCCCCTTCTTGTGCGCGGCCTTCACCAGGGCGGTGAGGTCGGCGTTGGTGCCGAGGTGGGGATCGACCTTGGTGAAGTCGGTGATCCAGTAGCCGTGGTAGCCGGCGGAGGGGCCGTCCTCGAGCTGGACCGCCTTGTTCTTGAAGATTGGGGTCAGCCAGATCGCGTCGGTCCCGAGCCCCTGGATGTAGTCGAGCCTGGAGCGCAGGCCCTTGAGGTCGCCCCCGTTGTAGAACCCCTTGCTGGTGGGGTCGAAGCCGCTGACGAGCGGGTCGCTGCCGAGGCCACCCTCGTCGTTGGCGGTGCTGCCGTTGGCGAACCGGTCGCCCATCACGAAGTAGAAGTCCTGGTCGGTCAGGCCCGACCGCAGGGCGTGCCGGGCGTAGTCACCGTCCGGCTTCGCAGCCTGGGCCGCCGCGGGCACCAGCGGCGCGAGCGCGAGGACGAGCACGACAGGTAGGGCACGGAGCAGGCGCATCTGGAACTCCCGAGTGATCCAGGTCACTTCGTTGTGACGAGAGCAGCAACCTAGACGGAGCCACCGACCACGGACAAGCGCCCCGCGTCACCGCGGTCGAGATGGCGGCCGATCACGAGCCGCTGGATCTGGTTGGTGCCCTCGAAGATCTGCATCACCTTGGCCTCGCGCATGTAGCGCTCGACCGGGAAGTCGCGGGTGTAGCCGTAGCCGCCGAGCACCTGGACGGCGTCGGTGGTCACCTTCATCGCGTTGTCGGTCGCGACGAGCTTGGCGACCGAGGCCTCGCGGCCGTACGGCAGGCCCTGGTCCTTGAGCCGGGCGGCGTGCAGCATCGTCGCGCGGGCGCTCTCGATCGCGGCCTCCATGTCGGCGAGCACGAAGCTCAGGCCCTGGTGGTCGATGATCCGCTCGCCGAAGGTCTCCCGGCTCCGCGCGTAGGCGACCGCGTGGTCGAGGGCTCCCTGGGCCAGTCCGGTGGCGACGGCGGCGATGCCCAGCCGGCCGGCGTCGAGCCCGGCGAGCGCGATCCTGAGGCCCTGGCCCTCGGCGCCGAGCCGCCGCTCGACGGGGATGCGGACGCCGTCGAAGCGCATCGTCGCCGTGGTCGAGCCCGTGAGCCCCATCTTGTGCTCGGGCGGGTCCGCGACCAGCCCGTCGCTGTCGCCCGGGACCAGGAAGCAGGAGATGTCGTTGCGCCCGTCGCCGGTGCGGGCCATCACCTTGTAGTAGTCGGCCTGTCCGCCGTGCGTGGTCCAGGCCTTGGCGCCGGTGATGACGTACTCGTCGCCGTCGAGCCGGGCGCGGGTGGTCATCGCGGCCGGGTCGGAGCCGGCGTGCGGCTCGGACAGGCAGTAGGCGCCGAGCAGCTCCCCGCCCAGCATGTCGGGCAGCCAGCGCTGCTTCTGCTCCTCGGTGCCGGCGGTGACGAGCCCGAAGCAGCTCAGGGCGTGCACGGAGGTCCCGACCCCCACGCTCGACCACACCGACCCGATCTCCTCGAGCACCTGCAGGTAGACCTCGTACGGCAGCCCGCCGCCGCCGTACTCCTCCGGGTAGGGCAGGCCGAGCAGGCCGGCCCGGCCGAGCATCCGGAAGACCTCGCGCGGGAACGCCTCGTCCCGCTCGGCGGTCGCCACGAGCGGGGCCAGCTCGCGGGTGGCCAGGTCGCGCACCAGCGCGATCAGGTCGACGGCTTCGTCCGAGGGCAGCAGGCGGGAGGCGGGCATCTTCGGACCCTAACCCCGGCTCAGCCGAGGTAGTCCCGCAGGCTCTGCATCGTCTCCTCGAGCAGGGCCGAGAGGTCGCTGCCGGGGTCGGCCAGCCAGCCCTCGTACGCCGAGATGGCGAGCGCCAGCGAGACGCTGCCGACGGTGCGGGGCAGGGTGTCGGACGGGCCGAGGCCGGTCCGCCGGGCGACGTGCTCGGCGATGACGCCGCGCCACTCGGCGTACCGCAGCACGGAGTGCGCCTGGAGCGCGGGCGTCTCGAGGATCAGCCGCATCCGGTCGCGGTGCGACGGCTCCGCGTCGGCGGGGTACTCGTTGAACCGCAGCACCGCGCCCTGCACGGCCTCGGCCAGCGGCGCGTCCGCCGGGGTCGCGGCGAGGATCGCCCGGAAGCCGTCGAGGGTCCGGTCGAACTGTCCCCAGGGGATGTCGTTCTTGGACTCGAAGTAGCGGAAGAGGGTGCGCCGCCCGACGCCGACCTCGGCGGCGATGTCGGCCATCGTGACGGACTCGAACCCGCGCGCGGCGAAGAGCCGGAAGGCGGCCGCCTCGATCTGGGCGTGACTGGTCGCAACCGGTCGGCCACGACTGCTCATGAGCGAACCCTATCTTTTTGGCGCAGAGTGCCATTAGTGTGTCCCGCACCACATCCACCGAGGAGGCTGCCATGAACCCGGACCAGAACGAGACCGTTGAGCAGGACGTGACCGCGGAGGACCTCATCGAAGAGGTCTCGATCGACGGCATGTGCGGCGTCTACTGAGTCTGCTGCCGACGACATGATCCTCGACGAGCCGTGGCGGCTGTCGCCGTCGGTGGCGCTGCGCCCCGAGCCGTTCGGTGCGCTGGCCTACCACTTCGGCAACCGCAAGCTGACCTTCCTCAAGCGCCCCGAGCTGGTGCGCGTGGTGGAGCAGCTGGCCGAGCACCCCGACGTCCGGTCCACGCTCGTCGCGGTGGGGGTGCCGGAGGGACAGCACCCGGCGTACGCCGCCGCGCTCGAGGGCCTCGCCGACGCCGACATGATCCGACCCCGTGAGCTGGAAGAGGGAGCCGCATGAAGCTCATCGAGCACTTCGAGCTCGGTCTCGACGCTCCCATCTGCCTGACCTGGGAGCTCACCTACGCCTGCAACCTGGAGTGCGCGCACTGCCTCTCCTCGTCGGGTCGGCGGGACCCCCGTGAGCTGACGACGGCGCAGGCCGAGGCCGTCATCGACGAGCTGCAGCGGATGCAGGTCTTCTACGTCAACATCGGCGGCGGCGAGCCGACGATCCGCCCGGACTTCTGGCACCTGCTGGAGTACGCCGTCAACCACCAGGTCGGTGTGAAGTTCTCGACCAACGGGGTCCGGCTCGACGCCGAGCGGGCCGCGTTCCTGGCCGGCCCGGCGTGCGCGGGGTACGTCGACGTGCAGATCTCGCTCGACGGCGCGACCGCCGAGGTCAACGACTTCGTGCGCGGTCCCGGCTCCTACGACATGGCGATCACCGCGTTGCAGAACCTGCAGGACGCCGGCTTCTCCGACGCCAAGATCTCGGTCGTCTGCACCCGGCAGAACATCGGGCAGCTCGACGAGTTCAAGGCCCTCGCCGACAGGTACGGCGCGACGCTGCGGCTCACCCGCCTGCGCCCGTCGGGTCGCGGCGCGGACGTGTGGGACGAGCTGCACCCGCTCCCCGAGCAGCAGAAGGTGCTCTACGACTGGCTGATGGCGTCCGGCGACAACGTGCTGACCGGCGACTCGTTCTTCCACCTCGCCGCGTTCGGCGAGGCCCTGCCCGGCCTCAACCTCTGCGGCGCCGGCCGCGTCGTCTGCCTGATCGACCCGATCGGCGACGTCTACGCGTGTCCCTTCGCGATCCACGACAACTTCCTGGCCGGCAACCTGCTCGCCGACGGCGGCTTCAAGGAGGTCTGGCAGAACTCCGAGCTCTTCGCCGAGCTGCGCTCCCCGCAGACCGGCGGCGCGTGCGCGAAGTGCGACTTCTACGACACGTGTCGGGGCGGCTGCATGGCGGCGAAGTTCTTCACCGGCCTGCCGCTCGACGGCCCGGACCCCGAGTGCGTGCAGGGGTACGGCGAGTCGGCGCTGGCGTCCGGTGACCGGATGATCCCGGCCGCGAGCCAGGACCACTCCAAGGCCAACCCGACCCGCAACCAGCCGGTGATGCTCAAGCTGATGACGCGTCCGCCGGTGAGCGACTGCGCCGAGAGCCCGCTCGCCGGCTTCGTGCCGGCCGGGGGTTGAGGTGAAGCTCGAGAACCCCTGGAAGCAGAACCCCTGGTTCGAGTCGGTCGCGGTCGCTCAGCGGCGGGCGCAGAAGCGGCTGCCGCAGCCGGTGTACGCCGCGCTGGTGGCGGGCTCGGAGCGCGGGCAGACCGTCAGCGACAACCAGGCGGCGTTCGCCGAGCTCGGGGTGCTGCCGCACGTCGCCGGGCACCACGCCGACCGGTCGATGGCGCGCACGGTGCTGGGCCAGGAGGTCTCGCTGCCGGTGCTGATCAGCCCGACCGGCGTCCAGGCGGTGCATCCCGACGGTGAGGTGGCGGTGGCGCGGGCGGCCAACGCTCGCGGCACGCTGATGGGGCTGTCCAACTTCGCCTCCAAGTCGGTCGAGGAGGTCGTAGAGGCCTGCCCCAACACGCTCTTCCAGATGTACTGGACCGGCGACCGCGACGGGATGATCCAGCGCATGGAGCGCGCCCACCGGGCCGGTTCGATCGGCCTGATCGCCACCCTGGACTGGTCGTTCTCGATGGGGCGCGACTGGGGCAGCCCGGAGATCCCCGAGAAGGTCGACCTCAAGACGATGGTGCGGATGGCGCCGAAGGTCGCCACCAAGCCGCGCTGGCTCTACCAGTTCGGGAAGACCGGCCAGATCCCCGACCTCACCGCCCCCAACCTGGCGCCCCCGGGTGCCGACAAGGGCCCGACGTTCTTCGGCGCCTACTACGAGTGGATGACGACCCCGCCTCCGTCGTGGGAGGACGTCGCCTGGATGCGCGAGCAGTGGGCGCAGCTCAGCGGCACGCCGTTCGTGCTCAAGGGCGTCGGTCGCGTCGATGACGCCAAACGTGCTGTGGATGCCGGGGTCTCGGCGATCTCGGTGTCCAACCACGGCGGCAACAACCTCGATGGGACACCCGCGGCGATCCGCCTGCTGCACCCGATCGCCACCGCCGTCGGCGACCAGGTCGAGGTGCTGATGGACGGCGGCGTACGCCGTGGCTCCGACGTCGTGAAGGCGCTCGCCCTCGGTGCCCGCGCGGTGCTGATCGGCCGCGCCTACCTGTGGGGCCTCGCGGCCAACGGCCAGGCCGGCGTCGAGAACGTCCTCGACGTCCTGCACGGCGGCATCGACTCGGCCCTCCTCGGACTCGGCGTCGCGTCCGTCGACGAGCTCACCCCCGAGCACCTGCTGGTCCCCGAGGGCTTCCACCGGTCATGAGGCTCGCCGACGCCACGTCTCCCGAGACCGCCGGCGCCGGCCTCGTGCTGGTGCCCGTCGGCTCGATCGAGCAGCACGGGCCGCACCTGCCGCTGGACACCGACACCGCGATCGCGGTCGCGGTGGCCGAGAGGGTCGCGGCGGAGCTGCCCGGCACCTGGGTCGCGCCCGCGCTGTCCTACGGCTCGAGCGGCGAGCACCAGTCCTTCGCCGGCACCGCGTCGGTCGGGACCGACGCGCTGACGCACCTGGCCGTCGAGCTGGCCCGGTCGCTGCGCACCTGGGCGTCCCGCGTCGTCTTCGTCAACGCGCACGGCGGCAACCTCACCGCGCTCAAGGCCTCCGACGAGCTGGAGTGGGTGCCCTGCGCGACGGAGGACGTCGACCTCCACGCCGGCTTCACCGAGACGTCCCTGATGCTGCACCTCCGCCCGGAGTCGGTGCGGCTCGAGCGCGCCGAGACCGGCAACACCCAGCCGTTGAGGGACATCCTCCCCGTGATGATGGCCGGCGGGATCGCCGCCGTCTCCGCCAACGGGGTCCTCGGCGACCCGGCCGGAGCCTCCGCCGCCGAGGGCGAGCGCGTCCTCGATGCGATGGTCGCCGACGTGCTGGGACGACTCGGATGAACCGCGTCGCGCTCGTCACCGGCGCTGCTGGCGGCATCGGCTCGGCCACGGTCACGCGCCTGACCGCGCAGGGGTACGCCGTCGTGGGGATCGACCTGGAGGAGGCGCCCGAGTCCGACACCGTCGCCCACGTCGTCGGCGACGTCCGCGACCGCTACGTCCTCAAGGGCGCCGTCGACTTCGCGCTCGCGCGCTGGGGCCGGCTCGACGTCGCGGTCGCCGCAGCTGCCGTCATCGCCGGCGGCAGACCGCTGTGGGAGACGCCGGACGAGGAGCTGCAACAGCTCTGGGACGTGGACGTCCGCGGGGTCTGGAACACCGCCGCCGTCGCCGTACCCGCCATGCTCGCCGGGCCGGACCCGCACGGCTGCCGGTTCGTCGCCGTCGCCTCGGCCGCCGGCACGTACGGGCTCTTCCACCTCGCCGGCTACACCGTCGCCAAGCACGCCGTCGTCGGGCTGGTGAAGGGCCTGGCCGCCGACCTGGTCGCCACCGGCGTCACCGCCGTGGCGGTCTCGCCCGGGTCCACCAACACCCCGATGCTCGACGCGACCGCCGACCTCTACGGCATCTCGGACCCCGTCGTCTTCAGCAACAACCAGCTGCTGCGCCGGGTGCTCGACCCCGGCGAGGTGGCCGCCACCATCGCCTTCTGCTGCTCGGTCGAGGGGGCCGCGCTCAACGGCAGCGTCGTGCACGCCGACGGCGGCTTCCGGCCATGACGCCATGACCCTGCCCCTGGGCTTCCGGGTCCGGGTCGGTGCCGACGTCCGGGTCCACGACGGTGGCCGGACGCTGGTGGGAGGCTCGCCGCTGCGGGTGCTGCGGCTGAAGGAGCCCGCCCCGGCGCTGGCCCGCGGCGACGTCCTCGAGGTCGCGGACCGGACGACGGGCACCGTCGCCGAGCGGCTGCTCGCGGCCAACCTCGCGGCACCCGTGCTGCCTCCGGCGACCGGTGACGCCGACCTCACCGTCGTGGTGCCGATCCGCGACCGGTCCGACCGCCTCGACCGCCTCCTCGCCGGCCTGGACGGACTCCCGGTGATCGTCGTGGACGACGCCTCCCGCGACCCGGCCGCCGTGGCGGAGGTCGCGACCCGGCACGGTGCCCAACTTGTCGTGCTCGCCGACAACGTCGGGCCCGCGGGCGCCCGCAACGCCGGCACCGCCGAGGTGCGGACGGCGTACGTCGCGTTCGTCGACTCCGACGTCGTCGTCGACGCGGCGACCCTGCGCGGGCTCGCCGGCCACTTCGCCGACCCGCAGGTCGCGGCGGTCGGGCCACGGGTGCAGGGCGTGTCCCGGAGCGCCGAGCCGCGCCGCTTCGAGCGGTGGGACGTCGACGGGCTCTCGCTCGACCTCGGCGAGGTGCCCGCGCTGGTGCGGCCGTGGTCGAAGGTCGGCTGGCTGCCCAGCGCCTGCCTCGTGGTGCGGGTCGCGGACCTCGAGGCGGGGGCCTTCGACGAGGGCCGCCGCGTCGGAGAGGACGTCGACCTCGTGTGGCGGCTGATCCAGTCGGGGCGGCACGTCCGCTACGACCCGGCGTACGTCGCGGGTCACGACAGCCGCGGCACCTGGGCGACCTGGCTGGGTCGCAAGGCGTTCTACGGCACCGGCGGCGCCTGGCTGGCCCAGCGGCACGGCGACTGGATGGCGCCGGCCGTGCTGTCGCCGGTCCCGGCGGTGGGGGCGCTCGCCCTGCTGGCCCAGCGGCGGTGGTCGGTGCCGGTGGCGCTCGGCTGCGTCGCCCTGGTCCGTCTCCGGCTCGGGCGGACCCTGCCGGACACCCCCGACCGTGGTCACCTGGCGACCGCGCTGACAGCGGAGGTCGGCGTCTCCACGCTGCGGCAGGGCTCGCACCTGCTGCTGCGGCACTGGTGGCCCGGGACCGCGGTCGTCGCGCTCGGCTCCCGACGGGCCCGGCGTGCCGTCGCGGCGGCGATGGTCTGGGACCTGCTCGACCACCGCGAGGTCCCGGCCGGCCGCGCGCCGGAGGCCTTCGTGGCGCGGCGGCTGGACGATCTCGCGTACGGCGCGGGCCTGTGGTGGGGGGCCGTACGCGCTCACTCGGCGCGGGTGCTGGTGCCCCGGATCACGGGGCGGCGTCGCCCGCGAGCGCCGCGGCCGGCGGCCTGACCGGCGACTCGACGCGCTCGACGACGATGCGCTGCACGACGAACGCGATCGCCTCGGCGACCCCCTCCTGGGTCTCGCCCTCCATGCCCTCCAGATTGTCGAGGATCCAGGCGCTGAGGTCGTCGCTGAGCCGGTCGATCGTGGCCCGGCCCTGCGCGGTCAGGGTGAGGTCGTCGAGGTTGCCCTCGGCGTACCCGGCCGCGACGACCTGCCGGAAGAGCGGCTCGAGGACCGCGGCCGGCAGGTGCCGCGACCAGGCCACCTGGGCCACGTCGGCGCGGTGGCCGGACGCGGTCAGGCCGTAGACCTGCACGATCGCCCAGATGCTGGCGGCGTCGAGGTCGGTCTCGTCGGACTCGAGCAGGTCGAGCACCCGGTCGCGGCGGCGGCCGTAGAGGAGGTTCGCGATCCTGCGGGACAGGATCTCCTGGTTGGGTAGCGACTCGGGGGCCCCGAAGCCGGGCCCGATGTCGTTGGCCTCCGGCGCCAGGCTGTCGGCGAGCCGGACCTGGGGGAGGAAGAGCGCGAGGACGAACGCGACCAGGGCGACCGGGACCGCCCACAGGAACACCTGGGTCAGCGAGTCGGAGTAGGCGGTGACGATCGGCGCGATCACGCTGTCCTCCAGCTGGTGCAGCGCGCTCGGCGTGGCCAGGTCCTGGGGAGTGACCCCGGGGCTCTCGGCGATCGCGGTGGGGAGCCGGTCGCTGAGGAAGTTGGCGTAGAGCGTGCCGAAGATCGCGGCACCGAACGCGCTGCCCATGGTGCGGAAGAAGGTCACACCCGACGTCGCGACGCCGAGGTCGGCGTAGGGGACCGATGCCTGCACGATGATCGTCAGCACCTGCATGCTCAGCCCGATGCCCATACCGAGCACGAAGAGGTAGGTCGCCGACTGCCACACCGACGTCGACGGCTCCATCGTCGAGAGCAGGAAGAGCCCGAGGCCCATCACCAGGCCGCCGACGACCGGGAAGACCTTGTAGCGGCCGGTCTTGCTCACGATGTTGCCGCTCGTGATCGCGGTGGCGAGCAGGCCGAGCACGAGCGGCAGCATCCGGAAGCCGGACTGCGTCGCGGTCACGCCCTCGACGTACTGGAAGAACGTCGGGAGGAAGGTCATCGCGCCGAGCATGGTGAAGCCGACGACGAAGGCCAGCGCGCAGCAGTCCGAGAAGACCTTCGACCGGAAGAGCCGCAGCGGCAGGATCGGCTCGACGGCGTGGTGCTCGATCAGGACGAACACGCCCAGCACCGCGACGCCGCCGACCAGCAGGCCGATGATCTGCCACGAGGCCCACGGGTACGTCGTACCGCCGAAGCTGGTGGCCAGCACCAGCATCGAGGCGCCCAGCGCGACCGTGGCCATGCCGGCGTAGTCGATGCGCGGCTTGGCGCCGCCGGGGACCTTGGGGATGGTGAAGCGGGCGGCCACGATCACGATGAGCGCGAGCGGCACGTTGACGTAGAAGCACCAGCGCCAGCTGACGTTGTCGGTCAGGAGGCCGCCGAGCAGCGGGCCGATCACGGTGGCGACGCCGAAGACCGCGCCGAGGGCGCCCTGGAACTTGCCGCGCTCGCGCAGCGGGATGATGTCCGCGATCAGGGCGGTGGCGGTGACCGTCAGGCCGCCGGCGCCGATCCCCTGCAGGGCGCGCGACGCGATCAGCCAGGTCATCCCGTCCGCCAGGCCGCACAGCGCCGAGCCGATGATGAAGATGGTGACGCTCAGCTGGAAGACCAGCTTGCGGCCGAACTGGTCGCCGAGCTTGCCGACGACCACCGTGACCGCGGTCTGCGCCAGCAGGTAGGACGTCACCACCCAGGAGACGTGGTTGCCGCCGCCGAGGTCGCCGACGATGGTCGGCAGCGCGGTCGACACGATCGTGCCGTCCAGTGCCGCCAGCAGCATCCCCAGGCCGATGGTCGAGAACGCGACCACCCGAGCACGTCCGGTGAGGAAGGTGGGCGTCGGCGAGGCGGCGGGAGCCGGCGACGTGGCAGTGGCGGTCATCGTGCCTCCCGGTGTGAGGTCCACCACCCTGCCCTACCGCGTGATCGGCACGCCAGGCTGACAGAGTGTCGCCATGAGCAACGTTCCCGACTCCTTGACCGGCAAGACCGTCGCGGTGCTGGGCGGCACCGGACCCCAGGGCCGCGGGCTCGCCCGCCGGTTCGCGGCCGCAGGTGTGCCCGTGGTGATCGGCAGCCGCAGCGCGGAGCGCGCCTCCGAGGCGGCCGCGACCCTGGCCGAGGCGGTCGGTGGCGACGTCACCGGCGCCGACAACGCCGGCGCGGCCGCAGCGGGCGACATCGTCGTCGTCGCGGTGCCGTGGGACGGCCACGCGGAGCTGCTCGCCGAGCTCGCCCCCGCCCTCGCCGGCAAGGTCGTCGTCGACTGCGTGAACCCGCTCGGCTTCGACAAGCAGGGCGCCTACGCGCTGCCGGTCGAGGAGGGCTCCGCGGCGCAGCAGGCACAGGGGATCCTCACCGAGTCGACCGTGGTCGGCGCCTTCCACAACGTCAGCGCGGTCAAGCTGGAGGACCCCGAGGTCACCTCGGTCGACACCGACGTGCTCGTCCTCGGCGACGTGCGTGAGGCCACCGACCTGGTCCAGGACCTGGCCGGCACCATCCCCGGGGTCCGCGGCGTGTACGGCGGCCGCCTCCGCAACGCCCACCAGGTCGAGGCCCTCACCGCCAACCTGATCAGCGTGAACCGCCGCTACAAGGCCCACGCCGGCATCCGGGTCACGGACATCTGAGCACGACGCCCACGAAGGAGAACGTGATGGCAGACGAGGTACTGGTCGAGCGGCGCGACGGGGTCCAGGTCATCACGATCAACCGGCCCGAGGCGAAGAACGCGATCAACGGGGCGGTCGCGGCCGGGATCGCGGCAGCGGTCGACGAGCTCGACGCGAGCGACGAGCTCCGGGTCGGCGTGCTGACCGGCGCCGGCGGGACCTTCAGCGCCGGCATGGACCTCAAGGCGTTCCTCCGAGGCGAGGTGCCGAGCATCGAGGGCCGGGGCCTCGGGGGGATCACCGAGCGACCGCCCCGCAAGCCCCTCATCGGCGCGGTCGAGGGCTGGGCCGTGGCGGGCGGGTTCGAGCTGCTGCTGGCGTGCGACCTCGTCGTCGCCGCCGAGACGGCCAAGCTCGGCGTACCGGAGGTCAAGCGCGCCCTGGTCGCGGGGGCCGGCGCGGCGATGCTGCTGCCGCGGCGGATCCCGCAGGCGATCGCGCTGGAGATGCTGCTGACCGGTGACCCGATCACGGCGGCCCGCGCTGCCGAGCTCGGCCTGGTCAACCGGGTGACCCCCGAGGGCGGTGCGCTGGCCGGAGCGCTCGAGCTCGCCGCCGCGATCGCCGGCAACGGTCCGCTCGCCGTCGCCGTCACCAAGCAGATCGCCCGCACCTCGTCCGACTGGTCCGCCGACGAGATGTGGGCCAAGCAGGGCGAGGTGATGATGCCGGTCTTCGTGTCGGAGGACGCCACCGAGGGCGCGACGGCGTTCGCGGAGAAGCGCCCGCCGGTCTGGAAGGGCCGCTGAAACGGGACATCTTCCGGCCCTGAAAGATGAATGCCGGAAGATCTGTGGGTGACATCACCCTGACGGGGCTTACTTTTGGTCGGGAACGGTCCGGAAGGTCGGTAGACTTGTCCGGTCGGCAGGCGTGACGCCGCCGACCACCGATCCCCACGTCAGCTCCGCCGACGGTCGCCACGTGCTCGCACATGGCGGCCGTCGTCTGTTCCCGAAGAAAGCACGCCCGTGAACCTCTCGCTCGCGACCGTCGTCGGCCTGGCCGGCACGCTCCTCGCGTTCGCCTACACCGTCCCCCAGATGCGCAAGCTCGCGCGCAGCGGCACCGCCGCCGGCGTGAGCGTCGCCGCGCTCGCGAACTCGACGGTCAGCGGCATCGCCTGGACGGTCTTCGGCGTGGTCGAGCACGAGGTGTGGGTGATCCTGCCGGCGTTCCTCGCCCTGCCCGGTACGGCGGGCGCGATGCTGCTGGCCTGGCGCCGCGGCGGCAACCGCGACCGGATGTGGCTGCCCGCCGTCTGGGCGCTGACGATCGCGACGCTGACGGCCCTGGTGCCGGTGCTCGGCTCCACCCCGATCGTCGTCGCGCTGGGCTGCTCGATCGCGCTCATGGTCGGGCCCGCCGCCGTGACCGCGTGGCGCTCGCACGACGTCTCGGCGATCGCGGCCTCGGGATGGGCGATGCTCATCGTCGACGCCTCGCTGGCCGGCGCCTACGGCCTGATCGCCGACATCGACGCCAACCTCATCTACGCGCTGGTCGCGACGAGCGGGGCGGTGCTGATCCTGACGCGGCTCGCCGTACCCCCGCACGTGCACGCCCGCCTGGTGCGGCTGCCCGACGGGATCGACCCGGACGTCGCGCGCGACGACCTGAGCCTGGCCGCCTGACGCGCTTGACGCGGTCTGGCAGGCTTCCGGCATGGGGTTCCCCGGCGGTCGGCACGCGAAGCGGATCCTGCTGGAGATCGTGGGCTGGACCCTGATCCTGGCGGGCATCGCCGCGCTGGTGCTGCCCGGCCCCGGGCTGCTGATGCTCTTCGCGGGCCTGGTCGTGCTGTCCCAGCAGTACGAGTGGGCCGAGCGCCGGCTCGAGCCGGTCGAGCGGATGGCGAAGCGCGCCGCCGCCGAGGGTGTCGAGACCTGGTGGCGGGTCGCGCTCTCGACGCTCGGCGGCCTGGCGATCCTCGGGTTCGGCGTGCTCTGGATCGTCGACCCGGCTGCCCCCGGCTGGTGGCCGGTGCGCGACTCGTGGTGGCTCGTCGGCGGCCCGGCGACCGGGATCACGCTGGTGCTCTCGGGCTTCATCGCCCTCGGGCTGCTGGCGTACTCCTACCGGAAGTACCGCGTGCAGGGCGACCCGGTGCCGTGACGGCCAGGACCAGCCCGATGATCACGAGCCGGCCCACCAGCGACAGCACGCTGCCCTCCGGCCCGTAGGGGCCGCCACCGAGCCAGGCCGCACCGGTCGTGTGCACGTCGAGGAGCGCGCCGCTGTAGTCGTCGGTGCCGCTGACGGTGAAGCCCAGCAGCGTGCCCTGGATCCAGTTCCAGCCGATGTGCACGCCGAGGCCGAGCCACAGGGTGCCGGTGCGGAGGAACGCGACGCCGTACATCACGCCGCCGAGGGTGCTGCTGACGACCGAGAGCACGGTCGTGTGGTCGGTGGTCGCGACGTGGAACGCACCGACCGCGGCAGCCATGATCGTCAGCGCGAGCCACGGCCGCCCGGTCAGGCGGACCAGCCCGCCGAGCATCAGGACGCGGAAGAGCAGCTCCTCGCCGTACCCGGACAGCGTGAAGACCAGCGCCCCGAGCAGGAGCACGCCGGGGTCGAAGCCGATCCCGTCGATGTGGGCGACGCCGGCGAGGGCCATCAGCCCGGTGGTCGTGAGCATCCCGGCCGCGGCGACGCCCAGCCCGGTCGCGATGCTCCGCGCGGCGCCGACGCCTCTGATGCCGGCGCCGAGCGGGTGGCCGGCCCGCTTCGCACGGACGGCGGCCGCGGTCGCCACCACGAGGATGACGACCACGACCGCCGCCAGGATCGCGTCCACGACGCGAACCTAGTGCTCAGGCGGCGCTGGCGTGCGCTGCCTTGCGGGGGATCCCGTCGGTGCAGATCGGGAGCGGGACCGGCAGACCGAGGCCGCAGAGCGGGTTGTCCGACGGGTCCGGGGGTGGCGGCAGCTGCGACACCGCGTTGCAGAGCTCCGCCGGGAGCCCGGCGTCGACGCACTGCTGGGCGAGGTCGGCATCGCCGGCGCCACCCGTCGGGTCGGGCAGGGCCCCGACCGCCTCACAGACCTCGGCGGGCAGGCCGGCGTCGCGGCACTGCTGGACGACGGTGGCGCTGTCGCTGCCGCCACCGCCGCTGTGGGCCTTCCGGCACTTCTTCAGCGCCTTCTTGGCCTTGGCGGCCTGGCGGTGCGCCTTGCGCTGCTGCTTCTTGGCCTTCTTCAGCTTCTTGCTCGCGGCGTGCCGCTGCTTGCCCGAGTCGGCGCGCTTCTTGGCCTTCTTGGCCTTCTTCACGCGCTTGTCCGCCTGGTGCGCCTTCTTCGTGGTCTTGGCGACCTTCTGCTTCTGCTTGGCGCACGGCGCGCCCGCCTTCGCCACGCTCCCGGACCGGGCGGCGCTGTCGCTCGCGGCCGACGCCGACGTCGTACCGGCGAAGGACATCGCTGCCACCACGCACAGTGCCAGCAGTCCCTTCATGACCTGCCTGAACATGAGTTCTCCCCTCGTTGTCACTGGCCCGTTGTGGCGGGCGAGCGTCTCGTACCCACGAGCAACGAGGGGAGAACCGGAAGGTTGTGACGGGCGACACGTGGTCTGGACCAGCGTCAGTTGACGGGGGACTCCCCGAGGGTGACCTGGGCGCTGTGCTTGGCCCCGGACGTGTCGGTCCAGCGCAGCGTCACCGAGTCACCGGGCCGGTAGCCCGCGAGCGTCGACCGCAGCACGTCGTACGACGTGATCGTGGTGCCGTCGATCGCGGTGATGGTCGCGCCCGCCTCGATGCCGGCCTGGGCCGCGGCGCCGCCGCTCTGGACCTGGCCGACCACCACGCCGCCGGTGGTCGCGGCGGCGTCCTGGCTGATCGCGATGCCGAGGTACGCCGAGGGGCCCACCTGCACGTCGCCGGAGCTGGTCCCGTCCTCGATCTTCTGGACGATGTCGAGCGCGTCGTCGATCGGGACGGCATAGCTCTGGACCTGACCGCCGCTGGAGGCGGCCGAGGTGATCCCGACGACCTCGCCCTCGTCGTCGAGGAGCGCGCCACCGGAGTAGCCGCCCACGACGTACGCGTTGGTCTCGATCAGCCCGGTGAGGTGCTCGCCCTCGACCGTGCCCTCCGACTGGGTGTCGATCGACTGGTCGAGCGCGACGACCGTCCCGGTCGAGGCGGACAGGAAGCCCTGGCCCTGCGCGTTGCCGACCGCGGTGACGTCGTCGGAGACGGCCGGGTCGCCGTCGTCGTCGAGCTTGACGGTCGCCAGGCCGCTGGCGTCCTTGAGCTGGAGCAGCGCGACGTCGGCGGCCTGGTCGTGGCCGATGACGGTGGCGTCGTAGGTGTCGCCGGTCGTCGCGATCGTGACCTTGACCGACGTGGAGCCCTCGACGACGTGGTAGTTGGTCAGGACCACGCCGGAGGAGTCGAGGACGAGGCCGGTGCCGGCCGCCTCGCCGGCCGTCGTCTGGGTGTCGATCAGCACGACGCCCTGCGACTGGTCGGCGGTCGCGTCGGTCTGGTCGCCCTCCTGGGTGCTGGTGTTGCCACCGAGCTGGCCGTCCGGGGCGCCGTAGCCGAAGCCGCCACCCTGGCCCTGGTCGGGCGCCTGGCCCGAGCCCTCGCCGGGGACGGTCTGCGGCTGCTGGGGGGCGGCGGCCGGGGCGTCGGCGGTCGTGGTCTGCCCGCTGTCGTGGGCGAAGGCCCAGCTGACGGGGACGGCGATCGACGCGGCGATGACGCCGCCGGCGACGGCGCCGGCGAGCGACGAGCGCCAGCTCCAGCCGGCGCGGTGGGCGGTGGCCGGGGCGGGGTGGGCGGCAGCCTGCTGGAACGGGGCGGCGTACGGGTCCTGGTACGGGTTGCCGTAGGGGTCGTACGCCGGGGGCGCGGTCTCGGGCTGGATGCGCCCGATCGGGGTGGTGTCGTCGGATGACGGGTCGTGGTCGGTCATGCTCGCAAGTTCAACCGACGATCCTGCTGATAGACCGAGGACTTCCTGTACGCAGGCTGTGAGTGCGGGCGGATGCTCAGAACCCGATCGGCAGGCCGGCGTAGTTCTCGGCGAGCCCGGTGGCACCGGCCTCGCTCGAGGTGACCCAGCGCAGCTGCGAGAGCTGCAGCTGCTCGTCGAACGGATCGCCGCTCGTGTGCAGCATCGTCGTCATCCACCAGGAGAAGTGCGTGCAGCGCCAGACCCGGCGCAGCGCGGTGTCGGAGTAGGCGTCGGCGAGGCCGTGGTCGTCCTTCCTCAGCAGGCCGACCAGGGCGGGCGCGAGCAGCGCGACGTCGGCGACCGCGAGGTTGAGCCCCTTGGCGCCGGTGGGCGGGACGATGTGAGCCGCGTCGCCGGCGAGGAAGAGGCGGCCGTGCCGCATCGGCTGCTGCACGAACGACCGCATCGGGAGCACGCTCTTGTCGGTCACCGGACCGGGCGTGAGCTGCCACCCGTCCTGACCGTGGCCGAGGCGGGTCGCGAGGGCCTCCCAGATCCGGTCGTCGGACCAGTCGTCGATCGAGGTCTCGTTGGGGACCTGGAGGTAGAGGCGCGAGACCGACGCCGACCGCATCGAGTGCATGGCGAAGCCGTCGGGGTGCCAGGCGTAGATCAGCTCGTCGGTCGACGGGGCGACGTCGGCGAGGATCCCCAGCCAGGAGTAGGGATACGTCTTCTCCCAGGTACGTCGTACCGCCTGCGGGACCGCCTCGCGCGACGGCCCGAACGAGCCGTCGCAGCCGACCACGACGTCGGCCTGCAGCCGCTGCTCGACACCGTCCCGGTCGGTGAACGTCACCGACGGCCGGTCGGTCTCGAGGTCGTGCAGCGCGGTGTCGGTGATCTCGTAGTGGACCTCCTGGCCGCGGGCGTGCGACGCCGCGACCAGGTCCTTCTGCACCTCGGTCTGGCCGTAGACGTAGACCGACCTGCCGGTGAGGTCGACGAAGTCGAGGTGGTGACGCTCGTCGGGCCACTGGAGGTAGATGCCGCGGTGGGGGTCGCCCTCGCGGTCGAGCCGCTCGCCGAGGCCGACCTCGCGGAGCAGGTCGACGGTCGACTGCTCGAGGATGCCGGCCCGGATCCGGCCCGCGACGTACTCCTCGGACCGGGTCTCGAGGACCACGGACTCGACGCCGTCGGCCGCGAGCAGGTGGGACAGCAGCAGCCCGGACGGGCCCGCGCCGATGATGGCGACCTGGGTACGCATGCCGGCAGTCTGTCCTCCGGTCACCAGGTCCGAGCAGGGGCGTCTTCCGCTGGGCGGAACACCTAGCCGAGGGAGCGGCCGATGCCGTGGGCGGCGACGTGCATGGCGCCGACGAGCTTGGCGCGGTCCTTGAGCGACGGCACCACGATGCCCAGCGCGGCGACCACGTCGGGGCCGCGGCGGATGGGGACGGCGAGCGAGCAGGCGCCGAGGCTCATCTCCTCGGTGGTGGTGGCGTAGCCGTCGCGCACCACGCGGCCGAGCTGGCGACGGAGCAGGCCCGGCTGGGTGATCGTGTACGGCGTGATCCGGGGCAGGTCCGCCAGCACCCGCTGCTGCACGTCGGCCGGCGCGTGCGCGAGCAGCACCTTGCCGACACCGGTCGCGTGCAGCGGCAGCCGGGAGCCGATGCTGCTGACGACCGGGACCGAGGCGTGCCCGGCCAGCCGGTCGACGTACAGCACCTCGGTCTCGTCGCGGACCGCCAGGTGCACGGTCGCGAAGGTGGCGCCGTAGAGGTCGTGGAGGTACGGCGACGCGAGCTCGCGCAGCCCGGTCTGCACGGGCGCCAGCAGGCCGAGGTCCCACAGTCGGCGGCCGACGGCGTACGTGCCGGTCGAGGTGCGGGTCAGCGCGCCCCACGCGACCAGCTCCCCGACCAGCCGGTGCGCGGTCGGCGTCGGCAGCTCCGCCCGCTCGGCGAGCTCCGTCAGGGTGAGCCGCCGGTGGTGCTCGTCGAACGCGCCGAGCAGCGCCAGGGCGCGCGAGGTGACGGACGCTCCCGGGTTTCCGCTGTTGCCGGCCATGGGAGCAGTCTTCCACTGAACGGAAGCCGGCCGTCGTCAGGCACGCACCGGTCTCCCTACGGTCGGGCCTGTGAGCGAACTCGCCAGCCAGGCCGACCTCAGCGCCGAGATCGAGGCGATCTCGAAGGAGTACGGCGCCGCGGGCGTGACGGAGACCGACGTGCGGCTCGACTACCCGCCGTACCGCTCCAGCATCCTGCGGCACCCGACCAAGGCGCCGCAGCAGGTGGACCCGGAGGGCATCGAGCTCTGGGCACCGGTCTTCGGGCAGCGCGACGTCGGCGAGCTCGAGGCCGACCTGACCATCCAGCACCGCGGCGAGCCGATCGGCGAGCGGATGGTCGTCACCGGGCGGGTCACCGACGGCGACGGGCGGCCCGTGCGGCACCAGCTGGTCGAGATCTGGCAGGCCAACGCCGGCGGTCGCTACATCCACCAGCGCGACCAGCACCCGGCGGCGATCGACCCCAACTTCACCGGGATGGGCCGCTGCCTGACCGACGGCGACGGCGTCTACCGCTTCACGACGATCAAGCCCGGGCCCTACCCGTGGAAGAACCACCACAACGCGTGGCGGCCGGCGCACATCCACTTCTCGCTCTTCGGCACCGAGTTCACCCAGCGGCTGATCACCCAGATGTACTTCCCCGGCGACCCGCTCTTCGCGCTCGACCCGATCTACCAGTCCATCGTCGACCCGGCCGCCCGCGACCGCCTGGTCGCGACGTACGACCACGACGTGACCACCCACGAGTGGTGCACCGGCTACCGGTGGGACATCGTGCTGACCGGCAGCCACCGCACCCCGCTCGAGGAGGACGACGCATGACGCTCGCACCCACGCCCGGCCAGACCGTCGGGCCGTTCTTCGGCTACGCCCTGCCGTACGCCGGCGACAGCGAGCTCGTCCCGCCGACGCGACCGGACGCGATCCGGCTGCACGGTCGCGTGTACGACGGGGCCGGGGACCCGGTGCCCGACGCGCTGATCGAGCTGTGGCAGGCCGCGCCCGACGGGTCGGTCCCGCAGGCCCCGGGGTCGCTGCACCGCGACGGCTACACCTTCACCGGCTGGGGCCGGGCGGCCACCGACCGCACCGGGCACTACCAGTTCTCGACCCTGCGACCGGGCGGCGCGTCGCCGTACTTCGCGGTCACGGTCTTCGCACGCGGCCTCCTCGACCGGCTCTTGACCCGGGCCTACCTCCCGGGCGCCGCGCCGGCGCAGTGGCCGAGCCTGGCCGCCCGCGCCGACGACCGCGGTTTCGTCTTCGACATCCGGCTCCAGGGCGAGGGCGAGACCGTCTTCCTGACGCACGCGCAAGACTGACCCCATGACGGACCTGTTCTGGCCCGGGGACGAACGTGCCGGCTCGCACTTCTCCGCCGAGGACTTCGTGGGCGCGATGCTCGCGGTGGAGGAGGACTGGCTCGGCCGCGGGTTCTCGACCCCGGTCGACGCCGAGCAGCTGGCGCTCGACGCCGAGGCCGGCGGCAACCCGGTGATCCCGCTGCTGCGGATCCTGCGCGAGCAGCACCCCGAGGCGCACCGCGGCCTCACCAGCCAGGACGTCGTCGACTCCGCGCTGATGCGGATGGCGGACTCGGCGGTGGCGACCCTGCGCCGCGACCTGCGCGTCGTCACCGACCGGCTCGCCGCGCTCGCGTCCGAGCACCGCGGCACGCCCATGGTGGCGCGCACGCTGACGCAGCACGCCGTGCCCACGACGTTCGGCTTCCGGATCGCGGCTTGGCTGACGGCCGTGCTCGACGCCGACGACGACCTGGCGCGCCTGGCCTTCCCGCAGCAGCTCGGCGGCGCAGCCGGCACCCGCGCGGCGATCGTCGAGCTCGGGCGGGAGTCGCCGGCCGACGTACCTCGCTGGCACACCACCCGCGCCCCGGTCACCCGGATCGGGGACGCCCTCGTCGGCTGCACGGATGCCTGCGCCCGCATCGCCAACGACGTGCTCACCCTGTCCCGCCCGGAGATCGGCGAGCTGGCCGAGGGCAGCGGCGGCGGCTCCTCGACGATGCCGAACAAGGCCAACCCCGTGCTCTCGGTGCTGGTGCGGCGCGCGGCTCTCACCACCCCGCAGCTCGCTGCGACGCTGCACCTCGCCGCCGCGCAGCAGGTCGACGACCGGGCCGACGGCGGCTGGCACGCCGAGTGGGCGACGCTGCGCGACCTCGTCCGCCGGACCCTCGTCGCCGCCTCCCAGACCGCCGAGCTGGTCACCGACCTGCGCGTCGACACCGACCGGATGGCGGCGACGCTCGCCGCGGCCGGCGACGCCGTGCTCGCCGAGCAGCGCAGCATCACCGACGACCCCGCGCCGACGTACCTCGGCGACGCGACGGCGTACGTCGACCAGGTGGTCGCCCGCGCCCGCCGTACCCCTGAGGAGCCCTCGTGATCCCGAGCATCACCGTCGTCCGGATGACCGGAGCCCGACACCGCGCCGAGCTGCCGCTGCTGGTCCTCGGACCGTCGCTGGGCACCTCGGCCACCACGCTGTGGGGTGCCTGCGCGACCGGCCTGACCGACGTCTTCGACGTCGTCGCCTGGGACCTGCCCGGGCACGGTCACAACCGGGG
Source organism: Nocardioides conyzicola (assembly GCF_039543825.1). Taxonomy (NCBI): domain Bacteria; kingdom Bacillati; phylum Actinomycetota; class Actinomycetes; order Propionibacteriales; family Nocardioidaceae; genus Nocardioides; species Nocardioides conyzicola. Next base: position 1,582,723 of record NZ_BAABKM010000002.1, on the reverse strand, counting down.
CGTGCCCGAGGAGCCGTTCACGATCGCCGAGCTCGCGACCGGCGTGCTGCGCGTCGTCGACGACGTGCTCACCGAGCGCGGCGAGCCCCGCGGGTCGTTCTTCTACGCCGGTGACTCGGTGGGTGGCGCGGTCGGGCTGCAGCTGCTGCTCGAAGCCCCCGACCGGGTCGTCGCCGCCGCGCTGCTGTGCACCGGCGCGCAGATCGGGTCCGAGGAGATGTGGACCGGCCGGATGAGCCAGGTCGCGCTGTCGGGCACGCCCGTGATGGTGAGCAGCTCGGCGGAGCGGTGGTTCGGGCCCGGGTTCGTCGAGCGCGAGCCCGAGCGGGCCTCCGCCCTCCTGCACGCCCTGTCCGACGCGGTCGACGAGGGCTACGTCCAGGTCTGCGGCGCGCTCGCGGCGTACGACGTCCGCGACCAGCTCGGTCGCGTCCGGGTCCCCGTCCTCGCGGTCGCCGGCAGCGTCGACGTCGCCACGCCGCCGGACAAGCTGCGCGAGATCGCCGAGGGCGTGCCGGACGGACGGTACGTCGAGCTCGAGGGCGTCGCGCACCTCGCCCCGGCCGAGGCGCCGGAGGTCGTGGCCCGGCTGCTGCGCGAGCACTTCCTGGGGGAGATGCCGCGGGCCGAGGAGTCCGCGGGGATGACCGTGCGACGCGAGGTCCTCGGCGACGCGCACGTCGACCGGGCGGTCGCCGGCACCACCGACTTCACCCGGGACTTCCAGGAGCTGATCACGGCGTACGCCTGGGGCGAGGTCTGGACCCGACCCGGCCTCGACCGCCGGTCGCGCTCGATGATCACCCTCACCGCCCTGATCGCCCGCGGCCACCACGAGGAGCTGGCGATGCACGTGCGGGCCGCGCTCCGCAACGGCCTGACCGTGGACGAGATCAAGGAGGTGATCCTGCAGTCCGCCATCTACTGCGGGGTCCCCGACGCCAACACCGCGTTCCGGATCGCGTCCGGGGTGCTGGTGGAGGAGGGGCTCCTCTAGGGACCTCGACTAGCGCTGAGCGACGAACTGCACGTAGCTCCATCCGCTGGGGGCCGCGGCGTTCTCGGCGTCACCGCGCCACTCCGCGCGCATCCTGATCGGGATGCCGAGATAGGCCCGGTCACCGGGTAGGTAGACCATCGCGCTGCTCGCGCGACCGAGCCGCACGCACTTCGTCTTCGCCGGGTAGCCCCACCGGCCACGGACCTTGAACTCCGCACGGAAGTACACGCAGTCGCCCGCATGCGCCGGGGCGACCTTCGCCTTGAGCCACGCGGACCTGGTCACCGAGTAGATCGAGCTCTTGCCGGACCGACGCAGGGCTCGTACGGCGCTCGCGCTCACCCGCGCCGCTACGCGGACCCGCTTCGACGCCGAGGCATCGGCCAGGTCACCGCCGTCGGCGGTCGCGGTGAACGTGGTGGTGCGGGACATCGGGACCCGCACGGTGAGGCGGCCCGCGCTGTCCACGGGGCCGGTGCGGACCAGCCGCCGTGGGTGCCCGGGCTGCGTCGCGTAGACGGACACCACGTCGGCGTCGGAGGCCTTCACCGTCACCACCGCCTTCTGCCCGTAGCGGTAGGTGGCGCGGTCGGTGGTCACGCCGACCCGGGGCGGCAGCGGCGCGCCGGGCTGGTCAGCCCGCCAGGTGATGGACCCGAAGAGCGCGGGCCGACCGCCGTCGCAGTGCTGCGTGAACGACACCGACAGCTTCCGCAGCCGGTCCTTGTCGTCGTACGTCGCCTCGTGGACGGTGAACGTGCCGGTCAGGCTGTTGCAGCCGCGCCCCTGTCCGGAGATGTCGAGCCCAGGACCGGACTCGTTGAACGGGTAGCGGGTGGCGCCCGTGAACGTGGTGCCCGGCCGCAGCTCGTCGCCCGAGCCGGGCTCGAAGTCGGCGGTCCAGCTGTCGCTGGCGACGTGCACCCCCGTCGGGGTGCCGGAGGCCCTGATCGTGGAGTTCAGGGGAGTGTAGGAGTAGTCGGCACCGCCGCCGATGTAGTCCGCCGCTTGGCTGCGCATCCGCCAGGTCGTGTAGCCAGACGTGCCCGACCCGCCCAACGCGACGGTGTGCGCACCCGCGGTGGTGGAGTCGACGATCGTGAGGGTGCCGTGCTTCGGTCCGGCACTGGTGGGGGTGAAGCCCAGGGTGACGGCACAGCTGGCGCCTGCGGCGATCGTCCTGCAGCCGTTGGCGACGACCGTGAAGTCGGCAGCGCCGTCGGTGACCGACGCGGAGGAGACCGTGATCGGGCCGGTGCCCGTGTTGACCAACCTGACCGGGACCTTCCTGCCGGCCTGCCGGGGGTAGCGCTCCGGCCAGATCACGCGCGTCGGGGCCGTCAGCAGCTCGGCGTCGATCGCCGGCTCGTTGATGCGGATCTCGCCGAACGATGCCGCGTCGGCGCCGTCGCAGTGCTGCTCGTAGAGCAGCCACAGCCGCGTCGCGTCCGGGTCCACGTCGAGGATGGTGAAACGGCCGGTCGCCGCGCAGCCACGGCCCTCGCCGAAGATCATGATCGAGGCGCCGTCGTCCGCGCCGCCCTGGTCGTCCACGTAGTCGCCCGCAGCGAGGGACTCTCCGGGGGCCGCGCTGAACATGAACGTGAACGAGGAGCTGGCGCCGTCGCCTGCGTCGACCGTGATGCCGTTCTCCGCCGAGCCGGAGAGCGTGATGCCGGCCGCGGCCCCGCGGTAGAGGTGGGTCGCGCCACCGGAGACGTAGTCGTCCTGGTCGCCGACCATGGTGACGTAGTCGCTCGGGGCCGCGGCCCGGGCCGGGCTGGCGACGAGCCCGAGGATCGGCAGGAGCAGGGCGAGGGCGAGCAGGCGGACGGTGGTGGAGGTCATCGTCGACGGTTTCCTAGGCACGGCGGACCATCGGAGAGGGGACCCGGTCGGCCAACCCCGATGTTGGACGCCGGATCGTTGCACGGTTCGCCGGCGCTCGTCAGGGATATCCGCACATCGCCTCAGGCCGACGCGCACCTCGCCACGATGTCGGCCACGCGCCGGACCGCGGGCGAGTCGTCGTCGGTGCGCGTGGCCAGCGCCAGGTCGACGGTCGGCGGGTCGACGAGGGCCACGTAGGCGACTCCGTCGAGGCCGAGGCTGCGCACGGGTGCGGGGACGAGTGCGACCCCCAGCCCGGCTGCGACGAAGACGACCAGGGTGGCGGTCTCGCCGACCTCAGTGATCATCGACGGCTCGAAGCCCGCGGCCGCGCAGGCGCGGAGCACCTCCTCGTGCATCGAGGAGCGATCGCTGGAGGGGTGCATCACGAACCGCTCATCGGCGAGCTGGGACAGGCGGATCCGTCGTGCCCCCGCCAGTGGATGGTGCACGGGGAGCACGGCGACGAGGGGCTCGGTGCGCAGTCGGCGCAGTGTCAGGTCCGCGTGGTTGAGGGGACCTGGGCGCAACAGCGCCAGATCGAAGGTGTGGTCCCCGACGCCGGTGACCAGCGCCGGGGAGAGCAGCTCCCCGCGCAGGCCGAGCTCGACGTCAGGGAGCTCGCGGGCCACCTCGCGCGCGACCCGCGGCAGCACGTCGTACGTCGCCGTGCCGACGAAGCCCACGGACACCCGTCCTGCGCGGCCGGACACCAGCAGCTCCATGTCGGACTCGGCCCGGGCGACGTCACCCAGGACCGTGCGCGCGTGATCGGCGAAGCGGATGCCCGCCTCGGTCAGCTCCACCCGCCGGGTCGACCGGGTGAAGAGCGGGATCCCGAGCTCGCGCTCCAGCTGCTTGATCTGCTGCGACAGGGCGGGCTGCGCGATGTGCAGTCGCGTCGCCGCTCGGCCGAAGTGTCGCTCGTCGGCCAGCATCGTGAACGACCGCAGGTGTCGCAGCTCCATGCATCCAGATTATCAATCCAGGGAGATTAGGTATTGGAGTTGATCGCGCTCCTCGGCCTACGCTCGACGGCATGAGCTCCGCCTACTTGTACGCCGCCGTCCGCACGCCCTTCGGCCGCTTCGGCGGCGCGCTGGCCGAGGTGCGCCCCGACGACCTGGCCGCGACCGCGATCACCGGTGCGCTCGCCCAGGCGCCGGGCCTTGACCCCGCTGCGATCGGCGACGTCGTGTGGGGCTGCGCCAACCAGGCCGGCGAGGACAACCGCAACGTGGGCCGGATGGGCGTCCTGCTGGCGGGGCTGCCGGTGTCGGTCCCGGCCACGACGGTCAACCGGCTGTGCGGCTCGTCGCTGGACGCCGCGATCATCGGCTCGCGCACCATCGAGTCCGGCGACGCCGAGGTGGTGCTGACCGGCGGGGTGGAGTCGATGACCCGGGCGCCGTGGGTGCTGCCCAAGCCGTCGCGGGCCTTCCCGGCCGGCAACGTCACCGCGGTCTCCACGACGCTGGGCTGGCGGCTGGTCAACGACCGGATGCCGGCGGAGTGGACGGTCTCGCTGGGCGAGGCCAACGAGCTGCTGGGCGAGAAGTTCTCGATCTCGCGGGAGCGCCAGGACGAGTTCGCGGCGCGCTCGCACGAGCTGGCCGACGCGGCCTGGTCCGCGGGCTTCTACGACGCGCTGGTGGTCTCCGTGCCCGGTGTCGACCTGGCGCGCGACGAGAGCATCCGCCCCGGCTCGACCGCCGACAAGCTCGCCGGTCTGAAGCCGTCGTTCCGCAAGGACGGGACCATCACGGCCGGCAACGCGTCGCCGCTCAACGACGGGGCGTCCGCCGTGCTGCTCGGGTCGGAGGCGGCCGCCGACGTCATCGGCCGCGCCCCGATCGCCCGGATCGCGGGACGTGGGGTCTCGGCGGTGGAGCCGCCGATGTTCGGCTACGCGCCGGTCGAGGCGGCCGAGCGGGCGCTGGCCCGGGCAGGCATCACCTGGGCCGACGTCAGCGCCATCGAGCTCAACGAGGCCTTCGCCGTGCAGTCGATCGCGTGCGTCGATGCGTGGAAGGTCGACCCGGAGATCGTCAACGCCAAGGGCGGTGCGATCGCGATCGGCCACCCCCTCGGTGCCTCCGGCGGCCGGATCATCGGCACCCTCGCCGCTCGGCTGCAGGAGACCGGCGGACGGTACGGCGTGGCCGCGATCTGCATCGGCGTCGGCCAGGCGCTGGCCGTGGTGCTGGAGAACGTGTCATGAGCGCGACCTTCTGCGACACCGCCGCCGAGGCGGTCGACGGGATCGCGGACGGCTCGACGGTGCTGGTCGGCGGGTTCGGGATGGCCGGCATGCCGGTGCAGCTGATCGACGCGCTCATCGAGCAGGGCGCCAGCGACCTGACGATCGTGTCCAACAACGCCGGCAACGGCGACACCGGGCTGGCCGCGCTGCTGGCGAAAGGCCGGGTCCGCAAGGTCATCTGCTCCTTCCCGCGGCAGTCCGACTCCTACGTGTTCGACGGCCTCTACCGCGCCGGCGAGATCGAGCTCGAGGTGGTGCCGCAGGGCAACCTCGCCGAGCGGATGCGCGCCGCGGGTGCCGGGATCGGGGCCTTCTTCTGCCCGACGGGGGTCGGCACCCCCCTGGCCGAGGGCAAGGAGACGCGCGAGATCGACGGGCGCACCTACGTGCTGGAGTACCCGATCCGCGGCGACGTCGCCCTGGTCGGCGCGCACGTCGCGGACCGGATGGGCAACCTCGTCTACCGCAAGACCGCCCGCAACTTCGGGCCGGTGATGGCGACCGCGGCGAGGACCACGATCGTGCAGGTCTCGTCGGTCGTGGCGACCGGCGAGCTCGACCCGGAGGCGGTCGTGACGCCGTCCATCTACGTGGACAGGGTGGTGCAGGTATGAGTCTCGGCCAGGCATTGCGCAAGGACGAGATGGCGGCCCGGGTCGCCCAGGACATCCCGTACGGCGCCTACGTCAACCTGGGGATCGGCCAGCCCACCCTGGTCGCTGACCACCTCGACGCCGACTCCGGCGTCGTCCTCCACACCGAGAACGGCATGCTCAACATGGGCCGGGCCGCCGTCGGGGACGAGGTCGACGGCGACCTCCTCAACGCCGGCAAGATCCCCGTCACCGAGCCACCGGGTGCGGCGTACTTCCACTCGGCCGACTCGTTCGCGATGATGCGCGGCAGCCACCTCGACGTCTGTGTCCTCGGTGCCTTCCAGGTCAGCGCCGGCGGCGACATCGCCAACTGGCACACCGGCGCCCCCGACGCGATCCCCGCCGTCGGCGGCGCCATGGACCTCGCGATCGGCGCCAAGAGCGTCTTCGTGATGATGACCCTCTTCGCCAAGGACGGCACCCCCAAGCTGGTGCCCGAGTGCACCTACCCGCTCACCGGCCTCGGCTGCGTCTCCCGGGTCTACACCGACCTCGCGGTCTTCGAGGTCGGCGGTCCGGACGTGGTCGTGGTCGAGACGTTCGGGACGTCGTACGACGAGCTCGCCGACCGCCTCGACGTGCCGCTGACGCGGGGGTGAGGCCGCCGCCCTGACGGGCGAGGGTCAGTCGACGTCGGTGTGGTGGCGGGCGACCGACGGTCCGAGGTTGTCGGGCTCGTCGGAGGCCAGCGCTGCCCGCAAGAACCTCGACAGGACCGGCGACGGTCGCTCGTTGCGACGCCAGACCACTGCGGCCTCGATCGGGGTCAACGGGGTCGCCAGGCGCGCCACCCTGAGGTCCAGACCGGCGATCGCGCGCACCGATGCGGGCACCATGGCGACGCCCATGCCGGCGGCGACCAGCCGGACGAGCGTGTTGAGGCTGCTGACGGTGCGCCTGATGTCGGGGTGGATGCCGACCTGCTCCCAGGACGCCCGCGTGTGGGCGGAGAGGCCGGGGAAGCCGCCGTCGGTGGTCGGCACCACCCATCGTTCGTCACCGAGGTCGGTCAGGTTGACGGTGGCGAGCCCCGCGAGCGGAGAGTCTGCTGCCATCACGATGACCACGGGCTCCCGGTGGATCAGCGCGACCTCCAGCTCGCGACCGCGCAGCCGGTCGAGGTGCTGCGTACGCGTGCAGTAGACGAGGCCGACCTCGGCCCGGTGGTCGCGCACGCGGTCGATCACGTCCGCGTCGTCGGACTCGACGATCTCCGACTCCACGGACGGCGACCGCTTGTCGAACGCCGTCAACAGGTTGGGAAGGATCTCCCAGGCCACGGGCGACGTGGTCGCGATCGTCAACCGTCCCAGGCGTCCGCTCCCGATGCCGCGCACCTCGGTCGTCAGCTCGTCGACCTGAGCGAGCACCCGGCTCGCCTCACGCGCGAGGAACTCCCCGGCGACGGTCGCGTCCACCCCGCGTGAGTGCCGTTCCAGGAGCCGGACCCCGAGCTCGCGCTCCAGCTGGGCGATCGCGGCGCTGAGCGGCGGTTGGGTCATGTTCAGCAGGGTGGCTGCGCGGGACACCGATCCCTCGTGGACGACGGTGGCGAAGTAGCGCAGCTGACGCAGATCCATACGTAAAACCTATCGGTAGGCATAGAGATAGAGATTAGACGTATGCGTGGTGGCGATCACATAGTGGGTGCGTCCGGCCGGCGTGTGAGGGCCGTCACTGAGAGGGAGAAGTTGTGGGCATCGGGAGCTTCGAGCACCAGACGTTCGCCCAGCGCGTCGTGTTCGGCGCCGGGACGGCGATGACCTCCCTGGTGACGGAGGCCGACCGCCTCGGCGCGCGGCGGGTGCTGCTGATCGCCACGCACGCTGAGGCCGAGCTGGCCGACCGGCTCGCCGGCGCCCTTCCGGTGAGCGGTCGCTTCCACGATGTGCGTCCGCACGTCCCGGCCGAGGTCGCGGAGGCGGCCCGCGCGCTCGCCCAGGAGATCGAGGCGGACCTGCTGGTCTGCATCGGGGGCGGTTCGACGACGGGAACCGCGAAGGCGGTCGCGCTGACCACCGGGCTGCCGATCCTGGCCGTGCCCACGACGTACGCCGGATCCGAGGCGACGCCGGTGTGGGGGATGACCGAGGCGCGCCGCAAGACCACCGGGACGGATCCGGTCGTGCTGCCGCGCGTGATCGTGTACGACCCGGAGCTGTCGGTCTCCCTGCCCACAGCGCTCGCCGTCGCCAGCGGCCTGAACGCGATGGCACACTGCGTCGACTCCCTGTGGGCGCCCCGAGCGAACCCGCTGCTGAGCGCGATGGCCACCGAGGGGATCCGCGCCCTGGCGCCGGCGTTGCGCGGGATCGTCGCCGATGCAGGCGACCTCGATGCCAGGGCCGGGTGCCTGTACGGGGCCTACCTGTCCGCGTCGACCTTCGCTGGAGCGGGGTCGGGGCTGCACCACAAGATCTGCCACGTCCTCGGCGGCGCTTACGACCTGCCGCACGCCGACACCCACGCCGTGGTCCTGCCGCACGTGCTGGCCTACAACGCCGACGACGCTCCCCGAGCCGCAGACCGCGTGGCAGAGGCGCTCGGCGCGGCCGAGTCCGTGGCGGGGCTGATCGACCTCTACGACGACCTGGCCGCGCCCCGGGCGCTGCGCGACCTGGGACTGCGCGAGGACCAGCTGGAGGAGGCGACCGGGTTGGTCGTCGACGCCGCACCCGCCGACAACCCCCGGGCGGTGACGGCGGAGAGCATCCACAGGCTGCTGCGACGCGCCTGGTCAGGAGCGGCCCCGCTGCGGGCCGCTGACGATGAGAGGAACCCGTCGTGAACGTCTCCGAGGAGACCGAGCAGGCCGCGCGCGAGGAGTACGTGACCGACCAGGTGCTCGCCAGCTTCGCCGGTGCGACCACACCCCGGTTCCGCGAACTGATGGAGAGCCTGGTGCGCCACGCTCACGATTTCGTGCGCGAGGTGCGACTCACGGAGCGCGAATGGGAGGACGGCATCGACTTCCTCAAGCGCGCCGGTGACATCACGGACGACAGGCGGCAGGAGTTCATCCTGCTGTCCGACGTGCTGGGCATCTCGATGCTGACCATCGCGGTCAACCAGCCGCCCGACCCGCTGGCCACGGAGGCGACGGTCTTCGGGCCCTTCTTCGTCGACGGGTCGCCGCGCATCGAGATCGGTGGCGACATCGCCCAGGGTGCGACCGGCCAGCCCTGCTGGGTCTCCGGCACGGTGACCTCGACCGACGGAACACCGCTCGCGGACGCGCGACTCGACGTGTGGGAAGCCGACGACGACGGCATGTACGACGTCCAGCACCCCGACGACCGCACGCAGGGCCGCGGTCACCTCTTCACCGACGAGCTCGGACGCTACGGGTTCTGGGGCGTCACCCCGACGCCGTACCCGATCCCGCACGACGGCCCGGTCGGAGACCTCCTCACGGCGGCCGGCCGCGGACCCATGCGGGCGGCCCACCTGCACTTCATGGTCACTGCCGACGACCACCACCGGCTGGTGACCCACATCTTCGTGCGCGGAGACGCCTACCAGGACAGCGACGCCGTCTTCGGTGTCAAGGAGTCCCTCGTCGTCGACTTCGTGGAGCAGCCCGCGGGCACCCCCAACCCGACCGGGCGCGAGATCCAGGGCTCCTGGACCCGCGCCGAGTTCGACGTCGTCCTCAGCACCGAGGGCCAGAACGAGGAGCAGGCATGACCGACCCGGCACTCGAGCACGAGACCAGCCCCCGTCACCCGGGATCGCTCTCCGGCATCGACGGCGAGCGCGAGGAGGACCTGCACACCGACGTCCTCATCATCGGGAGCGGTCCGGCCGGCGCCTCCGCGGCGCTGTTCCTCGCGACGTACGGCGTCGACCACCTGGTGATCACCAAGTACCGCTGGACCGCCAACACCCCTCGCGCGCACATCACCAACCAGCGCACCGTCGAGATCATGCGCGACATGGGGATCGAGCAGGACATCATCGACGAGGCGACGCCTCACGAGATGATGGGCGACACGGTCTTCTGCAGCAGCCTTGCCGGCGACGAGATCGGTCGCATCCGCACGTGGGGAACGCACCCGGTGCGCGAGGCTGACTACCGGATGGCCAGCCCGTCGATGAACTGCGACCTGCCGCAGACCCTGTTCGAGCCGATCCTGATCGGGCACGCGGCCTCCCGGGGCAGCCGGATCCGCTTCGACACCGAGTACGTCAGCCTGGAGCAGGACGACGACGGCGTCACCGTCACCGTCCTCGACCGGCTGTCGGGTCACGAGTTCCGCATCCGCGCCCGGTACGTGATCGCCGCCGACGGCGGGCGGAGCAAGGTCGTGAGCGACCTGGGTCTGCCGATGGCCGGCCAGATGGACGTCGCGGGCAGCATGAACATCGTCTTCCACGCGGACCTGACCGAGTTCGTCGGGCACCGCCCGAGCGTCCTCTACTGGGTCCTGCAGCCCGGAGCGACGATCGGCGGCATCGGCCTCGGCCTGATCCGGATGGTCCGCCCGTGGGACGAGTGGCTGATCACCTGGGGCTACGACATCAACCAGCCGCCACCGGACCTCGACGACGAGATGGCCATCCAGATCGTGCACAACCTGATCGGCGACAGCTCCGTTCCGGTCACCATCAGGTCCCTGTCGCTGTGGGGCAACAACAAGATGTATGCCGAGCGCTATCGCGAGGGCCGGGTCTTCGGCGTCGGCGACGCCGTGCACCGGCACCCACCGTCGAACGGGCTCGGGTCCAACACCTCCATCCAGGACTCCTACAACCTCGCCTGGAAGCTCGCCTACGTCCTCAAAGAGCTCGCAGGGGAAGCCCTGCTCGACACCTTCGACGACGAACGAGCGCCGGTCGGCAAGCAGATCGTGCTCAGGGCCAACAAGAGCATCGAGGAGTTCGGCGCGATCCTCGAGGCGCTCGGCCTCGAGGACACCTCGCAGAACGTCGAGCAGATGCAGGCCGGGATCGACGGCCTGGCCGACGACTCCCCGGAGGGCGTCGTCAAGCGCGCCGCTCTGCGCGAGGCACTCGAGCTGAAGGACTACGAGTTCAACGCCCTCGGCGTCGAGCTCGGACAGCGCTACGACTCCGCAGCCGTGGTGAAGGACGGGACCCCGGAGCCGGCGTACACGCGCGACCCCGAGCTGTACTACCACGCGACCACCTGGCCCGGCGCCCGGTTGCCGCACTGCTGGCTCGGGGACAAGGGCCGACAGGTCAGCACCCACGACCTTGCCGGCAAGGGCGGCTTCACGCTGCTCACCGGGGTGACGGGTCACCCCTGGGTCGAGGCCGCCCACAAGGCGGCCGTCGAGCTCGGGATCGATGTTCGTGCCTACGTGATCGGCCCCAAGGCCGACTACGCCGATCTCTACGACGACTGGGCCCGGCTCCGCGAGGTGGCCGAGGACGGCTGCGTGCTGGTCCGTCCTGACGCCCACGTCGGCTGGCGTTCGCACAGCGCAGCCGAGGATCCGGCCGCCGCGCTCGTCCAGGCCCTGCGCGGCGTCCTCGCCCGCTGACCCGACTCATCACCCACAGGAGCACAACATGAAGAAGTCCTACCTTGGATTGACCTCCGTGGCCGCCCTGGTGCTGGCCACCTCGGCGTGCGGCGGCGACGTCGGCGGCTCGAGCGAAGGCGACACCTCCACCCTCACGATCGGCTACGTGTCACCCCAGACCGGCCCTCTGGCGCCCTTCGGCGAGGCCGACTCGTTCGTCGTCGACCAGATGAAGGCCTACTTCGCCGACAACCCGTTGACCGTCGACGGCAAGGACGTCGAGGTCAAGATCATCCTGAAGGACGCGCAGTCGGACTCGACCCGCGCCGGTGAGGTGGCCTCTGACCTCATCAACAGCGACGACGCCGACCTGATCCTCGCCTCGTCCACGCCCGACATCGTCAACCCGGTCTCCGAGCAGTGCGAGGCCAACTCCGTGCCGTGCATCACCACCGTCGCCCCCTGGCAGACCGTCGCCTTCCGCGAGGGCGGGGACACGCCCGCCGACCTGAAGTACACGTACCACTTCTTCTGGGGCCTCGAGGACGTGGCTGCCGTCTACAGCGACATGTGGAGCCAGGTCGAGACCAACAAGAAGGCGGCGGGCCTCTTCCCGAACGACCCTGACGGCGAGGCCTGGAGCGCGAACTTCCCGACGCTCGTCAAGGACTCCGGCGTCACGATCGACAATCCCGGCCTGTACCCCAACGGCACCAAGGACTTCTCGGCGCAGATCGCCAAGATGAAGGGCGACGACATCCTGATGGGCGTCCCGATCCCGCCGGACTTCACGACGTTCTGGAAGCAGGCGATCCAGCAGGGCTACCGGCCGAAGATCGCCACGATCGGCAAGGCGTTGCTGTTCCCCTCGGTGGTCGAAGGCATCGGCGACACCGCGAACAACCTCGGCACCGAGGTGTGGTGGCACCCGACGTCGCCGTTCAAGAGCTCGCTGACCGGGGACTCCTCCCAGCAGCTCGCGGACGCGTACGAGAAGTCGACGGACCGGCAGTGGACCCAGCCGCTCGGCTTCTCCCACGCGCTGTTCGAGGTCGCTGCGGCGGCGGTCGAGAAGGCGGGCTCGACGGACGCCGACGACATCACCGCGGCGCTCGGCAGCCTGAAGGTCGACACGGTCGTCGGTCCTGTCGAGTGGGGCGCCGAGGGCCTGCCGCCGTACGTCGCCAAGACGCCGCTCACGGGTGGTCAGTGGCGCCTGGTCAACCAGGACCACCCGTTCGACCTCGTCGTCGTGTCCAACACGCTGGCGTCCGACGTCCCGCTGGGTGGCTCGGTGGAGACCCTGAACTGATGACGACGCCGGCTCTCTTGAGCGTCTCCGGACTGAGCAAACGGTTCGGCAGGGTGGTGACAGCGTCGGACGTGACCTTCGAAGTGCCGGCGGGACGCGCCCTGGGGATCGTCGGGCCCAACGGAGCCGGCAAGTCGACCCTGCTCAACCTGATCAACGGCACGCTGCCGAGCGACTCGGGCACCATCGCGTTCGACGGCGCGGACGTCACCAGGGTGGGTGCCGCTCGGCGAAGCGAGATCGGGATCGGGCGCAGCTACCAGATCCCGCGACCGTTCGGCGGCATGACCGTCTTCGAGAACGTGTTGGTCGGAGCCAGGTTCGCGGGTGGTGCTCGTGGGAGCGCCGCCCACGAGCAGGCCTACGACGCCCTCGTGAGGACAGGCCTGGCGCACCTCGCCGGGACCCGGGCCGGATCGCTACGCCTGCTCGACCGCAAGCGGCTCGAGCTTGCCCGGGCGCTGGCGACCTCGCCGCGGCTGATCCTGCTCGACGAGATCGCCGGTGGCCTGACTGAGCGGGAGCTGCCCGCTCTGGTCGACGTCATCGCGGGGCTCCGCGACGACGGGCTGGCCGTGGTGTGGATCGAGCACATCGTGCACGCGCTGATGGCGGTGGTCGACGAGCTGATGTGCATCGCCGCAGGCGAGGTCGTCGCGATCGGCGATCCCGCCGACGTGATGGCTGATCCGCGCGTGTTCGAGGTCTACCTCGGCTCGCCCGCGGAGGTGGTCCCGTGACCGGGCTCCTCGAGGTCGACGCTGTCGACGCCCACTACGGCGACTTCCAGGCGTTGTACGGGCTCTCGGTCTCTCTCGACGAGGGCGAGACGCTGGCGGTGATCGGCGCCAACGGTGCGGGCAAGTCGACCTTGCTCAAGACCATCGCGGGCCTGGTCCGGCCGACGTCCGGCGAGATCCGGTTCGCCGGCGAGCGGATCGACGGGGTCTCCGCACACCGCCGCGTCACCCAGGGCGTGGCGCTGACCCCGGAGGGTCGACGCATCTTCCCGTCACTGACGGTCGAGGAGAACCTCCTCGTCGGCAGCTACGGACAGCGGCCCGGACCGTGGAACCTGCAGTCGGTCTACGACCTGTTCCCGTTGGTCTCGGACCGCCGCGCTCGGATGGGTGGCCACCTCTCCGGCGGCGAGCAGCAGGCCGCCGCCATCGGTCGTGCCCTGATGTCCAACCCGCGCCTGCTGATGCTGGACGAGGTGTCCCTGGGCCTGGCGCCGGTCGTCGTCGGCGAGATCTACCAGGCCCTGCCGCAGATCACCGGTCGTGGCACGACGGTGCTCCTGGTCGAGCAGGACCTCGGCCATGCGCTGGCGGTGGCGGACCGGGTCCAGTGCCTGCTCGAAGGACGCACCGTCCTCGAAGGACCGGTGGCGGACATCAGTCGCCAGCAGGTCGCCGACGCCTACTTCGGACTGTGAGGAACACCTGATGGAGTGGGTCAACGCGGTGATCCAGGGAATCCTGCTCGGCGGGCAGTACGCGCTGCTCGCCTGCGGGCTCTCCCTGATCTTCGGAGTCATGCGCATCGTCAACCTCGCGCACGGCGTGCTCGCCGTGGCGGCCGCATACGCGGCGTACTGGGTCCTCCAGCAGGTCGACATCCCGCCGTTCGCGGCTCTGGTCGTCGTGATCCCGGTGTTCGCCCTGGTCGGATACGTGCTCCAGCGAGGCCTGTTCAACTTCGCGCTCGCCCATGGCGAGCTCAGTCCGTTGATGGTCTCCTTCGGCGTCGCGGTCATTGCCGCGAACCTCCTGCAGGAGCAGTTCAGCGCCAACTCCCGCAGCATCCAGATCGGCTCGCTGGGCACCGACAGCGTCGCGCTCGGGGGTGGGCTGGCGGTCGGGACGTTCTCCGTGCTGACGTTCGCCGTCGGGGTCGCGGTCATCGGTGCGGTTCAGGTCTTCCTGGCGCGGACCAGGACGGGACGCGCCATGCGCGCCACCAGCGACGACCCGGACGCAGCCACGCTGATGGGGATCGACAACCGGCACGTCTACGCGCTCGCCACGGCGATCGCCATCGCGACGGTGGCCCTGGCCGGCGTCTTCCTCGGGATGAGCACGCAGTTCTCCCCGACGTACGGCGACATGGTCCTGATCTTCGCCTTCGAAGCGGTCATCATCGGCGGCCTCGGATCACTGTGGGGCACGCTCGTGGGCGGCCTGGTGCTCGGCGTCGCCCAGACGATCGGCGCGCAGGTGGATCCGGCGTACGGGATCCTCGCCGGCCACCTGGTGTTCCTCGCCGTCCTGCTCCTCCGCCCCAGCGGCCTGATGCCGAAGGTGGCGATCGCATGACGACCAGTCCCAGCGCCAGCACTCTCCGCGAGGTGCCGACGATCCGGGTGCGCCGAGGCAGCACGAGCTCGTACGTCGGTGGTGCCTTCGTCGCCGTCGCGGTCCTGGTGCTGGCCGGTTGGGTGCCCTACCACGTCGACCTCGGCACGCTGTCGAACCTGGTCGGGCTCTTCGTCCTCGTGATCCTCGCGGTGACCTGGAACCTGATGGCCGGGTACGGCGGCATGATCTCGATCGGGCAGCAGGCTTTCATCGGTGCGGGCGGGTACGGCGTCATCTACCTCGCGGACACCGTCGGGATCCCCCTCCTCGTCTCTGTCCCGCTCGCGGGCGTCGTGTGCGCGCTGCTGGCGCTTCCCACGTCGTTCCTCCTCTTCCGTCTCGCAGGCGGCTACTTCGCGATCGGGACCTGGGTCGTCGCGGAGGTCTTCAAGCTCGCGACGACCCAGATCGACGCACTCGGGGGCGGGTCGGGGCTCTCGCTGACGGCCTTCAGCGGCGTCGACCGCGTGGACCGGGTGGCCCAGGTCTACTGGACAGCCCTCGTACTCATGGTGCTCGTCGTCCTCGGGACCTACCTGGTGATGCGCAGCCGACTGGGGCTCGGCCTGACGGCGATCCGCGACAACGCGACCGCCGCGTCGAGCCTCGGCGTGCGGGTGAACCGCAGCCGCCGGATCGTGTACGTCGCCGCGTCGGCGGGAGCCGGCATGGCCGGGGCGTTGATCGCCCTCAACTCGTTGCGCGTCTCACCTGACTCGATCTACTCGGTCAACTACTCCGCGTTCATGATCTTCATCGTCGTCATCGGAGGCC
This sequence comes from Nocardioides conyzicola, assembly GCF_039543825.1. NCBI lineage: Bacteria > Bacillati > Actinomycetota > Actinomycetes > Propionibacteriales > Nocardioidaceae > Nocardioides > Nocardioides conyzicola. The sequence continues at coordinate 1,566,979 of NZ_BAABKM010000002.1, read as the reverse complement.
TGGGCAGCATCGAGGGGCCGATCATCGGAGCGGTGGTCTTCTTCGTCCTCGAGCAGGAGCTTGCGGACTACGGCTCGTGGTACCTGGTGCTGCTCGGCGTGGTCGCCATCGCCGTCGTGCTGCTTCTCCCGCGCGGGCTGTGGGGCCTCCTCTCCGGCAACGGCCGGATCCAGGTGTTCGGCGTCGGGTACCGGGTCCGCGAGGTGCCGGGCACCAGCGACCAGGTGCAACCAACCTGATGGCCGGGTACACCTAGGCCATCGCCATCGTGTTCCTGGCCGCTGCTTGTGTCGCCGGCCGATCGAGGACTGCCTAGGGGCCCGGGACACTGCGCTCAGGACGTCATGATCCGCGGCGGCTAGCCGCCGCGGATCTGGGTACCGCATCCCCATGACTCCGCCGCTGCCGTCGGCCGCGACGCTGCGGCCGGGCCACCTCCCCGACGACGAGCTGACCACGCTGGCGGTGGAGGCGGACGCAGCCCGCGGCGACGTACGGCGTGCGCTCGAGCTCGCGCAGCGGTGGGGACAGCGGCTCCCGGCTCCGGGGCACGGCCGGACCACGCACCTCTGGGAGGCCCTCGCGACGCTGGGTGCCGTCGACCTGACGGTCGCCCGCGCGGTGGAGCCGCACCTCGACGCGCTGGCCATCCTCGCCGAACCACGCGACGGGACCTGGGGGGTCTGGGCCGCCGAGGCGCCGGGCGCGAGGCTGACCGCGGACGCCGAGCACACGCTGACCGGTCGCAAGCCCTGGTGCTCGCTGGCCGCGGACCTCACCCACGCGCTGGTGACCGCCTGGGTCGACGACGAGCGGCGCCAGCTGTTCGAGGTCGACCTGCGGCAGCCGGGCGTGACGCCCGTCGACGCGCCGTGGGTCTCGCGCGGGCTGAGCCGGGTCCGCAGCACGGCGGTGGACTTCACCGCGGTGGCGGCGTCCCCGGTCGGCGAGCCGGGCTGGTACCTCCGGCGCGACGGCTTCGCCTGGGGCGGGATCGGCGTCGCGGCCGTCTGGTACGGCGCGAGCATCGGGCTCGCCCGACGCCTCTGGCGGCAGGCAGCCGAGCGCGACCTCGACCAGGTCGGGCAGCTGCACCTCGGGCGGGTCGACGCGGCGCTCACCGCCGCGGCGGCCGTGCTGCTCGCCGCGGCCGAGGCCGTGGACGCCGGGACGATCGGTGGGGACGCGGGTGCCCTCACCGCGCTGCGGGTCCGCCAGGTCGTCGCCGACTCCGCCGAGACCGTGCTGGTCGCCGCCGACCACGCCCTCGGTCCGGCGCCGCTGACGTCCGAGGAGGAGCACGCCGCGCGGGTCGCCGACCTGCGCGTCTACCTCCGCCAGCACCACGCTGAGCGCGACACCGCCGCTCTCGGCCGCCTCGTCCAGGAGACCTCGCCATGGTGACCCGCCCCGCCTTCACCCACGACGGCACCGGCACCCCCGCGGAGGTCTGGTCGTCGGACCCGCGGTGGACGGACCGGCAGCCGATGGTGCTGGACGGCGTACGCCGGCTGGTGGTCGTCGCCGCGCACCCGGACGACGAGTCACTGGGCGCCGGCGGCCTGCTGGCCACCGCCCACGAGCGCGCTCTCGAGATCGACCTCGTGCTGCTCACGGCCGGCGAGCTCAGCCATCCCGCGTCGCCCACCCACTCGCGCGAGGCCCTCGGACAACGACGGCTCGACGAGGCCAAGGACGCCCTGCGCGCCGTCGCCCCGCACGCCGCGCTCACCCGGATGGCGCTCGGGGACGGGTCGGTGGCCGGTGCCGAGTCCGACGTCGCCGCCCGGCTCGTCGACCTGATCGGCGACGGGGCGGGGACCCTGGTCGCCGCGCCCTGGCGGCACGACGGTCACCCCGACCACGAGGCGGCCGGTCGGGCGGCGGCCACCGCGGCCCGGCGTACCGACGCCGCGCTGGTCGAGTACCCCGTCTGGTGGTGGCACTGGGGCACGCCCGCTGACGCACCGTGGGGCGAGATGCGCCGGCTGGACCTGTCCGTGGCGGCCCGGTCGCGCAAGCAGCAGGCGATCGCCGCCCACGCGTCCCAGGTGCTCCCGCTGTCGGAGCAGCCGGGTGACGAGGTGCTGCTGCACCCCGGCTTCCTCGCCCACTTCCACGGGTCGGTCGAGGTCTACGTCGTCGACCAGCGCCGGGACACCGCGCTCGACGACCTGCACCGCGCGCAGCCGGACCCGTGGGGCGTGGACGAGCGCTGGTACGAGCGCCGCAAGCGCGAGCTCACGCTGGCGATGCTGCCGCGCCGGACCTTCGCCCGCGGCCTCGAGGTCGGCTGCTCGACCGGTGCGCTGGCCGAGCGCCTCGCGGACCGGTGCGACGAGCTGATCGCCGTGGACAGCAGCCCCACCGCCGTCGACGCCGCGCGCTCGCGGCTCGCCGACCGTCCGCACGTCCGGGTCGAGTCCCTGGAGGTGCCGCACGACTGGCCGGACGGTCAGCTCGACCTCGTCGTGGTCTCCGAGATGGCCTACTTCCTGAGCCCGAGCGGGCTCCGCGGCCTGGTGGAGCGGATCCGCGGCTCGTTGGCCCCGGCCGGCGTGGTGCTGCTGTGCCACTGGCGGCACCGGATCGACGGCTGGGTGCCGGACGCGACCTCGGTGCGGCGGGCGTTCGGAGCCGGCCCGTGGACCGAGCAGGCGGCCTACCGCGACCGGGACGTCGACATCGTTCTGCTCGGTGGCGGCGACGTCCTCCCGGAGCCGACGGCATGATCGTCGACGTCGTGCACGTCGTCGTGCCCGCCCACGACGAGGAGGAGCTGCTGGGCGCCTGCCTGGCCTCGGTCGCCACGGCAGCGACCGCCCTCGTGACCGACCTGCCGGGCGTCGTCGTGCGCACCACGGTGGTCCTCGACGGGTGCACCGACGGCACCGCGGCCGTCGCGGCGACGTACGGCGTCGACACCGTGGCCGTCGACGCCACCAGCGTGGGCGTCGCCCGGGCCACCGGTGTCGAGCGGGTCGCCGCGCAGGCGGAGGGCCATCCTCCCGAGCGGGTGCTCGTCGTCAGCACCGACGCGGACTGCGTCGTCCCGGAGCGATGGCTGGTCGACCTGTGGGCCCTGGCGTCCGCGGGCTTCGACCTGGTGGTCGGCGCCGTGGACCCCGACCCCGCCGACCTGCCGTCGGGCGTGCTGGACCGGTGGCGCGACCGGCACCGCCGGCCCGAGGCGCACGTGCACGGGGCCAACCTGGCCTTCACGCTGGCGGCGTACGCGCGCTCCGGCGGGCTGCGGCCGGTTCGGCTGCACGAGGACGTCCTGCTGGTCGCGGCCATGCGCGATGCCGGGTGCCGGTGGACGACCGCGACCTCGGTGCGCACCTCGGGGCGGACCATGGGCCGGGTGCCCGGCGGCTTCGCCACCTACCTCGCCGGGATGGTCGCGCAGGCGGAGTGAGCGGCGCCGGCGAAACGGCGCGAGAACCCCTGATGCGTGGCTAGTCTGCCCGCAGACGACGGCCGTCGGCCGGTGCTGGGGGGTTCGATGCGACGACTGGTGACGCTGCTGGCGCTGTCCTGCGCGCTAGGTCTGCCGTGGGTCTCGCCCGAGGTGTCTGCGGCGAAGCCGCAGAAGGCGGTGACGCCGTCGGTCACGAGCGTCTCCCCCCGTCTGGGCGCCGCCGTCGGGGGCACCCGCGTGACCGTCAAGGGTCACGGGTTCACCCGACGGTCCGTCGTGCTGTTCGGCAAGCACCAGGTCAGGACGACCTACGTCTCGAAGAGACGGGTGGTCGCGATCGCGCCGGCCGGCAAGGCGGGCATGGTGGCGGTCCGGGTCCGGACCGGGCGACTGACGAGCAAGGTGAGCCGGAAGGCTCGGTTCACCTATCAGTCGATGGTCGAGCCGAAGGTGACGCTGGCCGCCGCCGGGCCGGTCGAGATCAGCGTGGGAGAGCGGGTGGCCTTCGCGGGCAGGACCTCGCCGAAGCGCTCCGGTGCTTCGGTGCGACTGGAGTACCAGAACCCCGATGCGAGGTGGCTCGCCGCCGGTACGGCGAAGGTGGCCGCCGACGGCTCGTTCGCTCTCGGTCATGAGCCCCTGGCGGGGAGCTGGCGCTACCGGGCCGTGGTCCCCGGGCGGGGGCGCTACCTGCAGGCGCTGTCCGGGACCGTCGAGGTCGACGTCGCCGGGGCGGCCGAGGTGCGCGTCGAGGTCGTCAACGTGCCGGCGGGTGCCACGCCCGCGGTCGCGGTGTCGGGTCCGCTCGGCGAGGAGCTGATCTCCCAGACCACGACGTACCGTCCCGCTCGTCCCGGCACGTGGCGGATCGTGGCCGACGGCATCGCCGACGACGGAGGCGACTGGAGTGCGACCGTGCCCGACCAGTCGGTCGATCTGCAGCGGGGGCAGTCGGTCGTCCTCCAGGTCGACTACTCCTTCCGCCAGGCCCCGAACGCCGTCGCCCCTCCCGAGCAGATCACCTACGCGGCGGACCGCGTCGAGGACGGCCTGTTCGACCTGACGTTCCCGGTGCCCGGCGTCGCCGCCCGGCATCGTCTGGACCGCGTTCGGTCGACCACGGTCGGGCGGCTCATCGACACGCCCGACACGTGGTGGCTCCCGCGCACCTGCCCCCAGGTCGGGGACCGGATCGCGCTCCCGCCGTCGGACGCCATCGCCGAGCTCTACCGCGGCGCTCTCGGCACGATCACCCAGGTCGACTGCCAGCTGTGGGGCGTCGACTACCGGACCGTGGTGCGCAGCATCCGGCTCCACGTCGACGGGTCCGTCACGTTCGCGGACCTGATCCGCGACGGGTCGATCGACGACGGGCTCCAGGAGCTGGTGCTCGACGGAGCGGACGCGACGACCGACGACGGCTACCTGCCACCGATCCTCAGCAAGGAGATCAGGGCGCGCGCCACCGGGGCCGCCTCCGTCCAGGCAACGAAGAAGGGCGTCACCCTCGGCTGCGACGGCAACGTCACGGCCGAGCTCAGCGCCAAGCTGGACGTGCGGCCGAAGGTGACGCTGAAGGCCGAGTGGGGGCTGTTCGCGCTGAAGAAGGCGACGCTGCGCGGCGAGATCACCGAGGAAGCGGACCTGCACGCCTCGCTGACCGGCAAGGGGCAGTGCGAGGCCTCTTCGCACCTCGGCACCGTGCACTTCCCGCCGTTCGTCGTGCCCGCCGGACCCTTCGCGCTGACGGTGCTGCCGCGGCTCGACACCACCGCCACCGCTTCCATCGGGTTCGCCGCCACCGCATCGGTCGGGGTGCACCAGTCCTTCAACACGTGGGCTCAGGTGGCGTGGACCCCGGAGGGTGGGTTCTCTCGCCCCGAGTTCGGCGGCGACCCCGCGGAGCTGACGCCCGAGCACACCTTCAACGGAGCGCTGACGGGCGGGCTGAAGCTGCGCGCCGAGCTGTCGTTCAACCTGGTCGGCGTCGACGGGCCGCTCGTGTTCGCCCAGGCCGCGCTCGACGCCAAGGCGCTGGCCGACGTCGACCCCGGCGGCGACACCGGCTGGGAGGTCACGCCCGCCGTCGCGCTCGGTGGCAAGTTCCGGTTGAAGGCCCTCGGCGCGGGGTTCGAGTCCGGCGACCTCATCTTCTGGAGCCACACCTGGGGCCCATGGGGGTCCCTGGGCCGGCAACCGGCGACCGACATCGTCGACTTCTCGGCCGGTGTCGCGCACTTCTGTGCGGTGCGAGCGGGTGGTGCCGTTTGGTGCTGGGGTGACGGGACCCATGGACAGCTCGGGGACGGCGCGAGCACGACGTCGCAGGATCCGGTGCGGGTGCAGGGGTTGACCGACGCCGTCGCCGTCTCCGCGGGCGCGGGCTCCAGCTGCGCCGTACGCCGCGGCGGCACCGTCGTCTGCTGGGGCGACGGCGCCTGGGGTCAGCTCGGCAACGGAGGGACGACCAGCTCTCCCACGCCGGTGACGGTGGCCGGGATCAGCGACGCGGTCTCGGTCGACGTCGGCGGCCGTCACGTCTGCGCGGTGCTCAGAGGCGGCAGGATCGACTGCTGGGGGCGCGGCGGCGCCGGACAGCTGGGCCAGGGCTCGACCGCGTCGTCGACCACCCCGGTCCAGGTGAGCGGGATCAGCGACGCCGTGCAGGTGTCCGTCTCGGCTCCGAGCACGGGTCCCGACGCGCACACCTGCGCGGTGATGAGGTCGGGCACGGTCTCCTGCTGGGGTCAGAACCCGGACGGGCAGCTGGGCGACGGCACCCTCGTGTCGTCGACCACCCCCCGGCCGGTCGCCGGTCTCACCGACGTCGTCGAGGTCGCCGCCGGCGGGATGCACACCTGTGCCCGTAGGTCGGGTGGCACGGTGATGTGCTGGGGCTACGTCGGAGCCGCGCAGGTCCTCCCCAGCACCTTCACCAGCAGCTCCAGCACCCCGGTCCCGGTGGCCGGCATCACGGGCGTGGTCGACCTGCACAGCGGCTGGGTCGGCATGGCCGCGCTGGGGGCCGAGGGACGGCGTACCGGCTGGGTCGGTGTCGCGGTGGCCACCTGGCGGGACGGCCGGGCTCCCAGCGACGCCGTACGTCTCGAGCTGCTCGACGTACCAGGAGGCACGAAGTCATGTGCCCTGACGTCCGCCCGCGCGCTCTCGTGCGACGGAGGCACCGACTCGGCGTGGACCCCTCTGTTGCTCCCCTGACCCGGGACCGGTGAGCGGTCAGCCGCCCTCGAGCCGGTCGACGGTGGGCACGAAGAAGAGCGAGCCGGTGACGGCCGTGGAGACCTCGAGCAGCCGGTCCGTCGTCCCGACCGGGTCGCCGACGAACATGTTGCGCAGCATCCGCTCGATCACGGCCGGGTCGCGGGTGTAGCCGATGAAGTAGGTGCCGTACTCACCGGCGCCGGCGACGCTGCCGAACGGCATGTTGTCGCGGAGGATCTGCAGTTCGGTGCCGTCCTCGTCCTCGATGCTGGTCAGCGCGGTGTGCGCACCTGGCGCCTTCTGGTCGTCGGGCAGCTCGATGTCGGAGAGCTTCTCGCGGCCGACCGCGGCCTCCTGGTGCTCGACGGACATCGCGTTCCAGGCGGCGAGGTCGTGGAGGTACTTCTGGATGACGACGTAGCTGCCGCCGGCGAAGTCCGGGTCGTCGTCGCCGACGATCAGGGCGGCGTCGACGGCCGGCCCCACCGGGTTCTCGGTGCCGTCCACGAAGCCGAGCAGGTCGCGGCGGTCGAAGTAGCGGAAGCCGTGCACCTCGTCGACGACCGTGGCAGCCCCGTGCAGCCGATGGGTCAGCCGGGCGGCCAGCTCGAAGCAGAGGTCGAGCTGCTCCGCCTTGAGGTGGAAGAAGAGGTCGCCGGGGGTCGCCGGCGCCGTGTGCCGCTCACCGCGGATCTCGGCGAACGGGTGCAGCCCGGCCGGCCGCGCGCCGCCGTACACGCGGTCCCAGGCGTCGCTGCCGATCCCGACCACGCAGGACAGGCCGGCCTCGACGTTGCGGAAGCCGATCGCGCGCGCCATGCCCGGCGCGTCCGCCAGCACGTCGCGCACGGCGGCCTCGCCACCGGCGTCGATCGTCAGCACGAGGAAGACGGCGGCCCGGGTCAGGGGCGTGGTGACGGGCTGGGACTCGGGTGCGGTCACGGCTCCATCCTTCCGCAACCTGATCCGTCGAGTGACGTGAAACCGCCCCCAAACCGACCCGAAAAGGGCGAATCCGCGTCACTCGACGACAAATCTCAGTCCGGGATCGCCGCCGGCTTCCCCGTCTTGAAGAGCGTGGCCAGGTAGATGAGGATCGGGACCGTGCCGGCGTTGCGGGCGTGGTGGACCTCGCCCTGCTCCTCCCGCAGCCACTGGCCGGCCTTGACCCGGTAGGTCATGCCGGCCTTCAGCCTCTTCACGACCTTCGCGTCGTCGCCGGGGCCGCTCATCACGACGGCGGAGCCGCTCTCCACGGTGTAGGTCAACGCCCCCTCGGCGATGTAGCCGAGCTGTGCGCCGGGGTGGTGGTGGGAGGCGAGCTGCGAGCCGGGCATGACGGTGACCTTGCTCAGCCCGAGTGTGCGCTTCGGGGCGCCGGGAGGGGCGGCCACCTCGGCGAGCGACTGGCGGGTCACGGTGACGGGCGCGGGGTCGTCGGCGGACGCGGAGGAGACGGCGATGCCGGCGCCGAAGCCGGAGCCGATCAGGACGAGGCCGGCGACGGGGACCAGGAGGCGCTTCATGCCTCAGCAGCGTAGGGACGCGCGCCGTACGCCGCAGGTGATCGCCCCAACCACCGCGACCCGGCACGATGGGGCCCGACGCCTGAGGAGGCCACGTGGACGACGACCGCGACGAGATCCACCGGCTGGTGCTCGCCTACTGCCGCGCCGTCGACCGGTTGCAGTACGACGACATCCGCGCCGTCTACGCGCGCGACGGGATCGACCACCACACCGGCTTCGACGGCACGGCGGACGAGTACGTCGCGTGGCTGCGCAGGGTGCTGCCCATGCTCGGCGGCACGATGCACATCGTCGGCAACCACCTCGCCGAGGTCGACGGCGACCGGGCCGTCGCGGAGACCTACGGGACAGCCGTCCACTGGGGGAGCCCGGCGGACGAGCCGGCCCTCAACTTCACGACCGGCTTCCGGTACGTCGACCGCCTGGTCCGCGAGGACGGCCGCTGGGTGGTCGCGGAGCGGTTCGCCGTCCGGGAGTGGACCCGTTCGGACGCCGGCCTGCGCCGGGACGCGGAGGCGGCAGGCCCGCGCGGCAGCCGGGACCGCGAAGATCCCGTCTACCGGCTGCTGGACGAGCTGTCGCCCTGACGCCGCCTGTCGGCACCAACCCGTAGGGTGCGGCCGTGGCGCTCCACCTCCACCGCGCACCGCGGACCGACCAGCTCGCCGACGCCCTCGGCGAGCTGCTGGCCGCGCCCCTCGACGACCCGTTCGCGACCGAGCTCGTGCTGGTGCCGGCCAAGGGTGTCGAGCGCTGGCTCAGCCAGCGGCTCTCCCACGTCCTCGGGCGCGGCGAGACGCAGGACGGCGTGTGCGCGGGGGTCGAGTTCCGCTCGCCGCGCTCGCTGATCGCTGAGCTGATGGGGACGACGTACGACGACCCGTGGGCGGCCGACGCGCTCGCGTGGCCGCTGCTCGAGGTGCTCGACGCCAGCCTCGACCAACCCTGGGCGCACACGCTCGCGCTGCACCTCGGCCACCTCGACGTCGGTGACGAGGCGGAGTTCCGGCGCGGCCGGCGCTACTCCGTCGCTCGCCGGCTCGCCGGCCTCTTCTCGTCGTACGCCGGGCAGCGGCCCCAGCTGCTGGTCGACTGGCTCGACGGTCGGGTGACCGACGGGGCGGGCGGTGCGCTGGACGCCGACCTGCACTGGCAGCCGCCCCTGTGGCGCGAGCTCGTCCGAGCCGTCGGCCAGCCGCCACCGCACGTGCGTCACGCCGAGACGGTCGCCCGGCTCGAGGCCGGGCCGAGCGACCTGCCCACCCGGCTGTCCCTCTTCGGCCACACCCGGATGCCGAGCACCGAGATCGCCCTGCTGAGGGCCCTCTCGACCCACCACGACCTCCATCTCTGGCTCCCCCACCCGAGTGACGACCTCTGGCGGGCGCTGGACGACGAGCGCGGTCCGGTGCCGCGCGCCGACGACCTCGGCCACCGCCAGGTCGGGCACCCGCTGCTCGCCACCCTCGGCCGCGACGTCCGCGAGCTCGAGCGCAGCCTGGCTGCGGTCGACGCGACCGACACCCACCACGGCGACCCGGTGGCACCGGCCACGATGCTCGGCTGGCTCCAGAGCGACCTGCGCGCCAACGCCGTACGTCCCGCCGGACGCAGTCTCGACCCGGCCGACCGGTCGGTGCAGGTGCACAGCTGCCACGGTGCCGCGCGCCAGGTCGACGTGCTCCGCGAGGTGCTGCTCGGGCTCCTCGACGACGACCCGACGCTCGAGCCGCGCGACATCCTCGTGATGTGTCCCGACATCGAGACCTACGCCCCGCTGATCACGGCCGGGTTCGGGCTCGGCGACCTGGTGGAGGGTGGCCACCCCGCCCATCGGCTGCGGGTCCGGCTCGCCGACCGTGCGCTCACCCAGACCAACCCCCTGCTCGGCGTCGCCGCCCAGCTGCTCGACATCGCCGGCGGACGCACGACCGCCAGCCACGTGCTGGACCTGGCCCAGGCTGCGCCCGTACGCCGCCGCTTCGCCTTCACCGACGACGACCTGGACGCCGTCACCGCGTGGGTGCGGGAGTCGGGCATCCGCTGGGGCCTCGACAAGGAGCACCGGGCGCCGTACGGCGTCGACTTCATCCAGAACACCTGGCAGTTCGGCGTCGACCGGGTGCTCGTCGGGGTCGCGCTCTCCGACGACTCGCAGGGCTGGCTGGGCACGACGCTGCCGCTCGACGACGTCGGCAGCAACCGGGTCGAGCTCGCGGGACGGTTCGCGGAGTTCGTCGACCGGCTGTCGGTCGCCACCGACGGGCTGACCGGGACCCGGCCGCTCGGTGACTGGCTGAGCGCCCTGGCGGACGGGGTGGCGGCGCTGACCAAGGTCGACCGCAACGACCAGTGGCAGACCGGTCAGGTCCAGCGCGAGCTCGCCCAGGTGCGCGCCGACGCCGCCGGTCGCGACGACCTCCCGATGCGGCTCAGCGACGTCCGCGCGCTGCTCGGAGCCCACCTCGCCGGCCGGCCCACGCGGGCCAACTTCCGCACCGGCGGCCTGACGGTCGCGACCCTCGTCCCGATGCGGTCGGTGCCGCACCGGGTGGTCTGCCTGCTCGGCCTCGACGACGGGATCTTCCCGCGGCTCGGGCTGGTCGACGGCGACGACGTCCTCGCCCGCACCCCGCACACCGGGGAGCGCGACGTGCGCTCCGAGGACCGTCAGCTGCTGCTCGACGCGGTCGGTGCGGCGACCGAGACGCTGGTGGTCACCTACACCGGTGCCAACGAGCACAGCGGCCAGAAGCGGCCCCCCGCCGTACCTCTCGGCGAGCTCCTCGACGCCCTCGACCGCACCACGCCCGAGCGGGTGCGCGACCGGCTCGTCGTGGAGCACCCGCTCCAGCCGTTCGACCCGCGCAACGTCACGCCCGGCAGCCTGGGGGTGCCGACGCCGTTCACCTTCGACCCCGCGCTCCTCCTCGCCGCACGCACCGCCACCGGTGCCCGGCCGGCCGCGCCCGGCTTCCTGGCGGCGCCGCTCGCGCCCGCACCGCTGGAGGACATCGCGCTCGCCGACCTGGTCGGCTTCTTCAAGGACCCGGTCAAGGGCTTCTTCCGCGCGCTCGACCTCACCCTGCCCTGGGACGTCGACGGCGTCGCCGACGCGATGCCCGTCGAGATCGACGCCCTCGAGACCTGGGGCGTGGGCGACCGGATGCTCGCCGACATGCTGCGCGGGATCCACCCCGACCAGGCCCTCGGTGCCGAGTGGCGCCGCGGTGCACTGCCGCCGGGCCAGCTCGGCTGGCGCAAGGCCGGCGAGATCCGCGACGCCGCCATGCAGCTCGCGCTCGCCGCGCTCACCCACCGGCAGGTCGCGCCCGCGGCGTACGACGTCGACGTCCGCCTCGCCGACGGCCGCCGGATCACCGGCACCGTCGGACCGGTCTACGCCGACCGCCTCGTCGCGGTCGGCTACTCGCGGCTCGACGCCAAGCAGCTGGTCGAGTCGTGGGTGCGGCTGCTGGCGCTGGCCGCCCACGATCCCGACCACAACTGGACGGCCCTGACCATCGGCCGGGCGCCGCGCGGGTCGCGCCCCGCCCAGCGGTTGCTCGGCCCCGCGATCGAGGAGCCGCTGAGCCTGCTGACCGACCTGGTCCGGTTGTACGACGCCGGCCGGCGCGAGCCGCTGCCGCTGCCGCTCAAGACGTCGTTCGCCTGGGCGAGCGCCCGCCTCCACGGCGACGACCCCCGTGAGCAGGCCGGCCGGCGCTGGAAGAGCGGGATGTACCCGGCCGAGGACGCCGACCCGGCCCAGGTCCGGGTGTGGGGCGCTCACGCGCCGCTGACCGACCTGCTCCGCCCGCCCGGTCCGGGCGAGGAGATGCCCGGCGAGGACACCCGGCTCGGGGCCTACGCCGCACGCCTGTGGCTGCCGCTGCTCCGCTCGGAGAGGGCGTTCTCCTGATGGACTCCTTCGACCTGCTGGGCGACCTGCCCTCCGGACCCACGACCACCGTGCTCGAGGCGAGCGCCGGCACCGGCAAGACGTTCACCCTCGCCGGACTGGTGACGCGCTACGTCGCCGAGGGCGAGGCACGGCTCGACGAGATGCTGCTCATCACCTTCGGTCGCGCGGCCAGCCAGGAGCTGCGCGAGCGGGTGCGCGGCCAGCTGGTGCAGGCCGCCGACGCGCTCGACGACCCGACGTTGGCCGGAGACAACCAGCTCCTCGCCCACCTCGTGACGGGCACCCCCGCCGAGCTGACCGCCCGCCGCGACCGGCTGCGCGACGCCCTCGCCGGCTTCGACGCCGCCACGATCGCGACCACCCACCAGTTCTGCCAGCTCGTGCTCCGCTCGCTCGGCGTCGCGGGCGACACCGACGCGGGCGTGACCCTGGTGGAGAGCCTCGACGACGTGGTGGCCGAGATCGTCGACGACCTCTACCTCCAGCGCTTCGGCCAGCAGCGCGACCAGCCCGAGCTCACCCGCGCTCAGGCGCTCGGGCTCGCGCGCGACGTCGTCGGCAACCCGCGCACCACGCTGACCCCCGAGGACCCGCCGGCCGAGTCGGTCGAGGGCATCCGGCGCGCCTTCGCCCGCGACGTGCTCCTCGAGCTCGAGCGCCGCAAGCGCCGCCTCGGCATCCTGGGGTACGACGACCTCCTCAGCCGGCTCGCGATCGCGCTCGAGGACGAGGACGCACCGGCCCGGGCCCGGATGCGCGGGCGCTGGCGGATCGTGATGGTCGACGAGTTCCAGGACACCGACCCAGTGCAGTGGGAGGTCATCGAGCGGGCCTTCGCCGGGCACTCCACCGTCGTCCTCATCGGCGATCCCAAGCAGGCGATCTACGCCTTCCGGGGCGGCGACATCGTGACCTACCTGAAGGCCGCGACGGCCGCCGACCACCGGTGGACGCTCGGCACCAACTACCGCAGCGACCGGCCGCTCGTGAGCCGCCTGGCGACCGTCCTCGGCGGGGCCGCGCTCGGTCACCCCGAGATCGTCGTACGCGACGTCGACGCCCATCTCCAGGGCCACCGCCTCTCGGGCGCTCCCCACAACGACCCCTTCCGGCTGCGCGTGGTGACCCGGGAGAAGTTCGGGGTCACGGGCACCCGCACCGTCCCGATGGACGAGGTGCGCGACCACATCGCGGCCGATCTCGCGGCCGACGTCCAGCAGCTGCTCGCCTCAGGGGCGACGTACGACGGGCGACCGCTCGCGGCCGGTGACATCGCGGTCATCGTCGAGGCCCACAAGGACGCCCGGGTGTGTCGGGACGCGCTCGCGGCGATCGGCGTGCCCGCCGTCTACACCGGTGACACCGACGTCTTCGCCTCCCAGGCGGCGGCCGACTGGCTGTGCCTGCTGGAGGCGTTCGAGCAGCCGCACCGCAGCGGGCTGGTCCGGGCCGCGGCGACCACGATGTTCTTCGGCGAGAGCGCCGCCAGCCTGGCCGCGGGCGGCGACCGGCTCACCGACGACGTCGCCGACACCCTGCGCCGCTGGGCCGACCACGCGCGCGAGCGCGGCATCGCCGCGGTCTACGAGGCTGCCATGGTCGGCGGGATGGCCGGCCGGGTGCTCGCCTGGCGTGGCGGCGAGCGGCACATGACCGACCTCGCCCACGTCGGGCAGGTGCTCCACGAGACCGCGCACCGCGAGCACTTCGGGCTGCCCGCGCTGCTCGAGTGGCTGCGCAGCCAGCGGGCGGCCGGCGCCGCCGAGCGCAACCGGCGCCTCGACAGCGACGCCGCGGCCGTCCAGATCATGACCGTCTGGGTGAGCAAGGGGTTGCAGTACCCGCTCGTCTACCTGCCCTTCGCCTTCAACCGGCACATCCCCTCGCGGGAGGTCGTGCTCTACCACCGCGGCGAGGAGCGCTGCCTCGACATCGGCGGCAAGAGCCAGCGCGGGTTTCGGGAGGTCGAGGCACGCGGGCGCCAGGAGATGGCCGGCGACAACATCCGGTTGACCTACGTCGCCCTCACCCGCGCCCAGTCCCAGGTCGTGGCGTGGTGGGCGCCGTCGTGGGACGAGCCCAACGGCGGCCTGTCCCGGCTGCTGCGCGGCCGTCGGCAGGGCGAGTCCGTCGTCCCCGACAGCTGCGAGCCCAAGGTCGCGGACGCCGCCGTGCTCGCCCAGTTCCGCGCGTGGGAGGCCCAGGGCGGCCCGAGCATCGAGGAGTCCGTACGCCGTACGCCTGACCCGGTCGTGACCGAGCAGGCGCCGGCCGATCTCGGCGTACGCCGCTTCGACCGCGGCATCGACGTGGCATGGCGGCGGACGTCCTACTCCGGCCTGATCCGCGACGCCGAGGAGAGCCGCGGCGTCGCCACCGAGCCCGAGGTCGGCTCCCTCGACGACGAGGTCGACGACGCTGCGCTCGTCTTCGAGCCCGAGGCGGTCGGCGCCGACGTACCGTCCCCGATGGCCGACCTGCCGGCCGGCGCGACCTTCGGGTCGCTGGTGCACGGCGTGCTCGAGACCGCGGACCCGATGGCGCCCGACCTGCTCGCCGAGCTGACCACGCAGGTGCGCGAGCAGCTCACCTGGTGGCCGGTCGACGCCGGCGTCGAGGACCTCGCCGCCGCGCTGGTGCCGCTGCACCACACCCCGCTCGGCCCGCTCGCGCCCGGCCTGACGCTCGGCGAGATCGCCCGGACCGACCGGCTCTGCGAGCTCGACTTCGAGATCCCGCTGGCGGGTGGGGACCTGGTGGCGACGACCTCCGAGGTCACCCTCGCCGATGTCGGCGTCCTGCTGCGCCGCCACCTCGTGGCCGGCGATGCCCTGCTGCCGTACGCCGACCGCCTCTCCGGCCACGGGCTCGCGGAGCAGTCGCTGCGCGGCTACCTGTCGGGCTCGATCGACGTCGTGCTCCGGGTGCCGGGCGAGGCCGGCCCGCGCTACCTCGTCGTCGACTACAAGACCAACCGTCTCGGTGACCCCGACCAGCCGCTGACCGCGGCCGACTACACCCGCGACCGGGTCACCGAGGCGATGCTGCACTCCGACTACCCCCTGCAGGCGCTGCTGTACGTCGTCGTCGTGCACCGCTACCTGCGCTGGCGCCAGCCCGGCTACGACCCGGCGACCCATCTCGGCGGCGTGCTCTACCTCTACGTGCGGGGCATGTGCGGTCCCGGGACCCCGCTGGTCGACGGGCACCCGGCGGGCGTCTTCAGCTGGACGCCGCCGGCCGCGCTCGTCGTCGCGCTGTCCGACCTGCTCGACGGGAGGACGCGATGAGCACGACGGAGATCGAGGACCCGCACGACCACCACCTGGTGCCGACGGCCGGCGGGCTGCTGCGCGTCTTCAACGACGCGGAGGTCATCGACTCGGCCGACATCCACGTCGCCCAGCGCGTCTGCGCCCTGGCCGACGAGCACGCCCCCCTGGTCGAGCTCGCTGTCGCGCTCGCCGTCCGCGCCGTCCGGGGTGGTTCGGTCTGCGTCGACCTGACGACCGTCGCCGACGAGTCGCTCCTCCCCGACCTGCCGTGGCCGAGCATCGAGGAGTGGCGGTCCGCGCTGGCCGCGACCGCGCTGACCCAGGTGACCGACGGCGGCGCGACGGTGCTGCGCGTGCTGGACGACCGGCTGCTCTACCTCGATCGCTACTGGCGCGAGGAGGAGCAGGTCTGCGCCGACCTCCTCGCCCGACCCGCGCCGGCGGCAGCCACACCCGCGGGCACCACCGCCCTCGAGGCCGGGCTCGACCGGGTCTTCCCGAGCGAGGGGTACGACGAGCAGCGCGCCGCCGCCCGGATCGCGCTGTCGCAGGGCACGACCGTGCTCACCGGCGGGCCGGGCACCGGCAAGACCACCACGGTCGCGGCGCTCCTCGCGCTGCTGGTCGAGCAGGCCGAGGCGCCCGGACGTCCGGCCCTGCGGATCGCGCTCGCTGCCCCGACCGGCAAGGCGGCGGCCCGGCTCCAGCAGGCGGTCGAGGAGGAGGTCGCCCGGCTCCCGGAGTCCGACCGGGCCCGGCTCACCGGGCTGCGGGCCGTCACGCTGCACCGGCTGCTCGGCTCGCGACCCGACACCTCCGCCCGCTTCCGGCACCACCGCGACAACCGGCTCCCACACGACGTCGTCGTGGTCGACGAGACGTCGATGGTGTCGCTGACGATGATGGCCCGGCTGCTCGAGGCGGTGCGCCCCGACACCCGTCTGCTCCTGGTGGGCGACCCCGACCAGCTGGCCTCGGTGGAGGCCGGCGCGGTGCTGTCCGACCTGGTCGAGGGCCTGGGCGCGCGGAGCGACGTACGGGTGGCCGCGCTGCGCACCTCGCACCGGTTCGGCGCGGCGATCCGCGCGCTCGCCGAGGCGGTGCGCACCGGCGACGCCGACCGGGCGCTCGAGCTCCTGCGGGCCGGTGACGAGCACGTCGAGTTCGTGGCGGAGCCCGACCCGGTGCCCCGGATGCGCGAGCTGCTGCTCGGGCCTGCGCTCGAGATGGTCCGTGCGGCCGAGGCCGGCGACGTCGACGGCGCGCTCGCAGCGCTCGACCGCCAGCGCCTCCTCTGCGCGCACCGCGAGGGCCCGCACGGCGTCCAGCACTGGAACCGGCAGGTCGAGCGCTGGCTCGGCGAGGAGACCGGCGAGCCGATCTGGACGTCGTGGTACCCCGGCCGGCCGCTCCTCGTCACCGCCAACGACTACGGCCTCGGGATCTACAACGGCGACACCGGCGTCGTCGTGCGCCGCGGCGAGCACGGCCTGCGAGCGGCGATCGCCGGCAGCACCCGCCGGCACGACCTCGCCACCGGTCGCCTGGGTCAGCTCGAGACCATGCACGCGATGACGATCCACAAGAGCCAGGGCAGCCAGGCCGAACGGGTCGTGGTCGTGCTGCCGCCCCCGGACTCGCGGCTGCTGACCCGCGAGCTCTTCTACACGGCCCTGACCCGCGCTCGCGAGCGGCTCGTGGTGGTCGGGTCCGAGGACGACGTACGCGCGGCGATCGGGCGGCGAGCGGTCCGCGCGACGGGGCTGAGGCTACGCCTGGCCGAGACGCGCTAGTCGAGCCCGCCGACCCGGATCGCCTGCAGCTGACCACCGGCCACGGTCAGGTCGTGCCCGTTGCCGGCGTAGCAGTTGAGGGCGATGGTGCCGGCCTCGTTGACGGTGCCCGCTCCCTGGAACGTCAGGTAGCGCTCGACGTTCGGCTCCACACCGACGCGGTACACGGGGTCGTCGAAGGTGACGTTCGGTCCGCTCAGCGAGCAGTCGAAGCGGTAGTTGTTACCGGGGTTCGGGTCGCTGCCGGTCTCGCCCTGGATCCGCGCCATGACGACGTAGTCGCCCGCCGGCACGTTCACGGTCATCAGGGTCTGCCCGGTGCTGCCGGGCAGGGAGACGCTGGCCTCCATCGTGTCGCTGTAGGCGTGGCTGGGCCCGATCGGCCCCGGCTCGCCCTGCGGTCCCTTGGCCCCGGTCAGCTGCTTGCGCGAGGCCTTGGACAGGTCGGCCGCCGACAGCGACCCGTTCTTGACCTGCTTGGACGAGGTGATGACGTACTTCGACGCGGCGTACGACGTGGTGCCGGTCGCGACGACGACGAGGGCCAGGAGAGTGGCCCAGAGGACGGTGCGGCGCATGTGGTTCCTTCCGAGGGTTCTGATGACCTCTTCACCCAAGCCGCCCGCCCCGAGCCGGTCACTGGCCCGAAGAGGTCAGTCCGGTGGCAGCTGTCCCGCCAGCCGTCCGCGAAATCGCGCCGCAATCTGGTCGGGCTAGGGTCGAGGTCAGATTGGAGAGTGCGATGCCCTTCCTGCTGCGCGTGGAGCTGCCCGACGTCCCTGGATCCCTGGGACGGCTCGCGGCGGCCATCGGTGAGGTCGGCGGCGACATCGAGGCCATCGAGATCGTCGAGAAGCGCGACGGGACGGCCGTCGACGACGTGCTCCTCGAGATCGCGCCAGGCACCATGCCCGACTCCGTCGTGTCGAAGGTCAACGGCCTGGACGGCGTCAGCGTCGTCTGGATCAGCCGCTACAACGCCGGCGGCAACCTCTTCCTCGACCTCGAGGCCGTCGAGGAGCTGACGGCCAACCCCGAAGGCGCGCTGGATCGGCTGATCGACCTGCTGCCGGTGACCTTCCGCGCCGACTGGGCCGCCCGGGTCAGCAAGATCGACGGGATCGTCTACACGACCGAGGCGGCGCCGTCCGCCCTGACCTGGACGCAGATCGAGCGGGCTGAGCCGATCGACAGCGACGACGAGAACACCATCGCCTGCGCCGCGCGCCTCAACAAGACGGAGATCGTCGTCATCGGTCGCCGCGGGGGTCCGGAGTTCCTCGACTCCGAGATCGCGCGGCTCGGCCACCTGGTCGGGCTCGCGATGTCGATCGCGCGCGCCGCCAAGGCGCACGCGCACTGACGCATCAGCTCGCCGGGGGCGGGAGCAGGTGCGGGTCGATCCCGGGCACGGACAGGCCCGCGGCGTACCGATAGAGGTAGGTCTGCAGGTAGGTGCTCAGCGCCGACGAGACGACCGTGCAGAAGATGATCCCGATGATGCCGACGACGACCGCGGTCAGACCGAGCACCGTCGCACCGGTCACCCAGGCCACGACGCCCGCGATGGCCAACGAACCCGACAGGTACGTCGCGACCATCCACGGGAGCGCGAGCCGGAGGTTGCCGAACACGGTGGCGCCGAAGTTGTCCTTCAGGATCCTCGCGGACCGGCGCACCGTGGCCACGGGCATGGTGCCCTCGACGATGATGACAGGCATCGCGAAGACGGTGGCGACCGCCCAGCCGAGGTTGGCCGTCAGCGCGGCGAGCACTCCGCCGATGCCAAGGCGCTGGAGCAGACCGATCACGAGCCCGACCACCGTGGACACGGCGGCCCACGCGAGGATCTGGCGGCGCCGGGTCCACGCCACCGCGAGGGCGCGTCGCGCGGTCGGCGTCTCACCTTCGGCCCGCAGCACGGCGGCTGCGACGACCGCGCCGGTGACGAGCTGCAGGACGAACGTCATGGCGCCCACCGCTGCCGCGGTCACCAGCACGCCGACGACGCCGCCGCCGTACGAGGAGCTCGAGTCGACGTGACCCCAGACGACGCCGGGGACGGCGATGGCGGCGCCGACGGCAGTCGCGAGCACCGATCCCACGAAGAGCAGGACGATGATCGACCGGTCGGCACGCAGCATCGCGTAGGTCGCGTCGACCAACGCTGCCGAGGGCTTGAACTTCGCGGGCCGCGGGGCGCGGTTCCATGGCCAGCGACCCGGGACGTGGGCCCGGATCGGTGCGGTGCGCCCCGTCCAGGTGCTGCCGTCCCAATAGCGCAGCTGCCCCGGGAACCAGGGGTCCGGGTGCCAACCGGCCGGCGTCGTGGGCATGCGTCGAACACCTTTCAGCGCTGGGATGTGGCCGCAACGTAGCAGCCGGAGGTCAACGGTGGGTTACGGCACCGACCTGATGCGGGTGACGAAGACCGAGCCCAGGATCGCGGCGGCGAACGCGCTGCCGTAGAGCACGCAGTAGCCCACCGAGAAGCCGTCCCCGTTGGTCTCGGTGACACCGCCGAGCCCCTCGACGACGATCAGGATCACCGCCGCGACTCCGGGCGCGAAGACCTGCGGCAGCGCGTTGGCGATGTTGATGACGCCGAGGTCCTTGCCGCGGTCGTCGGCTCCGGGGAGCACCTGGGTGATCAGCGCGAAGTCGACGGACGTGTAGATGCCGTAGCCGAAGCCCATGAGCACCGCCGCGACCACCGCGGTCGGCCAGGTCTGCCCGATCGCCAGCAGCAGCGAGGCGCAGCCGCCGACGACGCCGGACCAGATGACGAACACCTTCCGCTTGCCGCTCCGGTCGCTCCAGATGCCGAAGGTCACGGCGGTCGCCATCAGCACCGCGGCGTACGTCGCCGTCAGGATCAGCACCCGGTCGGCCGCCTCGTCCTTGTCGAAGCCGATGACGTCCTGCATGTAGTAGAGGAGGTAGAGGAGGCCGAGGGCGTTGCCGAGGTTGACCAGGAAGCGGGTCAGCCAGGCCCACGCGAAGTCGGGGTGGGCGCGCGGTGAGACCCAGAAGGAGCGCAGGAACGCGCCCCAGTCGAAGGGCGCCGGCTGCTCCTCCGCCGTCAGCGGGATGTCGCGGGAGTCCAGGCAGTAGGGGATGGTCAGCACGAGCAGGAAGCCCGCGGTCACCAGGTAGCCGGCCGCGATGCTGCCGGTCGCCGACGCGATCCCGGTGCCGCCGACGACGCCGACGGTCTGGGCGATCGCGAGGATGCCACCGACCTTGCCGCGGTTGCCGACCGGCACCTGGTCCGGGACGGTCGCGGTCACCGCGGCGAGCATCGCGTTCAGCGAGGCCTGCACGCCGCACCAACCGAGCGCCATGACGACGACGTTGTCGGCCGCCGACAGCACCACCAGCGACAGCGCACCCCCGAGCGCGCCGGCGATGATCCAGGGCAGCCGGCGCCCTGCGCGGAGCCGCGTCCGGTCCGAGAACGCGCCGAAGACCGGGTTGCAGACGACCGACGTCGCCGCGCCCAGGCCGAGCACCAGCGAGAGGATCTGCTTCTTGCTGTCGGCGTCGATCGCCTCCGCCTGCTGGGCGAGCAGCACGGAGATGGGCCCGAAGAAGCCGGCCCAGAGCCCGATGCTCGCCAGCGTCAGGAACGCGACCCAGCGGCCGGGCGGGTTCTCGGTCGGCTCGGCCAGCGCCGAGCGACGCAGCGCCGGCCCAGCAGGGGGAGTGTCGGTGGTCACACCGGCATTGTGGGGCCGATCAGACGCGTTCGAGCAGGAACACCGGGATCTCGCGGTCGGTCTTCTCCTGGTACTCGGCGTACGGCGAGTACTGCGCCACCGCCCGCTCCCACCACTCGGCCCGCTCGGCACCCTCGGCGATCCGGGCGCGGTAGAGGTGCGGCTCGGGGCCGTCCTGCAGCTCGACCTCGGGGTGCTCGACGAAGTTGTAGTACCAGGTCGGGTGCTCGGGCGTACCGCCCTTGGACGCGACCGCGGCGTACACGCCGTCCTTCTCCACCCGCATCACCGGGTTCTTGCGGAGCTTGCCGGACTTGGCGCCCTTCGAGGTGATGACCACGATCGGCCACTCCGGCTTGCCCTGGAGGACGTTGGCCTCCTTGCCGCCGGACGCCTCGTACTGCGCGACCTGGTCCCGGACCCACTGGGCCGGGCTGGGCTCGTACTCACCTTCAAGTGCCATGTCACCAGAAGACCACCTGTGGCTCCGGTATTCCAGGGCGGCGATAGCGTGCGGGTCATGAGCGCCATCGAGGGAGTGTCCGAGATCTTCGACGCCGACGACTGGGACGACGTGCCCGGCTTCGAGGACTTGACCGACCTGACCTACCACCGGGCGAAGGCCCACGGCACGGTCCGAGTGGCGTTCGACCGGCCCGACATCCTCAACGCCTTCCGGCCGCACACCGTCGACGAGCTCCTCCGGGTCCTCGAGCACGCGCGCCGGTCGAGCGACGTCGGCTGCGTGCTGATCACCGGCAACGGGCCGAGCGAGAAGAACGGCAAGTGGGCGTTCTGCACCGGGGGCGACCAGCGCATCCGCGGCCGTGCCGGCTACCAGTACGCCGACGGCGAGACCGAGGAGACTGTGGACAAGGCCAAGCTGGCGCGGCTGCACATCCTCGAGGTGCAGCGGCTGATCCGGTTCATGCCCAAGGTCGTCATCGCCGTCGTGCCCGGCTGGACCGCCGGCGGCGGCCACAGCCTGCACGTCGTCTGCGACCTGACGATCGCCAGCGCCGAGGAGGCGCGCTTCAAGCAGACCGACGCCGACGTCGGCTCCTTCGACGGCGGCTTCGGCTCGGCCTACCTCGCCCGCCAGGTCGGCCAGAAGTACGCCCGCGAGATCTTCTTCCTCGGCGACGAGTACTCCGCCGAGGACGGCGTCCGGATGGGCACCGTCAACCGGGCCGTGCCGCACGCCGAGCTCGAGAAGGTCGCCCTCGACTGGGGTCGCAAGATCAACGGCAAGTCCCCGACCGCCCAGCGGATGCTGAAGTACTCCTTCAACCTCCTCGACGACGGCCTGGTCGGCCAGCAGCTCTTCGCCGGCGAGGCCACCCGGCTTGCGTACATGACCGACGAGGCGCAGGAGGGGCGCGACCAGTTCCTCGAGAAGCGCGAGCCCGACTGGTCGCCTTACCCCTGGTACTACTGAGCCGGCCGGGCACGTCGTCGGCTCGACGCGCCCGTGTTTCCCGATGTTTGACTAGTGGTCGGGTTTGTGCGATTTCCACCGGGGGCAGGGTCCTGAGTGTTCGACGGCCCTCTCGGGGTCGGATCCTCCTCATCTCATGCTTTCTTGCGTCATGTGTTCTCGGGACTCATGAAGGGAGCCGGTGTCGTGTTTCGGGTGATCGCCTGCGGGTTCCCTGCGGCTGCCGTGCCGTCGTTGCCGTACGGCGCGGTCGTGGAGCTGCCGCACCCCAGTGAACCCGGGTTCCTCGACGCTGCGCTCGACCACCTGCTCTCCGAGGAGTCAGACGTGCCGCGCCTGCTGGTGCATGACGGCACCCGTGTCAGCGAGCACCGCCTGCGGCTCCTGCGCAGCGTGTACGGCGACTTCCGGGTGCTCCCGGTCGGCGTCCGCCGCCCGCTGACCGGTCTGGCGAGCACCGCCACCGTGCTGGCCGGTCTCGCCGAGCTCGGCGTCGCACCCGGAGCCGTGCTCAGCGGGCTGCCGCTGATCCTCGGCCACTCCCGGATCGAGGCGGTCAGCCGCCGGGTCTCCGGGCTGGACCTGCCCGAGATCGGCCTGCGGCATCACCTGGTGTCGATGATCCCCGGCGCGGTGGTGCGGATCCGGTTCACGGAACGGATCGAGGTGGGAGTGCCCCGGTCCGGGCACCACGCCGACGCGTTGATCGGACCGGACGCCGTCGTCGTCCGCGCCGGCAACCCCGCCCTGGCGGGGAGGTTGGCGAGTCGCGGACAGCCGGTCTCGAACGGTCAGCTCCCGACCATCGACGTCGAGGGTCCCGCCCCGGTCACCAGCGGCTGGTGGGGCACCCGCAACTACTACGAGCGGTGCGTGCTGACCAGCGACCTGCGCGTGCTGGCCTCTCGAATCGGGACCGGACCCTGGCGTCGGTGCCCGGAGTGCGGCGAGCCCGTGACCTCCCACTGTCGCTTCTGCTCCGCCCAGGAGGCCTTCGTATGAATCCCCGTCAGCGCCGCGGCGTCATGATGATCGTGGTTGCGGTCGTCGGCGCAATCGCTGTGTTCTTCGCGGTGTTGAGCTACGTCAACAACATCGAGTCCGAGGTCGGCGACAAGGTCCAGGCGTGGGAGCTCACGACCGATGTGCCCCAGTACCAAGCGATCCCGCTCGATTCCGTCAAGGAGATCGAGGTGCCGGCGCGATGGCTGCCGGACACCGCCGTGCGCTCGCTCGACGACCTGGTGGGGACGGTCGCCGCCGCGGACATCCCGAGCGGCACCCTGCTGCAGTCCAGCACGGTCGTCGCCGCGCCCGAGGTCGAGCCCGGCACCCGGGCGGTGACGATCCTCGTCGATGCGGAGTCGGGCGTCGCCGGCAAGCTCACCCCCGGTGCCCAGGTCGACGTGTGGGCGACCTTCGACGGCGAGACCACCACGGTCGGCCCGCGGGCCAAGGTGGTCGCGCAGGGGATGCGAGTGCTCGACGTCGGTCTCGAGACCGAACGCACCCGGCAGACCTCGGCCGGGGTCGTCGAGCCCACGCAGGCGGTGCCGGTGACGTTCGTCGCCAACACCGACGAGATCAAGGCGCTGACGTTCGCGGAGTCGTTCGCGCTCGAGGTGCGCCTCGCCCTGCGCACGCCGACCGACGACTCGCTGGTCGCGCCTGACAAGCGCTCCTACGAGGAGACCTTCCAGATCCCGGGAGACGAGAAATGAACGGACGTGTGCTGGTCGCCGGCGAGAACGAGGAACGGCGCAACCGGGTGGTCGTCACCCTCGGCGAGATCGGCGAGCTCACGATCCTCGGCGCGGTCGAGGCGCGCAGCGACGTCGCGCTCGTCGTCGACGACGCCGATCAGGAGCTCGACCTCCTGCTGGTCGACGTGGACTTCGGCGAGCAGGTCGTGCTGTCCATGACCCGTGAGCTCACCAAGGTCCGCCCGGACCTGGGCGTCGTCATCCTCGCCGACCACCCGTCCGTCGAGTTCTTCTCGGCCGCGATGGAGGCCGGCGCCCGCGGCCTGCTCCCCACCAACCCGTCGGTGGAGGACCTCCATGGACGGTTGGCGCAGATCGCCGACTGGCAGCGCCGGGTGCGCAGCATGGCCTTCGCCAGCAGCGGGGCCGACGCCGCCGGCCGGGTCATCGTCGTCACCGGCGCCAAGGGCGGGGTCGGCACGTCGACGATCGCCCTGCACCTGGCGCTGACCGCGGTGCGCGGCGGCAACGGCCGGCGGGTGTGCCTGGTCGACCTCGACCTGCAGCAACGGGGATTGCGGCACCTCCTCGACTTCCACGGCCGCCGGACGATCCTCGACCTCGTGCCGGTCGCCGAGAACGTCACCGGCCGACACGTCGACGAGGCGCTGTTCGGCCACTACTCCGGGCTGAAGATGCTGCTCGCACCCCACGAGCCCGAGCGGGCCGACGAGGTCACTGGCGACGCGACCCGCTACATCCTGGGCGCGATCCGGGACCAGTTCGACGTGGTCATCGTCGACGCCGGCAGCGTGCTCACCGAGCCCGGGGCGGTGGCGATGGACTTCGCCGACGACCTGATCCTGGTGGCCACCCCCGACGTACCGGCCCTGCGCGGGGCGAGGGAGACGCTCGGCATGATGTCGCGGCTGGAGGTCGCCAAGGCCGGCGACGTGAAGGTGCTGTTCAACCGGGCGAGCCCCCGGTCCGAGGTCCAGCCGGACCTGGGTCGTCGGATCACCGGCACGGAGGCGTTCAAGGTCGCGGTGCCCGAGGACTGGAAGCACCTGGAGGAGGTCGCCAACGGGGCGTCGGCGCTCGACCTGGGCGACTCGCCGTTCCGCCGGGCGATCATCGCGCTCGGCCGCGAGCTCCAGCTCGGCACGCGGCTGCGTCCGCGGGGATCGGACGAGCCGGTCCTGAGGACCGAGGCGGACCAGGCGATCGCGGAGATGAAGTCGCGGCGCGGACGCAAGCGACGCAAGCGGGGCGACGCCGGCCAGACCACGGTCGAGATGATCTTCGGGATCGTCGTGTCGGCGGCTCTCTTCCTCCTGCTCCTGCAGGTGGCGTTGTACGCCATCGCCACGGTGTCGAGCCGTCGCGCCGCCGACGCGGCCGCGATCATCGGGAGCCGCGACGGGCTCATCCCCCGACAGGTGCGTGCTCAGGAGGCCGCAGAGTCGCGGGTCCCGGGCTTCCTCGACGTCCAGGTGAGGGACCACGGCGACGGCACCTTCACCGCCGAGGTGCACGTGCCGCAGATCGTGCCGCTCGGTGACCTGTCGATCAAGCAGAGCGGCAGCTACACGGACTAGGAGCAGGGAGTGGACATGAAGCGCAGACGGGCACAGCGAGACGAACGCGGGTCCATCACCGCGATCGAGACGCTCGGCATGATCCCGATCATCGTCATCGTCGTCGGCGCGATGTTCCAGCTCTACCTGCTCGCCCAGGCGGGAGTCGAGGCGGAGTCCGCGGCCCGCCTCGCCACCCGCGAGATGAGCAAGGGCACGCCCGCCTCGGCGGCCGAGAACCACGGTCGCTCGCAGGCCAACCCGCGGTTCCGGGTCGACGTCCGGGCCCACGACGCCAGTGCCAGGGAGCCAGGTACGTCGGGCGCGGCCGGCTCGGTCTCTGCCACGGCGGAGGCGACGGTGCCGTTCCTCGGGATCGGGGTGCCCGGTCTCGACCTGACCATCGAGCGCAGCGCGATCATGCCGCAGGACCCCGGCACCGGCGGCTTCTGACCCACCAACGGACGAGGAGCCACATGTCACTGCGCGACCGCGTGAGGGCGGGCCACCACGACATCGACAGCGGTGTCGGCCTCAGCCGCGCCATCGACGACGACATGGCCGCCCACCTGCGGCGGCTGCTGCTGGCCGAGGTCAACCTCAGTGAGCTCTCTGCCCTGACCGACGAGGCGAAGCGGGCCCGCCTCGAGCGGGTGGTGGGCGCCCTGCTCACGCGCGAGGGGCCGCTGCTGTCCAACCGCGAACGCAGTCGGCTGGTGCGCCGTACGGTCGACGAGGCGCTGGGTCTCGGCATCCTCGAGCCGCTGCTCGAGGACGACACGGTCACCGAGATCATGGTCAACGGAGCCGAGAACATCTTCGTCGAGAGGGCCGGTCGGCTCCATCTGCTGCCGATCCGCTTCAGCTCCGAGGCGCAGGTCTACCAGGCGATCGACCGGATCGTGGCCAGCGTCAACCGCCGCGTGGACGAGTCGAGCCCCATGGTCGACGCGCGACTGTCGACCGGTGAGCGGGTCAACGTCATCGTGCCGCCGCTGGCCGTGGACGGCCCGACGATCACGATCCGTCGCTTCCCCACGCCCTACTCGATCGAGCAGCTGATCGGGCTCGACACGTTCGACCAGGAGACGGCCGACCTGCTCGGCGCCCTGGTCCTCGCCCGGACGAACATCCTGATCTCCGGCGGCACCGGATCGGGCAAGACGACCATGCTCAACGCGCTGTCCTCGTTCATCCCGGAGCGGGAGCGGATCGTGACGATCGAGGACGCTGCCGAGCTGGCGCTGCAGCAGCTGCACGTCATCCGGCTCGAGGCCCGCCCGGCCAACGTCGAGGGCGAAGGGCAGGTGACCATCCGCGACCTGGTCCGCAACTCGCTGCGGATGCGGCCGGACCGGATCATCGTCGGTGAGACGCGTGGCGGCGAGGCGCTCGACATGCTCCAGGCGATGAACACCGGTCACGAGGGTTCGCTGGCGACCATCCACGCCAACGGCGTCCTGGACGCCCTGCTGCGGATGGAGACCCTGTGCACGATGGGGGAGATCGAGCTCCCGCACGCCACCCTGCGCGACCAGGTCAACACCGCGATCGACGTGATCGTGCAGCTCACCCGGCTCCCGGACGGACGGCGCCGGATCGTGGAGATCGCCGCGCTCACGTCGCAGCACCGCGAGGACTACCAGCGGCACTCGATGATGCGGTTCGAGGCCGACGACTGGGACGGCCACAGCGCCGTCACCGGTCGGGTGATCCGGCAACCCCTCACCGACGAGCTGCTGCTGCGCTGCCGGTCCGCCGGCGCAGCCGTCCCGCCGGCGTACGACCCCCGAGTGCTGGGGACGTCGACATGACCATCACCGCCATCGTGCTGCTGTGCCTGGGGACGGCTGCGACCTTCGTGCTCGGAGTCTCCATGTTCGCCGCCGAGAGCGACCGGCGGCGGGTGATCTACGCCAGCGACCTGGACGAGCAGACGAGCGGGTGGGGGCGGTTGTCCTCGTGGACCGAACGGCAGGTGCTGCGCACGTCGGCGGGCCGCCGACTCCGGCGCACCCTCGACCGCGCCGACGTGAGCTGGACGGTGGGGACGGTGGTGCTGGCCGCGATGGTCGTGATGGTCCTGGTCTGGCTGATCGCCGACAGCCTCGGCGGCCCGGTCCTCGCCGTGATCGGCGTGATCGGCGTGGTGATGGGACTCCGCGCGTTCCTGCGCTACCGGATCGAGAAGCGGCGCCAGAAGTTCGTCGACCAGCTGCCCGAGCTGGCCCGGCTCCTGGCCAACGCGACCCAGGCCGGGCTCGCGCTGCGGGCGGCGCTCGGCGTGGCCGCCCAGGAGTCGGTCGAGCCGGTGCGGTCCGAGCTGGAGCAGGTCAACCGGGAGCTCGTCGTCGGCGCCGACCTGGACGAGGTGCTCGGCAGGCTCGCGGACCGGATGCCGTCGCGCGAGGTGCAGGTGCTGGTCAACGTGCTCGCGATCCAGGTCCGGGCAGGCGGCCGGGTGGTGACCGCCCTGCGGGGGATCACCGACGCGCTGGAGACCCGGCGCGAGGTACGGCGCGAGGTCAACACCCTGCTCGCCGGCACGAAGGCGACCGTGGCCGCGGTCGCCGGCCTCGGCGCGTTCATGCTGCTGCTGGTCAACATGTTCGCCGAGGGCGGGCTGCGCACGGTGCTGGAGGACCCGATCGGGATCGTGCTGTTCGCCGTGTGCGGCGGGGTCTTCGGGCTCGGCCTGCTGCTGGTCAAGCGGTTCGGGACGGTGGACGTATGACGACGCGAGGTGGCCGCGGATGAGCCTGCTGTTCGCGCTGATCTTCACCAGCCTGCTGCTGATAGCGGTGCGCGGCTGGCGACTGGCCGGCGACCCCGGGGTCGCCGGGGACCTGATGGCCGAGACGGTCGACGACCGTCGCGAGCGCACCAGCCTGGTCGGGATGCTGCTGAGGTTCCTGGACCGCGCCATCGGGGGCCGCGCGGTCCGCGGCGCCTCGTCCCGATCGCGTCGCTCCGTCCAACGGGCCCTCTACCGGGCCGGGCAGGCGGAGAAGGTCAGCTACGACGACGTGATCGCCCGGCAGGCGACCTGGGCCTTCCTCGGCGGCATCGTCGCCATCCTCGGTCTGGTCAACGGCATCGTCTTCGGACTGCCGCTGCCGATCCTGGGGTGGTACTTCCCGCGCCTGACCCTGTGGCTCAACGGACGGCGCCGGGGGGCGCTGATCGACAAGGAGCTGCCCGACTTCCTCGACGTGCTCGCGGTCACGATCAGCGCCGGCCTCGGCTTCCGTACGGCGCTCGCCCGGGTGGCGGTCATGGTCGGTGGGGCGGTCGGCGAGGAGATGCTGATCGCACTGCGTCAGATCGAGCTCGGGACCCCGCGCCGGGAGGCGTTCGCCCAGCTCCGCGAGCGGTCGGCCTCGCCCGCCATGATCGAGTTCGTGACCGCCTACCTGCAGGCGGAGGAGCTCGGTGCCCCGGTCGGTCAGTTCCTCACGACGTACGCCACCGAGCTGCGGCGGGCGGCGGGTCAGAAGGCACGCAAGGCGGCCGCCCAGGCCAACCCCAAGATCAGCCTGGCGCTGACGCTGGTGATCATGCCGGCGATCGCCGCCATGATGATCGGGGCCATCGCGATCTCGACCCTGAAGGGCTGACCATGGTCGACCTCGCGATCCCGCAACGCTTCCGCCGCCCCTACGCGGCGGACGACTGGACGCAGAGCCGCGCCAGCTCCAGCCTGGTCCGGGTGCTGCTCGACGTACGGCTCGTCGGCGGGCTCTTGGCGGTCGTCTGGTCCTGGATCGCCGACCAGCCCGCGGCAGTGCTGGTCGTGCTGATCGGATGGATGCTGGGGGTCCTCCTCCTGCTGCTGCGGTGGGAGCGGTTCGCCGAGGTGCAGGTCACCCACCCGGCAGTGCACCTGCTGGACCTGACCGTGGTCACCGGGCTGCTGGTCGGCACGGGTCTGTTCAGCCCGGTCGCGTTCCTGCTGGTGTCGGGTGGACTCTTCACCGGGTTGTGCCTGGGCTACCGCGGCGCCTGGATCTTCAGCCTCGGCTACCTCCTGAGCTGGCTCATCGCGGCGAGCGCGAACCTCCCGGATCGGCTCACGTCGGCCACCGAGTTCCTGCTCCTGGTGGTGATGCCGGTGCTGCTGGTCGCGATGGTCTTCGCCGGTGCCGCGTTCCAGCACGCCGTGATCGCCGCCGCCCGCCTCGAGGAGGCGCTCCACGAGCAGCGGGAGGGCGCCGCGATCGCCGAGGAGCGGGCCCGGCTGGCCCGGGAGCTGCACGACTCGGTGACCAAGTCCGTGCACGGCATCGCGTTGCTCGCCGAAGCGGCCGCTCCGGTCGTCCGCAGCGCCCCCGACGTCGCCGAGCAACGGGTGGGCCAGATCGCCGACGCCGCGCGCCGCGCCAACCGGGAGTCCCGGGAGCTGCTGGTGGCCATGCGACGCGCGGACGGCACGAGCTCCCTCGCCGACATGCTGCGGGCCACCCTGCAACGGTGGGAGACGGTCTACGACCGGACGGTGGTGGACCGGATCGCCCCCGACCTCGGACGCACCGACCCAGCAGCCCAGTACGAGCTGGGCGCCGTGGTCAACGAGGCGCTGGAGAACGTCGCGCGGCACACGCCGTACGGCACCACGGTGACCGTGGGCGCCGAGGTCGCTGACGGCTGGCTCGAGGTGGTCGTCGCGGACGACGGGCCCGGTATCGCACCCGGCCGACGCCGCGAAGCCGCCAGCAGGGGCCACTTCGGCCTGGTCGGGATGGACGAGCGGGCGGTGCGGACCGGGGGCTCGTTCGTGGTCGACACGGCCCCGGGCCAGGGCACGACGGTGCGGATCCGCATCCCGCTGGGAGAGGGGCCGTGATGACGCCGGTGCGGGTCCTCATCGCCGACGACAACCCGATCGTGCGGATGGGTCTGGTCGCGCTCCTCGACAACGCGCCCGGGGTGGAGCTGTGCGGCGAGGCCGCCGACGGGCGGGAGGCCCTCGCGCTCGCCGTCGAGAAGCGGCCGGACGTCACGTTGCTCGACGTCCGGATGCCCGGCACGGACGGGCTGAGCGTGATCGGCGACCTGGAGCCGCTCACCCGGATCGTGATGCTGACCCACTCCGACGAACCCGACGTCATCTCCCGAGCGCTGGCTGCCGGGGCGACCAGCTACCTGCTCCACGGGTCGTTCGACGCGGACGAGCTGGTGCGCGCGGTGACCGATGCGGCCGAGGGACGGATGCGGCTCAGCCCCGCCGCCGCCGCCGTCCTGGCCGGTGGTCTGCGTGGCGAGGAACCCGTGCCGTTGTCGGCGACGCCGAAGGACCTGGGGTCCGCAGATCCCGAGCAACGGTGGAGCGAGCTCAGTCGGGAGCACCGGCTCAGCCGCCGCGAGCTCGAGGTCTGTCGGGAGCTCGTGACCGGACTCTCCAACCGCGACATCGCCCGCAACCTGTTCATCGAGCCGAAGACGGTCAAGAACCACATCAACAGCGTCTTCGCGAAGCTCGGCGTGACCAGCCGCGCCGAGGCGCTGGCCGTCCTCCTCGGGACGGCCGAGGAGGCGTCCGAGCACACGCCCGCTCGCACGCCCAGCCGCCTCGCCACCTGATCGCCCTCACCCCCTGGATCAGGCGGGCTACCAGACGATAGCCCGAACGGGCTATAGGCCCTCGGGCCCAGAACGAGGCCCAATCGCCCACCTCGGGATCGGGCCGGGTCGGGTCCTGGGGCCCTGTCACCGGGCCCGCGCCGGCTCCTAGCGTCGGTCACGACAACACGGCGCGCGTCTCGGGCGCCGACCGACCAGCAAAGGACCCAGGCTCATGTCCCAGTACCTCGCCGCTCAGATCACCGCCTTCCTCACGGCCGCAGCCGCCCGTCGCGACGAGCGCGGCCAGACCACCGCCGAGTACATCGGCATCATGGTCGTGATCGTCGCGATCATCGGCACCATCCTCGCCATCAAGACCAACGTCGCCGACGGTGCCAAGACCACCATCGACCAGGTGTTCAAGTCCCTCCAGGGAAAGATCGAGTGACGATCCGCGGGATCTGGTCGAGGACGAAGCGATGCGCAGGGAGCGTGACGAGGACGGGCAGGCCCTACCCGGCCTCCTGACCGTGACGCTCGCTGGGTTCGCGATCGCCCTCGGCCTCTTCTCGCTCGCCCGTGGTGAGGAGCAGTCGGCCCGGTCCGACACCGCTGCGGACGCAGCGGCCCTGGCCGCGGCCAAGCAGTGGCACATCGAGGCACTCCGTGCCCTCGAGTCGACGGCGATGACCCCGGCCATCGGAGGCACGCTGACCGCGCTCAACGTCTACCAGCCGGCGTCGGGGTACCCGCTCGCCGAGGAGTTCGCGCGAGCGAACGGCGCCCGGGTGCTGCCGGGCGGCTACCGCTGGATCCCCGACCTGTCACCGGTCACCTGGACCGTCGAGGTGACGGTCGAGCAGCGTGACGACCTGCCCAACGATTCCGACGAGGCGCGCTCCACGTCGCGAGCGCGGCTGAAGGCGACCGGCGGCCTGTGCAACGCCGGCGCCAGCGTCGGACTCGTGCTGCGCGACGGCAGCTGCGCCGGCCCGGTGCGGGCCGCCGTCGTCTGCACGCCGCCGACGCCGGCCACCCCGAACCCGCTCTACGAGGAATGCCCCAGCGCAGCGGAGATCGCGGCCGGCTACAAGACCGAACGCACCTTCGTCGACTGAACCGTCACCAGGAGGTCCCGATGACCGACGACAACGCCGTACCGACACCGCGGGCCGACGACCGGAGCGAGTCCGGTCAGGGCACCGTGGAGTTCATCGGTGGCTTCGTGGTGCTCTGCGCGATCATCCTCGCCCTGCTGACCCTGGTCGATCCCGTCCGTGACGAGGTCCGCGAGCTCTGCCGGGTCGCTCTCGCCGCTATGCGCGACGGACCGGGCTGACCACCCATGAAGCTCCTGCCGCCACCGCCGTCGCGCCGCCGCGACCAGGCCGGCGCGACCTCCGCCGAGTACATCGGCATCTCGGTCGTGGTCGTGGCGATCATCGGGGTGCTGCTCGGGCTCGCCGCCCCGGTGCTGGCTGGGTCGGGAGGCGTCGTCGACCGTGCCTTCTGCCAGCTGGCGTCGCTGGTCGGCGGTGGTGGCGGCTGCGGGTCCCCCGCTGCGCAGCCGAAGTACATCCCGACCAAGTGCGTCACCAGCCGCGACGACCACACCTACGGCGGCAGCGTCACCGTGCTCGCGACCGTCCAGGCCGACGGCGGGTACGAGCTGCGCCGGGTCCTCACCCGCAACCCGGACGGCACGATCACCGAGGGCTACGAGGTCCGCACCAAGGGCAAGCTCGGCGCCAACTACACGCTCAAGGGCGGCGGCAGCGCCGAGGTCAACACCGGCGCCACCACCAAGGGCGCCGGTGCGGGCGTCAAGATCAACGTCGGCGGCGACGCGGCGTGGGGCCACTCGCTGAAGTTCGACACGCTCGAACAGGCCCAGGCCTTCATCGACAAGTACGGCGACAACCTCGGCGAGTTCGGCGGCCTGCCCGAAGGTGCGCCCACGCCCGAGTCGACGTACTTCGACCTCAGCGGCCAGGTGAAGGCCTCCGGCGAGCTCGGGCCGCTGGACGCCAACGGGTCCGGTGCCGTCACGCTGGGCGCGGAGCAGTTCAAGAACGGTGACACCAAGGTCAAGGTCGCCCTCACCGCCAAGGCCGCGGGCGACCTGGGGATCCCGTTGCCCGAGCAGGTGCTGGCGCTGCAGGCCGCGGGCGACGCCTCACTGGTGACCACCGCCGACCTCACCTTCGACTCCACCGGTCAGCTGGTCAAGGTCGCCGGCAGCGTGGTCGGGACGGTCACCGGCGACGTCGACATCGGTGCCAACACCGACCTGGTCAAGGACCTGCCGATCAACGGCAAGACCACGGTCAAGTCCCTGGACCTGCCGGCCTTCATCGACGGCGCCAAGGGAGGGACGCAGTTCCAGGTGAACTTCTCCACCGACTTCCGCCGCGACGACGGCAGCGTCGACACCTCGGCGCTCCGGGCCCTCAGCGAGGGTCTCCAGAACTTCGTCACCAACGGCCAGGGCCTGTCCCCGGACCAGGTGGCGGTGCTGGAGGACCAGCTGGACAACCACTCCCAGATCACGCTCGACCACTACAACGTGGCCAAGGAAGAGGACAAGTACGGTGGCAAGATCTCCTTCCTCGCGATCAACATCGGAGGCGAGGTCCACCATGTGGCGGTCAACAGCAACCTGCTCGGGTCCTACTACTACGACCCGGACAAGGGCACCTGGCAGGAGAACACGGTATGCGACCGATGAGGCGGCTGATCGCGCTCGCGGCGACGACGGTGGTGGTCATGGGTCTCGCCGGCTGCGGTGACGGTGACGAGTCCACCGGCAAGGCCAGCGGGCTGTCGACCCCGTTCAGCATCGGAGTCGACGGGACGGATCGCCAGGTCGCCGTCGGCCACGGCGTGTCGGTGCGGGTCCCGAGCGACTGGACGCCGTCCGCGGACGAGCAGCTGGACCCGCAGGGCCGCACCTACGAGTGGGCGGTGCAGGCGCCGGCCGACGGCGCCACCGCGTTCCCCGCGTTCGTCAGCATGAGCATGGGCGTCCCCGGGGAGACCAGCACCGGCTACGACGCGGCCCCGAGCGCGCTGAAGACGGTGGAGGGCGTCCATCCCGGGTTCGAGGTCCTGGACGAGGGCGACATCGACGTCGAGGGCGTCGACAACGCCTACCAGGTCCGCTACCTGCACTCCGGGAGCTACCAGGGCGAGCCGGTGCAGGTGCAGTCCGTGCAGGTCTTCCTCGACATGCCCGGCGACGTGCTGTCCGCCGTCCGGTTCGAGGCGCCCGCCGACGACTTCGACGAGTCCGGCGTGGACAAGATCCTCGACAGCCTGACCGTGAACGTCGAGGACTGACGTGCCAGGCCCACGCAACCGATCGCGCAGGTCGGACTCGGTGCCGGTCCTGCTGGCCAGGCTGGTGGCGGTGGCGCTGGTGCTGTGGGCAGTCGGTGCCGCGCTGACCCACCTGATGTTCGTCGCGTTCGGCATCCCGGCTCGGATCGAGCTGAGCAACGGCGACCACCGCGGTCAGGCGGTGTGGATCGGCGCCCAGTGCCTGGTCGCCGCAGGGGCGTTCGCGGCGTCGGTCC
This sequence comes from Nocardioides conyzicola, assembly GCF_039543825.1. Lineage (NCBI taxonomy): Bacteria > Bacillati > Actinomycetota > Actinomycetes > Propionibacteriales > Nocardioidaceae > Nocardioides > Nocardioides conyzicola. The sequence goes on along the minus strand of NZ_BAABKM010000002.1, from coordinate 1,532,240 downwards.
TCACGACGCTGTCCACCTCGGGCTTCACCGACCCTCAGGCGGCGCGGCGCCGGACCGGACTAGCCGCGCTCGGTCTGGTGGTGATCGCCGCCGGGCTGGTTTGGGGAGTCCATCTCGTCGGTATGGTCGATCGCGTGCTGACCTTCAGCCTCGAGGGCGCCCTCGTCATCGGTACCGCCGCCGGTCTCGGCACCATGTGGTGGCGGGCCGACCCGGACCGGCTGTGGGAGCGGCCGACCGCGGTCCCACCTCCGACGGCGCAACGGGCCTGGGGCAGCCGCGGGCGGTGAGGGGCATGTCCTCCGTCCGGCTCCGCTTGCGGCGCGCCGTCGCGGGTCTCGCCGTCGCCGTGGCCGCAGCCGCAGCCGTCGTTCCAGGACCGGTGCCCGCGCCCGCCGCGGGTGCGGCCGGTCAGGAGGACGACCTGCAGGTGCTCTTCGTGCTCGACGTGTCCGGGTCGATGGGCCGGGTAGCCCCCGGTGGCGCCAGCACCCTGCTGCAGGGCGCCAAGTCGGCGATCACCCAGGTCAGCAGGTCGCTGCCGGCCGAGGTCGCGCTCGGGCTGCGGCTGTACGGCGCCGAGTACGGCGGCACCGACACCGCGACCGCGTGCGCCGACACCCAGCTGGCCGTGCCGCCTCGCCCGGGGTCCGCCGACCAGGTGGTGGAGGCGCTCTCGGGCCTGACCCCTCGGGGCGACACCCCGATCGGCCGGTCCCTCCTGGAGAGCGTGGACGACTTCGCTGCCGGGGACGGGCGACGCGTGGTGGTGCTGATCAGCGACGGTGAGGACACCTGCGCCCCGCCCGGCCCGGCCCCGTGCAAGGCCGCGGAGCAGATCGAGCGCCAGGACGCCGCGATCCAGGTGGAGACCGTCGGTCTCGCGCTGGGCGGACAGCCGGCGGCCGTCAACGCGCTGCGGTGCATCGCCCGGGCGACCCACGGCACCTACTACTCCGCCGACAACACCCAGGCCCTGGCCGCGGCGCTGCGTCGGATCGCGGACGACACCATCGCGCGACTGGGTGGCGGGAAGCCGATCACCGGCGGTCCTCGCGCGGACGCCGCCCGCAGGGTCGGGGTCGGCGCCTACCGCGACACCCTCCGTCCCGGCGCCACCAAGTGGTACCGCTTCCGGGCGCAGCCGGGCGACCTGCCCCAGGTCCTTGCCTCGGTGAAGGGGCCTGAGAACCTCCGTGTCCGCTACTACGGTCGCGACTGCGCGACCTGGGAGCTGCGCCTCTACAACCCGTACGGCGAGGGCGGCAGCTACCAGCCCTACGGCGGGATCGGGATCTTCGACGGGTCCGGGATCGCCGCGATCGGAGCGGAGACGACTGACGTGCTCGCCGACACCGGCGTCGGGATCGACTACCCCGGGATGTGGAGCTTCTCGGTGTCGCTCGCGCGGACCGCGATCGAGGACTGCGCGGACTACTTCCCGCACACGGACTTCCCGATCCGGATCAGCGTCACCCTGGACCCGGACGCGCGGTCCGAGCCCTCCGACGAGCAGGGGGGCGACCAGGCGACCGAGAGCCCGACCATCGACCCGAGTGACACGGCCTCGCCGTCCCCGTCCGGCAGTGGCGACGAGTTCGTCACGCCGGCGCTCCCCCCGACGGACGTCGATGCCGGGAAGGACAGCGAAGGCGGCAGCATCGACTGGACGATCCCGGCGCTGGTGGTGCTGCTCGGGGCGCTGGGGGTGCTCGCGGCCCGGCTCATCCGCAAGCGGCGTACCGGGATGTGAGGGTCAGGCGCCTCGGCGGCTCCGGCGGCTGATCAGCAACGCCCCCACCGCCAGCACGACCAGCAGCAGCGCGCCGCCGCCGGCCAGCAGGACCACCGGGCCGTTCCCGTCGTCCTTCTTCGCCGCAGCGGTCGGCTCGTCCTCTGCTGCCGCCGGCGACTCGTCGGTCGGTGACGCGGAGGCCGTGGACGGGGTCTCGGTCGGCTCCTCGGTGGCGAGGTCGTACTGCGGCGCGGGCACGACGCTGCCGGTGACGCCGACGCGGAGCACGAACGGCACTTCGTACGACGTCCGCGCGCGGCTGTCGGCCAGGGACACGACGATGGTGTACTCGCCGGCCGTCGCCGCAGCCCGCAGCGGGTCGCCGACGAGCTCACGGTTGCGGTAGGTGACGGGAGCGGTGGCCGCGCCGACCTGCCCGCCGTCGGTCGGGTAGATCGTGGACGAGTGCGGGGGCGAACCGTCTGCCACCGCGACGGCGTCGGCGCGGGCGGGGTTGTAGATGCCCATTCCGAACGGCGATCCGTGCTGGGACAGCTCCCCGGCGAGACGGCCGCTGGGGTCGGGGATGGTCATCGTCGCGGCCAGCTGCTGGCCCCACCCGACCTGCACGTCGAAGGACTGCACCTCCCCGGGCACGATGGTGCCGCGATAGGCACCGGGGGAGATCGGCGTCGCCTCGGCGAACGAGCGGCCGCCGGTGACGGTCCCGGCGGACGGTCCCTTCGGGGGAGCCTGCCAGGCGATCGAACCCGAGACGCCCTCGGGCAGTGTGGCCGCGTCGAGCACGGGCGGCTCCTCGGCGACGACGAGCTCGAGCGGTGTCGGGAAGTCGGCGCCGTCGGTGCGGGTCACGCGGGCGATCAGCTGGTCGGCGTCGGGGCAGTCGTCGGCGTCGACGGTCGCGGTCAGCACCGTGGCATCCATGCTGCGCACGCTGGCCGGGGCGTCGGTGCCGCAGGACTGCCCGTCGGCGGTGCTGAGCTGCAGGTCGATCCGGTCCCACTTGTCAGCAGGCTGGCTGCGGTCGACGTAGTAGGGGGTCAGGATCGTGGCGGCGACCGTGATCGAGGATCCCGGGACACTGCGCTCGACCGCGTAGTGCAAGGTGCCGGTGGTGGTCTCGATGCCACCGATCTCGTCGACGTACGACCCGGGTGCCAGGGTGGGCGCGGTGGTGGGGTCGGCGGTGCCGGTGACCGGCGCGCCGGTCGGCTCGTACGGACGAACCGCGCGCGTGGCCAGCGTCTCGAGCGCGTCGCTGAGCTCCTTGGAGTCGTCGACGTCGTAGTAGGTGCCGTGGCCCTTGTCGGCGATGCAGCGCAGCGCCGAGGCGGCCCGGCTGTTGACGTCGAGGCCGACGACGTCGATCCGTACGTCGACCCCGCCCCGGCTGATCTCGCGAGCCACCTTGCAGGGGTCCGGCGGGCAGGTCGGCACGCCGTCGGACACCAGCACGATCGAGCGGGGACCCGTGCCGCCGAGGTCCGCGTCGGCCTGCTGGAGGGCGTACCCGATCGGCGTCTCGCCGTACGGCTTGTAGGCGTCGATCGCGCTCTGGAGATCCGCCCGGTTGTCGCTGCCGATGTCGACCACCCGCTGGGAGTCGGTGCACGCTCCGGTGTCGGACCGCGAGAACACCTTGGCGCCGTAGACCCGCATCCCGACCTCGGCGTCGGCGGGCAGGCCGTCGACGACGTGGTGCAGGGCGGTCTTGGCGGCCTGGATCTTGGTGCCGCCGCCGGCGGCGGGCTCGGCCATCGATCCGGAGGAGTCCAGCACCAGCATCAACCGGCCGGGGTCACCCGGGTCGGCCGCGGAGCTCGGGGCGGCGTGGCCCGCGCCGAGGGGCAGCAGCACGGCCGCCGTCCCGACCAACGCGGCGACGAGCACCCGCGGACTCCGGCGGACAGTGCGCAGCAACGACATACCAACTCCCGAGAGTTGAGTTCGGCCAAGGATCTAGTCGGACCATTCCACCCGGGCGCCCGGTGCTAACCCCCAGGTGACGAAGGCGCCGGCCGTGGCCTCGATCACCGCGCGGCTGCGCGGGCGCCAGGCCCCGAGGCGTCCGGGCGGCATGGTGGTCACCGCCAGCACCGTGCCGTCGCGGGCGACGTGCGCCACGTCGATCGCGAACCGCATCCGGAACGTGTGGACCTGCCGGGCGCCGGGCAGCAGCAGGGCGCCGTCGATGCCGTCCCTGCCCAGCAGCCCGCGACTGCGCGCGCGGTGGGTCGTGGCCATCTCGAGCGGCGCAGCGGCCCGGCCGTCCACGAGGAGCCGGGTGTGGCTGGAAGGTGGCATGGCCGCTCCTGGGCTCGGCGAACGTGTCGCACGTTACCCCGGGCGGGCCGCTCGCAAGCGTCCTCCCGACGGCGGCTCGGTACGCTGGGGGACATGTCTGGTGTGCGCGCGGAGGAGCGGTCGAGGGTCACCGACCTCGTGTGCGAGGCACCCGTCGTGGAGGGCCGCAGCATCCGTCTCGGGTACGCCGCGAGGGCGGGTGACGTGACGGTCCACGAGTTCACGGAGACGATCGAGCTGCCCGGCACGCTCGACGGGGTCCCGGACGCGGTGCAGGTCCCGCTGCTCCGGCTGCTGTCGCTCGCCGCGTCGCTGAGCTACTTCAAGGCCTTCGCCCCCACCTCGATCGCGGTGCCGGGCGGCCTGACCGAGCGCGAGCGGGACTTCCTCGTCGGCCTGCTGCGCCACGGGATGGGCGAGTTCGCCTACGTCAACGACCTGCCGGAGGTCTTCGACACCCCGGTGGTGGCGCCCTCGCTGGCGGACCCGGCGCCCGTGCCCGCGCCGGAGCAGGCCTCGAGCCGCTTCCTGGTGGCCGTCGGCGGCGGCAAGGACTCCATCGTCTCGATCGAGGCCCTCCGGTCGGCCGGGCTCGAGATCGGGCTCTTCGCGGTCAACAGCTACGCGCCGATCATCCGCACCGCGGAGGTGGCCGGGATCGCGCTCGAGACCGTGCAGCGCCGGCTCGACCCGACGCTCTTCCAGCTCAACGCCGAGGGCGCGCCCAACGGGCATGTGCCGGTCACGGCGGTCAACTCGCTGCTCGCGGTCCTCACGGCGGCGGCGCTCGGCTTCGACACCGTGGTCTTCAGCAACGAGGCGAGCTCGTCGTACGGCAACGTCGAGTGGCACGGCCGGGTCGTCAACCACCAGTGGTCCAAGAGCCTGGAGTTCGAGTCGCTGCTGCGCGGCTGCCTGCCGCCCGGTGCGCCGGCGTACCTCTCCCTGCTCCGGCCCCTGACCGAGCTCCGGATCGCGCGCCGCTTCGCGGAGCACGTCGACTACCACCCGGTCTTCACCAGCTGCAACCGCGCGTTCAAGCTGCAGGAGACGGACCGTACGTCGTGGTGCGCCGACTGCCCGAAGTGCCGGTTCGTCTTCCTGTGCCTCGCGCCGTTCCTGTCCCAGGAGCAGCTGCTGGCGATCTTCGGTGGCCGCGACATGTTCGCCGACGAGAGCCAGCTCGAGGGCTTCCGGGAGCTGCTGGGTCTCGACGGCCTGCTGAAGCCCTTCGAGTGCGTCGGCGAGCCGGACGAGTGCCGGGTGGCGCTGTCGCTGCTGCGCGAGCACCCGGACTGGAAGGACCACCCCTTCGTGCACCGGCCCGAGCTGGTCGGGGTGTCCGCCTCGGCGACGGAGCGGGAGGCGGTCTTCGCCTTCGGGGAGGGTGCCCACCACCTGCCGCCCCTGCTGGAAGACATCGCACGTGCGGTTTGAGGACCTCGCCGGCAGGCGGGTCGTCATCTGGGGGGCAGGGCGCGAGGGTCGAGCAGCGCTGACCGAGCTGGCCGAGCGCGGCGTGGACGCCACGATCGCCGTCACGGGGACCTCCGAGGTCCCCGCGGACCTCGTCGGTGTCGCTGTCGCCGGCGAGGACGCGGTGACCCGGCTGACCCAGGCCCAGGTCGTGGTGAAGTCACCCGGCGTGCCGCACACCGACCCGGTGTTCGGCCGGCTCGCGGAGCTCGGGGTGTCGGTCACCTCGCTGACCGACCTGTGGCTCAACGCCAACGCCGACCGGGTCATCGCCGTCACCGGCACCAAGGGCAAGAGCACCACCTCCGCGCTGATCCACCACCTGCTCAACGGGGTCGGCACCTCCGCGGTGCTGGTCGGCAACGGCGGCACGCCGGTCAGCGCGGGCGACCGGTCGGGCTCGGCCGTCGCGGTCGCCGAGGTGTCGAGTTACCAGGCGGCCGACCTCAGCGCCTCGCCCCGGCTCGCGGTGGTCACCTCGCTCTTCCCCGAGCACCTCCCGTGGCACGGCGGGTACGACGCGTACGTCGCCGACAAGCTCAACCTGGTCGCGCACCGACCGGACGTCGTCGTCGTGCCCGACCTGACGGGCGAGATCGCTCGGCTGGTGCGGTCCCGCGTCACCGAGCCCACCCGCGTCATCTGCCCGGCCACGATCGGGATCGAGGTCACCGACACCACCGTCGTCTGGGACCGCGTGGGCGCCGTCGCCGAGCACGAGCTCCCCCTGCGAGGACGGCACAACCTGGTCAACCTGGCCCTCGCGCTGACCGCCGCGGCGAGCTGGACCGGAGCCGACCCCGGTGACCGGACTCGGCTCCTGGACCAGGCGCGGACGTTCCCCGCGCTCGCTCACCGCCTCGAGCGGGTCCCCTCGGCCGACAGCCGGGCCTGGGTGGACGACAGCCTGGCCACGGCGCCGGAGGCCGTCGTCGCCGCCCTCGAGACCTATGGGTCGGAGCGGGTCGTGCTGATCGCCGGCGGGGCTGACCGGGGACTGTCCTTCGCGCCCCTGATCGACTACCTCGCCGGGCGGCCGACGCCGGTCACGGTGCTCGCCATCGGCCCTGCCGGAGCGCGGCTGGCCGCCGAGGCGGCCGGCCGGGTGGACGGGCTGCAGGTGGTCGCGGGCTTCGCCGCCGCCGTCGCCGCGATCCACGCGGACCCGTCCGGCTCCGACGTCGTGCTGCTGTCGCCGGGCGCCCCGAGCTTCGACGAGTTCGCCAGCTACGAGGAACGATCCGCGGCGTTCCGCGCGGCGGCATCGGGCGCATGACCGGCCCGTCCCGGCACTCCCTGGACGGCGTACCGGTCACGGCGGTGCCGCCCGAGCTCGCGCTCTATCCGTACGGCGCCTTCACCACCTTCGTCGCCGTCGATGGCGAGGTGCTGGCCTGGGGCCGGCACGAGGACCGGCTGGCCCGGTCGGCGGCCGAGCTGTGGGGGCAGGAGCTCGACCGTGCGGAGCTCCGGGCGACGCTGCGTCGTCACCTCGACGGCACCACGGCCGAGTCCGTGCGCGTCAGCGTTTACCCGGCCGAGCTCGACCTCGCCGCGCCCGCCTCGGCGTCCGGCTGCCGGGTCCTGGTCTCGTCGCGGGCCAGCGCGTGGCCGATCCCCGTGGTCACCCGCTTCCGGGTGCGGACGACCCCGCACCGCCGCGAGCTGCCGGAGCTGAAGTCGACGAGCCTGCTGATGCAGATCAAGCTGCGCCGCGAGAGCCAGCTTGCGGCGTACGACGACGCGCTGTTCGTCGACGGTGACCGGGTCCTGGAGGGGACCACCTGGAGCGTGGTGCTCTGGCAGGACGGCGTCGTCGTCGTGCCCGACGGCGACGTGCTGCCCTCGATCACGGCAGACGTGCTCGTGCGGGTCGCCGACCGGCTGGGGTGGCGGCGCGAGGTCCGCGAGCTGACGGTGGCGGACCTCGCTGCGGCCGACCTGGTGCTGGCGGTCAACGCCAACAACCCGGCCCGCGCCATCAGTGAGGTGGACGGGTGTGCCGTCCCGGTCGACGCGGACCTCCTCGACGCCGTGGCCGGCGGCTACCGCGACCAGGCGCGCGACCCGATCTGAACGGGGTCCCTGGCGCCGTCTGAGACGCTGGGGCCATGGCGAAGCCCACGGACGAGTGGTTCGGCCAGGCCTTCGGGAAGGCCTGGAAGGACAAGGCCGACGAGATCGGTCGGTTCAACCTCCTGCTGGTCGGCAAGACGGGGGTCGGCAAGTCGACCCTGGTCAACGCCATCTTCGGCGAGGAGGTCGCGAAGACCGGGATCGGTGAGCCGGTCACGAGGGCCGAGCACCTGTACCTCCACCAGAGCGGCACGCTCGGCGTCGTCGACACCCGCGGGCTCGAGGTCGGGCGGGACAACGCCGCCCTGATCGCCGAGCTCAAGGACTACCTGCACGGCATGCGCCGCAAGCCGCTCGCCGACCAGATCCACGTCGCCTGGTACTGCGTCCGCGCCCCCGACCGCCGCTTCGAGTCCACCGAGGCTGACTTCATCCGCGCGCTGGCCGAGCTCGGGCTGCCGGTGATCCTGGTGCTCACCCAGGTCGCCCGCTCCGGCGACCGGGTGCACCCCGACGCCGAGGCGCTGGCGGCCAGCATCGCCGCCCTCGACCTGCCGATCCAGGACGGCCTGATCCACTACACGATGGCGCTCGCGGACGACTTCACCGGGCAGACGGCGTACGGCCTGCAGGAAGTCCTCGATGCCACCTTTCGCGGCGCGCCGGACGGCGTCGCCCACGCCATCACCTCGGCCCAGCGGATCGACTTCGACCGCAAGCGGGAGCGGGCGGAGGTGGCCGTCAAGGCGGCGACGGCAGCAGCCACCACCGCCGGAGCCTCCCCGATCCCCTTCTCCGACGCCGCGCTCCTCGTCCCGATCCAGATCGGAATGATGGCCACGGTCGCGGTCACCTACGGGGTCTCGATCGAGCGGTCGACCGCTGCGTCCATCGCCGCGACCGCGGCCGCGACGACGGCCGGTCGTTCGGTGGTGACCAACATGATCAAGTTCGTCCCGGGCGCCGGGACTGCGGTGGCCGCGCCGATCAGCGCGACCGTCGCCGGCACGTTCACCTACGCCATGGGCCACGCCTGGATGCGGGTCTGCGAGCGCCTGGCCCGCGGCGAGCTCAACGCCCTCGGCGGCGCCCTCGACAGCGACGCCGTGCACCGGATCTTCATGGACGAGTTCAAGACCAGCGCGGCGCGCCGCAAGCTGCCCCGATGACCAGCCGCTGGGAGCGGATCGCCCGCGAGACCGTGGGCGACGACTACGCACGGGCGTACGCCGAGCGGTTCCGCGCGATGGCGGCGCGCGGCGCGGACATCCACGGCGAGGCGACGTTCGTGGCCGGGCTGCTGGCACCGCCGGCGCGGGTCCTCGACGCCGGCTGCGGCACCGGGCGCGTCGCCGTACGCCTGGCGGAGCTGGGGTACGACGTCGTCGGGGTCGACGTGGACGAGTCGATGCTCGAGCAGGCGCGGGCCGAGGCCCCTGGCCTGGACTGGCGGCAGGGCGACCTCGCGACCTTCGACCTCGGGGAGACCTTCGACCTGGTGCTGGTCGCCGGCAACACCATCCCGCTGCTCGAGCCCGGCACGCTGCATGACGCGTGCAAGCGGCTCGGGCACCACCTGAGCCCGGGTGGGGTGATCGTCTGTGGCTACGGGCTGGACGCCGCCCATCTCCCGGGCGACTGCCCGCCCACCGCGCTCGACGACGTGGACGCCGCGTTCGGCGCGTTCGGCCTCGACGCGGTGGCGCGCTACGGCACCTGGACCGGCGACGCGTTCGAGCCGACGGACGGCTACGCGGTCACGCTCTACGCGGAGTCGACCCGATGAAGGTCGTCGTCCTCACCGGAGCCGGGGTCTCGGCCGAGAGCGGGGTGCCGACCTTCCGCGACGCCGACGGACTGTGGGAGGGCCACCGGGTCGAGGACGTCGCGACGCCGGAGGCGTACGAGTACCAGCCGTCGGTGGTCCAGGCCTTCTACGACGAGCGCCGGGCCGCCCTCGCCGGGGTCGAGCCCAATGCGGCCCATCGGGCGCTGGCCGAGCTCGAGGCGGCGCTCGGCGACGACCTGCTCGTGGTGACCCAGAACATCGACGACCTGCACGAGCGGGGCGGCTCCTCCCGGGTGCTCCACATGCACGGTGAGCTGCGGTCGGCCCTGTGTCGCGGGTGCGGCGGCCGCTCCGTGTGGACCGGCGACCTCTCCGACTACCCGCCCTGTCCGCGCTGCGGGGTGACCGAGCTGCGGCCCGACGTCGTGTGGTTCGGCGAGATCCCCTACGAGATGGACCGGATCCTCGCGGCCCTCGACGAGGCCGACGTCTTCGCCTCGATCGGCACCTCGGGGGCGGTCTACCCCGCCGCCGGCTTCGTCCAGTACGCCGGCGAGCGTGGTGCCCGGACCGTCGAGCTCAACCTCGAGCCCAGTGCCGGGAGCCACCTCTTCGACGATGCCCGGCACGGGCCGGCCTCGGTGCTCGTGCCGGAATGGGTGGCAGAGCTCCTCCGGTAGCGGTCTGCCCGATCCTGTGACGGGCGTCACCGGGTGCCCCTAGGGTGTCGACCATTCTCGAGGAGGCCCCCATGGCGAACCGTCGTCGCATGATCCTGGCCGGCGCAACAGCGCTCACGGTGACGTTGATCGGACAGCTCCTGGTCACCAACACCGCTGAGGCCGGCCCGGACACCAATCCCGCGGGCAGCGCCGCTCTCGCCAACGAGATCACCAACAAGTTCGCGGCGTACGGCAACAGCGGGAGCACCAACCACTGGACCGGCGGGGACGGCCTCGAGGCCATCGAGCTGCCCGGCGGCCGGGTGATCTGGTTCTTCAACGACTACTGGTACGGCGTCGGCACCCCCACCGGCACCCGCGGCTCGTACGACGCGGTGATGCCGCGCAACGGCATCGTCATCCAGAACGCAGACGGGACCATGGGCGCCACGGTCGCCGGGGCGGGCGGCAGCACGCTGGTCAACACCACCCTGGGCGGTTGGCTGTGGGGCGGCGGCCAACGCCTGGAGGGCGCCACCATCCAGAAGTTCTACATGCGCATGGGCAACACCTCTGGCAGCGTGTTCCCGACTGCGCTCGGGGCGGAGCTGAGGACGATCCCGACCGGGTCCGTCCAGGACGAGACGTCGTACGGCAACCCCACCGGTGGCCTGCCCGCCAACGTCCGTGACTGCACGCTGACGGTGCCGGGTCACTGCATCCTGTGGGGGATGGCGCTGGCCGACTACGTCGACGACGGCGTCCCCTACACCTACATCTACGCCTCCGACGTCTCGGCGGGCTCGTCGTCGAAGAAGCTGCGGATCGCCCGGGTGCCACAGGGCGACCTGACGGCCACCTGGCGCTACTTCACCGGCGACAACAACAGCTGGAGCACCGACCCCGGCGACGCCATCGCCACCGGGACCGTCGCCAGTGAGGCCCTGAGCGTCACGAAGCAGAGCGGACGATGGGTGCTGGTCACCCAGGACACGGCCGGAGGGCTCAACGGCAACGTCATCAGCTACTACGCCGACAAGCCGTGGGGCTTCACGTCCGACGAGAAGTCGACCCTCTTCGCGATGCCCGAGGCCACGGTGGGCTCCGGCACGCCGGGGGTGGGCATCTGGGCCTACACCCCACGGCTGATGCCGCACCTCAGCACGAGCGGCGACCAGGTGGTCATCGGCTACAGCGTCAACTCGCTCCTCGAGGACAGTGCCTGCGGGAAGCTCGCGTACGTCGACGCGTCCGTCTACCGACCGCACTTCAGGAGCGTCACGCTCCCGCACCCCGCCCAGCCGTCCGGCTTCCAGGCGCCGACGCGACCGGACCCCGACTCGAGATGGATGCCCACCTCGCAGCTGCCGGCCTGGTGCTCGTCGGGCTCCGCGGCGGTCCCGTCCCCGACCGGGGTGACCGCCACGCCGAACAGCGTGAACTCGGACCTCACCTTCTCCTGGTCGCAGTCCCCGACGGCGACCTGGAGCTTCGGCTTCCAGTTCCGCCCGGCCGGAGGCAGCTGGAGCGCCGAGTACCCGCTCTTCGTCCCCAACAACCGCACCTGGACGGCCGGCCTGCTGACGCCGGGACGGTCCTACGAGTTCCGGGTCCGGGCGATGACCTGGTACGGCCAGCCGAGCGCCTGGACCACGAAGAGCGCGACGATGCCGATCGACGCACCCACGGGGCTCGGCGTCGCACGCACCGCCGCGACCAAGTGCTCCCTGACGATCACCGACCCCCAGGTCGGCGTCTACTGGCAGGTGCAGCAGCAGAAGGTCGGGACGACCACCTGGTCGACGCCCGTCGCGGTCGGCACCAAGACGCCGTACTTCCTCGTCACCTCGGGGGTGAAGTACGACTTCCGGGTGCGGGCCTACAGCGACTACGCCACCAGCGCCTGGACGACCGCGAAGCGGTGCGGTCTCTGACGGGATGAAAGGGTGGCCCCATGACACGCATGGGATTGGCCGTGGCCGGGATCGGGATGGCGGCGCTGCTGAGCGCCTGCGGTGGTGACGACTTCACCGACCAGTCCGGACAGGAGATCGCCGACGCCTCGAAGGCGGCGATGGGCAAGCTCGACTCCGTCAAGGTCTCCGGCAAGATCACGACGGGCGGCCAGGAGGTGTCGATCGACGTGCAGACCAACGACGGCGGCGACTGCACCGGCTCCATCGGCGTCGGAGACGGTACGGCGGAGCTCCTCGGGGTCGACGGCACCACCTGGTTCAAGCCGGACGAGGCCTTCTGGCGGGCCAGTGCGGGCGACAACGCCGACCAGATCATCTCGGTGGTCGGCGACAAGTGGGTCGTGGTGCCCGCGAGCGGCGACGGGTTCGACCAGTTCTGCGACATCGACGACCTCCTGGACGAGCTGATCAGCAGCGACAAGGAAGCCGGCGAGAAGTACACCGCCAAGGACACCGAGAAGGTCGAGGGTGCCGAGGCCGTCCCCGTGGAGCACACGTCCAAGGACGACGGCACCTCGGTGGGCTACGTGCGGGTCGACGACCCGCACTACCTCGTCAAGATCGAGAAGACCGACGGCGACGACAACGGCAGCGTGGTGTTCTCCGAGTTCGACGAGAAGTTCGACGTCGAGGCCCCGGCCGAGGACGACACCATCGACCTCGACAACCTCCAAGGGTGATCCTCGAGCACGCCCTCCTGCCGGTGAAGCCCGGCCGCGAGGAGGAGTTCGTGACCGCCTTCGACGAGGCGAAGCAGATCATCGCGTCGATGCCCGGCTTCGTGTCACTGACGTTGTCGCGGTGCCAGGAGCGACCGAGCGCCTTCCTCCTCCTCGTCGAGTGGGAGACGCTCGAGGACCACACGGTCGGCTTCCGCGGCTCGGACGAGTACCAGCAGTGGCGGGCGCTCCTGCACGACTTCTACGACCCCTTCCCGGTCGTCGAGCACTTCGACCAGGTCTTCTCGCTCTAGCCGTCTCCGGCTGTCCGTCGGCTGCGGGTCCGTTGGGATGGCCGCCGATAGGCATTTACGCGGGTACGGCGGGCTCGGGTCGGCGTTGCCTCCCGGCCTTCCGGTAGCCCCCAGTGGTTGAGGAGGGCCGCCAGGCCCGTCTCGAAGCCAACCGACTGTCAGTGGCCTGCCGGTCCGTCCGGGTTGGTCGCCGATAGGCAGTTACGGGGTACGGCGGGCGGTGGGTTGCGGTCGCCGGCCGGCCTTCCGGTAGCCCCCAGTGGTTGGGGAGGGTGTGGACAATCGTCCGCGATCGTGACCGTCTTGTAACCTAAAACCCTGTGGATAACGCCTTCTGAGGCCTCCGACTGTCGGTGGCCAGTGCTTGGCTAGACCCATGACAGCGATGACCACACCCCACCACCAGGTGGCCACGGCGACCGCGCGGATGCGCGGCATCGTCGACGGCCTGGTGGATGCGTCGGTGTGGTCCATGACGTCTGCCGAAGCCGCCTCAACGCTGGTGGAGCTGACGAAGTTGGAGGCGCAGGTCGTGGAGATCCGCGCGCGGGTGGCGCGGCACGCGGACGAGCTGCAGGTCGGCACCGAGACCGGTGCCACCTCGACCGCGACCTGGCTCGCTCATCAGGCCCGTCTCACCCGGTCCGCGGCGGCGGGTGTGGTGCACCTCGGCTACGACCTGGACACCCACGACGTGGTCCGGGACGCCCTTGCCGCCGGCGACCTGCGTCCCGAGCAGGCGCAGGTGATCCTCCGCTCCGTCAAGGAGCTGCCGGCTGACCTGGACCCGGACCTGGTGATCCGCGCGGAGAAGCATCTCGTGGATGCCGCTGCTGAGCATGATGCGAAGACGTTGCGGGTCCTCGGCCGCCGTCTGTTGGAGGTCGTCGCCCCGGACCTGGCGGACCAGCACGAGGCCGACCTTCTCGAGAAGGAGGAGGCCAAGGCCGCGCAGGCGATGCGGTTGACGATGACCGACGACGGCCACGGCAAGACCCACGCCCGGTTCACGCTTCCCACGGTGCAGGCGGCGATGCTCAAGAAGATGCTCCTCGCGATCGCCGCACCCAAGCACCAGGCCGCGACCCACGGACCCGGCGTCGAACGCCGCCCCGGACCCGAGCGGATGGGCCGGGCGTTCGCCGAGCTCATCGAACGCATCAGCGCCAAGGACCTCCCGAAGGTCGGCGGCACCGACGCGACGATCGTGGTTCACATCGACCTCGATGTGTTGACCAGCAAGCTCGAGAAGGCCGGGATCCTCGACACCGGCGAGCCCATCAGCCCCTCACAGGTCCGACGGCTCGCCTGCACCGCCCGGATCCTCCCCGTCGTCCTCAACGGCAAGAGCGAGGTCCTCGACGTCGGCAGAGCCAAGCGCTTCTTCACCAAGGCCCAGCTCATCGCCCTGGGCATCCGCGACAAGGGCTGCGTCGCCGAGGAATGCGACTGGCCACCCTGGATGTGCCACGCCCACCACTGGCAGAGGTTTGCCGATGACGGACCGACGGCCCTGAACAACGGTGGTCTCCTGTGCCCCAGACACCACACAGGAGCCCACGACCCGACGTACGAGACCACCCATCAACCCGACGGCACCGTCACCTTCCACCGACGACCCTGACCGGTGCCCGCGGTCCCGCGTGTCAGGGTGTGGCGTGGCCGCGGTGACCAGCTCCGACGACAGGTCGTCGGGGTTCGGGCGCTTCTGGTGGGGCGAGGCGGTGTCCGGGATGGGCGACGCCGTCACGTCCTTGGCGCTGCAGACCCTGGTCCTGGTCACGCTCGGCGGGGGAGCGTCGCAGGTGGGATGGCTCAACTCGGCCAGATGGCTTCCGTACCTTCTCGTCGGTCTCGTCGTCGGCGCGCTGGTCGACCGGGTGCGGCGACGCCCGGTGATGGTGACGACGGACCTGGTCCGGGCGGCGCTGCTCGGTGCGATCCCGCTGGCGTGGGCCTGCGACGTCCTCAGCTTCCCGCTGCTCTTCGTCGTCGTGTTGCTGTTCGGGACCGTGTCACTGGTCAACGACGCGGCGTCGCTCTCGTTCGTGCCGCGTCTCGTGCCGCGAGCCGAGCTGCAGCGGGCGCACGCGCGGCTGGACGGGGCCGGTGCGGTGGCGCAGACCGCAGGACCCGCGCTCGCCGGCGCGCTGATCCGGATCCTGGGGGCGCCGGTCGCGGTGCTGGTCGACGCGGCGACGTACCTCTTCTCGGCGGTGATGGTGGCGTCCTTGAGAGGAGTCGCCGAGCCGCCCCTCGCCCGCCCCGCGGCGGTCGGCCTGCGTGGGCTGGCGTCGGAGATCGGCGAGGGCGCACGGTGGGCGTACGGCGCCTCCGGTCTGCGTCGCCTCGCGATCGCCACGCACGTGTGGTTCGCGGGGCAGGCGGTGCTGCTCGTGCTCGTCGTGCCCTACGGCTACCTCGAGCTGGGACTCACGCCGCTGCAGCTGGGTCTGGTGTTCGCCGTCGCCGGGGCGGGCGCGCTCGGCGGTGCGATGACCAGCACCGCGACCGGACGGCGCCTCGGCGGGGGTGGCGCGATCATCGGCTCGTACGCCCTCAGTGCGACCGGGGTGGTCGCGATGGTCACCGCCGCCTCGGTGCCGGGCGGGTGGGCGGCCGCCGTGCTGGGCGCCGGTCAGCTGTGCCACGGCTGGGCGATGGGGAACAGCAACTCCCACGAGATGACCATCCGCCAGTCGCGTACCCCCGACGAGCTGCAGGCCCGCACCAACACCACCCTGCGCTCGCTCAACCGTGCCGTGATCGTCGTGGTCTCGCCGGTCGTCGGGGTCCTGGCCGATCGCGTCGGGGTCCGGCCGGTGCTGGCCTCGGCTGCGGTGGTCTTCGCCGCCGCGGCGCTCATGCTCGCGCTGTCACCGTTCCGGCCGAAGCGGGAGGTCTGAGACGCCAGATACGGTGGACCCGATGGCCGCCTCCCCGACGAAGTCGCCCCAGATCACCCCGCTCGACCTCGGTCGGCTGGTCGACGGCGACCCCAGCGAGCTCCGCGACGGTGCCTACGTGGAGTCGGCCCGCTTCGCCGATCTCGTGCTGCCCCACCTGGCTCTCGCCGGGGCCGAGCTGGTCGCCGCCCGGTTCCAGGGACTGTCGGCGGACGAGGCGGACCTGAAGGGCGCCCGGCTGTCCGAGGTCGAGCTCGACCAGGTGGACGTGCCCGTCGTACGAGCCGCGCGCAGCCAGTGGCGCGACGTACGTGTCACGGGTCGGATCGGCTCGCTCGAGGCGTACGAGGCCGAGCTGCGCTCGGTGCACTTCGTCGGCTGCAAGCTCAGCTACGTCAACCTGCGCGGGGCGGAGCTGCTCGACGTCGCGTTCACGGACTGCGTGATCGAGGAGCTCGACCTGATCCAGGGCAAGGCGCGGCGGGTCCGCTTCTCCGGGACCCGGATCGCCCAGCTCGACGTCCAGCAGAGCGAGCTCCACGACGTGGACCTGCGCGGGGCGGAGCTGGAGGGCGTCACCGGTGTCGCCCACCTGCGCGGTGCCACCTTCAGCCCGCACCAGCTCGACCGGCTCGCGCCGCTCCTCGCGCTCGAGATCGGGATCAAGATCGAGGCTTGACCTTGACGTAGCGTCAACCCCGCATGGTGGGCGCATGACCCCACGAACGAACGCCATCGAGGTCACCGGGATCGCCAGGTCGTACGGCGACCAGCCGGTCCTGCTCGGCCTCGACCTCACCGTCCCGACCGGGACCGTCTACGCCCTGCTCGGGCCCAACGGTGCCGGCAAGACCACCATGGTCCGCATCCTCTCGACCCTGATCGCCGCCGACGCGGGCACCGCGCGGGTGGCCGGGCACGACGTCGCCCACGATGCCGACGGCGTACGCCGGTCCATCGGCGTCACCGGGCAGTTCTCCGCCATCGACGAGCTCCTGACGGGTCGCGAGAACCTCCGGCTGATGGCCGACCTGGCCCACCTGCCGAAGCCCGAGGCGCGGGCGAGGGTCGACGACCTGCTGTCGCGCTTCGACCTGACTGATGCCGCCGCCCGCCGCGCCGCGACGTACTCCGGCGGCATGAAGCGCCGTCTCGACCTCGCCATGACGCTGGTCGGCCGGCCGCGGGTGATCTTCCTCGACGAGCCGACGACCGGGCTCGACCCGCGCAGCCGCCGCGAGCTCTGGTCGATCGTCCGCGAGCTGCTCGCCGACGGCGTGACGATCTTCCTCACCACGCAGTACCTCGAGGAGGCCGACCAGCTCGCCGACACCGTCGGGCTCCTCGACGGCGGACGCCTCGTCGCCGAAGGCACGCCCGCCGAGCTCAAGGCCCAGGCGGGCGGCGAGACCCTCGACGACGTGTTCCTCAAGCTGACCGGACTGGAGACCCTCTGATGAGCACCATGACGTACGCCGTGCGCGACTCGACCACCATGCTGCGCCGCAACCTCAAGCACCTGGTCCGCTACCCGTCGCTGACCGTCACGATCATCGCGATGCCGGTGGTCTTCCTGCTGCTGTTCGTCTACGTCTTCGGCGGCACGATGGGGGCGGGCCTGCCCGGCGCCGGCGCCGACCCGCGGGCCGACTACCTCCACTACATCACCCCCGCCATCCTGGTGATGACCGTCGCGGCGGTCGCCAACAGCACCGCGATCCTGGTCGCGAAGGACGCGACCGAGGGGATCATCGACCGGTTCAGGACGTTGCCGATCGCCCGGTCGGCACCGCTCAACGGCCACGTTCTCGCGGCCCTGGCGCAGACCGTCTTCGGCGTGGTCGTGGTCCTCGCGATCGCGCTGGCGCTGGGCTACCGCGGCGGCGCCGGGCCTGTCGGCTGGCTCGGCGCAACCGGCACCCTCCTGCTGATGGGCCTGGCCGTGACCTGGCTGTGCGTGGCGCTCGGCCTGGCCAGCGGCAGCGTCGAGGCCGCCAGCAACGCGCCGATGCCGCTGATCCTGCTGCCGTTCCTCTCCAGCGCCTTCGTCCCGACCGACACGATGCCCTCCGGCCTGGCGTGGTTCGCCGAGCACCAGCCCTTCACGCCGATCATCGAGACGCTCCGCGCGTGCCTCGAGGGCCGCGACCCGGGCTCCGACGCCTGGTGGGCGGTCGGCTGGTGCGTCGCGATCATCGCGGTCTGCTGCTGGTGGGCAACCCGGCTGTTCGGCAGGGTTCGGGCAGGCTGACCCCATGCTCACGATCAGCCAGCTGGCGGCGTACGCCGGTGTCACGGTGCGGGCGGTGCGGCACTACCACCAGGTGGGGCTGCTGCCCGAGCCGGAGCGCAACGCCTCCGGATACCGGACGTACGGCGCCGGCGACGTCGTCCTGCTCATCCGGATCCGCACCCTGGCCGAGGCGGGCGTCCCGCTGGCTCGGGTGCACGAGCTGCTCGACGCCACGCCGGAGGAGCTGACGGACGCGGTGAGGCAGATCGACGGAGAGCTGCGCGCGAAGGTCCGCGAGCTGCAGGACCACCGTCGCCGGATCGCGGCGCTCGCCGCCGGTGACACGCTCGCCGTCCCGGCGGCGGTCGCGACGTACCTCGACAAGCTGCGCGCCAGTGGCGCGTCGGACCGGATGGTCGCGGGGGAGCGGGACGGCTGGATCCTGATGGCGGCGCGCTGGCCGGAGAAGATCCCGGAGTTCATGGCCGACAAGACCGCCCAGCTCGACGACCCGCGGACGGTGCGGCTCTACCGGCTCCTCGACGAGCTCGTCGAGCGGGGCATGGACGAGGAGCGGCTCAACGAGGTCGCCGACCTGATGGCCGAGCTGAGCCAGGAGGCGGCCGACCGTGGCGACCTGGACAACGTGGACCTGGAGCTCGGCGACGACGGGTTCGTCGCCCTGGTGGACGCCTTCGCGACCGACGCGCACCCGATGGTCGAGCGGCTCCAGGAGCTGATGGCCGAGCGTGGCTGGCGCGGCTGGGCACGGATGGAACGCGTCGACCCGGGGACCCTGTCGTCATGACGAGGTACGCCGACTACCCCACGAACGGCACCGCGTGGGCCGGTGCGTGGTCCTCCCCGGCAGCCGCTACACCCCCGACGGGCCGATGCTCTTCTTCGCCGCGCAGGTCGCGCTCGCCCGCGGCTGGGACGTCCGCCAGGTCTGGTGGGAGCCGCCGGCGTTCGACGACGACGCCGCCGAGGTCGCCTGGGTCGGCGACCAGCTGGACGCCGCGCTCGAGGGGTACGACGGCCGCGTGCTGGTCGTCGCGAAGTCGCTCGGCACCCTGGCGGTTGCCCGAGCCGCCGAGCGTGGGTACGCCGCAGCGTGGCTCACCCCGCTCCTCAGCGAGCCGGACCTCGCCGAGGCGCACCGCACCTACCCCGCGGCGCAGTACGTCGTCTTCGGCGCCGAGGACCCGTACTTCCGCCAGGACGTGCTCGACGCGCTGCCGGGCGAGCGCCTCGTCGTCCCCGGGGACCACGTCCTGCGGGTCCCGGGCGACCCGATCGGCATGGTCCGGAGCCACGAGATCTTCGTGCGGTCGTTCGACGCCTGGCTCAGCGCCTAGGTGGCGGCCTCGGCGCGCCGCCGGATCCGTCGGAGCGCGACGGCGACGACGCCCAGGTAGGCCGGCGCCCACCACGGCACGCTCATCTCGACCCGGCACCGGAAGGGACCGGTGCCGGTGACCGAGTGCTCGGTGGCCGGGACGCCCGCGACCGACCACGACCACGAGCGCCGCGGCTCCTCGGCGGTCCACTCGTCGACCCGGAAGGGCAGCCAGAGCCCGACGCTGGTCTGGACGGAGCCGGTGGCCCCGGCGGTCAGCCGGCGGCCTCCGTCGTCGAGCCGCGCCGACCGGACGGTCGGTCCCCAGTGGGGCCAGGAGTCGAGCTCCACCAGCTCGGCCCACGCGAGCTCGGCGGGTGCCGCGACGTCGATGCCGAGCCGGGCTCCCATCAGGGGGCGATGACCGCACCGGCGTGCGCCGGCACCGTGAGCGTCGTACCGACGAGGTCGACGCTGGACTCCGTCTCGAAGAGCAGCTCGCCCTCGTCGTCCAGCTCGATCACGGCCTCGGCGTCGCCGAAGTTGACGATCACGTGCACGTCGCCGCGCCACATCTCGAAGAGCCGTGCGTCCTCGTCGACCAGGCACGCGTTGTGGGCGAACGACGGGTCGGTCAGCTCGGGCCGCTCCCGACGGAGCACGGCGAGCCGCCGGTAGACGTCCAGCATCCGCGCGTGCCGGCCGGTGCCGGCCTCGGTCCAGCTGAGCTTGGAGCGCACGAACGTCTCCGGGTCCTGCGGGTCGGGGACGACGTCCGGGTCCCAGCCCATCTGCTCGAACTCCGCGATCCGGCCCTCGGCCGTGGCCTTGCCGAGCTCGGGCTCGGGGTGCGAGGTGAAGAACTGGAACGGCGTGGAGGCCGCCCACTCCTCGCCCTGGAAGAGCATCGGCGTGAAGGGGCCTGCCATCGTCAGCAGGGCCGCGCAGGCGAGCTGGTCGTCGTCGAGCGTCTCGGTGATCCGGTCGCCGACGGCGCGGTTGCCGATCTGGTCGTGGTTCTGGCTGGCTACGACGAGCCGCCAGCTCGGCATCTTGTCGGTGTCGATCCTGCGGCCGTGGTTGCGGCCGCGGAAGGAGGAGAACGTGCCGTCGTGGAAGAAGCCGCGCTCGACCACCTTCGCGAGCGCGTCCAGCGGCTCGAAGTCGGCGTAGTAGCCCGTCGTCTCCCGGGTCAGCGCCACGTGCACCGCGTGGTGGAAGTCGTCGCTCCACTGCGCGTCCAGGCCGTAGCCGCCGGCCTCGCGGGGCGTCACCAGCTTGGTGTCGTTGAGGTCGGACTCGGCGATCAGCGTCAGCGGCCGGCCGAGGTGGGCGGACAGGGCGGCGACCTCGACCGCCATCTCCTCCAGCAGGTGGACGGGGGACGAGTCGTCGAGCGCGTGCACGGCGTCGAGCCGCAGCCCGTCGACGTGGTAGTCCGACAGCCACATCTGCACGTTGTCGAGGATGTAGCGGCGTACGACGTCGGAGCCTTCGTCGTCGAGGTTGACCAGGTCGCCCCAGGTGTTGGCGCCGGACTTCAGGTAGGGGCCGTAGAGCGGCAGGTAGTTGCCGGACGGTCCGAGGTGGTTGTAGACGACGTCCTGGATGACGCCGATCCCGGCCGCGTGGCAGCCGTCGACGAAGCGCTGGTAGCCCGCGGGCCCGCCGTACCCCTCGTGCACCGCGTGCCACAGCACGCCGTCGTAGCCCCAGTTGTGGGTGCCGTTGAAGGCGTTGACCGGCATCACCTCGACGAAGTCGACGCCGATGTCGCGCAGGTGGTCGAGCTTGGTGAGCGCGGCGTCGAAGGTGCCCTCCGCCGTGAACGTCCCGATGTGCAGCTCGTAGATCACGGCGCCGGCGAGCTGGCGTCCCGTCCACGAGGAGTCGTGCCACTCGAACTCGGACGTGTCGAAGGTGCGCGAGAGCCCGTGCACGCCGTCCGGCTGGTGCCGCGAGAGCGGGTCGGGTCGCGGCGTCTCGTCGCCGTCGATGAGGTAGCCGTAGTCGATCTCCTCGCCGACCGGGTCGGGGACCTCCCCGGTGGGCGTCCACCAGTCGTCCTCGTCCTTGGCCATCTCGATCGTCTGCCCGGCGGCGACGAGGCGCAGCCGCGAGGGGCGCGGCGCCCAGATGTCGAACGGTCCGTAGGTCACGCGTTCTCCTTCACGAGCAGCGCCACCGGGTGGACGGCGAGCAGGTCGGCCAGCATCGCAGAGGCGGGCCGACCGGTCAGCACGTCGTGCCACTCGCCCGGCGGCAGGTCGAGCCGGGTGTCGCCCCAGCCGGCGGCGGCCAGGCCGGCCGGCAGCCGGGTGGCGACGGTGATCGCGCCACCGCGGTCGAAGGCGAGCACGTGCGCCGCCGCGGGTCCGCTGACGCCGACCGGTGCGTACGTCGAGAACAGGTCGGCCCGGTCCCGTCGCAGGGTCAGTGCCGCCCGTGTGACCTGCAGCTTGGCCTCGGCGTCGTCGGAGGCCGACCCGGCGAGCACGGCGTCGCGGTGGTCGAAGTCCACGAACCTGCGGTTGTCGGGGTCGACCAGCGACTGCTCCCACAGCTCGCTGCCCTGGTAGACGTCGGGCACGCCCGGCATCGTGATCGCGACCAGCTTGGCGGCCAGCGCGTTCGCGCGACCGGCGTCGTCCACGGCCGCGACCAGCCGGTCGAGGACGCGTCGTACGCCGTCGTCGTCGAAGGCCGCGTCGACCGCGGCGTGCACCGCGGACTCGTAGGCCTCGTCGGGCTCGGTCCACGTCGTGCGGTCGCCGGCCTCGCGCATCGCCTTCTCGGCGTACCCGTGTAGCCGGCTGCGCAGGTCGGGGTCGGACGAAGTGGGCCAGGCGCCGAGGATCGCCTGCCACAGCAGGGATCCGAAACCCGGGTCGGGCACCGGCGCGAGCGCCAGCAGCTCGTCGATCGCCGACTCCCAGACGCCTGGCATCTCGGCCAGCGCGGTGATGCGGGCGCGCACGTCCTCGCCGCGCTTGGTGTCGTGGGTCGACAGCGTCGTCATCGCGAGCGGCCAGTCGCGCTGCCGCTCGGCCATCGCCGCGTGGAACTCGTCGACCGTCACGGAGAAGACGCTTGGGTCGCCGCCGACCTCGTTGAGCGAGGTGAGCCGCGAGTAGCGGTAGAACGCGCAGTCCTCGACGCCCTTCGCCATCACCATGCCGCTGGTCTGCTGGAAGCGTCGCGCCGGCGGCGTCCAGCCGTCGCTGAGGATCGGGTGCAGGACGTCGTACGTCGCGGCGAGGTCCGGCCGGTGCGTGCGCGCCAGGTCGAACGCGTGTTCCAGGTGGTCGAGACCCTCGGGCAGGTAGGACCGGTAGACCGGGAAGCACGCGAGCAGCTCGGCGATCGCGTCCTCGACGGCCTTGAACGAGGCCTCGGTCGTCATCCGGCGCACCTCACGGGTGATCCGGCGGACCTCGGAGTGCAGGATCCCGTCGGCCACGTCGCGCTTGGTGCCGTGGATCAGCTCGGCCCAGTCGACGGGTCCGCCGCGCAGGCGGGACTCGAGCGCGTCGAGCGGCTCCCGCCCGGCCGGGTCGGTGAGGACGCGGTCGACGAGCCCGAGGGCGTCGTACCCGGTCGTGCCCTGGGTGGCCCAGTCGGTCGACAGGGACTCGCCGGGCTCGAGGATCTTCTCGACCAGCACGTAGGCGCCGCCGGTCAGGGTGGCGAGGTCGTCGAGGTAGCGCTTCGGGTCGCGCAGGCCGTCGGGGTGGTCGACCCGGAGGCCGTCGACCAGGCCCTCCTCGAACCAGCGGCGGATCTCGATGTGCGTCTCCGCGAAGACCTCGGGGTCCTCGACGCGGACGGCGGCGAGGCTGTTGACCGCGAAGAACCGGCGGTAGTTGAGGTTGTCGTCCGCCTCGTGCCAGTTGACGAGGCGGTAGTGCTGCTCCTCGTGCGTGCTGGTGCCGGGAGCGAGCGGGAAGCGGAGGTCGTGGTAGCGGAGCTCGCCGCCCACCACCTCGATCGCGTCCTCGTCGCCGTCGCCGACGACCGGGATGAGCAGCTTGCCGTCACCGGCCGGCCACTCGATGTCGAAAGCCGTCGCGTGCTCCGACTCGCGGCCGTGCTGGAGCACGTCCCACCACCACGCCTCGTCCGTGGGCGAGGCGACGCCGACGTGGTTGGGCACGATGTCGACGAGCACGCCCATGCCGAGCCGACGGGCCTCGGCGGACAGCGTGCCGAGCCCCTCGGTCCCGCCGCGCGAGGTGTCGACGTGGTCGAACGCGACCACGTCGTACCCGTGCGTGCTGCCGGGCTCGGCAGCGAGCAGCGGCGACAGGTAGACCCAGTCGACGCCGAGGTCGTGCAGGTAGCGGAGCCGGCGGGCGGCCTCGAACAGGTCGAAGTCCTCCGTGATCTGGAGCCGGTAGGTGCTGACCGGGGTCCTCATCGCGATCAGGAGTTCTGCGTCAACGCGGCGACCGACGCGGCGACGGAGTGGTCGGGCTCGGCCTCCGGTTCGGTGAACTCGCGGAGCACGATCAGGCTGCGGTGCTCCATGTGGATCGTCGCACCCGCCTTGCAGACCTCGGTCTCGTCCGCGGAGCCACCGGTGTCGATGACGATGTCCCAGGCCGCGGCGTACTCCTCCGGCGGGAGGGTCACCTCGGCCGGGCCGTCGGCGTTGAAGTAGATGAGGAAGTGGTCGTCGCTGATCGCCTGGCCGCGGGCGTCCTTGCCGGCGATGCCGTGGCCGTTGAGGTACATGCCGATCGCCTGCGCGCCGCCGTCCCAGTCGCCGTCCTCCATCGGCCGGCCCTCGAGGTGCAGCCAGACGATGTCGTTGAGGCGCTCGCCGTCACCGGTGCGGACCGTGGACCCGGTGAAGAACCGCTTGCGGCGGAAGGTCGGGTGCGTACGCCGCAGCCGGATCAGCGCGGACGTGAACTCCATGAGCGGCTTGTCGGCCTTGTCCCAGTGCATCCACGCGATCTCGGAGTCCTGGGCGTAGGTGTTGTTGTTGCCGTCCTGGGTGCGGCCCATCTCGTCGCCGTGCAGGATCATCGGGACGCCCTGGCTGAGCAGCAGGGTGGCGAGGAAGTTGCGCTGCTCGCGGGCGCGGAACGCCTGGATCTCGGGGTCGTCGGTCGGCCCCTCGGCCCCGTGGTTCCACGAGCGGTTGTGGCTCTCGCCGTCGTTGTTGTCCTCGCCGTTGGCGTCGTTGTGCTTCTCGTTGTAGGACACGAGGTCGCGCAGCGTGAAGCCGTCGTGGGCGGTGACGAAGTTGATGCTTGCGACGGGGCGTCGACCGGAGTGCTCGTAGTAGTCGGACGACCCGGCCAGCCGGGACGCGAACTCGCCGAGCGCGGGCTCGCCGCGCCAGAAGTCGCGCACGGAGTCGCGGTAGGCGCCGTTCCACTCGGTCCACTGCGGCGGGAAGCCGCCGACCTGGTAGCCGCCGGGGCCGATGTCCCACGGCTCGGCGATCAGCTTGACCTGGCTGACGACCGGGTCCTGCTGCACGAGCTCGAAGAACGTCGCGAGCCGGTCCACCTCGTAGAACTCGCGCGCCAGCGTCGACGCGAGGTCGAAGCGGAAGCCGTCGACGTGCATCTCGGTGACCCAGTAGCGCAGTGAGTCCATGATCAGCTGCAGCGAGTGCGGGTGCCGCACGTTGAGCGAGTTCCCGGTGCCGGTGTAGTCCATGTAGAACTTCGGGTCGTCCTCGACCAGGCGGTAGTAGGCCTCGTTGTCGATGCCGCGGAAGCTCAGCGTCGGGCCCATGTGGTTGCCCTCGGCGGTGTGGTTGTAGACCACGTCGAGGATGACCTCGATGCCGGCCATGTGCATGGCCTTCACCATCGACTTGAACTCCTGGACCTGCTGGCCCTCACCGCTCGCGGCGTACGACGCCTCGGGCGCGAAGAAGCCGATCGTGTTGTAGCCCCAGTAGTTGCGCAGGCCCTTCTCGAGCAGCGTGCTGTCCTGGACGAACTGGTGCACCGGCATCAGCTCGATGGCGGTGATCCCGAGCTTGGTCAGGTGCTCGGTGACGGCCGGGTGCGCGAGGCCGGCGTACGTGCCCCGCTGCTCCTCGGGCACGTCGGGGTGCAGCTGCGTCAGGCCCTTGACGTGCGCCTCGTAGATGACCGACTCGTTGTAGGGGATGTCGAGGCGGCGGTCGCCCTCCCAGTCGAAGAACGGCGTGATCACGACGCTCTTCATCATGTGGGCGGCGGAGTCCTCGTCGTTGCGCGACTCCGGGTCGCCGAAGTTGTAGCCGAAGAGCGACTGGTCCCACTCGATGTCGCCGGCCGTGGCCTTGGCGTAGGGGTCGAGCAGCAGCTTGTTGGGGTTGCAGCGCTGTCCCTGGTCCAGGTCCCAGGGGCCGTGCACGCGGTAGCCGTAGCGCTGGCCGGGCTGCACCGACGGCAGGTAGCCGTGCCAGACGTACGCGTCGACCTCGGTCAGCTCGACCTGGGTCTCGGTGCCGTCGGCGTCGAACAGGCAGAGCACGACCTTCTCGGCCACCTCGCTGAAGATCGCGAAGTTCGTGCCACTCCCGTCGAACGTCGCACCCAGCGGGTAGGCGCGTCCGGGCCAGACCTCCACAGCACCCTCCCCATGGTTCACTGCACGGTCGTCGATTGGATCGATCAAAGCACACCCCTCACTGGTCCCCGCTACTGCAGCGTTACGTACCCGTTGCCGGACTCCGGGAACCCCTCCCGGGAATGGTCGCGCGTCACACCCGGTTGGCGCCGTACGTGACCCACACCGAGATCACCCGCGCCAGTGTCGGCCTGCGCAGCGAGCGCGGGCCGATCCTGCTGGCCGTCATGCTCAGCCTCGGCCTGGTCGCGATCGACTCCACGATCCTCGCGACCGCGGTGCCGGCGGTGGTCGGCGACCTCGGCGGGTTCACCCAGTTCCCCTGGCTGTTCTCCGTCTACCTGCTGGCCCAGGCCGTCACGGTCCCGGTCTACGCCAAGCTCGCGGACCAGTACGGCCGCAAGCCGGTGATGCTCGTCGGCATCGGTCTCTTCGTCCTCGGCTCGCTGCTGTGCGGGCTCGCGTGGAGCATGGGCGCGCTGATCGCGTTCCGGGCCGTGCAGGGACTCGGCGCCGGCGCGGTGCAGCCGATGAGCATGACGATCGTCGGCGACATCTACTCGCTCGAGGAGCGCGCCAAGGTCCAGGGGTACGTCGCGAGCGTCTGGGCGATCTCCGCCGTCATCGGTCCCACGCTGGGCGGCGTGTTCGCCGACTACGCCTCGTGGCGGTGGATCTTCCTGATCAACCTCCCGCTCGGCCTGCTCGCGGCCGCGATGATCTGGCGCAACTTCCACGAGCAGATCGAGCGCCGCTCCCACACGATCGACTACGCCGGCTCGGTGCTGCTCACCGGCGGTGGCGTGCTCCTGCTGCTGGCGCTCCTCGAGGGAGGCGTCCGGTGGGGCTGGGGCTCCCCGGTGAGCATCGCCCTCTTCGTGACCTCGGTGGTGCTGCTCGCGGCCTTCGTGCTGGCGGAGCGGCGGGCGGCCGAGCCGGTGCTGCCGCTGTGGCTGCTGCGGCACCGCGTGGTGGTCGCGGCGATGGTCACCTCGCTCGTCGTCGGCGTGCTGATGATGGGCCTGTCGACGTACGTCCCCCTCTACGCGCAGAGCGTGCTCGGGTACGGCGCCGTCGTCGCCGGCTTCGCCCTCGCCGCCATGACGCTGGGCTGGCCGATCGCGGCGTCCAACTCCGGCCGGCTCTACCTGAGCATCGGCTTCCGCGGGACGATGCTGATCGGCGGTGCGATCGCCGCGGTCGGCACCTCGCTGCTCCTGCTGGTCGGCCCGGACAGCTCGATCTTCGTGCTGGCGCTGCCCTGCTTCGTGATGGGCCTCGGCTTCGGCCTGGTCGCCAGCCCGTCGATCATCGCCGCCCAGTCGTCCGTGACCTGGCAGGACCGTGGCGTCGCGACGGGCTCGACGATGTTCGCCCGCTCGGTCGGGAGCGCGCTCGGCGTCGCGGTCTTCGGTGCGATCGTCAACCACGAGGTGGCGTCCCGGCTCGGCCGCGGCGTACCCGACGTCTCGAACCTGACGCCGGGGATCCTCGACCCCGCCATCCACCAGGTCTTCCTGGCCTCGGCGATCGCGGCGGTGCTGCTCCTGGGCGTCGGCCTGCTGATGCCGAAGCGGATCAGCGAGCCGGACGAACAGCCAGGATCGAGCTGAGCACGCCGGGGTACGTCTTCTCGACGTCCTCGAGCCGCAGCTCCTGGTGGGTCTGGCCGCCGATGACGCTGCGCTCGGTCACCCCGGCCTCGCGGAGGATCTTGAAATGGTGGCTGGCCGTCGACTTGCTGACCTCGTCGTAGAGCTGGGCGCAGGGCGCCGGCCCACCCTCGGCGTACATCCGCCGCACCATCTCCAGCCGCACCGGGTCGGACAGCGCGGCGAGCACGTCCTGCAGGGAGCCGACCTCGGCTCGCTCGGTCTCGGCCATGTGGTTCTCCTCACCTCGGTTTGATAATCATCGAACCGAGTCCTACGGTGGTGTCTGTTCGATCTTCATCGAACTTACCACGCAGGAGGACGACATGAGCGCGATCGTGACGCAGCAGACGACGGGCCAGACGACTGGCCGGGCCGCCGACCACACCACCGGTCAGCGCTGGGCCTACCCCCTGCTGATCGCGCTCCTGGCCGCCTCGATGGGCGTCTCCGGCGCGCCCGCCCCGCTATACGGCCTCTACGAGCAGCGCTGGGACCTCGCGCCGCTCACCACCACGCTGGTCTTCGCGGCGTACGCCGCCGCCGCGCTCGCCGCTGTCCTGATGGCCGGGCAGGCGTCGGACAAGTACGGCCGCAAGCCCCTCCTCGTCGGCGCCGCCGTCGGCATGATCGCCGGGCTGGTCGTCTTCATGACCGCCGACGGCGTGGCCGCGCTCTTCGTCGCGCGGGTCCTGCACGGCGCCTCGGTCGGCACGGCGGTCGTGGTCGGCAGCGCCGCGCTCCTCGACCTGCGCCCGTCGCGCGGCGCCCGCACCGGCCACCTGACCGGCATCATGATCAACGCCGGCATCGCGGTGACCATCCTCGCCGCCTCGCTGCTGGCCCAGTTCGCGCCGCACCCCTACGTCGCGCCGTACGCCGTCGTGGCGGTCGTCATCCTGGCCATGCTGCTCGGGCTGGTGGCGATGATCGAGCCCCACGCCGCGCGCACCGGCCGGACGTCGGGCCCCCTGCGGCTGACCCGCCCGCACGTGCCGGCCTCGATCAAGGCGGACTTCCGCTTCGCCGTCCTCGGCGTGATGGCCGCGTGGTCCGTGCTCGGCGTCTACCTGTCGCTCTTCCCGACCTTCGCGGGCCAGCAGACCGGCGTGCACAGCCTCGTCTTCGGTGGCGCCGTCGTCGCCGCGATGGCCGGCTCCGCTGCCCTCAGCCAGGCCCTCGGCAGCCGACTGGCCGCCAAGCGGGCCGCGATCCTCGGCGACTTCGGCACCGCAGCCGCGCTGGGCGTCAGCGTGCTCGCCCTCGACAGCGGCCACGCCGGCCTGGTCGGCGCCGCCGCGGTCTTCATGGGCCTGTCCTTCGGGCTGGCGTTCGGCGGCTCGCTGCGCCACCTCGGCAGCGTCGTCCCCGCCGACCAGCGCGGCCAGGTGATGTCGGCGTACTACGTGCTCGGCTACAGCGCGATGATCGTGCCGACCATCCTCGCCGGGTGGGCGGCCACGGTCTGGGGGCTGTCGGCGATCTTCCCGTGGTTCTCGCTCGCCGTCGCGCTGGCCTGCCTCACCGCCGGGACGCTCGGCCTGGCCGGCCGTCGCGTGGTCGCCGTCGCTGCCTAGTGCCGCTCGGCGACGACCTGCCACATGCCGCCGAGGCCGACGTAGGGCTCCTGGTCGCACAACGCGAGCTCGAGCCGTTCGAGCGCCGCGAAGTAGGTGGGGTCGTCCTTGAGGGTGTCGTCGGCGATGTAGTCGTTGGCCACCCGCGCGGCGTACCTGCCGACCGGGGTCAGGCCCTCGGCGGCCAGGAGCACCTCCATCTCGTCGGCGGTCACCTTGCGCACGGTCGTGTCGAAGGTGGCTGCCTCCAGGCGGTTGGCCGCCAGCTCGGCGAGAGCGGCCTCCGGGCCCTCGCGGGTGAGCCGCATGACCACCCGTGCGGCGGGGTTCGGAGCCATCACCGACAGCCGGCCTCCGGTCCGGAGCGCGGCGGCGAGACGCCCGACGTCGCCGGAGTCGGCGGGGCGGTACTGCAGCACGCAGTGGCACAGCACCAGGTCGTACCCGTCGCCCGCGGCCGACAGGTCGTCCACCGTGCCCTCCAGCGTCCGCACCCGGTCGCCGACGCCGGCCTCCTCGGCCCGGCGCCGTGCCTCGGCGAGCCACGACGGCGCCGGGTCGAGCACGGTCACGTCGTGACCGGCCTCTGCCAGCGGCACGGCGTCGCCGCCGTCGCCACCGCCGACGTCGAGGATCCGGAGCCCGCCTTCCCCGCCACCGAGCGCGGCCGTCTGGCGGCCCAGGGTCTCGCGCACCACGCTGAAGCGCAGGCGACCCCACGGTGCCTGGCACCAGGCCTGCCACTGGGCGAGCTTCTCGTCGAACGACACCTCGGTCATGCGCACACCCTCTCTCGTCGCCTGCTCAGACGAGCGCAGGCTTCCCTTGGTTGCGGGCGGCGTCTCCTGACGGCTTGGATCGGCGCATGACCGCCAGTGGGCTCAGTGACGCCGAGGTCCCGATCGGACCGCACGAGGACGAGCCGCACCAGGGCGGGTTCAACAACCGGCTCAACTGGCTGCGCGCCGCCGTGCTCGGCGCCAACGACGGCATCGTGTCGACAGCCGGCATCGTGATCGGGGCCCTCGGCGCGACCACCAACCGGTCCGCGATCGTGATCGCCGGCGTGGCCGGGCTCGCCGCCGGCGCGATGAGCATGGGCGCGGGGGAGTACGTCTCCGTCAGCACCCAGCGCGACTCCGAGCTGGCGATCCTCGCCAAGGAGCGCCGCGAGCTGCGCGACGAGCCGGAGGAGGAGCTCGCCGAGCTCGCCGGGCTGTACGTCGAGAAGGGCCTCGACGAGGAGCTCGCCCTCGAGGTCGCGATCGCGCTGACCGAGAAGGACGCCCTGGGCGCGCACGCCGAGGCCGAGCTCGGCATCGACCCCGACGACATCTCCAGCCCGTGGAACGCCGCCTTCGCGTCGACCGTCTCGTTCACGATCGGCGCGCTGCTGCCGCTGCTCACGATGACCCTCGCCGCGCCCGGCGTCCGGCTCTGGCTGACCGTGGCGTCGGTGGTCGTCGCGCTCGCCCTCACCGGCTGGGCCAGCGCCCGCTTCGGCTACGGCAGCCCGCGTCGCGCGGTCCTGCGCAACGTCGCGGGAGGCCTGTTCGCGATGGCGGTCACCTACGGGATCGGGTCGTTGCTCGGCACCCAGATCGGGTGAGGCTCACTTCCTACGGGTGACGACCCGGACGACGTCCTTCGCCGTGGCCCAGGCCCCTGAGCGCACCGTCACGACGGTGGCCAGTGCCTTGGCCCGCTTCGCCCGGTTGGTGACGGTGACGAGCACGCGGACGTCGTACGTCGCTCCGGGCGCGAGCCTCGGGGTCCGGAAGGTGCCCTTCGTGACGGCCGCCGTGAGGTTGCGGCCGCTCGGCGACAGGTATCGGACCTGGAAGCCCCGGGCCGACCCGCCGCCCCGGAGCGCGAGCGCGTCCGCGACGCCGGCGTCGTTCTGGAGCGACACCACGGCCAGGGCCCGGTTGCCGACCTGCGTCGACGTGGTCCAGGACTGCCGCTTCCCGGGAGAGCCGTAGACGTCGTTGCCGAGGACCCTGCCGGCGACCTTGAGCCGGGCGTCCGGACGGCCGACGACCGGCGGCGCGACCACGCCGTAGCTCTGGGTCACCGTGTGCGTGCCCCCGCCGACCTCCGTGACGGTGACGGCGAAGGAGTGCGTGCCGACCGTGGCGGTGTCGATGGCGGCGCCGTCGGCGATCGGGCCGACGCACGACACGATCCCGGCGCCGCCCCGGTTGTCGGTGCAGGCGTAGTCGGCGAGGACCACCTGGCCGCGGGTGAAGTGGGCGCCGTCGGCCGGCGTGGCGACGACGATGTCGGTGTGCAGCGGCTCGAGCACCGTGGCGGTGACCTGGGCGACGGCCAGGTGGTCGTACGCCGGATCGGTGCTCGCGGCGGTGTGCGTGATCATGCACGTGCCGGCGTCGGTGGGGGAGACCGTGACGGTCTGCGGGGTCGCGTAGTCGGCCGGGGTGAACGTCAGCGTCGTCGGCACGGTGTCGCAGCCGACGCTGCTGCTCGCGTGCACCGTCACGTCGTCGGCCGGCGACTGCGACAGCCGCACCGAGTACGTCGCCGGTGCGCCGCCCTTCTCGAGCTCGAGCTCGTGGGGGCCGACGACCACGGACGAGTCGGAGCCGTCCAGCCAGGTGAAGCTCGTGACCAGCGACCCGGTGCTCTCCTCGGGGACGACGGGCTCCCACTGGGAGACGACGACGTCGTACGTCGAGCCGGCGTCGATGCCGACGGTCAGCGTCGACAGGTACTGGTCCGCCGCCGCGTCGATGTCGTCGTTGCAGCCCACCAGCTCGCCGTCGCTGTAGACCGCGACCAGGGTGTCCGGCGGCCCGCCGGGCGGCTCGAGGTCGGAGCCGGCCGTCGAGATCCGCACCCGGGTGTCGACCGTGGGCGCGATCCGGTACCAGACGCTCCCGTAGCCGGGACCGGGTGCGCCCGACCGGCACGGGAAGGCCGGGTCGTCCGGCTCCTCGGTCGCCCACCTGGCGTCGGGCTCGACGTCGGTGACCGTCGTGCCCACGGTGCCCGGGGTGACGACCT
Source organism: Nocardioides conyzicola (assembly GCF_039543825.1). NCBI lineage: Bacteria > Bacillati > Actinomycetota > Actinomycetes > Propionibacteriales > Nocardioidaceae > Nocardioides > Nocardioides conyzicola. The sequence goes on along the minus strand of NZ_BAABKM010000002.1, from coordinate 1,499,918 downwards.
CGGCGTCGGCGCGGTCGTCGTTGCCGGGCGGGGGCGGGTCGGCTGCGGTGCCCGGAGCGACGGACAGGGACGTCAGCGCGAGGACCAGCGCCAGCACGATGCCGGCCGGCCGCCGGCTGCCCCGAAACCCCATGCGGCCATGGTCTCAGCCGGGGTTGGATGGGCGCATGGTGTTGCGGATGTTCGTGGCCGTCGTGCCGCCCGAGGGGGTGATCGAGCACCTCGACGAGTTCCTGGAGGTACGCCGCTCGGCCGCGCCGTTCCGCTGGGCGGCGGCCGAGCAGCTCCACGTCACGCTGGCGTTCCTGGCCGAGGTCGAGGAGCGGCGCCTCGACGACCTGGTCGAGCGGCTCGGGCGCGCGGCGGCCCGGCGTACCCCCTTCGACGCACGGGTCGCGGGCGGCGGCGCCTTCCCGGACGCCGGTCGCGCCCGTGTCATCTGGGCGGGCCTCGACCTCGACGAGCTCGGCCGCACCGAGCTCGGGCGGCTGGCCACCGGCTGCCGTGTGGCTGCCAACCGGGCCGGGATCGCGGTCGACGGGCAGCGGTTCCGGCCCCATCTCACGCTCGCTCGGCTCGGACATCCCGGGGAGGTGTCCGACTGGGTGCGGCTGCTCGACGGGTACGCCGGGCCGCCGTGGCGGGTCGACCGGGTGAGCCTGGTGGCGTCGTACCTCGGCGAGGGTCCCCGCGGGCGGCCGCGCCACGAGACCGTGGAGGAGCTCGCCCTCGGCTGATGCGTGTCGCGCATCACATCGGGCTATCGAGCGTCGGCGTTCTGCCCTAGGTTGCGACGGGTGAAGATCGCGGTGGCAAGAGAGACCCGTGCGGGCGAGATGCGCGTGGCGATGGTCCCGGAGCTCGTGGGCAAGCTGACCGGTCTGGGCTACGACGTGGCCGTCGAGCCGGGCGCGGGACTGCACGCGCTGATCTCCGACGAGGAGTACGCCGCTGCCGGGGCCGTCCTCGACGACGCGGCGCTGGACGGCGCCGACGCGGTCGTCTCGGTGCAGCCGCTGGCGACCGACCAGATCCGCCGGCTCCCCGCCGGGGCGGCGACGATCTCCTTCCTGCCGACCGGGCAGGAGCGCGAGGTGGTGACCGCGCTGCGGGACGCGGGCGTGACGTCGTTCGCGATGGAGCTGGTGCCGCGGATCTCGCGCGCCCAGGCCATGGACGCCCTCTCGTCGCAGGCGCTGGTGTCGGGCTACCGCTGCGCGGTCGTCGCGGCCGGCATGCTGCGCCGCTTCTTCCCCCTCAACATGACGGCGGCGGGCACGGTCCCGCCCGCCCAGGTGGTCGTGCTCGGCGCCGGCGTCGCCGGGCTGCAGGCGATCGCGACCGCCAAGCGGCTCGGCGCGGTCGTCAAGGCCTACGACGTCCGCGCGGCCGCCGCCGAGGAGATCCGGTCGGTGGGAGCGCAGGCGATCGACCTCGAGCTCGACACCCTCGAGGGTGCGGGCGGCTACGCCCGTGAGATGACCGAGGAGCGGGCGGCGCTGCAGATGGAGCGGCTCACGCCGTACGTCGCCGCCGCGGACGCGCTGATCACCACGGCCGCCGTACCCGGCCGCAGGGCGCCGCTGCTGGTCACCCGGGCGATGGTCGAGCAGATGAGCCCCGGCTCCGTGGTCGTCGACCTGGCCGCCGAGTCCGGCGGCAACGTCGAGGGCGCGGTCGCGGGCGAGGTGGTCCGGATCGGCAACGCCCAGGTCTGGGGCGGCGCCAACGTGCCGTCGCAGATGCCCGGGCCGGCGTCGCGGCTCTACGCCCAGAACATCGTCAACATCGTCACCCTGATGACGCGCGCGGCGACCGACGGTCCGGACGGCAGGGAAGCCGGCGCCTTCGCCCCCGACTTCGACGACGAGATCGTCATCGGCTCCTGCGTGACGCACGACGGAGCGATCCGGCACGAACCCACGCGCGTGGCCCTGGAAGGGGAGAACTGATGGACGAGGCAGTCGTCTGGCTGACGATCTTCATCCTGAGCGTCTTCGTCGGCATCGAGGTGATCGCAAAGGTCTCCTCGACGCTGCACACGCCGCTGATGTCCGGCGCCAACGCCATCCACGGCATCATCCTGCTCGGCGCCGTCCTGGTGACCGGGACGACCGACAGCGATGTGGCGCTCGTCGTCGGGCTGGTCGCGATCGTGCTGGCCGCGATCAACATGGTCGGCGGCTTCGTGGTGACCGACCGGATGCTGCAGATGTTCGTGCGCAAGAAGCCCAAGCCTGCGCCGACGTCCGACGGGACTCAGCAGTCGGGCGGGGCCGCCTGATGACGACGATGCCGACCTGGGTCCAGCTCGTCTACCTGGCCTGCGCCATCTGCTTCATCCTCGCCCTCAAGGGCCTGTCCGGACCGAAGACCGCCCGTGTGGGCAACCTGATCGGCGCCGCCGCGGCCGTCGTCGCGGTGGTCGTGCCGTTCATCTACCTGGAGCTCGACCACGTCTGGCTGATCGTGGCCGCCATCGCGGTCGGCACGGTGATCGGTGTCGTCGGCGCCCAGCGCGTGCAGATGACCCAGATGCCGCAGATGGTCGCGCTCTTCAACGGCGTCGGCGGCGGCGCGGCCGCGCTGGTCGCGCTGCTCGAGCTCGACGAGATGATCCCGCACGCCGACTCGATCAGCTGGTTCACGCTCGCCGCAACGGCGTTCACGATCCTGGTGGGCTCCGTCTCCTTCGCCGGCTCGATCGTCACCTTCGCCAAGCTCCAGGAGCTGATGACCTCGCGGCCGGTGGTCTTCCCCGGCCTGCCGGTCGTCTTCGGTGCCGCCGGCATCGCCGCGGTCGTCCTCGGCGTGCTCACGGTGACCAACCCCTCGATGTTCATCGGCATCGACCTCGCGGTGGTCGGCCTGGTCGTCGGCATGCTGCTGGTGCTGCCGGTCGGCGGCGCCGACGTACCGATCGTGATCTCGCTGCTCAACGCGTTCACCGGCCTCACGGTCGCCGCGTCCGGCTACGTGCTGGGCAACGTCGTGCTGCTCGTGGCCGGCACCCTGGTCGGCGCGTCCGGCACGTTCCTGACGATGCTGATGGCCAAGGCCATGGGCCGCTCGGTGACCAACATCCTCTTCGGCGCCCTCAAGGGCGGCTCGACCCTCGGCGCCGGCGAGGCGTCCGACCGGCCGGTGAGGTCGGCCGGGCCCGAGGACATCGCGATCCTGCTCGGGTACGCCGACCGCGTGATCATCGTCCCCGGCTACGGCCTGGCCGTCGCCCAGGCGCAGCACACGCTGCGCGAGCTGGTCGACGTGCTCCTCGCCCGCGGCGCGCACGTCGACTACGCGATCCACCCCGTCGCCGGCCGGATGCCCGGCCACATGAACGTGCTGCTCGCCGAGGCCCAGGTGCCCTACGAGCAGCTGATCGAGATGGACGAGATCAACGGCGAGTTCAAGAACACCGACGTCGTCCTCGTCGTCGGCGCCAACGACGTCGTCAACCCGGCCGCCAAGACCACGCCGGGCGCCCCGATCTACGGCATGCCCATCCTCAACGCCGACGAGGCCAAGCAGGTCGTCTTCATGAAGCGCTCCATGCGACCCGGCTTCGCCGGCATCGAGAACGAGCTGCTCTTCGAGCCCACCACCACGTTGCTCTTCGGCGACGCGAAGGACACGCTCGGCAAGCTGCTCAACGCGGTCAAGGCGCTGTGACGTTATGCCCCGTCAGTCGTTGAGATGGCATGACTGACGACGACGAGGAGCGCCGCGGCCGCCCCGACGGCCACCGCTACGACGCGCCCGAGTCCGACGAGAGCCGGGTCAGCAAGGAGTGGGTGTACGCCGTCCTCGGCATCCTCGTGCTCCTGCTGATGGTGCTGATCGCCACCGGCAAGGTGCAGATCTTCCCGAGCTGATCAGCCCACCACGCCGTACAACCGGTCGCCGGCGTCGCCGAGGCCGGGGACGATGTAGCCCTTGTCGTTGAGCTTCTCGTCCATCGCGGCGGTGACGATCGTGACCGGGACGTCGAGGCCCTCGAGGTCCTTCTCCAGCCGGGCGCAGCCCTCGGGAGCGGCCAGCAGGCAGATGGCGGTGATGTGGTCGGCGCCGCGGTCGGTGAGGAACTTGATCGCGGCCGCCAGGGTCCCACCCGTCGCGAGCATCGGGTCGAGCACGTAGCACTGGCGCCCGGACAGGTCCTCCGGCAGGCGCTCGGCGTACGTCGAGGCCTCGAGCGTCTCCTCGTTGCGGATCATGCCGAGGAAGCCGACCTCGGCGGTGGGCAACAGCCGCATCATCCCGTCGAGCATGCCGAGCCCGGCCCGGAGGATCGGCACCACGAGGGGCCGCGGGCTGGCGAGTTTGGTGCCGGTCGTCGGCGACACCGGGGTCACGATGTCGACCGGCTCGACCCGGACGTCGCGGGTGGCCTCGTAGGCGAGCAGCGTCACCAGCTCGTCGGCCAGGCTCCGGAACGTCGGGGAGTCGGTGTCGATGTCGCGCAGCACGGTGAGCTTGTGAGCGACGAGGGGGTGGTCGACGACGTGGGTGCGCATGGGCAAACAGTAGTGGCCCAGCAGGGAAAGGGGGTTGGCCGCATCCCCCCGGTCTGCCACTCTGGAAGACCCGACGGGGAGCACCACCGGGCAGCCGCAGTTGCAGAGGGATCGGAGGAGTGCGATGACCGAAGAGATCGACGGCGTCGACTTCGCCCTCGCTGCCTATCGCGACGAGGGTGTCTGGACCGTGAAGGAGCTCGCGCACGACGTGATCGAGGACGTCGACCGGCTCTCCCACGCGCTGCGCCGCTTCCCGGGTGACGGCGGTGCCGTCGGCCTGGTGGCGATGGACGAGGACTTCTTCGTCATCGTGCGCGTGGCGGGCCAGAGCACCCGGGTCCTGCTCTCCGACATCACCGCGGCCGACGAGTGGGAGCTGGCCAGCTCCGCCGTCACCTTCCTCGGCCTGCCGCCGCCGGAGGACGAGGACGACCAGGTCCCCGCCGGCGACCTCGACCTGCTCGGCGACCTCGGCATGCACGCCATGGACATGGGGGTGCTGCTCGACGACGTTGACCTCTACCCCGACGAGATGCTCTCCGACGTGGCTCGCAAGCTCGGGTTCGGCGAGCTCTTCGACGACGCGATCGGCCTCACCTCGGCGTGAGCACCCAGCGGTGGGTGGGCGCGATGACCGCCGCCCTCGACGAGGCGCGCGCCGCCCTGGCGACCGACGACGTGCCGATCGGCGCCGTCGTCCTCGCGCCGGACGGTACGACGGTCGGCCGCGGCCGCAACGTCCGCGAGGCCGACCACGACCCGACCGGGCACGCCGAGGTCGTCGCCCTGCGCGAGGCCGCCCGCGCCCACGGCGAGTGGCGCCTCGACGGGCACACCCTCGTGGTCACGCTCGAGCCGTGCACCATGTGCGCCGGCGCCGCCGTGCTCAGCCGGGTCGAGCGGGTCGTCTTCGGTGCCTGGGACCCCAAGGCCGGCGCGGTCGGCAGCCTCTGGGACGTCGTCCGCGACCGACGACTCAACCACCGCCCCGAGGTCGTGGCCGGGGTGATGGCGGGCGAGTCGGCCGCGCTGCTCGACGGGTTCTTCGCCCGGCACCGCTGATACCTGACGTCCGTCCTGGTGATTGGTGCGTCGCCGACCACGCCGTGAGGGTGGTCACATGCGAGTTCGCGTCGAGCACCTGGACCACCCCGTCGGCATCGCCGAGCGCCGCCCGCGCCTGTCGTGGCAGCTGCCGCCCGGCACCGTCGCCCAGGACGGCTACGAGCTGGAGGTGGACGGTACGGCGTACGGGCGGACCGACTCGGCCGAGACCGTGCTCGTGCCCTGGCCGGCCGACGACCTCGGCTCGGGGGCGCGCCGCAGCGTCCGCGTGCGCGTGTGGGCCGACGGGCGGGACCTCGGCTGGTCCGAGCCGACCGTCCTCGAGACCGGGCTGCTCGACGCCGCAGACTGGACCGCCGCGTGGATCCGCCCCGACGAGGGTGAGGTGCCGAAGGCCGGCTCTCGCCCTGCGTACCGGGTCCGCGGCGAGGTCTTCGTCAACGCACCGGTGCGCGGCGCCCGGCTGCACGTCACCGCGCACGGGCTGCACGAGACCTCGATCGACGGTGCCCGGGTCGGCGACGACGAGCTCGCGCCGGGGTACACGGAGTACGCCGTGCACACCCACGTCCGGACGCACGACGTCACCGCGCTGCTCTCGCCCGGCCGGCACGTGGTCGAGGCGCTGCTCGCGGACGGCTGGTTCCGCGGCCAGGTCGGAGCCCCACGAGCCAGCGACCAGTGGGGCGATCGGACGGCCTACCTCGCCCAGCTCGTCGTCGAGCACGAGGACGGCACGACCACGGTGCACGGCACCGGTCCCGACTGGCAGTGGACGACCTCGCACATCGTGGCCGCCGACCTCATCGACGGCCAGTCCGAGGACCGCCGCCTGGTCGGCGCCGTCGACTGGCGGCCGGTCGTCGTCGCGGAGATCGGGTACGACGCGCTGACGTGCTCGCCCGCCCCGCCGGTCCGTCCGGTCGAGGAGCTCCGCCCGGTTTCGGTCACCACGCTGCGCCCCGGGGTCCAGGTCGTCGACCTCGGCCAGAACATCAACGGGCACGTCCGCCTGACCAGGCTCGGGCCGGAGGGCACCGCGCTGACGCTGACGCATGGCGAGGCGCTCGGCCCCGACGGCGACGTCACGATGGACCACCTGGTGCCCAACCTGCCGTTCCTGCCCGACCTCACCGCCGGCCAGGTCGACCACGTGGTCTCGGCCGGGGTGGTGGGCGACGTCTTCGAGCCGCGGTTCACCACCCATGGCTTCCGCTACGTGCGCATCGAGGGAGACCTGCCCGCGATCTCGGCGGGCGACGTCACCGGCGTCGTCGTGCACACCGACCTGCCCGAGCGTGGTGGGTTCACCTGCTCGGACGACCGGCTCAACCGCCTGCACGACGCCGCGGTGTGGAGCTTCCGCGGCAACGCCTGCGACGTACCGACCGACTGCCCGACGCGCGAGCGCGCCGGCTGGACCGGCGACTGGCAGCTCTACGTCCCGACCGCGTCGTACCTCTACGACGTCGCCGGCTTCTCCCTCAAGTGGCTGCGCGACCTCGCCGCCATGCAGTGGGCGGACGGCACCCTCAACAACATGGCGCCGATCCCGGTGGCCGAGCGCACCGGCTTCCTCGAGCAGGTCAACGGCTCCGCCGGCTGGGGCGACGCCGTCGTGCTGGTGCCGCTCGAGCTCCACCGCGAGTACGGCGACGCCGAGGTGCTCGCCGAGCTGTGGCCGGCGATGGTGGCGTGGCTCGACCGGATGGAGCGGATGGCGACCCACGACCGCCACCCCGACCGGGTCGCCCGCCACCCCGAGCCGCGGCCGCACGACCGCTACCTGTGGGACACCGGCTTCCACTGGGGCGAGTGGCTCGAGCCTGATGGCCACCCGGGCGACGACTTCGAGGGCTTCATCAAGGCCGACAAGGCGGTCGTCGCCACGGCCTTCTACGCCTGGTCGACCCGCAACGCCGCCGAGATCGCGCGGGTGCTGGACGACAAGGTGACCGCGGACCGGTACGACGAGCTGTCGCGGCTGGTGACGGCGGCGTGGGTCGAGGAGTTCGTCGAGGACGGCCGCGTCGTCCCGCACACCCAGGCCAACCTGGTGCGGGCGCTGGCCTTCGACCTGCTGCCCGACTCGCTCCGGCAGCGCGCGGCCGACGACCTGGCCGCGCTGGTGCGCGACTTCGGCGTCCACGTCGGCACCGGCTTCCTCGCCACCCCCGACCTGCTGCCGGTGCTCGCCGACCACGGCCACGAGGACCTCGCCTACGAGCTGCTCATGCAGGACACGGCGCCGTCGTGGCTCGCGATGATCGACCGCGGCGCCACCACCGTGTGGGAGCTGTGGGACGGCATCGACGCCGACGGCGTACCCCACGAGTCCCTGAGCCACTACTCCAAGGGCGCCGTCATCTCGTTCCTGCACCGCTACACCGCGGGGCTGCGCCGTACGTCGCCGACGTGGCGGACCTTCGAGGTCGCCCCCCGCCCCGGCGCCGGCCTGACCTGGGCCCGGACCCACCACGACTCGCCCCACGGCCGGATCTCGGTCGCGTGGTCGCTGTCCGACGGGGCGTTCGCCCTCGACGTCACCGTCCCCCCGGGCTGCGTGGCGACCGTCGTGCTTCCGTCCGGTGCGACCTCCGAGGCCGGGCCGGGCGACCACTCGTTCTAGTCCCGCGGGCCCCCGTGCATCAGCCCGTCGAGACCTCCCGGCAGCGTCGACACCAGGTCCGGGTCGAGCTCACCGTCGACCAGCACGAACACCACCCGCGCCACCTCGGTGCCGCGGTTGGCCCAGGCGTGGTCGGTGCCGCGCTGCACGACGATGTCGCCCGCGCGCAGCGTGACCTCGGAGTCGTCGAGGACGAGCGTGATCTCGCCGGACAGCACGATGCCGTAGTCGATCGACGCCGTCCGGTGCACCGGCGACTGCAGGCCGCGCTCGTCGAGGTGGCCCGGCGCGAACTCGTTGATCCGGATCTTCGTGCCCAGCGGCGGAGGAGGTACGGCGAGCGTGCGCGCCGTCGGCTCGTCCGGCTCGACGGCCGTGACCAGGGCCGGTGCCCCGGCGGTGTTCCAGATCTCGTGGAACTCCACGCCGTCGTCCGGCAGCGACTTGCTCACCGGCACAGGACCGTCCGAGAGCACGACCGAGACGCCGGAGGGGGTGTGGCCGGTGACCACGCGGCGCGGGACCGTCATGCGTGGCTGACGATCGGGCCGCCGTGGAGGGCGACCATCTCGGGCCAGAGGCTGGGGATGTTGAGGGTGACGATCGGCTCGTAGTCGGTGAGCTCGACGTAGGCCCGGTGCAGGTTGCAGACGACCCGCTCGCTCTCGGGGAGCGCGGCGTACGGGCTGTCCTGGAGCGCCTTCTGCGCCGCCTCGAGCGGCGTCAGGCCGGCGGCGTACGACGTCGTCGCGATGCCGGAGATCCACTCGACGTACGCCTCGAGCTCGTCGAGCACGCGGCCGACGTCCTCGCCGCGGCAGACCGGCCCGTGGCCGGGCAGCAGCACCTCGGGCTCGAGCGCGCGCATCCGCTGGGTGGCCTTCCGGAAGCCCAGCATCGAGCCCTCCATGAAGATCGGGTGGCCACCCGAGAACGCCAGGTCGCCCGCGAACATCACCTTCTGCTCCGGCAGCCAGACGCCGACGTCGTTGGTCGAGTGCGCCGGACCCATGATCTTCAGCTCGACCGCGAACTCGTCGAGGTGGATCGCGATGTCGCTGTCGATCGTCACGTCCGGCGGGCGCACGACCAGGTCGCCGTAGTCGGCGGGCAGCTCCTTGGTCGCGGCGAGGCCGGCGCGCAGCACGCCGGCGCGGCAGAGGTGGTGGCCGATGATCGTGGTCGTCGGCGGCAGGAAGCCGTTGCCGTACGTGTGGTCGGGGTGGCTGTGCGTGTTGACCGCGATCTTCGGGTCGCGCTCGGAGACGCCCGCGACCTCGGTGAGGAACGCCCGGTTGCGCTTCTCGGTCGAGGTGGTGTCGACGATGACGGCGTCGCCCGACGCGTCCGTGATGACCCCGCAGTTGTTGACCATCCACCCGCCGTCGGGTTGCACGAAGGCGTACACCCCCGGCGCCATCTCTTCGAGGTACGAGTTCCCGTCATCCCAGGTCATGGCACCCAGTCAGCCCGACGCCCTGCACGTGGACAAGAGTGGCGGGCATCACGTCCACCGATCACTGGCATCCGCGATCGGCCGGTTCCGGACGCCGTACGCCGCTGCGAGGCTCCAGCGGTGTCGACGACCGCGCTGGAGCAGACCGTGCGCTGGCCGACGCTCCTCGTGCTCGCGTCGCTGGCGGCGGTCGCGCCGGTGTCGACGGACCTCTACCTGCCGGGCTTCCCCGAGCTCGGCGACGACCTCGGTGCGTCGGCGAGCGCGGTCCAGCTGACGCTGACCGCGTTCCTCGTCGGGCTCGCTCTCGGGCAGCTGGTGATGGGGCCGCTGTCCGACCGCTACGGCCGGCGTGCACCTCTGGTCGCCAGCGCCACCGTCTGTGTCCTCGCCGGGATCGTCTGCGCGCTGGCCCCGACGCTGACCGTGCTGGCCGTGGCCCGCTTCGTCCAGGGCCTCTCCGGTGCCGGTGGGATGGTGATCGGCCGGGCCGTGATCGCCGACCTGGTGACCGGCAAGGCGGCCGCGAGGGCGTTCACCCTGATGCTCACCGTCGGCGGCGTCGCGCCGGTCCTGGCGCCGCTGGTGGGCGGCCTGCTCGCCGACGCGGTCGGCTGGCGCGGGATGCTCTGGACGGTCGCGGGCCTGTGTGCAGCGATGCTCGTCGGCGTCGTCGTGGTGCTGCGCGAGACGCACCCGCCGTCCGCCCGGGCGACCAGCGCCACGTCGTACGCCGACGGGATCCGGACCGTCGCGCGAACCCGCGGCTACTGGCCGCCGGTCGCGACGATGGCGCTGTCGTTCGCGATGATGATGGCCTACATCTCGGCCTCGCCGTTCGTCTACCAGAACGTCGTCGGCCTCTCCGCCGTCGCGTACGGCGTCGCCTTCGGCGTCAACGCCGTCGGCCTGATCTCCGCGGGCTGGATCTCGGCCCGGTCGGTCGAGCGCCTCGAGCCGCGCCGGATCGTGCGGTTCTGCGTCAGCGTCCAGGTGACAGCAACGCTGACCTTCGTCGTGCTCGCCGCTGTCGACGCGCCCACCTGGCTGCTGCCGGTGCCGATCTTCGTCGCAGTCACCACCAACGGCGGCGTGATGGGCAACTCGGCCGCGGCCGCGATGTCGCAGGTCCGCGCGGTCGCCGGGTCGGGGAGCGCGGTGCTGGGCTTCAGCCAGTTCGCCCTCGGCGCACTGGTCTCGCCGCTGGTCGGCCTCGGTGGCGAGGACTCCGCCGTCGTACCGGCGGTCGTGATGGCGTCGGCGTCTGCTCTGGCGTTCGTCGCCAGCAGAGGAGTCAGTCGAGCTGGTCCTCGAGGTGGATCGCCACGTCGTACAGCAGACCGCGCAGCCACACCCCGGCCGGATCCTTCTCCCGCCGAGGGTGCCAGTGGGCCGCCTCGGTGATCCGCACCGGGTCCATCGGCGTCTCGGCGACGACCAGGTCCAGGATCTCGACGCAGCGGCGGGCGAGCCGCGACGGCACGAACGCGCACATGTCGGTGCCCGCGACCGCGAACGGCAGCGTCAGCAGGCTGGTCACCTGCACCAGCACGTTGCGGCCGCCGAGCCCCTTGTCCTCGACCTCGACCTCCAGCGGGCGCCGCTTGTCGCCGGCGGCGGCGAACTCCGCGACCGCGTGCGGCATCTCCATCAGGTCGTCGAGGGTCAGCGCCCCGTCCCTCAGCCGCGGGTGGTCGCGGGCGACCAGGCAGACCAGCTCGTCGGTGAAGATCGGCTGGGTGCGGCCGGGGAACTCGAAGCCCAGCGGTGCGACCAGCAGGTCCCGCCGCATCAGCTGGGTCTCGACCTGGTCGCGGCGTACGTCGAGGGGGTCCAGCGCCAGCGTGCACCCCGGCGCCTGCTCGGCGAAGACCCGGGTGAGCGGCTCCGAGAGCACCGTCATCGCGTACTCCGACATGCTCACCGAGAACTTCTTCGTGCTGGTCGCCGCGTCGAAGTCCCGCTGGTTGCCGAGCAGCGCCTCCGCCGCCTCGACCGCCTCGGCCACGACCGGTCGCAGGTCCTCGGCCAGCGGTGTCAGCTCGAACCCGCGCCCCGCGCGCACCAGCAGCTCGTCGTCGAACTGCTTGCGCAGCCGCGTCAGTGCGCCGCTCATGGCCGGCTGGCTCATCGTCATCCGCTCGCCGGCGTGCGTCAGGTTCCGCTCCTCGATCAGAGCGTGCAGCGCGAGCAACAAGTTGGCATCAACGCCCCGCAGCTGTTCCCGCACGTCACAGACAGTAGTGGCAGAGTGACGGCCGACACAGGTGGGATGTCACCCCGGAGAGGAGCAGCGCCATGGCACTCGGCGGCACCGATCTCAACCTCCTTCTCCCGCTGAAGGTCCTCCTCGAGGAGGGCAACGTGACCCGCGCGGGCCAGCGCCTCGAGCTCAGCCAGCCGGCCATGAGCGCGGCCCTGGCCCGCCTGCGCCGACGCTTCGACGACGAGCTGCTGGTCCGCGCGGGCCGCGACTACGAGCTCACGCCCTTCGCGCGCGACCTGCTGCCCGAGGTGCAGCACGCCGTACGCCTGATGGGAGCAGCGCTCCAGCTCGAGGACGAGTTCGACCCGTCCACGTCCCGGCGTACCTTCCGGCTGACGATGAGCGACTACGCGATCGCCGTGGTCCACGAGCCCCTGGTCCGCCTCGTCGAGGCGGAGGCTCCCGGCGTCAGCCTCCGCATCGGCCACCTGGGTCCCGAGTCCCGCTCCTCCGACCGGGTGCTCGTCGACAACGACGCGCTGATCGCGCCGCTCGGCTTCGGCTTCCCCGGCATGTCGCGCCCGTTGTGGCGCGACCGGATGGTCGTGATCGCCGACCGCACCAACCCGCGCCTGGTCGACGGGCGCCTGACGATGGCCGACCTCGCGGAGCTGCCGCACGCCGTCGGCTCCTTCGGCCCGGGCGTCCTCACGCCGGTCGACCGGGTCTTCGGCGAGCACGACATCGAGCGCCACGTCGCCCTCCAGGTCTTCGGCTTCCTGCCGCTGCCCTTCGTCATCGAGGGGACCGACATGGTCGCGGTCGTCCCCGAGATGCTGGCCCGCATCCACCTGCGCGAGGGTGGCGCCGTCGTGCAGGTCGACCCGCCGTTCGGCGAGGTGCTCCTCCCCGAGGGCTACTGGTTCGCCCAGGACCGGCTCTCCGACCCGGCGCACCGGTGGCTCTTCTCGCGGCTCGACGCGGTGCGCGATCAGCTGGCCGTCGAGGCCCGCTGAAGGCGGATCGCCGAGACCAGGAAGAAGATGCCTCCCAAGGTCGCGTAGCCGGCGAGGTTGGTGAGCGAGGCGTCCGTGCCGGCGGCCATCAGGACGAAGCCGGCTCCGGCGAGGACGGAGATCGAGCCGCTGACGATCATGGCCCACTGACCTCCGAGACGCCTGCGGCGTACCGCCACGACGACCTGGACGGCGCCCGCGGCGATCGCCCAGGCACCCCACACCCGCAGCACGCTCGGGATCCCCGAGCTGACGGCGACGCCCAGCGCGATCGCCGTGACCAGGCTCAGCGCGATGTTCAGGCGGAGCGGACCGCGCGGGCGGTCGGCCTCCGTCGAGCGGACGTCGTACGCCGCCGCGGCGAGGTCGACCAGCGGGTAGAGCACCAGGAGCACGACGCTGACCGGGTTGAGGTCCGACGCCATGACGGCGAAGAGGCCCGCCCAGACGACGGCGAAGGCGAAGCGCGCGTAGTAGAGCGTGCGCAGGTCGTGGGACATCGTGGTTCCTCGTCTCGGCTCGGTGAGCGGCAGCTGGTAGATAGACCGATCGGTCTACTAGGAGGATGCTGCGCGAGCGACGGTCTGTCAAGACCGATCGTTCTATCTGCTAGCGTCGGGGACATGTCGGAGGCCAGGGCACGACTGCTCGCCACGGCGAGCCGGCTGTTCTACGCCGAGGGCATCCATGCCGTCGGCATCGACCGCATCATCGCCACCGCCGGGGTGACCCGGGCGACCCTCTACCGCCACTTCCCGGGCAAGGACGACCTCGTCGTCGCCTACCTGACCCAGGCCGACGAGGCCATCCGCGAGCGGACCGGAGCCGCGATCGCCGCCGGGGCGTCCGCCGACGACGTCATCCGCGCGGTCGCGCAGGCCATCGCCGACGACCTCCATCGCCCCGGCTTCCGCGGCTGCGCCTTCCTCAACGCCGCCGCCGAGTATCCGGACGCGACCCATCCGGTCCACCGGGCCGTCCTCGAGCACCGGCAATGGCTCCTGGACACCGTCACCGAGCTGTTCTCCCAGACCGGCAAGCCCGACCCCGAGCCTGCTGGCAGGCACTTCGTCATGCTGCGGGACGGCGCCATGGCGGCCGGCTGCCTGACCGACCCCGCCCCCATCTCCGAGACCTTCCTGCGGGGGATCGAGGGCCTCCTCACCTACCGCAGCCGCGCCTAGCGGCCCTACCGGTCCGGCGGCACCGGTACGTCGGCGCTCCACCGGGCTCGACGCTCGTCGTCGGTCTGCTCCCACCACGGGGTGCCGCGCTCGCCGAGCGCGACCTTGGCGGCCTGGACGCCCGCGCGGGTGGTCGGCTCCTCGTCGGTCCCGCGCGTACGGCGTACGTCGCGGCGCCAGGCCATCAGGATCCTGGTGAGCTCTGCCCGACGCTCCTCGGGGATGGCCGGGTCCGTGGCCCGCCACCTCCGGCCGTCGACCACGAGGTAGCGGCCGTCCGGCGTGATCTCGGGCGTCTCGCTCATCCCACGAGCGTAGGACCGTCATCTCGTTGTCACCTCCGCGTTCGCAGGCGTGGCTACGCTCGGGATGTTGAGACGTTTCATTCCCGCGACCCACTCGGAGGCGAGCATGCCCACGATCACCACCAACGACGGCACCGAGATCTTCTACAAGGACTGGGGATCCGGGCAACCGATCGTCTTCAGCCACGGCTGGCCCCTGTCGTCGGACGACTGGGACACCCAGATGCTGTTCTTCCTGGGCCAGGGCTACCGGGTCGTCGCCGCCGACCGGCGCGGGCACGGCCGCTCGTCCCAGACCAGCGACGGCCACGACATGGACCACTATGCGGACGACCTGGCGGCCGTGGTCGAGCACCTGGACCTGACGGACGCGGTCCACGTCGGCCACTCCACGGGCGGCGGCGAGGTCGCGCACTACATCGCGCGCCACGGTGAGAGCCGCGTCGCCAAGGCCGTGCTCATCTCGGCCGTGCCGCCGTTGATGGTGCAGACCGAGGCCAACCCCGGTGGTCTGCCCAAGAGCGTCTTCGACGACCTGCAGGCCCAGCTCGCCGCCAACCGCTCGGAGTTCTACCGGGCGCTTCCTTCGGGCCCCTTCTACGGGTTCAACCGGGACGGGGCCACACCGTCGGAAGCCATCATCGAGAACTGGTGGCGCCAGGGGATGATGGGTGGCGCCAAGGCCCACTACGACGGCATCGTCGCCTTCTCCCAGACGGACTTCACCGAGGACCTCAAGAAGATCTCCGTCCCCGTCCTGGTCATGCACGGCGACGACGACCAGATCGTGCCGTACGAGGACGCCGGCGTGCTGTCGGTCAAGCTCGTGCAGAACGGCACGTTGAAGATCTATCCCGGGTTCCCGCACGGCATGCCGACGACCGAGGCCGACACCATCAACGCCGACCTCCTGGAGTTCATCCGCTCCTGACGGGCGACCGGGCCGCGGCGTACCCAGGGCTCGGCTACTCCGACAGCACGTCGCGCCAGGAGTGCTCGGGGTCGAACCCGAGGAGGTTCCTGGCCTTGTCGATCGAGTAGAAGGTCTCGTCGCGGCCCATCTCCTTGCGCACCTCCACCCCGTCGTAGAAGCGGTCGCGGATCTCCTGAGTGGTCGCGGAGACGGACATGTCGGCGTTGGCGACGTTGAAGACCTCGAAGCCCAGGCCGTCGGTCTCCAGGCAGCGCTGCACCATCTGGCCGAGGTCGCGGGTGTCGATGTAGGCGAAGACGTTGCGCCGCCGCAGGGACGGGTCCTCGAGGAACGGCGGGAACATCTCGGCGTACTCGTGCGGCTCGATGACGTTGTTGATCCGCAGGCCGTAGATGTCCGCGCCGGTGCGGGCGTGGAAGGACCGCGCCGTCACCTCGTTGGCGACCTTGGACATCGCGTAGGAGTCCTCGGGGATCGTCGGGTGCTCCTCGTCGACGGGCACGTAGAGCGGGCGTCGCTCGCCCTGCGCGAAGCAGACCCCGTACGTCGTCTCCGAGGAGGCGAAGACGACCTTGCGCACGCCGAGGCGGGTCGCGGCCTCGAGCACGTTGTAGGTGCTGAGCACGTTGGCGGCGTACGTCGTGGCGTCCGGCCGCAGCAGGATCGCCGGGACGGCGGCGAAGTGCACGACCGCGTCGTACGACGGCTTCTCGGGCAGGTCGAGCTCCTCCCCCCGCGCCAGTCCGGCGAGCGCCGAGTAGACCTGGCCGGCATCGGTGAGGTCGACCCGCAGGTCGGCGATGTCCGGGTGCTTCAGGGGGACGAGGTCGGCGTTGGTGACGTGGTGGCCCTGGGCGGCGAGGTAGGGCGCGACGTGCTTGCCCGCCTTGCCGCTGCCGCCCGTGAAGAAGATGCGCATTCCGGTGCCGTACCCGTTGGCGGCCGAACCACCCGATCGGGCCATGGGTCGTTCCTCCGACGTCGCTTTCAATCGTTCCATGACCAGCATCCTGCACAGTCGCGTCGCCGCCGTCGTCGCCGGCTCCCTCGTCCTCGTCGGCCTCGGGTACGGCGCCGCCGTGGCCACCGGTGCCCGCGAGGCCTCCGCCGTCAGCGTGTGCGTGACGAAGAAGAACGTCGTCGTCAGCGCCTCCAGCAAGTCCGCGTGCCCCGCGGGCAGCCACAAGGTCTCGGTCGGCGTGAAGGGGCCGCGCGGCGCCACCGGTGCCACGGGTGCCACCGGACCCGCCGGCGCCACGGGCGCCACCGGTCCGGCGGGGCCGCAGGGGATCCCCGGCACGACCGGCGTCTTCGGGCCGGCCGACATCACGCCGTACGACACCGACCCGGGCGGCACCTCGGGCGGCACGGTGTCCAGCTGCATGCTCGGCGAGATCAGGCTGACCGCCGCGAGCTTCGCCTACGGCACCCCGGCGCGAGGTCAGATCCTCCCGATCGCCACCAACACGGCGCTCTTCAGCCTGATCGGCACCAGCTATGGCGGCAACGGCATGACCACGTTCGCGCTCCCCGACCTCCGCAACGCCGCGCCGAAGGGGCTCATCTACGGCATCTGCACCTCGGGCATCTTCCCCTCGCGCGACTAGCCCACGGTGCGGGCGGTCGCGTGCTCTCGGAGGGCCGCGAGGAGGGCACGTGCCGCGGCCCCCGGCGCTGGGGTCCGTCGTACGGCGAGGTGGAGTTCCCAGTCGGGCGGGCCGTCGACGACCGGCAGCTGGACGCAGCCGTCGACGGCCCCGGTGGCCGGCAGCACGCCGACGCCGAGCCCGGCCCGGACGAACGCGATCGCCGACGGCAGGTCTCCCGACTCGACCACGATCCGGCGGCTGATGCCCGCCCGGCGCAGCTGCTCGTCCAGCATCGTGCGGTTGCCGAACCCGAGCGGGGTGTCGACCCAGTCCTCGTCGGTGAGGTCGGCGAGGCGCAGCCGGCGCCGGCCCGCCAGCCGATGACCGGTGGGCAGGAACGCGCGGAAGGGCAGGCCGAGGAGCCGGTGCGTCCGCAGGCCCGGGTCGGACGGCGGGCTGAAGAGCGCGAGGTCGAGCCGACCGCGCAGCAGGTCGTCCTGGAGCCCGCTGGATCCGCTGGCCGCCACGGAGAGGTTCAGCTCGACGGCCGGGTGTCGCGCCCGGAACGCGGCCAGGGCCGTCGGCAGGTCGATCAGGTCCAGCGAGCTGAACGTGCCGAGCCGGACCCGGCCACGCAGCCCGGCCGACCGCTCGCGCGCCAGGTCGCGCGCCCGGTCGACGGCGGCGACGGCCTCCCGGGCCGCGGGGAGCACCCGCTCCCCGGACGCGGTGAGCCGCATGCTGCGGGTGGTCCGCTCGAAGAGCGTCGCGCCCAGCTCGCGCTCCAGGCTGCGCAACGACGCGGAGACCGTGGACTGCGCGGCGTGCACCCGGGCCGCCGCCCGGGTCACGTTCAGCTCCTCGGCCACGGCCACGAAGTACTCCAGGGCCCGGACGTCCATGAGGTCAATCTATCGCTATGAGCGATGAGTGAGACCCGAATACTTCGTTGGACTCGCAGAGTCGGTCGACGGACCATGGAGACATGACGATCCTCGACCCCCCGACCTCGGCGACCACCGCTCGGCCCGCCTGGCGGCTGCGCCACGGCGCGGGCTTCCGGGTGGTGGCGGCCGCCTTCGCGACGGTGATGGCCTTCGCGACGGTGCCGACCCCGCTGTACGCGATCTACCAGCAGGTCGACGGCTTCTCACCCGCAGCGATCACCGCGGTGTTCGCCGCGTTCGCCGTCGGGGTGATGACCAGCCTCTACCTCGCCGGCCACCTCAGCGACACCCTCGGCCGGCGTCCCATGATCCTGTTCTCGGTGCTGGTCGAGGTCGTGTCGGCGATCGTCTTCCTCCAGTCGACGTCGCTCGTCGTGCTGCTGCTCGCGCGGCTCCTCTGCGGTCTGGGGGTCGGCACGCTCACCGCGACCGCGACCGCCCACCTCAGCGAGCTCCGGCTGGCCGCCCGTCCGGAGGAAGGCCCCGGCAGCGCGGCCACGGTCGCGGGCGTTGTCAACATCGGCGGTCTGGCCACCGGCGCGCTCGTGGGCGGGCTGCTCGCCGAGACCACCGCGCGCCCGCTGCACACGCCGTACCTCGTCTTCCTGGTGCTGCTCGTCGCCGCGGCCCTGGCCGTGGCACTGACCCCGGAGACCGTCGTGCGGGCCGAGGAGCGCCCGGCCTACCGCCCCCAGCGCGTGGCGGTCCCGGCGGCCTCGCGCTCGACCTTCGCCGCGGCGGGTGCGGCGGCGTTCGCCGCGTTCTCGGTCTTCGGGCTGTTCACGTCGCTCGCGCCCACGTTCCTGGTGACGGTCTTCCACCAGCGCGACCACCTGGTCGCCGGAGCCGTGGTCTTCGGGGTGTTCGGCGCCGCCACGCTGTCGCAGGTCGTGGCCGCCCGGTGGCCGCTCGCGCGCCAGCTCGCCGTGGGCGGCGCGGCGACCGCGATCGGTCTGGCCGCCGTCGTCGTCGGCGCGCTGACGCCGTCGGCACCCGTCTTCGTCGTGGGCGGCGTCATCGCAGGATCGGGCGTCGGCCTGGTCTTCAAGGCCTCCGTGGCCCTGGCCGGGAGCCTCGCCCCCGCCGAGAGCCGCGGGGAGGTGCTGGCCGCGGTGTTCCTGGTCGCGTACGCCGGCATCACCCTGCCCGTGCTCGCGGTCGGGGTCGCCCTGCTCGCGGTGCCGGCGGAGCCGGTGCTGGTGGTGTTCGCCGTCCTGGTGGCCGGCGCCGTGCTGGTCACGACCGCCCGGCTCCGGCACACCCAGGCCTGAGGCCGCGTCAGAACTCCTGGACCGGCCGGATCTCGACGACCGGGTGCGCGCGGACGAGGACCTGCGCGGCCTCGACCAGCGCGTCGTAGTCGTCGCAGGTGACGAGGAAGAAGCCCGACAGCTGCTCCACGGTCTCGGCGTACGGCCCCTCGGTGACGACGGCCGTGCCGTGCGGCCCGCTGGTGATCGTTCGGCCCTCCCGGCTGTGGGTCAGCCCGGCGCCGCCGGTCACGGCGCCCCCGCGTGCTGCGAGCAGCTGGCCGAACTCGTAGTCGGTGTCGAAGGTGGCCTGGCGCTCCGCGTCGGTGCGCGTGTCCCAGGTCGCCTCGTCGTCGGCGGGGAACATGACGACGTAGTCGGTCATGGCGGTCCTCTCGGTGTCGTCCGGTCAGTCTCTCTGACACCCCGATGACGCGCGGCGTGTCCTGTATTCGACAACGGAGATGATCCACCGCCGATCTGGGTACCCCAGGGTGTCCGTCGCGTCGTCACCTCCGGAGGCTGGCCCTGTTGCTGTCCCTCACGTACGTCAGCTCCACGAAGGAGCTCCTCTCCGTGCAGGAGCTCGTCGAGCTGCTGGAGGCGATCCGTCCGAAGAACGACGAGCTCGAGCTGACCGGCATGCTGCTCTACAGCGGCGGCAACGTCATCCAGACCCTCGAGGGACCGGACGAGACCGTGGAGCAGATCTTCGCGTCGATCGAGGTGGACCCGCGCCACACCGGGGTCCTGGTGCTGTTGCGCGAGCAGATCGAGGAGCGCGCGTTCCCGCAGTGGTCGATGGGCTTCCGCAACCTCGGCGACCGCGAGGTGCACGACATCGAGGGCTACGAGGACTTCACCCGGCGCAGCTTCGCCCAGGGGCTCGGCGCCCAGACCAGCCCGGCGTACCGGCTCCTGGAGCTGTTCCGCGCCAACATGCGCTAGGTCCCTGGACAGGACGGTGCCGCCTGCCTCAGGGTGGTGCGATGCGTCTTCTCGGAACGCTCGCCCTGTCCACCCTGCTCCTCGGCTCCGCCGTCGCGACCCCGGCGTACGCCGGGGGTCAGCACCCGCCGGGCCATGGCCACGGTCATCACCACGCCGTGGCGTGGGACGAGACCGTCATCGATGCCGACCAGAGCTTCCGCGGTCTCGACGCCGTCGACCGGCGTACGGCGTGGGTGGCCGGCGGCAGCGCCACCGAGGGCGCTCCGGGACGGGTGTTCCGCACGACCGACGGCGGCCGGAGCTGGGACGACGTGAGCCCTCCCGGCACCGAGGGGCTGCTCTTCCGCGACGTCGAGGCGCGCAGCGCGAGGGAGGCCGTGGTCCTGGCGATCGGGCCGGGTGACGCCTCCCGGATCTACCGCACCACCGACGGCGGAGCGAGCTGGACCGCAGCCTTCGTCAACGACGACCCGGCGGCGTTCTACGACTGCCTGGCGTTCTACCCCGGCGGCAAGCGCGGGCTGGCGCTGAGCGACCCGGTCGACGGGAAGTTCCGGATCCTCTCGACCCAGGACTCCGGCCGCACCTGGGCGGTGCTCCCGGACGCCGGGATGCCGGACACGTCGACCGAGTTCGGCTTCGCCGCGAGCGGCGACTGCCTCGTGACGGCCGGGCGGACGGCGTACTTCGGCTCCGGCGGCGGCGCGTCGCGCGTCTTCCGCTCGGACGACCACGGCCTGACCTGGACCGCCACCGACTCCACGATCCCGGCCGGCGACGCCGCGGGCGTGTTCGGCCTGGCGTTCCGTACGCCGCAGCAAGGCATCGCCGTCGGCGGTGACTTCGCGGCCCCGGCCGACGGCGTCGACGCCGTCGCGGTCACCCGCCACGGCCGGAGCTGGCGCAACGCCGGCGACCTGGCACACCTGGGCGAGGACGTCGCCTACCTGAAGGGTCGGGGTGACCGGCTGGTCGTCACCGGCGAGTCCGGCGACGTGAAGGGGACCAGCGTCAGCACCGACGGCGGTCGCAGCTGGACCCAGGTCAGCACCAACGGCTACCACGCGCTCGACTGCACCCGCGACGGTGCGTGCTGGGCCGCCGGTGGCAGCGGCCGGGTCGCCCGGCTCGCCCGTTGAGCTAGCCCGTCCCGGGGCTCGCGCGCGAGGGTTCGGCGCCGGAGACGGATCCCCGGGCCTCGTCGTGCAGCCCGTGCCAGTCCAGGCACAGCAGGGTCGCGTCGTCCTCGAGGGCGTGCCCGGCCGCCACGAGCGCGTGGTCGGCCAGTGCCCGGACGACCTCGCGGGGGTGCAGGTCCTGGCCCTCGCGGATCGCGCTGGGGAGGTCGACCGAGGCGACGTTGCGCTCGAGCATGCCGTCGGTCACCAGGAGCAGGCGGTCGCCGGGTTCGAGCTGCACCACGCTGGCGGCGTACGTGCTGGTGGCGAACATCCCGAGGGGCAGGTCGACCCGCAGGTCCAGCGTCATCAGGTCACCGCCTCGCAGCAGGTACGGCGCGACGTGGCCCGCGTTGACGATCTCGAGCGACCCCGACCCGAGGTCGATCCGGCCGATCAGTCCGGTGACGAAGTCCTCGTCGGACCGGTGCGAGGCGTGCTCGGACACCGCGGCGTTCGACTCCCGAGCCTGGTCGAGCAGCGTCAGGCCGCGGCGGCGCGCGCCGCGGAGTCCCGCGAGGCACACGCTCGCCGTCAGGGCGGCCTCGACCCCGTGCCCCATCGCGTCGGTCAGCGACAGGTGCAGCGAGTCGCGAGCCAGGCTGTAGTCGAACGTGTCGCCGCCGATGCTCGCCGCCGGCTCCAGCCACCCCGCGAGCGTGAACGCGGCGGCCTCGCAGGTGCGCGCCTCGGGGAGCAACCGCTGCTGGATCTCCGCGGACAGCGTGAAGTCCCGGCTGCGCTGCCCCCACTCGTACAGGTCGGTGTGCCGGCGGTTGGCGATGATCACGAAGGCGAGCAGGTGCGCGACCCGGCCGATCTCGGCCAGGACGTCGCGGTCCGGCTCCTCCGGGAGCTGCAGCTCGAGCACGCCGACGGACTCCCCGCGCTCGGTGACCGGGGCGAGCACCGACCACGTCGCCTCCGCGT
Source organism: Nocardioides conyzicola (assembly GCF_039543825.1). NCBI lineage: Bacteria > Bacillati > Actinomycetota > Actinomycetes > Propionibacteriales > Nocardioidaceae > Nocardioides > Nocardioides conyzicola. Next base: position 1,477,758 of record NZ_BAABKM010000002.1, on the reverse strand, counting down.
CCGCCCGCACGACCTGGATGGTCTGGGTGCGCACGGCCTGCTCGTGGGGTCCGCCGTCGAACGGGAGCACCGTCGCCGACTCCTCGTCCTCGCGGCGCTCGCCGCGCGCGAGCGCGTCCGGGGTCGCAGCCGGGTCGGCCGACAGCGGCACGTGGGCGAGCCGCACCAGTGCGCGCCCGGACAGGTCGGTGATGAGGAACGACACGGCGACGGCACCGAAGGCGACCCCCAGCTCGCGGGCGACGGCCTCGACCGCGGCCACCGGTGAGGCGTCCTCGGCGGCCCTCAGGACACGTTCGACGTTCCTCGTCGTGCGTGACCCCGTCATCTCGACGAGCGTAGACCTCCCGGATCAATCGCGTTGCGGCGCCGTCCGCCGGCACCTAGCGTCGCGTGGCATGACGTCTCGGATCGTCGCCCTCTGCTTCGACGCACGCGACCCGGTACGTCTGGCGCGCTTCTGGTCGGGCGTGCTCGGCTGGGAGACGGTCGACGGCCCGTCGTACGACGTGGCCCTGGTGCCCGACGACGACACCGGGTTCCTGCTGCGGTTCGTGCCGAGCGACGCCCCGAAGGTCGGGCCGAACCAGTACCACTTCGACCTCCGGAGCGAGACCCTCGACCAGCAGCAGGAGACCGTCGATCGCGTCCTCGAGCTCGGCGGCCGGCACCTCGACATCGGTCAGGGCGACGTCGACCACGTGGTGCTGGCCGATCCCGAGGGCAACGAGCTCTGCGTGATCGAGCCGGACAACGGCTTCCTCGCCGACTGCCCGTTCATCGGGGCGCTGTCGGGCGACGGGTCACCGGAGTGCGGCTACTTCTGGGCCGCGGCCCTCGACTGGCCGTTGGTGTGGGACCAGGACGAGGAGACCGCGATCCGGTCACCGCACGGAGGTCCGAAGATCACGTGGGGCGGCCCGCCGTACCGGCCCAAGCTGGGCAAGGAGCACGTGTACTTCGACCTCATTGCCGACGGTGACCTGGAGGCAGAGGTCAGGCGGCTGCTCGATCTCGGGGCATCGCGCGTCGACGGGGAGATGCTGGCGGACCCGGACGGGCACGAGTTCAGGCTTCGGGCCGAGTAGTCAGGACCAGTGGTTGCGGTTGGCGCTCTCGCCCAGGTAGCCGACGAAGAGGCGGTCGGGGTCGCGGTCGGCGTAGACCTGCTGCAACCGGGCCCAGGCGTCGTCGGACATGAATCGCACCTGACGGCGGGTGTGGTCGCTGTCGCCGAGGTACTGGCCGACCGTGACGGGCTCCAGGTCGGCCATGGCACCCTCGAGCCAGGAGATGCAGCGCTCGTCGTCCTCGGGTGACTCCCAGAGGACGTACGACGCGAGGTAGATCTCCGACTGGAGCGAGAACGCCATGTCGGGGAGCTCGCGGAGCGGCGCCATCGAGAACCAGATCGTGAAGGCCTTCGCGTTGGGCAGCGTCGTGTAGGCGCGGCGCATCGCCGGGACGACCTCGGCCGCCGAGCCGGAGAGCCAGGCGTTGTCGACGGCCCAGCGGTGGCCCTCGGGGTTGTCCTCGAGCTGACGAGTGCGCTCGGCCTCGGGGGTGGTGGGCTGGTTGTCGATCACGAAGATCGCGCGGTCGAGGGCCGGGTTGCCGCGGAACGGTGCCAGCGCCCGCTCGGCCTCGGCCTCGTCGTCGACCATCGCGAGGGCGGTGACCAGCAGGATCGGGTCGGGTCCGAGGGTGGAATCGGTCTTGGTCAGCGCCACGATCTCGACGGTGTCGGCGACGGTGTGGTGCGTGTCGTGCAGCCAGGTCATCACGTCGTCGAAGTCCTCGAGCCGGAAACCCTGCACGGTGTGCGCGAAGTGCCGGGGGAGCGGCCGGGTCTGCAGGTGGAAGCGGGTCACCAGCCCGGGGAAGCCGGGGCCGGAGCCGCGGGCCGCCCAGTAGAGATCGGCGTTCTCGTCCGCAGAGGCATGCACCAGCGCACCGTCCGCCGTGACGACGTCGACCGCCACCACGTACTCCGCCGCCCAGCCCCAGCCGCGGGCGTTCCAGCCCTGCCCGCCCTGGAGCAGGAAGCCGCCGACACCGACGGTCGGGCAGTGGCCGCCGAGGAAGAACCGTCCGCGCTCGGCGAGGTACGGCGCCAGCTCGGCGCCGCCCTTCGTCGAGGGAGAGACGCGGACGATCCCCGTCTCCTCGTCGAGCTCCATCTCCTGGAGCCCGCCCAGGTCGATGACCAGGGCATCGGTGCGCACCGACCACTGCGCCCAGCTGTGCCCGCCGGAGCGTACGGCGACCTGCCACCCACGCTCACGAGCGAGACGTACGGCGTCGACCACCTCCGCCTCGGTCGTCGGGCGTACGACGGCCGCGGGCCGGCGGTCCGGGAGGCGCCGGTTGAAGATCCGGTCGACCCGCGCCTCCTCGAAGCCCGCTTCTTCCCGGCCGATCACCACGCAGTGAACGGGGTCCCCGCCAAGTTGTTCGGGGGAGCGAAGCGGAGGAGAAGAACGTGGTGGGGTGTTCATCAGGCCGGGGCCACCAGCGCGTGCAGGGTCTGGCCCATGATCCGGCCGGGGTCGGCGCCCTCGGTCTCCGGGTGGATCTCCCACTCGGCGAGGGTCAGGCTGTTGTCGAGCACCATCTTCACGCGCGGGAAGCGGCGCTCCATGAAGGCCGGCAGGACGTCGTCGACCTTGTCACCGCCGGTCAGCATCTCGGCCAGGATCACCGCGTCCTCGGCGCACATCGCCGCGCCCTGCGCGATCAGCGGCGGGCACGCGTGGGCGGCGTCGCCGATGATGATCGAGCGGCCGCGGTGCCACGGCGACTCGACGCAGATCGCCTCGATCCACTGGTAGTTGACGATCGCGTCGTCGGCGAGGCTGTCGCGCACGACGCCCCAGGTGCCGCCGTACCCCTGGCCGCGCTCCTTGAGCTCGGCGCCGCGCGGTCCCTCGCCGAGGTAGGACCGGTCGAGGTCCTCCTCGAGCAGGAAGGCGTAGCAGAGGTCGTCGGAGATGGGGGTGTAGCCGGCCTTGTACTTCGGGCCGCCGTAGTACATCTCCGAGCAGTCCATCTCCGCGGGCCGCTTGGCGACCGTGCGCCAGATGCCCATGCCCACGTGGTGCGGCTCGTCGGTGATGCCGATCATCGAGCGCACCTTGGAGCGGATGCCGTCGGCGCCGACCAGCAGGTCGACCGTCTCGGACGTGCCGTCCGACAGCGTGACCGTGACCGAGTCGCCGTGGTCGTCGATGGCGGTGAGCGTGGTGCCGAGGCGTACGTCGACGCCGGCCGCCACGACCTCCTCGGCCAGGATGTCGGCGAGGTCGCCGCGGACCGCGCCCATCGTGCCGGGCAGGTCGGGCCCGCCCATCGGCGGCGTGGGGATCTCCGCGATCACGTGGCCGTCGGCGGTCCGCAGGCGGAGGTGGCTGAAGGGGAAGCTCTTCTCGGCGAGCCGGTCGTAGATGCCGACGGCCTTGAAGGCCTTGAGCGCGTTGCCCTGCAGGGTGATGCCGTGACCGACCCCGCCGAGCGACTCGCGCAGGTCGACGAGGATGACCGACACGCCCTTCTGGGCCAGGGCGAGCGAGAGCACGCCGCCGGTGATGCCGCCGCCGACGACGAGGACGCGGTTGGTGTGGGACTCAGACATGGGAAGCCTCCTGGGCAGTGAGGGCGGGTGTCGCGACGGCGTCGGCGATGAGCTGGAAGGCGTGGCCGACGGGCTCGACCTCCGCGGGCAGGTTGAGGAAGCCGTGCAGGACGCCGGGCACCAGGTGCCGGGTGACGTCGACGGCGGTCACCGCCGGCGCGGGGGCGGCGTCCGGCCACTGCATGAATGCCAGGAACCGCTCCTCCAGGGCCGGGTCGCTCATCAGCTCCTCGAAGGACGAGATGCCGTCGAGCAGCGGGAACCGCTCGACGTACGCCGGGTGGACGCTCATGCAGTCGTCGCCGTCTCGTACATCGACGCCCGCGAGCCGGTGATCCAGCCGACGACGTGGTCGCGGTCGGCCCCCTTGACGGGCAGGTCGGCGACCTTCTTGCCGCGGTTGAGGATGACCAGACGGTCGGCGACCTCGTAGCAGAGCGGGAGGTCGTGGGTGACGACCACGATCGCGATGCCCTGGTCGGCCATCCGGCGGATCAGGCCCTCGACGTTCTTGGTCTGCTCGTAGCCGAGGGCGGCCGTGGGCTCGTCGAGCAGCAGGATGCCCTGCGACTCACCGTTGACCCGGATCGCGCTGCGCGCGAGCGCCACGACCTGGCGCTGACCGCCGGAGAGCATCTCGACCGGCCGGGTCATCGGAGCGGTGCGGACGCCGAGGCGGTCCAGCTCCTTCTCCGAGCTGCGCCGCATCGCCCTGCGGTCGACGAAGCCCAGCCAGCCGAGCGGGCCCTTGCGGAGCTGCTCCTGACCGAGGTTGAGGTTGATCGCGATGTCCTGCGGCTCCACCAGGGACAGGTCCTGGTAGACCATCTGGATGCCCGCGTCGGCCGCGTCGCTCGGTGCGCTGAAGGAGTGCTCCTCACCGCGCACGCGGATGCTGCCGTGCGACGGCTTGTGGGCGCCGGACATCACCTTGAGCAGCGTCGACTTGCCGGCGCCGTTGTCGCCGAGCAGGCCGACGACCTCGCCCGGCATCACGTGGATGTCGATGTCGTCGAGAGCACGCACGAAGCCGTAGTGCATCTCGATGCCGGTCAGCTCCAGGGCAGGGGTCGTCATGTCAGACCTTCTTCTGGTGGACGGAGAGATTGGCGGCCATCAGCCGCTCCGAGACGCTCGACTGGATGACCCGCTCGAGCGCGAGGGAGCCGAGGAGCAGGGCGCCGGTGCAGACCGTGGCCCAGTAGGGCTGGATCCCGCGGATGGTGAGGCCGTTGCTGATCGTCGCCAGGATCAGGGCACCGACCAGGACGCGGGGCAGGCTGCCCCGGCCGCCGGTGAGCGCGACGCCGGCGAGGGCGACCGCGGTCAGCGCGTTGAAGATGATCGCCGGGCTGGCCGACGGGCTCGCCTCGGTGACGACCGCGGTGCTGACCAGGCCGCCGAGCGCGGCGAGCAGGCCCGAGATCACGAAGCCGAGCACCGTGTAGCGGGTGGCGTGGATGCCGGCCCGGCGTACCGCCTCGGCGTTGCCGCCGACCGCCATCAGCCGGATGCCGTCGCGGGTGCGGGTCAGGAAGATCGTGCCGACGACGAAGACGAACGCCACGATGAAGACCGGCGCAGGGACGCCGGAGAAGGAGTCGCCGACCGTGAAGTAGCGGTGCGTCCCCATGAACTCGAGCTGGGTCAGTCCGGGGAACGTGTAGCCGCCGGCGATGACGGCCGCCAGGCCGGTCAGCACCGACAGCGTGCCGATGGTGACGATGATCGGGTTGAAGCCGCGGATGGTGATGAGGCCGTTGAAGATGCCCACGACGACGCCGGTGGCGAGCCCGGCCGCGAGGCCGAGCCAGGTGGCGTGCCCGTGGGTCAGGATCCAGCCGCACACGCAGCTGGCGACGGCTGCCGTGCCCGGGAGCGACAGGTCCAGGACCCCGGTCATGATGCCCACGCCGACACCGGCCGCGAAGAGCGCGGTGAGCGCGGCGGCGTTGGCGATCAGCAGCGCGTTGTCGACCTGGAAGAAGTACGGCGAGCACCAGAACGCGAAGACCACGATCAGCAGTCCCCACAGCACGAAGATGCCGCGGTCGCGGAAGAACACCAGGACCGACACCGAGCGCGGCATGTCCTGCCCGGAGTTGTTGACGGGGGCCGGCGCCGGGCCGGGGCCAGGGGCCTCGGCCACGGTCGCCTCGGAGTTGGTCACGGTGCTCAACTTCCTGCCTTGACGACCTTCTGCGGGGTGACGAGCTGCTCGCCGTCCGCGGTCGGGTCCTTCAGCATCGTGGTGAGGATGTCGACGTTCTGGGTCATGTCGTCGGCGAACTGGAGCGCCACGACGGCGTAGATGTCACCGCTCTTGACCGCGGCGAGGGACTCGTCGTTGCCACCTGTCTCGGTGATGCACGGGGTGTCCTTGCCGGCGGCCTTGAAGGCGCCGATCGTGCCGAGCGCGCCCTCGTCGTTCTGGGCGAAGACGGCGGTGATGTCGGGGTGCCCCTGGAGCACGCTCCCGACGTCGGTCTGCGCGGCCTGGCGGTCGCTGACCACGGTGGTGGCGACGATCTTCGCGTCGGGCGCCGTCGCGGCGAGGGTCTTCTTGACCGCGTCCTCGTACTCCTGCTTGCCGGCGGTGCCGGGGGAGGCCTCCTCGAAGAGGACCTCGGCCTTGCCGTCGAGCTTCTCGTTGATGCAGTTGCCGAGCTCGGTGCCCGCGGCCTCGCCCTCGGCGCCGTAGTCGATGGTGGCGAAGGAGATGCCCGGCTGCATGCCGGAGAGGCCGTACGCCTCCGGGGTGCCGTTGACGACCATCGGCACGCCCTTCTCCTGGGCGAGCGGGATCAGGGACGCGGCGGCCTCGGGGGCGACCATGATCGCCCAGACGGCGTCGGCCTTCCCGGACGAGATCGCGGTCTGCAGGTCGGTGACCTGCTTCTGCGGGTCGAGGTTGGGGTCCTGGACGACGACGTCGTACCCCTGGGACTTGCCGTAGCCCTGGATGCCCTCCGAGAGCTGCTTCATCGCGGGGATCTTCAGCGCCAGGGGCGAGAAGACGAGGGTCTTGCTGGAGTCCGAGCCCGAGCCCGTGTCCGAGCCGGCCGCCGGCTTGGTGCCGTCGCTCCCGCAGGCGGCGAGCGTCAACAGACTGCCGACGGCGAGGGCGGCGAGGGCCGCCATGCTTCGCTTGGAGAGGGGGTGCTGCATCGTCAACTCCTGGTTTCCGGGGCGGGTGGACTCCGCCTGTGGGTTCGGTCACAGGAAACCGGTGACGGCGGTCACCCGGAACCCCGATCGGAGTGATGCCAGGCATCGACGTCCGCACTTTCCCCGGCCGTCGGAGCCGCGCCTAGCGTGATGACGTCAGTCACACCGCGCCCACCGAGGAGCCCCTTCATGTCGTACGTCGTCAGCGCCGTCTGGACCGCCGAGCCGGGTCAGGAGGGCGTCGTGCTCGACGCGATCGAGAAGCTCACGCCGCCGTCGCGCGAGGAGCCGGGCAACCTCTTCTACCAGGCCTTCCAGGACCCCGAGGCCCCCCTGGTCTTCCGCCTGTTCGAGATCTACACCGACGAGGCGGCGTACGCCGCGCACGGTGCGTCGGACCACTTCAAGCAGTACGCGCTCGAGCAGGCCATCCCGGTCCTCGCCAACCGCGAGCGCGCCTTCTACGAGACCATCGGCGGCTGAGTCGTGCGTCTCGCCACCTTCCGTCGGCGCGCTGACGAGCCGCACCTGCGGCAGGTCGGGCTCGTGCTCGGACAGGGTGACCACGTCCGCGTGCACCCGTTCGACGCCGGCTTCGACCTGGTCGGGCTGCTGGCTGAGTCTCCCGAGTGGCGGGACTCCCAAGCCGACGTCGCGGCGGCCGGTGACGGCCTGTCGCTGGACGAGATCGTGCTGCTGCCGCCGGTCTACCCGGTCGCGATGCGCGACTTCCTGACCTTCGAGGCGCACGTCGACGGCATGGAGCGCGGCCACGGCAACCCGGGCCCGCCGGCCGCCTGGTACGACGCCCCGGTCTTCCTCTTCATGGCGCCGCACGCGGTGACCGGACCGTACGACGACGTCGCGATGCCACCCGACACCGAGCGCCTCGACTTCGAGCTCGAGGTCGCGGCGATCGTCTGCCGCGACGTCCGCAACGCGACCCTCGACGAGGCCCGTGCCGCCATCGGCGGCTACTGCGTGATGAACGACTGGTCCGCCCGCGACATCCAGGGCAAGGAGATGAGCCTCAAGCTCGGCCCCTCGAAGGGCAAGGACTTCGCCACCACGATCGGCCCCTGGGTCGTCACCGCCGACGAGCTCGATGACTGCCGCGACGGCGACGGCTTCCTGGACCTCCCGATGACCGTGTCGGTCAACGGGGTCCGGGTCGGCGAGGACCGCTCCGGGCACATGGGCTGGTCCTTCGAGCAGCTCGTCTCGCACGCGTCCCGCGCGTCCTGGGTGAAGGCCGGCGAGGTGCTCGCCTCCGGCACCTGCTCCACCGGGTCGCTCGCCGAGTCGTGGGGCCGCACCGGGTCGCTGACCCCACCGCCGCTGCAGGTCGGTGACGTCGTCGAGATGACCATCGAGCGGCTCGGCACGATCCGCAACCTCGTGGTCGAGCCGGAGGAGTCCGTGGACGCGGTCGCCCCTGCCCGTCGACGCTCGCGCTTGGAGGCGTCAGCATGAGGGTTGTCGTCACCCGCAACCCCGCCACGGGCGAGGAGCTCGCGACGTACGACGCGCACGACGAGGCCGGTGTCGAGGCGGCGCTGGCCGCCGTGCACGCGGCGTCCCAGGTGTGGGGGGCCACTCCGCTCGACGACCGCCTCGGGCTGCTGCGCGGCGTCGGCAAGCGGCTGAGCGAGCGGCGCGAGGAGTACGCCGCGCTGATCACCGCCGAGATGGGCAAGCCGCTCGCCGAGGCGCTCGGCGAGGTCGACAAGTGCGCCTGGAACTGCGAGGTCGTCGCCGACCTCGCGACCGGCTGGTTGGCCGACCACGAGATCGAGTCGTCGGCGTCGCGGTCGTGGCTGTCGTACGAGCCCGTCGGCGTCGTCTTCGCGGTCATGCCGTGGAACTTCCCCTTCTGGCAGGTGCTCCGCTTCGCCTGCGCGGCGTTGGCCGCCGGCAACGCCGCGCTGCTCAAGCACAGCCCCGACGTCACCGGCTGTGCGCTCGCGATCGAGGACCTCTTCGCCGACGCTGGCCAGGATGTGGGCTGCCCGACCGGGCTCTTCCGGTCGTTGGTCGTGGCGGCCGAGGACGTCCCGGCCGTGTCGCGGCGCGTGGTCGAGGACCCGCGGGTCGCCGCCGTCACCCTGACCGGCAGCGAGCGTGCCGGCTCGGCCATCGCCTCGATCGCCGGTGCGGCGATCAAGAAGTCGGTGCTCGAGCTCGGCGGGTCCGACCCCTTCGTCGTCCTGGCCGACGCGGACGTGCCGCTCGCCGCCGCCACCGCTGTGAAGGCCCGCTTCACCAACACCGGCCAGAGCTGCGTGTGCGCCAAGCGCTTCATCGTCCACGAGGACGTCGCCGACGAGTTCGTCGAGCGCTTCGTCGACCACATGGCCCTCCTGGAGATCTCGCCGATGGCCCGCGAGGACCTGCGGGACGCCGTCGTGCGGCAGGTCGAGGAGTCCGTGGCACAGGGTGCGCGGCTCGTCACGGGTGGCAAGGCGATCGACGGTCCGGGCTGGTACGTCGAGCCGACGCTCCTGACCGACGTCGAGCCCGGCATGACCGCCTTCGTCGAGGAGACCTTCGGCCCGGTGGCGACGGTGACCCGCGCCCGCGACGACGACCACGCCGTCGAGCTCGCCAACGCCACGACGTTCGGACTCGGCGCCTCGGTCTGGGGCTCGTCGGAGCACGCCCTCGCCGTGGGGCGCCGGGTCCGCTCCGGCGCCCTCTTCGTCAACGCGATGGTCGCCTCCGACCCGCGGCTGCCCTTCGGCGGCATCGGCCGCAGCGGCTACGGCCGCGAGCTGTCGGCCGAGGGCGTCCGGGAGTTCACCAACGTCCGCACCATGGTGGTCAGCTAGATGCGTCTCGACCACGTGGGCCTCAACGTCAGCGACCTGGAGTCGATGACGGCCTGGTACGGCGCCGCGCTGGAGCTCGACGTGGAGTTCGAGTTCGCCCTCGACCACGTCGACTTCAGCGGGGCGATGCTGCGATCGGCGGACGGCTGGCGACTGGAGCTGCTCTCGCGTCCGGGCAACGTCGCAGGCCTGCAGGCCGCGAACCCGGTCGAGGCCGCCCTCACCCGCGGCTTCGGCCACGTCGCCTTCGACGTCCCCGACGTGGACATGGCGTACGACGCCCTGCTCGCCGCCGGCGCCAGCGACCGGATGTCACCGCGCCCCTCGCCCGAGCCGGGCGTGCGGATGGCCTACGTCGCCGACCCCGAGGGCAACCTGGTCGAGCTCCTGGACCGGAGCACGGCATCATGACCGGGCGGCTCGACGGCAAGGTCGCGCTGATCACCGGCGTCGGTGGTGGCATGGGCGTCGCGGCGGCTCGGCGCTTCGCCGCCGAGGGCGCCCGCGTCGTGGGCTGCGACCTCGAGCGGGACGGCGCCGCGCGCACCGAGGAGCTGGTCCGGTCCGCGGGTGGCGAGATCACCGTGATGGGTGGCGTCGACCTCGGGGACGCGGCCGCCGCCCGCGACTGGGTCGACGCCGCGGTCGCGACGTACGACGGCATCGACGTGCTCTACAACAACGCGTCGACCCAGCGGTTCGGCGCCCTCGACGAGCTGAGCATCGAGGACTGGGACTTCACGATGCGCAACGAGCTCGACCTCGTCTACTACACGGTGCGCGCCGCGTGGCCGCACCTCAAGGCGTGCGGCGGCGGCTCGATCATCAACGTCGGCTCGATCGCGGCGATCCGGGGCGTGGAGTTCATGCCGCAGAACGCGCACTCGACCGCCAAGGGCGGCGTGATCGCGCTGACCCTGCAGCTGGTCGTCGAGGGCGGGCCGCACGGCATCCGCGCCAACGTGATCAGCCCCGGCATGACCGAGACGCCCAACACCGCGCCGCTGCTGGCCGATCCGCCGGAGCGGATGCAGCGCGTCGTACTCGACCGGATCCCGCTCGGTCGGCACGGCCAGCCGGAGGACGTCGTCAACGCGGCGGTCTTCCTCGCGTCCGACGAGTCCTCGTGGATCAGCGGCACCAACATCGTCATCGACGGCGGCGCGTCCGTCCTCGGATAACTAGGAGAGAAGCAGCATGAGTCACCTCAACGAGCACGGCATCACCCACCTGCGCCACGTGGACCTCGCGGTCAACGACTACGAGACCCAGCGCTCCTTCTACAAGGAGACGTGGGGCCTGACCGAGGTCGGCACCGACGGCAACCTGTCCTACCTGGCGGCCGAGGGCTCGCCGGAGCAGTACGTCATCCGGTTGCGCCAGTCCGACGACAAGCGCCTGGACCTGATCTCCTTCGGTGCCGCCGACGAGGCCGCCGTCGACGCGCTCGCCGCCACGCTCGCCACCCAGGGCGTCCAGCTGGTCGGCGAGCCCGACCAGCTGCAGACCGCGGGCGGTGGCTACGGCTTCCGGTTCTTCGACATCGACGGCCGGACCGTCGAGATCTCCGCCGACGTCGCGACCCGGCAGCACCGCGCGATCGAGGAGGGCGAGGCGATCCCCGTCCGCATCTCCCACGCGGTGATGAACAGCAACGACCCCAACCGGACCCGCGACTTCTACGCCAACGTGCTCGGCTTCAAGCTGTCGGACACGCTCTGGGGCGAGCACATGGGCGAGATGATGCACTTCATGCGGTGCAACGACTGGCACCACAGCTTCGCGATCGCGCGCGGCCCGCACGCCTCGGTGCACCACGTGTCCTTCGAGATGCGCGGCCTCGACGAGTACATGCGGGGCACCGGCCGGGTGATGCGCGCCGGCATCAAGAAGATCTGGGGTCCCGGTCGCCACAACGCCGGCAACAACACGTTCTCCTACTTCCTCGACCCCAGCGGCAACACGATGGAGTACACGACCGAGCTCGAGAAGATCGAGACCGACGAGTGGCACCCGAGCGTGTACGACATCGCCGACCCGATGACCCAGGACCAGTGGGGCACCGCCGACCCGATGTCCGAGATCATCGCCCGCGACTCGTTCAACGACCCCGACAAGGGCCTCTTCGTCGCGCCGCCGGTCTGATGGATCTGGCAGGCAAGGTCGTCGTCGTCACCGGCGCGGCCCGCGGACAGGGGGCGGCGGAGGTCGCCGCCCTCAGGGCCGCGGGCGCGACAGTGGTCGCGACCGACGTGCTCCCGTTCGAGGGGCGGCACCTCGACGTCACCGACCCCGCCGCGTGGGCATCGTTGGCCTCCTGGGTCGAGAGTGAGCACGGCGCGGTCCACGGCCTGGTCAACAACGCTGGCGTGGCGGCCCGCGAGCGGCTCCCGCACGTCACGCTCGGGACCTGGGACCAGACCTTCGCCATCAACGTGACCGGGCCGATGCTCGGCATCCAGGCACTGGTGCCGCTGATGCCGGCCGGCTCCTCGATCGTCAACATCTGCTCGGTCGCCGCGATGTCCGGCCACGCGGCCGCGGCGTACACCGCCTCGAAGTGGGCGCTGCGCGGCCTCACCCGCTCGGCCTCCCTCGAGCTGGGGTCGCGCGGGATCCGGGTCAACGCCGTGATGCCGGGACTCATCGACACGCCGCTGATGGCGTCGGCCTCGCCGGCGTTCACCGATGCGGCGCTCGCCGAGATCCCGCTCGGTCGCGTCGGGCAGGTCGCCGACATCGCACCGACGATCGTCTTCCTCATGTCCGACGACTCGGCCTACTACAACGGCGCCGAGCTGGTCATCGACGGCGGGCTCACGGCGCACGTGTCCCACAAGGGCATCGCGGACGCGACCAGGCCGCCGGCATGAGGCTCGCTAACCTGCGCCAGGGTGCGGCCGTCGTCGCGGGCGACGCGGCGTACCTGCTGCCGGTGCCGCTCGCCGAGCTGATCCCCCTGGGGCTCGCCCGCGCGCTCGAGATCGGCGCAGAAGCCAAGCGGGGCAAGGCTTTGCGGTACGACGAGGCCGACCTGCTGCTGCCCTACAAGCCGCCGTCCGTGCGCGACTTCGTGACCTTCGAGAGCCACGTGGAGGGCGTACGCCGCAGCGTCGACAACGCCTCCGGCGTGCCCGACGCGTGGTACGACGCCCCCACGTTCTACTTCACCAACCCGCACGCGCTCTACGGTCCGGGTGCCGCGATCCCACGGCCGGTCACCTGCCGGGCGCTGGACTTCGAGCTCGAGGTCGGGGTCGTCCTCGGCGCCGGCGGCTCCTCGCTGACAGAGGCCGAGGCGGAGAAGGCGATCTTCGGCTACACGATCGTCAACGACTGGTCTGCCCGCGACCTCCAGTCGCGGGAGATGCAGGTGGGCCTCGGGCCGGCCAAGGGCAAGGACTTCGCGACCTCGATCGGGCCGTGGATCGTCACGGCCGACGAGCTGCCCTCGCTCGACCTGGAGTGCCGGGTCTCGGTCAACGGCACGCACATCGGCGGCGACCGGCTCTCGCACATGCACTGGACCTTCCCGCAGATGATCGCCTACGCGTCGCGCGACTCGGTCGTGCTCCCCGGCGACCTGCTCGCCTCCGGGACCACCGGTGGCGGGGGCTGCCTGGCCGAGCTCTGGGGCCGGTCCGGGTCCCGGACGCCGCCGCCGCTCGAACCCGGCGACGTCGTACGGATGGACGTCGAGGGGATCGGGACGTTGTCGGGGTCGGTGGCCTGATCCACGCAAAACGTTGTCAGGACCCCCTGACGTTTGACAGGGTTGCCTGACGGGGGGCGGGGGCCGGTCCGACGACGTCACGGGGGTGCGCCGCGGGCCGGCCCCGATCCGTGGCTCAGGCGCTGCCGAGCTGTCGGTCCGGCGCGTCCGCGGCCGGGACCTCGCTCCGCGCGAACCGCTCCCACGCGGCCTGGCGGGAGATCCCGAGCGCCTTGCCCACCTCGGCCCAGGAGAGCTTGCGCGACCGCGCCAGCTGCACCCACTCCACCAGGAATGCGTCCACCTGGTCGCCGGTCTGCGTGATCAGGCTGAGCTTCCCGAGGACGTCGGCGTCCGACATCGTCTCCCACGGGGGCGGCGCGACGACCCCCGTGTCCCGGACCGCGTCCAGCATGCCCTTGTAGTAGTCGACGCAGTCGCCGCACATGAAGGCACCCAGCCCGCCGACCAGCGGCTTGCCCGTCTGGCCCTGCTCACCGCAGAACGAGCAGCACTTCTTGCTGGAGTCCACGTCCACGCGGGGCATCGTCCCACGGAGCGCGCCGGTCAGCCCGGTCGCAGGACGTAGAACTCGGTGAACTCCCGGCAGCGCCCCTCGGCGTCGAACCTCATCAGGAAGCAGTTGTCGTAGACCTGGTGCACCGGTCCGCCGGGCTGCTTGCGGTACGTCGTCGAGCCCTGGGCCACGACGACGTCGCCGTCGACCGCGACCGGTGCGTACGCCGCCTGGTACGTGCCCGGCTCGTCCCGCGTCGACGCCGTGCCGCCCGCGTCGTCGTGCAACCAGGACGCGACGACGGCCTCCCGGCCGACGATCGGCTCGTCGTACGGGTGGTAGCGGTAGACGACGTCGTCCGAGAAGAGCGCACCGATCTCGGTCGGGTCGTACTGAGCCAGGCGGCGACGTACCGGTCGAGCCACTCCTGGGCGCTGGTGCGGTCCATGTCGGCACGGTACGCCGGCCGCCGTGGCAGTGTCGGCCTGTGACCGGCTAGCCCCGTCGGGTCAGGACGGCATCGCGCTGAGCGCGCCCCCGTCGGCGACGAACACCGAGCCGTTGACGTAGGAGCTCTCGGGCGAGGCCAGGAACCCGACGACGGCCGCGATCTCGTCGGGCTCGCCGACGGTGCCGCGCAGGTTGCCCCGGCCCAGCATGTCGACGTGCTCGCCGAGCATGGTCTCGGTCCCGGCCGTGCGCGTCGGGCCCGGCGAGACGGCATTGACCCGGATGCCCTGCGCAGCGAACTCCGTCGCCCAGGAGCGGGTGAGGAGCTCGACGGCCGCCTTGGACGCGCCGTACGCCGCGCCGATCGGCGCCGGTGAGGTGGCCGCGGTCGAGGTGACGTTGATGATCGACCCGTGGCCGCGCTCGACCATGGCCGGAGCCAGGGCGCCGACGAGCACGAACGGCGCGCGGGTGTTGATCGCGAAGTGCAGGTCGAAGCTGGCCGCGTCGGTGTCGGGCGTGCTGGTGAACGCGTAGATGCCGGCGTTGTTGACCAGGATGTCCACCCGGCCGGAGGCGGCCGCGAGCCGCCGGGTGTCGTCGGCGTCGCTGAGGTCCGCGGTGATCAGCCGTGCGCTGCCCCCGGCCGCCGCGATCTCGTCGACGACGACGGCGCCCCGTGCCGCGTCGCGTCCGTGGACGATGACGTCGGCGCCGAGGCCCGCGAGGCGGAGCGCGATGGCGCGGCCGATGCCGGCGGTCGCGCCGGTGACGAGGGCGGTCTGTCCGCTGAGCGTGCGCGGGGAGCTGTCGGGAGTCATGAGGCACCTTCTGTCGAGAATGGGTTGAGTGACCCATTCTTGCACGTTCTGGGTCGGGCAACCCAGAACGGCTAGGATGACGCCATGACGGAGCGGACGCTGACGCGCAAGGGCCAGGCGACCCGGGAGCGCATCGTCGCGGCCGCGACCGAGCTGATCGCCCGGCAGGGAGTCGCGGGCACGAGCACCGAGCAGGTCCGCGACGCGGCGGGGGTCAGCGGCTCGCAGCTGTACCACTACTTCGACAGCAAGCAGGCCCTCATCCGTGCGGTCATCACCCGCCAGGCCGACGCCGTCGGCGACGCCGACGGGCTGCCCCGGCTCGGCGCGCTCGACAGCTTCGACGCCCTCCAGGCGTGGGCGGACGCGGCGATCGAGCGGCAGGCCGAGAACGGCGGCCGCGGCGAGTGCAGCCTGGGCACGCTCGCCGCCGAGCTGAGCGTGAGCGACGAGGACTCCCGGGCCGAGCTCTCCACGGGCTTCCTCCGGTGGAAGGACCTCCTGCACGACGGTC
This sequence comes from Nocardioides conyzicola, assembly GCF_039543825.1. Taxonomy (NCBI): domain Bacteria; kingdom Bacillati; phylum Actinomycetota; class Actinomycetes; order Propionibacteriales; family Nocardioidaceae; genus Nocardioides; species Nocardioides conyzicola. The sequence continues at coordinate 1,462,117 of NZ_BAABKM010000002.1, read as the reverse complement.
TCCACCGGATGCAGGAGCGCGGCGAGCTGCGCGCCGACGCCGACCTCGACCAGCTCGCCTACGCGCTCCTGGCCGCGCTGCAGGGAGGCACGCTCATGTCGCAGACGCTGCGCAGCACGGACCCGTTCCGGGCGTCCATGGCCGCCGCGCTCGCCTACGTGCGGTCCTTCGAGGTCGGCTAGCCGGGCAGGGCGACCTCGCCCCGGATGTCGCCGAGCCCCCGCGCGACCAGCAGCCGGCCGGTCGTCAAAGGCCGCCACGCGCCGTCGTCCCACGTGCGCGCGGCGCGCGGGTCGCAGGTGACCTCGACGGTGACGGACCCGCCGGCCGCGACGTCGACCGTGGTCCAGCCGGCCAGGCGGATCGGCTGGTCGTCCTCGGCCGGGTCGAGGTAGACCTGCACCACCTCGCGGGAGTCGCGGGCGGAGGTGTTGGTGAGCTCGACGGAGACCACCGAGCCGGCCAGGGTGACGGCGCCGTACTCCCACTCGCCGTAGCCCAACCCCTGCCCGAACCAGTACGCCGGCGCCGGCGCCCGCCGGGCGGCGTACCCCCGGTAGCCGACGTAGACCCCCTCGTCGTACGTCAGCCGCCCGTCCGTCGGGGTCACGTCCCAGGCGGGGGAGGCACCGTCCGCGGAGGGGAACGAGGTGACCAGGCGGCCGGCCGGCTCGATGTCGCCCAGCAGGGCGGCGGCGACGGCGTGGCCGCCCTCCTGGCCAGGCAGCCCGGCCCAGAGGATCGCGTCCACCTCTCCGGCCCACGGCATCAGGACCGGCGTGGCGGCGTTGACCACCACGACGGTACGGCGGGCCGCGGCGGCGACCGCCGAGACGAGCTCGTCCTGGCGGCCCGGGAGGGCGAGCGTCGACTTGTCGAAGGCCTCGGTCTCCTGCTCCTCGGTCAGCCCGACGACCACGACGGCGACCTCGGCGGTGGCGGCGGCAGCGACCGCGGCGGCGATCGCCTCGTCGTCGGTCGGGGGAGTGGGCTCGGCGACCAGCCCGAGCCGGGCCCAGCCACCGAGGGTCAGGTCGGCCACGAGCTCGGTCGGCTCGGACAGCACCACGTCGGTCTGCCAGCCCGGCGGGCGCAGGAAGTCGCCGCCGATGTCGCTGGACTCGGAGTCGAGCGTGACGTCGAAGGTCGACGACCCGATGGTCACGGTCGCGGTCCCCACGCCGAGCACGCCGACCCGCATCGCACCTGCCGGCACGACGGCGGACAGGACGACCCGCGTGACCGGCTCCGGGAGCTCCTGGTCGGGCATGAAGCCGACCGTCTTCGCCTCCTCCGACACCGCGTCCGACAACAGCGCGCCGGACGCGCCGTACAGCCGGACCCGCATGCGGAAGTCGCCGGCCCGGGGGCGCACGCGGACGGCGACACCGTCGACCACCGTGACGCCGTCGGTCGCACCGACCAGGCCGTCGGCGATGCTCACCTCGTGCGGCGCCCGCACCGCCGCGGAGCCGCCGCCCATGCACGCGGTCTCGAGCGCCGGCCGGCCGATCAGCGCGATCGGTGCGCCCCGGGTCAGCGGCAGCGCGCCGTCGTTCTCGAGCACCGTCATGCCCTCCGCGGCGAGCCGCGTCAGCTGCTCCCGGCGCACGGCGCCTCCCGGCTCGGGCACGTCGGTGCGCCACGCGCGAGGCGTGTCGATCGCACCCACGCGGGCGGCCAGCAGGAGCAGCCGCCGCAGGTGGTCGTCGACGACGGCCTCGTCGACCTCGCCGGCCTGCACGGCCGCGACCAGCGCCGGACCCCACGGGCCCGTCGGCCCCGGCATCACCAGGTCGAGACCGCCGTTGGCGGCGGGGCCTGCCGTCCGCGTCGCGAACCAGTCCGACATCAGCAGCCCGCGCCAGTCCCACTCGCCCTTCACGATCCCGTTGTTGACCGGGCCCTGCTCGGTCGCGGGGATCCCGTTGACGTCGTTGTAGGCCGCCATCAGCGACCACGGGTCGGCGTCCTCGACGGCGATCTCGAACGGCAGCAGGTAGAGCTCCCGCAGGGTCCGCTCGTCCACGACGCTGTCGACCCCGTGGCGCTCGGTCTCGGACTCGTTGGCGACCAGGTGCTTCACGCAGGCGCCGATGCCCTGCGACTGCATGCCGGAGACGTACGCCGCGGCGAGGTGGCCGGTCAGCAGCGGGTCCTCGGAGTAGGCCTCGAAGAGCCGTCCGCCCAACGGGCTCCGGTGCAGGTTGACCGTCGGTCCGAGGACCACGTGGATGTGCTGGCGCTCCGCCTCCTCGGCGAGCAGCCGGCCCACCTCCTGCGCGGTCTCGGTGCGCCACGACGACGCGAGCAGGGTGGCGTTGGGGAAGAGCGACATCAGCGGGCCGCCGGTGAAGTCGAGCCCGCGCACCCCCGTCGGCCCGTCGGAGAACGCCATCGGTGCCAGCCCGATCTCGTCGTCCCCGCGAAGGGTGAACATCGTGGCCCCGGTCAGCAGCCGGACCTTGCGCTCGAGGGTCAGGCGGCCCAGCCGCTCGTCAAGAGTTGCGTCGTCCATGCCGCTCACCCTGCCACTCGCGGGTCCCCGTGGCGGTGAACCGACCTAGCTCCGGTACCGCTTTACCAGGTCGGCGTACACCCCGGCGCTGGGCTTGGGCGTCCGCTCGAAGGTCTCGCGGTCGACCTCGTGCAGGCCGAGGTGGTGGGCGTAGCCGAAGACCCACTCGAAGTTGTCGAGCAGCGTCCAGTGGAGGTAGCCGAGGACCGGCACGCCCTCGGCCATCACGTCGTGCAGCCCGACGAGCGACGGCTCGATGAAGGAGGCCCGCAGCGAGTCGTCGTCGACGGAGATGCCGTGCTCGGTCACCAGGATCGGCACCCCGGTGGACTCGTGGGCGTAGCGGACCGCGCCGGCCAGCGAGAGCGGCTCGATCGCCGTCCCCATCTGGTTGACCGGGGTCCCCTCCGGCGGCGACACCTGGCCGTGCGCGTCGTAGGGGACGCGCTCGTAGTTCTGCACCCCCAGGAAGTCGTCGCCTCGGGCGAGCTCGAGCCAGCGCTGGTAGCACTCGGCGCGCTTGCCGTCGCGCACGGTCGGGTCGTCACCGTCGACGACGTCGTCCATGATCGCGAGGGAGAAGCCGACCGGAAGGTCGGGGCGCCGCGCCTTGATCGCGGCCTTGCCCGCGAGGTGGCCGGCGGTCAGGCCGTCCTCCATCGCGTCGAGCTCCTCGGGCAGGACCACGTTGCCGAGCCGGTACGCCGCGACGCCGGCCTTCTCGCTCGCGGCCTCGAGCGTCGCGCGCTCGACCTGGCGCACGAAGTCGGGCAGGTTCAGCCACGACAGCACGTGCGGCAGGTTGGGCTCGTTGAGGGTGACGGCGTAGGCGATCCGGTCGCCGAACCGCGCCATCACCTGGTCGCAGTAGCGGGCGAAGAGCGTCGGCGCCTCCGGGTCCAACCAACTGCCGCGCATCGCGAACCAGTGGGGCGCCGTGAAGTGGCTGAAGGTCACGACCGGGGCGAGGCCCTGCGCCACGCACTCGTCGACCATCGCCTCGTAGCGGTCGAGCGCGGCCTCGTCGTACGTCCCCTCGGCCGGCTCGATGCGGGCCCACTCGACGGAGAAGCGGTACGACGTCAGGCCCATCGCGACGACCAGGCCGATGTCCTCGCGCCAGCGGTTCCAGCTGTCGCAGGCCTTCCCGGACGGCTCGCTGAAGACGCTCGGCGAGACGAGCTCGGCGTACCAGGTGTCACTGGTGCTGTTGTCGCCCTCGATCTGGTGGCCGGCGCCGGCGGCGCCCCAGAGGAAGTCGGTGGGGAAGCTGAGGTCCGTCATGCCCCCAGCCAACGTGAGACCGCGGTCACAGGGAAGGCGGGATCACGGATACCTCACATCAGCCCACGCGGCGCTTGTCCGCCTCGACGATGACTGCGTCGAGCCGCTTGCGGGTGGCGACCAGCTGGCGTGCCTGGACGTCGATGCGGGCACGCTCGGCCCGGAGGCGCTCGAGCATGGCGGGGGTCGTGGTGCCGGAGTAGAGGCACGGCATCAGCTGGACGACGTTGCGGCTGGTGACGCCGGCGGCGAAGAGGACCTGGATCAGGCGGACCCGGTCGACCGCGTCCTCGTCGTACGTCCGATGACCGCCGGAGGTGCGCGAGGAGAGCAGCATGCCCTGCTCCTCGTAGTAGCGCAGCGAGCGGACGCTGGCGCCCGTCCGCTCGGCCAGCTCACCGATCCGCAACACGTCTACCTCCAGGACTTGAACCTCACATCAATGTCAGATCCTACGCTCGTCACATGAACATCGAGAACGCCACCGTCCTGATCACCGGAGCCAACCGCGGACTGGGTCGCCACTTCGCCCAGCAGGCCCTCGAGCGGGGTGCCGCGAAGGTCTACGCCACCGCCCGTCGACCCGAGACGGTCGACCTCCCCGGGGTCGAGCCGCTCCGCCTCGACATCACCGACCCGGCCGACGTTGCCGCCGTCGCCGCCGTGGCGACCGACGTCGACCTCCTCGTCAACAACGCCGGCATCTCGATGGCCCAGGGCCTCGTCACCGGTGACCTCGAGCTGATCCGCGCCGAGCTCGACGTGCACTTCTGGGGGACACTCGCGATGACGCGGGCCTTCGCCCCGATCCTCGCCGCCAACGGGGGTGGCGCGATCCTCAACGTGATGTCCGCGCTGTCCTTCCGGGTCTACCCCGGGAGCGGGTCGTACGCCGTCGCGAAGGCGGCCGAGTGGGCCCTCACCAACAGCGTCCGTCTCGAGCTGGCCGCCCAGGGCACCCTGGTGACCGGCGTCCACCTGGCGGCCACCGACACCGACATGATGGCCGGCTGGGACATCCCGAAGAACGACCCCGCCGACGTCGTACGCCTCGCGCTGGACGGCCTGGTCGCCGGTGCCCTGGAGGTGCTCGCCGACAGCGACACCCGTGAGGTCAAGCAGCTGCTCTCGTCCCCGCCGGAGGAGCTCTACGCGCCGTTCCTCGAGGCACCCTCCGCCTGACGCGCTCAGACGTCGGCGACGAGCGGGGCCACCTCCGTGCCGAGCAGCTCGATCCCGCGGAGTAGGTCGTCGTGGGCGAGGCGGGGGTTGGTCATCTGCAGCGACAGACGGTCGACCCCGCCGAGCTGGTCGGAGACCCGCCGGATCTTGTCGGCGACCGTCTGGGGGTCGCCGAGGAAGAAGGCTCCGTTGGGCCCCGATGTGGCGTCGAACTGCTGCCGGGTCGGGGTCGCGAAGCCTCGCTCGCGGGAGACCTTCGTGAACATCTCGTGCCAACCGGGGTAGATGGTGTCCGCGGCCTGCGAGGTGCTCTCACCGACGAAGCCGAAGACGTGGAGCCCCACCTGCAGCTGCTCCGGGGAGTGACCGGCCTCGGCGCCGGCCCGCCGGTAGAGGTCGACGAGCGGCGCGAACTGCCGGGGCTCGCCGCCGATGATCGCGACCATCAGCGGCAGTCCCAGCAGCCCTGCGCGGACGAAGGACTCGGGAGTGCCGCCGACGCCGACCCAGATCGGCAGCGGGTCCTGGACCGGGCGCGGGTAGATCCGCTGGCGGACCAGCGGCGGCCGGTGCCGACCGGACCAGGTGACCTCGTCCTGGTCGCGGATCTGCAGGAGCAGCTCGAGCTTCTCCGAGAAGAGCGAGTCGTAGTCGGCGAGGTCGAGACCGAACAGCGGGAAGGCCTCGGTGAACGACCCGCGGCCCACGACGAGGTCGATCCGGCCCTTCGAGATGAGGTCCAGGGTGGCGAACTGCTGGAACAGGCGGACCGGGTCGACCGCGCTGAGCACGGCCACCGCGCTGCCGAGCCGGATCCGCTCGGTCCGGGCTGCGGCCGCGGCCAGGATCACCGGAGGGGCGGAGTCGTAGTACTCGCTGCGGTGGTGCTCGCCGATCCCGAACGAGTAGAGCCCGCTGCGGTCCGCCAGCTCGATCTCCTCGAGGAGGTGCTCGATCCGCTCAGCGGGCCCGACGACGTGGCCGGTGGTCGGATCGGTGACGGTGGAGACGAAGCTGTCGATGCCCACGTGCATGGGGTGGCCTCTCGCTTGATGCGGACCCGAGCGGTCCTGGTCCAGGATTCAACCATCCGCGGGGGCGTTCCCTTCCCGATCCGATACCTCGCATCAGCACAGGCGCGTTCCGGTCGGGAGTGACGACCGGCACAGTAGCGGGCATGTTCGAGTACTTCACCGGCCCCAAGTACGTCTGGAACCTCGGCGTCTGCGCGACGCTCAACAACGGCGGCGCGATCGACGAGGTCGACCGGGCCTGCCGACCCGCGCGGGAGGCCGCCGACGTCAACTCGGGCAGCAAGGTCTTCATGCGGTCGTGGAAGGCCGTCGCCGACCAGCTCGCCGACCAGGCGCGCGCCTCGGAGGCCGCCGGCCACCTGCGTACGGCGGGCCAGCAGTGGTACCGCTCCGGCCTCTACGTCTGTCAGGCCGAGCGGATGCTGAGCAACGCCGACCCGGGCCGCCGGGAGTTCTACCAGCAGGCGCTGGACGCGTTCGCTAAGGTCTTCGAGATCGCCGACCCCGCCACCAGCCGGGTCGAGATCCCCTTCGAGGGCACCACCCTCCCGGCGTACTTCTCCAACGCGAGCAAGGCCGGCGAGCCGGTCCCGACCGTGATCATGTGGAACGGCCTGGACTCCACCAAGGAGCACATGTACACCTCCGGCTGGGCGCAGGAGATGCGCGAGCGTGGCGTCTCCGTGCTGATGATCGACAACCCCGGCTCGGGGGAGGCGCTGCGCTTCCAGGAACTGAAGAGCCGGATCGAGTCCGAGGACTGGGCCACGGCGCAGGTCGACTGGCTCGAGTCCCGCCCCGACGTCGACAGCGACCGGATCGGCCTCGTGGGCTGGTCGCTCGGCGGCTACTACGTCCCGCGCGCGGCGGCGTACGAGAAGCGGATCAAGCTCATCGCCGTGTGGGGCGCCAACCACAACTGGGGCGAGGTGCAGAAGAAGCGGCTCCAGCGTGAGGGCGAGAACCCGGTGCCGCACTACTGGGAGCACGTCCTGTGGGTGTGGGGCTTCGACGACGTCGAGAAGTTCATCGAGTACGCCGAGGGCGTCCACCTCAACGGCGTCGTCGACGAGATCACCGTCCCGTTCCTGATCGCGCACGGCGCCAACGACCGCCAGATCTCGGTGGACTACGCGCACCAGTCCTACGACCAGGCGGTCCGCAGCCCGAAGCGGGAGCTGCGGATCTTCACGGTGGAGGAGGGCGCTGCCGAGCACGTCGGGCTCGACCACATGCCGCACATCAACGCGTACGTCGCCGACTGGGTCGAGGACACGCTGGCCGAGCTGTGACTCTCGCCGGGAAGGTCGCCCTGATCACCGGCACCGCCGGGGGCCAGGGCCTGGCCGCTGCGCGGCTCTTCGAGGAGGCGGGCGCGACCGTCGTCGGCTGCGACATCGCGCCGAGCGACGGCTCGGAGCCGGTCGACCTGACCGACGAGGACGCCGTACGCCGCTGGGTCGACGGCGCCGCGTCCGAGCACGGCGGCATCGACATCCTCTACGCCAACGCGGGTGCCACCCGCTTCGGTCCGATCGAGCAGATCACCAAGCAGGACTGGGAGTTCAACCTCCGCCACGAGCTCGACGTCGTCTTCTACCCGGTCAAGCACGCATGGCCGCACCTCAAGCGCTCGGGCGTAGGCGCGGTGGTCCTGGTCGGGTCGACGGCCGGCATCTCGGGCTCGGTGACCAACGCCCGCGTCGCCCACACCGTCACGAAGGGCGGGGTCGTCGCGCTGACCAAGCAGCTCGCGGCCGAGGGAGCGCCGTACGGCATCCGGGTCAACTGCGTCAGCCCCGGGATGATCGAGACGCCGGCGACCAGGGCGGACCTGCTCGCCGACGACCACCCGATGCGCCACATCGCCACCGCGATCCCGCTCGGCCGGATCGGCCAGGCGGCCGAGGTCGCCCGGTGCGCGCGCTTTCTCGCCTCCGACGAGGCGTCCTACGTCACCGGGGCCAACCTCGTCGTGGACGGCGGCTGGTCGGCCGTCCTGCCAGGTGCCACGATCGGGACGTGAGGGTCGGACGCTGGCTGCGGGCGCACCCCAGCGACGTCGTCGACTACTTCGTGTACGTCGTGGTGCTCAACCTCGCGGTCGAGCACCTGCCCCGGGTGCTGAGCGAGGGCTTCACGCTCAGCCTGCTGACCGCCCTGCTGCTGAAGGTCGCGCTCGAGGTGGTGCTGGTCGTCAAGGCGCGCGTCGTCGCGCGCTTCCGCGCGGCGCAGACGCCGGTGGGCAAGGTCGCGGCGGGCCTGCTCGTCTGGGTGGTGGCCGCGGGCAGCAAGCTGGTCGTGCTCTGGCTGGTCGACCTCGTCTTCGGCGACAGGGTCAGCCTCGGCGGCTTCCTCTCGGTCACCCTGCTGGTCGTCTGCCTCCTGCTGTCCCGCGCCGGCGTACGCCGGCTGCTGGACCAGCCGGGCACGACTACCCCAGGGTCGAGGAACGGGCCACCAGCTCGGGCGTAAAGAGGACCTGCCGGTGGGTGTGGTCCGGGTTGGACGCCTCGTCGAGCACCAGCTCGGCAGCCGTGCGGCCGAGCAGCTGACGCGGCTGCCGCACGGACGTGAGAGGTACGGCGGCGGCCGCCGCGAACTCGATGTCGTCGTAGCCCACGATGCCCAGCTCCTCGGGCACGCGTACGCCCGAGGAGATCGCGTGCTGGAGCAGGCCGAGCGCCAGCAGGTCGTTGACGCAGAACGCGGCCGTCGGCCGGCGGCGCACGGGCAGTCCGGCCAGGCGGGCACCGGCCTCGCGACCTTCGGCGACGGTCATCGCCGACGTCTCCACCCAGGTCAGCGACTCGGCCGGCCGGCCGGCCGCGGCCCAGGCCTCGCGCGCACCCTGGAGCCGGTCCCGCACCTGGCCGAGGTGGGCCGGCCCGCCGACGTAGGCGACCCGGGTGTGGCCGCGGTCGAGGAGGTGCTCGATGGCCAGCTTGCCGCCGAGGACGTCGTCGACCGCGACCGAGCAGAAGGACTGGTCGGAGCGGGTGCGGTCGACGACCACGACGGGGGTGCCGCGCTGCGCGACCTCGTCGAGCGTCGGCGAGTCCGGGTCGATCGGGGTGACCAGGAGCCCCTGGACGCGCTGCTGCTCGAGCAGGGTGAGGTGCGAGGCCTCGCGCTCGGCGGAGTTGCGGCTGTTGCAGAGCACCAGCGAGAGGCCGGCCGCCTCGGCCGCCTCGTCGATGCCGGCCGACACGTCGGTGAAGAAGGGGTTGGCGGCGTCGAGCATGACGTAGGCGAGCGTCCGGCTGGTCCCCGCGCGGAGCTGCCGGGCCGACTCGTTGCGCACGAAGCCCAGGTCCAGCATCGCCCGCTGCACCTTCTCGCGGGTCTCCGGGCTGACCCGGTCGGGCCGGTTGAGGACGTTGGAGACCGTTCCGAGGGAGACGCCCGCCGCGGCCGCGACGTCCTTGACGGACGCGCTCCGGCTCCCGGGCTCGCGGTGCGCCATGGTGCTCCCCCTTCGCTGAAACGATCAACGACACCTTAGAGGCGACCACGCTCGCTCGCCGGAACTTTCGTGTCCTGACCGTTACGCGGAGATTTCGACGAATCGGTTGACGGCTGTGATCGCAGTCACCTACGGTACCGAACATCGGAGTTGAAACCTTTCAATTCCTCCTCAGTCCCTGAACCACGGAGGAGCACCTCATGCCCGGAACCGCACCCGAGACGCCCCCTGAGTGGGCTCTCGAGCTGCGCGACGTGGCCAAGTCGTTCGGCGCGGTGGTCGCGCTGCGGTCGGGCAGCCTCGCGGTCGCCCCCGGCTCGATCCACGCACTCGTGGGTGAGAACGGCGCCGGCAAGTCGACCCTGGTCAAGATCGTCGCCGGCGTGCACCGCCGCGACTCGGGCGTCTTCCGCCTGCACGGCAAGGACGTCGACTTCGGGTCCACCGCCGACTCCAAGTCCTCGGGCGTCGCGGTCATCTACCAGGAGCCGACCCTCTTCCCGGACCTCTCGGTCACCGAGAACATCTTCATGGGCCGCCAGCCCGTCGGCCGGGGCCGTCGCATCGACCGGGCGGCCATGTACGCCGAAGCGGAGCGGCTGTTCCAGGGCCTCGGGGTGCAGATCGACCCGCGCCGCCCGGCCCGCGGACTCTCGATCGCCGACCAGCAGATCATCGAGATCGCGAAGGCGATCTCCCTCGACGCCAGCGTGCTGATCATGGACGAGCCGACCGCCGCGCTCTCCGGGGTCGAGGTCGACCGGCTCTTCGCGGTCGCCCGCAGCCTGCGCGACGAGGGCCGCGCCCTGGTCTTCATCTCCCACCGCTTCGACGAGGTCTTCGCCCTCTGCGACACGGTCACCGTGATGCGCGACGGCGACTACGTCTCCACCGACGCCATCGCCGAGACCTCGGTCGAGCAGATCGTGTCGCGCATGGTCGGCCGCGAGGTCGCCGAGCTCTTCCCGAAGACGCCGGCCGAGATCGGGGACGTCGTGCTCGACGTCGCCGGCCTCTCCTCGACCGGCACCTTCCACGACATCTCCTTCTCCGTCCGCTCCGGCGAGATCGTCGGTCTGGCCGGCCTCGTCGGCGCCGGCCGCAGCGAGATCGCCCGCGCGGTCTTCGGCGTGGACGGGTACGACGCGGGCTCGGTGCACCTCGCCGGCGCCACCGTGCCGCCCAAGAAGCCGCGCGCCGCGATCAAGGCCGGCATGGCGTTCGTCCCCGAGGACCGCCGCAAGCAGGGCCTGGTGACCGAGAGCTCGGTCGCCCGCAACGTCGCCGGCGTCATCCGAGGTCGGCTCACCCACGCGGGTCTGCTCACCACCGCCGGCGAGAACCGCGCCGCCGGTCCCTGGGCCGGCCGGCTCGAGGTCAAGACCAACGCGCTCGACGCGACCGCCACGACGATGAGCGGCGGCAACCAGCAGAAGGTCGTCCTGGCCAAGTGGCTGGCCACCGAGCCCAAGCTGCTCATCATCGACGAGCCCACCCGCGGCATCGACGTCGGCACCAAGGCCGAGGTGCACCGGCTGCTCTCCGACCTGGCCGGTGAGGGCCTCGCAATCCTGATGATCTCCTCCGAGCTGCCCGAGGTGCTCGGCATGGCCGATCGCGTCCTCGTCGTGTGCGAGGGCCGGATCACCGCCGAGCTGTCCCGCGAGGACGCCACCCCCGAGGCCGTCATGCACGCCGCGACCGCCCGGATCACCCACGCCGCCCCCGCCCACACCTCGGAGGTGACCGCATGAGCACCACCGACACCCTGCTCCTCGAGCCGAGCGCCATCTCGCCCACCAAGCGCATCGTCGGTGAGCTGCTCCGCTCCCGCGAGATCGCGGTCGGCGCGGTCCTGGTCGTGGTGGTCGCGCTGACGACCATCAAGAGCCCCGACTTCCTCTTCAGCTCCAACGGCTGGCGCGACCTCCTGCTCACGCCGTCGCTGCTGCTCCTGCTCGCGGTCGGCCAGGCGGTCGTGATCATCACCCGCAACGTCGACCTCTCGGTCGGCTCCACGCTAGGGCTGACGGCGTACTTCACCGGCAACCTCTTCGTCGACCACCCGGGCATCCCGATCATCGCGGTCTTCCTGCTCGGCCTGCTGTTCGGTGCCTTCCTCGGCTTCGTCAACGGCTTCCTGGTCACGTTCTTCAACGTGCCGGCGCTGGTGATCACGCTCGGGACGCTCTACATCTACCGCGGGATCTTCCTGAGCTGGGCCGGCAGCAGCCGGATCAACGCCTCGGACATGCCGTCCTCGTTCCTCGACCTCGGCACCAAGCAGATCCTCACCATCCCGGTGCTGACGATCATCGGCCTGGTCGTGCTCGCGCTGGTCGGCTACTACCTCTACACCGCCCGCGGCGGCCGCGAGCTCTACGCGATCGGCTCCGACCCCGACGCGGCCGTGCTCTACGGCCTCCCGGTCAAGCGCCGGGTGCTCGGTGCCTTCGTCCTCTGCGGTGCGCTCGCCGGGCTCGCCGGCGTCGTGTACGCCGCCCGCTACGGCACGGTCAGCTCCGGCGCCGGCTACGGCATGGAGCTGCAGGCCGTCGGTGCCGCGGTCATCGGCGGGGTCGCGATCTTCGGCGGTAGCGGCACCGTGTGGGGCGCCGCGATCGGCGCCTTCCTGCTGGTCACCATCAACCGCGCCCTGCCGGTGGTCGGGATCTCCGACTTCTGGCAGCGGGCCGTGGTCGGCGCGCTGATCATCGCCGCGATCGTGCTCGACCGGGTGCTGTCGGCCCGACAAGCGCGCCGCCTGGTCGCCGCACGCGACGAGACGAGGGAGCAGTAGACATGAGCACCTCCATCCTGAGCCGGCCCGAGGGCACGACCCGCAGCTACCCGGCGTACTCGCGTCCGCTTTGGCGCCGCGCGCTCTTCACCCGCGAGTTCGCCGTGATCGCGCTCCTCGTGGCCGTGATCTTCTACTCCAACAACAACGTGGAGTTCTTCGACGGCCCGCTGACCTTCTACTACCTCTTCCTCGACATCGCGCCGATCCTGCTGATCGCGCTGCCGATGACGATGGTGATCATCACCGGCGAGATCGACCTGTCGGTCGCGAGCGTGGTGGGTCTCAGCAGCGTGCTCGTCGGCCAGCTCCACGCCGACGCCGGGCTGTCGATCCCGGTCGCCGGGCTGATCGCGATCCTGGTCGGCGCCGTGTGCGGGGCCTTCAACGGCTTCCTCGTCGCCTACGTCAAGCTCCCGTCGCTCGCCGTCACCATCGGCACGCTCGCGCTCTACCGCGGCATCGCGGTCGGGCTGCTCGGCACCAAGGCGGTGACCGACTTCCCGGAGAAGTGGACCGACCTGGCCAAGAAGCGAGTCGTCGAGGACCACTCGTTCCCGATGATCTTGGTCCCGTTCGTCGTGCTCGCCGTGCTCTTCGTCTGGATGCTGCACTTCTCGACGTTCGGCCGCGGGGTCTTCGAGATCGGGCTCAACGACGAGGCGGCTCACTTCACCGGCGTCAACGTGGCGCGGACCAAGTTCCTGCTCTTCGTGATGGCCGGCGCGGTGTCGGCGTTCGCCGGCATCTACTACACGCTCCGCTTCGGCAGCGCCCGCGGCGACAACGCCACCGGGCTCGAGCTCCAGGTGATCGCGGCCGTGCTCCTCGGCGGCGTCTCCATCTTCGGCGGCCGCGGTGCCCTGCACGGCGTGATCGCCGGCGTGATGCTCATCGGCGTCATCTCCAGCGCCATGCGCCTCGAGAACTACACGGTCAACGTCATCAACATCGTCATCGGCGCACTGCTCGTGCTGTCGGTGATCTCCACCAGCTTCCTCGGCTGGGCCAAGCAGCTCTGGGCCCGACGAGGCCGTGGAAGCGGTCCTTCCAGCTCGGAAACAGGCCAGCACCGGCAAGCGGTCGCTGCCACAGAAAGCACCAACGAAAGGTGAGCACCATGAAGTTGCGTAACCGGCGGATCTCCGCCCTGGCTGCGGTGACCTTGGTCGCCAGCTTGGCCCTGACCGCTTGCGGTGGCAGCGACAGCGACGGCGGCAGTGGCAGCGGAAGCGACGGCGGCAGCGCCGGCGGCGACATCTCCGTCACCTTCCTGCCCAAGAACCTGGGCAACCCGTACTTCGACATCAGCGACGCGGCCGGCCAGAAGGCCGTCGAGTCGTTCGGTGGCACGTACGAGCAGGTCGGCCCCGACGCCGCCTCGCCCGACGCCCAGGTGCCGTTCATCAACACGGCCGCCCAGCAGGGCGTCAACGCCCTTGTCGTCTCGGCCAACGACCCCGAGGCGCTGTGCGACGCGCTCAAGGAGGCGAGCGACGCCGGCACCAAGATCGTCACGTTCGACTCCGACACCAACCCGGAGTGCCGCGACCTGTACGTCCAGGCCGCCACCTCCGAGGGCATCGCCAAGAAGCAGGTCGACCTGATCGCCGACCAGATCGGTGACTCGGGCGAGGTCGCGATCCTGTCCGCCGCTGCCAACGCGACGAACCAGAACGCCTGGATCGACCTCATGAAGAAGGACATCGAGGAGAACCACCCGAACATCAAGCTCGTCGACACCGTGTACGGCGACGACGACGACCAGACGTCCTTCGACAAGACCGCCGCGCTCCTGCAGGCCCACCCCAACCTCAAGGGCATCATCTCGCCGACCACCGTCGGCATCGCCGCGGCCGCTCGCTACCTGTCGACCTCGGACGCCAAGGGCAAGGTCGCGCTGACCGGCCTCGGCACCCCGAACCAGATGCGTGACTACGTCAAGGACGGCACCGTCACGTCGTTCGCCCTCTGGAACCCGGGCGACCTGGGCACCCTGGCCGCGTTCGCCGCCAAGGCGCTCGTCGACGGCACGATCAAGGGCGACGAGGGCGACAAGTTCGACGCCGGCGACCTCGGCAGCTTCACGGTCGGCAAGGACAGCGTCGTCCTCCTGGGCGAGCCGTTCACGTACGACAAGTCCAACATCGACGACTTCGACTTCTGATCCCTCAGCTGTCGTAGTCCGTCCAGCTCCACCCGCTGCCGGCCGGTCCCGGCTCTCCGACCTCGCTGGGGTCGGCCGGCAGCACCCCTTCCCCCCACCACCCGCCACCGTCACGGAAGGAGCGGACCGATGCCCCGTGCCTGTTTCCAGCTCCAGGTCCGGCCGGACCGGATCGAGGAGTACAAGACCCGGCACGCCGCGGTCTGGCCCGACATGGTCCGCGCGCTGCACGAGACCGGGTGGCACAACTACTCCCTCTTCCTCCGCGAGGACGGGCTGCTGATCGGCTACGTCGAGACGCCCACCTCGATCGAGGAGGCGCAGGCCGCGATGGCGCGGACCGAGGTCAACGCCCGCTGGCAGGCCGAGATGGCCGAGTTCTTCACCGGCATCGACGGCCGCGCGCCCGACGAAGGCTTCCTGCTGCTGGACGAGGTCTTCCACCTCGAGGACCAGCTCCCCACCGACGTACAAGAAGTGATGTGAGATGACCGTGTCTGCAAGGTTCAGCGAGATCGCACCTCTGCTCGAGGGCCAGGCGATCGAGGTCCCGTCCTGGGCCTACGGCAACTCGGGGACGCGGTTCAAGGTCTTCGGCAGCCCCGGCACCCCGCGCACCGTGCACGAGAAGATCGCCGACGCCGCGACCGTGCACCGCTTCACCGGGCTCGCCCCCAGTGTCTCCCTGCACATCCCGTGGGACCTGGTCGACGACTTCGGTGCGCTGCGCACGTACGCCGAGGGCCTCGGCGTCGCGCTCGGCACGATCAACTCCAACACCTTCCAGGACGACGACTACAAGCTCGGCGCCCTGACCCACACCGACAAGGCCGTGCGGCAGAAGGCGATCGACCACCACCTCGCGTGCGTCGACGTGATGGACGCCACCGGCTCGCGGGACCTCAAGATCTGGCTGGCCGAGGGCACCAACTACCCGGGCCAGGGCGACCTCCGCGGCCGCCAGGACCGGCTGGCCGAGAGCCTCGCGACCATCTACGAGCGGATCGGCGACGACCAGCGCCTGGTGCTCGAGTACAAGTTCTTCGAGCCGGCGTTCTACCACACCGACGTCCCGGACTGGGGTACGTCGTACGCCCACGTGAGCGCCCTGGGTGAGAAGGCGTTCGTCTGCCTCGACACCGGCCACCACGCGCCCGGCACCAACATCGAGTTCATCGTCGCCCAGCTGATCCGGCTCGGGAAGCTCGGCTCGTTCGACTTCAACAGCCGCTTCTACGCCGACGACGACCTGATCGTCGGGGCGGCCGACCCCTACCAGCTCTTCCGGATCCTCTACGAGTGCATCCGGGGTGGGGCGTTCGGGCCCGACAGCGACGTGGCCTACATGCTCGACCAGTGCCACAACATCGAGAAGAAGATCCCCGGCCAGATCCGGTCGGTCCTCAACGTGCAGGAGATGACGGCGCGCGCGCTGCTCGTCGACCGTGACGCACTGACCCAGGCGCAGGAGGACGGCGACGTCCTGCTGGCCAACGAGATCTTCATGGACGCCTTCTACACCGACGTCCGCGCCGACCTCGCCGCATGGCGCGAGGGACGGGGACTGCCCGCGAACCCGATGCGGGCCTTCCTCGACAGCGGCTACCAGGAACAGATCGAAGCGGACCGCGTCGGCGGCACCCAGGCAGGATGGAACTGAACGTGAGCACCCCCACGACGGCAGCAGCCGAGCTGATCGCTCGGTCCAACCGGCTCGGCGCCGACCCCAAGAACACCAACTACGCGGGCGGCAACACCTCGGCCAAGGGCACGGAGACCGACCCGGTCACCGGCCAGGACGTCGAGCTCCTCTGGGTGAAGGGCTCCGGCGGCGACCTCGGCACCCTCCAGGAGTCCGGTCTCGCCGTGCTCCGGCTCGACCGGATGCGCGCCCTGGTCGACGTCTACCCGGGCATCGACCGCGAGGACGAGATGGTGGCGGCGTTCGACTACTGCCTGCACGGCAAGGGTGGTGCCGCTCCGTCGATCGACACCGCGATGCACGGCCTCGTCGACTCCGCGCACGTCGACCACCTGCACCCCGACTCCGGCATCGCGATCGCGACCGCCGCCGACGGCGAGCAGCTCACCTCGACGATCTTCGGCGACAAGGTCGTCTGGGTCCCGTGGCGTCGTCCCGGCTTCCAGCTCGGCCTCGACATCGCCGCGATCAAGGAGCAGAACCCCCAGGCGATCGGCTGCATCCTCGGGGGCCACGGCATCACCGCGTGGGGCGACACCAGCGAGAAGACCGAGAAGAACTCGCTCTGGATCATCCGCACCGCCGAGAAGTACATCAAGGCGAACTCCAAGAAGAACCCGTTCGGGGTCCGCGTGAAGAAGTGGGAGCCGCTGAGCCCCGCCAAGCGCCGGGCGCGTGCCGCCGAGCTCGCGCCCACCCTGCGCGGCGTCGCCTCGAAGGACCGGCCGATGATCGGCCACTTCACCGACGACAAGGTCGTGCTGGACTTCCTCGCCAGCCGCAACCACCCCCGCCTGGCCGAGCTCGGTACGTCGTGCCCCGACCACTTCCTGCGCACCAAGGTCAAGCCGATGGTCGTCGACCTGCCGGCCGACGCCCCGCTCGCGAAGGTCAAGGCCCGCGTCGCCGAGCTGCACGCGGCGTACCGCGAGGACTACCAGGACTACTACGACCGCAACAAGACCAAGGACAGCCCGGCCATCCGCGGCGCCGACCCGCTGGTCATCCTGGTGCCGGGCGTCGGCATGTTCAGCTACGGCAAGGACAAGCAGACCGCCCGCGTCGCCGGTGAGTTCTACACGAACGCCATCAACGTGATGCGCGGCGCCGAGGGCCTGTCGACGTACGCCCCGATCGACGAGGCGGAGAAGTTCCGCATCGAGTACTGGGCGCTCGAGGAGGCCAAGCTCCAGCGGATGCCGAAGCCGAAGCCGCTCGCCACCCGCGTCGCGTTCGTGACCGGTGCCGCCTCCGGCATCGGCAAGGCCACCGCCGAGAAGCTCG
The DNA here is from genome assembly GCF_039543825.1 of Nocardioides conyzicola. Lineage (NCBI taxonomy): Bacteria > Bacillati > Actinomycetota > Actinomycetes > Propionibacteriales > Nocardioidaceae > Nocardioides > Nocardioides conyzicola. The sequence continues at coordinate 1,444,680 of NZ_BAABKM010000002.1, read as the reverse complement.
CCGCCGAGGGTGCCTGCGTCGTCATCGCCGACCTCTCGCTGGCGAAGGCCCAGGCCGCCGCCGCCGAGATCGGCTCGACGGACGTCGCCGTCGGCGTGCAGGTCGACGTGTCCGACGAGGCCGCCGTCCAGGCGGCCGTCGATGCCGCCGTCCTGGCCTTCGGTGGGGTGGACCTAGTCGTCAACAACGCCGGCCTGTCGCTGTCGCGCTCCCTCCTGGAGACCACCGAGCGGGACTGGGACCTCCAGCACGACGTGATGGCCAAGGGCTCGTTCCTGGTCTCGAAGGCCACCGCCAAGGTGATGATCGAGCAGGAGCTGGGCGGCGACATCGTCTACATCTCCTCCAAGAACTCGATCTTCGCCGGCCCCAACAACGTCGCGTACGGCGCCGCCAAGGCCGACCAGGCCCACCAGGTGCGGCTGCTCGCGGCCGAGCTCGGCGAGCACGGGATCAAGGTCAACGGCGTGAACCCCGACGGCGTCGTCGCCGGCTCGGGCATCTTCGCCAGCGGCTGGGGTGCCAACCGCGCCGCCGTCTACGGCGTGGAGGAGAAGGACCTCGGCAAGTTCTACGCGCAGCGCACGATCCTCAAGCGCGAGGTGCTGCCGGCCAACATCGCCAACGCCGTCTTCGTGCTCTGCACCGCCGAGCTCAGCCACACCACCGGGCTGCACATCCCGGTCGACGCGGGCGTGGCGGCGGCCTTCCTTCGATGAGCGAGCCGATTCGCGTCGCCGCCGTCGACCTGGGCGCCACCAGCGGCCGGGTGATGGCGTGCCGGGTCGGTGCGCGCACCCTGCACCTGGAGGAGCTGCACCGCTTCGACAACGGCGCGGTGCCGGTGCACGGCGACCTCTTCTGGGACGCGCTCGGGATCCACCGCGAGGTGCTCGTCGGGATCCGGGAGGTGGCCCGCACCGGACCCCTCCACGGCATCGGCATCGACTCGTGGGCCGTCGACTACGGCCTGCTCGACGCCGACGGCCGGCTGCTCGCCAACCCCCGCAGCCACCGCGACCGGCGCACCGACGGCGTACCCGCACGGGTGCGCGAGACCGTCACCGACGCCGAGCTGTACGACGTCAGCGGGCTGCAGCAGCTGCCGTTCAACACCGTCTACCAGCTGGTGTCCGAGCTCGGGACGCCTGCGCTGGAGGCGGCCGTGCAGCTGCTGCTCCTGCCCGACCTGCTGACCTACTGGCTCACGGGCGAGGCTGGTGCCGAGCGCACCAACGCCTCGACGACCGGGCTGTACGACGTCCGCACCCGCGAGTGGGCGACCGACCTGGCCAAGCGGCTCGGCCTGCCCTGGTCGATCCTGCCGCCGCTGCGCGACCCCGGTGCGGTCGTCGCCCCGCTGCTGCCCGAGGTGGGGGAGTACGTCGGCGTGACCGGCGTCCCGGTCATCGCGGTCGGCTCCCACGACACCGCCTCCGCCGTCGTGGGGGTGCCCGCGACCGAGGGGAGCTTCGCCTACATCTCGTCCGGCACCTGGTCGCTGGTCGGGCTCGAGCTGGACGCCCCGGTGCTGACCGAGGAGGCCCGCGCGGCCGACTTCACCAACGAGGGCGGCGTCGACGGCACCATCCGCTTCCTCAAGAACGTGATGGGCCTCTGGGTCCTCTCGGAGTCGGTCCGCACCTGGGCGGACAAGCGGCTCACCGACGTGACCCTGCCGGCCCTGCTCGCCGGCGCGGAGGTCGAGCCGCCGCTGCGGACCATCGTCGACATCAACGACCCGCGACTGCTCACCCCGGGGGACATGCCCAGCCGGATCCAGGACCTGGCCCGCGAGACCGGCGAGCCGATCCCGCGCACGCCGGTCGCGATCGCCCGCACGATCCTGGACAGCCTGGCGCTCGCGTACCGCCGCAACATCCGGCTGGCCGCCACGCTCGCCGGCCGCGAGGTCGACGTCGTGCACCTGGTCGGCGGCGGCTCGCAGAACTCGCTGCTCTGCCAGCTCACCGCCGACGCCCTCGGCGTACCCGTCCTCGCCGGTCCGGCCGAGGCGGCCGCGCTCGGCAACGGCCTCGTGCAGGCGCGGGCCCTCGGCGCCGATCTGCCCGACCTGGCCGCCATGCGCGACCTCATCCGGCGCACCCACGACGTACGCCGCTTCGAGCCGCGCTCCGGGCTCGACTGGGACAGCGCCGAGTCCCGTCTCACGAGCGGGGGATGATGGGCCGCATGCGGGTCGCGCTGATGGTCACGTGCATCAACGATGCGCTCTACCCCGGCACGGGCCAGGCCGTCGTCAGTCTTCTGCGCCGCCTCGGGGTCGACGTGGAGTTCCCCGAGTCGCAGACCTGCTGTGCGCAGCCGATGGTCAACACCGGATACCTCGACGAGGCGGTGCCCGTCGTCCGCAACTTCGTCGACGCGTTCGCGGGGTACGACGCCGTCGTGACGCCGTCCGGGTCGTGCGCGGGCTGCGCGCGGCACCAGCACTCGATCGTGGCGCGGCGGTCCGGCGACGCGACGCTCCAGTCCGCCGTCGCCGAGACCTCGCCGAAGGTCTACGAGCTGTCGGAGTTCCTCGTCGACGTGCTCGGCGTGACCGATGTCGGCGCCTACTACCCGCACACGGTCGCCTACCACCCGACCTGCCACTCGCTGCGGATGCTCGGGGTCGGTGACCGGCCGCTGCGGCTCCTCGAGCAGGTCCGCGGCCTCACCCTGGTCGAGCTCGAGGGAGCCGACCAGTGCTGCGGCTTCGGCGGGACGTTCGCGGTGAAGAACGCCGACACGTCGGTGGCCATGGGCTCCGACAAGACGCGGCGCGTGCGCGACACCGGCGCCGAGGTGCTGGTCGCGGGCGACAACTCCTGCCTGACCCATCTCGGTGGCCTGCTCACCCGCGAGCGGGCCGGCGTACGCACCGTGCACCTCGCCGAGATCCTGGCGGCGACCGAATGAGTGGCGGCACCTTCGTCGGGATGCCGGCCTTCCCCACCGCGGCCCGGGAGGCACTGGGCAACGCCCAGCTGCGGCACAACCTGGCGCACGCGACCGGGACGATCCGCGCCAAGCGGCAGCGCCTGGTCGACGAGGTCAACGAGGTCAGCGACTGGGAGGAGCTCCGGCTCGCCGGTGCCGGCGTGAAGGAGGCCGCGCTGCGCGACCTCGGCACCCAGCTGGAGCTGCTAGAGGCGTCGCTGACCGCCAACGGTGCGACCGTCCACTGGGCCAACGACGCCGCGGAGGCCAACGCGATCGTCGCCTCGATCGCCAAGGCCCACGGTGTCGACGAGGTCGTCAAGGTCAAGTCGATGGTCACCCAGGAGATCGGCCTCAACGAGGCCCTGGAGGCCGAGGGGATCGCCGCCTGGGAGACCGACCTCGCCGAGCTGATCGTCCAGCTGGGCCACGACCTGCCCTCGCACATCCTGGTGCCCGCGATCCACCGCAACCGCTCCGAGATCCGCGACATCTTCCTGGCCGAGATGGGCCAGGTCGGGCGGCCGGCGCCCGACGACCTGACCGACGAGCCGGCGGTCCTGGCCGCCGCCGCTCGCGCGCACCTGCGCGAGAAGTTCCTCCGGGCCAAGGTCGGCGTGTCCGGCGCCAACTTCGCCATCGCCGAGACCGGCACGCTCGTCGTGGTCGAGTCCGAGGGCAACGGCCGGATGTGCCTGACCCTGCCCGAGGTGCTGGTCTCGGTGGTCGGGATCGAGAAGGTCGTGTCGACCTTCGCCGACCTCGATCCGCTGCTGCGCCTGCTGCCGCGCTCCTCGACCGGCGAGCGGATGAACCCCTACACCTCGACGTGGTCCGGCGTCACGCCCGGCGACGGCCCGCAGGAGGTGCACGTCGTGCTCCTCGACAACGGCCGCACCAACGCGCTCGCCGACGAGGTCGGCCGCCAGGCGCTGCGCTGCATCCGGTGCTCGGCCTGCCTCAACGTGTGCCCGGTCTACGAGCGCACCGGTGGGCACGCCTACGGCTCGGTCTACCCCGGCCCGATCGGCGCGATCCTCAACCCGTTGCTCAAGGGCGTCGGTGGCCCTGGCCCTGAGGGAGAGCAGGTCGACTCGCTGCCGTACGCCTCCTCCCTCTGCGGTGCCTGCTTCGAGGTCTGCCCCGTGCTCATCGACATCCCGTCCGTCCTGGTCGACCTCCGGGCCCAGGTCGTCGACGCCCACCGTGGTGGGGTGCCGAAGGTCGAGGCCTTGGCCTTCAAGGGCGCCGCGGTCGCGCTCTCCGACTCGCGCAAGCTGGCCTTCGGCGAGCGGTTCACCCGCCTGGGGCTCCGTGTCGCGCGCCGCTTCGGTGCCGCGAAGTGGACCTCCACCCGCGACCTGCCCCCGGCCCCGCCCGAGTCCTTCCGTGCCTGGTGGAAGCGCACCGACGGAGGCCGCTCATGAGCGCCCGCGACGACATCCTCGGCCGCGTGCGCAAGGCGCTCGACGGCGTCGAGGCCGGGTACGCCGTGCCCGTCGCGCCGCGGATCGCGCCCCTCGCCGACGTGGTCGGCCACTTCGCCGAGCGGGTCGCGGACTACCGGGCGGTGGTCGTGCGCTGCGCGCCCGACGAGGTCGCCGTCCGGGTGGCCGCCGCGCTCCCTGACGGCGCGCGCGTCGTGGTGCCGGCCGGGCTCTCGGTCGAGGTGCCCGGGGCCGACGAGGACGGCGCGGACGGCCGGGTTCTCACGGCGTACGAGCTCGATGCGTACGACGCGGTCGTGACCGACGCGCGGGTGGGGGTCGCGGAGACCGGGACGATCATCCTGGACCACGGCCCGGGGCAGGGCCGCCGGGCGATCTCGCTCGTCCCGGACCTGCACGTCTGCATCGTGCGCGCCGACCAGGTCGTCCCCGACGTGCCGGACGCACTGCCCCTGCTCGACCCGAGCCGCGCCCACACCTGGATCAGCGGGCCGTCCGCCACCAGCGACATCGAGCTCGACCGTGTGGAGGGAGTTCACGGCCCTCGAACCCTGGTGCTGGTCCTGGTCGAGAAGGAGTGATCATGGGCGACTCGGGTCGCGCCGCCGCCGACCGGTGGGAACCGACCGCGGACGACGTGCGGATCCTCCGCCTGCTCTCGGAGGGGCACACCACGGACGCGGTCGCGCGCCGGGTGGGCACGTCCGAGCGCACCGTGCGCCGTCGGCTGCGCACGATCGCCGACGAGATCGGCGTGGACTCCACCATCGAGGCCGTGGTGTACGCCGTGCGCTCCCGCCTCATCTGACGACGGGCGTCGCGCCGCTCTGAATCGTTAACGGGTCCCTGAGAACTTCCTGTGGCCGGATGCGGACAGAACCGTTGTGACGGCGGTCACCAGCGGCTTACCTTGCCGTTGCAACGTTTCAAAATCCTCCGCCGCAAGGAAGTCCTTCATGTCGTCTGCTCCTCGAACCCGCGCTCGGGCCCGGGTCCGCCTCGTCGCCCCCGTGCTGGCGCTGGCCACCGGCCTGACGCTGAGCGTGCCGGCCGCGCTCGTGGCGGCCCCGGCGGCCGTCGCCGCCGACGCGCCGCTGACCGTCACCGGCCTCCAGACCAACGGCCGCACCGAGCCGCTCGGCATCCCCGGCGCCGACCCCAGCCTGAGCTGGAGGTCGGTGTCGTCGGCCCGGGGCGTGGTGCAGAGCGCCTACCAGGTGCGGGTCGCCAGCAGTGCGGACGCGCTCGACTCCGCCGACGTCTGGGACTCCGGCAAGGTCACCTCCGACAACCAGACGGACGTCGTCTACGGCGGTCCCGACCTGACGTCGGGCACCCGCTACGTCTGGCAGGTCAAGGTCTGGGACGGGTCCGACGCGGCCTCCGCCTGGAGCGAGCCCGCCTCGTTCGAGACCGGTCTCCTGGACGCTGGCGACTGGGGCGACGCCGACTGGATCGGCAAGTCGGCCGGCGGCGAGGTCGACCGGTGGACCGACTACACCGCCGACATCGACTTCGACATCGACCAGCTGGCGGTCGGCGTCTTCATCCGCGCGAAGGACACCGCCAACGCCTACATGTGGCAGATCTCGACCGCCGACGGCACCGGCGTCCCGAAGTTCCGCCCGCACAAGCGCGTCAACGGCGTCTACACGCTGCTCGGCAACCAGCCGATCACCGGCATCACCTCCGCCCAGCTGCTCGACGGCACCCACCGGCTGTCCGTCACCGTCGACGGCAGCACCATCACCACCAAGCTCGACGGCACCCAGATCGACCAGCGCACCGACGCGACCCTGACCAAGGGCTTCGTCGGCTTCCGCCAGGACTTCGCCAACGACGTCAACGAGTCCGCCGACATCAAGGCGGTCAAGGTGACCGCGAAGTCGGGTGACGTCCTCCTGGACACCGACTTCTCCGCCGGCAACCCGTTCAACGGCGGCACCCTGACCGACCAGGGCTTGCGCGTCGCGGACCGCAAGGACGTCCTGTGGCGCTCGCCCGACGCCAACAAGCCGCTGCTCCGCACGGAGTTCACGACCGAGCCCGGCAAGACCGTCGAGTCGGCGCGCGTCTACGCGTCGGCCCACGGTGTGTACGAGCTCGAGCTCAACGGCGACAAGGTCGGCGACCAGTTCCTCGCCCCCGGCAGCACCGACTACCGCAAGCGGGTCCAGTCCCAGACGTACGACGTCACCGACCAGGTCACCGAGGGCGACAACGCGCTCGGCGCCGAGCTCGGCGACGGATGGTGGGCCGGCAAGGTCGGCATGTGGGGTCCCGGCATGTTCGGGAGCTCGCTCGGCCTGATCGCGCGGCTGCGGATCGACTACACCGACGGCTCGACCCAGTACGTCAACACCGACGACAGCTGGAAGAGCCACTTCGGCCCGTACGCCGCGGCCGACAACATCGACGGCGAGACGTACGACGCCAACGCCGAGCAGCCGGGATGGGACGAGCCGGCCTTCGACGACGCCGCCTGGAACACCGTCTCGGTGGCGGGCTCCGACACGTCCAAGCTGGTGCCGCAGCCCGACGAGCCGGTCCGCGTGACCGGCGAGCGCCCGGCGCTGACGCGGACCGCGTCGCCCGGCGTCGCGAACGGCTACATCTACGACCTCGGCCAGAACATGGTCGGCGTCGCCCGGATGAAGATCTCCGGCGTGGCCGGCCAGACGGTGAAGTTCCGGTACGCCGAGGAGCTCCGCGCCAACGGCGAGTTCTACGTCGGCAACCTCCGGGCCGCGAAGGTGACCGACTACTACACCTTCAAGTCCGACGGCACCGTCGAGTACACCCCGAAGTTCACCCAGCACGGCTTCCGCTACATCGAGATCTCCGGTGCGGCGACCCCGCCCGAGGTCGGCGACGTCACCGGCGTCGTCTGGGGCTCGGACCTCACGGCGACCGGCGACCTGCAGACCTCCGACCCGATGCTGAACCAGCTGGTCAGCAACATCTCGTGGGGCCAGCGCGGCAACTTCCTGTCGATCCCGACCGACACCCCGGCCCGCGACGAGCGGCTCGGCTGGACGGGTGACATCAACGTGTTCGCACCGACGGCGAGTTACCTGCGCGACACCCGCGCGTTCCTCTCGAAGTGGACGGCCGACCTGCGCGACTCGGCGTACGACAACGGCAACCTGCCGGGCATCGCGCCGTCCGTCCCGACGATCGACCTGGGCAGCGGCCTCGGCTGGTCCGACTCCGCCATCACCGTCCCCTACGCGTCCTTCCACGCCCAGGGCGACACCAAGATCGTGCGCGAGAACTACGCAGCCATGCAGAAGTTCTTCGGGTTCGTGAAGACCGGCGCCGGCGCCGACCTGATCGACTCGGCACGCGGCAACTGGAACGACTGGCTCAACCTCGACGACAACACCGGAGTCGACGTGCTCGGCACCGCGTACTACGCCGAGGACGCCCGGATGCTCTCCGAGATGGCCGCCGCCGTCGGTGAGGACGGCGACGCGGCCGAGTACGCCGCGCTGTCCGGCCAGATCCGCGACGCCTTCACGGACAAGCTGGTGGCAGCCGACGGCACGGTCGACGGCAACAGCCAGACGGCGTACGCGATGGCGCTCGGGATGAACCTCGTCACCGACCCGGCGCTGCGCGAGAAGGTGGGTCAGAAGTTCGTCGCCAAGCTCAAGACGAGCGACTTCCACCTGACGACCGGCTTCCTCGGCACCCCGTGGCTGCTGCCGGCACTGACCAGCATCGACCGCACCGACCTCGCCTACACGATGATCCTCAAGAAGGACTACCCGTCCTGGGGCTACGAGATCCAGCACGGCGCCACCACCATGTGGGAGCGCTGGAACTCCATCGGCCCCGACGGCAGCTTCGGCGACGAGGGCATGAACTCCTTCAACCACTACGCGTACGGCGCGGTGGGCGACTGGATGTACCAGAACATCGGTGCCATCAAGGCGCTCGAGCCCGGCTACCAGAAGATCCAGGTCAAGCCGGCCGTCGGCGGTGCCCTGACCCACGGGTCGGGCCACTACGACTCCGTCTACGGCGCGATCGACACCGACTGGACCACGACCGGCGACGACCTGTCCCTCGCCGTCGACGTCCCGGTCAACACCACCGCGGACATCGTGGTGCCGGCGGGCAACCAGTACGCCGTCACCGAGGGCGGTCACCTGCTGGCCGACGTCGACGGCGTCACCGACGTGACCGCCGCCGACGGCACGGTCACGGTCACGGTCGGGTCGGGTCACTACGAGTTCGAGGTCACGGCCGCCAACGAGCGGCTGGGCGCGATCATCGGCTCGGTCGACCAGCTCCGCACGCACGTCGGCGACCTCGCCGAGAGCGAGGACCTCGGCGGTGCTGACGCCGAGCACCTGGACGGCGGCCTGGCCAACGTCCGCGACGACGTCAGCTCGGCGCTGCTCACCGTCCTGGCCGGGGACTCGGCCACGGGTGACCTGCAGGACGCTCTCGCCGGTGTGAAGACACTGCGCTCCTGGCTGGCGTCCTCCGGCGTCGGTCAGTCGGTCCGCTCCGACCTGGACGGTCGGCTCGGCGCGATCGAGGCGCAGCTGGTGCGGGCGCTGACCGCGAGCCTGGGCATCCAGGTCGCGCTGCCGCCGGTCTCCGGGTCGGCCCTGCCGGGGACGACCGTCGCCGGCACGGTCGACGTCACCAACGCCGGGGCGGGACCGGTCACCGGTCTCGATGCCACGGTCGCGGTCGACGGCTGGGGCATGGCGAACGCCACCCTCGGCTCCCTCGCCGTGGGTGCGAGCGCCCAGCTGCCGGTGACCTTCACGGTGCCGAAGCACCAGGTGCCGGGCTCGTTCGACGCCGACCTGACGCTCACGTACACGATCGGTGGCCAGGAGCTCACGCTCACCGACACCACGGCCGACTGGGCCACGGTGACGTCGGGACTGGCGATCGGGACGGTCGCCGCCACCATGGGTGACGCCGACCCGACCGAGCACGCCACGCTGACGGTGCCGCTCACCAACGACGGCAACGAGGCCATCGACGGCCACGTCGTCGTGACGCTGCCCGCGGGCTGGAAGTCCGTGCCGTCGGCCCGGGTGACCGTCCCTGCGGGTGGCAGCGCCACCGCCGAGGTGCCGGTCGTCGTCCCGCTGGACTTCGTGGCCGGACCGGTCGCGGCGACGGTGGAGCTGCGCCGCGCAGGCGCCAGCCTGGTCTCGGCCGACGCCAACCCGGTGTTCGCCCTGGCGACGCCGCCGACCGCCGGCGTGCTGGACCACGTCGACTTCGGTGACGGGCCCTCGGAGTCCGCGCACAACCTGATGAAGTCGGCGAGCAGCGGCACCAACACCGAGGCGGGCTACACCCGCCGCTACGCCAACTCGGCCACGCCGGGTGCGTGGTACTCGGCCACGGTGGACGTCACGCCGGGTCAGCCCTTCGTGCTGCGCGACATCGAGACCTTCGACGGTGCGCGGACGAAGAAGTACCACGTCTACGTGGACGACACCCTGGTGAAGACCCAGCTGGTGCCGCGCACGGAGACCGGTGCGGGCATCAAGGTCTACGACCTGCTGGTCGACGACCCCGCCGTCCTCGACAACGACGGCAACGTGCGGATCAAGTTCGAGTACCCCATGGACGCGAGCGGGTTCTTCGACCCGTCGATCGCCGACCTGTGGGTGCTCGGCGTACCGGCCGACACGCAGGCGCCGGACGTCTCGGCGTCGGTCACCTCCGGGACGGTCGGCGATGCCGGCTGGTACCGCAGCGACGCGACGGTCGCGGTCTCCGCGGCCGACAACCGGGACGAGGCACCGGTCGTCGAGACCGGCGACGGTGCCACCTGGCAGGAGTACGTCGCACCGGTGGTGGTCTCCGGGGAGGGCAAGCACACGCTGTCCTACCGGGCCGCCGACGCGGCGGACAACTCGTCCGGGACGCAGACGCTGCCGGTGTGGATCGACCAGACCGCACCCGAGACGACGCTGGCGGCCACCCGGGGCTCCGGGATCGAGGGCGCCGACTCCGCGACGCTGTCGTTCACCGCTGCCGACGCGCTCAGCGGCGTGGCGCAGACCGTCTACCGCATCGACGGCGGCGACTGGGTCACGCTCGGCGCTGGTGCGGTCACCGTGCAGGGCTTCGGTGAGCACCTGGTCGACTTCGCCTCGACCGACGTGGCCGGCAACCCCGAGGCGGTCCGTCACCAGACGGTCGACCTCTCGGACGTCGCGACCGTCGAGGCACTGGTGGCCCCGCAGGTCACCGGCGCCGCGAAGTACGGCTCGACGCTGACGGCCACCACCGGGTCCTGGAACACCAAGGGCCTGACCTTCGCCCGCCAGTGGCTCCGCGACGGGAACCCGGTGGCGGGCGCGACCGGCGCCACGCTCAAGCTCGGGGCCGCCGACGTGGGTCACCGGATCTCGGTCCGGGTCACGGCCGCCAAGGCCGGCAAGGCACCGGGGACCTCGGTCTCCACCGCCACCGCGAAGGTCGCCAAGGCCACCTCCTCCACCAAGGTCGGCGTCAACAAGACCAAGGTGAAGAAGGGGAAGTCGCTGAAGGTGAGCGTCACGGTCGCCTCGTCGCCGACGGCGACCGGCAAGGTCGTGGTCCGGGTGGACGGCAAGGCGGTCAAGACGGTGGTGCTGAAGAAGGGCAAGGCCAGCGCGACGATCGTGATCAAGCGCAAGGGCAAGCACAAGGTCACGGCGACGTACGCCGGATCGTCCGTGGTCGCCGGCTCGACCTCGGCCCCGCGCACGGTCAAGGTCGTCTGACGCCGGTGGCGTGACGAGCCCGGAGATGTAACGCCGCGTTACATCTCCGGGCTCGGCTCGTTGTCACCGTGTGAACCGAAGCCGCAGCATCGTCCTGACCCTGGTCTCCGCGCTGGCGCTGTCCAGCGTCGTCGCGGTCGCGGGGCCCGCCGGGTCCGCCGACGCGGCGCCCGCCGCGCGCGCCGGGTGGAAGCCCCGCCCGGCCACCTATCCGGGCACGGTCACCCAGCAGGACCTCGCGATCCCGATGGACGACGGCACCGTGCTGCGCGGCGACCTGGTGCTCCCGGCCAAGGCCGACGGCACCGCGGTGCGCAAGCGGTTGCCGGTGATCATCACGATCACGGCGTACAACAAGAGCGCGTCCGGCGGCAGCCCCCTCTCGGGTGCGGGCTCCGACTACCTGGTGCAGCGCGGCTACGCGCACCTGACCGTCGACGCCCGCGGCACCGGCAGCTCCGAGGGCTCGTGGGCGGCGTTCAGCCGTCGCGAGGACAAGGACGCCGGCGAGATCGTCGAGTGGGCGCACTCGCGCAAGCGCCCGTGGAGCAACGGCAGGATCGGGATGAACGGCCCGTCCTACATGGGGATCAGCCAGCTCTTCGCGGCCGGCCAGCGACCGAAGGGCCTCGAGGCGATCTTCCCGCAGGTCCCGGCCGCCGACGTCTACCGCGACGTCGTCGCCTCCGGCGGGCAGATCGACGTCGGCTTCATCCCCCTCTGGCTCGGTCTGGTGACGACGACCGGGGTCATCCCGCCCGCGGTCACCGCGACCGACCCGCAGTCCGGCTTCGGCGCGCTGATCGACCACCTCGGCGCCGCGGCCACCTTCACGCTGCCGCTCCTGCTCGACGCGGTCACCGGCGGCGACTCGGCGTACGACGGGAAGTTCTACCGCGACCGCTCACCGTCGCGCGTGGTCAACCGGGTCGACGTCCCGACCTTCCTGATCGGCGGCGAGTTCGACCTCTTCCAGCGGGGCACCCCGCTGATCTTCGAGAACCTCCAGGGCCGCGGGGTCCCGACCAAGATGATCATCGGCCCGTGGGACCACCTCGAGGGCTCGTCCGGCGCCGACGTCGGCAAGGCCGGCCACGGCAGCCTGAGCGAGCTGCAGCTGCGGTGGTTCGACCGCTACGTCCGCGGCATCAAGGACCCGACCCTCGACACCGACATCCCGCCGATCACCTACTACGAGCAGGGCAGCGGCCGGTGGACCAAGGCCCAGCACTGGATCGGCAACCAGCGCGCCGAGACCTTCAGGCTCACCGGATCGGCCGCGGCCGGTGGCGGCGCCGGCGCCCTCACCCGGGGCGACAAGGTGGCGGCCGGAACGGCGTACGTGCCGCCGGTCCCGGTGTCCGGCCTGTGCACCCGCTCCAGCAACCAGTGGACCGCTGGTCTGCCCGAGGCGGCGCTCGCCGACCTCCCGTGCTGGAGCGACAACGCGTCCAACGACACGACCGGGGTGGTCTTCCAGACCGGCCCGCTCGACCGTGCCGTCCGGCTGCGCGGGCCGATCAACGCCCGGCTCTACACCTCCAGCGCCAGCGGCGACGGCATGCTGTCGGTCTCGGTGTCCGACGTCGCGCCGAACGGCAAGGTGACCCGCCTGACCGGCGGCTGGCAGGTCGTCTCGCAGCGAGCGCTCGACAGGTCGCGGACCCGCTACCTCGACGGCCAGGTGCTGCAGCCGTTCCACCCCTTCACGAAGGCGTCGAAGAAGCCTCTCGCCAACGGCCAGGTCGCCCCGGTCGACGTCGAGGTCTTCCCCACGGCCGCCAAGATCGCGAAGGGTCACCGCCTGCGGATCGCGATCCAGTCCTTCGACGTGGTGCACCTGCTCCCGACCGTGCCCGACCTGCCGGGGACGCTGACCGGGCTGACCATCCACAACTCGGCGAAGTACCCGTCCGTCCTCACGATCCCGGGCCTCGGCTGATCCGGGGTCGATCCCGGAGCGATGAGTTCCGGGCGGCCGCCCGGTCGGAGTCGCCATGGACCTCATCGACTTCGGAGCCGCCACCCGGGCGCTGGCCGCGGTCGTCGCGGACATCCGCGACGACCAGCTGGCCGACCCGACCCCGTGCCCGGACTACTCGGTCGCCGACCTGCTCGACCACGTCGCCGGCCTGACCCTGGCCTTCACGCTCTCCGCGCACAAGGAGCCCCTCCCGGACGGGGGACAGCCCTCCGTCGACGGTGTGCAGCTCCCACCCGCCTGGCGCGAGGACATCCCGGCCGCTCTCGACCGGCTGGCGGCAGCGTGGTCCGAGCCCTCGGCGTACGACGGCCTGACGATGGCCGGACCCATCGAGATGCCCGCGGAGATGGTGGCCCTGGTCGCCCTCGACGAGGTGGTCGTGCACGGCTGGGACCTGGCCCGCGCCACCGGCCAGCCCTACGCCCCGGACGAGACAGCCGTGCTCGCCTCGCTGGGCTTCGCGTCCGGGTTCGAGCCCCCGCCCGAGGCCGGCACCGGCCCCTTCGGCCCGCCCGTGCCGGTGCCCGCCGACGCCCCGGCTCTCGACCGGCTCGCCGGCGCCACCGGGCGCGATCCGGGCTGGGCGCCCCGGCCGGCGACCTGATTTCGTCGCCACCCAGGCCCTCCGGTAACCTCTCCGGCGGTGGCGTGTCCGAGCGGCCGAAGGTGCAACACTCGAAATGTTGTGTGGGGTCACACCCACCGTGGGTTCAAATCCCACCGCCACCGCCAGTCAGTCTGAAAGCCCCGGGTCCTCGACCCGGGGCTTTCGGCATTTCTCGCCGCCGGATGAATTGAGTGGCACCACGATCCCCGGCCGGAGATCCGCCGGCGGAAATCGCCGAGCGGTGAGATCTATCCACAGACCAGCCGACGTTGACAGTCCGGAAACATAGTCGGCAGGTACTGGTCCCGAGTCGTAACACTGCGTGCCGCTTCGCTTCACAGCGCGCTCTTAAGTTGCATCTGCGGTCGACTCTGGCGTCCGTGCCCCTTCTCGGGCCGCGACGTACGACGGCGTTCGTCACGGACTGGTCTCACGCCACCACCGCTGCAACCCCCGTAGGACGCCGCCGGGCCTCACTGCCGCGCGGTCTCCTCGCCCTGCCCTCAGAGGAGCATCATGCGTTCACCCCTGCGCGCACTACGGCACGCTGCCGTGGTGTCGACGTCGGCCGGACTCGTCGTCAGTGGACTGCTGTTCACGGCGCCGACCGCGACGGCCGATCCCGGACTCGCGTCCGGACCGGACTGGAGCATCTCGGCCGTGCCGGCCGGCCTCCAGGTCACGCTCGAGCTCGACGACCCGCTGCCGATGGTCGACGACGCCCCCACCCTCCTGGTGGACGGCGTGAGCTACGGCGTGGCCACCGAGTCGGCGGACGGCACCACGCTGTCCGTGATCACCAGCGACCGCTCGGTCCTCGGCGCCGACGACGTCGAGCTCGGGTGGTCCAGCGGCAGTGCGTCGCAGTCGACCCCGACCGACTCGCCGGTGACGGCCAAGGCGCCCAAGCCGCTCAAGGCGATGTCCCGCTCGGCCGCGAAGGCGCTGCTCGACGACCCGTCGGCGGCCGGCACCTACAGCTACACCGAGGACGACTACGACTTCGGCGACGCGGCGATCCCGATGGCCGGCATCGGCGGCATCCGCGGCGAGATGACGGGCCGCGTCTACCTGCCCACCACCGGTGGCGCCCGCCCGACCGTGATCCTCCTGCACGGACGGCACAGCTCCTGCAGCGGCGGCAGCTGGCCGTGCGCCGCGGGCCGCTTCGAGATCCCGAGCTACAAGGGGTACGACGCGCTGGGCCAGAACCTCGCGACGCACGGGTACGCCGTCGTCTCGATCTCGGCCAACGCGATCAACGCCAACGACGCGGGCCTGACCCTCGACAACGGTGCGCTCGCGCGCGGCCAGCTCGTCATCGACAGCCTCAAGATGCTCAAGCAGGCCAACGCCGGCGAGCCGGTCAGCTACCACGACGCCGCGCTCAACCAGGACCTCACCCTGGACCAGGCGCTCGCCTCGACGACGGCCGACGCCTCCGGCTCGGTCCCGACCGGGACGCTCACCGCCGCCGACCTCGTCGGCAGGTTCGACCTCTCCGACGTCGGCTTGATGGGCCACTCGCGCGGTGGTGAGGGCGTCGTCTCCGCCGTCACCCTCAACCAGGCGCTCGCCGAGCCCTTCGGCATCAAGTCGGTGCTGCCCCTCGCCCCGGTCGACTTCGGCCGGATGACGGTCAAGGACATCCCGATGCTGGTGATGCTGCCCTACTGCGACGGCGACGTCTCCAACCAGCAGGGCCAGCACTTCTCCGACGACTCCCGCTACGCGTTCGGCGACAGCGTGCTCCGGTCGACGGTGTGGGTCATGGGTGCCGACCACAACTTCTTCAACACGACCTGGACCCCGGGCGCCTACCCGTACGCCACGAGCGACGACTGGAGCCCGACCGGCACGTCCACCAAGAGCGACACCGTGTGCAGCACGGCGGTCGCCGGCAACCAGCGGCTCAGCGCCGCCGACCAGTACGCGACCGGCGCGGCCGTGATGGCGGCCTGGTTCCGGCTCACCCTGGGCGGCGAGAACGCGCTCCTGCCGATGTTCGACGGCACCACCAAGCCGACCCTGCCGTCGGTCCCGGCCGCCGACCTGCGCACGATCGCCACGGCTCCGGCCGGTGCCCGCGCGGACATCAACCGGTTCGTGACCGACGGCCCGGCCGTCACCGCGATCGGCTCGTCCACCGTGGGGGTCTGCGCCAGCGCCGCTGGTCGCACGCTCCCGCAGTCGCTGCCCGCGTGTGCCACGGCGAGCACGGTGCGGTCGACCAGCGCGATGCCGCACTGGACGCCCGCGAACTTCGCGCCGAACGTCCCGGCCTCCCCGATGACGCGCTACACCTGGACCGCGACCTCCGGCACCAGCGCCAGCCGGATCACGGTCCGCGTCCCGGCCGCGGCGCGCAACGCCTCGGCGTACCAGGCGCTGACCTTCAACACCGCCCCCGACGAGGCGGTGGTGACCGGCACCGACCTGACGATCACCGTCGTCGACTCCGCGGGAGCGACCTGGTCGACGCTGGCGTCGGCGGTCAACCCGCTCGCCGTCAACCGGATGCCGATCAGCGGCTCGACCACCCTCAACAAGATCGTGCTCCAGCAGGTCTCGATCCCGGTGTCGAGCATGACGGGCATCAACACCGCCGACATCCGTGAGGTGCGCTTCGCGGGTGCCAACGGGGCCGACGCCACCGCCACCGGCGGTGTCTACCTGACCGACCTCGCCTTCACGAACTCCAGCATCGGGACCCCGGTCGTCGTCGGCTCCTCGCCGACCATCAACGTCGATCCCACCTCGGTGGAGGAGGGAGACACTGCCGACACCAAGAGCATCGCGGTCTACCTCACCAAGCCGGTCGACAAGACGGTCTCGGGTTACCTGACCGTCATCGGGTCGACCGCCAGCACTGGCAAGGCTGGACTGGTGGGGGCGAAGGTGACCTTCGCACCCGGCCAGACCTGCCAGGCCGTGACGGTGCCGACGTACGGGGACATCACCGCCCCCGGGACCCTGCTGACCAACTTCAAGGCGGCCGTCAGCAACCCGCAGGGCGTCATCACCGGCAGCAACGCCTTCAACAACCTGACGGTCCGGGACGACGACCGCGGCAGCGGAGCCACGCCAGTCACGCTTGCCCCGGCCGTCGGCGCCCAGGGTGACGTGTGCGCCGAGTACGCCGCCAAGTCGGTCGTCGGGGAGCTCGCCACCACCGACGCCGAGCCGGCGCCGGGCGACAAGGTCACGCTGACCGGCACCGGCTTCCGCAGCGGTGAGTCGGTCGCCTTCACCTCGGGCGGCAGCACCCTCGGGTCGGTCATCGCGGACGCGTCGGGCACCGCCACCTTCGTGGAGGAGCTCGCCAAGGACGCCGTCCTGGGTGCGTTCCCGGTGAAGGCCGTCGGTGCCGGCTCCGGCCGGACCGAGAAGGTCGACCTGTCCGTGCTGGCTCCGACCGAGACCAGCCTGGCTCTGAGCCCGGAAACCCCGGGGATCAAGGACCCGGTGACCCTCACGGCCACCGTGTCGGGCGCGGACACCAACGGCACGGTCGAGTTCTTCGACGGCGAGACCTCCCTCGGGAGCGCCGACGTCGTCGAGGGCGTGGCCTCGCTCGAGGTGCCGGCCGGCTTCCTCGCCGGACCGCACAGCCTGACCGCGGTCTTCGGCAAGACCGCCACGGCCGACTCCTCGACGTCGCAGCTGATCGCGTTCACCCTCACCAAGGGTGCGACGACGACGATGCTCCAGCTGTCGGCCCCGAGCACGACGTACGGGACCGGTGCCACCGGCACCGTGACCGTCGAGGGTGCCGACTCCGGCTCGGTGACGGTGGCGTACGGCGACACCGAGAAGGAGCTCACGCTCGACGAGTCCGGAGTGGCGACGTTCGCGCTGCCGGCCGACCTGGCCGTGGGCAGCTACACGGTGACGGCGGCGTACGCCGGCACCGACGAGCTCGCCGCCGGGGAGCCTGCCACGGCGACGTACGAGGTCACCAAGATCCCGACCTCGACGTCGGTGCAGCTGTCCGCCTCCAGCACGAAGTACGGCACCGGAGCCACCGGCACCGTGACCGTCAGCGGTGCGGATGCGGGCACGGTCACGGTGGCCTATGACGGGACCTCCACCGAGGTCGCGCTCAGCGACGCCGGTGTGGCGACCTTCGCGCTGCCGGCCGACCTGGCCGTCGGCAGCCACCCGGTGACGGCGACCTACTCCGGCACCGCCACCCTCGCCGCCGGCAGCCCGGTCTCGGCGACCTACTCGGTCACCAAGGCCTCGACGAAGACGACGGCCACCGCGCCGAAGTCGGTCGTGTCGGGCAAGAAGGTCACCGTCAAGGTGACCGTCAAGGGGGTCGCCGGTGTGGCGAAGCCCGGAGGCAAGGTCAAGGTGGCGTACGGCAGCCACCAGCTGACCGGCACCCTGTCGGGCGCCGGCACCGTGTCGGTGCCGGTGAAGCTGACCGGCAAGGGCGCCACCAAGATCAAGGTGACCTACGGAGGTGACAGCAAGTACCTGACCAGCACGGACACCGTGACGGTCAAGGTCGTCAAGAAGTAGTCACCGCACAGTCGCTCGCCCCGGTCATTCCCCATGATGGCCGGGGCGAGCCCTGTCTCGCGCAGGGTGTGGAATGTCCCCATGCCGATCTACGAGTTCGAGGGCAAACGCCCCTCCGTCCACCCCGACGCCTTCATCGCCCCGACCGCCACGCTGATCGGCGACGTGACCGTCGGGAAGGGCGCGAGCGTCTGGTACGGCGCCGTGCTCCGCGCCGACATCTGCACGATCGTGATCGGCGAGGGCGCCAACATCCAGGACAACTCGGTGCTGCACGCGGCTCCCGGCACCAGCCTGGTCGTCGGCGCCAACTCCACCATCGGCCACGGCTGCGTCGTCCACTGCGCCGAGGTCGGCGAGCAGGCCCTGATCGGCAACGGCTCGACGCTGCTCGACGGTGCGAAGATCGGCGCCCGCACGCTCGTCGCGGCCGGCTCGGTGGTCACGCCCGGCACCGAGATCCCGGGCGGTATGGTCGCCGCCGGCATCCCGGCCAAGCCCACGAAGCCGATCGAGGGCACGTCGTCGGAGTTCTGGATCGAGCAGAACCCGCCGTACTACCAAGAGCTCGCGCAGCGCCACCGCGCAGGCGCTCCCGAGGTCGTCGAGTGAGCGTCCGGGTCGAGGTCGACGGAGCGGTCACCACCGTCGTCGTGGACCGCCCCGATGCCCGCAACGCGGTCGACGGCCCGACTGCTGCGGCGCTCGTGGAGGCGTTCCGGGCCTTCGACGCGGACGACGGCCAGAGCGTCGCGGTCCTGTACGGCGAGGGCGGCACGTTCTGCGCCGGCGCCGACCTCAAGGCGATCGGCACCGAGCGCGGCAACCAGGTCACCCCGGACGGCGACGGGCCGATGGGACCGACCCGGATGCGGCTGTCCAAGCCGGTGATCGCCGCGATCGACGGGTACGCCGTGGCCGGCGGGCTCGAGCTCGCCCTCTGGTGCGACCTGCGCGTGGCCGGCGGCGATGCCGTCCTCGGCGTCTTCTGCCGGCGCTGGGGCGTCCCCCTCATCGACGGTGGCACCGTGCGCCTGCCGCGGCTGATCGGCACCAGCCGGGCGATGGACCTGATCCTCACCGGCCGCCCGGTCGACGCCTGGGAGGCCGAGCGGATGGGCCTGGTCAACCGGGTCGTCCCCACCGGCCACGCCCGGGCCGAGGCCGAGGCGCTGGCGCGGACGCTGGCGGCCCTGCCGCAGGCCTGCCTGCGCAACGACCGGCTCTCGGTCCTCGAGCAGGAGGGGCTCACCGAGGAGGAGGCCCTGGCGGCGGAGTACCGCCACGGGCTCGCCTCCCTCGAGGCCGGCGCGCTCGACGGCGCCGCGCGCTTCGCGTCTGGCGAGGGCCGGCACGGGGTGTCCTAGCGAGGCGGGTCGTCCAGGCAGACCGCGACCAGCTGGGCGGCGCCGTGGCGGGTGAACACCTGCCAGCCGCGGTCGAAGCTGACCAGCCGCACACGGCCGTCGGCCGACCGGATCAGCGCCGAGGCCGGGTCGGCGTGGTCGAAGCCGGTCGTCGAGCAGTCGTGGCGGTCGATCATGCGCTGCACCCGGGCGGACGGGTCGGCGGTGACCGCGAACGAGCCGCCGCCCTCGTCGTGCGCCGGAGCCCAGAGCCCGGCGAGCACGACGAGGGACAGCGCGCCCGCTCGCACACCGAGGAGTGCCGTCTGCAGTCGTCGCGACGGCGGCGGGAGCCGGTGGGACATCGAATCTCTCCTCGTACGGTGTCTCCCGCGTCCGTCCCCCCAGGGCGGGCGCGGTCCTCCCATCCGGTCAACGACGCTTCTCGCCTCGGGGTACGGGAGGATGGGCACATGCCGCAGCCGAGCTCCTGGTTCTCCTCACCCGACGACGCCGCCACCCGGCTGGCCGAGGTCGGCTATCTCGCCGACCCGACGACCGCCACGACGGCGTACCTCGCCGGTGCGCTCGAGAAGCCGCTGCTCGTCGAGGGCCCCGCCGGCGTCGGCAAGACCGAGCTGGCCAAGGCGGTCGCGAAGGTCACGAACGCCGAGCTCGTCCGGCTCCAGTGCTACGAGGGCCTCGACGAGGCACGGGCGCTCTACGAGTGGAACTACAAGAAGCAGCTGCTCCGGATCCAGTCCTCCCAGGGCTCCGACCAGGAGTGGTCGGCGACCCACGACGATATTTTCACCGACGAGTTCCTGCTGACCCGGCCGCTGCTGACCGCGATCCGGCGCGAGGAGCCGACGGTGCTGCTCATCGACGAGGTCGACAAGACCGACGTCGAGGTCGAGGGGCTGCTGCTGGAGGTGCTGTCCGACTTCCAGGTCACGATCCCGGAGCTGGGCACGGTCTCCGCCGTACGCCGTCCCTTCGTGGTGCTGACGTCCAACGCGACCCGCGAGCTGTCCGAGGCCGTCAAGCGGCGCTGCCTCTACCTGCACCTCGACTACCCGGACGCCGAGCGCGAGCGCGAGATCGTCACCTCGCAGGTGCCGGACCTCGAGGAGCGGGTCGCCGTACGCCTCGTCGAGACGATCTCGCGGCTGCGCGAGCTGGAGCTCAAGAAGGCGCCGTCGATCGCCGAGTCGGTCGACTGGGCGCGCACCCTGGTGGCGCTGGAGATCCGCGAGCTCGACGAGAAGGCGATCGCGGACACGCTCGGGGTCGTGCTCAAGCACGCGTCCGACCAGACGAAGGCCGTGAAGGAGCTCCGACTCCGCGCATGACGTTCACCCCACGAAATCGCGTGGCTCCCCCGCTTCGCTCCTCCACCCCACGATTCCGCGGGGACCCCGAATGACGTCAGGACTGGTCGAGAGGCACATCTCCTTCCTGGAGGCGCTGCGCGCCGCCGGGCTGTCGGTGTCGCTCGCCGAGGACCTGGACGCGGTCGCGGCGCTGCAGGCGCTGCCGTGGGACGACCGGTCCGTGGTGCGGGCGGGGTACGCCGCCACGCTGGTCAAGAAGCAGACCCAGCGGCCCACGTTCGACGCGCTCTTCGACGTCTACTTCCCCCGGATGGTGGGCGACGGGGTCGCGGGTGGACGCGACGACGACGCCGCCGACAGCGGGGTGCGCGACAACGCCGAGGCGCTGGCGGCCTTCCGCGACGAGCTCGCCGACGCCCTCGCCGATGGCGACCAGCAGGTGATGCTGGAGCTGGCGGCCGAGATGATCGCCCGGTTCGGCGCGATGCCCGGCCGCGGACCGGGGCTGTCGTCGTGGTCGGCGTACACCGCCATGCAGCGGGTGGCGCCGTCCGAGCTGGTCGACCGGATCGTGCAGGCGCTGATGGGGGAGGGCCGCCTGGACGACGAGGCCCGGCGCGAGGCCGGCCGGCGGATGGGCGGCTTCACCGCGATGGTCGAGGCCGACGCCCGGCGCCGGATCGCGGAGGAGAAGGGGCCCGAGCACGTCGCCAACGTCGCGATCAAGCCCTCGATCGACCGGCTCGACTTCACCGCCGCCCGCCGCTCGGACCTCGAGCAGATGCGGCGCGAGATCTACCCGCTGGCCCGCCGGCTCGCGACCCGGCTCACCCAGGAGCACCACGCCAAGCGCCGCGGCCCGCTGGACTTCCGGCGTACGGTCCGGGCCTCGATGTCCACCGGCGGCGTCCCTCTGACCACCCACCACAAGCCCAAGCGGCCGCACCGCACCGAGCTCGTGGTGCTCTGCGACGTCAGCGGGTCGGTGGCCAACTTCGCACAGTTCACGCTGCTGCTGGTCTACGCGCTGCGCGACCAGTTCGAGAAGGTCCGCGCGTTCACCTTCATCGACCACGTGCACGAGGTGACCGAGCACTTCGTGCCCGGCGCCGACCCCGCCGACGTCCTGACCGACCTCGCCGCCAGCACGGCCCACGCCGCGCTGTGGGGCCGCACCAACTACGGCCGGGCGCTGGTGAAGTTCGAGGAGAACCACGCCGACGCCCTCGGCCCCAAGTCGTCGCTGCTGATCCTCGGTGACGCGCGCTCCAACTACAGCGACCTCCATCTCGACGTGCTGAAGCGGCTCGCCGGCCAGGCCCGGCACGCCTGGTGGCTCAACCCCGAGCACCGACGGCACTGGGACACCGGCGACTCCGCCGCGACCAGGTACGGCGAGGTCGTGCCGATGGTGGAGTGCCGCAACCTGACCCAGCTCCAGGAGTTCGTGCACGACATCCTCTAGCGGGGGAGCAGGTCTGCCCCCGGCCCACGGGAGCCCTGCGAGATGATGTCGTGATGGAGTCCGATCTCAAGGCCGCACTCAGGCGGACGGCACCTGCCGACCTGGGTGAGCGGATCAAGGGCAGGCGCCTCGCGGCTGGGCTGACCCAGGCCGAGCTCGGAGGTGGCGATGCGTCCGTGGGCTACATCTCGCGCATCGAGTCGGGGCATCGCCGCCCCGACTTCAAGCTCCTGGGGGTGATCGCCCGTCGCCTGGGTCTGACCCTCGAGCAGCTCCTGCTCGGTCTCGTCCCGGAGGACCAGCCTCCAGGAGATCGTCTGCAGCTCGACTATGCCGAGCTGGCGCTGAAGTCGGGGGAGCCGCAGCGATCGCTCGCCCTGACCGCCGACCTCCTGGAGAAGTACCGGTCCGGTACGCACCGCGAGTTCCTCGAGCAGATCCGACTGGTCCACGCCGCGGGGCTGGAGGACGCCGGCGACCTCCGGGCCGCGCTCGACGTCCTCCAGACGGTGCTCGTGGCCGATGTCGCGAGCCCGGCGACCCGGGTGCGGGCAGCGACCTCCCTCAGTCGTTGCTACCGCGAGGTCGGTGACCTCGACAGGGCCATCGCCGTCGGAGAGTCGATCCTTGCCGAGCTTGCCACGCAGGACCTGGACCACACGGACGAGGCCCTCCAGCTCCTGGCGACGGTCGCCGCCGGCTACTTCGAGCGAGGGGACGTCGAGCATGCCGCAAGCATGTGCCGCCGAGGTGTCACGCTCGTGGACGAGTCGAACTCACCCACGGCACGTGCGTCGTTGTACTGGAACGCGAGCGTGATGCAGTCGGAAGCGGGCGACACGGTGGGTGCGCTTCCGCTGGCGGAGAAGGCGTTGGCACTGTTGGAGGAGGCCGACCACCAGTCGAACGTGACGCGCATGCGGGCGCAGCTCGCGGTCATGCAGCTCCAGCTGGACCCACCCGAGATCGAGTCGGCCACGGCGGCCCTGGAGCGAGCGGCCGCGGAGTTCGACGCGCTCGGTGGCTCGGCCGTGGACCGTGCCCGGACGACCTTCCACCTGGCAAAGGCGAAGTTCCTCGGGCAGGACCTGGGCGAGGCCCGTCGTCTGGCGCTCCAGGCCCGCGCTGTGGCGCAGGACCTGTCGCCTCGACTCACCGCCGACTCCCTCGTGCTGCTGGGGCAGATCGATGCAGCAGACGACGATCTCGATGCGGCACGCGAGCGCTTCCAACAGGCTGCCTTGGAGCTCGCCGCCGCAGGAGAAGCCATGGACCGCCACACGGCGCAGCTGTGGCTGGACCTCGCCCACCTGCTCGAGTCGGTCGACATGCCGGACGCCGCGCTCGATGCGTACCGTCGCAGTGCTGCCTCGACCGGACTACGGCCGCAACGCGTCCGTCCCACCGACCGCACGCGCTGACCGGCGCAGGCCGCGTCAGCAGCACCAGTACGGGTCCGCGGACGGCGCGGTCGCCGCCGAGTGGTCGGCGCCGTCGAACGCCCCCAGCGCCAGGACGGTGAGGGCAGCCACGACGGTCGAGGTGATGAACGAACGCATGAGATCTCCTGTTGCCACAAAGTTGCCCGAAATCTGTCACGAGTAGGAAACCCCCTCTCGCCCGTCTTGTCCGAAAATCGAGAAAGAACGCCGGATTAACCGACTACTGGGTTTGTCAAAATATTGCCAATCGCTTGACGTCCGACCCAGACGACGGAAGGCTTCGCTCACCTCGGGCCTCTCGGTGGCCCGGGCAAGACGGGCGGGGGAGTGCCGTGGGCACAGCGCTGTCGGGACGCGCGGGCGGGTGCGCCGCGAGTGGTCTCGAGACGGTGGTCGTCAGCTACGGCGAGAGCGCTACCGACCTGTCTCTCGGGCGCTCTGTCGCGTCCTCCAGGCGTCCTGGTCGATCGGCTGGGATCAACACAGAAGGAGAATGTGGATGCGGAAATTGATCATCGGCACGGTCGCGACCACGACGCTGTTCTTCGCGGGGGCGGGAGCAGCTTTTGCGGCCGTCAGCGGATCGCTCAACGTCTCGACCTCAGGCGCGGCCACGTCGGGCGGCACCTTCAACTTCAAGTCCGCCGGCTGCAAGTGGGGCACCAACGCCTGGGACGGCCGCGTCTCGGGAGTGTTCGACGTCTCGACCGCGACCGATCACCTCAACGGACGAGTCGACGGCTACGGCTGGACGAAGCTCGTCCAGGCCAACTCGGCCGGCGACTACGACTACGACTACTGCATCAGCGGGCGTGACGTCACCGTGCACGACACGATCGCCATCCAGGCATGTCGGGAGCACTGGTACGGCGATGACTGCTCGAGCAAGGAGAAGAGCCGGACCTGAGGACACCCACATGATGACGCGTCGCCGACCTCGAGGAGTCGGGGACCGACCGGTTCGGGGGAGCGGTCGAAACTGCCGGCTCGACGCAGGCCCGACGTGCCGGTGTCGTGGTCGGCGACGCGTCATCCTTGCCACGTGAGGTGGAGGCATTGACAGAGATCCTGCGGGCGAACGAGCTGTCGCTGCGGTACGGGCAGCAGCAGGTGCTGCGCGAGGTGTCAGTCACCTTTCCGCGGCCCGAGGCGGTTGCCGTCACCGGTCCGTCAGGCTCCGGCAAGACCAGCCTGCTCTACGCCCTCTCGGGCCTGGAGCGAGGTGTCACCGGATCGGTCTGGCTGCTTGGTCACAGGTTGGATGAGCTCGACGCAGACCGGCTCTCCGACCTGCGGCTCCACAACGTCGGGTTCGTGTTCCAGTCGGCAGACCTCGTTCCCGAGCTGACGCTGCGGCAGAACATCGCGCTGCCCCTCCAGCTGGCGGGCACCTCCCGGCGTTCGGTACGGGAGCGCGTCGAGGAGCTCGTCGAGACTTTGGGCCTGACCCAGAGCGCCGATCGCCGTCCCAGCCAGGTGTCGGGTGGGCAGGCGCAACGCTGCGCCGTGGGCCGGTCCGTAGCACTCCGGCCGGCCATCGTGTTCGCGGACGAGCCGACCGGCGCGCTCGACCAGCACAACCGCGACGTCGTCCTCGACCTGCTGCTCGACCAGGTGCGCCAGATCGATGGTCTGCTCGTCGCCGTCACCCACGACCCCGAGGTGGCTTCACGCTTCGACCGCTCCATCTCGCTCACTGACGGTGTGATCACGGGCGACACGGACGGAGTGCGCCTTGCGGACCGGGCGTGACGTCCGCCTGGCGATCACGCTGGTTCGTGGCGCCGGCCGCCGCGACGCCGTACGGCTGGTGGCCATGGCGTTCGGTGTCGCTCTGGCGGTCTACGCCGCACTGGTCGGGATCGCCGCCCCCCGGGTGGCGACGGCGGCCCACGAGGTCGAGGTCGACCGGGCTCCGGTGCTCAGTGAGCAGAGCGCCGCACACGGGTTGCGGATCCAATCGGCGTCGATCACCGTCCACGACCGGGTCTGGACCCGTGCCACCGTCACCGGCGCCGGGTCGCGCGCGCCGCGTCCGCCGGGCGTCGCGCAGTGGCCGGCGAGCGGTGAGTCGATCGTGTCACCGGCGTTGCGGGACCTCGCCGAGGCTGATCCGGACGTCGCCGCGACGATCGGGCCGATCGCCCCAGCGACCATCGGCGCCGCCGGGCTCACCGGCCCCGACGAGCTGTTCTCCTACACGGCGGCCGGCCAGGAGGCGGGAGCGCATGCTCCGGGGCAGGCCGACCGCCGTCCCGTGGTCACGGCGTTCCACAACCCCGCAGCGGTGACGTCGGGCGGGCTGAGCTTCCTGGTCGTCATCGAGCTCGCGCTCCTCGTCCTCGCGCCCGCGGCCATCTTCCTGCTCACCGCGCTGCGACTGTCGGCGGTCAGCCGGTCCAAGCGCACCTTCGCGCTGGGACTCGCTGGCATGTCGCCGTCGCGGACCGCTCGCCTGTACGCCTGGGAGATGTCGGTGGTCGCGGTGGCGGGGTTCGTCGTGGGGACTGCCGCGTACGAAACGACCCAGGCGCCTCTCGGCTCGTCGGGGTGGCTGGGCGTGTACTGGTGGCCCGACCAGGGTGCCCTCGGTGGGGCGGCGGTGCTCGTCGCCGGGGTGGCCACGGTCGTGGTCGTCAACCTGACAGCGCGCCGGTCCATGCGGATCGAGGCCACCCGGACCAGGTCACAGCGGGGACGCCGCCCGGGTCGGATCTCGGCAGCGGTGGGGCTCGTGCTGGGGGTTCCCTCCGTCGGCTTCCTGGCCGTCGTCGCCCTCAACGGGTGGCTCCATCCGTCCACTCGGTGGACCAACGACACCTTCGCCGGCTACATCGCGGTCGCCGTGCTCGCCGGTGTCGGCGCCATCATCATCGGCATCCCGAGCCTGATCGCCGGCCTCGGCGACGCGGCCGCCAGCCGAACCGGGCCGACGTTCGCGCTCGGGCTCCGCGGAGCGGCCTACCGGGTGACCACCTCTCGTCGGCTGGTCGCGTTCGTCTCGTGCGCCGTCATGCTCGCTGGTCTCAGCGCGGCGTTTCTCGCTTCCCTCCACCGGGGTGCCTTCGGAGACCCGGACGAGGCGACCGTGACGTTCGAGGTGGCCAGCATCCGCGCCGATCCACACTGGCTCCGCGACCTGCCAGCCGGTCCGTACACGATCGAGACGTCCGTGCGGACTCCTGCCGGCGGCATGGTGTCGGTCGAGGTGGGTGACTGCGAAGCCGTCGAACGCCAGGCCGCCACAGTCTTCCTGCGTCCCGGGCCGTGCGTGGACGCCGTCCAGCTGGGCCCCGGATCGGGCACCGGTGCGCCGCAGACCGTCACGATCGCGGGCCACCGGCTCCACGTCCCTGCGGCTGGGGAGACCTCCGACGTCAGCTGGTCGCTCAAGTTCCCGGTGCAGGACGCGGGCTGGGCGCGAGACCTCGAGGACGGCGACATCACCTACTGGGTCAGCCGGAGCGACGGCACCTACGACTCGACCGTGCGCGCCCTCACGACCACGTTCCCCGACCTGCGCATCGACGCTGGTCTCAAGAACGCCGACCAGTACGCCGTCTACCGCCAGCAGGCGGGAACCGTACGAGCCGCCGCTGCCCTGGGCATCCTGCTGAGTGTCTGTTCGTTCCTCCTGACCTCGCTGGAGAGCCGGTGGGAGCGGACTCGTTCGGTCATGGCGCTCTCCGCGATCGGGACCAGGCAGCGCGTCCTCCGAGGGGCCAACCTGGTCGAGTTCGTCTTCCCGGTGCTCGTCGCGGCCGTCCCCGCGGCCGTCGTCGGCATCCTCGGGGGATGGGCGATCTTGTCGTTCCGGGGCAGTGACGGGATGTTCTCGGCCGGCATCGTCGAGGCGTCATGCGCCGGCGTCCTCGCCGCGGTCGCGATCGCCGGCCTCGCTGGCTGGGGCACCGGCAAGGCCGAGTTCGACCGGGAGGCGATCGCGGACACCTGAGGGTCTCCTCTAGCGGCGCGTGACCTGGAAGACCTGGCTGGTGACGTGGGTGGCGGAGCCGTCCAGGAAGCCACGGCCGTGAAGACACGCCCGCTGGGCGACCAGGGACGGGTCCGCGGACGCGTCGACGGCGGCGGCGCCGGCGACGTAGTGGTCGTAGCCGTGCCGCGCCACGACCGCGGCGGGACCGCCGTCGTCGAAGGCGACCGTCGTCTGCTGGACGGTGTCCGGGTTGTCGGCCCCGTCGAGCATCGGCACGATGTCGCCGCGGTGCTCGAGCGACAGCACGTGCACGCCGTCGGGGAAGCCGTCGACCTGGGCGGTCGGCGACCCGGCCGTGACCACGTCGGTGATCGCGAACCCGGTGTCGCGGCTGGCCAGCGCCGCGGCCTCCATCCCGCCGAGGGAGTGGCCCACGAGGAGCACAGGCTCGTGCGCGCCGACGCCGGCCCGGTGCATGGCGTCGAGGATGCCGCGTTGGTACGCCGTGTCCTCGCCGGCCGCGGAGCGCAGGTCGCCGCCGAGGTCGCGGACGTCATGGTCGGCGGTCCACGGCAGCGTGCCGAGGTCGTCGGTGCCGGGGAGGTAGACGACGTGACGGGCCCGGTCGGTGCCGCCGTCGAGCGTCTGGACCTCGATCGTGCCGTTGTCCCGCGAATCGGGGTCGGGCGACAGCGCCGCCACCTCCGACAGGTGGTCCACGAGCGCCTCGACCGAGTCGGGCTGACGGCCACCGGCGGGGACGACGAGGTCGGGCCGCCGGGTGGTGACGGCTGTGCCGTCGTCGTACGCCGCGGCCATGATCGCGGCCGCGGTGCGGTTGTCGGGGACGAGGACCGGCAGTGGCGACAGGCCGGTGAGGAGGCCGCCGCCGCCGTTGACCAGGTGCTGGAGCGCCCCCGGATGCTGCACGATCCACCGCTGGGCGGCGTCGCCCAGGCGTTCGCGGAGGCGCGGCGGCATGGTGTGCAGCGCGACGGCGCCCGCGGGGCCGGCGCCCCGGAGCGCGGCACCGGCGGCGAGCCCCAGCCGCCAGTCCAAGGTGTCCAGGGCGAGACCGACCGCGTCGTCGCTCGCCTCGAGGGTCGCCAGCGCGACGCGGACGAGCTCGGCCTCGGCCTCCCAGCCGACGGAGCCCGGCAGCAGCCCGTACGGCCCGTTGACCGTCGCGAGCAGCGCGCCCTCGGCGGCCGCGAACGTCGGCGGGGACAGCGGTGCCGAGGACACCAGATCCGGGTCGGCGAGCGCCCGGAGGACGTCTGCCGACCAGGACCTCAGCTCGTCGCCGGTCGCGTCGAGGACGTCGGCGAGGGCGCGCACCGCGTCGTACGTCGCGGCGATGCCGCCCGCACCGCCGGTGACGCGCGTGATGTCCGCGCCGCTCACAGCAGGCTCCCGAGGTCGTGCAGGACGCCGGCGACGGCGCCGCCGACCGACTCCACGGCGCCGGCATGGCGGTCGAGGGCCGCGGCCGCGTCGTCGTGCAGGTCGGCGGTCGCCGCGAGCACGGTCAGCTGGGCCGCCACCTGGGTCCGCATCGCGTCCGCGGCACGGCCTTGCCAGGGCACGTCGTCGGTGCGGCGTCGTACGAACGCGGCCTCGGCCCGGATCTCCTCGGCGCGCTCGCGCAGCTGCCGGGCCAGCTGTCGGATGCCGGTGGTGTCGGTGAGCATGGCGTCCCCCTTCGTCGTACGGGGAGGCTCGCCGGACGGCGACTGTGGAGAAACCTCAGCGGTCGAGGGCTGTGGAGAGGCGCTCGAGCGCCTCCTCGATCTCGCTGCCGGGACCGGCGAAGCTGAGCCGCACGAAGCGGCTGCCGTCGACGGTGTCGAAGTCGATGCCCGGCGCCACGGCGACGCCGGCGGTCTGCAGCAGGTGGTGGGCGAAGACCATCGTGTCGTCGGTGAGGTGCCCGACGTCGGCGTACACGTAGAAGGCGCCGTCGGCCGGGGCCAGCTCGGTGATGCCCAGCCGGGGCAGGCCGTCGAGCAGGAGCCGGCGGTTGTCCGCGTAGCGCGCGACGTGGCCGTCGAGCTCGGCGTACGACGCGTCGTCGAAGGCCGCCAGGCAGGCGCGCTGGGCGATCACCGGCGGGCAGATCGTGAAGTTGCCGGTCAGCACGTCGACCGCCCGCTGCAGGCGTTCGGGGACCAGCATCCAGCCGATCCGCCAGCCGGTCATGGAGAAGTACTTGGAGAAGCTCGAGAAGACGACCGCCTCGCGGCTGGTCTCCCAGGCGCTGCGCGCGAGGTGCGGCTCGGCGTACTCGATCCCGTGGTAGATCTCGTCGGAGATCAGCTGGATCTGCTGCTCCTCGCAGTACGACGCGAGGGCGGCCAGCTCGCTGGGGAGCAGCATCGTGCCGGTGGGGTTGGCGGGGCTGGCGACGACGAGCCCCTGGAGGTCGCCCAGCTCCTGGAGCTGGGCGACGGTCGGCTGGAAGCGGGTCTCCGGGCCGGTCGGGATCTCGACCACCTCGCACCCGAGCGCGGTCAGGACGTTGCGGTAGCAGGGGTAGCCGGGTCGGGCCATCGCCACCCGGTCGCCCACGTCGAACGCCGCCAGGAACGCCAGCAGGAACCCGCCGCTGCTGCCGGTCGTCACCACGACCTCGTCGGGCGTGACGTCGATCCCGTGCGCCCGCTTGTGGTGCCGCGCGATCGCCTCGCGCAGCTCGAGGATCCCGGCGGCCGGCGTGTAGCCCAGCGGGTCACCCGAGTCGAGCAGCCGCTTCGCCTCCTCGCGCACCGGCACCGGTGCCCCGGTCATCGGCTGCCCGGCCAGCAGGTTGAGCATGTCGCCGTGGGTCCGCTGCCGCGCCGCCGATGCCGCCAGCAGGTCCATCACGTGGAACGGCGGCACGTTGGCCCTGCTCGCCACCCGGAGCCGGTCGGTCATGGGGCGAGCGTACGGGGGCTGCGGGTTTCACCGGGTAGCCGGTGAAACCCCCGCAGCGTGACGCCCCGCCCGCCGCCCGAAGAACGACCCCTCGCCGAGCTGCGTGCCGGAGCAGTAGCCCTTGCCGTCCTGGGCGATGTTGGACGCGCAGGCACCGGCGGCGTACAGGCCGGGGATGACGGAGCCGTCGGGACGCTGCGCCTCGCCGTCGACCGACACCCGGACGCCACCGAGGGTGAAGCCGGCGTAGATCGCCTTGCCGAGCCGCAGGTCGAAGACCGCCCACGGGCCGGTGCCCTGGGGCGCCAGCCACTCGGCGCCCTTGTGGAAGTCGAGGTCCTCGCCGGCCTCCGCCATCTCGTTGTAGCGCTCGAGCGTCGCGGCGACCGACCCGCTCGGCAGTGACAGGGAGGTCTCCAGCTCGGCGATCGTCTCGAAGCCGTCGATCAGCGGCACCAGCGGGAACTTCGGGTACTCCACGTGCTCGCTGTCGACGATGAGGTACGCCGTGTGGTCGGGCTGCTCCATCACGAACTGCGACGTCCGCGAGTGGTAGCAGTCCTCGGCCACGAAGCGCTCCCCGGAGGAGTTGACGATGAAGCCCGTCATCAGGGCCGACGGCGGGTAGAACGGCGCCGTGATGAACGGCTCCTCCATGTGCTTGAGCTCGGCGCCGACCGACGCCCCGAGGCGGATGCCGAGCCCGTCGTCGTAGGTCGAGCCCAGGGTGAAGGGCTTCTCGGCCAGCGAGGGCGTGTACGCCGCGACCATGTCGGGGTTCATCACGAAGCCGCCGGCGGCGACGACCACGGCCGAAGCGGCGATCGCGCCGTGCTTGTCGAAGGACCGCCAGGCCACGCCGACCACGGCGCCGTCCTTGACGACGAGGTTGGTCGCCCCCGTCTCGTAGCGGACCTCGACGCCGGCCTCCTCGACGCGGGCACGCAGCAGGTCCATCACCATCTTGGTGCCCTCGGTGTCGCCCGGGACCGGCACCTTGTGGCCGCGCGGCGCCGGCACCGCCTCCTGCTTGAACGGCCACACCTTCTCGTTGCCGGTGAACATCAGCCCCTGCGTCCCGGGCTGGATCACCGCCTTCTCCGGGTAGTAGGAGCGCTCGAACTCGAAGCCCAGCGCCTCCAGCCAGTCGAAGTGCTCGACCGAGCCGTCGCAGTACGCGCGGATCTTGTCGTGCTCGGGCTCCTTGGAGACCGCGACGAGGTACTTGTACATCTCGTCGGGCGAGTCCTCGTGCCCGGTCGCGACCTGCACCGCCGTCCCGCCGCCGAGGTAGAAGTGCCCGCCGGACATCGACGAGGTGCCCCCGTGCACGGCCGCCCGCTCGAGCAGCAGCACCCGTGCACCGGCCCGGGCCGCCTCGAGCGCCGCGCAGCCGCCCGCGATCCCGAAGCCGACCACGACGACGTCGTACCGCTCGGGCTCGTCGCCCAGCGCGGAGGCGGGCAGGACGTCGGGCAGGGCGGTACCGGAAGTGCTCATGAGGCAAATCTAGAACAAGTTCCAGTTCCACGCGCGGTCGGCAGGCCAAGAGGTCGCGTCCCGCGCCGATAGACTGCGTACCCGCCGCCCCGACGAACGCCGAGGTGACCTGTGTCTTTCAATGTCCACGAGCTCGACACCTTCGTGCTCGTCGGATCTGCGGTCACGCTCCTGGCGATTCTCGCCGTCCGACTCTCGTCGCGTGCCGGGCTGCCCAGCCTGCTGATCTACCTCCTCATGGGCGTCGCCCTCGGGGAGAAGGGTCTCGGCATCGAGTTCGAGGACGCCGAGCTCGCGCACGCCCTGGGCTTCGCGGCGCTCGCGATCATCCTGGCCGAGGGTGGTCTCACCACCAGCTGGCGCGAGATGCGTCCCTCGATCCGGCTCGGCGTCTCGCTGGCGACCATCGGGGTCGCGGTGTCGGTGACGGTCGTCGCGGTCGGCGCCCACTTCGTCCTCGGCCTCCCGTGGGAGCTGGCCCTGCTGCTCGGCGCGGTGACCTCGCCGACGGACGCCGCGGCGGTGTTCTCGGTGCTCCGCGTCGTGCCGCTGCCCAAGAAGCTCACCGGTTCGCTCGAGGCCGAGTCCGGCCTGAACGACGCTCCGACGGTCGTGCTCGTGACGCTCGTCGCGTCCGGTGCCGTCGACGAGCACGGGCCGCTGGCGCTCTTCGGGATCATCGGCTACGAGCTCGCGGCCGGCACCGCGATCGGGCTCGCCGCCGGCTTCGGCGGTGCGTGGGTGATGCGTCGCGCGGCGCTCCCGTCGTCCGGTCTCTACCCGCTGGCCGTCCTCTCGCTCACGTTCCTCGCGTACGGCGTCGCGACGTCCGTCCACGCGTCCGGGTTCGCCGCCGTCTACGTGTCGGCGCTGGTGCTCGGCAACATGGAGCTCCCGCACCGGGCGGCCACCCGCTCCTTCGCCGAGGGTGTCGCCTGGCTGGCCCAGATCGGGCTGTTCGTGATGCTCGGGCTGTTGCTCTCGCCCAGCCGGATCTCCTGGGAGACCGTCGGGCTCGCCGTGCTGGCCGGCCTGATCCTGACCTTCGTCGCCCGCCCGCTCTCGGTGCTGGTCAGCTCCATCGTGCAGCCGATGCCGTGGCGCGAGCTGGGCTTCATCTCCTGGGCCGGGCTGCGCGGCGCCGTACCGATCGTGCTGATGACCATCCCGCTCGCGGAAGGGATCGACCAGTCGAAGCGGCTCTTCGACATCGTCTTCGTCATGGTCGTCATCTACACCCTGCTGACCGGACCCACGCTGCCCCTGGTCGCCCGGGTGCTGAAGGTGGCCCGTCGCTCCGAGCCGCGGGGGCTCGAGGTCGAGGCCGCCCCGCTCGAGCGGATCGCGGCCGACCTGCTGCAGGTGACGATCAGCCCGGTCTCCCGGATGCACGGCGTCGAGGTCGGCGAGCTGCGGCTCCCGCAGGGGTCCTCGGTGTCGATGGTCATCCGCGACGGGAGGACGATCATTCCCGAGCAGCGCACGGTGCTCCGGCACGGCGACGACCTGCTCGTCGTCACCCCGCGCAAGCTGCGGGAGAAGACCGAGGAGCGGCTGCGCCAGATCAGCGAGCACGGTCGGCTCGCGCAGTGGCTCGGCGAGAAGGACCGGCGTCCGCGCTGAGCGGTCAGGTCACCGGCGGGCTGCAGATGGTGGCGTCGCTCGCGGCGCGCGCGGCCCCCGCGCCCTTGGCGAGGGTCTTGAACCCGTCACCGACGATGACGGTGACCCCGGCGCCGGGACCGTCCCGGCGCTCGATCTTGGGGTGGTCGAAGTAGCTGGCGACCAGGCGTACGTCGGGGTTCTTCGGCGTCGTCGTCCAGATCGCGATCGTGCTCACCTTCGCCGACGCCGCGTTGCCGGCGTTGCCCTTCGCGAAGCCCTCGTCCGTCAACAGCTGCATGGTGCGCCCGGCCAGGCCCTCGCGGCGGCCGGCGTTGTAGACGCTGACGGTGACCTGCTGGGGGTAGACCTTCTCGCCCGCGGCCACGTCGGTGTCGACGCAGACGGCGCTGTCGACCTTCGCCGGCAGCGGCTTCATCGCGGCGTTCCACCCCCACAGGGCGGCGAGGACGAGCAGCACCCCGAGCGCCACCAGGGTGAGGGCGGTCCGCATCGGCTGCGTCATCAGCCCTCCATCGTGTGCACGCGCGCGTGCAGGATGTTGCGCTGCTGGAGCGCCGCGCGGAGCGCGCGGTGCAGGCCGTCCTCGAGGTAGTACTCGCCCTGCCACTCGACGACGTGGGCGAAGAGGTCGCCGTAGAAGGTGGAGTCCTCGTCGAGGAGGGCGGCGAGCTGGAGCGTGTCCTTCGTCGTGACCAGCAGGTCCAGGCGGATCTGGCGCGGCGGCACGTCGGCCCACCCACGAGACGTCAGTCCGTGGTCGGGGTAGGGCCTCCCGACGCCGACGCGCTTGAAGATCACGCCGCGACTATAACGACGACGGTCGTCCGCGGGTGCGGCCTCCGCCGGGGTCCGCCACTTTCGGGCGGGTCCCCGGCGGGGCGTCGCCTGGGGTCAGGCCGACCAGCGGATCGCGTCGTCGATGGTGTCGGCCAGCGCGTGCACGCCGCGCAGGTCCTCCCGCTCGACCATCAGGTTGGTCAGTGCGGCGGAGTGGCGCAGCCGCAGCAGCGCACGCTGCTCTGCGACGCGGTCGATCGGCGTTTCAAGGGTGAGCTGCTCGTCCATCGGGACCTCCCGGATCAGGTGTGGTGATCAGTTCGTCGTCCGGCCGCCGGTGGATGGGACGGCCTGACAGGACAAGATTGGATCGTTCACATCGCCGGGAGGTTGACCCTGCGTTACATCCAGGTCAAACGTTCGGCTGTTCTGGTCGGGAAAACTAGAATACGTTCTAGTTTTGTGGACGACATCACCGCGATCAGCCAGCTGAAGTACCGCTACCTGCGCACCCTGGACACCAAGCAGTGGGACGAGTTCGCCGACTGCTTCGTCCCCGACACGACGGGCGACTACAACGGCCTGCTCTTCGACAACCGGGACGCGCTGGTCTCCTACATGAAGGAGAACCTCCCTGAGGGCTTCCTCACCATGCACCAGGTGCACCACCCCGAGATCGAGGTCGACGGGGACACCGCGACGGCACGCTGGTACCTCCAGGACAAGGTGATCGTCCCGGCCTTCCAGTTCATGCTCGAGGGCGCGGCCTTCTACTCCGACCGCTACGTGCGGACGCCGGAGGGCTGGCGGGTCGCCCACACCGGCTACCGCCGTACCTTCGAGGTCACCTACGACCTGAAGGACCTGCCCGGCACCAAGATCAACGGTCCCGGCGAGCACACGCACGTCTGAGGGCTGCGGCCCGCTACATCGTCGGGTCGGACCACGCCATCTGGACGACCTCGACCCCGCGGTCGCGCGACACCAGCCGGCCACGGCCGGCGGGAGCGGGCTGCGGCTTCTGGTTGCCGATCAGGTAGCCCTCGTCCGGGCTGCCGGAGAGCAGCAGGCCGGGCATGGCGAGGTCGCGGAGCGACTGGATGACGGGTTCGTAGAGCGCGCGCGACGCACCACCGGAGCGCCGGGCCACGACCACGTGCAGGCCGACGTCGCGCGCCTGGGCGAGCAACGGGGCCAGGGCCAGCGCCGGTGAGCCCTGCTGGGTCGCGACCAGGTCGTAATCGTCGATGAGCACGTAGACCTCCGCGCCCGACCACCACGACCGGCCGCGCAGCTGCTCCTGCGTCACGTCGGGACCGGGGATCCGGCCCTCGAGGTACGTCGCGAGGTCCTGCAGCCCCGGCTGCGCCTGGGTGCTGGAGGTCAGGTAGCTCAGCAGGTAGTCGTCGGGCACCTCGCCGAGCAGCGAGCGCCGGTAGTCCACGACCACCAGCTGCGCCTCCTCCGGCGAGCGGGTGCGCATGATCTCCTGCGCGTACGCGCGGAGCACGTTGCTCTTGCCGGACTGGCCGTCGCCGAAGATCAGCAGGTGCGGCTCGGCGTCGACGTCGAGGCCGATCGGCCCCAGGTCCTTCTCGTTGATCCCGAGCAGCAGCTGCTTGGCGCCCGCGATCTCGGCCCCGAGGCTGCGCACCTCGTCGAGCGAGATCTGCTCGGGCAGCAGCCGCAGCTTGGGCCCGGACGGGCCGGACCAGGCGGCGGACACCTGCTTGATCAGGTTCTCGACCCCGTCGCCGAGGGTGTCGGCGTCGCCGATCCCGTCGACGCGCGGCAGCGCCGCGAGGAAGTGCAGCTTGCCCTGGATCAGGCCGCGACCGGGTCGCCCGGTCGGCACCAGCGCCGCGACCTTGCGGTCGATCTCGGAGTCCATCGGATCGCCCAGGCGCAGCTCCAGCCGGGTGCCGAAGAGGTCGCGCATCGCAGCGCGGAAGTCGGCCCAGCGGGCGGCGCCGACGACCACGTGCAGGCCGAAGGTCAGGCCCCGGGTCCCCAGTTGCTGGATCTCGGCCTCGAGGTCGTCGAAGTCCGCGCGCAGCGTGCTCCAGCCGTCGACCACGAGGAAGACATCGCCGTACCCGTCGTCCGCCCGGCCGGCCGCGCGGCGCGACCGGTAGGTCTCGATCGAGTCGATGCCGTTGGCCCGGAAGTAGGCCTCGCGCCGGTCGACGATGCCCTGCACCTCGGCGAAGATCCGGCGTACGACGTCGGGCTCGGCCCGCGAGCCGACACCGGCGACGTGGGGGAGACCGGCGAAGGGCGAGAACGTGCCGCCGCCGAAGTCGAGGATGAAGAACTGCGACTCCTGGGGCGTCGTCGTCAGCGAGATGCTGGAGACGATCGTGCGGAGCAGGGTGCTCTTGCCGCTGCGAGGACCGCCGACGACCGCCGCGTGTCCGCCGGCACCGCTGAGGTCGATCGTCAGGGTGTCGCGGCGCTGCTCGCGCGGGCGGTCGACCGTGCCGAGCGGCACGACGAGACCACCGAGCCCGCGCCAGTGTCCGGACACCAGGCCGAGCTGCGGGTCGGGGGCGAGGTCGGCCATCAGCTCGTCGAGAGTGTCGGGCTCGTCGAGCGGCGGCAGCCAGACCTGGTGGGCCGCGGGTCCGTGACCGCTCATGTGGCGTACGGCGATCGCGAACAGCGACTCGCTCTCACCCTGGGTCGGAGCGGGGACCGGTTCGGACGCCGGGTCGGGGAGGTCGAGGCTCTGCACCTCCGAGATCGTGAAGGGCAGGATGCCGCGGACGTGGCCGCCCTCGTCGCGCCGGACCTGGACCTGGCTCGGCGGACCGGACACGTACGCCGACTTGAACCGCAGCATCGTCGACGGGTCGGGCTTGAGGTAGCCGAGGCCCGGGTCGGCGGGCAGCTCGTAGGCATCGGGCACGCCGAGCACCGAACGGGACTCGGTGGCGCTGAACGTGCGGAGGCCGACCCGGTAGGACAGGTGCGACTCCAGCCCGCGCAGCCGGCCCTCCTCGAGGCGCTGGGAGGCGAGCAGGAGGTGCAGCCCGAGCGAGCGGCCGAGCCGGCCGATCGCGACGAACAGGTCGATGAACTCGGGCTTCGCCGACAGCATCTCGGAGAACTCGTCGACGACGACGAAGAGCGACGGCATCGGGGCCAGGTCCTCACCCGACGTGCGTGCCTTCTCGTAGTCGCGGATCGACGCGAAGTTGCCGGCGTCGCGCAGCAGCTCCTGGCGCCGCACCATCTCGCCGGACAGCGCGTCCTGCATGCGGTCGACGAGGGTGAGCTCCTGCTCGAGGTTGGTGATGACCGCCGACACGTGCGGCATGTCGGTCATCCCCGCGAACGTCGCGCCGCCCTTGAAGTCGACCAGCACCATGTTGAGCTGCTCGGGGGAGTGGGTCATCGCGAGGCCGAGCACGAGGGTGCGCAGGAACTCCGACTTGCCGGAGCCCGTCGCACCGATGACGAGGCCGTGCGGGCCCATGCCCTGCTGGGCCGACTCCTTGATGTCGAGGTGGACGAGCGATCCCCCCTCGCCGAGGCCGATCGGCACGCGCAGCCGGTCGCGGGCGGGGCGTGGACGCCAGGCGCGCGTCGGGTCGAAGGAGTGCACGTCGCCGAGCGCTAGCAGCTCCATGAAGTCGGTGGGGCCGGCGATCTCGCCGGACGCGTCCACGGCTCCGGCCACGGTGTGCAGCGGGGTCAGCCGGCGCGCGAACGCCTCGGCCGTCGCGGTCGGGCAGGAGTCGGCACGGGCCCGGATCGGCTCCTCTCGCAGCCGCAGCGCGAGGATCGGGTGCCGTCCCTGGGCGTCGTCGGCGAGGTCCTCGTCGAACTGGATCCGCAGCCGGGTCGCGTCCTCGAGCTCGTCCCAGCGAGACGGCAGGTCGATGAGGGTGACGCCGTGCAGGCCGTCAGGGGGTACGACGTGGTTGCCGGGCGGCAGCTCGCCGCCGTCGATCACCAGCAGCAGGTGCGGGGTCGCCGCCCGCTCGTCGGCCCCGAACCGCGGGCGGTCGGCCAGGTCGGCGGGCAGCAGCCCGGCCAGGTCGGTCAGGGAGGTCGACACCATGCGCATCGGACCGACGGCGTCGGACTCGCGGGTGCTCTGGGCGTGGGGGAGCCACTTCACCCAGTCCCAGTGGGCGAGGTTCTGCTCCGAGCTGAGGACGGCGACGACGAGGTGCTCCGGGGAGTGGAAGGCGGTCGCCGAGCAGATCAGCGACCGGGCCAGCGACCGGGCGGGGTCCTCGGGACCGCACACCTCGACCCGGTCGAAGGCGCGCAGGTCGATCGAGGCGGGCAGGTCCGGCTGCAGCCGGTGCACGACGAGCAGCCGGTGCAGTGCGGAGGCGGCTGCCGGGTCGACCTGGTCGATGGGCGTGCTCTCGGGCGGGACCAGCTCGAGCGCCAGCGGCTGCGAGCACACGCCGTACCGGACATGGAGGAAGCCGGGGTCGGAGGTGCCGTGCTCCCACACCCGCGACCGCTCGTCGGCGAGGGACGGCAGGGCGGACGGGTCGGGGTGGTGCCAGGTGAGCGCGCGGCGCTGCTGGTTGGCGGCCTCGCGTGCGACCTTGCGGACGTTGGCGAGGTAACGGAGGTACTCGGTGCGCGACCCGGTCAGCTGCTGGGCACGCTGCTTCTTCTGCCGGTCGAGCTGCACGATGATGAAGCCGACCGTGGCGAAGAGGAACATGCCGGCGGCGATCAGGCCGCGGCCGCCGCTCGCCTTGCCCATCGTGGCGACGAGCACGATGGAGCCGAGGCTGCCGAGCATCGGGATGGCGTTCATGAGGACGCCGCTGGCGCCCTCGTTGGGCTCGATCTGGGGTGGCGGCTGGAGGACGAGCTGCCCGGTGGGCATCTCCGGTTCGTCCATGCGCGTGCCACGCAGCGTCGTCGTCAACGCGGTCCTCCCCGAAGTCCCTGCCCTGATCTGGGCCTGTCCACGTGGGAACTACCCCGCTGAGACGTGGTTGACGCCTCCCATCGCGGGGGAAGGTGGACGACGTGACGACGAACGCGACCGCCGACCTGGCGCTCAGCGTGCACGGACCGGTCGGCGTGCTCGACCTGGTCGTGCCCGCGGGTGCCGCCGCGGTCGACGTGGCAGAGGTCTATGCCCGCCAGGCCGGGCTCCCGACCGTGCCCATCCTGTGCACCCGGATGGGTGCCGTCCTGCCGCCCGACCTCCCGCTGGCCCGCGCCGGGATCCGACCGGGAGACGTTCTGGTCGCGACCTCGGCGGTCGTGCCCGTGGCCGGCCGCGGACCCCGCGCGGCCGAGACCGGGCCGCCGGGGCGGCGTACGACGTGGGGCGTCACCGTGGTCGCCGTGCTCGCCGCCGCGTGCGCGGTCGCGGCCGGGTGGCTGGCGGCCATCGCCGCCTCCGACCAGCTCCGGCTGGCGACCGTCCTGGTGCTGCTGGGTGCGAGCGTGGTCGCCGTGCTCCCGGTCGGTCGGTACGCCGCCCATCGGGCGATCGCCGCGCCGGCCTTCGCCGCGGCCGCCGCGCTCGCCATCGCCTGGGACAGCCACGCCGAGCGGATGCCGATGATCCTCGGCCTCTGCGCCCTGGTCGCCGCGCTCACCGCGGCGGTCGCCCGGTCGCTCGGTCGCGAGGCCGACGAGGCCCTCCAGGTGTGGATCGTGTCCGGCTCCCTGCTCTTCGGCCTGACCTGGATGTCCACCCTGGCCGGTGCCCCGCCCCGGCTCACCTGGTCGCTGGTCCTGATGCTGGCGGTCCTCGCCGCCCGGGTCGTGCCGGGCCTGGTCGTCGACGTCCCGGACCAGTACCTCATCGACCTCGAACGCCTCGCCGTGACGGCCTGGTCGGCGCGCGAACGGACCGGCGGCAAGCGCGGCCGTGCGGTCGTCCCGAGCTCGGCCGTCTCCGCCGTGGCCGGCCACGGCACCCGGATGCTGACCGCCGCCACGGCGGCGATCGCGGTCCTCGCCGTGCTGTCCGCGCCGTTGCTCCTGAGCACCGCCACGCTCCGGGTGGACCGGATCGGCGCCCGCTGCCTGGTCGGCTTCGCCGGCGCCGCGTTGCTGCTGGCGGCCCGCAGCTACCGGCACCGCGGCGCCGGCGCCCTGCTGCGTACGGCGGGCCTCGGCTGCTGGCTCGTGCTCCTGGTCGTGCTGGTCCGCCTGATGGGCGAGACCGCCGTCCAGGCGACGACGATCGCCTCGGTGCTGCTCGGTGTCGTCCTGGTCATCAGTGCCGTCGCCACCGGGCGCGGCTGGCGCTCGGCGTGGTGGTCGCGCCGGGCCGAGGTGGCCGAGGGCCTGTGCGGCGCCCTGGTGGTCGCGTCGGTCGTGGTCTCGGCCGGGTGGTTCCGCGAGGTCTGGGAGATGGCCAGCCTCTGGGAACTGGGCCAGTGACCGGTGGATGGAATGCGCCTCCGAGTTGGGGACGGTGAGGTTTAGCCCACATGCCCTCGGGTAATCGACGCCTGTCCGGCTCGGGCTTACGGACCGGACTGATGTTCACCAGAACACCAATCAGTCTCGAAGCGGCCGATCGCCGCCACGGGGGAAGGAGTTGGCGCTATGTCGGGCGCAGCAGAGATGGGACAGGGTGAGGGC
Organism: Nocardioides conyzicola; assembly: GCF_039543825.1. NCBI lineage: Bacteria > Bacillati > Actinomycetota > Actinomycetes > Propionibacteriales > Nocardioidaceae > Nocardioides > Nocardioides conyzicola. Next base: position 1,403,491 of record NZ_BAABKM010000002.1, on the reverse strand, counting down.
ACACTCACCCGGGCCGCGGGACTTGTATCCGAGGCCAGGCAGGACTTCGATTCGATGAGCAAGACCCTGGACGGCCAGATCGCTGGCATCCAGGGCAAGTGGGCCGGTGCCGGTGGCACCGCTTTCCTCGCACTCCACCAGGCGTGGACCGAGAAGCAGCGCGTGATCACCAATGCCCTCAACGAGTTCGAGGCATCGCTGACCTCGACCGAGAAGGACAACCTCAACACCGACCAGACGCAGTCCTCCAACTACAGCCGGGTCGCCGGCCGGCTCAGCTGAGCCGCGAGCACCGGACAAGGAAGTGAGTGAGATGTCTCTCGACGGACTTCGCGTCAACCACGCCGGCCTCGACCAGGCCGCCCAGGACCTCGGTACGACGGTCAAGCACATCGATGACCGGCTCAACCGCCTCGAGTCGGAGCTCGCTCCGCTGCGCAGCGACTGGACCGGTAACGCCCAGCAGTCCTACCAGGTCGCCAAGACCAAGTGGGACAACGCCATGCAGGAGATGCGTGACCTCCTGCAGGAGACCAGCACCACCGTGCACCAGTCGAACGCCGACTACCGCGCCGCCGACCAGCGCGGCGCCGCTTCGTTCGAGATCTGACCGCACGTAGGTGAAGGGGTCGGCGCGGTGCGCCGGCCCCTTTACCGACGGCGCAGCCGGAAGGGTTCAGCCATGAGGGGAGGGAGAGCGACATGACGCAAGCGCCTGTGTCCTCGGGACTGGTGCGTGTGACGATCGCGTCCGGCAGCCGCCGGGTCGACCTCGTGCTCCCCGGTGCCGTACCGGTCGCCGAGCTGGTGCCCGAGCTGGCCCGCAGCGTCGGCCTGCTCGACCCGGGCACCGTCTACGGGGGCTACCGCCTGGTCACCGCCGACGGTCGCGAACTCGCCACCGACGCCGGCCTGGTGTCCCAGGGCGTCGAGGACGGCGGCCTGATCACGGTCGCCGCCGGCGTCGACGACGAGCCGCCGCGGGTCTACGACGACGTCGTCGAGGCGATGACCGACATCGTCGAGCACGACCTCAAGCCCTGGTCGCCGGCCGCGGGACGCCGTACCGCCCTCTGGGCCGCCGGCCTCTTCATGGTGCTCGGCGCCGTCGCCCTCCTGATCCAGCGCGACTCGGTGCTCGCCGGAGCGGCCGCCGTCGTGGTGTCCGCCGCGCTGGTGGTCGGCGCGATCGTCCTCTCCCGCGCCCAGCACGAACCCGTCGCAGCCGTCGCCGTGGCCTGGATGGGGATCCTGTACGCCGCCGTCGCGGGCCTGATGCTCGTGACCGACGGCCAGTTCTTCGGCCCGCCCGTGGCCGCCGCCGGTGGCGCCGCCCTCGGGGCCGGCCTGGTCTCGCTGGTCGGCCTGGGTCAGGGCCGCACGCTCGTGCTGCCGACCGTGGTCGCCGGCGCCGTCTTCCTGCTCACCGGGCTGCTCATGCAGTCCGCGGACTTCGACCCCGCCGTCGTGCTGACGGTCGCGCTGGTCGTGGTCGTCATCCTCGGCAGCGTCTTCCCCTGGCTCGCCCTCGGCGCGACCGGCACGTCGGTCGACCAGCTCTACGACGTCGCCGACATCACGGCCGAGCCCCGCCCCGTCGACCACGACCGGGTCGGCGCGGACGCCCGCATCGCCCACGAGATCCTGGTCGCCGTCTCCGCGACCGTCGGTCTGCTGCTCGTCCTGATCGCGCCGTTGACCGTGTCCCTCGGCCTGGCCGGCACCATCCTCGCGGTGCTGTGCAGCCTGGTCGTGATGCTGCGGACCCGGCAGTACCGCACGGGTCCGGAGGTCATGGTCGGCCTGGTCTCCGGGATCGTCGGGCTCGTGTCGTCGGCGGTCGCAGCCCTGTGGCTGCACCCCGACTGGCGTCCCACGATCGCCGTCGTGCTGGCCGCCACCGGAGCCGTCCTCCTCGCCGTGACGCTGCTCCCGGCCGTGCCGTCCGTCCGCCGCGGGCGTCTCGGTGACGTCGCCGAGAGCATCGCGCTCCTGGGCCTGCTGCCGGTGCTGGTGGTGGCCGTCGGCCTGTTCACGGCGATCCGGAGCTAGGGCGCGACGTGGCAACCAAGAAGGACCTGGTCGAGGCCTACTCGTTCAGTCGCCGCCGGTTGGTGACGGCGTTCGTCTCCGGCGCCCCCGGTGGCCGTGAGGTCGAGCCGGCGCGCCCCGGTCGCACGATCATCGGCGGTCTCGCCCTCGCCGTGCTCCTCGGGGCCGGCGCCGCGATCACCGGTGTCTTCTCGCCGACCGCGCCGAGCGACTGGAAGAAGGAAGGGCTGATCATCTCGAAGGACACGGGCTCGGCGTACGTCATCGTGAAGGCGAGCAGCGACCCGGAGCTGCGGCCGGTCCTCAACTCGACGAGCGCCAAGCTGATCCTCGGCTCCGACGCCAAGCCGACGCTGATGTCGCAGGACGTCATCGACGACCAGCGCATCGGTGACGACATCGGCATCTTCGGTGCCCCGGTCAACGTGCCCACCTCGTCCCTCCTCATCGGCTCCGGCTGGACCGCGTGCACGGCTGCGAACGCCGGCGTCAAGCTGTCCATCTCCACCGCCCCGGACGTCTCAGCCGTGCCCAAGACCGGGATCACGGTCAGCAACGGCAACGATCTCTACGTCGTCCTGCCGACCGCAGGCACCGGGCGGCCCGGCGCACCCGACCCGGGCGCCTACGTCTACCCCGTGCCCGCCCAGGGCTCGTACGGCGACCAGACCGACAACCTCCTGAGCGCGATCCACGTGCAGACCACCGGCGACGCGATCCCGGTCAGCCGCGACTGGATCAGCCTCTTCCCGACGGGTGCCCCGCTGGACTGGAGCAGCTTCGGGATCAAGGACTTCGGGAAGAAGCCGACGTACGCCAACAGCGACGACACCGGCCTCCTCGCCGACAAGTCCGTCGGGGACCTGCTCGTGGCGGGTGACCAGCAGCTGCTGCTCACCGACACCGGTCCGCGACAGCTCTCGGACTTCGCCGCCCTCGTCTACCGCAACGTGGTCGCCCCGAGCAACGCCGTCGTGACGCCGATTGACGTGGACGCCCCTCCTCGCGTCAGCCGCGAGGCGGACCGCGACCAGGATGCCCACTGGCCCGACGAGCCGCCGGACTTCTCCATCGACGAACCGTGCGCGCAGCTGACCTCGGAGCACGGGTCGGCGCCGATCGTGCAGCTGACGGCACCGGGACCGGAGTCCGGCGCGGCGGACGTGCCGGAGGGCAAGAAGGAGCCGGTGGTCGCTCCCGGCCGCGGCGCCTACGTGCTGTCCGGCGGCTGGGCCGACACCGACCACGGTTCGCCGTTCGTCATCGACTCGAAGGGACGGGCCAACCCGATCGTGGGTGACGACGCCCCCGAGTTCCTCGGCTACGGCAGCTACCCCGTGGCGGTGGTGCCTGACACCTGGGTGAAGCTCTTCGGCTGCGGGGTCAACCTCTCCCGCGATGCCGCCCTGTCCCCGCCGGGTGATGTGGAAAGCTCCCGATGCGGCTGAGGACGGCGCTCGTGGGCACGACGGCGCTCGGTGCGGTCGGCCTCGGTCTGGTCGTGCCCACCGCTCCGGCGTACGCCGCCGACAACGCCTGCCTCGCGGTGGAGCAGACGACCCCGGGCACCGACACCTCCCGCCCCAGCGCGCCGCTGGCCATGCTCGGGGTCGAGGCCGCTCAGCAACATGTCGCCCGGTTCGGCAGCTCCAGCGGGACGCCCGTGCGGGTGGCCGTGGTGAGCTCGGGCGTGCGTTTCGGGGACGCCGGCGTGATCCCGCTCTGGTCGTTGAAGGACCTGTCCGGTGTGGGGGGCGACATCGTCGACCCGCAAGGGACCGAGATCGCCGGACTGGTCTCCGGGGTCCCCCGCAAGGACGGCCAACCGGTCGGCGTCGCGCCGGCCGCGCAGATCATCGACGCCCGGGTGTTCGTCGACAGCGACTCCAACGAGGCGCGCGAGCGACCGGCGCCGGCGACCCTGGCTGCGGGCCTGAACTGGGTCGCCGACGAGGCTCGCCCGCTCAACATCAAGGTTGCCGTGGTCCCGTTCGTCGTGCCTGACAGCCAAGAGCTGCGCCGAGCGGTCAAGCGGCTCCAGGATGCGGGCACGGTCGTGGTGGCAGCGAGCGGTGACCGGCCCGGCGAGGGCGCGGCCTTCGCCGCGGACTTCAAGAGTCCGGCCGCCAAGGACGAGGACGCAGGCCCCCTCTTCTTCCCGGCCGGCTACCCCGGAGTGGTGGCGGTCAACGCGACCGGCACCGGCGACCCGGCCGGCGCACTCGCCAGCGTGGTCAAGAACTCGCGCACGGCGGTCGCTGCCCCGACGTACGACGCGGTGTCCTACGGCCTCAACGAGCACACCTGCCTGGTCCAGCCGACCTCGACGGCCGCGGCCGCCGGCATCGTGGCCGGCGTGGTCGCCCTGCTGTGGCAGCGCTATCCCAAGGAACGAGCGGCACAGATCGCTGCCCGGCTGATCAACACGGCGGACGGCACGACCGACGACCCGACGCCGCTGACCGGGTACGGCATCGTCCAGCCCTACGAGGCGCTCACCCGGCCGCTGGCGCCGTCCCGATCGGGCAAGGTGGAGCGCACGGTCGAGCAGAGCCGGCCCCAGACGCAGGCAGCGGCACCCGAGCCCGCCGACGACCTGCTCGCCAGTACGCGTGAGCACGCGGTCTGGTGGGGGCTGATCGGCGGCGGCCTGCTGGTGGTCGTGCTGATGCTGCGCCCCGTGCTCGCCCGGCGGAGAAGGGCCTGACGATGCTGGACCCCGAGCTCCCGTACCGCCGGATCACCTCTGGCGAGGCCAGCGCCGTCCGAGAACGTGGGCGCGTCCTGCGCGGAGCCGCCACGACGATCGACGGTGCCTGCGACGCGGTCCAGGAGGCGACCGGCATCCCGGTGTGGACCGGCGACGGTGCGACTGCGTTCGCCGTCCGCGCGACGGCGGTCCTCCAGGCCGCGGTCGGTGGTCGCGTGCTGCTGGCGCAGACCGCCAACGTGCTCGACCAGGTCGCCGCGGCGTACGCCGAGACCTGCACGGCCGCCGACCAGTCGATCGCCTTCTGGCGCAACCGGACCCCCGGCATGCCGGGGATCCTGGAGACCCTCCTCGCCGCTCTCGTCAGCGCGCAGCTCGCCGAGATCGGCAAGGGCTACGACGCCCAGCTCGCGGCCGCGACCGCCGTGCTCACGGGCGAGACCGACGGCCTCGACCTCGACGCCCTCGACGGTGACACCCGGGCCTGGGTCGAGCGCGGGCTGGACAAGACCGAGGACTGGCTCGACGAGTACGGCAGCACCAACGGTCCGCTGATCCCCAACACCCAGGCGACCGGCGACGGCCGCGGGCTCACGCCGCAGGGGCTGGGCTACGACCCGGCCAGCGGCATGCTGCTGCAGACCTACTACAAGGAGGGCCAGCCGTCGGTGCTCTCGGTCATCGACCCGCGCACCGGGCAGGAGGTCAACGAGGTCGTGCTCACCGCCGGCCGGAACGTCGACGAGCCGCTGGGGCACGCGGGCGGGGTGACCGTCGACGGCGACAACGTCCACGTGAGCTCCGGCAACTCGGTCTACACGTACTCGATGGACTCGATCACCGGAGCGAGTGCCGGGACACCGATCGACCCGACCTCGACCCAGGGCCTGGGTGAGGACGCGGACGGCGACCCGGTCAACGCGTCCTACACGTCGTTCCACGACGGCAAGCTGTACGTCGGCGACTTCGACGACAACACGCTCCGCGTCTACGAGAAGGGGTCCGACGGATCCTGGGTGCCGGGCTCGCCGCCGGCGTACACGACCCCTCCTCTGACGCAGGGGGTCGTGGTCCGCGACGACGGCTTCATCTACAGCACGTCCGAGGGCCGCACGAACTCCAGCACGATGATCGTCCAGCACGGTCACGGTGACTACGACGAGGGGTCGGCGAGCTCCTACGAGTTCCCCAACATGGCGGAGGGGATCGTGGAGGTGGACGGCCAGCTGGTCGCGACGTACGAGTCAGGCTCCGACGAGTACCAGCACGCGAAGGCGAGCGCCCTGCTGGACCGGCTCTTCGGGGGCAACGACGACGACGAGCTCTGGGCCAGCCCCTTCATGACGCAGACGCCGCTGAGCGCGCTCGGTCTGGCGACCGAGGGAGCGGCAGGTGAGCTGGAGGCCGAGCCGGAGAGCCTGACCAAGGCGGCCGCGGCACTCGGCGACCCCGCCTCGACGCTGAAGAAGCAGGCGGGCATCGTGGAGGGCGTGACCGTGCCCGCCCACCTGCTCGGAGACGTCCCGTCGGCCGGGGGGTTCAGCTCCGCGGTCACCGGCCGCGTCGACCCGGTCGGCCAGAGCACCCGTACGTCGGCCGCCGGGGTCGAGCTGCTGGCCGATGCACTGGAGGCGGCGAGCCACCACTACGTCGCGACGGACGACCACGTCAGCGCCGGCATGCGCCGACTGTCCGGGAGGCTCGGATGAGGGGGCGGCGCCTCGGGCCGGTGCTGCTCGCGCTGGTGCTGGCGAGCAGCGTGGCCGGGTGCGGTGACTCCGACGGCGGGGGTGGCGGGACGGACAGTGCCGACTGGCCGTCGGGCAAGCCCGCGGTCGACACCTCCGGCCTCGTCTACGCGGTCGGCGACACGGTGCACCTGGGCGACGACTCGTCGCTGGAGGTGGGCAAGAAGGTCGAGCACTTCGTGCTGGCCGGCGCCGGTGCCTACTTCACCGCGGGTGGGCACGATGCCGGCGGGGACGCCTCCTACTACGTCGACCCGCTCTACTACTCGACCGGCGACGGGAAGGCGAGGGAGGTGGCCCCCGATGCCTCGGACCTGACGGCGTCGGCCGACGGTCGCTACCTGATGTACATGGACATGGGCTCGGGCAAGAAGGACGGGTTCGGGACACCACAGGCCGTGGTGGTCGTCGTGGACACGACGACGGGGGACGAGGTCGCCCGGACGAGCGAGGGCATGGGTGACCCGGGCTCCGACGACGACCTCGCCGACCTCTACGAGGACGCCGAGCCGCAGCTCGAGGGCATCACCGCGGACACGGCGTACTACCAGGGCGCGCGCGACGACGTGGCGATCGACCTCTCCACGGGGAAGGTCGCCGTCCGCGGCGACGACGACAAGCCACCGTCGTCCGACGGCCTGCGCAGCCCGGACGGCCGCTGGACGGTCGAGGACGTCTACGAGGACTACGCACCCCAGGACCGCCTGGTCACCGCTGACGGCCAGCGCGTGCAGCTCACCGGAGTGCCCCCGAAGGTCGACCTCGTGAGGTGGATCAGCGACACGGTCGTCGCCGGCTCCGCGCTCGACGGCTCGGCCGATGCGGAGGGGCTGACGGCGGGTTCGACCGAGCCGCTCATCACGTGCGAGGCCACCAGCGGACGCTGCGAGATCGTGCCCGGACCGACCGCCGCCGACGTCGTCTTCCCGGAGAGCAGCGCCGCCGCCGGCTGACGGGGTAGGTCAGAGGGTCGTGATCAGGCCGCCGTCGATGACGACGTTCGACCCGGTGACGTTGCCGAAGCGCGGGCTGGCGAGCACCAGGACCAGGTCGGCGACCTCCTCGGGCCGGGTGAAGCGACCGGTCACCATCGACGCGGCCGCGCCGGCGGCGACGTCCTCGGGCGAGGCGCCGTGCGCCCCGCCGACCACGTCGGCCACGCCACCCTTGCCGAGCCACAGGTCGGTGGCCACCGGGCCCGGATCCACGCTGTTGACCCGGATGCCGTGCGGGCCGAGCTCCTTGGACAGCGACTTCGCCATGCTTCCGGCGGCGGCCTTGGCGGCCGAGTAGTCGAGGACCAGCGGGTCGGGCAGCCGGGCGTTGACCGAGCCGATGTTGACGATCGCGCCCGCGCCGTACGCCTGCATGACGGGGACGACGGCACGGATCGCCCGCACGCTCGCCATCAGGTCGAGCTCCAACGTGGCGTGCCACATCTCGTCGGTGATCTCGAGGAAGCCGTCGGGGCGGGGGTGCGCGCTGCCGACGTTGTTGACCAGCACGTCGACGCGCGGTCCGGCTGCGGCGACGAGCTGCGCGGGCCCGTCGGGCGTGGACAGGTCGACCTCGACGATCGTCACCTCGCCGCCGTCGGCGAGCGCCGCGAGCTCCGGGGTCGTCGACCTCGCGCCCGCCACCACTCGGGCGCCCTCGGCGACGAAGGCCCGGGTGACGGCGAGCCCGATGCCGCGGCTGGCTCCGGTGACGACGACGGTGCGGCCGGTGAGGTCGAGATCCATGCTTCGGACGCTAGGGCAGGCCGCGGCAGCTGACATCAGTCAGTCGACTGAGGTCGTGCGCCGTCAGGCGACGGTGAGCGTCACCTCGACGTTGCCGCGCGTGGCGTTGGAGTACGGACACACCTGGTGGGCCTTCTCGACGAGCTCCTCGGCCTGGGCCCGCTCGACGGCGGGCAGGCTGATCTCGAGCTGGACCGCGAGGCCGAACCCGCCGGCGTCGTTCATGCCGATCGAGACGTCGGCCACGACCTCGGAGTCGGTCACGTCGGCCTTGGCCTGTCCGGCGACCAGCTGCAGGGCCGAGTGGAAGCAGGCCGCGTAGCCGGCGGCGAAGAGCTGCTCCGGGTTGGTGGCGCCCCCCGCTCCGCCCATCTCCTTCGGGATGCGGACGTCGGCGTCGATGTGGCCGTCGGTGGACTGGACGTGGCCGTTGCGGCCCGCGCCGGTCGCAACAGCGCTGGCGGTGTAGAGGGGTTCCATGCCCTCGAACCTAGGCCGCGGGCGGTTGCCGGCGCCGTACCCGGAGAATCGCGAACGGCGCCGCACCGAGGTGCGACGCCGTTCGAGTGGCGGAGGATAGGGGATTCGAACCCCTGAGGGCTTTCACACCCAACCCGCTTTCCAAGCGAGCGCCATAGGCCACTAGGCGAATCCTCCGCGGAGGAGCGTACCCGTCGGCGTACGGCGCCGCGAAATCGCCCCGAGGGCCTCGGCGAGCCCCGTCTTGGAGGCCCGAGCCGGCCTCGCCTAGACTCTGCGCCAACCCCCCGCGTGGCGGCATCTCGCTCAACTCCCCCAGGGCCGGAAGGCAGCAAGGGTCGGCAAGCTCTGTCGGGTACGCGGGGGGCCTTCTTGTCCCCGGGTGTCGGGCCCGCCGGGCCGCTTGTAACGCCGGGTTACTGGCTCTCCCCGCCGTGCTGCAACCCCCTGGGTACAGCCGGTAACCCGGCGTTACATCCGCTGGTGCGATCCGCCCCCTCCGCCCGCCTACCGGGTGTCGGGACCGGTGGTTAGGGTTCATGCGTGGAGTCACCCCTCGCGCTGTACCGCCGCTACCGGCCGGAGACCTTCGAGGAGGTCATCGGCCAGGACCACGTCACCGAGCCGCTGCGCGCCGCACTCGCCCACAACCGGGTCAACCACGCCTACCTCTTCTCCGGGCCGCGCGGCTGCGGCAAGACGACCAGCGCCCGGATCCTGGCCCGGGCGCTCAACTGCGAGCAGGCGCCGATCGCCGACCCGTGCGGTGAGTGCGACAGCTGCAAGGACCTGGCCCGCGGCGGCCCGGGATCCATCGACGTCATCGAGATCGACGCCGCCTCGCACGGTGGTGTCGACGACGCCCGCGACCTGCGCGAGAAGGCGTTCTTCGCGCCGGTGCGCAGCCGCTACAAGGTCTACATCATCGACGAGGCCCACATGGTCACGACGCAGGGCTTCAACGCCCTGCTCAAGCTCGTCGAGGAGCCGCCTCCGCACCTGCGCTTCATCTTCGCCACGACCGAGCCCGACAAGGTGCTGCCGACCATCCGGTCGCGGACCCACCACTACCCGTTCCGGCTGATCCCCCCGCGGCTGCTCTCGTCGTACCTCTCCGAGCTCTGCGCCAAGGAGGGCGTGACGATCGACCAGGCCGCGCTGCCGCTGGTCGTGCGCGCGGGCGCCGGCTCGGCCCGCGACTCCCTGTCCGTCCTCGACCAGCTGCTGGGCGGCGCGGGGCCTGCGGGCGTGACCTACGAGCTCGCGTCGGGGCTGCTCGGCTACACCCCGGACACGCTGCTCGACGACGTCGTCGAGGCCTTCGCCGGCGGTGACGGTGCCGCCGTCTTCGGGGTGGTCGACAAGGTGATCGAGACCGGCCAAGACCCGCGCCGGTTCACCGAGGACCTGCTGCGCCGACTGCGCGACCTGGTGATCGTCGCCGCCGTGCCGGACGCCCCGGCGACCGGGCTCATCGACTGCTCCGAGGACCAGGGCCAGCGGCTCGTCGCCCAGGCCGCCCGGTTCGGACCCGCCGAGCTGAGCCGGGCCGCCGACATCGTCGCCTCGGGCCTGACCGAGATGCGCGGCGCGACCGCGCCGCGGCTGCTGCTCGAGCTGCTCTGTGCCCGCGTGCTGCTGCCCGGCTCGGACGACAACGTCAACGGCGTCCTGGCCCGGCTCGACCGGCTCGAGAAGCGGATGTCGATCAGCGGTGGTGCGCCCACGCCGACCGTTGCCGCCCCGGCCCCGCCCGCCCAGGACCGGCCGGCGCCGCCCGCCGACCGCCCCGCCGCACCCGACCCGGCCGCGGCGCGTCCGCAGCAGTCGATCCCGGACCCGTCGCCCGCGCCCGAGCCCACGCCCGAGCCGGACCCCTCGCCCATCCCGGAGCCGACGCCCGAGCCGGCGCCGGCTCCGGTGCCCAAGCCGTCCCCCACCCCCGAGCCGACCCCGGCACCCGTCGCCGCGGGCGGTTCGCTCACGCTGGTCGACGTACGCCGGCTGTGGCCCGACATCGTGGACGCGACCAAGGGCATGCGCCGGCTCGCGTGGATGCACCTCACCCAGAACTGCCAGGTCGTCGCGGTCGACGGCGACACGCTGACCCTGGGCTTCGCCAACGCGGGCGCCCGCGACTCCTTCGTGAGCGGTGGCTGCGACGACGTGCTCCGCCAGGCCGCGGTCGACGTGGTCGGCGCGAGCTGGAAGATCGACACGATCGTCGACCCCAGCGCCCAGGCGGAGGGCACGCCGACCGTGACCAAGCCCGCGACCGCGCCGGCCGCACCGGTGGAGCCGGCGGCACCGCAGGCGTCGGCACCGTGGGACCCGCCGGCTGCAACACCGGGGCCCGAGGCGACGGCGGCGGCCAGCGCCGCCGCGCGAGAGGCGATCCAGCAGACTCGGTCGGCCGACGAGCCGCCCGAGCAGCGCGGCCCGGACTGGGCGACGGCCGACGCCGACGCCCACCCCGACGACCTCGACGCCGAGCACCAGGGCGTCAGCACCGCCGAGCTGCTCCAACGGGAGCTCGGCGCCTCGATGATCGAGGAGATCCCCCACCAGTGACCACGCACGACCGAGAGGTGCAGATCCCATGAGCCAGAGTCCCTTCGACGCCCTCGGCGGCGGTGGTTTCGACATGAACGCGCTGCTCCAGCAGGCCCAGCAGATGCAGGAGCAGCTCGCCAGCGCCCAGGCGCAGCTGGCCGACACGGTCGTCGACGGCACCGTCGCCGGCGGCGCCGTGACCGTCCAGGTCAACGGCGTCGGCGAGCTGGTCGGCGTCGAGATCAAGGCGGGGGGCTTCGACGGCAGCAGCGTCGACGACCTCTCCGACCTCGGCGACATGATCGTCGCCGCCTACCGGGACGCCAAGGCGCAGGCCGACGCGCTCGCCGGCGAGGCCCTCGGTCCGCTCGCCGGAGGTGGACTGCCCGAGGGCGGCCCCCTCGGGCAGCTCGGCTTCTAGCGGGTCTGCGTTGTACGAAGGCGTTGTCCAAGACCTGATCGACGAGCTCGGTCGGCTTCCGGGCGTCGGTCCCAAGAGCGCGCAGCGGATCGCGTTCCACCTGCTGCAGGCCGACCCGACCGACGTACGCCGTCTCGCCGACGTGCTGATCGAGGTCAAGGCGAAGGTCAAGTTCTGCAGCATCTGCTTCAACGTCTCCGAGGACGACCAGTGCCGCATCTGCCGCGACCCTCGGCGCGACCCGACGGTGCTGTGCGTCGTGGAGGAGTACAAGGACGTGGTCGCGATCGAGCGCACCCGTGAGTTCCGGGGCCGCTACCACGTGCTCGGCGGTGCGATCTCGCCGATCGACGGCATCGGGCCCGACCAGCTGCGCATCCGCGAGCTCATGGTCCGGCTGTCCGACGGCACCATCACCGAGACGATCCTCGCGACCGACCCCAACCTGGAGGGTGAGGCGACCGCGACGTATCTCACCCGCATGCTCAAGCCGATCGGCTTGCGTGTGACGCGATTGGCGAGTGGACTGCCGGTAGGCGGCGACCTCGAGTATGCCGACGAAGTGACGCTCGGCCGAGCGTTCGTAGGAAGGCGATCCGCAGATGACTGAGACCCGACAGACCACCCCCGTGGTCGACGCAGCGACGGCGGAGTTCGCCGGGCAGATCGCCGATCAGATCGAGAGCTTCCTGATCGCGCTGCGCGCGATCGCGCGGGAGGCCGACGGTGGTCGCGGCATCTCGCTGCTGCTGCTCGAGATCAGCCAGGTGTCGCTCGCCGGCGCCCGGCTCGGTGCCCAGCAGGACTTCACCCCGATCGCGGAGTACCAGCCCGACGTCGGCCCCGAGGCCGACCTCGACGAGATGCGGCTGGCGCTGGCCGACCTGCTCGGCGGTCTGGACACCTACGCGTTCGTGTTCGACCCGTACGTGCCCGAGGTGGTCGAGAGCCAGCTCTCCGACGACCTGACGAGCATCGCGACCGACCTCGAGAACGGGCTGCGCCACTACCGGCTCGGCAACGTCTACGAGGCGCTGTGGTGGTGGCAGTTCTCGTACGTCGCCTCCTGGGGCAACCTCGCCGGCGCCGCCCTCAACGCGCTGCTCTCCGTGGTTGCCCACGACCGTCTCGACGCGGACGCCCCGGTCGAGGAGGAGGAGCTGCTCGCGGTCGCCGATGAGATACTCGATTCGGCGGATCCTGAGTCTCGGTAGAATCGCCCGCGGACACACCTCGAGCATCAAGGACCGCACCGTGGGCATTGTCGTGCAGAAGTACGGCGGATCGTCGGTCGCTGACGCGACCGGTATCAAGCGCGTCGCGCAACGCATCGTCAACACCCGCCGGGCGGGCAACGACGTGGTCGTCGTCGTGTCGGCCATGGGCGACTTCACCGACGAGCTGCGCGACCTCGCCGAGCAGGTGACGCCGCTGCCGCCCCCGCGCGAGCTCGACATGCTGCTCACCGCCGGCGAGCGCATCTCGATGGCGCTGGTCGCGATGGCGATCGCCCAGCTCGGCCACAAGGCGCAGTCGTTCACCGGCTCGCAGGCCGGCGTGATCACCGACTCCAAGCACGGCAAGGCGAAGATCATCGACATCACGCCGGGTCGGATCGAGGCGGCGATCCAGGACGGCGCGATCGCGATCGTCGCCGGCTTCCAGGGTGTCTCGCAGGACACCAAGGACGTCACCACCCTGGGTCGCGGCGCCTCCGACACCACCGCCGTCGCCCTGGCTGCGGCGCTGGGCGCCGAGGTCTGCGAGATCTACAGCGACGTCGACGGCGTCTTCACCGCCGACCCGCGGATCGTCCCGGCCGCCCGCAAGCTCGACCAGATCTCCACCGAGGAGATGCTCGAGATGGCGGCCTCCGGGGCCAAGATCCTCCACCTGCGGTGCGTCGAGTACGCCCGCCGCTACGACATGCCGATCCACGTGCGCTCCTCCTTCTCCCAGAAGGAAGGCACCTGGGTCATTCCGGACAGCCAGGCAGGAGCCATGAACATGGAGCAGGCGATTATCTCCGGTGTCGCACACGACCGGAGCGAGGCCAAGATCACCGTGGTCGGCGTCCCCGACAAGGTCGGCGAGGCCGCCCGGATCTTCGAGGCCCTCGCGGCCACCGAGGTCAACATCGACATGGTCGTGCAGAACGTCTCCGCGGCCGCGACCGGCCTCACCGACATCTCCTTCACGCTGCCGCGCGCCGACGGCCAGTCCGCGATGGGCGCCCTGGCGCGGATCCAGGACGAGGTCGGCTACGACAAGCTGCTGTACGACGACCAGATCGGCAAGGTCTCGCTGATCGGTGCCGGCATGCGCTCGCACCCCGGCATCACCGCCCGGTTCTTCGCGGCGCTCGCCTCCGCCGGCGTCAACATCGAGATGATCTCCACCTCCGAGATCCGGATCTCCGTGATCGTCGCCGAGTCGCAGATCGACGAGGCCGTCCGGTCGACCCACACGGCGTTCGACCTGGACGCCGCCGAGGTCGAGGCGGTCGTGTACGGCGGGACCGGTAGGTAGACATGGGCATCAACCTCGGCATCGTCGGCGCCACCGGCCAGGTCGGCGTCGCCATGCGCCAGATCCTCGAGGAGCGCGGCTTCGCGGTCGACCAGATCCGCTTCTTCGCCTCCGCCCGCTCGGCCGGCAAGGTGCTGTCCTTCAACGGCCCCAACGGTCTGCAGCGTGTGGTCGTCGAGGACGCCGAGACCGCGGATCCGACCGGTCTCGACATCGCGCTCTTCTCGGCTGGTGCGACCACGTCGCGCGCGCTGGTCCCGAAGTTCGTCGACGCCGGTGTGATCGTCGTCGACAACTCCAGTGCGTTCCGCAAGGACCCCTCGATCCCACTGGTCGTCTCGGAGGTCAACCCGGAGGCGATGGCCGGTGTGATCGCCGCCGGTCGCGGCATCATCGCCAACCCCAACTGCACGACGATGGCCGCCATGCCGGTCCTCAAGCCGCTGCACGACGAGGCCGGGCTGGTCCGGTTGATCGCCTCGACCTACCAGGCCGTCTCCGGCTCCGGCGTCGCCGGTGTCGAGGAGCTGGCCAGCCAGGTCGCCGCGGCCGGCGACAAGGCCACCGAGCTCGCGTACGACGGCGCCGCGGTCACCTTCCCGGACTCGGTGAAGTACGAGCGGACCATCGCCTACAACGTCGTCCCCCTCGCCGGCTCGATCGTCGACGACGGCCTCGACGAGACCGACGAGGAGCAGAAGCTCCGCAACGAGTCGCGCAAGATCCTCGGTCTCCCGGACCTGCCGGTCTCCGGCATCTGTGTGCGGGTGCCGGTCTTCACCGGCCACTCGCTGGCGATCAACGCCGAGTTCGCGCGGCCGCTGACCCCTCAGCGTGCCCGCGAGCTGCTGTCCGGGGCTCCGGGCGTCGAGCTCTCCGACATCCCCAACCCGCTGCAGGCCGCGGGCCAGGACCCGTCGTACGTCGGGCGGATCCGGCAGGACGAGGGTGTCCCCGGCGAGCGGGGGCTGGCGCTGTTCGTCTCGAACGACAACCTGCGCAAGGGCGCCGCGCTCAACACGGTGCAGATCGCGGAGCTGATCGCGGCCGCGCGCTAGACCGGCTCAGCCCCCGTCGGACTCGATGACGGCCGTGCTGAGCCAGTGCGCGCCCGCGAACGTCGCGGCACAGAGCAGCGGGATCACGACCACCACCGCGGGCTGGTCGAGGTGGTCGATGAGCGCGACCAGCACGACTACAGCGGCGACGCCGACGCCCAGGAGGCTGCTGCTGACCGGGTCCGGCACGTGGGTCAGTCGGAGCAGCAGGGCGCCCACGAGCACGGCGACGGCCACGACCAGCCCGAGCATCGGATAGCCCGCCGTCCCGCAGCTGGAGGTGCCCTGCACCCGCTCGCAGGTCTGCAGTGAGCCCCAGGTCAGGGCGACGAGCACGAGGCCGACCAGCAGGCCGGTGACGACGACGGCCGCCCAGCCTCCGGGCAGCCGCACCGACGGTCGGGGACGGCGTGGCTTGGGGGCCGGTGCGGCCGCCTCGACGGGAGGCGCCTCGAGGACCGTGGTCTGCTCGACGACCGTCGGCTCCGGCTGGGGGGTCGGTGCCGCCTGCGGCGGCTCGACGACCGTCTCCGCCTCCGGAACGGGTGCCTGCTCACCGCTGGGCGCGGCCGGCTCGGCGGCGCGGTCCTTGCGCTTGCGGCGTCGTAGACGCGGGAGCTCGAGCTCCAGGGAGGGCTCGTCGCGCTCGGGTTCGACCATGCCCGGCAGCATTCCACCAGTACGGCGTGGGAAACCAGGCCCGAAGACAGCAGGACCCGGATCCGCGGTGCGGATCCGGGTCCCAGCTGTCGGGCTGACAGGATTTGAACCTGCGGCCTCTTCGTCCCGAACGAAGCGCGCTACCAAGCTGCGCCACAGCCCGATCGACCCACCGGAGCAGGCCGGGGGCAACCATACCCGAGCACCTCCGGCCCACTGAAATCGGTTCAGCGGTTGGCGGCGACCAGCGTCAGCAGCGTCGCCTCCGGGCGGCACGCGACCCGGATCCGGGCGTACGGACTGGTGCCGAGCCCGGCCGAGACGTGCAGCCACGCAGAGTCCGGATCCCCGGGCCGGGAGGCGGCGGGATGCCGGTGCAGGCCCTTCGCGCGGGCCGGCTCGAGGTCGCAGTTGGTCGTCAGCGCTCCGAAGCCCGGCAGGCACACCTGGCCGCCGTGGGTGTGACCGGCGAGCACCGCGTCGTACCCGTCCGCGACGTACTGGTCGAGCACCCGCAAGTACGGCGCGTGCGCGACACCCAGCCGCAGATCGGCGGACGGGTCGGCAGGCCCGGCCACGTCGTCGAGCCGGTCGTAGCCGAGGTGCGGGTCGTCGACCCCCGCGAACGCGATCCGGACCCCGCGCACCTCCAGCGTCGCGCGCCGGTTGGTGAGGTCGGCCCACCCCGCACTGCTGAACCCGTCGCGGAGGTCGGGCCAGGGGAGCTGGGGCGTGTCGGTGTGCCGGGTGCCGTCGTCGGGCAGCAGGTAGCGCACCGGGTTGCGCAGGCTGGGGACGAAGTAGTCGTTGGAGCCGAAGACGAAGACGCCGGGGACATCGAGCAGCCGGCCGAGGGAGTCCAGGACGACCGGGACCGAGTCGCGGTGCGACAGGTTGTCGCCGGTGTTGACCACCAGGTCGGGCCGCAGGTCGGCGAGCCCGCGGAGCCAGCCCTGCTTGCGGGTCTGGCCCGGCGTCATGTGCACGTCGCTGAGGTGCAGGACCCGGAGGTCCGGGCTGCCGGGCGGCAGGACCGGCACCGTGACGCGGCGCAGCGTGTAGGCGCGGGCCTCGGCCAGGGCGTACGCCGTCAGCGCGGCCCCGCTCGCGACCCCGGTGCCGACGACGCCCAGCGCGGTACGGCGGACGGCGGCGCGGAGGGTCACGCCGGCAAGGCTGCCACAATGGAGAAATGAGTGACCTCAAGGACCGACTGCGCGCCGACCTCACCACCGCCATCAAGTCCCGTGACGAGGTCCGGTCCTCGACCCTGCGGATGGTGCTGGCGGCCATCACCAACGCCGAGGTCGCGGGCAAGCAGGCCCGCGAGCTGAGCGACGACGACATCATCGGCGTGCTCTCGTCCGAGGCCAAGAAGCGACGCGAGGCGGCCACGGCGTTCGCCGACGGCGGCCGGGCCGAGATGGCGGCGAAGGAGGTCGCGGAGGCGGCCGTGATCGCCGACTACCTCCCGGCCCAGCTCAGCGACCAGGAGATCGCCGACCTGGTGACCGCCGCCGTCGCCCAGGTCGGCGCCGCCGGCGAGGGCATGAAGGCCATGGGCAAGGTGATGGGCGTCGTCACGCCGCAGGTCAAGGGCCGGGCCGACGGCGGCGCCGTTGCCGCGGAGGTACGCCGCCAGCTCGGCGCCTGACGGGCGGGCTAGCGACCGCCGCCGGGGCCGTTGCCGGGGCGGCCACCACCGCCGCCACCGCCACCGCCGTGGCCCCTCCCACCGTGGCCCTTCGGCGGCTTGGGCGCGACGCCGTTGGACGTGTAGATGGTGACGACCGAGCCCTTCGTGCTGCTCGAGCCGCCGCTCGGGTCGGTGTAGGCGACGGTGCCGATCGGGTTGCCGGAGTCGGTCGAGCCGCCCAGGATCGGGTTGAACCCGGCCTGCCTGAGCGTGCTCTCGGCGGTCGCGACGCTCATGCCGGAGGTCGACGGCACCGTCGCCGGGACGCCGTTGACGTTGATGTCGCTCGGGGCGACGAAGTCGATGTCGTCGAACCGGTCCTGGATCGCCTGCATGGCCTGCGCCCACATCGGACCGGCGAAGCCGGAGCCGGAGATGTCGGAGTCGGAGATGTACGACCCGTGGATGGTCTGGCCGCCGAGCGGGATCGGCTTGCCGCCGTCCTTGCTGGCGCCGGCGATCATGGCGGCGGTCGCGAGCTGCGGCGTGTAGCCGACGTACCAGACGGACTTGCCGTCGGTGGTGGTGCCGGTCTTGGCCGCGGACGGGACGTTCAGGCCGGTCTGGCCGTTGTCGTAGCCGAAGCCGCCCGGCTCCTGCACGCCGCGCAGCACGTCGTTGATGGCGTCGGCGACCGTCTGCGGGAGCGCCTGCTGGCAGGCCCGGTCGTACTTCTTGAGCACGTTGCCGGACGCGTCCTCGATCGAGGTCACCGGTCGCGAGTCGCAGTGCAGGCCCCGTCCGGCGAAGGTGGCGTACGCCTCGGCCATCTCCAGCGGGCTGGCGCTGGCGATGCCGAGCACGAAGGTCGGCACCCGCTCGGCCTGGTGGCTCCGGTCGCCCTTGGGGTAGGTGAGGTCGACGCCCAGGGACCTGGCGATGCTGTAGGGCTTGCAGACGCCGGTGGCCCGCTCGAGCATCGCGTAGAAGGTGTTGACCGACTCACGCGTGCCCCGGTAGACGTCCATCGTGCCGGACGACGTGGAGCTCGAGACGTCCCAGTCGCCGACGTAGTTGCCGGCGCCCGGGCAGTTGGCGAACTCCGAGGTGTCGATGACCATCGACTGCGGTGCGTTGAACGTCGTCGAGAGCGGGATGCCCTTCTCGAGGGCGGCGGCCAGGACGAACGGCTTGAAGGTCGAGCCGGCCTGGAAGCCGGCGGAGTCGCCGTACTTCGTCGGCACCGAGTAGTTGAGGAACGTCTGGCCGTTCTTCTCGCTGCGCCCCATCGGCCGGGACTGGGCGATGGCCTTCACGTCGCCGGTGCGCGGCTCGACCATCGCGATCGCGCCGACCGCCTGGTCCCCCTTGGAGACGTGGTCGGTGACCGCGCGCTCGGCGGCCTCCTGGTCGGTCAGGTCGATGGTGGAGCGGATCGTCAGACCACCCGACTTGAGGAGCTGGCGCCGCTGGGCGACGGTGGCGCCGAGGGACTTGTCGTCGAGGAGGTAGTTCCAGGCGTAGTCGCAGAAGAACGGTGCCCGGGAGAACCAGCAGCCGTTTTTGGCCTTGACCACGTGCAGACCGAGGCCCCGCTTCTTGGTCTGCTCGGCCTTCTCGCGGCTGATGACGTTGAGCTGGGCCATCCGGTCGAGCACCACGTTGCGTCGCGCCAGGGCCCGGTCGGGGGAGTTGGTCGGGTCGTAGCCGGTGGGGTTCTTGACCAGGCCGGCCAGCATGGCGGACTGCCGCAGGTTGAGCTTCTTGGCGTTGACGCCGAAGTAGTGCCGCGCGGCCGACTGGACGCCGTACGTGCCGTCACCGAAGTAGGCGATGTTGAGGTAGCGCTCGAGGATCCAGTCCTTGTTGTGGTGCTGCTCGAACGCGATCGCGTAGCGGAGCTCCTTGAGCTTGCGCGCGTAGGTGTCCTCGGTCGCGGCGGCCCGCTCGGCCTTCGTCTTGGCCTGGGTCTGCAGCGTCATCTTGACCATCTGCTGGGTGATCGACGAGCCACCCTGCACGACGCCGGCGTTGGCCTGGTTGGTGACGAGGGCGCGCACCGTGCCCTTGAGGTCGAGCGCGCCGTGCTCGTAGAAGCGGGAGTCCTCGATCGAGACGATCGCCTCGATCATGGTGCGGTTGATCTGGTCGAGCGAGACGTTGACCCGGTTCTCGTCGTAGAAGGTGGCGATCGTGTTGCCCGACGAGTCGAGCAGCCGCGTCCGCTGCGGGAGCGGGTCGGTCTCGAGCTCGGCGGGGAGGTTGTCCATCGCCTTGGCGACGTTGCGGGCACCGACGCCGGCGATGCCGGCGAACGGGATCGCCAGACCGGCCACGACGACGCCGAGGAGGGCCGCGACCGACACCATCACGAGCAGGTGGGCGGTGATACGGCCGGCGGAGAGGCGCTCCTCGCGCGGAACGGACATGCGTCCGAGGATACGGGACCGGTCGAAGAGAGCCCCATTCTGCGATCCGAGCCCCTGACCCGAGCGGACTAGTCCAAATGGACTAGACGATCTGGGCACAATTGGTCTGTTCCAGTCCTCAGCATTTCCTTAACTTTCTCATCGAGGGGAACTCTCCCGGGTATAAGGCGCCATGGGGGCGCCGGATCCCGGTTCGATGTGGGGACATCACTTATGTGGGTTGAGGATTGGGCGAGCGCGGCGGCATGCCGCGAGTCACAGCCGGACCAGCTGTTCGTTCGCGGTGCCGAGCAGAACAAGGCCAAGCAGCTCTGCGCGGGCTGCCCCGTGCGGACGGAGTGCCTCGCGGAGGCGCTCGACAACCAGATCGAGTGGGGGGTCTGGGGCGGGATGACCGAGCGGGAGCGCCGTGCGCTGCTGCGTCGGCGTCCGAACGCCTCGTGGCGCTCCGTGCTCGAGACGGCGCGCGAGAAGGGCGGCGTCACGCCGCCCGTCACCGTCTGACCTGACGGTCAGGCGCCCGCCAGCAGCTCGCCGATCCGGCGCAGGCCGGCGAGGTCGTGCACGTCGCCGGGGAGCGCCGGCACCACGGCGGTGGGCACCTGCGGGTGCGCCGCGGCGAAGCGGGCGCGCAGCACCTCCTCGCGCTCGACGATGCGGGACTGGTCGGCGTGCAGCCGCAGCAGCCCCGCGGTCAGTGACTCCGGGTCACGCTGGCGCAGGCGGGTGGCGGCCGCCATCGCCTCGTCGGGGGACAAGGTGCCGCGCGGTGCCGGGCTGGCGCGGTTGACGATCAGGCCCATCAACGGCATGTCGTCGTCGGCGAGCCGCTCGACGAAGTACGCCGCCTCGCGCAGCGCGTCGGGTTCGGGGGCGGCAATCACCAGGAACGCCGTACCGTCCGCCTGGAGCAGCTCGAAGGTCTTCTGCGCGCGCTGGCGGAAGCCGCCGAAGAGGGTGTCGAAGGCGGCCACGAAGGTCTGCATGTCGCGCAGCACCTGGGTGCCCAGGATCTTGTTGAGCGCACCGGTGATCAGCCCGAGGCCCGCGGTCATCATCCGCGCCGGCCCCTTGGCGGGCGTGAGCAGCAGCCGGATGAACCGGCCGTCGAGGAAGCTCGACAGCCGCTCGGGTGCGTCGAGGAAGTCCAGCGCGGAGCGCGACGGCGGGGTGTCGACGACGATCAGGTCATAGGTGCCGTCGCGCTGCGCGTCGGCGTGGATCTGGCCGAGCTTCTCCATCGCCATGTACTCCTGGGTGCCGGAGAACGAGCTCGACAGCGCGATGTAGAAGGGGTTCGCCAGGATCTGCTGCGCCTTCTCGGGGGTGGCCTGGCTCTCCACCACCTCGTCGAAGGTGCGCTTCATGTCGAGCATCATCGCGTCGAGCCCGCCGCCCTTGCGGTTGCCCCTGCCGTTGGTGCGCAGGCCGGTGACGGGCCGCGGGGTGTTGTCGAGCCGCTCGATGCCCATCGACTGGGCGAGCCGCTTCGCCGGGTCGATGGTGAGGACGACGACCTTGCGTCCGCGCTCGGCCGCCCGGAGCGCGAGCGCCGCGGAGGTCGTGGTCTTGCCGACCCCGCCCGAGCCGCAGCAGACGATGATGCCGATGCCGCGGTCGTCGATCAGGGCGTCGACGTCCATCGCCGGGGCCGGTCCGGGGCGGCCGGCCAGCGGGCCGACGCGGGGGCGGGACTTCATCGGGTGCTCCTCATGCGAGGCCCTGCTGCTTGAGGGTGGCGGCGAGCTCGTAGAGGCCACCGAGGTCGACGCCGCCGGGCAGGCGCGGGAGCTCGTACGCCGGCCGGCCGAGCCCGGCGACGACCTGGCGCTGGGCGTCCTCGAGCGCGCGTCGTACGGCGTGGTCGTGGGCCTCGGCGACCAGCCCGTCGACCAGCCCCTCGTCGAGGTCGACCCCCGCCTCCTCGAGGTCGGCGGTGAGCCGCGTGGTGTCGAGCCGCCCGTCGAGGGCGGCCGCGAGATCGGCGGCCGCGATGTCGCGCGGACGCACCCGGTTGACGACCACGCCGCCGACCGGGAGGCCGGCGGCGGCCAGGGCGTCGATGCCGTCGGCCGTCTCCTGCACCGGCATCTCCTCGAGGACCGTCACCAGGTGGACGGCGGTGCGCGGCGAGCGGAAGAGAGCGGTGACGTTGTCGGCCTGGCTCTTGATGGGGCCGACCTTGGCCAGGCCGGCCAGCTCGTCGTTGACGTTGAGGAACTGCGTGATGCGTCCGGTCGGCGGCGCGTCGAGCACGACGGCGTCGTACGTGATCGCGGACTTGTTGCGGCTGTTGCGCTGCACGGCCTCGAAGACCTTGCCGGTCAGCAGCACGTCGCGGACGCCGGGCGCGATCGTCGTCGCGAACTCGATCACGCCGAAGCGGTCGAGGGCCCGTCCGGCGCGGCCGAGCTTGTAGTACATGGCGAGGTACTCGAGCAGCGCCGACTCGGCGTCGATGTGGAGGGCGTGCACGACGCCGGGTGAGCGGTCCTCGTGGCGCAGCCCGGTCGCGATCCGGCGCTCGGCGTACGGCAGGGGGTCGACGTCGAACATCCGCGCGATGCCCTGGCGGCCCTCCGCCTCGCAGAGCAGCACCTGCTTGCCGTGGGAGGCGAGCGCGAGGGCCAGGGCCGCGGCCACCGTGGACTTGCCGGTGCCACCCTTGCCGGTCACGACATGCAGACGCACGCGCGACCAGTCGGCTGTGCTCGGCCCTGACATGGACCGAGAGTAGCCAGCCGACCCCCACCCCTAAACTCCATGGGGAGGCAGGTCACACCAGGAGGCTAGACGTGGACAAGGTCGTTTCGACTGCTGCGGAGGCGGTGGCGGACATCCCGGACGGCGCGCGGTTGTCGGTGGGTGGTTTCGGGTTGTGCGGGATCCCGTCGGTGCTGATCGGTGCTCTGTTGGAGGCGGGGACGACGGACCTGGAGGCGGTGTCGAACAACTGTGGTGTCGACGACTGGGGCCTGGGTCTGCTGCTCGCCCGGAAGCGGATCCGGCGGATGGTGTCGTCGTACGTGGGGGAGAACAAGGAGTTCGCGCGGCAGTACCTGTCCGGTGAGCTGGAGGTGGAGCTGACCCCGCAGGGCACGTTGGCGGAGCGGATGCGGGCGGGTGGGACGGGGATCGCGGCGTTCTTCACCGCGACCGGTGTCGGTACGCAGGTTGCCGAGGGTGGGCTGCCGTGGAGGTACGACTCCGAGGGCAACGTGGTCGTGTCGTCGCCGGCGAAGCAGACCCAGGTCTTCGAGACCGCCGAGGGTCCGCGGGAGTTCGTGCTGGAGGAGGCGATCGTGGCCGACTTCGGGTTGGTGCGGGCCTGGAAGGGCGATCGGCACGGCAACCTCGTCTACCGCGAGTCGGCGGGCAACTTCAACCACCTCGCCGCGATGTGCGGTCGGGTGACGGTCGCGGAGGTCGAGGAGCTGGTGGAGCCCGGTGAGATTGCTCCGGCGCAGGTGCACACGCCGGGGGTGTTCGTGCACCGGGTGGTGGCGTTGACCCCGGAGCAGGCGGCCGACAAGCGGATCGAGAAGAAGACGGTGTCGTCGTGAGCTGGTCGCGTGAGGAGATGGCGGCGCGGGCGGCCGCTGAGCTGTCGGACGGGTCGTATGTGAACCTGGGGATCGGGTTGCCGACGCTGGTGCCCAACTACGTCCCCGACGACGTCGAGCTGGTGCTGCAGTCGGAGAACGGGGTGCTCGGCACGGGTGCCTACCCGAGCGAGGACGCGGTGGATGCGGACCTGATCAACGCCGGCAAGGAGACCGTGACGCTGCGCCCGGGCGCGTCCATCTTCGACTCGGCCACGTCGTTCGGGATGATCCGGGGCGGGAAGATCGACGCCGCGATCCTGGGCGCGATGCAGGTCTCGGCTGCGGGTGACATCGCGAACTGGATGATCCCCGGCAAGATGGTCAAGGGCATGGGCGGGGCGATGGACCTGGTCAACGGCGCGAAGCGGGTGATCGTGCTGATGGAGCACGTGGCCCGCGACGGGTCGTTCAAGATCGTCGAGGAGTGCTCCCTGCCCTACACCGGACGGGGTTGTGTGCAGCGGATCATCACCGACCTCGCCGTCATCGACGTCACCCCCGACGGGCTGCGTCTGGTCGAGCTCGCCCCCGGCGTCACCGAGGACGAGGTCCGCGAGAAGACCGAACCCGAGCTCGTCTAGCTCCCGATGTCACACCCGGGCGGGCTGTCCCGTCTACCGGGTATGAACACGACTCCCCACACCGTGGCCACGGGGGTGCTCACCGCGTCGGCGTTGTACGTCGGCTGGTGGGCGTCGCTGGCGCCGCGGTCCTTCTACGACAGCTTCCCCGGGCTCAACCGGACGTGGGTCGGCGGTGACGGTCCCTTCAACGAGCATCTCGTCCGCGACGTCGGCGGCCTCTACCTGGCCCTCGCGGTGGCCGGCGTGCTGGCGCTCGCGTGGCGGGAGCGCCGTACGACGCTGATGCTCGGCGCGGCTTGGACGACGTTCTCGCTGCTGCACCTGAGCTATCACCTGCACCACCTCGGTGAGCTGGCAGCCGTCGACGTCGTCGGCAACGTGGTCGCGCTCGGTGGGACCCTGGTCCTGGCCGTGCTCCTCCTGGTGCCGGCCCGGGCCGAGCAGCGGGCGGAGGTGACGGCATGAAGATCGCGGTGGCCGGTGGGACCGGCCTGGTCGGACGCATGGTCGTCGACGCCGCCCGCGATCGCGGGTACGACGTCGTCGTGCTGTCCCGGTCCGAGGGCGTGGACCTGACCACCGGCGCCGGCCTGGTCGATCGCCTGGCCGGTGTGGACGCGGTCATCGACACCACCAACGTGACCACCCAGAAGCGGGACGCGGCCGAGGCGTTCTTCGGCGGGGTGACCCGCACCCTGCTCGCCGCCGAGTCGACGGCCGGGGTCGGCCACCACGTGGCCCTGTCGATCGTCGGGATCGACGACGTCGACACCGGCTACTACGCCGGCAAGCGGCTCCAGGAGCGCGTCCTGGCGGAGGGGCAGGTGCCGTGGACGGTGCTCCGGGCGACGCAGTTCCACGAGTTCGCCGAGCAGGCGCTGCACTTCGTGACCGTCGGGCCGTTCTCGCTGGTGCCGCGGATGCTGAGCCAGCCGGTGGCCGCCCGCGAGGTCGCCGAGGCGCTCGTCGAGCTCGCCGCGGGCCCTCCGGTCGGGCACGCGCCCGAGCTGGCCGGCCCAGACCGGCTGCAGATCGTCGACCTCGCTCGCCGGGTCTCGACGGCGCGCAGCCTCGGCCGCCGGGTGGTGCCGGTCCGGCTCCCCGGAGCGGCCGGCCGGGCGATGCGCTCGGGCGCGCTGACGCCGACCGCTGACGGACCGCGTGGCCGGGTGACCTTCGACGAGTGGTTGAGCCAGCAGTGAGCGACGAGCTGGCAACGGCGTACGACGGGGAGCGGCCGCGCCTCGTCCGGGTGGCCTACGCGATCCTCGGCAGCCACGCCGAGGCCGAGGACGTCGTGGCCGACTGCTGGCTCCGGCTGGTGGCGGCCGACGCCCGCGACCCGGTGCGCGACGTCGGCGCCTGGGCGACCGTCACCGTCGCACGGGCGGCCCTCGACGTGCTGCGATCGGCCCGCGTGCGCCGGGAGTCGTACGTCGGGCCGTGGCTCCCGGAGCCGGTGGTGGCCGCCGTCCCGGACGCCGCCGACCGGGTGAGCCTCGACGACTCGGTCCGCTACGCCCTGCTGGTCGCCCTCGAGCGGCTGACCCCTGCGGAACGGACGGCGTGGGTGCTGCACGACATCTTCGAGCTGCCGTTCGCGGAGGTGGCCGCCGCCGTGGGGCGGACGCCGGAGGCGGTCCGGCAGCTCGCCCGCCGGGCCCGGCAGCACGTCGTGGCCGGGACGCCTCGGGTGGCGGTCGACGCGACCACCCACGACCGGGTGGTCGGCGCGTTCCTGGTCGCGGCCGCCGGCGGCGACCTGGCCGACCTGATGCGGCTGCTCGACCCGTCGGTGGTGCTCACCAGCGACGGCGGCGGTGTCGTCAACGCAGCCCGGCGGCCCGTGGTCGGGCCGGACAAGGTCGCCCGCTTCATGGCCGGGATCGCGCGCAAGGACGGCGAGGTCGAGCTGGTGGAGGTCAACGGCCGCACCGGCGTCGCGTTCCGCGTCGCGGGTCACCTGCACTCGGTCGTGTCGTTCACCGTCGACGGTGACCGGATCACCCGGGTCGACATCGTGCTCGCGCCGGACAAGCTGGCGTCGGTGCTGCGCGGCTGAGATCGTCGAGTGACGCGAAATCGCCCTCAGACGGCTGGATCGAGGGCGATTTCGCGTCTCTCGACACCAGCGGCCGTCCGCCACGCCGCCCCCACACCCAGCACGGCGATGCCGGCCGCGAGCACGAAGACGGAGCCGAACGGGTCGACCCCGACCCGGGTCGCCACCCCGAACACGATGCCGGACAGGGACAGCGACAGCGCGCCGCCGAGGGAGTCGGCGATGGACAGGGCCGAGGAGTTGAAGCCACGGTCGGTGTCGGAGGAGGCGGCGAGCATCGCGACGCCGGTGCGCGGGTAGCCGAAGCCCATCCCGGCGCCGGCGACGACGTACGCCGCCATGGCGAGCACCGGGGAGCCGTGGCCGACCACGACGACGGTCAGCAGGATCGTCCCGGCGAGCACGAGAGCGGTGCCCCAGCGCATCGCGGTGACGTGGGAGACGCGGTCGCCGAGCCGGGACTGCACCTGGCTCGAGGCCGCCCAGACCAGGCCGACGGCCGTCAGGGCCAGGCCGGCGGTGCCCGGCGAGAGCCCCCACCGCTCCTGCAGGACGAAGACGATGTAGGCCTCGGCGCAGAAGAAGGACGCGCTCAGCAACCCCCGCGTGCCGATCACGGCCGGCAGCCCGCGACGGGCGACCAGCGCACCGCTGGGCAGCAGCCGCCGGAGCGCAAGGACGACGACGCCGAGCGCGACGACCGCCAGGACCACGACCGGACCGCGTCGTGACCCGAGCAGCTCGAGCACCAGGACCGCGGTCGCCCCGACGGCGGCCCAGGCGAGCCGCGAGCCGGACGCCGTGGCCGCGCCGTCGCGGCGCTCCAGGCCGCGCAGCGCGGGGGCGATCAGCACGGTCGACAGCGCGACCACGGCGACCACGCCGAGGAACACCCACCGCCAGCCGAGGGAGTGGGCGACGAACGCCGCGAGGGCGGGGCCGAACAGCGACGGCAGCACCCACGCAGCGGCGAAGCTCGCGAACACGGCCGGCTGGAGGACCGCCGGGAAGACCAGCCCGACCACGACGTACAGGCAGACGGTCATCGCGCCGCCGCCGAGGCCCTGAAGCACCCGGCCTGCGACGAGCACCTCCATCGACGGCGCGGTCCCGCAGACCACCAGGCCCAGGGAGAAGAGCACGAGCGCCGCGACCAGCGGGCCGACCGGGCCGCGTCGGTCGGCCCGGGCGCCGGCGGCCACCATGCCGACGACGCCGCTCGCGAGCGGCGCCGCGAACGACAGGGCGTAGAGCCCGACGCCGTCGAGCTCGTCCGCGACCGACGGCATCACGGTCGTGACGGCGGTGGCCTCGAACGCCGAGAACGCGACCAGCGCGAACATCCCGATCGTGGTCGCGGCGTACGCCGGCGACAGGATGCGCGGACGTGGCCCCGGTGGTGCGGGGGTGCTCGGGACGGTCGTGGTCACCCGCAGAACCTAGGACTTCAACTCTGGTTGAGGTCAACCCGAGCCCGCTCAGTCGGCACTGAGCCCGGCGGCCGGGGTGGTGCGAGCTGCGCGGCGCGCCGGCAGCAGAGCCGACAGGAGCCCGGCCACGCCGGCGACCAGGACCACCGCAGCCAGCTGGCCCCACGGCAGCACCATCGGCGCGGCGTCGACCGCCCGCTGCACGAGGGCGTGGACCGCGACCCACGCGAACGCCACCCCGATCACCGTGCCCAGCACGGTCGCAACGACCGACAGCAGCAGTGCCTCGGCCGCGAGCGTGGCCCGCAGCTGACGGCGGGTGAGCCCGAGGGCGCGCAGCAGCGCGTTCTCCCGGCCGCGCTCGAGCACGGACAGGCCGAGGGTGTTGCCGATGCCGACCAGGGCGATCACGACGGCGATGCCCAGCAGGGCGACGACCGTGCCCGTCAGGATGTCGAGCTGGAGGGTCACCCACGAGCGCTCGCGCAGGCTGTTGACCAGGTCGGCGTCCACCGACTGGGCGATGGCATCCAGGTCGCCGCCCAGGTCCTCGGCGTCGGCGCCGTCGTCGGCCCGCACCCAGACCGCCCACGGCTGGGGGGTGGCGGTCAGATCCGCGAGCGTGGACGGTGCCACCACCGCGGCCTCGCCCCAGCCCGCCCCGCCGCGGACCCGTAGCCGGTCCGTCCGGCCGCGGGCCCGCACGGTGACCAGGTCGCCGTCGGCGAGGCCGTCCATCAGGTCCCCGGGGACCCAGATCTCGCCGGGACGCGGCGCGGCCACGCCGGGGGTGCCCCGGACCAGGCCGACGGCGCCGCTCTGGGCGACCACCGGCAGGCGGCCGGCACCGGACACGTCGGCGGAGACGCCCGCGAGCGTGATCGCGGAGTCGACCCCCGGCACCGCCCGCACCCGGTCGGCCACGTCGGCCGCCAGCGGCGCACCGGTCGCGGTGAGCGTCACGTCGACGGGATAGTCGTGGTCGAGGTCCTCGTCGACGGCGCTGCGGGAGCTCGCCAGCCCGACCAGGACGGCCGCGGTCAGGGTGACGCCGACGAGCAGGGACGCGGTCGTGGCGGCGGTACGCCGTGGGTTGCGCACGGCGTTCTCGGTCGCCAGCCGGACGGGCGTGCCACCCACCCGGCCGACCAGTCCCCCGACCGCCCTGATCAGCGCCGGGACGATGACTGGGCCGAGCAGGAGCACGCCGCTGAAGGTCGCGATCCCGCCGAGGATCATCGCGACCGCGTTGCTCGCGCTGATCGACAGCGCCAGCAGGCCGACGCCGACGGCGACTCCGACCAGGCCGAGCAGCACGCGGAGCCGGCCGGCCCCGGTCTGCACGCTGGTCGAGTCGTCGGGACGCAGCGCCGCCAGCGGGCTGACCCGGACCACTCGCCGGGTGGGCAGCCAGGCCGCGACGACGGTGACGAGGACGCCGACGACGAGAGCGCCGGCGTACCAACGCCCCGACGGCGCCGGGAAGGCCATGCTGCCGCTGGGCAGGGCGGACTTCGCCAGCGCCACGAGGGCGTAGCCGAGGCCGGTGCCGACCACGAGCCCGAGGGCCGCGGACGCGACGCCGAGCGCGACCGCCTCGACCCGCACGGAGCGCAGCACCTGGCGCCGGGTCGCGCCGACGCAGCGGAGCAGGGCGACGTCGCGGGCGCGCTGGGCGAAGAGGATCGAGAAGGTGTTGGCGATAACCAGCACCGAGACGAAGAGCGCGATGGCGGCGAACACCAGCAGCAGGATCGCCAGCACGTTGACCTCGTTGGTCAGCTCGGCCTGGCGGTCCTCGACGAACTCGTCGCGCGGCTGGACCGTGGCGCCCGCGGGGAGCGTCGCGGCGAGCGACGACGACCCGGGTCCGGCGTACGCGACCGAGTCGATCCACAGGTCCGAGTCGAGACCGCGCAGGTCCGCCCAGGTCAGGTAGAGCTGGGCGCCGTTGCTGGCGGAGGGGGTGTCGACGAGGCCGACGAGGGTGCCGTCGACCGATCCCCGACCTGTCCCGATCTCGACGCTGTCGCCGAGGGAGACGTCGTGCCCCTTGACCGCGTTGACGTCGGCGACGACCTCGCCCGGAGCGTCGGGGAAGCGGCCCTTGCGGAGCACCTGCCAGCGCAGGCCAGCGTCGTCGGCGACCCCGCCGACATCGGCCCGGTCCTCGAAGAGCCGCCCGCCGACCCGGACCCTCTGGGGAGTCCAGCCGAGGACGGCCGCGGAGTCGCCGTCCCGCTGCGCCCGGTCGACGATGCGGGCCGCCTCGTCGGCGCTGACGTCGGTGACGACGACGTCGGCACCTCGGAAGGGCACCTCGACGCCGGCGACCAGGCCGGCGCGGGTGGCGTCGGACAGCAGGCTGGTGACGACGATGAAGGAGACGCCGATGACGACGGCGATCGCCGCCGACACGTAGCGGCGGGTGTGGGTGCGCAGCGACGCGCGCAGCACGGTCCTCATCGGACCGGCTCCGCCACGGGACGGACGTCGGCGGCGAGGCCGTCGGTGATGACGACGACGTCGTCGGCGTACGCCGCGGCGTCGGTCTCGTGGGTGACCATCACGACGGTCTGGCCGAGCTCGCGCACCGAGCGCCGCAGGAAGCCGAGCACCTCGGCGGACGTCTCGCTGTCGAGGTTGCCGGTGGGCTCGTCCGCGAAGACGATGTCGGGCCGGGTGACCAGCGCGCGGGCGATCGCCACCCGCTGCTGCTGGCCGCCGGACAGCTCGGACGGGCGGTGGCCGAGCCGGTCCCGGATGCCGAGCACGTCCACGACCAGGTCGTAGCGCTCCCGCGCCTCGGCGTCGACGCGGCGGCCGGCGAGCTCGAGGGGGAGCAGCACGTTCTGGCCGGCGGTGAGCATCGGCAGCAGGTTGAAGGACTGGAAGACGAAGCCCACGTGCTCGCGCCGGAAGACGGTCAGCGCCGTGTCGTCCATGTCCTGCAGGGCGCGCCCGGCGACGGAGACGGTGCCGGAGGTGGGGGTGTCGAGACCGGCCAGGCAGTGCATCAACGTGGACTTGCCCGAGCCGGACGGCCCCATGATCGCGGTGAAGCGCCCGGCGGGCAGG
Organism: Nocardioides conyzicola; assembly: GCF_039543825.1. NCBI lineage: Bacteria > Bacillati > Actinomycetota > Actinomycetes > Propionibacteriales > Nocardioidaceae > Nocardioides > Nocardioides conyzicola. Next base: position 1,372,714 of record NZ_BAABKM010000002.1, on the reverse strand, counting down.
TCGAGGTCGACGCCGCGGAGGGCGTGCACGGCGGTGTCCCCGTGCCCGTAGACACGGGTGAGGGCGCGGGCGCTGGCGGCGAGGGAGGTGGTCGTCATGCCACGACTCTCGCGATCGCGGGCCGCCGGATCGTCAGCCCGCGGGCCGGACCCGGCGTACGACTCAGGTCGTACGGGCCAGCCCGGTCTCGTACGCCAGCACGACCAGCTGGACCCGGTCGCGGGAGCCGGTCTTGGCGAGGAGCCGGCCGATGTGGGTCTTCACGGTGGCCTCGGCGACCACGAGGTCGGCGGCGATCTCGTGGTTGGACCGGCCGCGACCGACGTGCACCAGGACCTCGCGCTCACGGTCGGTGAGTCCGGCGATGCGCTCGTCGGGTGCCGCGGTGACCGGGTCCGGGAGCTCGGCGGCGAACCGGTCGAGCAGCCGCCGGGTGGTGCTCGGTGCCACGACCGAGTCGCCGGCGTGCACGACGCGGATCGCGGTCAGCAGGTCCTCGGGGAGCGCGTCCTTGAGCAGGAAGGCGGCGGCGCCGGCCTTGATCGCGGCGAAGACGTGCTCGTCGAGGTCGAACGTCGTCAGGACGACCACGCGGGGGAGGTCGCCGCGAGCAGTGATCGACCGGGTCGCCTCGACGCCGTCCAGGCGCGGCATCCGGATGTCCATGAGCACGACGTCGGCAGCGGTCACCGCCAGCTGCTGGACGGCGTCGGCGCCGTCGCCCGACTCCCCGACGACGGTCATGTCGCGCTGGCTGTCGACCAGCATCCGGAAGCCGCTGCGCACCAGCTGCTGGTCGTCGACGAGGAAGACGCGGATGGTCATAGCGGCAGCCTCGCAGCGACGCGCCAGCCGCCGCCCGCGCGGGGACCTGCCTCGAGCGTGCCGCCGTGCGCCTGCACCCGCTCCCGCATCCCGAGCAGCCCGAGGCCGCCGCCGGCGGCCGTGACGGCGGCGCCCCGGCCGTCGTCCTCGACCAGCACGGTCGCCTCGTCGTCGACGGCGACCACGACGCGCACCCGGACGTCCGGGCCGGCGTGCTTGCGGACGTTGGTGAGCGCCTCCTGCACGATGCGGTACGCCGTGAGCGCGACGCCGTCCGGCGCCGTGGTCGCCGGGTCCGGGAGGGTCGCGTCGATGTCGTCGCCGACCACGATCCCGGCCAGGTCCGCGATGCCGGGCTGCGGGCGGAGCTCGAGGTCGCCGCCCGAGCGGAGCAGGCCCAGGGTGTGGCGCATCTCGGTGAGGGACGCACGACCGGTCGCGGCGATCGTCTCCAGGGTCTCGGTCGCGACGGCCGGGTCCCGCTCCGCCGCGTAGCGCGCACCGTCGGCCTGCACCACGATCATCGACAGCCCGTGTGCGACGACGTCGTGCATCTCGCGGGCGATCCGCGCGCGCTCGTCCGACGCCGCCAGGGCGATCTCCTGGGCCGCCTCGCGCCTGATCTGCTCGCCGCGCTCGACCAGCGCGTCGACGTACGCCCGGCGGATGCGGCCGAGGGTGCCGAGGGCCCAGGCCGTGACGACGATGGCCGTGATGAAGAGGACGTACGACGTGAAGGCCGACGGGATCAGCTGGTCGAAGCCGAGCAACCAGACGTACGACGCGACGAACGCGCCCGCGATCCCGGTGGCGAGCGCGGCCAGGCCGGCCCGCGTGTGCGAGAACCGTGCGACCGAGTAGACCGCGACCGGGAACGCGACCTGGCTCCACAACGGCGTGTCCAGGAGGAGCGCCTGGGCGGCGCTGGAGCCGGCGACGACGGCGAAGACCACGACCGGGTGCCGGCGGCGCCAGTAGAGGGGTGCCAGCTGACCGACCGAGACGGCGAAGCCGGTCCAGCCGGCCTCGGTGAACGGCATCGCGAGGGCCGGCAGCAGCAGGCCCGTCGCGAGCACGATGTCGAACCACACCTGGCCCTGCGGGCTCAGCCGCCAGGGCTGGCGGTGCTCGGCCACGGTGCTCACGCAGCGACCCTAGTTGCGAGCGGAGGCGACCGCGTCCGACCACGGGTGGATCCCGCGTGCTCCCCGAGTAGGGTGCCGAGCATGACGAAGTGGGAGTACCTGACCGCGCCGATCCTCACGCACGCGGCGAAGCAGATCCTGGACAACTTCGGGGCCGACGGGTGGGAGCTGGTGCAGGTCGCGCCCGGCATGAACCCCGAGAACCTCGTCGGCTACTTCAAGCGCCCGATCGAGGGGTGAGCGGACGATGAGCGCACCCGAGGACCGCTTGGCCGAGCTGGGCCTGTCGGTGCCCGAGGTCCCCACGCCGGTGGCGGTCTACGTGCCCGCGGTCGCGTGCGGGGACCTGGTCTTCACCTCCGGCCAGCTGCCGATGAAGAACGGCGAGCTCCTGCTGACCGGCAAGGTCGGTGGCGAGGTCGGGCCCGAGGAGGCGAAGGACGCCGCGCAGCAGTGCGCCCTCAACGCGATCGCGGCCGTGAAGTCGGTCGTCGGTGACCTCGACCGGGTCGCCCAGGTCGTGAAGGTCGTCGTCTTCGTGGCGTCGACCCCCGACTTCACCGGCCAGCCCCAGGTCGCCAACGGCGCCTCCGAGCTGCTGGGCAAGGTCTTCGGCGACGCCGGCGTCCACGCCCGCTCGGCGGTCGGCGTGCCCGTGCTGCCCCTGGACTCGCCGGTCGAGGTGGAGATCATCGTGCGGGTGGCCGGGTGAGGATTCCTCTCCCTCCGGTCCCGCTGCCGGACCGGCTGGTCGACATCGCGCGCGAGTTCGAGGACGGCCGGCAGACGCCAGCCGAGCCGCGCAACGCCGCCACCGTGATCCTGATGCGGGCGTCCGCCGACGGCCCCGAGGTCTACTACATGCGCCGCCAGGTCTCGATGGACTTCGCCGGTGGCATGTGCGTCTTCCCGGGCGGCGGCGTCGATCCGCGCGACTTCGACACCGCGGTCGCCTGGGCCGGTCCGACCCCCCTCGAGTGGGCGGCCCGCCTCGGCTGCGACGAGGAGACCGCGCGGGCGCTCGTGTGCGCCGCCGTACGCGAGACCTTCGAGGAGTCGGGCGTGCTCCTGGCCGGTACGTCGGAGACGAGCATCGTCGCCGACACGACCGCGGACGACTGGGAGGCCGACCGGGTCGCCCTGGAGTCGCGGGAGCTGTCGCTGACGGACTTCCTCAACCGCCGCGGGCTGGTGCTGCGTACCGACCTGCTCGGCGTCTGGGACGCCTGGCTGACGCCGGTCTTCGAGCCGAAGCGCTACCGCACCTGGTTCTTCGTGGCGCTGCTGCCCTCGGGCCAGGTCACCCGCGACGTGTCGACCGAGTCCTCGTCGGTGTCGTGGATCCCGGCCCGGGTGGCCGCCGATCAGGCCGACACCGGTGACCTGGCGCTGATGCCGCCGACGTACCTCACCTCGATGGAGGTCGGTGAGCACGCGTCGCCCGAGGAGGTGCTCGCGGTCGCGGCCTCGCGGTCGGTGGAGATGTTCACGCCGTCCGTCGAGCCGCTGGGCGATGGCTGGACCCTGTCGATGCCGGACCGCCTGCGGCCGCTGGTGGCGGCCCGACGTCGCCCATGACCGCCTGGTACGGCGGGTCCTTCGGCTCGCGTGGCCGCTGCTTCCTGGCGCCCAACCCGGGGATGATGACGCTCGACGGCACCAACACCTGGGTGCTGCAGGAGCCGGGTGCGTCGGCGTCGATCGTCGTCGACCCGGGTCCGATCGAGGACGGTCACCTCGACCGGCTCACCGCCGAGCTCGGCGACGTGGGGCTGGTGCTGCTGACCCACCACCACTTCGACCACGCCGAGGTCGCGGCGGAGTTCGCGGCGCGCAAGGGCTGCGCCGTACGCGCCCTCGACCCGGCGCTGTGCGTCGATGCCGACCCCCTCGTCGACGGCGAGGACCTCGTCGTCGACGGCCTGTCGGTGCGGGTGCTCACGACCCCGGGCCACACCGCCGACTCGATCTCGTTGGTGCTGCCGGGTGACGGCGCGCTGCTGACCGGCGACATGGTCCTGGGGCGGGGCACGACGGTGGTGGCGCATCCCGACGGACAGCTCGGGCCCTACTTCGACTCGATCGAGCGGATGCGCTCGCTGGTGCTCGCGGGTGAGGTCACGACCCTGTGGCCGGCGCACGGTCCGGTGCTCGACGACGCCCTCGGGATCCTGGACTTCTACCTGGCGCACCGGCGCGAGCGGCTGGCCCAGGTCGAGCGCGCGCTGCACGAGCTCGGCGTGCCTCTCACTGCTGAGCTGGCCGAGGACGAGGCGCTGCCGCGGCAGGTGGTCGAGGTCGTGTACGCCGACGTCGACGAGTCGCTCTGGGGCGCCGCCGAGTGGTCGGTGCGGGCGCAGTTGGCCTACCTGGCCGAGCGGTAGCGGCGTACCACCCAGCGGAGCCCGAGGCACGCCGCGATCACCGCGGCCACGCCGAGGCCGATCGTGATCGAGAGGCGCTCCTCCGACCACGGCCAGCTCGGCTCGGGGCGTTCGACCGTCGGGTGCTCCGGGGGCATCAGGTCGGTGGCCACGGTCACGTCGCTGCCGACACCGGGGTCCAGGGTCGTCAGCGAGCGCAGACCGTCCTCGCTCCACACGCCCAGGAAGTCCACGGTGTCCTCGACGAACACCACGGGGCGTCCGTCGGAGAGGTGACCAACGGACTCGAGATCGTCGGGATCCGGGCTTCCCGGGCCCCAGACGTGGATCTTCCCGTTCTGCCACTGGACGGTGCCCCGGTCGTCGACCGACATCGGTGCCTGGTCGTTGCCGATGTCCCTGACCTGGGCCCGCTCGCGGCCGGGCGGGATCCGGCCGAGCACCGCTGGACCGCGGCTCCCCATGGACATCTCGGTCCAGGTGTCCTGCGGCGTCCCGGTGAAGGCCAGCCAGGAGCCGTCCGGGGACCACTCGATCTGCCGGATGGCGGTGCCCTCCTTGCCGGGCACCGGGATCTCGCGCCGCGCGCCGGTCGTGAGGTCCACGACCCGGATCCCGGTCGGGATCGGCGCGGTGGCAGCGTCGGGGCCGAACACGGCGTAGCTGTAGGCCAGGTGCCGCCCGTCGGGCGCGAGCGCGATCGTCGGAGCGCCGAGACCGACGGCAGAGCTCCAGTTGTTGCCGACGAAGTCGGGGAGGTCGAGCAGGTGGTAGGCGCCGTCGGACGCGCCGACGACGACCGGCAGTCCGCCGTTGGTCACCCATGCTGCGGCTCCGATGCCGACCACGGTCGGGTCGTCGGTGACCTCGTCACGCATCCAGCCGCCATCGTTGTCGCGGGCCTCCATCCGCTCGGGTACGGCGTACAGGTGGTCGGGCACGCCCAGGGAGTCGGTGTCGGCGACCGGCGGGTCGACGTGGCCGGGCACCCAGGCGACGGCGCCGGCGACGAGGGCGAGGACGGCCGCGATGCCGGCGACCAGTAGTGCCACGTTGCGGCGGTGGGCGTCGCGGGCGCGGGACCAGGTGTCGTCCGGGACGTCGGCAACCGGGGCCCGGTCGGCGATCCGCTGAAGCTCGTCATGGAGGGTCATGAAGGGTCTCCCACGTGCTCGGCGAGGTCGGGGGCGAGGGTGCGCAACCGGGCCAGCGCCTGGCGGCTGATCGACTTGACCGTGCCGGCGCCGATCCCGAGCGTGGCCGCGGTCTGCACCTCGGTGAGGTCCTCGAAGTAGCGCAGCACGAGCACCGTGCGCTGGCGGGTGGTCAGCCGCGCGAGGGCCTGCTCGAGGCTGAGCCGCAGGTCGGTGTCGGGGTGGGTGGCGGCCTCGTCGTACGCCCCGAGCCGGTGCTCGCGGACGTGGCGGCGGCTGCGCCACCAGGAGACGTTCTGCGTGTACAGGATGCGCCGGACGTAGGGCTCCGGATCGCCCTGGATCCGGCCCCAGCTCTTGGCCGCCTTGAAGAGCGCGGTCTGGACCAGGTCCTCCGCGAGGTGGGCGTTCCCGGTGAGGAGGTACGCCGTGCGCGACAGGGCGGGCGTGCGCGCGAGCACGAACGCGCGGAACGCGTCCTCGTCGTACGGCTGTGGCATCTCGCCCCCTCTCACCCCTGATGACGGTGCGGTGGGGTGGTTCGGGGGTCAGCCGAGGCGAGCTTCTCGGTCACTTCGCCAACTTCTCGGGCATTGCAGTGCCATAGAAGTTCAGGGATACCCGGTTAACCGGGTATCCCTGACCACGCTCAGCGAGCCCGCTTGCCCAACCGCTCGACGTCCATGATCACGACCGAGCGGGGCTCGAGGCGCAGCCAGCCGCGCGAGGCGAAGTCGGCGAGCGCCTTGTTGACGGTCTCGCGGGAGGCGCCCACCAGCTGGGCGAGCTCCTCCTGGGTGAGGTCGTGGTGCACGTGGACGCCGTCGTCGGCGGTGCGGCCGAAGCGGTCGGCGAGGTCGAGCAGCGCCTTGGCGACGCGACCGGGCACGTCGGAGAAGACCAGGTCGGCGACGACGTCGTTGGCCTTGCGCAGGCGGCCGGCGAGCTGGGCGAGCAGGCCGCGGGCGACGCCCGGGCGGCCCTCGAGCCAGCGCAGCAGGTCCTCGTGGGAGAGCGAGGCGAAGGTCGCGTCGGTCACCGCGGTGACGGTCGCCGACCGCGGGCCCGGGTCGAAGAGCGAGAGCTCGCCGAACATCTGGCCGGGGCCGAGGATGGCGATCAGGTTCTCGCGACCGTCGGAGGAGGTGCGCCCGAGCTTCACCTTGCCGTCGAGGACGACGTACAGCTTGTCGCCGGAGTCGCCCTCGTGGAACAGCACGTCCCCGCGACGCAGGCGGCTCTCGGCCATCGAGCCGCGCAGGGCGGTGGCGGCCTCGTCGTCGAGCGCGCTGAAAAGCGGTGCCTGACGGAGTACGTCGTTGTCCACGGATCCTCCTCGTGAAGTGACCCGCAAGCGCACGGGTTCCTCGCTGATCCTAGCCAGTGGGAAACCTCACAGGCAGCACCGGTGTCCGCAAGTCGGGCGCGCGCTGGTCCGGACCGGGAATCGGCGGCCGAATCGGTGGTGTCCGCGCCGCGCCGTACGCTTGCGCCGTGCCTGCCCCCGTCACTGAGACCCGCACCGGGCTGGTGCGTCGTGCGCGCAAGATCGACCGGGTCCTGGGGGAGACCTACCCGGACGCGAAGACCGAGCTCGACTTCGACGACCCGTTCCAGCTCCTGGTGGTCACCGTGCTCTCCGCGCAGACCACGGACAAGCGGGTCAACGCGGTCCGACCGACCCTGTTCGCGGCCTACCCCGACCCCAAGGCGATGGCGGCCGCCGACCGCGCCACCCTCGAGGGGATCGTCGGCCCGCTCGGGTTCTTCCGGGCCAAGACCGAGTCCCTGCTCAAGCTCAGCGCGGCGCTGGTCACCGACCACGGCGGGCAGGTGCCCGCCCGCCTCGAGGACCTCGTCAAGCTGCCCGGCGTCGGCCGCAAGACCGCCAACGTCGTGCTCGGCAACGCGTTCGGGATCCCCGGGATCACCGTGGACACGCACTTCGGGCGCCTCGCGCGCCGCTTCGGCTGGACCGAGGAGACCGACCCGGTCAAGGTCGAGCACGCCGTCGGCGCCCTCTTCGAGAAGCGCGACTGGACCCTGCTCAGCCACCACCTGATCTGGCACGGCCGCCGGGTCTGCCACTCGCAGAAGCCCGCCTGCGGTGCGTGCACGGTCGCGAAGTGGTGCCCGTCGTACGGCGAGGGGCCGACCGACCCCGAGGTCGCGGCCAAGCTGGTGAAGACCGAGGGCAGAGCATGACGCGCCGCCTCCCGGCCGCGCTCGTCGCGGCCGTGCTGCTGGGTGGGTTGCTGAGCGGGCTCCTCACCGGGTGCGGCTCCGACTCGCAGGCGCCGGGCGACGCCAAGGTCGAGGTCGACACGCCCCAGCTGCGTCAGATCAAGCAGGCCGCCGGCATCGAGGACTGCCAGCCAGGGACCGCCGACGGCGGGCTCCCGGAGGTGACCCTCCCGTGCCTGGGCGGCGGCCCCGACGTCGACCTGGCCACGCTGAAGGGTCCGATGATCGTCAACCTCTGGCAGTCCTACTGCGCTCCGTGCCGCAAGGAGATGCCGGCCCTGCAGGAGTTCTACGAGAAGCACGGCGACGCCGTCCCGGTGCTCGGCATCGACACCGCCGACATGCAGCCCCAGGCCGCGCTCGAGTTCGCCAAGAAGGTCGGGGTGACCTACCCCCTGCTCGCCGACCCGGGCGGCGACCTGAGCGGGCAGAAGCCGTTTCCCCGCATCCAGGGCTACCCCTACCTCGCGATCATCGACGCCGACGGCGACCTGGCCTACCAGCAGCTCGGCGGCGTCGGGTCGTACGACGAGCTCCTCGACCTGGTCGACGCACACCTGGGGACCGACCTGTGACGGAGCTCCCGGACTGGCTGCGACCGGTCGAGCAGGCGGCTCGCGAGATCGAGGCCTCCGACCTGACCAGCTTCGTGCCGCCCCCGGACAGCGACGCCCGCCGTGGGGCGGTCCTCATGCTCTTCGGGGAGGGCCCGCACGGTCCCGAGCTGCTGCTCACCGAACGCGCTCACGACATGCGCTCGCACCCCGGTCAGGTCTCCTTCCCCGGCGGGTCACTGGACGCGGGGGAGAACGTGGTCGAGGCTGCCCTCCGTGAGGCGGAGGAGGAAGTCGGCGTCGACCCGAGCTCGGTCGCGGTCTTCGGCCGCCTGCCCGAGCTCTGGCTGCCGCCCAGCAACTTCGCGGTCACGCCCGTCCTGGGCTGGTGGAGCGAGCCGGCCGAGGTCTCCGTCGTGAGCCGGGCCGAGGTGCACGCGATCCACCACGTGCCGATCGCCGAGCTGGTCGACCCGGCACACCGGATCACCGTCCGGATGCCGGTGGGCGACTACCGCAGCCCGGGGTTCCTGATCGGTCCCGACCACGAGGTCATCCTGTGGGGCTTCACCGGCGGCATCATCGCGCGGCTCCTCGACTTCCTCGGCTGGTCGGTGCCGTGGGACGAGTCGCGGGTGCGTGACCTCCCGGCGTACATGTTCACCGGTCAGGAGCGACGCACCGCCGCGCTGCTCGACATCGAGGACGACCTGCGCCGCGGAGGTGCTCGGTGAACCTGCTCGACTGGCTGCTCGTCGTCCTCGTCCTCGCCTACGCGTTGTCGGGCTACTGGCAGGGCTTCATCACCGGCGCGTTCGCCACGACCGGGCTGCTGCTCGGCGGGCTCTTCGGGGTCTGGCTGGCACCCACGGCGCTCGGTGATGCCAACCCGTCGATGTGGGTGTCGCTCGGCGCTCTCTTCATCGTGATCCTCTCGGCCTCGCTGGGGCAGGCGGTCTTCCAGTTCGTGGGCTCGCGGCTGCGGGACAAGATCACCTGGCAGCCGGTCCGCGCGGTCGACGCGGTCGGCGGCGCGCTGCTCAGCGCGGTGGCGGTCCTGATCGTCGCGTGGGCGCTCGGCGTCGCGATCTCGGGCTCGCGGATCAACGGCATCACGCCTCTGGTGCGGGAGTCGGCGGTCCTCGCGCACGTCGACGAGGCGCTCCCGGACACCGCCGACGGCGCGCTCCAGGCGTTCAACAACGTGGTCGGCACCAGCTTCTTCCCGCGCTACCTCGAGCCCTTCGCCCCGGAGCGGATCGTCGAGGTCGGCCCCGGCCCCAAGCGGCTGCTGCGCGACCCCGACGTCGACCGGGCCGCCGCCAGCGTGGTCAAGGTCAGGGGCGGCAACTCCTGCGGCCGCGGGGTGGAGGGGTCGGGCTTCGTCTACGCCCCCAACCGCCTGATGACCAACGCCCACGTCGTCGCCGGCGTCGACGACCCCGAGGTCAAGATCGGCGACTCCACGCTGTCCGCCGACGTCGTCTACTACAACCCCAACGTCGACGTCGCCGTGCTCGCCTTCGACAGCGGCGACACCGCGACCCTCAACTTCGACCGTACGGCGGACGCCGGCACCGGCGTCGCCATCCTCGGCTACCCCGAGGACGGCCCGTACGACGTCCAGCCCGGTCGCATCCGCTCCCAGCAGCGGCTCCGCTCGCCGGACATCTACGGCAACGGCACGGTCATCCGCGACGTCTACTCGCTGCGCGGACTGATCCGCCCGGGCAACTCCGGCGGCCCGATCGTCTCGTCGGCCGGCGACGTCGTCGGTGTCGTCTTCGCGGCGTCGGTCAACGACCATGACACGGGCTACGCGCTCACCGCCGACCAGGTGGCACAGGCCGCGGCGGCGGGGCTCAGCAGCTCGGACTCGGTCAGCACCGGCAACTGCGCCGGATAGTCAGCCGCAGGTCAGCTGTGCTGACCCTTCAGCGCCTTGGGGATCTCGCGACCCTGCTCGATCGCCTTCTCCGGCGCGCGCACCTTCTTCACGCTGCGGATGCCGAGGTAGACGAGCAGCCCGGCGACCAGGGCGTAGAAGCCGAAGACGATCAGGAACGCCCAGTGCAGCGCGAGGCCGTCACCGTTCCAGTTGATGAAGTAGGCGATCGAGACCGACAGCATGATCACGGCCAGGACGAGCAGGAAGCCCGCCGCCGCGAACATGCCGATGCCGATGCCGCCGGCCTTGACGCTGACCTTCAGCTCGGACTTGGCGAGCTGGATCTCCTTCTGGACCAGGGTCGAGATGTCTCGGGTGGCGTCGTGGACCAGCCGGCCGATGGTGGGATCGCCCTCGGTCGGGGAAGGGGTCGGGGGCTGGTTGTTCGCCATGCGCGTCACCCTACAGAACCCTCAGTTCGTGTTGTCGTCGTGTTGGTAGACGTCGGGTACCCCGTCTCCGTCGGCGTCACGCTCCTCCAGCTCGCACAGCTGTCGGTAGACCCGGTTGCGGCTGCGCAGCACGACGGACGCCAGGGCCGTCGCGACCAGCGAGCCGACCAGCACGCCGACCTTGGCGTGGTCGTCGGCGGTGGTGCCGGTGCCGAAGGCGAGCTCGCCGATCAGCAGCGAGACGGTGAAGCCGACACCGGCCAGCATCGACATCCCGATCACGTCGACCCAGCTGAGCTCGTCGTCGAGCGTGGCGCGCGTGAACCGCGCGAGCAGCCAGGTCGAGCCCGCGATGCCGACCGTCTTGCCGACGACCAGGCCGCAGACGATGCCCAGCGCGATCCGGTCGGTGAGCGCGTCGGCCAGGCCGGACCCGCCCCCGACGTACACGCCGGCGGCGAAGAAGGCGAAGACCGGCACGGCGAACCCGGCGGAGATCGGGCGGACCAGGTGCTCGAGGTGCTCGGCGAGGCCGCGGCCGGCCGAGCCGTCGGCGCGGCGCACCGGCACCGTGAAGGCCAGCAGCACGCCGGCGACGGTGGCGTGCACGCCGGACGCATGGACCAGGCCCCACGCCAGGAGCGCGAGCGGCAGCAGCAGCCAAGCGCGGTAGATGCGCCGTTGGGCGAGCACGCCGAAGGCCGCGATCGGCACCAGCCCGAGCGCGAGGTACGCCGGGCTCAGGTGGTCGGTGTAGAAGATCGCGATGATCGTGATGGCGAGCAGGTCGTCGACCACGGCGAGGGTGAGCAGGAAGGTCCGCAGCCCGGTCGGCAGGTGCGTGCTGATGACCGCGAGGATCGCGACCGCGAAGGCGATGTCCGTGGCGGTCGGGATCGCCCACCCGACGAGCTCGCCGCCGGTGCCGAGGTTCCACAGCACGTAGATGAGCGCGGGGGTCGTCATCCCGCCGACGGCGGCCACGACCGGGAGCGCTGCGCGCCGTGGGTCGCGCAGGTCGCCGGCGACGAACTCCCGCTTCAGCTCGAGACCGGCGACGAAGAAGAAGACCGCCAGCAGCCCGTCGGACGCCCAGCCGCCGAGCGACAGGTCGAGGTGCAACGCGTGCGGCCCGATGACCGTGTCGCGCAGCGTGAAGTAGGAGTCACGGACCGGGCTGTTGGCCCACACCAGCGCGACCGCCGCGGCGACCAGCAGCAGGATCCCGCCGGTGGTCTCGGCGCGCAGGATCCCCGCCGTACGCGAGCTCTCGAGGAACGACCCTCGCGCGAACAGCCGGGACCGCTGCGGTCCGGCGGGGGTGGGGCTGGTCACGGGGGTCCTCAGGGGTCGGCGACGTCATGCCGACCAGACTTCCCGGCGCACCTGCGCCCACCCTACAGATGCACGGACGCCGAGTCGGCTACTCGTCGCCGGAGCCGGCGTCCTCCTGCTGCTTGATCAGGTCCATGACGGTGGAGTCGGCGAGGGTGGTGACGTCGCCGACCTCGCGGTGCTCGGCCACGTCACGCAGCAGGCGGCGCATGATCTTGCCGGAGCGGGTCTTGGGGAGCTCGGCGACGATCATGATCTGGCGCGGCTTCGCGATCGCGCCGATCTCCTTGCGGACGTGGTTGCGCAGCTCCTCGACGATGTCCGCGCCGCCGTCGCCGGCCTCTTCGCGCAGGATCACGAACGCGCAGACCGCCTGGCCGGTGTCCTCGTCCTTGGCGCCGACGACCGCGGCCTCGGCGACCTTCGGGTGCGAGACCAGCGCCGACTCGATCTCGGTGGTGGAGAGCCGGTGACCGGACACGTTCATCACGTCGTCGACCCGGCCCAGCACCCAGAGGTCGCCGTCGGAGTCCTTCTTGGCGCCGTCGCCGGCGAAGTACCAGCCCTGGTCGGCGTAGCGGGACCAGTAGGTGTCCTTGTAGCGCTGGTCGTCGCCCCAGATCGTGCGCAGCATCGAGGGCCAGGGCTCGGTGAGCACGAGGTAGCCGCCGGACCCGTTGGGCACGGACGTGCCCTCCTCGGTGACCACGTCGGCTGCGACCCCGGGGATCGGGATCATCGCCGAGCCGGGCTTGCCGTGGGTGACCCCGGGCAGCGGGCTGATCATGATCATGCCAGTCTCGGTCTGCCACCAGGTGTCCACGACCGGCGTGCGGTCGCCGCCGATGACGTGGCGGTACCAGACGTAGGCCTCCGGGTTGATCGGCTCACCCACGGAGCCGAGGATCCGCAGCGACGACATGTCGAAGCGGTCCGGGATCTCGCGCCCCTGCTTCATGAACGACCGGATCGCGGTCGGCGCCGTGTAGAAGATCGTGACCTTGTAGTCCTCGATGATCTGCCACCAGCGGCCGCGCTCGGGCGCGTCCGGCGTGCCCTCGTACATCACCTGCGTCGCGCCGTTGGCGAGCGGCCCGTAGACCATGTAGGAGTGGCCGGTCACCCAGCCGATGTCGGCCGAGCACCAGTAGACGTCGGTCTCGGCCTTGAGATCGAAGACCGCCCAGTGCGTGTACGACGTACCGACCAGGTAGCCGCCGGTCGTGTGCAGGATGCCCTTCGGCTTGCCGGTCGTGCCGGAGGTGTACATGACGTAGAGCGGGTGCTCGGCGTCGAACGCCTCGGGGGTGTGCTCGGGCGACGCGCTGTCGACCGCGTCGTGCCACCACACGTCCACGTCGTCGTCCCAGTCGACGTCCTGGCCGGTACGGCGGACGACGAGCACCTTCTCCACGACGTCGGTCTTGGTGCGGGCCTCGTCGACCGCAGGCTTCAGCGCCGACGGGGCGCCGCGCCGGTAGCCGCCGTCGGAGGTGATCACGACCTTGGCCTGGCAGTCGTCGAGCCGCGAGGCCAGCGCGTCGGCGGAGAAGCCGCCGAAGACCACCGTGTGCGGGGCCCCGATCCGCGCGCAGGCCAGCATCGCGACGACGGCCTCGGGGATCATCGGCAGGTAGATCGCGACCCGGTCGCCGGTCTGGACCCCGAGCTCGATCAGGGCGTTGGCGGCCTTCGAGACCTCGTCCTTGAGCTGGGCGTAGGTGATGTCGCGGGTGTCGTCGAGCGGCTCGCCGACCCAGTGCAGGGCCACCTTGTCGCCGCGGCCCGCCTCGACGTGGCGGTCGACGCAGTTGTACGACGCGTTGAGCCTGCCGCCGACGAACCACTGCGCGAAGGGGGCGTTGTCCCAGTCGAGGACGCGGTCCCACTTCTGGGCCCAGTCGAGCCGCTCGGCCTGCTCGGCCCAGAACGCCTCGCGGTCGGAGGCGGCCCGCTCGTACGCCTCCTCCTTCAGGTTGGCGTGCTCCGCGATGTCCGCCGGCGGCTCGAACCGCCGGTCCTCCTTGAGCAGGTTCGACAGGGTTTCTTCGCTCACGTCTCGCTCCTAGGATCAGAACTAGTGGTACCCGCCACAGTAGGACGTGGCGGGTACCGGTCGGCTAGGGGTGGTCTTCGGCTAGTGCTGGACGGCCTTCTCCGACCCGGCGCCGCTGAGCGCGCGGACCTCGAGCTCGGTGTAGCGCTCCTCGGCGTCCGGCTCCTTCGAGGTCACCGACCCGAGCCAGCCCAGGAAGAAGGCGAGCGGGATCGAGACGATGCCCGGGTTCTCCAGCGGGAACCACGAGATGTCGATGCTGGTCGGCAGCAGCGACAGGTTCTTGCCACTGACCGGGTCGACGCCCTTGCCGGACATGATCGGCGAGAAGATGACGAGCCCGACCGAGGAGATCAGGCCGCCGTAGATGCTCCAGAGGGCGCCGCGGGTGTTGAACCCCTTCCAGAACATGTTGTAGAGGATCGCCGGCAGGTTGGCCGACGCCGCCACTGCGAAGGCCAGCGCGACCAGGAACGCGACGTTGAGCCGCTGCGCCGGGATCGCGAGGAGGATCGCCACCAGGCCGATGGCGAGCGCCGACCAACGGGTGACCCTCAGCTCGTCCTTCTCCGAGGCCTGGCCCCGCCGGATGACGCCGTTGTAGATGTCGTGGGCGACGCTGACCGACGAGGTCAGGGTCAGTCCGGCCACGACCGCGAGGATCGTGGCGAACGCGACCGCGGAGATCAGCGCCAGCAGGACGGCGCCTCCGGTCGAGCCGTCGCCGCCACCGACGGCTTGGGCGAGGAGTGGCGAGGCGAGGTTGCCGCCCGAGGCCGCGACCTTGGCGTAGTCCCCCTTGTTGAGCAGGGCCGCGGCACCGAAGCCGAGCACCAGGGTGAAGAGGTAGAAGACGCCGATGAGGCCGATCGCCCACAGCACCGACTTCCGGGCGTCGCGTGACGTCGGCACGGTGTAGAAGCGGATCAGGATGTGCGGCAGGCCCGCCGTACCGAGGACCAGCGCGATGCCGAGCGAGAGGAAGTCGATCTTGCTGGTGTCGCTCACGCCGTACTTGAGCCCGGGCTCGAGGAACGCCTGGCCCTTGCCGCTGTTGGAGGCCGCGGTGCCGAGCAGGTCGGAGAGGTTGAAGTCGAACTTGGCGAGCACCAGCACGACGATCAGCGCGGAGCCCGCCATCAGCAGCACGGCCTTCACGATCTGCACCCAGGTGGTGCCCTTCATGCCGCCGACGGTGACGTAGAAGATCATCAGGGCGCCGACCGCGAAGATCGTGATGTTCTTCGCCGTGTCGCTGCTGACGTCGAGCAGCAGCGCGACGAGAGCACCGGCGCCGACCATCTGGGCCAGCAGGTAGAAGATCGACACCACGACGGTCGACGTGGCGGCCGCCGTACGGACGGGGCGCTGGCGCATCCGGAACGCCAGCTGGTCGGCCATCGTGTAGCGACCGGCGTTGCGCAGCATCTCGGCGACGAGCAGCAGCGCCACCAGCCAGGCGACGAGGAAGCCGATCGAGTAGAGGAAGCCGTCGTACCCGCTCAGCGCGATGGCGCCGGAGATGCCGAGGAACGACGCCGCCGACATGTAGTCGCCGCCGATCGCGAGACCGTTCTGGACGCCGGAGAAGCCGCGTCCGCCCGCGTAGAAGTCGGCCGCGCCGGACGTCTGCCGGCTGGCCCAGAAGGTGATGCCGACCGTGATCGCCACGACCAGCAGGAAGAGGGACGTGGTGAGGACCTGGTCGCCGTCCATGTCAGCTCCTCCCCTCGAGCTCGGCGATGTACTGCTCGTCGAGGCGACGGGCCAGCGGGTCGAGCCTGCTGGTGGAGTAGCGGCTGTAGATCCAGGCGAGCACGAACGTCGTGACGAACTGCAGGAGCCCGAAGACCAGGGCGACGTTGATGTTGCCCCAGAGCTGGTGGCTCATGAAGTCATGGGCCCAGTTGCTCATCACGACGTAGAGCAGGTACCAGGACAGGAACGCGATCGTCGCCGGGAAGACGAAGGCCCGGTAGGCCCGGCGGAGCTCGACGAAGTCCGGCTCCTGGTGGAGCGTGTCGTAGATCGGGTCGTGGCGGGCCGCGCGCTCGTGCGGCGTGGGGTTGAGATCGGTCACGGTGTCGCGCCTTCCGCTGGCCGGATGTGATGGCCGTCACCCTGCCGATCCGCTCGGGAGTCGGGCAGGGGTGCGAGCGAGATCCGCGACCAGTGGCGCGGTCGAAACGACGAGTGGTCCGTCTCGCGCGACGAGCGGTCGCCCGGCTCGAGACCACCCGGGGCTGTGAGGTCGTGCGGGGCGTGAGGTCGTGAGGACAAGTTGACGTTTCCGGTACGGCGTCCTGAGGCGGGCGAAACGTCGGCGGCCGAGCGTGGCTCGCATGACCCTCACCGACACCCCCGCGACGGCGGCCGCGGCACCGACCCGACGAGCCGGCCACTGGATCGACGACTGGCGCCCGGAGGATCCCGAGTTCTGGGAGAACGGCGGCCGGCAGGTCGCCCGGCGCAACCTGATCTGGTCGATCTTCGCCGAGCACCTCGGCTTCTCGGTCTGGCTGATCTGGAGCGTCAGCTCGGCGTTCCTGCTGCAGATGGGCTTCTCGTTCACCCCGCAGCAGCTCTTCGTCCTGGTCGCGCTGCCCAACCTGGTGGGGTCGCTGCTGCGGCTGCCGTACACGTTCGCGGTGCCGCGGTTCGGCGGCCGCAACTGGACGATGATCAGCGCCGCCCTGCTGCTGGTCCCGACGCTCCTCTTCGCGGTCGCGGTCCAGGACCAGGGCACGCCGTACTGGGTCTTCTGCCTGATCGCCGCGACCGCCGGCTTCGGCGGCGGCAACTTCGCCAGCTCGATGGCGAACATCAACTTCTACTACCCGGCGTCGAAGAAGGGCACCGCGCTGGGGCTCAACGCCGCAGGCGGCAACGCCGGGGTCGCGGTCATCCAGCTGTTGCTGCCGGTGATCATCGGCGGTGCCGGGATCTTCGGGCTGGTCAAGGCCAGCGAGGGCGGTCTCCACCTGCAGACCGCCGGGTTCGTGTACGCCGGGCTGGCCGTCCTCGCCACGATCGCGGCGTACCTCTGGATGGACAACCTCACCGGCGCCACGTCCAAGCCGCGTGAGCAGCTGCAGGTGGTGCGCAAGCCGCACACCTGGATCATGGCGCTCCTCTACATCGGCACCTTCGGCTCGTTCATCGGCTACTCGGCCGCGATGCCGCTGCTGATCAAGCTGAACTTCTGGGTGCCCGAGCCCGCGCCGCTCGGCACCGGCATCTACTTCGCCTACTTCGCGTTCCTCGGCGCCGGCATCGGCTCGGTCACCCGGCCGCTCGGCGGCTGGCTCGCCGACAAGTACGGCGGCGCCCGGGTCACCCTCGGGGCCTTCACCGGCATGGTGGTCTTCACGCTGGCGGTGCTGGTGACGCTGATGCAGCTGACCCCGAACCCGACCGCCGACCCGGCGGTCGCCAGCGACAACCAGTCGCTCTTCCCTTGGTTCCTCGGTTTCTTCCTGCTGATCTTCGCCTCCACCGGCATCGGCAACGGCTCGACGTACAAGATGATCCCGGCGATCTGGCGGCGCGAGGCCGAGACCGCGACGACGGCCGGGACGCCCGAGCGGACGGCCGCCATCACGGCGGCGACCAAGCAGGCCAGCGCCGCGCTCGGTGTCATCGGAGCGATCGGCGCCATGGGCGGCTTCCTGATCCCGATCGCCTTCAGCTCGCCCTGGGTCTACGACCCGCTGTCGGCGACCAAGGGCGCGTTCGTGGTCTTCACCGCCTACTACCTGCTGTGCGCCGCGGTCACGTACGCCGTCTACCTGCGTACGTCGACCAAGGTCACCCGCCTTGCCGTCGCCGGGGTCTGAGTCGAACCCGAGATGACCCAGACCCACTGTCCCTACTGCTCCCTGCAGTGCGGCATGACGCTCGAGCGGGCGGGTCGCACGCTCGAGGTCCAGGCGTGGCCGGAGTTCCCCGTCAACGAGGGGGCGCTGTGCCGCAAGGGCTGGACGGCCACCGGGCTGCGCGGTCATCGCGAGCGGCTGACGACACCGCTCGTGCGCGACCGCGAGACCGGTGAGGTCCGGGCCACCGGCTGGGACGAGGCGCTCGACCTGGTCGCCGGCCGGCTGCGCGAGCTGCGGACGTCGTACGGCGCGGACGCGGTCGGCGTCTTCGGGGGCGGCGGGCTGACGAACGAGAAGGCCTACCAGCTCGGCAAGCTCGCGCGCGTCGCCCTCGGCACCAGCCAGATCGACTACAACGGCCGCTGGTGCATGTCGTCGGCGGCGTCGGCCGCCAACCGGGCGTTCGGGATCGACCGCGGCCTGCCCTTCCCCCTCGCCGACGTCGAGCAGACGGACGTGCTCGTCCTGGTCGGGTCCAACCTGGCCGAGACGATGCCGCCGGCCGCGCGCCACCTCGATCGGCTGCGCGCCAACGGCGGGCACGTGGTCGTCATCGACCCGCGACGCACGCCGACCGCCGACCGCGCCGACACGTTCCTGCAGCCGGTGCCGGGCACCGACCTGCCGCTCGCGCTCGGGGTCCTGCACCTGCTCGACGCGATGGGGGCCGTCGACGAGCCCTACGTCGCCGCGCGCACGACCGGCTGGGACGACGTACGGCGCGCGGTCGCCGCGTGGTGGCCCGAGCGGGTCGAGCGGGTGACGGGGGTGCCGGCGTCGTCGTTGCGGGCGCTCGCCACGCTGCTCGCCGGAGCCGACCGGGCGATGGTGCTGACCGCGCGCGGCGCCGAGCAGCACGCGCAGGGCACGGACACGGTGCTGGCCTGGATCGACGTCGCGCTGGCGCTCGGGATGCCGGGTCGACCGTTCGCGGGCTACGGCTGCCTGACCGGGCAGGGCAACGGCCAGGGCGGCCGCGAGCACGGGCAGAAGGCCGACCAGCTGCCGGGCTACCGGATGATCGACGACCCGGCAGCGCGTGAGCACGTGGCGCGGGTGTGGGGAGTCCCCGCCGCGACCCTGCCGGGCAAGGGGCGCTCGGCGTACGAGCTGCTCGGCGCGCTCGGCACCGACGGCGGCCCGAAGGCGCTGCTGGTCTTCGGCAGCAACATCGTGGTGTCGGCGCCCAACGCCACGCACGTCGCCTCGCGGCTGGCCGACCTCGACCTGCTCGTCGTCGCCGACATCGTGATGAGCGAGACCGCGGCCCTGGCGGATGTCGTGCTGCCGGTGACGCAGTGGGCCGAGGAGACCGGCACGATGACCAACCTCGAGGGCCGGGTGATCCTGCGCCAGCGGGCCGTGGCGCCACCGGAGGGTGTGCGGTCGGACCTGGACGTGATCGCCGGCATCGCGTCCCGCGTCGGAGCGCCGGTCGTCTTCGAGACCGACCCCGAGGCGGTCTTCGCCGAGCTCGGGCGCGCCTCGTCGGGTGGGCGCGCCGACTATGCCGGCATCACCTACGACCGCATCCGGGAGGAGAACGGTGTCTTCTGGCCGTGCCCGACCGACGACCACCCGGGTACGCCGCGGCTCTTCGCCTCCTCCTTCGCGCACGAGGACGGGCGCGCGCGGTTCGTCGCGGTCGAGCACCGTGGCCCGGCCGAGCCGGTCGACGCGGCGTACCCCCTCCACCTGACGACGGGCCGGGTGCTCGCGCAGTACCAGTCCGGCGCGCAGACCCGCCGCGTCCGCGAGCTGCCCGACGACGGGCCGTTCGTCGAGCTGCACCCGATGCTGGCGGACCGGATCGGGGCGCACGACGGCGAGCCGGTCGTCGTCACCACGCGGCGCGGCGAGCTGAAGGCGCCGGCGCGCGTGGTCGACACGATCCGGCCGGACACGGTCTTCGTGCCGTTCCACTGGGTCGGAGCCAACCGGCTCACCAACGACGCGCTCGACCCGGTCAGCCGGATGCCGGAGTTCAAGGTCTGCGCCTGCGCGGTGACCGCGTGACCGGCGCCGAGCGCATCGTCATCGTCGGAGCCGGCATGGCCGCGACCCGGCTCGCCGAGGGACTCGCCGGGCTCGACGTGACGCTGCTCGGCGACGAGCCGCACCCGCCGTACAACCGGATCCTGCTCTCCGCGGTGCTCGAGGGCACGCACAGCGCCGACGCGATCGCGATGCGGATGCCCGCGCACCTCGACCTGCGCCTCGGCACCCGGGTCGTGGAGATCCACCGCGAGGACCGCGAGGTCGAGCTGGCCGACCGCGGCCGGGTGGCCTACGACCGGCTGGTCCTGGCCACCGGCAGCATCCCGACCCTGCCGCCGATCCGCGGACTGGTCCGGATGGACGGCCGCCTCCACGAGAGGGTCCACGCCTTCCGCACGCTCGAGGACTGCCGCCGGCTCGACACGGCCGCGGCCCACGCGCGCAACGCCGTGGTCGTCGGCGGCGGACTGCTCGGCCTCCAGGTCGCTCGCGCTCTCAGCATCCGCGGCCTCGCGACCGAGGTCGTCGAGGGCGGCGAGCACCTGCTGCGCAGCCAGGTCGGCGGCCGCGCCGGCGCGATCCTCGCCCGCGACCTCGAGCGCCTCGGGACGACCGTTTACACCGGCGCGCGCGCCGTTCGCCTCGACGACGCCGGCCTCACCCTCGACAACGGGTACACCCTCGAGACCGACCTGGTCGTGCTGACCGCCGGCGGCCGGCCCTCGACCGCGCTGGCCCGCCGCGCCGGCCTCGACGTACGCCGCGGCATCGTGGTCGACCACCACCTGCGCACCAGCGACGACCGCATCCACGCCATCGGCGACTGCGCCCAGCACGGCTCCCAGGTCACCGGGTTCGTGCCGCCGGCCTGGGAGCAGGCGGGGCTCCTCGCCCGCCACCTCGCCGGCGAGGACGTCTCGTACGACGGCGCCCGCACCGTCGCCCGGTTGCGGGCCACCGACCTCGACGTCGCCGTCCTCGGCGACCCCGAGAGGGCCGAGGGCCAGGTCGTCGAGGTGTCCAACCCGGTCGTCGGGAGCCACCGCAAGCTCGTCGTCCGCGACGGCGTCATCGTCGCCGCCACCCTCGTCGGCGACCTGTCGCGGATCGGCCTGATCACCCAGCACTACGACCGCGGCACCGTCCTCGGCCCGCGCGAGCCGGGCGACCTGCTGATGGGGGAGCGCGTCGCGACCCCGATGGTGCTCCCCGACGAGGCCGAGGTCTGCGCCTGCGCCGGCGTCAGTGCCGGCCGCATCCGCGCCTGCGCGTCCTTCGAGGACGCGAGGACGACCACTCGTGCCACCACCGGCTGCGGCGGCTGCGCCCCCGCGGTCCGTCAGCTCCTCGCCACCCGCACCCTGGAGGGAACCACCACATGAGCCCGCACCACCGCAGGACCCTCGTCGTCGCCGGCCACGGCATGGTCGGCCACCGGTTCGTCCAGGCCGCGATCGAGCGCGGCCTCACCGAGACCCACGATCTCGTGGTCGTCGGCGACGAGCCGCGCGCGGCGTACGACCGGGTCGCGCTCACCTCCTTCTTCCAGGTCGGCGCCGACGAGCTGTCCTTCCTGCCGACCGGGGCGTACGACGACCCGCGCGTGCGGCTGCTGACCGGCACCGAGGTCGAGGGCTTCGACCCCGAGACCCGGACCGTGCTGCTCTCGGGCGGCGACGTGATCGGGTACGACGAGCTCGTGCTCGCCACCGGCGCGGCGCCGTTCGTGCCGCCGATCCCCGGTCACGACCTGCCGGGCTGCTTCGTCTATCGCACCATCGAGGACCTGGAGGCGATCCGCGAGGCCGCGGCGACCGCCACCGTCGGCGCGGTCATCGGCGGCGGTCTCCTCGGGCTCGAGGCGGCCAACGCCCTGGCCCAGCTCGGCCTCGAGACGCACGTCGTCGAGATGGCGCCGCGGCTGATGGCGGTGCAGGTCGACGACGCCGGTGGTGCGACCCTGACCCGGCACATCGAGCAGCTGGGGCTGACCGTGCACACCGGCGCCGCCACCGAGCGGGTGCTGGGCGACGACCGGGTCACCGGGCTGGCGCTGCGAGGCACGGACCCGATCGACGCCGGGATCGTGGTCTTCTCCGCCGGCATCCGCCCCCGCGACCGGCTCGCCTGCGACGCCGGCCTCGACCTCGCTGAGCGCGGCGGGGTGCTCGTCGACGAGCGCTGCCACACCTCGGCCGAGCACGTCTGGGCGATCGGCGAGTGCGCCGCACCGAGCGGCCGGATGTACGGCCTGGTCGCTCCCGGCTACGCCATGGCCGAGGTCGTCGTGGACGCGCTGCTCGGCGGCCCGGGCAGCTTCACCGGCGCCGACATGTCCACCAAGCTCAAGCTGATGGGTGTCGACGTCGCCTCCTTCGGTGACGCCCACGCGGCGACGGAGGGCGCGCTCGAGCTCGTCTTCTCCGACGCGGTCGCCGGGATCTACAAGAAGCTCGTCGTCAGCGCCGACGGCCGGCAGCTGCTCGGTGGGGTGCTGGTCGGCGACGCGTCGGCGTACGGCGTCCTCCGGCCGATGGTCGCCTCGGGCATCGAGCTGCCCGACAACCCGGAGGACCTGATCCTGCCCGCCGGTCGCGGCGTCCCCGAGATCGAGCTGCCCGACGAGGCGCAGGTCTGCTCGTGCAACGACGTGAGCAAGGCCGACATCGTCGCGGCGGCCGCCGAGGGCGGGACGACGCGGGCGGGCACGACCTGCGGCTCCTGCAAGGTGCAGACCAAGAAGATCATCGAGGACTACTACGCCAGCCAGGGGAAGGTCGTCGACCGCAGCATCTGCGAGCACTTCCCGCTGACCCGGCAGGAGCTCTTCGACGTGGTGGCCGTGCACGGGCACCGCAGCTTCGACCAGATCGTCGAGGCGCACGGGACCGGCCGCGGCTGCGACATCTGCAAGCCCGCGATCGCGTCGATCCTGGCCAGCCAGCTCAACGGGCACGTCCTCGACGGGGGCAACCGGACCCTCCAGGACACCAACGACGCCTACCTCGCCAACATCCAGCGCAACGGCACCTACTCCGTCGTGCCGCGCATCCCCGGCGGCGAGATCACGCCCGACAAGCTGATCGTGATCGGCGAGGTCGCCCGCGACTTCGACCTCTACACGAAGATCACGGGCGGCCAGCGGATCGACCTCTTCGGCGCCCGGATGGAGCAGCTGCCGGCGATCTGGCGGCGACTCGTCGACGCCGGGTTCGAGTCGGGGCACGCCTACGGCAAGTCGCTGCGCACGGTGAAGTCGTGCGTCGGCTCGACGTGGTGCCGGTACGGCGTCCAGGACTCGACCCAGCTCGCGATCGACCTCGAGCAGCGCTACCGGGGCCTGCGGTCGCCGCACAAGCTCAAGGGCGGGGTCAGCGGCTGTGCGCGCGAGTGCGCGGAGGCGCGCGGCAAGGACTTCGGAGTCATCGCGACCGAGAACGGCTGGAACCTCTACGTCGGAGGCAACGGCGGCGCCACCCCCGCCCACGCCCAGCTGCTGGCGGGCGACCTCGACCGGGGGACGCTGCTCCGCTACCTCGACCGCTACCTCATGTACTACATCCGCACCGCCGACCGGCTGCAGCGGACGGCGCCGTGGATCGACTCGCTGGACGGCGGGCTCGACCGGGTGCGGGAGGTCGTGGTCGACGACGCGCTCGGGCTCGGGTCAGAGCTGGAGGCGGCGATGGAGCGGCACGTCGACACCTACTTCGACGAGTGGCAGGCGACGCTCGACGACCCGGAGAAGCTGGCGCGCTTCGTGTCGTTCGTGAACGCACCCGACACCCCGGACCCCCACATCACCTTCCGGGCCGAGCGGGACCAGATCGCGCCGGCCGACTCGGCGGGCCCGGTGTCGCTCGGCGCGACGATCCCGGTCGGTGCGCCGCAGTGACCGGCTGGGTCCCGGTGTGCCGGCTCGACCAGATCGAGGTGGAGGGCGGCGTCGCCGCGCTCGTCGAGGGCGCCGCGGTCGCAATCTTCCGGACACACGACGGCAACGTCTACGCGATGTCCAACTACGACCCTTGTTCCCAGGCATCGGTGCTGGCTCGGGGGATCGTCGGCACGCGCGGCGAGGTCCCGTTCGTCGCCTCACCGATGCACAAGCAGGCCTTCGACCTGCGGACCGGGCAGTGCCTCGACGACGCGGAGGTCCGGGTCACGACGTACGACGTACGGGTCGACGACGGGCTCGTGCTCGTCGGTCCCCCGCAGGAGAGCTGATGTCAGAACCCCTTCCGTTGAGCGGCTTTCGTGTCGGCGTCACCGCTGCCCGGAAGGTCGACGAGCAGATCGGTCTGCTCGAGCGACGCGGCGCCGCGGTCGAGTGGGCGCCGGCCCTGTCGCTGGACCCCAACCAGATCGACGACGAGCAGCTGCGGGCCTCGACGGAGGAGGTGCTGGGCCGGCCGGTCGACATGTTCCTGGCGACGACCGGCATCGGCATGAAGTCGTGGTTCGCGGCGGCGGAGCGGTGGGGGCTGCTGCCCGACCTGCTGACGGCGCTGGGCTCCGCCGAGATCCTCGCCCGCGGGCCGAAGAGCGTCGGCGCCCTGCGCCGCCGGGGTCTGCGGGAGCTCTGGGCTCCGGAGTCGGAGTGCTTCGAGGACGTGCTCGAGCACCTGCGCGGGCGACGCCTCGACGGCCTGCGGATCGTGGTGCAGGAGCACGGCCAGTCGCTGTCGATGGTCGCGCACGCGCTGCGGCGCCAGGGCGCCGACGTCACGACCGTGACGGTCTACCGGGTGGAGGCGGCGGCCGACCTCGAGCCGATGTTCAAGCTGATCGACCTGGTGGCCGACCGCGCCCTCGACGCCGTGACGTTCACGTCCGCGCCGGCGGTGGCCGCGCTGATGGACGCCGCCGGCCCGACCGGGCGCCGCGACGAGCTGATCGGCGCCTTCCAGGCGGACGTGGTCGCGTCCTGCGTGGGACCGGTGACCGCCGCCGCGTTCGAGATGTGGGGCGTGCCGACGATGTATCCCGACCGCTCCCGCCTGACCGCGATGGTCAAGCAGCTCGAGCTGGAGCTGCCGTCGCGCCGCCTCGGGCTGACCCTCGAGCTGGTCGGCGGCCACCAGCTGCTGCTGCACGGCGACGGCGTGCTCCTCGACGGGCACGAGGTCCGGCTCTCGCCCGCCCCCGCCGCGGTGCTGCACGCGCTGGTGGCCAACCCGGGCAACGTGGTCGCCCGGGCGGCGCTGCTGGCGATGCTGCCGTCGGGCACGGCCGGCTCGGAGCACGCGGTCGAGATGGCGGTGGCGCGGCTGCGCGCCGCGCTCGGCACGCGGGCCGTGCAGACCGTGGTGAAGCGCGGCTACCGGCTGGCGGTGGCGCCGTGATCCGGCTGGTGACCGTCGCCCACGGCACCCGCCACGTCGCCGGCAACGCGGTGGCGCGCTCGGTCACGGGCGCGGCCGGCACCCGGCTGGGCATGCCGTGGGTGGCGTCGTACGTCGAGCTCTGCGCCCCGTCGTACTCCTCGGTGATGGCGTCCGGTGAGCCGTCGGTGGTCGTGCCCCTGTTGCTGTCGACCGGGCACCACGTCCGGCACGACCTCGACGCCGGGCGGGCCCTGGGACCGGACCCGCTGCTGGCGGCGGCTCAGGTCGCGCGGCTCGTCGCCGCGGGCGCCTCTCCGGGAGCGCCGGTCGTGATGGTCGCCGCGGGCTCCACCGACCCGCTCGCCACCCGCGACCAGATGCTCGCAGCGGCGTACCTCTCCGAGCAGTGGGGTGGCCCGGTCCGGCTCGCGACGCTCTCCGGCGTCGGTCTCCGGCCCGCGGACGTGGTGACGCCGGACGACGCCGTCTCGCCGTACCTGCTCGCTCCGGGGCACTTCGCCGACCGCTGCCGGGCCGAGTCGTCCGCCGCGGCCGTGGTCGCGGACGTGATCGGTGCGCACTCCGCCGTGGTCGACCTGGTCGTCGAGCGGGCCGTGGTGGGGCTGGCGGGAGTGCGGTCGGCCTGACCCGGCGCATGTAACGCCGTGTTACTGGCTGTACCCGGGGTGTTGCAGCGGGTGGGGTAGTGCCGGTAACACGGCGTTACAGCCGCGACCGGCCGCCCTCAGACCGGGTCCGGGTCCCCGGTGACGTCGTGGGCGGCCGGGTCGGCGAGGTGCGCGCCGCCGAGGGGGTCGCGGGACCAGCGGGTGACGACCCAGCCGCGGTACGGCGAGCCCTCGAGCACCACCGCGCCGGTGTTGAGCAGCCGGGCGTCGGCCGGGCCGCCGTGGCGGGCGGCGAAGGTGCGGATCGCGGCGCCGTGGCTGAACGCGACCACGGTGGCGTCGTCGGCGTGCTCGGCCGTGATGGCGCCGACGGCGCCGGCGTACCGCTCGAAGAAGGCGTGTCCGTCCGCACCGCCCGGTATCGTCGCGCCCAGGTCTCCGGCGATCCAGGCGGCGACGGTGTCGGAGTACGCCGCGACCGAGGCGTCGTCGGTCTTCATCTCGAGCTCCCCGGCGGCGATCTCCTCGAGCCCCTCGCTGACGACTACCTCGAGCCCGCGCGCCGTGGCCAGCGGGGCCGCCGTGAGCTGGGTGCGGACCAGGGGCGAGGCGTGGATCGCGCTGATCCGCTCGGTGGTCAGCACGGGTGGGATCGCGGACGCCTGCCGGTGGCCGAGGGGCGTCAGGGGCGCGCCGGGCACGGCCGTGTCGAGGGCGCCCGCCACGTTGGACGGGGTCTCGCCGTGGCGGATGAGGATGAGGCGCACGTCGGTGAGCCTACGGAGCCCGCGTCTCGACGGCTCAGCCCCGGTCCAGCTCCAGCGTCTCCGGCGTGTGCAGCCGCACCAGGAACCGGTCGGCGTGCTCGGGCACCCGCGACCGGGTGGCCAGCGAGACGACGACCATCGTGGCGAGCGCGAGCGGCACCGTCCACGCGGCCGGCTGACCCATCAGCGCGTCCACCCAGCCCGACGGGGTCGAGACGCCGACCGTCCAGGCGATGGCGATCGACGAGCTGACGCCGCCGACGGCCAGCCCCGCGATCGCGCCGTACGACGTGAGGCCGCGCCACCAGATGCCGAGCAGCAGCAGCGGGCAGAACGTCGCGGCCGCCATCGCGAAGGCGAGCCCGACCGCGCGGGCGACGCCGAGGTTGGGCACGAGCAGCGCGACCACGCACGGCACGGTCACGGCCACGACCGCGGACAGCCGGAAAGCGGTCACGCCGCCGAGCCGGCGTACGCGCGCGGTGACGTCCTGGCTGAGCACCCCCGCGACGGCGATCGAGAGCCCCGACGACGTGGACAGGAAGGCTGCGAACGCGCCGGCCGTCACCATGCCGGTCAGCACCTCCCCGAGCAGCCCGTCGACCATGATCCGCGGCAGCTCGAGCACCAGCGCGTCCGACCGCCCGGCCACCGCGAGCTCGGGCGCGTAGATCCGCCCGAGCGCGCCGTACACGGGCGGCAGCAGGTAGAAGAGGCCGAGCAGGGCCAGCACCACGAGCGTCGTACGCCGGGCCGCCCGTCCGTCGGGGTTGGTGTAGAAGCGCACGACCACGTGCGGCAGCCCCATGGTGCCCAGGAACGTCGCGATGATCAGCGAGTAGGTGACGTACAGGCCGGACCCTCCGCCCGAGGCCAGCGGCACCGACCAGGCGCCGGCCCCGGACGGCCGCGGGGACGAGTCACCCGCCCACACCACCAGCAGCACCGCGGCCGGGACGAGCAGCGCGGTGAGCTTGAGCCAGTACTGGAAGGCCTGCACGAAGGTGATGCTGCGCATCCCGCCCGACGTGACGTTGGCCAGCACGACGGCCCCGACGATCACCGGCCCGACCCAGGTCGGGGCGCCGACCGCGGACCGCAGCGTCAGCCCGGCGCCCTGGAACTGCGGCAGCAGGTAGAGCCAGCCGACCGCGACGACCAGCACCGAGCAGGCGGCCCGGACCCCGCGCGAGCCGAGCCGCGCCTCGGCGAAGTCCGGCAGCGTGTAGGCGCCGGAGCGCCGCAGCGGCGCCGCGACCAGGACCAGCAGGACGAGGTAGCCGGCGGTCCAGCCGACCGGGTACCAGAGCATGTCGGCGCCGTTGAGCAGCACCAGCCCGGCGACGCCGAGGAAGGACGCGGCCGAGAGGTACTCGCCGCCGATCGCGCTCGCGTTGAGCCGCGGGTGCACCGTCCGGGACGCGACGAAGAAGTCGCTGGTCGTGCGCGAGAACCGCAGCCCCCAGGTGCCGATCATCAGGGTCGCGACCGTGACGAAGGTGATCGCGACGATGCCGGGCGCGGCGTCGAGCGTCACGACTCCGTCTCCGAGACCAGGTCGGCGAAGTCGCGCTCGTTGCGCTCGGCCCGGCGTACGTAGACCCAGCCGAGCGCCACGAGCGCGGGGTAGACCGCCACGCCGAGCAGCAGCCACCCGAGCGGCACGCCGAGCAGCCGTACGTCGGAGAGGCCCGGCGCCAGGTGGAAGGCGAGGGGCAGCAGGCCGATCGTCACCGCCATCACGCCCAGGACGCCGAGGGCGAGCCGCAGCTGCTCGCGCAGCAGCGAGCGCATGTAGACGTCGCCCAGCCGGGTGCCGGCGTCGATGTCGGAGGTGCGCCCCACCGGCGGGCGCCGGCGCGGTGGGCCGGTGACCCTGACCCGCTCGGGCGGCGGGCCGCCCGGCTGCTGGGTCGGACCGGTCACGGCCCGACGGTCCGCGAGGCCAGCAGGAGCTCGCGCAGCTCGCGGGTGTGCCGCCGACTGACGCCGAGCTCGACGCCCGGGGAACCGACCACGACCGCGCAGCGGCCGCCGTCCATCCGCACCTCGGCCACGTGGGGGAGGGAGACCAGCAGCGAGCGGTGGATCCGGACGAACCCGGCCGCGGCCCACTCCTCCTCGAGGGTCGTCAGCGGGCTCCGGAGCAGGTGCGACTCGGTGGCCGTGTGCAGCCGCGCGTAGTCGCCCTGGGCCTCGACGTGGGTGATGTCGCACCGGTTGATGAACCGGGTCACGCCGCCCCGCTCCACGGCCACCTGCGCGTCGTCGCGGGCCGGCTCGGACTCGGCGGGGCCGCTGACCGCGCTCACGACGCGGCGTACCGCCTCCGCCAGCCGGTCCGCGCCCACCGGCTTGAGGACGTAGTCGACGGCGCGCAGGTCGAACGCCTCGACCGCGTGCTGCTCGTGCGCCGTCACGAAGACGACCGGGGGCGGCAGGCGGAAGCGGCTGAGCACCTGGGCCAGCTCCAGCCCCGTGAGGCCCGGCATCTGGATGTCGAGGAAGACCGCGTCGATCGCGCCCTCCTGCAGGATCCGCAGGGCGTCGGTGGCGGACGAGCTGGTGACGACCTCGGTGACCCGCGGCTCGGCGGCGAGCAGGTAGGCGAGCTCGTCGAGCGCCGGCCGCTCGTCGTCGACGACCAGCACCCGGAGCGGCGGACGAGGCGTCACCACGGTCCTCGGCGGGCGATTGTCGGCGGGAGCACCATCGGATCCTCGCCTGTGGAACGGGTCGAGGCAATGTCCGCGTCGTTTCGCCGCCCCACCTGCCGGACGCCGCGGGCACGCTCTGGAAGGATGCCCCGCATGGATACTGCGGTCGACGTGCTCGTGACGGTTCAGGATGTCAAGGAGTTCAGGGGGCTCCTCGCCACCTTGGACGTCCAGACGCTCCCTGCTGACGCCTACCGGGTCGTCGCCGTCGCCGACGGTCTGGACGCCGGGTCCCGCGACCTGCTGGACCGGCTCGCCGGCCACCGGCCCAACGTCGTCGTGGCCGACACCGCTCCGCAGGGTGCGACCCAGGCGACCGCGACGCTGCCGCTCCGCGAGTCCGAGCGGCTCGCCGCCGACGCGCTCGAGCTGCTGCTCGCGGCCGCCCGCGACACCGGCGCCGGCGTCGTGGTCGGCAAGGCGGTCGCCACGACGACGGCCTGGGACCTCTTCGCCGCCGACCACGTCGCTCCCGGCGCGGAGCTCGCCGACGTCGACGTGTCGGGGCTGCCGGTGCTGGTCACCGGTGACCTGCCCGCGGGTGCCGGTGTGGCCGACGTACGCCGCGCCGCCGTGGACGCGGCGAGCCAGGTAGCGGTCGTCGCCAGCAGCGTCGTGCTCCTCGCCGCGGGCCGGACCGGGCACACCGACGCGACGGAGCACCGGGTCGTCGACGTCGAGTGGCGAGACGGCGTGCTCGAGCTGCGCTCAGCAGAGGGCGGGATCGTGCGCGCGCTGGTCGGCTCGCTGACCGGCGGCCACCAGTGGCCGGTGCCGGCCGCCGACGAGTCGGGCACCCTGGTCCGCATCGACCTGCGCACCGCGGCACTCGGCAGACCCCTCCCGACCGGTGGCTGGCTGGTCGATCTGCAGCTCGCCGGGGACCACACCGTGGGCGCCCTGCCGCGCTCGGCGCCGCGCTCGGCGCTGCTCGAGGTGACGCCCGGGACCGCCAGCCTGGTCGTCGTGGCGAAGCGCCGCGGTCAGCTGGTCATCGACGTCGGCGCCGGCCGCTGGCTGCCCAGCCGCCTCTTCCAGCCGGCCGCGGCCCGGATCACCGAGTCCGCTCGCGGGACCCTGCTGGAGTGGCCGCTGCCGGTCGACGACTTCACCACCGGGGCGAGCGTGAAGGCCGGCCTGCGCATCGGCTCGCTGCCGTTCATCGCCGAGGTCGTGAGCACCGACGGCGAGGTACTCCTGCGTTCCTGGCTGTCCGGGCTGCCGGCGGTGCGGCGCCTCGCCGTCCGCGTCGGTGGCAGTGCGTGGCGCACCGTCCCCGCCGAGCTGGTCATCGACAACGTCGGCGGCATGACGATCCAGGCCCGTAGCCGTGCCGGAGCCGAGGCGCCGGCGGCGAAGGCCGCCGACCACCCGTCGGGCGTCAGCCGGGTCGCGCGCGGCGTGGGCCGCCGGCTGCGACCCGGCCGGTCGAGCTAGCCCGAGGGCTCAGCCGGCGTACGCCGGGCCGAGGTGCTGCGCGGCAGCGTCCCGGAGCCGGGTCGTCACGCCGGCGGGGTTGGTCCGCGCCTCGACGAGGATGTCGAGCAGCGGCGTGGCGAGCACGCGCTCCGGCGACTGCACGAAGGTGCGGTCCAGGATCACCTGGGGCACCGGCTGCGGGTCGGGGTGACGGAACTCGGCCATGATCGCGTCGTAGTTGTCGCTGAGGACCGTGTTGGTCGGGTCGAGGCCGAGCACCATCAGCAGGCCGGTGGGCTGGGTGCCCACGGCGATCGTCAGCACCTCGGGGCGGTACTTCTCGAGCACCGGGATGATCGGGTAGATGTCGCCCGTCCATGCCTTGGTGTGCCGGTCCCGGGCCGCCTCGTCCGCCGTGCGGGGCAGCATGTCGTCGAAGAGGGCCAGCGTGCTCGGGCTCGAGTGGCGCTCGGTGTAGATGAAGTCGCGCAGCGCGAACTCGAAGAGGTGCATGCCGTCGATGAAGGCGAAGTCGAACGGCTCACCGCCCACGGGTGCGAGCGGGTCGGGGCGCGAGAAGTACTCGTCGCTGGTCGTGCGGAAGATGTGGACCTCCGCGTGCAGCTCGCTGTCGATCGCGAACGCGGGGTCGATGCCGACGGACTGACAGCGGGAGACCCCCATGCTGTGACCGAGGCGGACGCCGATCTCGAGGTAGCGACGCGGCTCGAGACGCTGGTGGAGCTGACGGAGGAAATCGAGGTAGTACATCCGACGATCGTAGGGGGAAGCCGACCGGATCCGTCGCGACCCTCCTGAAAGTCAGGAGAGAACTCCCACCTCGACGCCCGGAGCGAACTTCGGCACCCGCACGGTCACCTTGGTCCCGGCACCGGGAGCCGTCTCCACGACCAGGCCGTAGTCGTCGCCGAACGTCGACCGCAGCCGGCCGTCCACGTTGCCCAGTCCGACGGAGTCCAGCGAGGCGTCGCCGGCGAGCGCACGGCGTACGACGTCGGGGTCCTCGCCCACGCCGTCGTCCTCCACCTCGATCACGCACTCGTGGTCCTGGTCGCGGGCCACGATGCTGATCGAGCCGCCGCCCTCGGCGGACTCCAGGCCGTGGCGTACGGCGTTCTCGACCAGCGGCTGGATGCAGAGGAAGGGCACGGCCACCGGCAGCACCTCGGGAGCGATGCGCAGCGTCACCCGGAGCCGGTCGCCGAAGCGGGCCTGCTCGAGCAGCAGGTAGCGCTCGACCGAGCGGAGCTCCTCGGCGAGCGTCGTGTACTCGCCGTGGCGCCGGAAGGAGTAACGGGTGAAGTCGGCGAACTCCGTCAGCAGGTCGCGGGCCCGGTCGGGGTCCGTGCGCACGAAGCTGGCGATCGCCCCCAGCGAGTTGTAGATGAAGTGCGGGCTGATCTGGGCCCGCATCGCGCGGACCTCCGCCTCCATCAGCCGGGTGCGGGACGCGTCCAGCTCGGCGAGCTCGAGCTGCGCCCCGACCCACAGCGCGACCTCGTCGGCGGCCCGGGCCAGGCCGGCGGTCGGCTGGGCGGCGAAGACCTGCAAGGTCCCGACGACGCGCTCCTCGGTGACGAGGGGACTGACGACCGCGGCCCGGATCTCGCAGCCCGCGACGTCGCAGGGCAGGTCGCCGCGGTCGAAGACCCGGGTGCGTCCCGCCTCCACGGTCGTCGCCGCGAGCCGGGCGCACTGCTCCTCGTGGTGCTGCCCGGATCCGTGCCAGGCCAGGGACCCGGCGGTGTCCGTGATCGCCAGGGCCGGGCTGCCGAGCAGGTCGTGCAGGTGCCGGATGCTGCGCTCGGCGCTCTCGCCGGTCAGCCCGGCGCGCAGCGGAGGGGCCGCCAGGGAGGCGTTGTGCAGGGTGCGGAAGGTGGCGCGGTCGGCCTCGGTCCCCAGGTGTCGGCGGCGCCAGGGCCGGGGCATGGTCGCCGCCCCGCTCAGCTGAAGTCGATGAGCAGGACGTCGTCGCTCTCGGCCGGCTTGGTCCCGGCCGACGGCGTGGACGCGTCGGACGGGGTCGACTCCGGACGCCGCGCGACCGTCGCGCGGAAGCACGACGCGAGGTAGGGCAGCTGCATGCCGTCCATGCCGCGGCCGTAGTCGTCGTACAGCGCCACGACCTCGGCGAGCTTGGTCTGCCGCGCCGCCTCGTCCATCGTCGCGAGGTTGGAGCGCGACAGGGCGAGGTCCTGGACCGAGGTCCGGTCGATCGTCTGCCAGTGCCGGAACGTGGCGTCCTCGACGTCGGCGAAGTACGGCGACGCCTCCAGCGGCCCGGCGCTGCGCAGCTGGTCCTGGGAGCCGATGATCCGGCCGAGCTTGCGGACCCACGGGATCTGCTCGTCGCGCTTGTTCCAGACCAGCGCGAGCTGGCCGCCGGGCCGCAGCACGCGCGCGATCTCCGGGAGCGCCCGGTCGTGGTCGAACCAGTGGAACGCCTGCCCGGACACCACGACGTCGTACGACGCGTCCGCGGCGGGGAGCTCCTCGGCGGAGGCGACGGAGGTGGGGACGTCGGGCAGTCGGGTGCGGAGCACCGCGAGCATGGCGTCGTCGGGGTCGGTGGCGTGGACGTCGTGGCCGAGGGCGACCAGGGCCTCGGTCAGCTTGCCGGTGCCGGCGCCGATCTCGAGCACGGTGACCGGCTCCTGGCCGACGAGCCAGGCGGCGGCCTCGGCGGGATAACCCGGCCGGCCACGGTCGTAGGCATCGGCGACGGAGCCGAAGGAACGGGCGGGGGAGGGCTGGTCACTCATCGGGGCCACGCTACCTGCTGGGTAGCCTTCCGCCGGTGAGCTCCGATCCGCTGTCGCACCTGGTGTCCCTCGAGGGGGTCCCGTCGGCGTACGCCGCCGCGCGCGACGGCATCGACGTGATGCTGCGCGACCGCGGCCTGCGGCGTACGTCCCCGGAGACCACCGGGGAGAGCCTGCTCCGCGGCGCCCACGCCAGCGCAGTGCTGGAGGGGTCGGCGGCGACGCTGGCCGAGGTGCGCGAGGGCACCGGGGACGAGATCTCCGCCGACGCGGTGCGGGTCTCCACCGAGCTGCTGGGGCTGGCCCCGGCGCTCGGGCGCGCGCCGCTGCAGGCGCTGGCCCGGATCCACGCGCTGGCCGCTGCCGGGCTGCCCGCGGAGAGCCGGGGCCGACCGCGGGACGGTGAGGCGGCCGAGACGCTCCGAGGGGTCGGCCAGCTGCTCACCGCGCCGACCGACGCGCCGGCGCTGCTGGTCGCGGCGCTGGTGCACGCGACGCTGGCGACGGCGATGCCGTTCGCGTCCCACAACGGACTGGTCGCGCGGGCGGCCGAGCGCCTCGTGCTGGTCGCCCGCGGCGTCGACGAGAAGTCGCTGGTCGTCCCCGAGGCCGGGCACCTCGCCCTGCGCGCGGCGTACGAGTCCAACCTGCGGGGCTACCGCGACGGCGGCGGCGCGGGCGTGCACGCCTGGCTGCTGTACGCGGCCGAGGCGTACGCCGCCGGTGCCGAGGCGAGCCCGCTGCGTCGGGCGTCCGACTGATCATGCGAACGGCACCCGGTTCTCGAGTGGTGGGCCGGGTGCCGTCGCTGACACGTGAAACCGATGGCTACCAGGCGTGCTTGCTCTAACTGCGGTCTCGGATGTATTCCGATAACCAGCGCCCTCAGGAAGGGTAGATCGCCGCGTGGGTACCCGGATCACGTGCAGGATATGGAGTTCTGCTTCATGTGTACGCCGGTCCCGAGCAGTCCGCAAGGCTTGACTTTGGCCGCGCGGAGGAGGGGAGTCTCAGGCCCCGAGCCGGCGGCGTCGGGCGTTGGCCCAGAGGACCCCGCCGACCGCGACCGCGCCGCCGACGGCCAGGGCGGCCAGCGTCTGCTTGGCGGGCGGTAGCGGCACCCGGGCGCGGAGCGCGACCGGCTTGACGAACACCAGCACGGGCCAGTCGTGGGCGGCGGCCGCCTTGCGCAGCTCCTTGTCCGGGTTGACCGCGTACGAGTGGCCGACGGCCTCCAGCATCGGGACGTCGGTGACGGAGTCGCTGTAGGCGTAGCTGTTCTCGAGGTCGTAGCCGACCTGGTCGGCGAGCTCGCGGATCGCGCGCGCCTTCTCCTCGGCGTACGCGTAGTACTCGATCTCGCCGCTGTAGCGGCCGTCGACGATCTCCATCCGGGTCGCGATCACCCGGTCGGCGCCGAGCATGGCGGCGATCGGCTCGACGACCTCGGAGCCGGAGGCCGAGACGATGACGACGTCGCGCCCGGCGAGCCGGTGCTCCTCGATCAGCGACACGGCCTCGTCGTACACGAGCGGCTCGACGACGTTGTAGAGCGTGTCCGCGACGATCTCGCGCACGGTCGCGACGTCCCAGCCGGTGCAGAGCTGCGACATGAACTGCCGCATCTTCTCCATCTGGTCGTGGTCCGCGCCGCCGACGAGGTAGACGAACTGGGCGTACGCCGAGCGCAGGACGGCGCGCCGAGTGATCAGGCCGCCGGCCTGGAAGGGCTTGCTGAAGGCAAGCGTGCTCGACTTGGCGATGATCGTCTTGTCGAGGTCGAAGAAGGCCGCGGTGGGCGCCATGGCCCCATCGTAGGTGGACGCGGGCCGCCTTCCGTCCACAGCCGTGTGTCGAACACCCTTGTCCACAATGGAAATCGGCGCGGTGGCAGGCGCGCGCCCACGCCGGAACCATCGACGGCATGACCTCTCCGCTCTTCGTCACGCGCGACCAGTCCCTCCTGGACCAGCTGCTCCGGCTGGCCGCGGCGGCCGGCATCACTCCGGATGTCGCCGCCGACACCGGTGCGGCGCTGCGCCGGTGGCCGGTGGCGTCGCTGGTCCTGGTGGGTGCCGACGCCGCGGCCGACCTGGCCGCGATCTCGCCCGCACGACGACCGGGAGTGCACGTCGTGGCCTGGGGCGCGGTGCCCGACGAGCTGTTCCGCGTCACCGTCGCGCTCGGCGGGGAGAGCGTCGCCCAGCTCCCTGCGTCGGAGGCGTGGCTCGTCGAGGCGCTGACGGACCTGGGCGACCCGCAGCGACCGGCAGGGACCGTCGTGGGCGTGACCGGCGGCAGCGGCGGGGCCGGAGCGACGACGTTCGCCTGCGCGCTCGGGCAGCTGGCGGCCCGGCGAGGCCGGGCGGTCGTCGTCGACGCCGACCCGCACGGTCCCGGCATCGACCGGGTGCTCGGGCTCGAGGACCGCGACGGCGTCCGGTGGGACGGGCTGTGCCACACCACCGGGCGGCTCAGCGCCCGCTCGCTGCGGGAGGCGCTGCCGCGGCGTGAGGACCTCGCTGCCCTGACCTGGCACGCCGGCGCACCCGGGAGCCTGCAGGCCTTCGCCGTGCGCGAGGTGCTGTCGGCGGCGCAGCGCGGCCACGACTTCGTGGTCGTCGACCTGCCCCGGTCCGGCGACTCCCTGGTCGACGAGCTCGCGGCCCGGTGCGACCGGCTGCTGGTGGTCGTGGTCCCGACGGTTGCCGGCGTCGCCTCGGCCGTGCGGATCTGCGCCCGGCACCCCGACCCCGGTCGGGTGCGGCTGGTGGTGCGCGGCAGCGGCATCGACCCGCAGGCGATCGCCCGGGCCACCCGAGTCCCCGTGCTCGCCGCCATGGCCGACCAACGCGGGCTGGCCGAGTCCATCGACCTCGGCCTGGGGCCGGTGCGCTCCCGCCGTGGCGCCCTGGGCCGGGCCGCCGGCCAGGTGCTCGACCAGCTGGCGCTCCTGCACGCGGCCGCCGCATGAGCATCGCCGTCGGGCACGACCTGGAGGCAGTCCGCGACCGGCTCGCCCGCACGCCAGGAGAGCTGACCCCGCACCGGGTCGCCGAGGCGCTGCGGGTCACCGGTCGGCCGGTCGGCGACGCCGAGGTGCTCGCCGTCTACGAGACCCTGCGCCGCGACGTCATCGGAGCCGGGCCGCTCGAGCCGCTCCTCCGCACCCCGGGCGTGACCGACGTCCTCGTCAACGGAGCGGAGCACGTCTACCTCGACCGGGGCCGCGGTCTCGAGCTCACCGACGTCCGCTTCCCCGACGAGGAGTCGGTGCGCCGGCTCGCGCAGCGACTGGCCGCCCTCGGCGGCCGCCGGCTCGACGACGCGACGCCGTACGTCGACCTCCGGCTGCCCGACGGCACCCGGTTCCACGCCGTCCTGGCCCCGCTGGCGCGACCCGGCACGGTGGTCTCGCTGCGGGTGCCGCGGCGTCAGGGCTTCACGCTCGACGAGCTGGTCGAGCGCGACACCTGCGACCGGCCGACCGCCGACCTGCTCCACGCGGTCGTGACCGCCCGGCTGGCCTTCCTGGTCAGCGGCGGCACCGGGTCGGGCAAGACGACCCTGCTGGCGGCCCTGCTCGCCCGGGTCGACCCCGGCGAGCGGCTCGTCGTGGTCGAGGACGCCAGCGAGCTGCGGCCCGATCATCCGCACGTCGTCGCGCTCGAGGGCAGACCCGCCAACCTGGAGGGGGCCGGCGCCGTCGAGGTCCGGACCCTCGTGCGCCAGGCCCTGCGGATGCGCCCCGACCGGCTGGTCGTCGGCGAGGTCAGGGGTGCCGAGGTGGTCGACCTGCTCGCGGCGCTCAACACGGGGCACGAGGGTGGCTGCGGCACCCTGCACGCCAACTCGGCGCTCGACGTCCCGGCGCGGGTCGAGGCGCTCGCCCTCGCCGCGGGCCTGGGTCGCGAGGCGGCGCACAGCCAGCTCGCATCCGCCGTCGACGTGGTGCTGCACCTGGCGCGCGGCCCCGACGGCGTCCGCCGGCTCCGGCAGGTCGCCGTCCCGACCCGGGGAGGCGACGGACTGGTGGCGATGTCGTCCGCGCTCGACGTCGGGGCCGACGGCAGAGCCACCCCTGGCCCGGCGGCGGGCCGGCTCGCGGACCGGCTCCGGGGCGCAGGATGAGCGCCGTCGCGCTCGCCGCCGGGGCAGCCGCGCTCGCCGTCGTCCTCCTCGTCCGGGCGCCGCGGTCGTCGTTGCCCGGCGCGGGCGTCGCCTCGCTCCGGCGGTGGACGGTCCCGGTCGTCCTCGGTGCGGCGGTGGCGGCGGCGGTCGTCGCTCCGCGGGCCGGCGCCCTGCTCCTGGTGCTCGCTGCTGCCGGGTCGGCGGGTGCGGCGCTGGTGCGTCGTCAGCGGGCCCGGAAGGCGGCGGAGCTGGTCTCGGCGCGGGTCCTGGAGACCTGCGAGCTGATGGCGAGCGAGCTGGCCGCGGGCCAGGCGCCCGGGGAGTGCCTCGACCGGGCGGCGGTGGCCTGGACGGCACTCGCCCCGGTCGCCGCGGCGTTCCGCGTCGGTGCCGACGTGCCCGCCGCGATGCGCGGCCTGGCCGCCGACCTCGACGGGGCCGCGGACCTGCGGATCGTGGCCGCGGCCTGGCAGGTGGCGCACCGCACCGGGCAAGGCCTGGCGGCGACGATCGACCGGGTGGCGGAGTCGCTGCGCGCCGCCGCCGGCACCCGGCGCCTGGTCGCGGGGGAGCTGGCCTCGGCGCGGGCCACGGCCCGGTTGGTGGCGGGCCTGCCCGTGCTCGCGCTGGTCATGGGGTCGGGTGCGGGCGGCGACCCGTGGGGCTTCCTGCTCGGCACCCCGGCCGGGCTCGCCTGCCTGGCCCTCGGCCTGACCTTCGGGCTCGCCGGCCTGTGGTGGATCGAGACCATCGCCCGAGGCGCCGAGGAGTCCGCATGACGGTGTGGGTGGCGGCGACCGCGGCGGCCGCCGCCGCGGCCCTGCTCGTACGGCCGCGCCTGGCTGTGCCCGCACCACCCCCGGCCCTGCTCACGCCCTCGCCCGTGGCCGAGACCGGCTGGCTGCACCGCCATCGCCTGCTCTGGTCCGGCCTCGCGGGCATGGCGGCCCTGCTCTTCGTCTCCGGTCCGCTCGGCGTGGCTGCCGGCGTCGCCACGGCGAGTGCTACCTGGGTGGTGGTCGGCCGGGCCGAGCCCGCCTCCGTCCGCGCCCGCCGTCGCGCGGTCGCCCGGGACCTGCCGCACGTGGTGGCGCTCTTCGCGGCCGGGCTGCGGTCCGGCGCCGCGCCCGCCGACGCGATCGACCAGGTCTGCCAGGCCCTCCCCGGTCCGGCGGCCGACCGGCTCGCCGGGGTCGCGGCGCGGTTGGCGCTCGGGCTCGACCCTGCCCAGGTGTGGTCGGGCCTGGCCGACGACCCCGCCCTGGTCGGGCTCGGGCGCACCCTCGCCCGGGCGCACACGACGGGAGCGCCCGTGGTGGCCGCCGTCGAGCGGCTCGCCGACGAGCTCGCTCGCGCCGGCCGTGCGGAGAGCGAGGAGCGCGCCCGGGCCGTCGGCGTCCAGGCGGCGGTGCCGCTCGGGCTGTGCCTGCTGCCGGCCTTCGTGCTGATCGGCATCGTGCCGCTCGTCGTCGCGCTGCTCGCCAGCCTCGAGCTCTGAGACCGGGCCACGAACCGTCCACCGGGCCGCCCGCAACGGCCCCGTCCACAGGCGCGGCCGGGCCGGCTGCGCGCGGCACCGGCATCCCGGATCGTCGGTCCCGTCGGGCCGCATCGGGCGGCCCGCACCTTCTGGAAACAAGGAGAAGACATGTCGCTGCACCCTCGTTCCCGAGCCCGCTCCCTGGCTGGCGCACGTGCCGCCGGTGACCAGCGCGGCATCACCACGGCGGAGTACGCCGTCGGCACCGCCGCCGGCGCCGGCCTCGCCGGGCTGCTCTACAAGCTGCTCACCGGTGGCTTCGGTGACCAGCTGCTCAAGACCCTGTTCGACCACGTGCTCGGGCTGCTGGGGATCGGGTAGTGCGTCGGCGACCCGCCTCCCGCGGCGACCAGCGAGGTGCCGCGACGGCCGAGCTGGCCATGACGCTGCCGCTGCTGATCGCCGTGACCATCGGGCTCGTGTGGCTGCTGGCCGTCGGCGCGGCGCAGGTCCGCGCGGTGGACGCGGCCCGGGAGACGGCCCGCGCCGTGGCTCGGGGCGACGCGGTCGACACAGCGGTCGCCCGAGGGGAGCGGGTCGCCCCGCCCGGCAGCGACGTCAGCGTGCGCGACGACGGCACCGAGGTCACCGCCGTCGTCGCCGGCCGGGTGGGGGGCCCGGGTGGGCTCTTCGACCTGCCGTTCGCGCGGGTCTCGGCAGAGGCCGTGGCGGCGGAGGAGGAGACGCCCCCGTGAGGCGCGACGAGCGCGGCTCGGTGATCCCGTTCGCCATCGCCTGCCTCGGACTGCTGGTCCTCCTGGCCGCTGCGCTGGGCGTCGTAGCGGCGATGGTCCGTGCCGAGCGCCGGGCCCAGTCGGCCGCCGACCTCGGAGCCCTGGCCGCCGCCCAGGCAGTGGCCCGCGGAGCGGACGCGTGCGCAGCCGGGGTCCGGGTGTCCGCGGCCAACGGGGCCAGCGTCACCTCGTGCCGGGTGTCGGGGCGCGAGGTGCGGCTACAGGTCGAGGTGGCGGGGCCGCGGTGGCTGGGTCAGACCGGCAACCTCACGGCGGAGGCGCGAGCGGGACCCTCGGACGCGTCTCAGTAGCTGCGCTCGTTGCGGTCGTTGTCGTCGTCGGACCGACGCTCGGCGTCGCGCTTGTCCAGCTTCTCGGAGAGGTCCTCGAGCTGCTTGGACTCGCGACGCTGACGCAGGCTCCGCTTGGTGCCCCACTTGCTGATCGTGAAGCCCCACAGGATCGCGAGGCCGCTGCCGAGGCCGATGAGGTACAGGCCGAGCGCAGAGATGTCGAGCCCGAGCAGCTCGACGTTGCTGCCGTCGGCCGTGAAGACGGCCGCCACCACTGCGAGAGCGCCGACCAGCATGAGCAGGAGACCTAGGACCATGCGCGCACGCTAGCCCCCCTGGAGCAGCAGGTCGAGCAGGGCGGCAGCACCGGTCTTGTCGAGCGGGTTGTTCTGGTTGCCGCACTTGGGCGACTGGATGCAGGACGGGCAGCCCTCCTCGCAGGTGCACGAGGTGATCGTGTCGCGGGTGGCGGTGAGCCAGGCGCGCGCCGTACGGAACCCGCGTTCGGAGAAGCCCGCGCCACCGGGGTGGCCGTCGTAGACGAAGACGGTCAGCTGTCCGGTATCGGGGTGGAGCGCGGTCGAGACGCCGCCGATGTCCCATCGGTCGCAGGTCGCGAAGAGTGGCAGCAGGCCGATCGAGCAGTGCTCGGCGGCATGGGCCGCCCCGGGCAGGTCGGCCTCCGCGAGCCCCGACTCGGCCAGGGCGTGCTGCGGCACGGTCCACCACACGGCGGCGGTGCGCAGGGTCCGCTCGGGCAGGTCGAGGGGCTCCTCGCCGAGCACCTCGCCACCCGGCTGGCGCCTGCGCAGGAACGCGACCACCTGGTGGGTCACGTCGACGGTGCCGAAGGAGAGGCGGCACGCCCCCCAGCGGGCGTGCTCGCGCTCCTCGGCGATGGTGATCTCGGTGATCTCGCGGGCCGTCGTCGAGTAGGTGGGCTCGCTGCGCTCGATGACGGCGACGTGCTCCTCGAGGTCGAGGGACCGCACCAGCCAGGTCTCGCCGCGGTGGACGTAGACCGCGCCGGCATGGGCGGTGCCGTGCGCGCTCGAGGCGTCGACCGTGCCGATGACGCGTCCGGTCTCGGCCTCGACCAGCTGCACCGGGGCGCCGCCGGCGGAGCGGATGTCGGCGAGGTCGCTGGCCCGCCCCCGGTCGGTCCAGAACCAGCCCCGCGGCCGGCGCCGCAGCAGGCCGCCCTCGGTGAGCGCGTCGACGACCTCGCGGGCGGTCGGGCCGAAGAGCGGCAGGTCCGCCTCGGTCAGGGGCAGCTCCTGCGCCGCGGCGCACAGCTGGGGTCCGAGGACGTGCGGGTTGCCCGGGTCGAAGACGGTGGCCTCGACCGGCCGGCCGAGCAGCGCCTCCGGGTGGGTGACGAGGTAGGTGTCCAGCGGGTCGTCGCGGGCGACCAGGATCGCCAGCGCGTCCCGTGCGCCGCGGCCGGCGCGCCCGATCTGCTGCCACATCGCGGCCCGGGTGCCCGGGAAGCCGGCCATCAGCACCGCGTCGAGCCCGCTGATGTCGATGCCCAGCTCGAGCGCGTTGGTGGCGGCGAGGCCGATGAGTCGACCGGAGCGCAGGTCCTCCTCGAGCGCGCGCCGCTCCTCGGGGAGGTAGCCGCCCCGGTAGGCCGCCACCCGGCCCGGCAACGACGGGTCGACGTCGGCGAGCAGCTCGGCGGCCGTCATCGCGACCTGCTCGGCCCCGCGACGCGAGCGGACGAAGGCGAGGGTGCGGACGTCGGAGGAGACGAGGTCGGCCAGCAGGTCCGCCGTCTCGGAGGACGCGGCTCGACGCACCGGGGCGCCGTTCTCGCCGGCGTGGCTGGTGAACGGCGGCTCCCACAGCGCCAGGGAGACCCGGCCTCGGGGGGAGGCGTCGCCGGTGACCGCCATGACGTCGAGCCCGGTGAGCCGGCGCGCGGCGACATCGGGCTCAGCGACGGTGGCGGAGGCGAGGACGAACGTCGGGGCGGCG
The DNA here is from genome assembly GCF_039543825.1 of Nocardioides conyzicola. Classification (NCBI taxonomy): domain Bacteria; kingdom Bacillati; phylum Actinomycetota; class Actinomycetes; order Propionibacteriales; family Nocardioidaceae; genus Nocardioides; species Nocardioides conyzicola. Next base: position 1,330,481 of record NZ_BAABKM010000002.1, on the reverse strand, counting down.
CCGTACGACGCGCACACCCGTCGCAGGCGGCGCAGCACGTGCGACACGTGCGCGCCGAAGACCCCGCGGTAGTGGTGGCACTCGTCGACCACGACGTACTGCACCGAGCCGAGGAAGGACGCCCAGCGCTGGTGCCCGGGCAGCAGCGAGCGGTGCAGCATGTCGGGGTTGGTGAGGACGTACTCCCCGTGGTCCCGCGCCCAGTCGCGCTGTTCCCGGGAGCTGTCGCCGTCGTGCGTGGTGGCGCGGACGTCGAGGCCGAGGGAGGTGATGCTGGACAGCTGGTCCTGGGCGAGGGCCTTGGTGGGCGCCAGGTAGAGCACCGTCGCGCCGCGTTGTCCCTTGGCGCCGCGGGACCCGCGGATCGCCGTGAGCGCGGGGAGCTGGTAGCCGAGGCTCTTGCCGGACGCGGTGCCGGTCGCGAGCACGACGTGCTGGCCCTCCCAGGCGGCGTCCGCGGCCACGGCCTGGTGCTCCCAGAGCCGGTCGACCCCGCGGGACCCCAGTGCCGCGATGACGTCGGGGGCCACCCAGGCCGGCCAGTCCGTCGCCCGCGCGACGCGGGGAGGCAGCACCTCCAGGTGCCGCAGACGGTCCTCCCGTCCCGGCACCGAGGCCAGCCGGTCGACCAGGTCCCCCAGGTCGGTCGACGGGGCTCGGGGAGGGGTCGGCACGCGTGCATTCTCCCCGAGAGCACCGACACAGGTGCCCCCGGAAGCGCACAGATGGCCCTGTGCGTCGTACCCTGCCCGGCGAGGATGTCTCGCGCTTGTGGCCTACTTTGTGCGCGGGACGGCTTGTGCGTGGTTTCATTGACCAGGCCGGGCGCCGGGGCTTATGCCGAAGCGGACCGGTCGACCGAACGAACTGCACCGGGAGACTAGTGGTGGACCTGACCCTGACGACGCGTGACGCCGGTGGGAAGACCATCGTTGCGGTCGGCGGCGAGATCGACGTCTACACCGCTCCGAAGCTGCGCGACAAGATCACCGAGCTCGTCGCGGCGGGCTCGTACGACATCGTCGTGGACATGGAGGAGGTCGAGTTCCTCGACTCCACCGGCCTCGGCGTCCTGGTCGGCGGCCTGAAGAAGGTCCGCGCGCACGACGGCTCGCTGGAGCTGGTCTGCAACCAGGACCGCCTGCTCAAGATCTTCCGGATCACCGGCCTGGCGAAGGTCTTCGTCATCCACGACTCCGCCGACGCGGCCCTCTCCGGAGCCGAGCCCACCAGCTGACCGCTCGCGTCGTACGACGTCCCGCCCCGCCGTCCTCGGACTGCGGGGCGGCTGTCATTTGGCCCCGGACGCGACTCGCCATGTGTTCCACATCACATGACCGTGCGTTCCCGGGCGTAACCATGCGTAGACTCCGGCCCGTCCGTGTGAGACCTGCATCACTCCAGCAGCACACTCAGGAGGAACCGCATGACGGGGATCAGTCCCGCTGTCGTGGAGCTCACCGGAGGCAACCTCGTCCTGGTCATCGTCGTCGCATTGATCGCGCTGGGCGCGCTTGCGATGGCGGCGATGTTCCGCCAGGAGGTCCTTGCCGCCGGTGAAGGCACCGACAACATGAAGAACATCGCCCAGGCGGTCCAGGAGGGCGCGAACGCCTACCTGACGCGGCAGTTCCGGACGCTCGCCATCTTCGCGGCGATCGCGTTCTTCGCGTTGCTCGCCCTACCCGCCGACGACGCCACCGTGCGGATCTTCCGGTCCGTCTTCTTCCTCGTCGGCGCCGGCTTCTCCGCCTCGGTGGGGTACCTCGGCATGAACCTCGCGGTCCGCGCCAACCTGCGCGTGGCCGCGGCCGCCAACGAGCAGGGCCGCGAGCCCGCCATGCGGATCGGTCTGCGGACCGGCGCGATGGTCGGCATGCTCACCGTCGGTCTCGGCCTCTTGGGCGCGAGCCTCGTGGTGATCTGCTTCCAGGACGAGGCGCCCAAGGTGCTCGAGGGCTTCGGCTTCGGTGCCGCGCTGCTCGCCATGTTCATGCGGGTCGGCGGCGGCATCTTCACCAAGGCCGCCGACGTCGGCGCGGACCTGGTCGGCAAGGTCGAGCAGAACATCCCCGAGGACGACCCGCGCAACGCGGCCACGATCGCCGACAACGTCGGCGACAACGTCGGCGACTGCGCCGGCATGGCCGCCGACCTCTTCGAGTCGTACGCCGTGACGCTGGTCGCGGCGCTGATCCTCGGCTCGCAGGCCTTCGGCGACAAAGGCCTCGTCTTCCCGCTGCTGATCCCCGCCATCGGCGCGCTGACCGCGGTCGCGGGTGTCTACCTCACCCGCCCGCAGGCCGGGGTCAACGGCCTGACGACCATCAACCGGTCGTTCTACCTGTCCTCGGGCATCGCCGCGCTGGCCAGCGTGGTCCTGGCGTACGTCTACCTGCCGGGGAGCTTCAGCGACTTCGACAACATCGCCGGCGACCTCGCCACCGCCGACGGCGACCCGCGGTTCATCGCGGCGGCCGCCGTCGTCATCGGCATCGTGATGTCGGCCGGGATCCTGGCGCTGACCGGCTACTACACCGGCACCGAGTACAAGCCGGTCAAGGACGTCGGCAAGACGTCGCTCACCGGCGCGGCGACCGTCATCCTCTCGGGCCTCTCGGTCGGCTTCGAGTCCGCGGTCTACACGACGCTGGTCATCGGCGCCGCCGTGTTCGGGGCGTACCTCCTGGGCGGTGCGGCGCTGACCGTGTCGCTCTTCGCCGTCGCCCTCGCCGGCACCGGCCTGCTCACCACCGTCGGCGTGATCGTCGCGATGGACACCTTCGGCCCGGTCTCGGACAACGCGCAGGGCATCGCGGAGATGTCCGGCGACGTCAGCCCGGCGGGCGCGCAGATCCTCACCGAGCTCGACGCGGTGGGCAACACCACCAAGGCGATCACCAAGGGCATCGCGATCGCGACGGCCGTCCTCGCGGCGACCGCGCTCTTCGGCTCCTACGCGACCTCGGTCTTCGAGGCGCTCAAGGACGCGAACGTGAGCCCGAACGAGCAGTACCTCCTCGACTTCCGGGTCTTCAACCCGGCCGTCATCGTCGGCGTGCTCCTGGGTGCGGCCGTCGTGTTCCTCTTCTCCGGCCTGGCGATCAACGCGGTCGCCCGGGCGGCGGGCGCGGTCGTCTACGAGGTGCGCCGCCAGTTCCGGGAGATCCCCGGGATCATGGAGGGCACCGGACGTCCGGAGTACGGCAAGGTCGTCGACATCGTCACCAAGGACTCCCTGCGCGAGCTGATCACGCCGGGCATCCTGGCGGTGCTGGCGCCGGTCGCGGTCGGCTTTGGCCTCGGCGTCACCGCCCTCGCCGGCTTCCTCGCGGGAGCGATCGGCACGGGCACCCTGATGGCCGTCTTCCTGGCCAACTCGGGTGGCGCGTGGGACAACGCCAAGAAGCTCGTCGAGGACGGCAACCACGGCGGCAAGGGATCGTCCGCTCACGAGGCCACGATCATCGGTGACACCGTCGGCGACCCGTTCAAGGACACCGCTGGCCCGGCGATCAACCCGCTGATCAAGGTGATGAACCTGGTCTCGCTGCTGATCGCCAGCGCCGTGGTCTCGATGAGCGTCGGCGACGACCAGCACGACGGGATCCGGATCCTGATCGCCCTGGTCGCGGTGGCGATCATCGCCGGAGCGATCTACGTGTCCAAGCAGCGTGAGGTCACGCTCGGCGACGACGAGTCGGGCACGACGGCACCGCCGCCGCCCCCGCCTCCCGCTGCCGAGGCGCCGCCCTTCGCGCCGCCCAGCGAGCCGGCGCCGACCCAGCAGTTCCAGGCACCGACGCAGTAGCACCACGTCGGCCCGTCCGCTCGATCACGAGCGGGCGGGCCGTGCTGCATTTCGGACCTCTAGGCTCGGGGCGTGACTGACGACGTGGCCGCGCCGCTCCCGCACCGCCTGCGCGACGCCCTGGTGGCCGCGGACTTCACCTACGACCGGGTGGCCGAGCTGCTCGGGACCGCCGCGCACGGCGCGCTCGCGCGCAACGAGACCACGCCCGCACTCCGGCGTACGACGGGCGGCAGCGCGCTCGAGACGCTGACGCGCCTCTTCCTCCTGCAGGCCGTCGTCGACCTCGACGCGGCCGAGCAGGCGCTGCCCGGGCTGGTCGACCGGCTCGCGGCCGAGGGCTTCGTCGAGCGGTCGGTCGGCGAGGTGGCGGCCCGGCTCGACGTCCGCCCGTACGCCGCCGACGGCGACAACCTCTGGGTGGTCAGCGACCTGACCCCCGGCCTGGACGGCAGCCCCAACCGGGTCGGGCCCGACCACGTCCTCGGGATCAGCTCCGCGTCGACCTCGCTCGCCCAGCTCACCATCCGCGAGTCGGTCGGCCGCTCGCTCGACCTCGGCACCGGTTGCGGCGTCCAGGCCCTGCACCTGGCCGGCCACAGCACGTCGGTGGTGGCCACCGACGTCAACGAGCGCGCCCTGCGGCTGACGCGCTTCAACGTCGCCCTCAACGGCATCCGCACCCCCGTCGACGTCCGCTCCGGCTCGTTCTTCGAGCCGGTCGCCGGCGAGCGGTTCGACCTGATCGCCACCAACCCACCGTTCGTGATCTCTCCGGCCACCGGCGAGCGGCTGGTCTACCGCGACTCCGGCCTGCCCGGGGACCGCGTGGTCGAGGACATCGTCCGGGCGGCTCCGGACCACCTCACCGAGGGCGGGTGTTGCCAGGTGCTCGCCAACTGGGTCATCCCCACCGGCGCGGCCTGGCAGGACCGCCTGGCCTCCTGGGTCGACGGCGAGTGCGACGCGTACGTCGTGCAGCGGGAGGTCATCGACCCGGCGTCGTACGTCGAGCTCTGGCTCAAGGACGCGGGCCAGCACGGCGGGCCCGACTACGCGACCCGCTACGACACCTGGCTGTCCTGGTTCGAGCAGCAGGGGATCGAGGCGATCGGCTTCGGCTGGATCAACCTGCGGCGATCGGGCGCGGCGGCACCGGTGCGCGACTTCCTCGAGTGGCCGTACGACGTGGAGCAGCCGATCGCACCCGCGCTGCACGCCTGGGCCACCGCCGGCGACGCGGTCGTCGACCTCGGCTCCCGGCTCGTGGTCCGCACCGACGTCCAGCAGGAGACCCTCGGTGCGCCGGGGGCGGCCGACCCCGAGGTGGTCGTGCTCCGGCAGCAGCGCGGGCTGCGGCGGGCCCGCCAGGCCGACACCGTCGAGGCTGCACTGGTCGGCGCGTGCGACGGCGACCTCAGCGTCGGCCAGATCCTCGACGCCGTCGCCCAGCTCCTCGACCTCGACCCCGAGCAGACCCGGGCGACCTACCTCCCGGCGGTCCGGGAGCTGGTCGCCGAGGGCTTCCTCGAGGCCTGAGCGTCAAACGGCCCCAGCGGCGCGGGCCCGGTCGCGGATCCGAACGAGCCGCGCCCGGGTAGCGCCGAGCAGCAGGTCGGGTCGACCGAGCGGCTCGAGGTCGGGGACACCCGGTGGGCGGGCCCAGCGGTCAGCCCGGGGCAGGAACCCGCGCAACGTCCCGGCCACGACGTTGCCGTACGCCGATGCCGGCGAACGGAGGGCGAACGCGTCCTGGATCGTCCCGACGCGGTGGGTGCCTACAGGGTGGAAGACCCCGTTGGCCTTGCCGACCGCCCAGCACACGCCGGCCGCCAGATGCGCTGCTGTCGTTGCGCGGGTCACCGCCTCGGGGTCGTCGGCCCACAGCGACAGCAGGGCGTGCCGGAAGGCGTACGACATCTCCGGGTCGAAGAACCGCGCGGCCACCGAGTCGAGCAGCTCTGCCGTCGCCTCCATCCGCTGGCGGTCGGCGGGCTGCGGGTACTCGACGGGCAGGTCGATCGCGCCGTCGTCGAGCGGCCGAGCGGTCAGGGCGTCGACGGCATCGCGGCCACCGCACACCACCGTCAACCAGGTGTGCACCTGCTCGTGGACGGGTGCCGGTGGTGGAGCAGGTGGCGGTGCCGGGGTTCGGACGTACGACTCCCACGGGGTGCCGGCCACGGGCTCCTGCCACGAGTCGGCGAGGAGGCCGTCCACGAAGACCAGGTGGGTGACCTGAGGGGTGTGCCAGGTGTCAGAGAACATGCCCGGGACAGTGCCACGCGCCGGCGTACCGGCGCGTGGCTCATCCACAGGCCCTATTTCTTGATCGTCACCTTGACCGTCGCCTTCGCGGCGCTGACGGTCTTGGACCCGGCGTACGACAGCGTCAGCTTGTGCTTGCCGGGCTTGAGCTTCAGCTTGAGGACCACCTTGCCCTTGTTCTTGGCCTTCAGCTTGATCGTCGCGACCTTCTTCTTCCCGTCCTTCACGATGATCGTGCCCAGGGGCTTGGAGAGGGTCGGGACCGACAGGGTCACCGTGAGCTTGCCCTTCTTGAACACGCCCTTCACCTTGGCGGGTGCCTTCGCCACCGTGACCGGGGTGCTCGTGAACACCGACGGTGCGCCGGTGTAGTCCTCGTCGTCGAAGCTGGGGTCGATGGTGATCCGGTAGCTGAGCTTCTTCGTCGCCGCGGAGGCGGGGACGGCGAACTTCTGGCCGAGCCCGCCGGCGGTGTGGTCCTCGTCGAGCTTGCCGTCGACGAACCACTCGACGGTGACGGCGTCGTTGCTGAACGAGACGCCCTGCAGCTTGCCGAACGAGGCGGTCACGGTCTGGCCGGGGACCACCTTGCCGGTGAGCTTGGGCTTGGTGCTGAAGACCGCGGCCGGCGACTTCATCGACACGTCGTCGATGTAGCCCTGGCTGAAGTCGTAGTCCGTCGCCGAGAGCGCGCCGAGGTTGCTCACCGTGACGATGGCGGGCTTGTTGGCGTCATTGGCGTCGGGGAGGAACGTCGACTGGTAGCCGCTCTTGGAGAACTGCAGCGTGTAGCGACCCGCCTTGACGTGGAGCCGGTAGACGCCGGCGTCGCCGAGCTCGCCGTCCTTGGGGTCGGCGCCGGTGACGGTGGAGTCGCCGCTGCCGGCGGCCGTGCCGGAGACGGGGACGGCCGTGACCGTGACGCCGTCAAGCGGCTCGAAGTCCGGCGGGAGCCCGGACACGGTGCCGGCCAGGTCGAACCGGGTGTCGCTGGTGTTGGGGGTCAGCGAGACCGAGCCGAACGACGCGAGCACCTCGTCGTTGAAGTAGTACTTGCCGTCGAACGCGACCTTCACCTCGGCCGCCGAGCTCCCGCCGAAGTACGTGATCGGGTAGGTCTGGCCGTCCGTCGCGGTGCCGCTGAACGAGATCTGGTACGTGTTGATCGGGAGGCTCAGCGTGAAGGCACCGCCCGCGCCGGTGGTGGTGCTCCCGACGACGACCGTGTCGCCCGAGACCCTCGCCTCGACCTTGATGCCCGTCAGCCCGGCGCCGCCCGCGCTGCTCACGACGGTGCCGGAGAGGCTGTAGGGCGTAGTGCCGAGCATCGACGCCGACCCGAGGTCGGCGCCATCGGCGGGCTCGGTGTCGATCAGCACGGCGCCACCCACCTTGACCTCGATCGTGGCGGCGGTGTCCCCATCGACGGAGTAGTCGGTCGGCTGGAACCCGGCGGCCGTGAACTTGACCTTGTAGGTCCCGACCGCCAGCGTGAGCGCGTAGTGGCCCTCGGCGTCCGGCGTCGCAGTGGCGTTGGTCCCGGAGGCCTGCTTGGTGGCCGTCACCGTCACGTTGTTGATGGGGTCGCCGTTGGCGTCGGTGACGTCGCCGACGACGACGTACGTCGAGCTCGCCGAAGCGGCTGCCATCGCGGTGTTGCCGAGCGCGCCGTCGAGCTTGGTGGTCTCGTTGACGGTGATGACGTTGCCCTGTCCGACCTGGACCGGGGTGGTGGTCGTGGTGCCGCCGTAGTAGGTGGTGTCGTAGGTGGTGCCGCCGGAGGTGCCGGAGAAGCGGATGTCGTAGGTGCCGATCTTCAGGGTGCTGACCGACCAGGATCCGACGGTGCCGGTGGTGGCGGTGGTCGTCGTGGCGACCCGCGAGGCCGGCGTGAAGTCGCCGGCGGGGAAGACGTCGACGGTGATGCCGCCGAGTCCGGGGTTGCCCGCGGCGGAGCTCACGACCCGCCCGGAGATGGTCGCGTCGCCGTTCGCATCGTCGAGGGTGACCGCGTCGAGCGGGCTGGCAGGAGTGACGGTGCCGTTGAGGGCGACCGTGACGGTCTGCGTCGGCTCGCCCGAGCCCGGGAACGTGGTGCTGGTGAACCCGGACTTCGCGAACGTGAGCGTGTAAGTGCCGGGCTTGAGCATCAGCGTGTACGTGCCGTCCGACGCCGTGGTCGCCGCGGTGGCGGCCTGGCCACCGCTCGGGGTGACGGTGACGCCGGCGATCGGGTCACCGTTGGCGTCGTCGGCCTCACCACTCACCGGGTGCGCGGTGTCGTTCGACGACTGCGTCATGGACGTGGTGCCGAGCGCGCCGCTGACCTTGGTGAACCCGCCGACCGTGACGACGTTGCCCTGGCCGACCTGGACGGGGGTGGTCGACGTCGGGGTGGTGCCGCCGTAGTAGGTGGTGTCGTAGCTGGTGCCGCCCGACGTGCCGGAGAAGCGGATGTCGTACGTGTCGATCTTCAAGGTGGCGACCGACCAGGACCCGGCGATGCCGCCGACGGTGCTGGTCGTGGCCGTCGCGATCGGCGTGCCGGTGAAGTCGCCCGCGGGGAAGACATCCACGGTGATGCCGTTCAGGCCGGGGTTGCCCGCAGCGGAGCTCACGACCCGCCCGGAGATGGTGGCGTCGCCGACCGCGTCCGCGAGGGTGACCGCATCCAGGGGACTGCTCGGGGTGACGGTCCCGTCGATGGCCACCGTGACGGTGGTCGAGTAGGTGGCGTCGGTGAACCCGCTCTTGTGGTAGCCCAACGTGTAGGTGCCGGGCTTGAGCTGCAGCGTGTACAGACCGCCGGACGCGGTGGTGGCGGTCACGGGGGCCGCGCTGCTGGTGGCGGTGACAGTGACACCGTCGATGGGGTCGCCGTTGGCGTCGTCGACCTCACCGCTGACCGGGTGTGGGGTGTCGGCAGACGACTGGGTCATGGACGTGGTGCCGAGCGCGCCGTTGAGCTTGGTCGCCTCGCTGACGGTGATGACGTTGCCCTGGTTGACCTGCACCGGGGTGGTCGCGTCCGGGGTGGTGCCGCCGTAGTAGGTGGCGTCGTAGGTGGACCCGCCAGAGGTGCCGGAGAATCTGATGTCGTAGGTGCCGATCTTCAGGGTGTTGACCGACCACGCACCGACGGTGCCGGTGGTGGCAGTGGTCGTCGTGGCGATCCGCGAGGCCGGGGTGAAGTCGCCGGTGGGGAAGACGTCGACGGTGATGCCGCCGAGTCCGGGGTTGCCCGTAGCGGAGCTCACGACCCGCCCGGAGATGGTCGCATCACCCGTCGCGTCGTCGAGGGTGACGGAGTCGAGAGTGCTGCTCGGGGTGACGGTCCCGTCGATGGCCACCGTGACGGTGGTCGAGTAGGTGGTGTCGTTGAACCCGGTCTTGTGGTAGCCGAGCTGGTAGGTGCCGGGCTTGAGCTGGAGCGTGTAGAGGCCCGCGGACGTGGTGGTGGCGGTCACGGGGGCCGCGCTGCTGGTGGCGGTGACGGTGACACCGTCGATCGGGTCGCCGTTGGCGTCCTCGACCGTGCCGCTGACCGGGTGCGGGGTGTCGGCAGACGACTGGGTCATGGACGTGGTGCCGAGCGCGCCGCTGGGCTTGGTGATCTCGTTGACGGTGATGACGTTGCCCTGGTTGACCTGCACCGGGGTGGTCGCGTCCGGGGTGGTGCCGCCGTAGTAGGTGGCGTCGTAGGTGGACCCGCCGGAGGTGCCGGAGAAGCGGATGTCGTAGGTGCCGATCTTCAGGGTGCTGACCGACCACGCACCGACGGTGCCGGTGGTGGCAGTGGTCGTCGTGGCGACCCGCGAGGCCGGGGTGAAGTCGCCTGCGGGGAAGACGTCGACGGTGATGCCGCCGAGTCCGGGGTTGCCCGTAGCGGAGCTCACGACCCGCCCGGAGATGGTCGCATCACCCGTCGCGTCGTCGAGGGTGACCGCGTCCAGGGGATTGCTCGGGGTGACGGTCCCGTCGATGGCCACCGTGACGGTGGTCGAGTAGGTGGCGTCGGTGAACCCGGTCTTGTGGTAGCCCAACGTGTAGGTGCCGGGCTTGAGCTGCAGCGTGTAGACGCCGTCCGATGCGGACGTCGCGGTCCCGGTGCTCGGGCCGACGGTGGCGGTGGCGGTGGCGGTGACGGTGACACCGTCGATCGGGTCGCTGTTGGCGTCGACCACGGTTCCGCTCACGGGGTGCGGGGTGTCGGCCGACGACTGGGTCATGGACGTGGTGCCGAGCGCGCCGCTGGACTTGGTGGTCTCGGCGACGGTGATGACGTTCCCCTGGCCGACCTTCACGGGTGTGGTGGTCTCGACAGTGGTGCCGCCGTAGTAGGTGGCGTCGTAGGTGGACCCGCCGGAAGTGCCGGAGAATCTGATGTCGTAGGTGCCGATCTTCAGGGTGTTGACCGACCACGCACCGACGGTGCCGGTGGTGGCGGTGGTCGTCGTGGCGATCCGCGAGGCCGGGGTGAAGTCGCCGGTGGGGAAGACGTCGACGGTGATGCCGCCGAGTCCGGGGTTGCCCGTAGCGGAGCTCACGACCCGCCCGGAGATGGTCGCGTCGCCGACCGCGTCCGCGAGGGTGACCGCGTCCAGGGGACTGCTCGGGGTGACGGTCCCGTTGAGGGCGACGGTGATGCTGGCCGGGTAGGTGGCGTCGGTGAACCCGGTCTTGTGGTAGTCGAGCTGATAGGTCCCGGGCTTGAGCTGGAGCGTGTAGACGCCCGCGGACGTCGTGGTAGCGGTTCCGGTGCTCGGACCGACGCTGGGGGTGACGGTGACGCCGGCGACCGGGTCGCCGTTGGCGTCCTCGACCGTGCCGCTGACGGGGTGCGGGGTGTTCACCGACGACGGAGTCATGGTGATCGTCGGGAGGCTGGTCTTGGTCGTGTCGTCGACCTTGAACGTGCCGTCGGCGGCGACGCGGACCACCGAGTGCGTGGGGCTGGCGTCGGGGGTGAGCCAGGCGGCATCGTACGTCTGGGGGTCGACGACGGTGTCGTTGTCGACGGCCTGGACGACGTACTCGCCAGCGGGGAGCTGCAGGGTGTACGCGCCGTTGGTCGTGGTCGCGGTCGCCTGGACGTCACCGTCCTCGTCGCCGTTGAAGTAGGCGTTGACGGTGATCCCCGACAGGTTGGCCCCACCGGACGCCTGGACCGTGCCCGGGACGGGGTGCTTTGCGGTGGCGGCGAGCGCCATGTCCTCCAGCACGTTGTCCTCGGCCGGCTCTCCGTCGACGCTGATGTCGCCGCTTGCGTTGACCGTCACGTTGGCGCCCGTCCCGCCGCCCAGGAACGCTGTCGTGTAGTTGGCCTTGCTGTAGCGCAGGTGGTAGGTGCCGGCCGTGTTGGGCAGGACGAGCGTGTAGCCGCCCTCGGCGTTCGTCGTCGCCGTTGCCGCCACCGTCGAGTAGCCGGGTGCGGCCAACGCGTCGACCGTCACGCCGGACAGCGGGTCCGAGAGGGCGTCATAGACGGACCCTTCGGCATGGAACGCCGCCGCTGCTTGGGCGGAGCCAGCGCTGAGCACGATGGACAGTGGCAGCAGCACGAGAGCACTCAGGAGCGCGACGAGGCGGCGCAGATGAGCGGCGGACGGCGAGGACGAGGACATGCGGTGCCTCCATGGGCGTGGGCGTCAGCGATGATCCTCGCTGGGGAGACGCGGCCGCGCGTTCGTCCTCGCACAGTAGTCCAGATTGTCTAGACCAGGAATGCCCGTCAGCGCAGCGTCCCCGCGACGTCCAGGCTGGTCTTCTCCTCCTCGCTGCCGAGGGTGCTGGTGACGTCCAGCTGGAGCACGGGGACCGGGTCGCACGAGGCGCGGAGCACCCGGACGGTGCCGGTGGCATCGCTCACGGCGCTCGACACCTCGTTGCCGTCGGGGGCGCCCTCGGTGTCGGCCACGAAGAACGTCATGGGGAAGGTGTCCGAGTCGCCGGGCCCGTCGACCGGCAACGAGAAGGTCTGGTCAGGGTGCAGCTTGGCGACGACGCCCTCGAAGTACACGAACGGCTGGGTGACCTGGGCGTCGCCGCCCTTCTCCGAGCCGGTGAACTCGATCGGGCTGTACATCCAGATCCGGCCCTTCGCCTCCGAGATGGGGTCGCCGGCGGCGGTCCTCGGCCGCGTGCACGAGACCTTCACGTCGTCGAAGGCGTACGTCGAGCCGTCGGGTCGCCTCAGCACCAGCGTGCTGACCGGGTCGCCGGCGGTGTCGTTGGCCACCGCGGGTCCGGTGCCGTCGTCACCGCTCGCCAGCACCACGACGGTCCCACCGACGGCGAGCACGCCGAGCGTGGCCACCCCCGCGACCGCCGTACGACGCTGCCGGCGCCGGGCCGCGACGCGTCGGTCCACCCGTTGCAGGGAGTCCAGCGGGGGTGCGAGCGCACCCTCCAGCCGGTCGTACCCGTCCTTGATCTGCTGCTCGCTCATCTCAGTCTCCTGTGGTCGTGCCGGTGCGCAGCGGGCCGTGCTCGCGTGCGTGCTCTCGGAGCCGTTCGGTCCCGCGGGACAGCTGGCTCTTGACGGTGCCTTCCGAGCAGCCCATCCGCTCGGCGATCCCGCGGACGTCGAGGTCCTCGACGTACCGCAGGGCCAGCGCGGTGCGCTGCCGGGGTGAGAGCGTCACGAGCGCCTCGACCAGCCAGGCGTCGGCCTCGCCGACCAGGTCGACGGGTGCCTCCTCCCGGGGGCCGCCGAGGAGCGGGAGCTCACGGCGCAGCCGACGGATCCGGTCGATGTTGAGCCGCACCATCACGGTGCGGGCGTACGCCGCCGGCTCGTCGAAGCTGGACCGTCCCCACCGCTCTCCCATCCGGGCGAGCGTCTCCTGGGTCAGGTCCCAGGCGTCGTGCGGATCTGCCGTCAGGGCGTGCGCGAAGCCGAGCAGCGGCCGGGTCTGCACCGCCGCGAAGTCCGCGAAGTCCTCATCCATGCCTCGGCCTCCCGAGCGGGTCGTCGTGCTCTCACCTACTGTCCCTTGACGACGGCAGTGCCCGGAACGTTGAGGGCCGCCGGGAATGCCTTCCGAGGTGTTCGCGCTACCGTGTCCAGCCGGAGCACCCCATCACGCAGCAGGAGTAAAGAGACCCGTGGCCCACAAGTTGGTGATCGTCGAGTCCCCGGCGAAGGCTCGCAAGATCGGCGAGTACCTCGGCCAGGGCTATGTCGTCGAGTCCTCCATCGGCCACATCCGCGACCTCCCGCAGAGCGCTGCGGACACTCCGGCCAAGATCAAGGACAAGCCGTGGGGCCGTCTGGCGGTCGACGTCGACAACGGGTTCGAGCCCTACTACGTGGTGCCGCGGGACAAGAAGGCCCACATCACCAAGCTCAAGGGCCTCCTCAAGGACGCCGACGAGCTCTACCTCGCCACCGATGAGGACCGCGAGGGTGAGGCCATCGCCTGGCACCTCCTCGACGAGCTGAAGCCCAAGCAGGGCATCCCGGTCAAGCGGATGGTCTTCCACGAGATCACCAAGCAGGCGATCCTCGACGCGGCCGACAACCCCCGCGAGCTCGACATGGACCTCGTGGAGGCCCAGGAGGCGCGCCGCATCCTCGACCGCCTCTACGGCTACGAGGTCAGCCCCGTGCTGTGGAAGAAGGTCATGTCCGGCCTGTCGGCCGGCCGCGTGCAGTCGGTGGCCACCCGGCTCGTGGTCGCCAAGGAGCGCGACCGGATGGCGTTCCGGCTCGCGTCGTACTGGGACCTCGAGGGCACCTTCGACGCCGGCGCGTCCAAGGAGCCCCGGATGTTCCCGGCCAAGCTCCACTCGATCGACGGCGGCCGCGTCGCCGGTGGCTCCGACTTCGGCTCCGACGGCCTGCTGAAGTCCAAGAAGGAGGAGCGGGTCCACCTCGACCGGACCTCGGCAGAGGCGCTCGTCGAGGCGCTCGGCGACACCACGTTCGACGTCCGTTCGGTGGAGGCCAAGCCCTACCGGCGCTCGCCGTACGCCCCCTTCCGCACGACCACCCTCCAGCAGGAGGCCGGCCGCAAGCTCGGGATGACCGCCTCGGTGACCATGTCGGTCGCGCAGCGGCTCTACGAGAACGGCTTCATCACCTACATGCGCACGGACTCCACCACCCTCTCCGGTGGTGCGGTCAGCGCGGCGCGGACGCAGGTGCGCGAGCTGTACGGCGCGGAGTACCTGCCGGACGCTCCTCGCACCTACGCCAGCAAGGTCAAGAACGCCCAGGAGGCGCACGAGGCGATCCGCCCGGCGGGCGAGAGCTTCCAGACTCCGGCGCAGACCGGCCTGACCGGCGAGCAGTTCCGGCTCTACGAGCTGATCTGGATGCGCACCGTCGCCTCCCAGATGAAGGACGCCGTCGGCCAGTCGGTGTCCGTGCGGATCGGCGGCGCCGCCGCCGACGGGCGCGACGTGGTCTTCGCCGCGTCCGGCCGGGTCATCACGTTCCACGGCTTCCTCAAGGCGTACGTCGAGGGCACCGACGGCGGCAAGCGCAGCGACGACGACCAGGTGCCGCTGCCCGACCTGCACGAGGGCGACGCCGTCGCGGCCGCCTCGCTCAGCGCCAACGGGCACGAGACCAAGCCGCCCGCCCGCTACACCGAGGCCACGCTCATCAAGGAGCTCGAGGACCGCGAGATCGGCCGCCCCTCGACGTACGCCTCGATCATCAAGACGATCATCGACCGCGGCTACGTCTACAAGAAGGGCACCGCCCTGGTGCCCGCCTGGCTGGCGTTCTCGGTGACGCGCCTGCTGGAGGAGCACTTCCCGCGCCAGATCTCCTACGAGTTCACGGCCGGCATGGAGGACGTGCTCGACGAGATCGCCGGCGGTCGCAAGGACCGCAGCACCGAGCTCGGCGAGTTCTACTACGGCTCCGACACCGTGACCGGGCTCAAGCCGCTGGTCGACGGGCTCGGCGACATCGACGCCCGCGAGCTGGCCACCTTCCCGATCGGTGAGCCGGAGAACGGGATCAACCTCCGGGTCGGCCGCTACGGCCCCTACCTGGAGGGCCCGGACGAGGACGGCACGCCGCTCGCCACCCGCGCCAACGTGCCCGACGACCTCCCGCCCGACGAGCTGACCCTCGAGAAGGCCAAGGAGCTCCTCGCCAACCCCGCCGGCGAGGAGATCGAGCTCGGCGTGCACCCGGACTCGGGCCTGCAGGTCGTGGCGAAGAACGGCCGCTTCGGCCCCTACGTCACCGAGGTGCTGCCCGAGGACGCGAAGAAGAACGACCGGCCTCGCACCGGCTCGCTCTTCAAGTCGATGTCGCTCGACACGATCACCCTCGACGACGCCCTCAAGCTGCTCTCGCTGCCGCGCGTCGTCGGCGCCGACCCCGAGTCGGGCGACGAGATCACCGCACAGAACGGCCGCTACGGCCCGTACCTCAAGAAGGGCACCGACTCGCGGTCGCTGACCTCGGAGGACCAGCTGCTGTCGATCACGCTCGACGAGGCGCTGCGCATCTACGCCCAGCCCAAGCAGCGCGGCCGCGCCGCCGCGGCCCCGCCGCTCAAGGAGCTCGGCAACGACCCCGTGTCCGGCCAGCCGGTCGTCGTGAAGGCGGGCCGCTTCGGCGAGTACGTCACCGACGGCGAGTACAACGCCACCCTCCGCAAGGACGACAGCGTCGAGGCCGTCACCCTCGAGCGCGCCGCCGAGCTGCTCGCCGAGCGCCGCGCCAAGGGCCCCGCCACGAAGAAGGCGGCCAAGAAGGGCGCGAAGAAGGCCCCGGCCAAGAAGGCGGCCGCGAAGAAGACCGCCGCCAAGAAGACCACCAAGAAGGCCGCGGCCAAGAAGTCCTGACCGCGGCCCGTCCAGGGGCGGGTCTCACAGGCTGTGGCACTGGCCGTTGCGGTCGCCGCGAACGACGTTGTCGCCGCCGACCGGCGCCGGCCGGTTGCCCTCGCACTCCAGGTCGCCGTCGACCTTGGTGCCCTGGATCGTGACGTCCCCGGCGTTCTCGGTCGCCTCGAGGTTGCCGCCGACCGAGCTGTGCCGGACGACCAGGTGGCCGTGCTGGTCCTGCCACTCGACGTCACCGTCGACGTGGCTGCCGACGAGGTACGCCGACCCGCCGCCCTCGAGCTGCAGGTTGCCGCTCACGCCGCTGCGCGTCACCGCGACCGATCGGGCGTCCTCGGCCTCGACATCGCCGCCCGCGGTGGATTTGACCAGCTCGAGCGAGGCGTCGTGGCCGACGGAGATGTTGCTGCCGACCCTGGTCGCGACCAGCACGCAGTGCGCGCCGTCGGGGACCGTGACCTCTCCGACCTTCTCGTGGACCAGGGCTCCGTTGCAGCGGCCCGCCGAGGTCGTCGTCTGCTGGGGCAGGGCGCGCCGCGCGGGTGCGTCGGACGGCTCGCTCCCTGCTGGGGTGGTCCGGCCGGCTGCCGTGCCGGCGCCCGCGCCCGCTCCGGCGGGAGACCCCGCGGCCGGGTCCGTGCCTCGGTCACTGCCGATGAGGTAGCCGCCGACGCCCAGGCACGCGGCCAGCAGGACGACGAGAGCGGTGCGGACGAAAGCGCCCATGGTGATCAGTCCTTCCAGGTCGGCCCGGGTGGCCGGTCGATGTCTACGTCGAGGATGGTCGGGACCGGAGGTGCCGGTCTGCGCGGTCAGCGGTAGTCGCGTCTACCTGCTGTCGGGAAGTCGGGGCGGTGGGCGCCGCGTGGGCCGCGGTGGAAACCGTCGGCGCCGCCCCGTAGGTTCTCTGCGTGACCAGATGGCCGGGGACGTACGCCGACACCGGGGTCTTCGTGTGCTTCGAGGGTGGCGAGGGGTCGGGCAAGTCGACGCAGTCCGGGCTGCTGCGGGAGTGGCTGCAGGAGCAGGGGTACGCCGTGCTCCTGACCTTCGAGCCCGGCGACACGATCGTCGGGCGTGAGCTGCGCCGGATCGTGCTCAGCCCCTCCACCGGTCAGCTCTCCGACCGCACCGAGACGCTGCTCTACGCCGCCGACAAGGCCGAGCACGTCGACACGGTCGTGGTGCCCGCGCTGGCGCGGGGCGACGTCGTGATCACCGACCGCTACGTCGACTCCACCCTCGCCTACCAGGGGGCCGGCCGCTCGTTGCTGGTCGAGGAGGTCGAGCACGTCGCCCGCTGGGCCACCCACGACCTGCGTCCGCACCTGACCGTGGTGCTCGACCTGGACCCGCGCCACGGGCTGAGCCGGTTCGCCGGGCGCGACCGGATCGAGGGCGAGTCCGTGGAGTTCCACGAGCGGGTCCGCGAGTCGTTCGTCGCGATGGCGAAGTCCGACCCCGACCACTACCTCGTGCTCGACGCCCGCGCCGACGTCGACGAGATCGCGGCGCAGATCCAGGCAGCGGTGGCTCCCCTCCTGACCCAGGCCAAGCAACGATGATCACCCCACGACGTTCTTCGTCTCCCCCGCTTCGCTCCTCCGTCGAACAACGCCGCGGGGACCCCGAATGACGGTCTGGGACAACCTGGTCGGCCAGCGCAAGGCCGTCGAGGCGCTGCAGGCCGCTGCCTCCGGGCACGGCATGAGCCACGCCTTCCTCTTCACCGGCCCGCCGGGATCGGGACGGTCCAACGCGGCGGTCGCGTTCGCCGCGGCCCTGCAGTGTGCGGAGGACCCGCCCGGCTGCGGCACCTGCCACGCCTGCCACACGGTGCTCGCCGGCTCGCACGCGGACGTGTCCGTGGTCCGCACCGAACGCCTCTCCATCGGCATCAACGAGGTGCGCGACCTGGTCCGCCGCTCGGCGCTCAGGCCGGTCGGCCCGCGCTGGCAGATCGTGATCATCGAGGACGCCGACCGGCTCACCGAGGGCGCGTGCAACGCCCTGCTCAAGGCCATCGAGGAGCCCGCCGAGCACACCGTGTGGATGCTCTGCACGCCCACCGTCGACGACGTGCTGCCGACGATCCGCTCGCGCTGCCGGCTGATCACCCTCACCACCCCGACCACCGACGCCGTCGCCGACTTCCTGCGCCGTACCACCGGCGTCAACGAGGCGCTGGCGTCGTACGCCGCGCGCGCCAGCCAGGGCCACATCGGCCGGGCCCGCGCGCTCGCGCGCGACGAGGACACCCGCAACCGCCGTCGCGAGGTGGTCGCGATCCCCGCCCAGCTCACCTCGCTCGGCGCCTGCATGAGCCGCGCCTCGACCCTCAACGACGTCGCGAAGCAGGAGGCCGAGGCGATCACCACCGAGCTCGACGCCCGCGACAAGGCCGACCTCGACGCGGCGTACGGCGTGGTCGAGCGCGGGCGGCGTCCGCGCGAGTACGCCCCCGCGCTCCGGGACATGGAGAAGGACCAGAAGACCCGTGCCAAGCGCCGCCACCTCGACGTCGTCGACCGTGGCCTGATGGACCTGGTCTCGGTCTACCGCGACGCGATCGCGGTCGCCGCAGGCGCGCCCGGCACCCTGGTCAACGAGGAGATCCGCGGTGACGTCGAGCTGCTGGCCCGCACCGGCACGCCCGAGGTGCAGCTGCGCCGGATCGCGGCGATCTTCGAGGCCCGCGAGCAGATGCTCGAGTTCAACGTCCAGCCGGCGCTCGCCCTGGAGGCGATGATGCTGGCCCTGGTCGCGCCCGAGGTGCGCGCCGGGTGAAGCGCGCCGTCGCGCTCCTCCTCATCCTCGCGCTCGTCCTCACCGGCGTCGGCATCGCCGCCCTGAGCCTGCTCGGCGGGAGCGACGACCCCGCCGACCCGCTCTCGGTCCCGACCACGACACCGCAACCGGACGCGACCCGGCCTCCCGCCCCCGGCCTGGCCCGCTTCTACTCGCAGCAGCTCTCCTGGGAACAGTGCCGCGACCACCGGCTCTGCGCGACCCTCGAGGTCCCGCTCGACTACGCGAAGCCCGCCGGCGAGACGATCGAGCTCGCCGTGCTCAAGGTGCCGGCCGCCGACCCGCGCGGCCGGCTCGGCTCGCTCGTCGTCGACCCCGGCGGCCCCGGCGCGCCGGCGACGGACTACGCCGACGGCGCCGCGAGCCCGGGCGCCGTCTTCCGCGCGCCCGTCCTCGACGCCTACGACATCGTCGGCATGGACCCTCGCGGCACCGGGGCGAGCACTCCCGTGGACTGCCTCTCCGACGACGATCTGGACGCCTACGTCGCGCAGGACCCCGACCCGGACACCCCCGCCGAGGTGAAGACCTACACGGGCTTCGTCGACGAGATCGGCCGCGGGTGCGCGGACCGGTCGGGTGCCCTCGCCGCGCACGTCACCACGACCGAGGCGGCGCGCGACATGGACGTGCTCCGCGCGGCGCTCGGCGAGTCCCGGCTGACCTACTACGGCGCGTCCTACGGCACCAAGCTCGGCGCGACGTACGCCGACCTCTTCCCCGACCGGGTCGGGAGGCTGGTCCTCGACGGTGCGGTCGACCTCGCGCTGAGCTCGCGCGCGCTCAGCCTCCAGCAGGCGGCCGGGTTCGAGACCGCGTTGCGCGCCTACGTCCAGGACTGCGTCGACGAGGGCGACTGCGTGCTCGGCGACAGCCTCGACGCCGGGCTGGACCGGATCCGACAGCTGCTCGACGACGTCGACGCCCAGCCGCTCCCGACCGACGGCGACCGCGAGCTCGACGTGGGCAACGCCTTCTACGGCGTGGTGCTCCCGCTCTACCGCCGGGACTCCTGGCCGGCCCTCACCCAGGGACTGACCCAGGCGATCGGTGGCGACGGCTCGCTGCTGCTCCGGTTCTCCGACCTCTACTCGTCGCGCGGCACCAACGGCTACACGGACAACAGCTCCGAGGCGTTCTACGCGATCAGCTGCCTCGACGACCCGTGGTCGATCCCTGCCTCGAAGGTGCCGGCCAACCTGGCGGACTTCGAGAAGGCGTCGCCGACCTTCGGCTCCGTGTTCGCGTGGGGACTCACCGGCTGCGGCGGGATGCAGGTGAGGTCGACCGAGCCGGCCCGCCACGTCACGGCCGCGGGTGCGGCTCCGATCGTCGTGATCGGCACGACCCGCGACCCGGCCACGCCGTACGCCTGGGCCCAGAGCCTGGCCAGGCAGCTCGACTCCGGTGTCCTGGTCAGTCGTGACGGCGACGGGCACACCGGCTACACCGAGGGCAACGACTGCGTGGACGACGCGGTCGACGACTACTTCCTCGCCGGCGTGGTGCCGGAGGACGGGCTCTCCTGCTAGAGCGCCGCGTCAGCGCGGCAGGATGCTCTTGACCAGTCCGACGACGCCGGAGCCGATCCCCTCGGCCCAGCTGAACGCGTCGTCCCAGACGACGACCTTGCCGTCGCGGACCTCGAAGGTGCCGCGCACCTTGAACTCACTGCGCCACCGGCCGTAGGACAGCACGTCGGTCCGGTCGGTGAGCACGACGTCGCCGTCGGTCGCCACGTGGTGGTGGACGACCTCGAAGCCGATGCCGCGCGCGACCATGTCGCGCAGGGCCTTCGCCACCTGGGGCCCGCGGAGGTCGGGCACCATCGTGTTGCGCCAGACGACCTCGACGTCCAGCAGGTCGACGGCCTCGTCCACCTCCCCGGCGGCGAGGTGGTCGAGCAGCTCCCGTACGACGGTCTCAGCGGTCATGTCACGAGCCTAGGCCGCTCACAAGGGATCGGCGATGGCCTGGATCCGGGTGGTCGCCAGCTGGATCATCAGCTGGGCGGCGGGGGAGAGGGTCGCGCCCGCGCGGTGCACGATGGCGAACATGTCGTACTGGCGCGGCCGCAGCGACACCCAGCCCGCCTTCGGCGCGAGCCGGGGGATCAGCTGGACGGCGGCGCCCTTGGGGATGACGGAGTCGGCGTACCCCATCCCGACCAGCTCGACCGCGGTCTCGACGTCCTCGACCTCGATCCGGGTCTGCGGGTTGCGACCGGTCTCGTGCATCATCTGCCGCAGCACCCGGCGGGTGGAGTCGTCGGCGCGCCAGGTCGTCTCCGGCATCACCAGCGACGCGAGCGAGAGCCGGTGGGCGGTCACCGGCGTCTCGAGGTGCGACGGGTCGGCGCTGATGTAGACGAGCTCGTCACGCGCCACCGGGGTGACCTCGAAGCCCTCGCTGCTGACGGACGGTACGGCGATCATCGCCGCCTCGATGCGGCCGCGGCGGAGGTCCTCCTGGACGTCCGTCGAGTTCTGGCCGATCAGCTCCACCCGCACGCCGGGGTAGCGCGACAGCACGTCGGCGACCAGCCCCGCGCCGGCGTACAACCGGGCGGTGCCGAACATCCCGAACCGGATCGTCCCGGTCTCAAAGCTCTTCACCCGCCGGACCGACTGCTGGGCGTCCTCGACGGCGGCCAGCACCTTCTCCGCGTGCGGGCGCAGGGTGTCGGCGACCGTCGTCGGCACCACGCCGCGGCCGACCCGGCGGAAGAGCTGCACGCCGAGCGACTTCTCCAGCGAGCGGATCTGCTCCGACACCGACGGCTGCGCGTAGCCGAGCTCCTCGGCCGCGGCGGTCAGCGACCCGTGCTCGTACGTCGTCAAGAAGCAGGTCAGCTGATGCAGGGAGAGCACGATCACACCTCTAGGTAGAACCTTGGCTTGTCGAAGGAAACTAAGGCTACCCCTATGTCTACATCCGTTGCAGGATGGAGGCATCGACGGCGGCATGAGCCCCGTCCCGGAGATCGAGAGTGAGGTCCACCATGTTCGACCACCAGTGCACCGCGTGCGAGAAGCGTCAGCTCATCTTCCCGAGCCAGGTGACCTCCATGGTCAACACCGACGCCGGGATCGTCGTCGCCTTCACCTGCTGGTGCGGCGCCGAGCAGGCCCTGGTCACCGGCAAGAAGACCGTGTCGACCTCGAAGGTCGCGCTCGCCGCCTGAGCCCCTCGGCTCACCCGCACCACCCGCCGTACGACGTAGTCGCGTTCGTCGCCCGGTCGGGGCCCGTGCCCGGATCTGTGCGATCCGGGCATCGTGCATTTCGAGGCCCGACGTCGAGGTCGATGCCGGTTTCGCAACCGGGCTCGGCCCTCCCTATACTTTCCCGGGTTGCCCTCGGGCAGCACGCCGCCTTAGCTCAGTCGGTAGAGCATCTCACTCGTAATGAGAAGGTCGTCAGTTCGATTCTGACAGGCGGCTCCACCACAGCCCCTGATCCGCGCAGCCGCGGGCGGGGGCTGTTGTCGTCGGTGCACCCATCGACGGCGCTCATCGACCAGGGGGACCGGCGGCCCCCGGTCCCGGGTCCTTGGTCCCTGGGAGAGGTGCGTCGTCGTGGCGGACGGTGGAGTCAACTGGAATGGAGACCCACCATGGACACACCCCGACCGGTCGTCGTCGCCGTAGGCCGACGTGGCTCCGGCGCCGCCCTCGAGTACGCCGCGCTCGAGTGCCTGCGCCGGGGCGTCGGCCTGCACGTCGTGCACGCGGCCGGACCGGGCGAGGGGGACGAGGAACGTATGCGCGACGGCGCCGCGGTCGTCGCTGCGGCGCTCGACGGGGTCGCGGACCTGCTCCCTGCTCGGGTGCCGGTGACCTCGACGCTGGCGCTGTCGGCGGCCGTCCCGGCCGTGGTGGCCGCCGCGACGGAGGCACCTCTCGTGGTCGTCGGGCGCTGTCCGGAGTCCCGGTGGACCCACCCGTACGTCCGGTCGGTGACCGGTGGGGTGGCCGCCCGCGTCCCGTCGCCGGTCGTCTCGGTCCCGGACGACTGGCCCGGCGGCACCCCGCGCGTCGTCGTCGGTGTCGACGACCCCGAGGACAGCGCCGAGGTCCTGCTCGAGGCCTTCGCCGCCGCCTGCGCCCTCGGCGCACGGCTGACCGTCGTGAGCACGTGGTGGCGGGCGCCGGGGACGGGCGATCGAGCCCTGTCCCAGGTCGAGGACCGCGCCCGATCGGAGCACCTCAGCGACGCGATCGAGCGGGCGCTGGCCGACCTGCGGCCGGCGTACGACGACGTCCCGGTCGAGGTGCAGGTCCGCAACGCCCGGCCCGGGGAGGCCCTGATCGAGACGTCCGCGGGTGCCGCGCTGTGCGTGCTCGGCCGGCACGACCCCCTGCTCCCCGTGGGCTCGCGGCTGGGTCCGGTGGCGCGCTCCGTGCTCCGCGAGGCGTCCTGTCCCGTGCTGCTCGCCGCGCCGCGGCACGCGCATCGGGTCCACAGCCAGCAGGCCCGTCTGGCCTGAGCGGTGGTCAGACCAGGCCGCGCAGCCGGGCGACGAGGGAGTCCTTGACGGCCTGGGTGATGGCCGCCTCGAGCTGGCGGTTGAGGTCGCCCTGGTCGTCGAGGTTCGCGAGCAGGGCCCGCAGGTCGAGCTCGTCGATCGCGCGGGTCAGGACGTCGTCGGTCTTCAGTGCGGCGTCGATCACGGAGTCGGGGATCGCGCGGACCAGGGCCTCGAGGAAGCGGTTGAGGCCGGCGTTGTCGAGAGCCTCGTCGGCCAGCTCGGACGCCGGCGGCAGGGACCCCTCCTCGTCCATCTGGTCGACGGCAGCGAGCAGACCGGAGCGCAGGGCGTCGATCTCGGCGTCCGTCCGGGTGCCGCCCTGCGCGAGCTCGAGCGTGAGCGCCTCGCGGCTGACCCCGAGCTGGCAGGCCGCGTTGTCGAGGCCGATCAGGACCAGCCGCTCGGTCAGGGCGTCGATGCCCTCGGACTGCGACGTCACCGTCCGGGCCGCGCACGGGTCGGACGGTCGGAGCGGCTCGAACTCCCCGCCGCCGTACGCGACCTGGACCGAGAGCACGCCGCCGACCAGGACCAGCGCGAGAGCGGGCAGGCCGGCGGCGCGGAGACGGGCGTTCACGACCGCCGCCGCCCGCCGGGGACGACCACGGCCAGCAGGGCGAGCAGAGCGAGGCCGGCGCCGACCAGGAACGAGTCGCGGAAGGCGCGGGTCGCTGCGCTCTCCAGCTGTACGTCGAGGTCGCGCTCGAGCTGCGCGGCCGCGGCCCGGGACCCGGGGGCGAAGTCCGCGGCGACGAAGGCGTGGTGCAGGTCGGGCACCTGGCCCTGCTGGTCCGCGAGCTCCCCGCCGAGCGCCTGGGCCAGGGCGACCTTGTCGTCTGCGGGCAACGGGGCGTCGAGCACGAGCGACGTGATCGCCTCCTGCGCCGGGACCTGGGCGTCCTGGAGGTCTCCGGTGAAGACCGGCGTCAGGATCGCCAGCCCGACGACCACGCCGAGGTGGCGGGCGCTGATCGTCCAGCCGGCGTGCTCGACCCGGGGGAAGCGCAGGTGCAACGCCTGCGCGGTGAGCCGGTCGACGGTCAGGCCGAGGCCGAGGCCGACCAGGGCCTGGGGCGCGACCGTCCAGCCGAGCGCCGCGGAGGGCAGCAGCGCCAGGCCGACCAGCCCACCGGCGACGAGGAAGCATCCCGTCGCGACCTCGACCTCCCGCGGACCCGGCAGCAGCCGGGCCAGCGGGCGGGCGGCGACCGCAGCGACGGGGACGACGGAGACGGTCAGCGCCGCGGCCGCCGGCGAGTGCTGCCAGCCGTCGACGAGGAGCAGCACCAGCAGGAACAGCGCCGCCGTCAGCGCCGCTGACAGCAGGGCGAGGGTCAGGTTGGGACGGATCGCCGGTCGGTGCCGGTCCGAGGCGGGCACGAGGACGGCGCGGACGGTGAGGGCGGCCGGAACCGCCAGCACCGCGACCGGGACCTGCACGACGAAGATCGACTGCCACGAGATCGCCTGGGTGAGCAGCCCGCCGACGACCGGCCCGGCGGCGGTGCCGATGACGCCGGCCGTGACCCAGGTGGCGATCGCCCGGCGCTCGCCGTACAGCCCGACCAGGAGCTCGAGGCACCCGACCAGCGCCAGGGCCCCGCCGAGCGCCTGCACGCACCGGGCGGCGATCAGCACCTCGATCGTCGGCGCCACCGCACACCACGCGGAGGCGGCGGCGAAGACCGCGATGCCGGCGGCGGTGAGGATGCGCGGCTGCCCGCGGTGGAAGAGCAGGGCCGCCGGGACGGCGACGAGCCCGAGCACCAGGTTGAACGAGATCAGCACCCAGGCGACCTGCGCGACGGTCGTGTCGAGGTGCCGGAGGATGTCGGGCAGGGCGAGCGTCACGACCGCGGAGTCCGCGAGGACCATCGCCACGGTCACCGCGAGGAGAGGGCCTACGGCGCGACGCACCGGGTCATCCTCGCAGCCCTCTACTCCGACGGCGTGCGGAAGTCGGCGCGGTCGATGGCGCGTTTCAGGATCTTGCCGGACGGGCCCTTGGGCAGCGCGGGAAGCACCTGCACGAGATGGGGCACCTTGTAGGCGCTGAGCCGCTCCTTGGCCCAGGTGCGGAGCTCGTCGGTCGGGAGGGTGGCGCCGTCGCGGAGCACGATCGCGGCGGCCACCTCCTCGCCGTACGTCGGGTCCGCGACGCCGACGACGGCGGCCTCGACGATGTCGGGGTGCTGGTAGAGGACCTCCTCGACCTCGCGCGGGTAGACGTTGTAGCCGCCACGGATGATCAGCTCCTTGAGCCGGTCGACGATCCGCAGGTCGCCGTCCTCGTCGAGGGTGCCGAGGTCGCCGGTGCGCAGCCACCCGTCCTGGATCGCCTCGGCGGAGGCCTCCGGGTTGCGCCAGTAGCCCTTCATCACGATCGGCCCGCTGACCCACACCTCGCCGACCTCGCCCGTCGGCACAGGGCGGCCGTCGGGGTCGCGCACCTCCAGCCGCATGCCGGGTACGGCGCGGCCGACGGCGCCGACCTTCGGCTCCTGGTCGTGGGGCGTGGAGGTCGCCCACCCGGACGTCTCGCTGAGGCCGTAGCCCTCGCGGATCCGGACGCCGAAGCGCTCCTGGAAGGCCCGGATCGCCTCCGCCGGCAGGGACGCCCCGCCCGACGAGGCCATCCGGAGCTGCGTGAAGTCGTCAGGGCTCCAGTCGCCGGGGTCGTGGAGCATGGCGTTCCACATGGCCGGCACGCCCGAGACGATGGTCAGGCGGTGGTCGCGGATCATCGCGAGCAGCCGGCCCGCGTCGAACGGGTGCAGCAGCGAGACCGGGGCGCCGAGGGAGATCGCGATGTGCAGGACGATCAGCTGTCCGTACACGTGGAAGAGCGGCAGCGCCGTCCCCACGCGGTCGTTCGCCGGGTCGAAGGCGAGCCGCTGACGGGCCGCCTCGACCAGCGCGAAGATCCCGCTGACGCCGAGCTCGGCACCCTTGGGGCGCCCGGTCGTGCCCGACGTGTAGATGATGATCGCGGTCTCGTCGCCGGCGCGGTCGACGGGCTCCGGCAGCGGCCGCCCCTGCGGCCAGTCCGCGAGATCGCCCAGTGTCCACAGAGGTACGCCGCGCTCGGCTGCCGCCCCGGTCGCCGCAGCAGTCGACTCGTGCCACGCCACCACCAGCGAGGCGTCGGCGTCCTCGAGCACGTAGCCGATCTCCGGCGCGGTGGCCATCACGTTCATCGTGATCAGCACGGCTCCCGCCGCGTGCAGCCCGTAGTAGGCGGCGACGAACTCGGGCACCGTCGGCGCGATCAGCACCACCCGGTCGCCCGGCCGGATGCCGGCGTCGACGACGCGGCCGGCGTACGACGCGACCAGGCCCCGCAGCTCGCCGTACGTCATGGTCTCGTCGCCGGCGCGGACGGCGACCCGCGCCGGGTCGTCGGTCGCGTGCTCGAAGACGGCGTCGGCCAGGTTGCTCATGTCCCAGGTCTACCTCGTGCCTCCTGGCGATGGCGCGCGACCCGGCCGGCAGCCCCCTCTAGGGGTGTAGCGGGGGTGGTGGGCCACCCGTAGCGTCGAGAGCAGCCGGGACGGGTCCCAAACAAGTGCCATGGTCCCGGGTCGCTTCACACATTGTGGGACCCAGATGAACCTCTTCTCAGCACTCGCTCTCCATTCGCCCCATGCGCACCTCGTCCTGAAGGGCGAGCTCGATGCCTTCAGCGCGATCCGGCTGCAGGACCGCCTCGACGAGGCGGTCTCTTCCGGTTGCTTCTCGTTCGACGTCGACCTCGACGCGGTGTCCTTCGTCGACGCCGGCGGCCTGAGCCTGCTGGTGCGGCTCAGGAACAGCGTCATGCCGCACGGCGGTGCGGTCTCGGTGGTCGCGGCCAGCGGACGGTTCCGCAAGGTCGCCCGCATCGCGGGCCTCGGTCACGCGTTCGACCTGCACCTGCTCCCGGACGACTCCGCCGCGCCCCGCCTCGAGAGCGTCGGGTAGCGACCGCGCGCGCTGGGGTCGGTCGGCAGACTGGTCCCATGTCCACCGCCCGTCTGGTCACGACGTACGCCCCGGCTCGTCCGGATGCGGTCGTGCTCGTGCTGCACGGCGGCGCGTCACGACCAGGCAGTCCCGCCGTCAGCCCGGCCCAGCTGTCCGTGCTGCGGATGGTCCCGGTCGCGCGTCGGATCGCGCGGGCCGGTCGCGGGCGGGTCGCCGTGCTGCGCCTGCTCAACACCCACCGTGGCTGGGACGCCTCGCACACTCCCGTCGACGACGTCGCCTGGGCGCTCGCCCAGGTGCGGGAGCGGTACGGCGACGTCCCCGTCGGACTGGTCGGTCACTCGCTCGGCGGCCGGGCGGCGCTGCTGGCCGGCGCGCTGCCGGGTGTCCGCACCGTCGTCGCGCTCAACCCGTGGGTCTACCCGACCGACCGCGCCGACCTCACCGGACGAGACGTGCTGGTCGTGCACGGCACCGACGACCGGGTCGCCTCTCCCGAGCGCGCGCGGGTCGTCGCGTCCGCGATCCCCTCTGCCACCTTCCTCCCGGTCGAGGGAGGCAAGCACGCCATGCTCCGGCACGGCTCTCGCTTCGAGCGTGCCGCTACTGACTTCGTGCTGTCGTCGTTGCTGGGGTGCGTGCGGGACTGAGGGCCGAATCCCGGCGGCCTGCGGGTCCGCTCGGGTTGGCCGCCGATAGGCAGCTACGCGGGTACGGCGGGTGGTGGGTTGCGGTCGGCGCCCGGCTCTCCGGTTGCTTGAACGCTCGTACGAGGAGCTCCACAGGCGCACCCGTCGGGTGTGGATGAACGCCGATGATCGTGATCTTTTCGTTACCCGCAACCCTGTGGATAAGGCCTTCTGAGGCCTCTGACTGTCGGTGGCCAGTGCTTGGCTTGTCACATGACAGCGATGACCACGCCCCACCACCAGGTGGCCTCGGCGACCGCGCGGATGCGCGGGATCGTCGACGCCCTGGTGGACGCGTCGGTGTGGTCCATGTCCTCTGGCGAAGCGGCGTCGACGCTGGTGGAGCTGACGAAGCTCGAGGCCCAGGTCGTCGAGCTCCGCGCCCGGGTCGCCCGGCACGCCGACGAGCTGCAGGTCGGCACCGAGACCGGCGCGACCTCCACCGCGACCTGGCTCGCTCATCAGACCCGGCTCACCCGGTCGGAGGCCCACCGGACCGTGAGCCTCGGCTACGACCTGGACACCCACGACGTGGTCCGAGACGCCCTCGCTGCAGGTGACCTCCGCCCGGAGCAGGCGCAGGTCATCGTCCGGGCGGTCAAGGAGCTGCCCGACGATCTGGACACCGACCTGGTGATCCGGGCGGAGCGTCATCTCGTCGAGGCGGCTGCCGAGCATGACGCGAAGACCTTGCGGATCCTCGGCCGTCGCCTGTTGGAAGTGGTGGCGCCGGACCTGGCGGACCAACACGAGGCCGACCTCCTCGAGAAGGAGGAGGCCAAGGCCGCGCAGGCGATGCGGCTCACGATGACCGACGACGGCCACGGCAAGACCCACGCCCGGTTCACCCTCCCGACGGTCCAGGCCGCGATGCTCAAGAAGATGCTGCTGGCGATTGCGGCACCGAAGCATCAGGCCGCGACCCACGGCGCCGGCGTCGTACGACGCCCGGGTCCTGAGCGGATGGGCCGCGCGTTCGCCGAGCTCATCGAACGGATCTCCGCGAAGGATCTCCCGAGGGTCGGCGGCACCGACGCCACGATCGTGATCCACATCGACGTCGACGTGTTGACCGGCAAGCTGCAGAAGGCCGGGGTGCTCGACACCGGCGAGCGCATCAGCCCCAGCCAGGTCCGCCGGCTCGCGTGCACGGCCCGGATCCTCCCCGTCGTCCTCAACGGCAAGTCGGAGATCCTCGACGTCGGCCGCGCCAAGCGGTTCTTCACCAAAGCCCAGCTCACCGCCATGGCCATCCGTGACGGCGGCTGCGTCGCCGACGGGTGCGACTGGCCACCCTGGATGTGCCACGGGCACCACTGGCAGAGATGGGCCGACGACGGCGACACCGACCTCGACAACGGCGGCTTGCTCTGCCCCCGACACCATGCAAGAGCCCACGACCCGACCTACGAGACCACCCATCAACCCACCGGCAAAGTCAGCTTGCACCGCAGGTGCTAGGCCGATTGCCCCGACGCACTCTCACGCAGATGTGCGGGCGACGGTTCGCACGGGGACTACCGTCTCGTCGATGTTCGGAAAGCGGTCGCAAAGCCGACCAGCGCGGGATCCAACTGCCGAGAGCATCGAGGTCCTGCTGGGCGATGCGGCGTCGCGCCACCCTGCGGGCACTTGGCAGGGACGCGCTCAGCATGCCCTGACCATCTGTGCCTGCGTCACGCTCAATCAGTCGCCCGACTGGATCATCTTCGACACGGTCGACGGCATCGGGTGGCGGCGCTGGCCCGACGATCTCCCCGACGAGGAGATGGTGCGTGCACCGCTCGAGGCAGGTGGTCACGCCGATCCATTCGACTTGCTTACTTGGCTACAGGGGAATGCCTCGGATCCGTGGGCGAGTGGTGACGGAAACGGTCACCCGGAGGTCGTCGAAGCGTTGCAGCGGTGGGTCATCAACGCCTGATCAGACCGCACTGACCTGCCGCTGATATCGCGAGGTCAAGCCGATGATCGGTCACCCCAGTGCAGCACACGCTTTGGCACGTGCTTGTGTCTTGAGGGTCTGACGAACGGCTTCGTCGGCGTCGTCCTGCAGGCCGATCTCAGACACCGGGATGGCGTAGCGAGCGATCTCGAAGTCCGCGCTTGCCAGCGACTGCATCTGCCGAGCAGCGGACGCTAGGAGAGCTGCGGACCCAACCAGAAGAGAAACGCCACGAACTCGACGATCAGGACCACGATCACGACGGTGCCCCCAGCCAAGACCCCGACGCCGACGTCCTTCGACGAACCCTCCCGACTCCGCAGCCAGAACCCAAGGATTCCGGTCGTGATGAGGACTCCAGCGATGACGCTCCCGGTGCCGTGACCGGCGTTGCCGAGCGCGACCAAGATGGCCAGCAACGCAATCGTCGTCACGATCGTCGCAACCACACGTGTTGCCAACGATCCAGAGTTCATCGAGCTCCCATTGCCACTGACCGGCGAGCTGACGGCGGAGGTCTGCGCAGTCGGCAGTCCATGGGCGAGATCGTCTCATCCTGGACACCCGGCGACAGCCGAACGCACTCTTCTGCCGCGGAGCGGCGACGAGACGACGGGCTAGCCGGGGTGATCAGAAGTAGCTCTCGGGCAACGTGCTCAGCCATGCGCCGAAGCCCAGGACGAGACCGATCCGCCCGATGACGATCAGCCCGACGACGACGTGCGCGCTAGGAGCGGCGTACCCGCCGGCGCAGCTGCCAGATCCGGAGCAGCCCGGCGACGGCGGTCAGGAGGATGCCGCCGACGAGTGCGATCAGGAGAGCGACGGCGAGCGGGGTGGTGCCGTCCCATGCGAGGAACGACACCTCGACCCTCTGGGTGTTCTGGGCGATGAAGACGATGAGGAGCACCAGCAGCAGGCCGAGCAGGACGAGTGCGCCGAACGCGCCGCTCGTGCGGGACCGGCGCAGCGGGTCCTGGGGACGCGGCTGGTCGGGCTCGACGTCGGGTTCAGGTGCTGCGTTCGGATCGACCATGGGTGGTCGGTACCCGATCGCGGCCCAGGTACGCCGTAGGTCAGCGACCGGCGACGGCCGCGGCGACGTGGTCGGCGAGGGCCTCCGGCGTACGCGCGTCGAGCAGGTCGGAGACGAAGGCGTACTTCACGCACGCGGTCGCGATCTTCTGCAGCAGCGCGAGGTAGCCGACGGAGTCGTCGCCGGGTGCGGCGATGAGCAGCACCAGGCGGACCGGCTCGGACCCGGACGAGAAGGTGACCGGCTCGGGCAGGCGGGCGACAGCGACCGACGGGGTGGTCACGGTGTGGCTGCGCGCGTGCGGCATCGCGAGGCCGCCGGGCAGCACCGTCGAGCCGAGCGCCTCGCGCGCGAGGGCCGCGTCGACGAAGACGTCGACGTCACTGATGCGGCCGGCGTCGTGGAGCAGGGCGGCGAGGGAGCGGATGACCGTGGCGCCGTCGGCGCCGAGATCCTGGTCGAGGCTGGCGATGTCCGGTGCGCTGACCGGCGAGGAAGTGTCGTTCATGGCCCCACGAGCCTAAGGCACGCGTGTTTCAGTCCCGAGTCCGCCGCGGGGCCCGACGCTCGTAGGCGTCGTTGAACGCCCGGAGCCCGCGGGTCAGGTCGCGCGCACCGTCGGCGCCCATCTCGGCCAGCACGGACCGGTAGAGGTCGGCATGGATCGCCGAGTCGTGCTCGTAGAGCCGCCGGCCCTCGGCCGTCGGCCGCACCGGCTTGCTGGGGCTGTCGGGCACGGAGAAGCGCTCCAGCAGCCCGGCGCGTACGGCGGCGTTCACCTGTCGGTTGATGGTCGACAGCTCCAGGTCGAGCTCGTCGGCGAGCTCGCGCAGCGTGCGGGGCTCGTCGTCGGAGAGGATCCACAGCACCTTGAACGCCGACATGTCGAGCTCGGTGCCCTCGACGTTGGTGTGCCGACGGCGGCCCACCCGCATCAGCTCGTCGGCGAGGTCGGTCAGGAGCGACTGCTCGGACCGTGTCGATCCAGCCTTCCCGGCCATGACCCTCCTCGTGGTGATCCGTGGATGTGACCCATGCTACCCGGACGTGTGCACGATACATATGTAAGATGCACATGGCTCGGCACCCCGAGCCGCAGAGCTTGGAGGAAGAACCTGTGACCGACACCGTGAAGACCGCCAGCGACGCGGAGCCCCTCGTCGTGCAGGAGCGCTCGTCGGCGTTGCTCACCGTCATCTTCCTGTGCTTCAGCGGCATGAGCGTCGCGCTGATGCAGACCCTGGTCATCCCGATCCAGTCCGAGCTGCCCCAGATCCTGAACACCTCGGCCGCCAACGCGTCGTGGGTCGTCACGATCACGCTCCTCGGTGCCGCGGTTGCGATGCCGATCGCCGGCCGCCTCGGCGACCTCTTCGGCAAGCAGCGGGTGCTGGTCGGCAGCTCGGTGCTGCTGCTCATGGGCTCGCTGCTCTGCGCGCTCTCCGACTCGCTCGTCCCCGTGGTCGCGGGCCGCGGCCTGCAGGGCCTGGCGATGGGCTTCATCCCGGTCGGCATCAGCCTGATGCGCGAGGTCGTCCCGCCCGCGATGGCCACCACCGCGGTCGCCGCGATGAGCGCGACCCTCGGTGTCGGCGGTGCGATCGGCCTGCCGCTGTCGGCCTGGATCGTGCAGACCGGCGACTGGCACGCGCTCTTCTGGGTCGCCACGGGACTCGCCGTCCTGGTCGGCCTCGGCTCGGTCTTCGTCGTGCCGCACGTCCACGACGGCCACGAGGGCACCTTCGACTTCGGTGGCGCCGTCGGTCTGGCGATCGGTCTCGTCTCCCTGCTCGTCGGCATCACCAAGGGCAACACGTGGGGCTGGACCTCGGGCCGCACGCTCGGGAGCATGGCGCTCGGCCTGGTCGTCCTGCTCGCGTGGGGCTGGTTCGAGCTGCGCCAGAGCCAGCCGCTCTGCGACCTCCGCGTGACCGCCCGTCGGCCGGTGCTGCTCACCAACATCGCCGCCGTCGCGGTCGGCTTCGGGATGATGGCCCAGGCGATCGTCTTCCCGCAGCTGCTGCAGCTGCCGGAGGAGATCGGCGGCCTCGACCAGACGCTGCTCGCCGCTGGACTCTGGATGGCGCCCGGTGGCCTGATGATGCTGGCCTTCGCGCCCGTCGCCAGCTACCTGATGCGCACCTTCGGCGCCAAGTACGCCCTCGCGCTCGGCGCCGCCGTCCTCGGCTGCGGCTACCTGCTCTCCTTCTTCCTGATGAGCGCGCCCTGGCAGGTCCTCGTCGCGTCGCTGATCTGCTCCGCCGGCGTGGGCATCGGGTACGCCGCGATGCCGACGCTGATCATGGACGCCGTCCCGATGAACGAGGCCGGCTCGGCCGTCGGCATCAACGCGCTGATGCGCTCCGTGGGTACGACGGTCGCGGCGGCCGTGATGGCGGCGATCCTCACCAGCTCGTCGACCGGGATCCCGACCGAGGGCGCGTTCAAGGCCTGCTTCCTCGTGGCCACGATCGCCGCGGTGGCCGGCGGGCTGCTCGCGCTGACCATCCCGAAGGTGAACCGGGCCACCCTCTGAGCGACCCGTAGGTGCCGCTCGACGTGACCCGGGTGGGTCATGGCGCGCGACCGGGACCGGGCGGAGGGTGAGAACGCCCGTTCTCACCCCGCGGAGGTCTCGACATGCCGTTGCACCGGATTGCGTTGTGCGGGGTGGCGCTCGCGTCGCTCGTGCTCACGACGGGCCTGAACGCCCCGGCGGGCAGCGCGGCACCACCCGACCGCGAGCGTGGGGGACCGGGCAGCTGGACGAAGATCTCCGTCGGCGGCAGCGGCATCACCTACACGTCGAGCCTCCACCGGACCGCGGACGGCGTCCTGCACGTGATCTACCCCAAGGGCAGCGGCGCCGCCGACCAGCTCGGCCACGTCTCGATCAGCCCGAGCGGGGCTGTCATCCAGCAGAACGACGCGCTGCCGTCCGCATGGGCCGCGATGGACCTGACGCCCGCCCTGGTCGGGACGGCGGACGGCGGACTGCGGGCGGTCTTCGGCGGGATCCAGAGCGTCGACCCCGGCTTCTGGTCCGACGGGCGCATGTACACCGCGACCGCGCC
The DNA here is from genome assembly GCF_039543825.1 of Nocardioides conyzicola. Classification (NCBI taxonomy): domain Bacteria; kingdom Bacillati; phylum Actinomycetota; class Actinomycetes; order Propionibacteriales; family Nocardioidaceae; genus Nocardioides; species Nocardioides conyzicola. The sequence continues at coordinate 1,296,544 of NZ_BAABKM010000002.1, read as the reverse complement.
GGCGAGCGGCGCCTCGTGGACACTGCCGGCGGAGGCGGTGGGCACGACCACCTCGGCGGTCGACAGCTACGGCACCGGGGCGACCACCCTCGCCGACGGCACCCCGGTCGCGGCCTGGCCGCTCAACTCCAGGATCACCTGGCACGTCGGGACGGGCTCGGACCCCGACCAGTCCTTCGACCTGCCCTACTGCTGCGCCTACGACGTGTCGGTGGTCCGCGACGGCGACGACGTGTGGCTCGGCTGGTACGGCAACGGCAGCACCGCCGCCACCAACGGCATCTTCGTCCGGAAGATCTACCCGACCGCCGGCGCGATCATCAAGGCGCCGCAGTCGAGCGTCGGCGCCAACTCACCGCGGCTCGGCCAGGTGGCCCTCGCGGCACGGACCGGCGGCGGCGTGTACGCGGCGTACTGCGTCGGCTACCCGACCTGCGACCACATCGGGCTCTGGAAGGTCGGCACCAGCAAGGTCACCAAGGTGCCGCACAGCAAGTACGTCGACCACCTCGCGATCAGCCCCGGCCCCAGTGGACGTCTGTGGATCGCGTGGTCCGACAACATCCCCAAGATCCAGACCATCCGCACCGGTCGGAACGGCTCCGGCATGGGTGCCGGGCAGCGGCTGGGGATGCCGCACGGCACGGACTCGGTCTACGACGTCGCGATCGACGGCACCACCGGGCGCGGCGACGTCGTCATCCAGGTGGGCAACGGCTTCTGGCACACCCAGGCCTTCGCCGGGCTCACCCTCACGGGCAAGCCCGGCGCCTGGAAGCACGGGAAGAAGCGGAAGGTGACCTTCGCCGTGACCGACGCCGGCGACGCGGTCGCCGGCGCCAAGGTCAAGGCCGGCTCCCGCACCTGCACGACCAAGGGCAACGGGAAGTGCACGATCACGTTCCCGAAGGCGACCAAGAAGGGGAAGGTCACCGTCCGCGCCACGCGCAACGCGTACGGCCCGGCAGTGCTGGTCCTGAAGGTGAAGTGACCCGCCGGGTCAGCTGACGGCCGGCGCCGGTCGCGGCCGGCCGTTGTGGAAGAGGTCGACCAGCTGGTCCTCGGTCCAGGTGGGGGACAGCAGGGCGAAGACCTCGCCACCGTTGCGGGTCGGTGCGTCGACGTAGATGGCGTGGTCGCCGGAGTCCGGGTCGACGCCGACCCATGCCTTCACGCCCTCGGGCGCATCGACCGGCTTCGCGTCCGCGGGCACGGTCACGTGCATGTCGCCGTAGAGGTCGTCGGCGAGGCCGTCCCCGGCGGCGTGGCGGTAGCTGAACGTGAAGCCCGCGACCTCGACCTTCTCGGTCACCAGCCTCGGAGCCGTCGGCGTCGTCGGGGCGACGGACGCGGTCGGACCGCCCGCGGTCGGGGGTACGGCGTCGTCGGTCCCGGACGCCGACGCCCAGACGACCGCCAGCGCGGCGACGACGGCGGCGCTCGAGGCGAGCGGTACGCCGACGGTGGTGATCGCGCTGCGCGGGGCGGGCACCCGGCCGGCGTACTGCAGGTCGCCGGAGGCGTCTCGGAAGGCGCCGCCCAGCTGGCGGCTCAGGTCGTCATCGGTCAACATCGGCGTTCTCCTTCTGCGGGGTGAGCGCGACCCGGAGACGGTCCAGGGCGCGCGAGGTCTGTGACTTGACGGTGCCGGTCGAGCACCCGAGCGTCGCCGCGGTCTCCTCGACCGACAGGTCGTCGAAGTAGCGCAGCACGAGGACCGCCCGCTGCCCGGACGGCAGCTGAGCGGTGGCCCGCAGCAGCTCGTCCCGGTCCAGCAGGCCGTCCACGACGCCGATGGAGGCCGTCGCCTCGGCGCCCTCCAGGGGCGCCTCCGCGGGCCGGCGGGCGAGGTCGCGCCACCGGTCCTTGCTGAGGTTGACGACGACCCGGCGCGCGTACGCCTCGGGTTGTCGCCGTGCGGTCCGCCACCGGCGCGCGGTGCGCAGGAGGGCGGTCTGCACGAGGTCCTCGGCGTGGCCCCGGTCGCCGCACAGCAGGTACGCCGTACGGACGAGCCGGTCGGCCGAGGTCGCGACGAACTCGTCGAACGCGCGTCGGTCCCGGCTCGGGATCATCGGGGTCCCCGCGAAGTTGTTCGGAGGAGCGAAGCGGGGGAGAAGAACTTCGTGGGGTGAATCATGGCTGGCTCCGTCTGGTCACACCTGTCTAACTCCGGGTGGAGGTCCTAGGTTGTCAGCCGTGATCCTCGACGACTTCCGCCTCACCGACCAGGTCGCCGTCGTGACGGGCGCGGGCGCCGGCATCGGCCGGGCCATCGCCGTCGCGTTCGCGGAGGCGGGTGCCGACGTGGTGGTCGCGGCGCGCACCCTCGGCGACCTGGAGGAGACCGTGCGGCAGATCGAGGCGACCGGCCGCTCCGGGCTCGCCGTGGTCACCGACGTCATGATCGAGGACGACCTGGAGCGCCTGGTGACGAGCGCCGTCGCGCACTTCGGCAAGCTCTCGATCCTGGTCAACAACGCCGGCGGCAGCGGGCCCCGCCCGGCGATGCAGACCTCGGCGCGCTACCTGACCACGGCGCTGCACTTCAACGCGGTCGCGCCCTTCCTGCTCAGCAAGCTCGCCGCCCAGGCGATGGTCGACACCCAGGGAGGGGGCTCGATCGTCAACATCTCGTCGCGCTCCGGCGACCTCGTGATGACGTCGATGCTCGCGTACGGCGCGGGCAAGGCGGCCCTCAACATGATCACCCGCGACCTCGCTGCCGACCTCGCGCCGACGGTGCGGGTCAACGCGATCGGCGTCGGCGGCGTGGCGACCCAGGCGATGGACTTCGTGATGTCGGACGACGCCCTGCGCGCGACGTACGAGCAGGGCACGCCGATGGGCCGGATCGGGCAGCCGCGCGACATCGCCGCCGCGGCGCTCTACCTCGCCTCGCCCGCGTCGTCGTGGGTCACCGGTGTGGTGCTCCGGGTCGACGGGGGCACGACGGCGCCGTCGTTCGACATCCCGGTGCCGCCCCTCGCCCCGTCCGGCGACTAGCCTCCGAACATCCCCATCCAGGCCTCGGCCTCGGGCGTCATCCGGTCGTGCTGCGCGGCGACCCGGCACCACTTCTTCACCGCGCGCAGGAAGGTCGTCGGGTTGTAGATGTCCTCCTCGCACGACCAGAGGCCGTTGCCGGCGTACGTGAGGATCGTGATGTTGCTGGCGCCGTGCGGCTGGCCGTCGCCGGGGTCGTGCAGCTCGTTGTAGACGTCGCAGACGATGCGGCCGCGCTCCTCGTCCACGAGGTACCACGTGATCGGGAAGTGCGGCATCTCGCTGCCGGGGAAGGCCGTCATGGTGCTGGTGATCCAGGTCCGGATCTCCTCGCGGCCGCTGAAGCTGCCGTAGGCGTGCTCGACGTACGTCGCGTCCTCGGTGAAGAGGTCGGCGAACCGGGACCAGTCCCCGGAGCCGGCGATCCGGTCGACCTCGTCCTGGTAGTCCTGGAAGGCCTGCTCGAGCTCCTCGCGGGAGTACGTACTCATGCATGGGGACTGTAGGGGTCTTGCGCGAAAAGTGGAACCTGTTCTAATACCGGGACCATCTGTATCGGAGGACCGGGATGAACGACGGCTATCGCGCGCTGACGATGGTGCAGCCCGGCGAGCCGTGGGTCGAGGTCGCACGGGAGAGTGCGGACCTGCGGCCCGGCGAGGTCCGGGTCGAGGTCCGCGGAGTCGGGGTCAACTACCACGACTACGCCAACGCGCTCGGCTTCATCCCCGGTCCGCTTCCGCGGGTGCCGATGACCGACGGGGCCGGCGTCGTCGCCGAGGTCGGACCGGGTGTCACGGACTGGGCGGTCGGGGACCGGGTGATCAGCACCTTCTACCCGCAGTGGCAGGGCGGTCCGATCACACCGGAGCTCGTCAGCGAGGTCCCGGGTGACACCCATGACGGCTGGCTCCAGGAGCGACGGACCTGCCGGGCGGACGAGCTCGTGGCCACCCCGCCGCACCTGGACGACGTGGAGGCCGCGAGCCTGCCGTGCGCGGCGACCACCGCGTGGAGCTCGCTCGAGCTCGGCGGCATCGGGCCCGGCAGCGTGGTCGTCGCGATGGGCACCGGTGGCGTCTCGCTCTTCGTGCTGCAGCTGGCCAAGGCGCGCGGCGCCCGGGTGATCCTGCTCAGCTCGTCCGACGACAAGCTCGCGGTCGCAGCGACGCTCGGCGCGGACCACCTGGTCAACTACACGACCCACCCCGACTGGCACCTGCAGGTCCACGAGCTCACCGAGGGCACCGGTGCGGACCTGGTGGTCGACGTCGCCGGCGAGCAGACCCTGCCGAGCTCGATCCGGGCCGTCCGGTACGGCGGGACCGTCGCGGTCGTCGGCGTGGTCAGCGGCATGGGCTCGGCGGAGCTCCCGATCACCCACGTCATGCTCCGCAACATCCGCGTCGCCGGCGTCACCGTCGGCAGCGTCGCCGACCACCGCGCCATGGCCGCCGCCGTCGCGGTGGCCGGGATCCACCCGCACCTGAGCCACACCTTCGACTGGCGCGAGGCCGAGGCCGCCATCGCCCTGGTCGCCGCCGCGGGCCACCTCGGCAAGGTCGGGCTCGTCGTACCGCCATCCAGCTGACCCATCGAGCGAGAGCAGGACCCCCATGACCGACGCCGTCATCGTCGCCACCGCCCGTACGCCGATCGGCCGCGCCCGCAAGGGCTCGCTGGTCGACGTGGACGCCTTCCAGCTGGCCGAGGTGGCGGTCGGGGCCGTGCTCGAGCGGTCCGGCGTCGACGCTGCCGACGTCGACGACCTGGTCCTGGCGGAGAGCTTCCAGGGCGGCGGGGTGATCGGCCGCAACGTCGCCGTACGGCTCGGTCTCGACTCGGTCCCGGCCGTCGCCGTCAACCGGCACTGCGCCAGCGGGCTCACCGCGGTCGCGAACGCCGCCGCCTCGGTCCGGGCCGGCATGGACCGCATGGTGCTGGCCGGCGGCACGGAGAGCATGAGCACCCAGCCGATGACCACGAAGCCCGGCCCCGACGGCACGCAGTCCTGGTGGATGTCGGAGCCCAACCCGAGCACCCCCGACGCGCCGGCCTTCGACATGCCGATCACGGTCGGCGAGAACACCGCCCGTCACCTGGGCCTGACCCGCCGCGACGTGGACGAGTGGGCGGCGTACAGCCAGGCGCGCGCGATCGAGTCGATCGACAACGGCTGGTTCGTCGACCAGATCGTCCCGGTGGAGCTGGCGACAGGGTCGTTCTCCGTCGACGAGCACCCGCGCCGGGGGACGACCGTGGAGTCGCTCGCGGGGCTGCCGGTCCTGCGACCCGACCTCGAGGGTGCGACCGTCACGGCCGGCAACGCGGCCGGCCTCAACGACGCCGCGGCGGTGGTCGGCGTGGCGAGCAGCGACTTCGCGGCGGCGCACGGGCTGGCGCCCCTGGCCCGGATCCGGTCCTGGTCCGCCGTCGGCGTGCCGCCCGCCCTGACCGGCATGGGTCCGACCGGCGCGATCCCGAAGGCGCTCGAGCGGGCGGGGCTGTCGCTCGCCGACATCGACCTCTTCGAGATCAACGAGGCCTTCTGCTCGGTCCCGGTCGCCACCGTGCGCAGCCTGGGCATCGACCCGACGATCGTCAACGTCAACGGCAGCGGTGCCAGCCTCGGTCACCCGATCGCCGCGACCGGTGCGCGGATGCTGATCACGATGGTCCACGAGCTGCGTCGTCGCGGGGCGGCGGTCGGCTGCATCTCGATGTGCGCGGCCGGCGGCATGGGCGCGGCGATGGTGGTCGAGATCGTCTGACGGAGGGGCTTGCGCCGCCGCGCGTCGCGTCCTAGATTGGACACGTGTCCAGTCAGGTGTCCGCCTCGCCGCGCCAGGGTCTCAACGCCCGCCAGGCCGAGACCGCGGAGAAGCTCCTGTCCGCCGGCCTCGACGAGCTGCGCGCCGTCGGGCACGAGGCGCTCACGGTGCGCACGGTCGCCCAGCGCGCAGGCGTCTCGCCGGCGACGGCGTACACCTACCTGGCCTCGAAGAACCACCTCTTCGCCGAGCTGTTCTGGCGCTTCCTGGCCGAGGACGCCGGTCGGACGCCCGTGGGGGACTCCTCGCTGGAGCGCGTCCAGTCGGTGACCCGCCACCTCGCCGAGCGGCTCGCGGCGGCCCCCGAGCTGGCGGCCGCGGTCACGCCCGCCCTCCTCGGCACGGACCCCGACGTCGAGCGGCTGCGGCTGCGGATCGGCGCCGAGTTCGTCGACCGATTTCGGGAGGCGCTCGGTCCCGACGCCGACCCGGCCGTCCTCGAGACGCTCGCGCTGGCCTTCTCCGGCGCCCTGCTCCAGGGCGGCATGGGACTGATGACGTACACCGAGCTCGGCGATCGGCTCGACGCCGTGGTCGCCGTGATCCTGAAGGGGAATGCATGAGCATCGTGCAGAGCAGTCCGGTCCTCGACCCGTACGACTACGGGTTCCAGAACGACCCCTATCCCGTCTACGCCTGGCTGCGCGAGCACGAGCCGCTGCACCACAACCCGGAGCTCGACCTCTGGGCGCTGACCCAGCACGCGGACATCGCCGAGGCACTGCGGACGGAGGGCACCTACTCCAACTCGTACGGCGTCGCGATCGAGAAGTCGGCCTGGGGTCCGTCGGCCTACAAGGTGATGTCGATCCTCGGCATGGACCCGCCGAGGCAGAAGCGGCTGCGGTCGCTGGTGTCCCGCGGCTTCACGCCGCGTCGCGTGCACGACCTGCTGCCGCGCATCCAGGAGCTGACCGACCGCTATCTCGGCGAGTGCCTCGAGATGGGCAGCTTCGACTGGATCTCCGACTTCGCCGGCAAGCTCCCGATGGACGTCATCTCCGAGATGATGGGCGTCCCGGAGGAGGACCGCGCCGAGGTCCGCCGCCAGGCCGACATCGTCGTCCACCGCGAGGACGGCGTGTACGACGTGCCGCAGGCCGGCGCCGAGGCGTCGTTGTGGCTGGTCGTCTACTACATGGAGATGGTGACCCAGCGGCGGCGGCAGCCCACCGACGACCTGACCAGCGCGCTGATCGAGGCCGAGGTCGACGGGGAACGACTGGACGACGAGGACGTCATCGCCTTCCTCTTCCTGATGGTGGTCGCCGGCAACGAGACCACGACGAAGCTGCTCGGCCACGCGGCCTTCCACCTCACCCGTCACCCGGACCAGCACGACCTCGTCTTCGGCGGCTCCGGCAACACCGACCTGGTGGCGCCGTGGGTCGAGGAGACGCTCCGGTTCGACACCTCCAGCCAGCTGCTGGCCCGCTACCTGCTGAGCGACGTCGAGCTGCACGGCCGGGTCGCACCGCAGGGCTCCAAGCTGCTGCTGTGCCTGGGCTCCGCCAACCGTGACGAGTCCGTCTTCAGCCGCCCCGACGAGTACGACATCACCCGGGACGCCGACGAGCTGGCCAAGATCCTGTCCTTCGGCGGTGGACGGCACTTCTGCCTCGGCGCCAACCTGGCCCGCCTCGAGGCGCGGGTGGCGCTGACCGCCCTCGTCGAGCGCGCTCGTTCCATCGAGGTCGACCACGACGCGTGCCGCCGGGTCCACTCGGTCAACGTCCGCGGCTTCGCCGTCGAGCCGATGAAGCTGGTTCCCCGATGAGCAAGTACGCGCAGCCGGAGCGCCGCCCGGCCGTCGTCGCCGGCGCGTCCTCCGGGATCGGGGCCGCGACCGCGCTGTCACTAGCGGCGGCGGGACACCCGGTCGCGCTCGGCGCGCGACGTACGGACAAGTGCGAGGAGCTCGCCTCCCAGATCCGCGCGGGCGGGGGCGAGGCGTACGTCGGCGCCCTCGACGTCACCGACGGCGACTCGGTCGCCGCCTTCGCCGACAAGGTCACCGCCGAGCTCGGCGACGTCGAGGTGGTGATCTCCAACGCGGGCTCCGTCAACCCGGGCACGATCCACGAGGTCGAGACCGAGCGCTTCCAGCGCGAGGTGGACCTCGCGATCGGGGGAGCGCACCGGTTGGTCCGCGCCTTCGTCCCGGGCATGGTCGAGCGCCGCCGGGGCGACATCGTCTTCGTCTCCTCCGACGTCGCGGTCCGCGCCCGGCCTTTCATGTCGTCGTACGCCGCCGGCAAGTGGGGTCTCGAAGGCATGGTGCACGCGCTGCAGATGGAGCTCGAGGGCACCGGCGTGCGCGCGTCGATCGTGCGGCCCGGCCCGACCTGGAGCGAGATGGGCACCGACTGGGACGTCGACGACGCCGCCTTCGTGCTCAACCAGTGGGTGAGGTTCGGGCACGCGCGGCACCCGCACTTCCTCAAGCCGACGGCGATCGCCGATGCGATCACCACCGTCGTCAGCGCGCCACGCGGCGTGCACCTGAACCTGATCGAGGTCTCGCCCGAGGCACCCCTGGAGGACAATTGACCGTCACGCAGATCCCGGAAGTCTCGTACGCCGTCGAGGACGACGGCTACGGCCACCTGGCCGAGATGCGGGTCGACCCGATCGGTCTCTTCGAGCGGGTGCGCGCGGAGTGCGGCGAGATCGGCCGCTTCAGGCTGGCCGACAAGGACGTCGTCCTCGTGTCGGGTGCGGAGGCCAACGAGCAGTTCTTCCGGGCGCCGGACTCCACGCTCGACCAGGCCGCGGCGTACCCCTTCATGACCCCGATCTTCGGCAAGGGCGTCGTCTTCGACGCCTCGCCCGAGGAGCGCCAGCAGATGCTCAAGAACCAGGCACTGCGCGGCGACATGATGCGCGGCCACGCCGCGACGATCGAGGCCGAGATCAACCGAATGGTCGCCGACTGGGGCGACGAGGGCGAGATCGACCTGCTCGACTGGTTCGCGGAGCTGACGATCTACACGACCTCGTCGTGCCTGATCGGCAAGCCCTTCCGGCAGGAGCTCGACTCGTCGTTCGCGCACTACTACCACGAGCTCGAGCAGGGCACGGACGCCATCGCGTACGTCGATCCCTACGCCGACATCGAGTCCTTCCGCCGGCGCGACGCCGCGCGCGAGAAGCTCGTCGAGCTGGTGCAGGGGATCATCGACCGGCGCAAGGTGCGCGGCAAGGTCGCCCGCGAGGACCGCGACCTGCTCGACGTGCTGATCTCGATCGACATGACCGCCGACTACATCACCGGAATCTTCATCTCGATGATGTTCGCGGGCCACCACACCTCGTCGGGCACGGCGTCCTGGGCGCTGATCGAGCTGATGCGCAACCCTGGGGTGATGAAGGACGTCGTCGCCGAGCTCGACGACCTGTACGCCGACGGCTCCGAGGTGTCCTTCCAGGCGCTGCGCTCGATCCCGCAGCTGGAGGCCGCGCTCAAGGAGACCCTGCGGCTGCACCCGCCGCTGATCATCCTGATGCGCGTGGTCGCCGAGGAGATCGAGCTGGCGGGGCACACCATCCAGCCCGGCACCGTCGTCGCCGCGTCCCCGCGGGTGTCGAACCGGATCGCCGAGGACTTCCCGGAGCCCGAGCGCTTCGACCCGTCCCGCTACCTCGACGAGCGCCAGGAGGACCTGCAGAACCGCTGGACCTGGATCCCGTTCGGTGCCGGCAAGCACCGCTGCGTGGGCAACGCGTTCGCGATGATGCAGATGAAGGCGATCTTCTCGGTGATCCTGCGTGACTACGAGTTCGAGATGACCCAGCCGTCGGAGACCTACCGCGACGACGTCTCGAAGATGGTGATCCAGCTCCAGCAGCCGTGCCGCGTGAGGTACCGCCGGAGGCAGAGGTGAGCTGGCGGGTCGTCGCCGACCTCGGGCTCTGCCAGGGGCACCAGATGTGCACCGGCGAGGCGCCGGACGTCTTCGCCTTCGACGACGGCACCGACCAGGTCGTCGTGCTCCAGGAGCACCCCGACGACTCGCTGCGCCCGCAGGTCGAGTCGGCCGTGAAGTACTGCCCAGCCATGGCGCTCGCCATCCAGGAGGAACAGTGAGTCTGACCCGTGCCGAGATCGAGGAGTTCTGGGAGACCTGGCTCGACGTCAACCGTCGCGCCGAGGCCGCGGGCGACTGGCGACCGATGGCCGAGTGGTACGCCGAGGACGCGACGTACGGCTGGATGTACTCGGTCGACGAGCACTTCATGGCGGTCGGGCGCGACCAGATCCGGGACTGGGCCATCGGCATCGAGATGGACGGCTTCGACGGCTGGCACTACGACTACGTCTGCACGATGATCGACGAGCAGAAGTCGATGGTGCTCGGCTTCTGGAAGCAGCGGTCCGGGATCATCGACGACGCGACCGGCGGGGAGTACGAGATCCTCGGCATCGGCGGCTCGTGGTTCGGCGTGGAGCGCCAGGTCGGCGGCGCCGACGACGGACTGATCAAGTTCGCGTGGCAGCGCGACTGGTTCGACATGCCGTCGACCGCGCACACGTTCATGGAGATCCTCAAGTCCGGCAAGGCGCCCGACACCCTGCTGGAGCGGATCAAGGTGTCCGGGCACGGCGTGCCCGGCCACTACCACCTCGAGGACCTGCCCTCGACCGTGTGGCCGCCGCCCGTCGAGGCGGGGGAGCACATCACCCAGCAGAAGGCCCCGGAGGTCTCGGCATGACGATCTCGACCCCCGCCGCTCAGCAGCTCGTCGACGGCAAGCTCGTCGCGGCGTCGGACGGCACGACGTACCCGATCCTCAACCCCGCAACGGGTCTGGAGATCGGCCAGGCACCGGACGGCACCCCAGCGGACGTCGAGGGGGCGATCGCTGCAGCCCGCCGGGCCTTCGACGAGACCGACTGGTCGACGAACACCGAGCTCCGGGTCCGATGCCTGCGCCAGCTCCACCAGGCGCTGCTCGACCACGCCGACGCCTTCCGGGACCTGACGACCGCCGAGGTCGGCATGCCGGGCTTCATGATGGGCGCGGCCGGGTTCGACGTGCCCGTCGAGGGCCTGAAGTGGGTCACCGACCTGCTGGAGTCCTACGAGTTCGAGACCGACCTCGGCGTGGCGAAGCCGATGGGGATCAAGAGCCGTCGGACCGTACGCCGCGAGGCGGTCGGCGTCGTCGCGGCGATCACGCCGTGGAACGTTCCCACCCAGATCAACCTGGCCAAGGTCGGCCCGGCGCTCGCCGCCGGTTGCACCGTGGTGCTGAAGCCCGCGCCGGACACCCCGTGGGTGGCCTGCGAGCTCGGTCGACTGGTCGCCGAGCACACCGATATCCCGGCGGGCGTCTTCAACGTCGTCACGCCGCGGTCCAACGAGGTCGCGGCCGTGCTCTCGACCGACCCGCGCGTCGACATGGTGTCCTTCACCGGGTCGACACAGGTCGGTCGCGCAATCATGGCGGCCGCCGCGCCGACGCTGAAGAAGGTCTTCCTCGAACTCGGCGGCAAGTCCGCCGCGATCGCCCTCGACGACGCCGACGTCGCCTCGGTCGCCGGCGCGACGGCTTTCACCGCCTGCATCCACGCCGGCCAGGGCTGTGCGATCACCACGCGGCTGATCGTGCCGCGGGAGAAGTACGACGAGGCGGTGCAGGTCGCCGCGGCCACGATGGAGTCCATCGGGGCCAAGGACCCGGCCGACCCCGGCGCGATCTGCGGGCCGGTCATCTCGCAGGTCCAGCGCGACCGGGTCGAGGCCTACCTGCGCCTGGCCGAGGAGGAGGGCGGCAGCTTCGCCACCGGTGGCCACGTCATCGACCAGGCCGGCTTCTGGATCGAGCCGACCGTCATCGCCGGCCTCGACAACTCCTCGCGCCTGGCGCAGGAGGAGATCTTCGGACCCGTGCTGGTCGTCATCCCGCACGACGGCGACGACGACGCGGTGCGCATCGCCAACGACTCGGCGTACGGCCTCTCCGGCTCGGTCGACTCGGGTGACGTCGAGCGCGCGAAGGCCGTCGCCGCCCGGATCCGCACCGGCACCATCGCCGTCAACGGCGGGGTGTGGTTCAGCCCCGACGCGCCGTTCGGTGGCTACAAGCAGTCCGGCATCGGCCGGGAGATGGGCGTCGCCGGCTTCGAGGAGTACCTCGAGACCAAGACCGTCGCGGAGCCCGCCTAACCCCACCAACGTAGGAGACAGCACGTGAGCAAGCGTTTCGAGAACAAGGTCGTCGTCGTGACCGGCGCGGCCCAGGGCATCGGCGAGGCGTACGCACGCGCCCTGGCGGCGGAGGGCGCCTCGGTCGTCGTGGCCGACCTCAACGCCGAGGCGGGTCAGAAGGTCGCGGCCGACATCGGTGGGCTCTTCGTCCGCTGCGACGTGTCGTCTCACGAGGACGCTGCGGCGCTCGTGGCGGCGACGGTCGAGGCGTACGGCGGGATCGACGGCCTGGTCAACAACGCCGCGATCTACGGCGAGATGGCGTTCGACCTGCTGATCAGCGTCGACTGGGACTACTACAAGAAGTTCATGTCGGTGAACATGGACGGCGCGCTGGTGATGACCCGCGCGGTCTACCCGGAGATCCAGAAGCGGGGCGGTGGCTCGATCGTCAACCAGAGCTCCACCGCGGCGTACCTCTACTCCGGCTTCTACGGCCTGGCCAAGGTCGGCGTCAACGGGCTCACCCACCAGCTCGCCCACGAGCTCGGCGGCCTGAAGATCCGGGTCAACGCGATCGCCCCCGGCCCGACGGACACCGCGGCGACGCGCACGCAGGCCGGCGACGCCGCCAAGGACCTGGTCAAGGGACTCGCGCTCAAGCGGATGGGCCAGCCCGAGGACATGGTCGGCGCGTGCCTCTTCCTGCTCTCCGACGAGTCGTCGTGGGTGACCGGCCAGATCATCGCCGTCGACGGCGGACAGACGTTCCGGGCATGAGCACCCGCGTCGGGTTCATCGGGCTCGGCAACATCGGCAAGCCGATGGCGCTGCGGCTCGCGTCGTCGTCCGAGGTCCAGCTCACCGTGTACGACGTCGCGCCCGACCCGGTCGCCGAGCTGGAGCGGGCCGGCGCGCGGGCGGCGACCAGCGTGGCCGCCCTCGCCGCGAAGGCCGACGTCATCTGCGTGATGGTGCGCGACGACGACCAGGTGCGCGACGTGCTGGGGGAGATCCTCGGCGTGAGCGGCGACGGGCAGACCGTCGTCATCCACTCGACCGTCGGGCCCGACACCCCGGGCCAGCTCGCCGACACGGCGGGCCGGCACGGCGTCAAGGTGGTCGACGCCCCCGTCAGCGGTGGCGCGATGGGGGCCGCCGACGGCACGCTCGCGATCATGGTCGGCGGGTCGGACGAGGCGTTCGCGGCCGCTCGGCCCGCGCTCGAGGTGATGGGGTCGCTGGTCACGCACGCCGGGCCGATCGGGGCCGGCACCAAGCTCAAGCTGGCGCGCAACCTGATGCACTTCGTGGCGTTCACCGCCGCGACCGAGGCCCAGCGCCTCGCCGAGGCGGCCGGCCTCGACCTGGTCGAGCTCGGCAAGGTGGTGCGCCACACCGACGCGATCACCGGCGGGCCGGGCGCGATCATGCACCGCGCGACGACCGCACCGATCGCCCAGGACGACTTCTGGTACGGCGTGTTCGGCCACGTCCTCGCGCTGGGCGAGAAGGACCTGACCTTCGCGATCGATCTCGCCGACGAGCTCGACGTCGACGTGCCTCTCGCCCGCCTCGCCCTGGACCGCCTCGGTCCCGGGCTCGGGCTCCCGAGCAAGGAGAAGTGACATGGGCAAGTTCGACGACCTCCCCGAGACCCGCCGCACCGGCCTCGAGAAGATGGAGCAGGTCTACGGCTTCGACATGACCGACGGCGCCGGCGACTTCTTCGCCATCACCGCCGACCACCTCTTCGCCGAGATCTGGACCCGGCCCGGCCTCTCCGACCGTGACCGGCGCCTGCTGCTGATCGGCCTCCTCGCCGGCAGCGGCGGCCACGACGTGCTCACGATCCAGATCCCCGCGGCGTACGCCGCCGGCGAGCTCGACGACGAGCAGCTGCGCGAGATCGTGATCTTCCTGTGCCACTACGCCGGCTGGCCCAACGGCGCGCGGATCAACTCGATCGTCGAGGACACCATCGCGAAGGCCGCCCGGGCGAAGGCCAAGGCCGCGAGGGCTGCCGAGGAGGCCTGACCCGAGGTCCGAGGCGGAGCGGGCTACTGCAGGCCGGTCCGCACGGACGTGATCCGCTTCGTGTTGAAGCCGAGCCAGTGCATCCGGCCGACGTACCGCGCGTGCTCGACCTTGATGCAGCGGTCCACGACCAGGTCGACACCGCCGTCCTCGGCGATCCGGTTGCCCTCGTCGTTGACCACGCCGAACTGGCACCACATCGCCCCGGCACCGATCGCGACCGTGTCGGCCGCGATCTCCGGCAGGGCGTCGGGGGCACGGAAGACGTTGACGATGTCGACGGGCACGGGGACGTCGCGCAGCGAGGCGTACGACGTCTCGCCGAGGATCTCGGTCTCGCGGGGGTTGACCGGGATCACCCGGTAGCCGTGCCGCTTCAGGTAGTAGCCGACGAAGTAGCTGGCCCGCAGCTCGTTGGCGGACAGGCCGACGACGGCGATGGTCTTCGCGCTGTGCAGCACCCGCTGGATCACCAGCGGGTCCTGGAAGCGACCGAGGTCGGTCATGGCGCGACCACCTTCCCGACGCGGGTCAGGGCCGTCTCGAGGTCCCAGATCAGGTCGTCGACCGACTCGGTGCCGACGGAGAGCCGCACCGTCCCCGGCCCCACCCCGGCCGCGGCGAGCTCCTCGTCGCTGAGCTGGCGGTGGGTGGTGCTGGCGGGGTGGATCACCAGGCTCTTCGCGTCGCCGACGTTGGCCAGGTGGGACCAGAGCGTCAGCCCGCTGATCAGCCCTGTGCCGCCGGCGCGGCCGCCGGCGCAGTCGAAGGAGAAGACCGCGCCGGCGCCGAGCGGCAGGTACTTCTCGACGAGCGGCGCGTACCTGCTGCTCGGCAGACCGGGATAGGTCACCTTCGACGCGAGCTCGTGCGACTCGAGGAACGCCGCCACCGCCTGCGCGTTGGTGACGTGCCGCTCCATCCGCAGCGACAGCGTCTCGAGCCCCTGCAGCAGCAGGAACGCGTTGAACGGCGACAGCGCCGCACCGAGGTCGCGCAGCGTCTCGGCCCGCAGCTTCATCAGGTAGCCGTAGGTGCCGAACGTCTCGTGGAACTTCAGCCCGTGGTACGCCGGCGACGGCTCGGCCACGACCGGGAAGCGCCCGTTGGACCAGTCGAACGTGCCGGCCTCGACGACCACGCCGCCGATGCTGGTGCCGTGACCGCCGATGAACTTGGTCGCCGAGTGGATGACGATGTCGGCGCCCCACTCGATCGGACGGCAGAGGTACGGCGTGGCGAAGGTGCTGTCCACGATGAGCGGCAGCTCGTGCTCGTGGGCGATGCCGGCGACGACCTCGATGTCGAGCACGTTGCCGGCCGGGTTGCCGATCGTCTCGGCGAAGAACGCCTTGGTGTTCGGCTGCACGGCGGCCCGCCACGCGTCGTGGTCGTCGGGGTCGACCCAGGTGAGCTCCACGTTCATCTTGCGCAGCAGGTGCTTGAGCTGGTTGACCGTGCCGCCGTAGAGCGCCTGCGACGAGACCAGGTGGTCGCCGGGCTCCAGCAGCGTGAAGAGCGCGGCGGCCTGGGCGCCGATGCCGCTCGCGAAGGCGACCGCACCGGCCCCGCCCTCGAGGTTGGCCACCCGCTCCTCGAAGACCGCGACCGTGGGGTTCATGATCCGCGAGTAGGTGTTGCCGTACTCCTGCAGGTTGAAGTACGCCGCCGCGGACTCCGGGTCCTCGAACACGTAGCTGGTCGTCTGGAAGATCGGCACCGCGCGGGCGCCGGTGTTGGGGTCGGGTCGCTGCCCGGCGTGGAGCTGCCGGGTCTCGAAGCCGAAGTCGTGGTCGTCCTCGACGCGTGGCTCTGTCACGGGTTCGATCCTGTCAGGAAGGTGCGGATCAGGGGCGTCTGCCGGGCTTCTTCGAGCAGGAAGCAGTCGTGGCCGTACGGCGCGTCGATGACGTGCAGCTCGACCTGTTTGCCCAGTGCCTGCAGGGCTTCCTGGATCTCCAGCGACCCGGCGGGCGGGTAGAGCCAGTCGGAGCTGAACGCGATCAGCAGGGTCCGCGCGGACACGCCGGACAGCGCCTGCTCGAGCGAGCCCTCGCCGTACTGGCGGGCGAGGTCGAAGTACGACAGCGCCCGCGAGATGTAGAGGTAGGTGTTGGCGTCGAAGCGGCGGACGAACGAGTCGGCCTGGTGGCGCAGGTAGTTCTCGACCTCGAACTCCGGCTCGGTGATCGTGTAGCGGAGGTCGTCGGCGAACTGCAGGCGCCGGTGGAACTTCTCGTCCAGCGCGGGAGCCGAGAGGTAGGTGATGTGGCCGACCATCCGCGCGACGCCCATGCCGGCGTCGGGCCTGCGGCCGGTGCCGTAGTAGTGGCCGTCCTGCCAGTCGGGGTCGGCGCGGATCGCCTCGCGCGCGATCGCGTTCCAGGCGACGCCCTGGGGCTGGAGGGCGTGCGTGCTGGCGATGACGACGATCGAGTCGACCTGGTCGGGATAGCTGACGGCCCACTCGAGCGCCTGCATCCCGCCGAGTGACCCGCCGGCCACGGCCGCGAGCCGGTCGATGCCGAGCACGTCGAGGAAGGCGCGCTCCACGCGCACCATGTCGGCGACGGTGACGACCGGGAAGTCCGCGCCGTACGCCGTGCCGGTGGCCGGGTCGGTCGACGACGGCCCGGTGGTCCCGCTGCAGCCGCCGAGCAGGTTGGTCGAGACCACGTAGTAGGCGTCGGTGTCGAAGGCCTTGCCGGGCCCGATCATCCCGTCCCACCAGCCCAGACCGGTGGGGGCCGACCCGTCGCGCTCCTCGGCGGCGAACCCGTCGCGAGTGCTCGCGGCGACCGGAGCAGCGCTGGTCCCAGCGGCGTGCGCGTCGCCGCTGAGCGCGTGGCAGACCAGGATCACGTTGTCGCGCGCGGGCGAGAGCTCGCCGTACGTCTCGTAGGCGACGACGACCCCGCTCAGCGACCGGCCGCAGTCCAGCGGCACGGGGTCGGGGAGGTCGACGTACCGCGTCTCGACCACACCGACCGATCCGGGCTGCGTCTCGACCGTTGACATGCTGGCGATGCTAGTCGTGGGCCTGCTTTCATTGTCCACTAGCCCGCTAGACAAGATCGACCAGAGAGAGGTGTGGGGTCATGACCACCACCGAGAGCCCGGTCGCCGACAACGGCGTCAACGTCCAAGCACTGCTCGATGCGCGCGAGGTGCTCAAGGGTGCACCCGAGGCCGCCCAGTTCACCTGGCGCGCCACCTCGCAGTGGCAGAACGGCGTGCACACCCAGGTGAGGGTCCAGCCCTTCTTCGGGCTGGGCGAGGAGCAGAGCCACGAGGCCGAGCACGTCTTCGACGCCGACCACCCGGCGGTGTTCGCCGCCGAGGACAACGGCATCACGCCGATCGAGTACCTGCTCGTCGGCCTCTCCAGCTGCCTGAGCGCCGGCGTCGCGTCGGTCGCCCAGAACAGGGGCATCCAGCTGCGCTCGGTCGAGGCCTCCGTCGAGGGCAACCACGACATCCGCGGCATCCTCGGCGCCGACAGCGACGTGCGCAACGGCTTCAACGACATCAGGGTGAGCTTCAAGATCGACGCCGACGCGACGCCGGAGGAGATCGAGGCGCTGGTCGCGCAGTCGCAGAAGCGCTCCGCCGTCTTCGACGCCCTGACCAACCCGACCGATGTGACCGTCGAGGTTGTCTGAGCGTCACACCGCCGTCGTCATCGGCGCCGGCCATGCGGGGCTGGCGGCCAGCCACTTCCTCGCCGAGAGCGCGATCGACCACGTCGTGCTCGAGCGCGGGGAGGTGGCGAACTCCTGGCAGCACGAGCGCTGGGACTCGCTCCGGCTGCTCACGCCCAACTGGCTGAGCCGCCTGCCGGGCCACCCGTACGCCGGCACCGACCCGGACGGCTACCTGTCGGCGACCGAGGTCGTCGAGCTCATCCGGGACTTCGCCACCGCGACCGAGGCGCCGGTCCGCACCGGTGTCATGGTCACGTCGGTGCGCCGTACCGCCGACGGGTACGACGTCGTCACGGACAGCGGGACCATCGCGGCCCGCTCGGTCGTGCTCGCGACCGGTGCCTGCAACCGGCCGTCGGTCCCGACCCTCGCCGACGGCGTGCCCGGGACGGTGCAGCAGGTGACGCCGTTCGACTACCGCAGCCCCGACGACCTCCCCGACGGCGGCGTGCTCGTCGTCGGCGCCTCCGCGACCGGGGTGCAGCTCGCGGCCGAGATCCAGCGCGCCGGCCGCCCGGTCACGCTCTCGGTGGGGGAGCACACCCGCCTGCCGCGCACCCACCGCGGCCGCGACGTGCTCTGGTGGATGGACGCCTCCGGCGTCTGGGACCAGAGGTACGACGAGCTCGACGACCTCACCCGCGCGCGCCGCCTGCCGTCGCCGCAGCTCGTCGGCACGCCCGAGCGCGCGACGCTCGACCTCAACGCGCTCACCGACCTCGGCGTCGACCTGGTCGGTCGCTGGTCGGCCCTGCGGGACGGCACCGCGCTCTTCTCCGGCGGCCTGCGCAACGTCTTCGCGCTGGCCGACCTCAAGCAGCAGCGCCTGCTCGACGGCTTCGACGCGTGGGCGGTGGAGAGCGGCACGGAGGCGGGCGACCTCGCGGAGCGCCCGGAGCCGACCCGGGCGCCGGCCACCAGCCGGCTCAAGCTCGACCTCGCCAGCGGGGAGATCGCCTCGGTCGTCTGGGCCACCGGCTACCGGCCCGACTACAGCTGGCTGGACGTCCCCGTCGTGGACGAGAAGGGCCAGCTGCGCCACGACGGCGGCGTCGTCGACAGCCCGGGTCTCTACGCGCTGGGCCTGCCGGTGCTGCGGCGCCGCAAGTCGACCTTCATCCACGGCATCGAGGACGACGCCCGCGAGGTCGTCGACCACCTCACGACGTGGCTGGGTCGGCCGCCCACTTCGGGATGATGAAGACCCCCTCCGCCTCGACCGTGGGTCCGTCCGCGTCGCCGATCGAGGCGACCACCCAGACCTTGCGGCCCTCCTCGCGGTCGATCCGCGCGTCCAGGCGCAGCGGGCCCAGCGGCGTGCCGCGGCGGTAGACCATCGTCAGGGTGCCGGTGAACGTGATCCGGGTGAAGCCGGCGGCCGCGGTCTCGCCCATGATGTGGTCGAGCAGCAGCGCGGTGACGCCGCCGTGGACCAGCCCGGGCGGTCCCTCGTACGCCGCGCCGAGGCCGACCTCGGCGAACGCCAGACCGGAGCGCACGTGGGTGATCTCCAGCGGCGGTGCGATCGCGTTGCGCAGGCCGACGGCGGCGTTGCCCCAGTTCCACGCCCGCCCCTCGGAGTTGAAGCGCACGCCGGCGGCCCCGGGGACCTGCTGCTTGCGCAGCCGCGCCACGACCGCCTCGACCTCGGCCAGGGCGAGCGCGGCCTCCTCCGGTGACACCGTGGACCGGATGGTCGCGTCGACCAGCTCGCGCACCGCCGCCGTGAGGGGTCCGTAGACCGCCTCGATCCGGTCAACCTCGTCGTTCGGGATCTCGTCGTGGATGAACCCGCCGATGTCGCTCACGCCCTGCTCCTGTCGCTCGTCCGTCCCCACAGGTACGCCGCGCGGGCGGCGTCCTCCGTCGCCTGGCGCGCCAGACCGTAGCCACGGCAGTCGCCGACGGCGTGCACGTCGATGTCCGGCAGCCGCGCGGCGATCGCGTCGTGCAACCGCAGGTTCGGTGCCAACCATCCGGTCACGACGACGGTGTCGGCACGCAGCCCGCGGGTCCGACCACCCTGGGGCGTGAACTCGAGCCCGTCGTCGGTGTAGCGCTCGACCGCCGTGCCGATGTGGACGGCGACGCCGAGCCGGTCGAGCTCGTCGAGCTCCTCGGTGCGTCGCTTGGGCCCGACCTCCGGGGCCAGCTCCGGGCCCGGCTCGAGCAGCGACACCAAGTGCCCGGCCGCGGCCAGGTGGCCCGCGATCGCGACGCCGGGCAGGGTCCCGCCGACCACGCAGACCTTGCGGCCGATCGGGAAGTCCTGGAGGGCGTCGAGGGCCGTGATGACGTGCGGCCGGTCCTGGCCGTCCTCCGGCATCGTCAGCATCCCGCCGTTGGCGACCACGACCACGTCGGGTTCGAGCGCGGCGACGGCCTCGGGCTTGCCGGTGGTCAGCAGCCGCACGTCGATGGCGGCGTCGGCCACCTCGGCGAGCAGCCAGTCGAGGAAGAGCGCGTTGGCGGGATGCACCCTGGCGGCGTGCCGGAACCGGCCGCCGAGCCGGTCGCTGTTCTCCAGCAGCGTCACCCGGTGCCCCTGGCCCGCGGCCCGCCGAGCGGCCTCGAGCCCGCCGGGTCCACCGCCGACCACGACGACGTGGCGTCGCCGGGCGACCGGCAGGGGGAGCAGCTCGTGCTCGCGGCCGGTGAGCGGGTTGACGGCGCAGTCGGTCGCGAGCCGCTCCTCGAGGGAGTCGATGCAGTTCTCGCAGGAGATGCAGCGGCGGACGCGCGCGCCGGTCGCGAGCTTGCGCGGCAGGTCGGGGTCGGCCAGCAGTGGCCGGCCCAGCGCGACGAAGTCCGCGCGCCCGTCGGCGAGGACCTGCTCGGCCAGCGCCGGGTCGTGCAGCCGGCCGACCGCGATGACCGGGACGTCGACGACCTCCTTGACGGCCGCGGCCGCAGCGACGTTGGGGCCGTCGCCGTACGCCGCCCCGTTGACCATCTGGGTCACGAGTCGATCGATCACCCCGCCGCTGACGTGGAAGGCGTCGACGCCGGCCTCGACCAGCAGGGGCGCCACTAGCGCGGTCTCGTACGACGGCCGCCCGCCGGCGACGCGCTCGTAGCCGGAGATCCGCAGCGTGACCGGGAAGTCCGGCCCGACCTCGGCGCGGATCGCCGCGAGTGCCTCGAGCACCACGCGGATCCGCCCCTCGACCGAGCTGCCGCGGTAGCGGTCGTGCCGCCGGTTGCGCTGCGGCGCGAGGAACGAGCCGAGGAACATGTAGCCGTGCGCGGCGTGCAGCTCGATGCCGTCGTACCCCGCCTCCCGGGCGCGGACCACCGCCGCCCGGTAGAGGTCGAGGATCTCGCGGATCTGCTCCTGGGTGACCTCGGCCGACGGGCGTCCGGTCAGGTACGACGGGATCACCGACGGGCCGAGCGAGGTGACGCCGTGCATCTCGGGGCCGAGGCCGTCGGGTCCTGCGTGCACGATCTGCGGCTGGATCTTCGCCCCGTGCTCGTGCACCGCGTCGACGAGCCCGCGGTGCGCGGCGACCGACGCGTCGGTGCCGAGGTGCAGGCCGCCGGGCGTCTCGGGATGGCGCGGGTCGATCCCGGTCGCGCCGACCGTGACCAGGCCGACGCCGCCGGCGGCGCGCGCCGCGAAGTAGGCGACGGTCCGGTCCGACGGCAGCCCCTCGGGCGTGCCGTACATCGTCTCCATCGGCGACATCACGATCCGGTTGCGCAGCTCCATCGAGCCGATCCGCCCGGGCCGCAGCAGGTGCTCGTACGCCGTCATCCGGCCTCCCCGAGGTAGGCCGCGATCGAGCGGGTCAGGCCGTGCCGGGCCAGGTCGAGGTCGGAGTACGTCGAGAGGTGTGCCTCGGAGTTGAGGCCGCGCATCGCTCCGGGGAGCAGCGCCGCGACCTCGCGCACGCGCTCCGGGTCGAGGTCGAGGTCGGCGAACGCCGCCTGGCAGGTGGCGACCCAGCTGACCTGCCACGAGGCGAGCGCCTGCGCCGTCCGCGGGAACTTCTGCTCGAGCTCGCCGCGCTCCCGGGGGAGCGTCATCCGCAGGGTGTCGATCGCCCGCGCGTCGGGGCTGTCGAGGCCGCGCCACAGCGTCGCGATGATCTGGCCGACGCGGGCCTCGACCGCGACCTCGGCGCCGCCGGGGAAGGAGAGCGGCCCGCCGCGACGCTCCTCGAGGTGGTCGAGGACCGCGGCCCAGAGCCCGTCGACGTCGCCGAACTGGTACTTCACCGCACCCCACGTCGCCCCCGCCTGCTTGGCCACCTGGTTGGCGGAGACGGCGTCGGGGTCGCCGGACGACAGGCAGTCGAGGGCGGCGGTGAGCATCCGCGCGCGGGTGGCGTCGCCGCGCCGGTTGCGGCGGTGCTGGTCGGCCCCGGCACTCATCGGAGGTGCACGACCACGTCGTCGTGGAAGCGCTGCAGACCTTCGAGCTTCTGCTCCAGGGTCGCCCGCCGGCCGAAGTAGTACATCCAGGGTGCGGTCATCACCTCGGTGACGCCGGCCTCGCCGGCGCGCGCGAAGTCCTCGGGCAGGATCGCGTCGCTGAGCGCCGGGATGATCTCGAACGGCCCGTCCAGCCCGGCCTCCGCGCGCAGCGCCCGCAGCCGGCCGGCGGTCGCGATCGCCTCGTCGGTGGTGCAGATGTCGCCGACCCAGCCGTCGAACCTGGCCGCCCGTCGCAGCGCCGCGTCGGACAGGCCGCCGACCAGGATCGGCACCGGCGCCGCGGGCTCGGGCCGCATCACCAGCCGCGGGGTCGGGTAGTGCGTGCCGTCGTACGACGTCCAGCCGGGTGACCAGAGCTCGCGCATCAGCTCCAGCGCCTCGTCGGTGCGGGCGCCGCGGGTCGTGAAGTCCTGCTCCAGCAGGTCGAACTCCTCGCGGCACCAGCCGACGCCGACGCCGAGCGCCACGCGGCCGCCGGACAGCACGGAGGCGGTGCCGACGGACTTCGCCACCAGGTAGGGGCTGCGCATGGCGGCGACGTAGATCGAGGTGAAGAACCGGATCCGGGTGGTCACGGCGCCGAGCGCGCCGACCAGCACCCACGGGTCCGGCCACGCGCAGGTCTCGTCCCAGCGCCGCTGGCCGCTGTCGGTGTAGGGGTACGGCGTCGCCAGGGTCTCGAGGTCGACCACGTGGTCGGCGATCGTCAGGCCGGCGTACCCGAGCTCGTCGGCCGCGATGGCGACGGGGGTGATCTCCTCCGTGGGCAGGAAGGCAGAGACCACCGCGAAGCGCATGCCGGTGATGCTAGTTTCACCGAACCCTCGTTGAAAAGCGGCAGGAGCGAACATGGACAGGATCCGCGTCTTCCAGGTGGCCACCGGCAACGTCGGGACCGAGATGGTCCGGCGCCTGCAGCGCCATCCGGACCTCGAGCTGGTCGGCCTCCACTGCTACACCGCGGACAAGGTCGGCCGGGACGCCGGCGAGATCGTCGGCATCGGCCGGATCGGCGTGATCGCCACCGGCACCGTCGAGGAGATCCTCGCGGCGCGGCCGGACTGCCTGACCTTCCACGGCGTCTGGCCCGACGTCGACCTCTACGAGCGGGTGCTCGAGGCGGGCATCGACATCGTCACGACGGCCGACTTCATCACCGGCCACCATCGCGACGCCCACCACCCGACGCCGTCCGGGCGCACGGAGTCCGAGGTGATCGCGGCCGCGTGCGAGCGTGGTGGCTCGACCTTCTACGGCACCGGCATGAACCCCGGTCTCGCCCAGATCCTCACCGTCGTCCACTCCGCCGACGTCACCGACATCGAGAACGTCACCTGCATCGAGTCCGTCGACGTCTCGTGCCACCACTCCGCCGACACCTGGCGCAACTGCGGCTACGGGATGCCGGTCGACGACCCGGAGGTCCCGCGGCTGCTCGAGCTCGGCACCCGCGTCTTCGGCGACGGCGTGCACCTGATGGCCGACTGCTTCGGCATCGAGCTCGACAGCGTCGACTTCGAGTACGAGCTCGGCGCCTGCACCGAGGACGTCGACCTCGGCTGGTTCCAGCTGCCGCAGGGCTCCCTGGGCGGCAGCGCCTTCCGGTACGTCGGGAAGGTGGCCGGCGTCCCTCGCGTCGAGCTGCACCTCGAGTGGCAGATGACGCCCAAGACCGAGCCGCACTGGGACATCCAGGGCTGCTACATCACCAAGATCCAGGGCGACCCGGTGATCTACAGCAAGCACCTGATCCTGCCGAAGCCCGGCACCGACTTCTCGTCGGTCGAGGCGTTCGCGGCGATCGGGATGACCGTCACCGGCATGCCGGCGCTGAACTCGATCCGCGCGGTCGTCGACGCCCCGCCCGGCATCGTCACCAGTGCCGACCTCCCGCTGCGCGCCTTCGCGGGCCGCTTCACCATCGACCGATGAGCGCACCGGTCGGCGCCCGGCCCGCTGCCTGGTCCGGCGTTCCCAGTCAGGTCCCAGTCGGCCTCAAGAGGGCGGCGGCACGGTAGGTCTGCCGGGGAGCACTCCGGCACACCGATCCGGGCCCACCACCCCCCGGGCCCGACCAGTCAGGAGAACCCCCATGATCGACACCACCTACGTCGCCTTCGCGTACGCCGTCCTCACCATCGCCGCCCTCGCCTCCGCCGTCGCGGTCGCCGCCATCGTCGTGGCGGTGCGTGACCTCCGCGGCACCGGCACCCCGGTCGTCCTGTCCGTCGCCGGACCGTCCGACCGCACCTTCAGCCGGGCCGCGTGATCGCTGCCGTCCGGGCCACCCCCGCCCGGTCGTCCCTCCCCTGAGAGCCCCTCTCCCGCCAGCGGCGGGGAGGGGTTCTCGCATGTCCGGACGAGTGTCGGGTACCGGCGACGCCGTACCGACGACCCACGGAGGTGACCGATGCCCGCATCGAAGAAGCCCGGACCGAGCGTCAAGGACGACGAGCTCTACGAGAAGCTGCGCGACGAGGGCAACAGCAAGCAGAAGTCCGCGGCGATCGCCAACGCCGCTGCCAACACCTCACGCTCCGCAGTCGGACGCCGGGGCGGCAGGTCCCCGGCGTACGACGAGTGGACGGTCCGCGACCTGCGCGAGCGCGCCGCCGAGCTCGAGATCTCGGGCCGCTCGACGATGACGAAGGACGAGCTGATCCACGCCCTGCGTGACCACTGAGTGAACTTTCACCCTTTCGGGTGGTGAGTTCAGGTGGCCCCGGGAGCCCGGTCGTCGGGAGGATCAGATCCATGTCCGGACGACCCGTGAGGGTGGCCATCGCCAGCCCCGATCGGCTCGTGGAGCAGGGGCTCCGCCGGATGCTCGCCCAGCAGGCGCACCGCGTGGTCGTGGTCGAGGAGACCTCCCGCCTGGTCGACGTCGTGCTGCACGACGGACCGGCCGACGAGACGCCCGACTCGCAGCTGCGGCGCACGGGCGCGGCCTGGGTGCCACTCCAGGTGGGCGTCGAGCAGATCGTGATGATGGTGGAGGCGGCCGCGCACCCCTCGGCCGCAGGTGCCGAGGCCGTCGGGCTCACCGGTCGCGAGGTGCAGGTGCTCGCCCTGATCGCCGAGGGGCTCACCAACCAGGAGATCGCCGACCGGGTCTACATCAGCATCAACTCCGTGAAGACCTACATCCGCGCGGCCTACCGCAAGGTCGGCGTCAACAGCCGCAGCCAGGCCGCGATCTGGGCGATGCAGCACGGGATCGTCCGCCGCGACTAGCCGTCTCGTCGTGCGGGTTGTAACGCCCGGTTACTGACTGTTCCCCGGGTGCTGCAACCCCCTGGGCAGAGCCAGTAACACGGCGTTACAGCCGAGAGTGCCGGCTCAGCCCCGGTCCGTGTGCCGGGTGACCATCCGGTAGTCCTTCTCGGGCCCGGACGCGTCCCAGGTGACCGTCCACGACGTGACCGGCTCGCCCACCGTCTCCACCAGCCCGCGGTAGTGGTCCGGCGCGCACGGGTGGTCGACCTGGCGGCCGACGGCCCACGGGTGGAAGGGGCGCCCGTCCTCGAACCGCACGAACCAGCCGTCGGCCTCGAGCACGACGTACAGCGTGCGGCTCACGGGCACGGCGTGTCCCGGCCAGGTCATCGTGCCGGACTCGGTCCACCGGACGCGGTCGCCGGCCTCCCGGGTCAGCTCCGCGGTGCCGACCACGTCACGGCGCTCGCCGGCGAGGTGGTCGGCGACCGTCCGCGTCAGCGACCAGGTGCCGAGCAGGTCGGTCGGGTCCACGGTCCTAGCGCAGGGCCATCGAGCCCGAGAGCACGGGCTGCCAGGCGAGGTTCGCGTCGGCGGCGATCTGACGGTCGATCGCCCCGGCCACGTCGTCGGGCCAGTCGGCCGTGCGGCGGCTCTCCATGTCGATGTGCAGGAAGATCTCTTCCATCACGTAGCTGAGCTTCTGGTGCGAGTCGTCGAGCAGGTAGACGACGACGTGGGCGGCGCGCGAGGAGCGGCCGACCAGGCGGACCCGCACGGAGATCTTGTCGCCCGTGCGCAGCTCGGACAGGTAGGTCATGTGGTGCTCGGCGCTGAAGACCGCCTGGCCGGCGACGGTGGGCCAGTTCTGCGGGATCCCCACGTCGGCGAGCGACTCGTCGAGGCCCTCGCTCGCGATGCCCACGTAGTGCCGGATGTTGAGGTGGCCGTTGATGTCCTCGAACGCCGTCGGGACGGCCCGGGTCGCGTAGGAGGGAAGGGCGGCGAGCTCGTCGTACGACGGATGCGCGGTGGTCACACCCGGGACGGTACTGGCCCGCGGTGCCGGCCTCGACGGCGGCCCACGACACGGGCGTGGCCTCCGGGACCCGAGGGGCTCATGGGGCTAGCGTGGTGTTCTCGTTGGACCGAGCCGGAGGGGAAGCCGCGTGGTCATCCGGGTTCGTACGGCGCGCCGTCACGACCTTCGGCGACGGTTCACGTGGTCGGGCCCGCCGCCGCTGCTCCTCCTCGCCACCGTGCTCGGGGTCCTCGTCGCCCCCGCGGTCGCCGACGACGCTCCCCGGTCGACCGCGGTGCCGCACGCCGCGGCGCCGGTCGCCGGCGTCACCACGACCCCCCGGTCGGTCGAGCCCCGGATCGTGCGCCCGGTCAAGCTGGCCCGTGGCGGGCAGGCCGCCGGGACCGTGGCCCCGGTGGAGCGGGCGATCGACGTGGTCGGCGTCGCGAGCATGAACGTGCTCCACTCCCAGTCGGCCAGCGGGGCCTCGGCCGACGTGCTCCGGCTGGTCGGACGGCCCGGCCTCGACGTCGTCGGCTGGCAGGAGGCGCAGCACGTCGGCGGCATGCTGCACGAGCTCCCCGGCTGGACGACCGCGACCTTCCCCGAGAAGGGTGGGTTCTCCGAGCTCGCCGTCTCGTGGCGGACCTCGACGTTCAAGTTCGTGCGGGCCGAGCTCGTCGACGCGATCTCCGGCGTGGACACGGGTGACTACCCGTTCGGCAGCCGCCAGATCGCCGTCGTCACCCTCGAGCACCGCGCGAGCGGCGGTCGCCTCACCGTCCTCGACGCCCACCTGCCGCCGATGATCGAGGACCCGGACCGGCCCGGCCGGTGGACGGCGACGGTCAACGCCGAGCAGGCCCGGACCCAGCTCGGCGACCTCGTGGACGCCTGGCGCTCGGCCGGCACCCGGTGGGTCGTCGGCACCGGTGACTTCAACTTCGACGCCAGAGCCGACCTGAAGCACCACCCGGCGGGGGGACCGGCCCGCACCGTGGGTCGGGTCGCCCGCTCGACGTACCAGCTCCTCGGCGCCGCCCCGCGGTCGACGTACCCCTCCCAGAAGCGCAGCATCGACTACGTCTGGGTGGACCGTCACGCCCTGTCCGTCGGGCGGATCGACGCGCTCGGGCAGCAGGTGCTGACCGGCTTCCACAGCGACCACCGGCCGCTCGCCGCCCGCCTGCAGCTCAACTGACGAGCAGGCGCTCCCCGGGTACGGCGAGCAGCGCGCGGATCTCGGGGGTGAGGTCAGCGACGGCGGCCAGGAACCGCTCGCCCGGCGTGACGAAGAGCCGCTGGTGGTTGGCGCGGGCCAGCCGGCGCAGGCCGAGCGGCCAGAACGTGCCCCAGTGGACGGGTACGGCGAGGCCGGCCCCGACGCGGCGTACGGCCTCGGCGCCGTCGACGGGGTCCAGGTGCCCGTCCTCCAGCGTGGGCCCCCAGCCGCCGACGGGGACCAGGGCGAGGTCGACCCGGCCGACGTCGTACATGTCCTCGCGCAGCTCGGTGTCGCCGGGGAACCAGGCGGACCGGTCGGCCGCGTCGACGCGGAAGCCGAGCGGCGGGCCGGCGATCCGCGTGTGCGGCCCGCGGCCCCCGTCGTGCGTCGCGGCGAGCACGCGGACCGTCGCCCCGCCGACCTCGAGCACGTCCCCGGGTGCGACCGGCAGCACCCGGTCGGGGCCGAGGTCGCGGAGCAGGGACTCCCCGCCCCGGGGCACCAGGATCGGGACGTCGCGGCCGAAGCGGCGCAGCGACGGCAGGTGCAGGTGGTCGTGGTGCAGGTGCGAGACCAGCACGACGTCGGCGTCGGTCGCCTCGGCGGTGGGGTGCGCGGTGTAGCGGTGCAGGTGGAAGAGCTGGTCGCTGAGCAGCGGGTCGACGGCCACGCGGACGTCGTCCAGGGCAATGGTGGCGGAGGCGTGTCCCCACCAGGTGAGGGACAGGCCGCCGGTCATGACTGCGCGCGGTGGAAGGCCCAGGTGACGAGCGGCGCGAGCAGCTCCGCTGCCTCGTGGCCGGGCCCGGTGAGGGTGTACTCGACGTGCGGGGGTACGACGGGATGCGCGGTGCGCAGCACCAGCCCGTCGGCCTCGAGCGTCTGCAGCGTCTGGATCAGCATCTTCTCGCTGACCCCGTCGATCTCCCGCTTGAGCTCGCTCCAGCGCATGGTGCGGTCGTCGAGCGCCAGCAGGACGAGGACGCCCCACTTGCTGGTGACGTGCTCGACCAGGGTCCGGGTGGCCGGGCAGGCGGTGTCGGCCTGGAGCTCGCGTGCGGCGGTCATGCGGCCATCGTACCCACCCGTGGGTGGGTACCCCACTTTGAAGTGGGTACCTGCGATCGGGAAGGTGCCGCCCGACCGGGCGGTTGCAGCCTGTGTCCGCACCACCCCTGATCTGTGAGGTTGTCATGTCGTTCGTCGTCACCGGAGCCACCGGCCCGCTGGGCCGTCGTACCGTCGAGTCGTTGCTCGAGCGCGGGGTCGAGCCCTCGGAGATCGTGGCCACCGGCCGCTCGGTGGAGAAGCTCGCCGACCTCGCGCAGCGCGGCGTCCGGGTCGAGCGGCTCGACTTCGACGACGTCCCCGCGTCCGTGCCGTGGCTGGCTGCCGGCGACGTCCTCCTGCTCGTCTCCGGCAGCGAGGTCGGCCGGCGGGTGCCGCAGCACACCGCCGTCGTCGAGCTCGCCCAGCGGGCCGGCGTCAGCCGCATCGTCTACACGAGCGCCCCGGCCGCCGACGACACCACGCTCGTCGTGGCGCCCGAGCACGCGGCGACCGAGCAGGTCATCCGCGCCAGCGGGCTGCCGTTCACATTCCTGCGCAACGGCTGGTACACCGAGAACTACCTCCCGACCTTCGAGCAGGCCAAGGCGACCGGTGTGGTGGCCGGCAGCGCCGGTGACGGCCGGATCGCGAGCGCTCCCCGCGCCGACTACGCCGACGCGGCCGCCGTCGCGCTGAGCACCGAGGGCCACGACGGCGCCGTCTACGAGCTGTCCGGCGACGTCGCGTGGTCGTTCGACGAGCTCGCCTTCGTCTTCGGCGAGGTCCTCGGCCGCGAGGTCACCTACCAGCGACTGACGCCCGACGAGCACCGGGCCGCGCTGCTCGACGCCGGGCTCGACGAGGGCACCGCCGGCTTCGTGGTCGCGCTCGACGGCAACGCCGCCGAGGGCCTCCTCGGCGTCACCACCGGCGACCTCGCCCGGCTCCTCGGCCGCCCGACCGTGCCGCTCGCGGAGACGGTCAGCTCCTGGTCCCGATGACGACCGTGCCGTCGACCTCGTCATCGAGCGTGATCGCGGTGGCGAGGCCGGCGGCGGCCATCAGTGCGGCGGTAACCGGCGCCTGGGCGCGGCTCGACTCGATGAGCAGCCGCCCGCCGGGCGCCAGCCACGCGCCCGCACCGGCGACGACGCCGCGCTGCACGTCGAGCCCGTCGGCGCCTCCGTCGAGGGCGACCCGGTGCTCGTGGTCGCGGGCCTCCGGTGGCATCAGGGCGATGTCGTCGGTCGGGACGTACGGCGCGTTGACGACCAGCGCGGCCACCCGGCCACGGAGGTCGCCGGGCAGGGCCTCGTAGAGGTCGCCCTCGAACACCCGGTCCGGCGGCAGGTTGCGCCGCGCACAGGCGACCGCGTCCGGGTCGACGTCGGCGGCGTACACCTCCAGGCCGGGTACGCCGGCGGCCAGGGCCGCACCGAGGGCGCCGGTCCCGCAGCACAGGTCGACGACGACGTCCCCGGCGGCCAGCCCCGCTGCAGCGGCGCGGACCAGCGCGGACGAGCGTTGCCGCGGCACGAAGACCCCCGGCGCGACCGCGATCCGGAGCCCGCAGAAGTCGGCGAAGCCGACGACCAGCTCCAGGGGCTCGCCGGCGACCCGGCGCGCCAGCATCCAGGCCAGCGAGGCGTCGTCGCGAGCTGCCTCGGTCAGCACCCGGGCCTCGTCCTCCGCGAAGACGCAGCCGGCAGCGCGGAGGGTGGCGACCAGCTCGGCGTACGGCATGGTCGATGATGCTCCCATGCCGAGCGTGTCCACCCAGATCACCTTCATCGTGGTCGGGTACGCGGTGCTGGTCGTCGTCCTCGCCCTCGTCGTGGCGTTCCGGCGCGGCGAGCGGCCGGGCTGGCTGGACCAGATGACGTGGATGCTGGAGGTGCTGCTCGTGATCCGCGCCCTGGCCGGGCTCGGCGCCTTCAGTGGCGACGGCCCCGACTCGACCTCGACGTACGTCGGCTACCTGCTCGCATCCGTGTGCGTGCTGCCGATCGCGATGCAGTCGGTCAAGGACGACCGCGCGCCCTGGTCGTCCGGCGTCGTGGCGGTCGCCGCACTCGCGATCGCTGTGGTCGCCGTACGACTGGAGATGACGGCATGACCGACACCCCGCGCAGCGGGCCGCACAAGGTGCTGCTCGCCTTCTACGCGCTCTTCGCCCTCGCCGCCGGCGCCCGCGCGCTGGTGCAGCTGACCACCCAGTACGACGAGGCGCCGGTCGCGTACTGGCTCTCCCTCGCGGCCGCCGTGACCTACGCCCTCGGCTGGGTCGCGATCCGCCAGGCGTCGGTCGGGCGGACCGGGTTCGCCAGCGTGATGCTCTGGGTCGAGCTCGCCGGTGTGCTGACGGTCGGGACGCTCAGCCTGGTCGAGCGCGACTGGTTCCCGGACGCCTCGGTGTGGTCCGACTACGGCATCGGCTACGGCTTCGTGCCGGCCGTCCTGCCGATCGCCGGCCTGATCTGGCTGCGCCACCAGAAGCGCCGCGCCCACGCCGCCTGACGGCTCCCAGTCCGGTCCCAGCCGGCCCCAAGCGGGTCGCGGCACCGTGGGGCCATCGGGACAACGAGGTCCCGCCCCCACCTGAGGAACCGTCGTGAACACCCTGATCGCTCTCGGAGTCCCGCTCGCCGTGCTCCTGGCCTACCTGGCCACCCGCCCCGCATCCCCCGCCCGCGAGGCCGCCCGCCGGGCGCGCCGCGTGTCGCGCCACCCGGCGCTCGCCACCCTCGGCGACGTCCGGATCCGGCTCGACGAGGAGCTGCCCGACCGTCGGGTCGACTTCGTGCTCGCCCGGGTCGCGCGGCACCAGATCGACGCCCGGACGCTGTGGGCGTGGCTGGACCGGTTCGGCGCCGAGTCGCTGGTCGTGACCCTGGCCGCCGGTCACGGGTACGCCGGGCTGCTGCGGATCCTGCGCGACGAGAGGGCGTACGACGAGACCGAGGCGCGGCTGCTCGCCGGGCTCAGCGAGCCAGAGCTGTTCCAGCTCGCCGCCGCCTGAGTCTGGTCCTCGACTGGAACGTGTTCTAGATTGCCCGTCGTGGCTCCCGACGTGTTCGCCCCGACCCAGCTCGGCCCGGTCAAGCTCCGCAACCGGACGGTGAAGGCCGCGACGTTCGAGGGCCGGGCGCCGCACGGCCACGTGACCGACGCCCTGATCGACTACCACCTGGCCGTGGCGCGCGGCGGCGTCGGGCTGACCACCGTCGCCTACCTCGCCGTCGCGCCGGAGGGGCGGACCCACCACGAGCAGATCGTGGTCGGCCCGGACACCCGCGACGGCCTGGCCCGGCTGGCCGCGGCGATCCACGACACCGGCGCGGCGATCGCGGGGCAGGTCGGACACGCCGGCCCGGTGGCCAACGGTCGTTCCAACGGCGTCAAGGCGATCAGTGCCTCGCGGATGCCGAGCCCGCTCTCGATGCAGATGATCCGCTCGGCCACCGAGGCCGACCTGACCCGCGTCACCAAGGCGTACGTCGCGACCGCGCGCACGCTCGTCGACGCCGGCTTCGACGTCCTCGAGCTGCACATGGCGCACAGCTACCTGATCTCGTCGTTCCTGGCGCCGGGCCTCAACCGCCGCAAGGACGGGTATGGCGGCTCGCTGGAGAACCGCGCCAAGCTCGGACGCCAGGTGGCGCGCGCCGTACGCGACGAGGTCGGTGACGAGGTGGCGGTGACCGCCAAGATCTCCCTCTCGGACGGCTTCAAGGGGGGCGTGACAACCGACGCCGGGCTCGAGTACGCCCAGCTGCTCGAGTCCGACGGCACCCTCGACGCGCTGCAGCTCAGCGGTGGCTCGTCGCTGATGAACCCGATGTACCTCTTCCGCGGCGAGGCGCCGCTGACCGAGTTCGCCGCGACGATGCCCCTCGTCGTCCGCCTCGGGATGAAGACGCCGGTCGGCAAGGGCTTCCTCAAGACCTACCCCTTCGAGGAGGCGTACTTCCGGGAGAAGGCGCTGCGCTTCCGGGCCGCCCTGTCGCTGCCGCTGATGCTGCTCGGCGGCATCAACCGGACCGACACCATGGAGCAGGCGATGGAGGACGGCTTCGACTTCGTCGCCATGGGCCGGGCACTCCTCCGCGAGCCCGACCTGGTCAACAAGCTCGCCGCCGGCCGCGCCACCGAGGGCGTCTGCATCCACTGCAACAGGTGCATGCCGACCATCTACTCGGGCACGCGGTGTCCGGTGATCACGCCTGCGGGTTTCCCCGGCTGACCGCCGAATCCCGCACGACACGCCGGGCAGCAACGGCGTGTCGTGCGGGTTCTGGCGGCTGACCGGTGAAACCCGCACCCTTCCCAAGCAACTAGAACGTGTTCTAGGTTGGCGCGCATGGGAGAGCCACTGAAGGTCGTCGTCTGGTCCACGGGCACCATCGGCCGCCACGCGATCGCCGGGATCGACGCGCACCCGGCGCTGGAGCTGGTCGGGGTCTGGGTGTCCAACCCCGCCAAGGACGGCAAGGACGCCGGAGAGCTGGCCGAGCTCGGCCGCGAGCTCGGGGTCCTCGCCACCACCGACCGGGACGCGCTGATCGCGCTGAAGCCCGACTGCATCGTGCACACGGCGATGGCCGACGACCGGGTCTTCGAGTGCATCGGCGACCTGTTCGGGTTCATCGAGGCCGGCATCAACGTCACGTCGAGCGGTCCGGTCCTGCTCCAGTGGCCCGAGAAGATCCTGCCGCCGGAGATGCTCGAGCAGCTCGCCGAGTCGGGACGGCGTACGGGCGCGAGCCTGCACGTCAACGGCATCGACCCCGGCTTCGCCAACGACGTGCTCCCGCTCGCGCTCACCAGCCTGAGCCAGCGCATCGACGAGGTGCGGGTCA
Source organism: Nocardioides conyzicola (assembly GCF_039543825.1). Classification (NCBI taxonomy): domain Bacteria; kingdom Bacillati; phylum Actinomycetota; class Actinomycetes; order Propionibacteriales; family Nocardioidaceae; genus Nocardioides; species Nocardioides conyzicola. The sequence goes on along the minus strand of NZ_BAABKM010000002.1, from coordinate 1,263,003 downwards.
TGGAGATCGCCGACTACTCGACGTACTACCAGCCCGTCGTCATGGGCGACATGTTCGGCTTCGGGCGCCCGATGGACTACCGGCCGTTCCTCTGGGAGCCCGGCATCCTGACCATGGCGTGGGGCAGCGTCGTGCGCCAGATCGCCGCCGGCCTCGACATCGTCCTCGACGAGCCGCTGACCGAGCACGTCGACCAGCAGCCGGCGCCGTTCGACACCGACTCGGTCTCCGGCGACGTCAAGGCCGGCACCCGCGGCGCGGTCCGGTTCGAGCTGCGGGGACAGGTCGACGGCGTCGACCGGGTCGTCCTCGAGCACGTCACCCGCACCCACCCCGACCAGATGCCCGAGTGGCCGCAACCGGCCGAGGGTGGCGGTGGCTACCGGGTGATCGTCACCGGCGAGCCGTTCATGCAGCTCGACTTCACCCACCACGGCGAGCACGGCGACCACAACGTCTCGGGGATGATCACGACCGCCCAGCGGATCGTCAACGCCGTCCCCGCCGTCGTCGCGTCGCCCGGCGGCCTGGTGACCGCCCTCGACCTGCCGCTCATCACCGGCCGAGGCCTGGTGAGCAAGGCATGAGCATCCTCGACAGGTTCGAGATCACCGGCCAGGTCGCCATCGTCACCGGCGCGGGCCGCGGCCTCGGCGCCGCCACCGCCGTCGCGCTCGCCGAGGCCGGCGCCGACGTGCTCATCTCCGCCCGTACGCCGGAGCAGCTCGAGGTGGTTGCCGAGCAGGTCCGGGCCATCGGCCGGCGCTGCCTCGTCGTCCCCGCCGACCTCAGCGACCTCGACGCGGTCGCCGGCCTCGCGCAGACGGCGTACGACGAGTTCGGCCGCCTCGACACGGTCGTCAACAACGTCGGCGGCACGTTCCCCAAGGAGTTCCTCAAGACCAGCCCGCGCTTCCTCAACGAGGCGTTCAGCTTCAACGTCGCGACCGCGCACGCGCTGACCCGCGCCGCCGTACCCCTCATGCTCAAGGACGACGACGGGAAGCAGAAGAGCGTCGTCACGATCAGCTCGATGATGGGGCGTACGGCGGACCGCGGGTTCGTCGCCTACGGCACCGCCAAGGCCGCGCTCGCGCACTGGACCAAGATGGCCGCCCAGGACCTCTCGCCGCGGATCCGGGTCAACGGCATCTACGTCGGCTCGATCCTCACCAGCGCACTCGAGTTCGTCGCGGGCCAGCCCGAGCTGATGGGCCAGCTCGAGGGCAAGACGCCGCTCGGACGGGTCGGCGAGCCGGAGGACATCGCGGCCGGCGTGCTCTACCTGTCGTCGAAGGCCGGGCAGTACGTCACGGGCAAGCTGATCGAGATCGACGGCGGGATCCAGCAGCCGACCCTCGACCTCGGGTTCCCCGACGTGGCCCCGTAGGGTCCGCCACGTGACGACCTCGAACACGCCCACGGCGTACGCCGTGTCGCCCGACTCCGGCGAGCACTGGAGCAAGGAGGGCGCCTGGAAGGTGACCGAGGGCATCCACCGGATCCCGCTCCCGCTGCCGATGGACGGCCTCAAGGCCATCAACGTCTACGTCATCGAGACCGACGACGGGCTCACGCTGATCGACGGCGGCTGGTCGATCGAGGTCGCCCGCGACCTCCTCGAACGGTGCCTGCGCGACGTCGGCTACGGCTTCGGCGACATCAAGCGCTTCCTGGTCACGCACGTGCACCGCGACCACTTCACCCTGGCCACCGTCCTCGGCCACGAGTACGGCGCGGACGTCGCGCTCGGCCTCGGCGAGAAGCCGGCCCTCGAGCTGCTCAACGACCCCGACCTCAACCGCAACCCGTTCATCGACGTGCTCCGCACGGCCGGGGCGCACGAGCTCGCCGAGCTCTGGGCGGCGGGCGACGGCGAGGGCCCCGACATGTCGATGTGGCTCTTCCCGGACACCTGGCTCGAGGGCGACCACGAGATCTCGGTCGGCGACCGGACCATCGATGCCGTCCACACCCCGGGGCACACGCCGGGCCACTACGTCTACGCCGAGAAGGCCTCGGGGCTGCTCTTCGCCGGCGACCACGTGCTGCCCACGATCACGCCGTCGATCGGCTTCACGGTCCCGCCGACGCCGGACCCGCTCGGCGACTTCATGGCCTCGCTGACCAAGGTCCGCTCCCTGCCCGACCTCACGGTCCTGCCCGCCCACGGCCCGGTCGCGCCGTCCTCGCACCAGCGCGTCGACGAGCTGCTGGCCTTCCACGAGCGGCGCCTGGACCTCAGCCTGGCCGCCCTCGCCGACGGGCCGTCCACCGGCTTCACCGTCGCGCACCACCTCGGCTGGACCCGCCACGAGCGGGCGTACGACGAGCTCGACGAGTTCAGCCAGGGCATGGCCGCCATGGAGACCAAGGCCCACCTCGAACTGCTCGTCGCGCAGGGCCGCGCCACCCGCGAGGACACCCCGGACGGCGTGCTCTTCGCCGCGAGGTAGGGCCGCGCTCGGTCACACGGAGGCCAGGAAGGTGTGCACCCGCTCCATGAGGAGGGCGGCCGCCTCCGGGTCGTACGCGTCGAGCGACGAGTCGGCGAAGAGGTGCTGGTCCCCGGGGTAGAGGAACAGCTCGGCGTCCACCGTCGACCCGGCCAGCTCGCGGGCCGCCGGCAGGTCCTCGTCGAAGAACTCGTCGTCGGCCTTGCCGTGGATCTGGACCGGCACCCCCTCGGGCCAGGCGGCGCCGAACTCCGAGATCGGGAGGCAGGAGTAGACGAGCAGCGCACCGCGCGCGCCGGGCCGGGTCTGGGCGAGCCGCTGGGCGATGGTCACGCCGAAGGAGAACCCGGCGTACACCAGCCCCGGGCCGAGCCCGTCCGCCGCGGCGGCGCCCTGCTCCCGGATCGCGTCGAGCCCGGCCTCGCGGGCGTAGCCGAAGCCCTCCTCGATGCTGTCGAACGTGTGCCCGTCGAACAGGTCGGGCGCGTGCACGGTGTGGCCCGCCCGGCGCAGGTCGTCGGCGAAGGCCCGGACCCCGTCGGTCAGGCCCTGGATGTGGTGGTAGAGCAGCACCTCGGCCATGTCAGTCACCTTTCCGTGTCCATTGATCCAAGTTTGTGGAACGTTCGGCGACGCTAGTCTGTTGTGCCATGGTCGACAACCCCCCGGACTACGAGCTGGCCGATCGGATGGCGCTGACGCGCCCCGCCCAGGTCAGGGCCGTCGGCCACCCGCTGCGCACCACGATCCTGCAGCTCCTGCACGAGCGGGCGGCGACCGTCACCGAGCTCGCGACCGCGGTGGGGCGGCCCAAGAGCACCGTGGCGCACCACGTGGACGTGCTCGCCAGGGCCGATCTGCTCCGTGTGGTGCGCACGCGGAAGGTGCGGGCGATCGAGGAGCGGTTCTACGGACGCACTGCGCGCATGTTCTACGTCGCCGCCGAGCCCTCGGCCGGCGAGGAGATGCCGACCGACTTCAACGACTTCGCGGTCGCGGCCCAGGAGTCGGCGGCGGCGTTCGAGCAGGGCAGGCTCTGGGGCTTCATCCGGCACGCCCGCATCTCGGAGGACCAGGCGGGTGAGTTCTGGGAGCGGATCGCCCACCTCGTCGACGAGTTCGAACGGCTGCCGAGGTCCGGCGAGACCACCTACGGGTTCGCGGTCGGCATCTACCCCACCGAGCACCCGTCCCTTCCGACGGTGGAATGAGTTCGGCATCGCCGGCGCGCGCTCTCTAGGCTGAGCCGGGTGAACTCGCCGAGCACCGTGGACGCCATCGCCGACCAGTACGTCGAGGACGTGGCGGCGCTCGACCCGATCACGGCCACGGCCGCCGGCATCGCCGGCCACGACCACGAGCTGCCCGACCTGTCGCCGGCCGGCTTCGAGGCCCGGGCCGACCTGGCCCGCCGCGCGGTCGCCTCGATGACCGCGGCCGCTCCGGCCGACGAGCGCCAGGCGGTGGCGCGTGACGCGTTCCTCGAGCGGGTCGGGCTCACGGTCGAGAACGCCGACGCCGGCCACGACCGGTCGGAGCTGTCGGTCATCAGCAGCTGGGCGCACGCGATCCGGGAGTCGTTCGACCTGATGTCGGTCGAGACCGACGAGGGCCGCGAGGACGTCCGTGCCCGCCTGGCCGGCGTCCCGGCCGCACTGGAGGGCTACCGCGCGACGCTCGCCGAGGAGGCGTCGCGGGGCCGGGTCGTCGCCCGGCGGCAGTACGCCGAGGTGGCCGGCCAGATCCGGCGCTGGACCGGCCAGGAGGGGGCGAGCGGCGACTTCTTCACGGGTCTGCTCCCGGAGGCGGCCGAGGCGCGGGCCGCGAGCGCGGCGTACGCCGACCTCGGGCGCTGGCTCGAGACGGACCTGGCCCCGCGCGGGCTCGAGAAGGAGGCGGTCGGGCCGGAGCGCTACGCGCTCGCCTCGCGGGAGTTCCTCGGCGCGAGCGTGGACCTCGAGGAGACCTACCGGTGGGGCTGGGAGGAGCTCAAGCGGCTCACCGACGACATGGTCGCGACCAGCGACCGGATCGTCCCGGCCGGCAGCATCCAGGACGCCGTGGCCGCGCTCGACGCCGACCCGGCGCGCCGGCTCGGGAGCCGCGAGGAGTTCCGCGACTGGATGCAGCAGCTCGCCGACCGGACCATCGCCGACCTGGCCGACGTGCACTTCGACATCCCCGAGCCGATCCGCCGGATCGAGTGCTGCCTCGCCCCGACCAACGACGGCGGCGTCTACTACACCGGTCCGAGCGAGGACTTCTCGCGGCCGGGCCGGATGTGGTGGTCGCTGCCGGACGACAGCGCCCAGCTGACCACCTGGCGCGAGGTCACGACGGTCTACCACGAGGGCGTGCCCGGCCATCACCTCCAGGTCGGCCAGACGGTCTACCGCGCGGAGGCGCTCAACCGCTGGCAGCGCCTGCTCTGCTGGGTGAGCGGGCACGGCGAGGGCTGGGCGCTCTACAGCGAGCGGCTGATGGACGAGCTCGGCTACCTGGAGGACCCCGGCAACCGGATCGGGATGCTCGACATGCAGGGCTTCCGGGCCGCCCGGGTGATCGTCGACATCGGGCTGCACCTCGAGCTCCGGGTCCCGGAGGACAACCCGTTCGGCTGGCGGCCGGGGGAGCGGTGGACGCCCGACCTGGTCTTCGAGTTCATGCGGATCCACTCACGCATGGACGACGCGATGCTGCGCTTCGAGGTGCTGCGCTACCTCGGCTGGCCGGGTCAGGCGCCGTCGTACAAGGTCGGTGAGCGGATCTGGCTCGAGGCCCGGGCGGACGCGCAGGCGCGGCACGGTGCCGACTTCGACCTCCGCGCCTTCCACCGCGCCGCGCTGGACCTCGGCTCGATGGGCCTCGACCCGCTCCGGGCCTCCCTCGCCCGCCTCTGAGGCGTCAGCGGCTGAACCGCATCGGGGTGTGCGGGATCCCGTCCTCGATGAACTCCGGTCCGTCGACGGCGAAGCTCATGCCGGCGTACCAGCGCACGAGCTGCGACTGTGCGTCAAGGACGATGTCGCGGTCGGGGCAGGTCATCCGGGCCCGGATCATCACGCCCTCGCCGACCTTGCCGCCGCGCTTGTCCGGCGCGACGACGACGCGGCCGATCCGCCACACGGGCTCTCCGTCCACCTGGTCGTCGAGCACCCGTGCGTAGCCGACCAGCCGACCCTGGTCGTGCATGAGGATGTGGCGGGTCTCCTGCTCGAGGTCGCGGCCGTCGAGGTCGGGGTAGGGGCACTCCTGCTCGACCACGAACACCTGCTGCCGGAGCCGGCAGATCTCGTAGAGCGTGCGGGTGTCGATCTCGTCGAAGCCGAGGGCGCTGGCGATCATCGGAGGAACTCCGTCGTGCGGGCCCACGCGTCCTGCGCCTCGGGGACGAACGGCAGCAACGGGTAGACGTGGATCAGGTCGGCGACCTCGATGTAGGTGAGGTCCCAGTCGGCCTCTGCCGCGCGGCGCTCGAGCATCCGGCAGCCGGGCGCCAGGGTGTCGCGGGTGCCGCAGAACATCAGCGTCGGCGGGAGGCCGCGCAGGTCGCCGAGCGCCGGGCTCACCTCGGGTCGGCCGAGGTCGTCGGGCGACCCGGCCCACCACCCGGCGTACGCCTCGAGCTTGCTCAGCTTGAGCCAGGGGTCGCGCGCGGAGAAGTCGGCGGTCTCGGGTGTGCTCGTCGTCAGGTCGACCCACGGCGAGTGCAGGACCAGGCGCGACGCCTGCGGGCCGCCTCGGTCGCGGAGGGTCAGCGCCAGCGCCAGGGCGTAGCCGCCGCCTGCGGAGTCCCCGGCGATGACGAGGTCGGCGGAGTCTTGTGCCCAGCGCGTCGCGAGGTCGGCGACGACCGCGTGCGAGTCGCGCCAGCTGTGGTCAGGGGCCAGCGGGTAGTCGGGCAGCACGACCCGGGCGCCGAGCGCGACCGCCAGCCGGGTCGCGTAGCGGACGTGGTTGGGGTCGATGCCCGAGACGTAGCCGCCGCCGTGCAGGTAGAGGACGGTACGGCGCGGGTCGGTGCCGCGCGGCGTGACGACGTACGACGCGAAGTCGCCGGCGGGGCCGGTGAGCATCTCGGTGACGACGCCGAACCGCTTCTCGAAGCCGCGGACCAGCTGGGTCGGGAGCGTGCGCGGAGCCGCCGCCTGCCACTCCGCGAGGCGGGCCCGCTCGATCTCCGGTGACTCGAGCTCGCTGGCCTTCCGGATGCGTGGGACCGCCCAGGCGAGCAGCTGGTGGCGTCGGCTCGGCATGGAAGACAGCGTAGAGATGTCACAGACCCCGACCGGGCGGTGTCTCCATGCCGACACGCACGACCGCAGCACGACATCGGACGACATGGAGGAGACATGCCCAGCACGTTCCGCATCCCGAAGGCTCCGATCACCGGCCTCTACGGCAAGGTGATGGCGGCCTACGCCCGCCGTACCTTCGGCGCCATCCCCGACAACGCCTACGTCTACTTCCACCAGCCGAAGGTGCTGAAGGCGATCTTCGGCTTCGAGGGCAAGGTCGCCAAGTGGGACGCCCTCGACCCGACGCTCAAGTCCTACGCCCAGCTCGCCAGCGCCGGCGTCATCGGCTGCAGCTGGTGCCTGGACTTCGGCTACTTCATGGCCCACCACGACGGCCTCGACCTCGCCAAGGTGCGCGAGGTGCCGCGGTGGCGCGAGTCCGACGTCTTCACGCCGCTCGAGCGCGACGTCCTCGCGTACGCCGAGGCGATGAGCACCACCCCGCTGACGGTCACCGACGAGATGACGGCGCACCTGCTCGAGCAGCTCGGCGCCCCCGCGGTCGTCGAGCTGACGCAGATGGTGGCCCTGGAGAACATGCGGTCGCGCTTCAACTCGGCCGCGGGTCTGCAGAGCCAGGGATATTCGGATGTCTGCGGGCTGCCGCTCGCCGTACCGTCCGGAGTCATGGAGCAGGCATGAGCGCCCCGGACGCCACCGAGGTCTTCGTCGCCCACCGCAACCTGCTCTTCACGGTGGCCTACGAGATGCTCGGCTCGGCCGCGGACGCCGAGGACGTGCTGCAGGAGACCTGGCTGCGCTGGGTCGACGTGGACCGGACCGGGGTGCGGGACGAGCGTGCCTACCTGGTCCGGATCACCACCCGGCTGGCCCTGAACCGGATGCGCACCAACGCCCGGCGCCGTGAGTCGTACGTCGGGCCGTGGCTGCCCGAGCCGCTGCTGACCACCCCCGACGTGGCCGAGGACGTCGAGCTCGCCGACTCCGTGTCGGTCGCGATGCTGACGGTGCTCGAGACCCTGGCGCCCACCGAGAGGGCGGTGTTCGTGCTGCGCGACGTCTTCGACTTCGGGTACGACGAGATCGCCGCGGCGGTCGACAAGACGCCGGCCGCCGTACGCCAGATCGCCAGCAGGGCACGGGCGCACGTCGCCGAACGCCGGCCGCGCGCCGAGGCCACACCGCGGGAGCGCGACCGGGTGCTGCAGCTGTTCATGGTGGCCGCGTCGACCGGTGACATCCAGAGCCTCCTCGACGTGCTCGCCCCCGACGTCGTGCTGATCACCGACGGCGGCGGGGTCAAGAAGGCGGCCCTGCGGCCGATCCTCGGGGCCGACAAGGTCGTGCGCTTCCTCGACGGGGTGTCCGGCGGCCCGGCCGAGGCGGACGTCGTGGTCGTCAACGGCGCCCCGGCGCTGCGGATCGTCATCGACGGCGAGCTCGACACGATCGTGTCGTTCGTGGTCGAGGGCGGGCTGGTCACCGGGCTGTACGTCGTCCGCAACCCCGCCAAGCTCGCCCGCTTGGATGCCGTGGTCGCCCTGACCCGGTGAGGCCGAGCGTGAGGGGCTAAGGTCGACCCACAAGACAGGGGAGCACGCCACGCGTGCTGAGAGTGCGGAGAAGCCGCAGACCCTACGAACCTGATCCGGTTAGTACCGGCGATAGGGAGTCACCGTGAGATCTCTGCGTGTGTTCGCGCCCGTCCTGGCGATCGTGCTGGCCGCCTCGGCCTGCTCGGCGATCGGCGGTGACGACGACGGTCCCGGCGAGGGGACGGCCTCCGGGCACGTCTCGAAGCGGGTCGTGCTGGTCACGCACGAGTCGTTCGTGCTGCCCGAGGAGCTGCAGAAGAAGTTCGAGAAGGACACCGGCTACCAGCTCGAGACCCGTGCGTCGGGCGACGCCGGCGCGCTGACCAACAAGCTGGTGCTGACCAAGGACAACCCGCTGGGCGACGTGGCCTTCGGCGTCGACAACACGTTCGCGTCGCGAGCCCTGGACGAGGGGGTGTTCGCGCCGTACGCCGCGAAGCTGCCGGCGGGGGCCGACCAGCTCCTGGTCGCCGGTGACGACGACCAGGCGCTGACGCCGGTCGACAAGGCGAGCGTGTGCGTGAACGTCGACGACACCTGGTTCGCCGAGCACGACGTCGCCCCGCCGACCGGCCTCGACGACCTGGTGAAGCCGGCCTACCGCGACCTCTTCGTCGCCCCCGGTGCCGCGACCAGCTCGCCGGGGATGGCCTTCCTGCTCGCGACGATCGCGAAGTACGGCGACGACTGGCCGGACTACTGGACCAAGCTGATGGACAACGGCACCAAGCTCGACGCCGGGTGGTCGGACGCCTACGAGGTCGACTTCACCCAGGGCGGCGGCAAGGGCGACCGGCCGATCGTGCTGTCCTACGACTCCTCGCCGGCGTTCACGGTCGGCGACGACGGGACGTCGACGACCAGCGCGCTGCTCGACACCTGCTTCCGCCAGGTGGAGTACGCCGGGGTGCTGAAGGGTGCCGACAACCCTGACGGCGCCCGGGCTCTCGTCGACTTCCTGCTCAGCCCGGAGGTGCAGGCCGCGCTGCCCGACAGCATGTACGTCTTCCCGGTCGACCCATCGGTGCAGCTGCCGGCCGACTGGGCGTCGTACGCGAAGCAGCCGACCGACCCCTGGCAGGTGGACCCCGCCGACATCGCCGCGCACCGCGACGACTGGCTGCGGGAGTGGAGCGACCTCACCTCACGATGAGACGGATCCTCACGCTGGTCGGCCTGGCGGCGGTGCCGCTGGCCGTGCTCGGCGTGTTCTTCGTGCTGCCGGTCAGCGGGATGCTCTCGGAGGGGTTCTGGGTCGACGGCCACTTCGACCCGGGAGCGGTCGCCGAGGTCCTGACGCGGCCGCGGACGCTGCGGGTCATCTGGTTCACGGTCTGGTCGGCGTCGGCGGGCACGGCGGTGGCGGTGCTGCTCGGCGTACCCGCCGCGCACCTGCTGCACCGCCGGCGCTTCCCCGGCCGCGGCGTCCTGCGGGCGGTGCTGCTCGTGCCGTTCGTGCTGCCCACGGTGGTCGTGGGGGTCGCGTTCCGCGAGCTGATCGGTGAGGCCGGCCCGCTCGGCTTCCTGGGGCTCGACGGGTCGGCGGCGGCGATCGTCGCCGGCCTGGCGTTCTTCAACGTGGCGGTCGTGATCCGCGCCGTCGGTGCGGCCTGGGAGTCGCTCGACCCGCGTCCGGCGGAGGCCGCGGCCGCGCTCGGCGCCGGACCGGCGTACGTCTTCCGCACGGTGACCCTGCCCGCTCTGCGGCCGGCGATCGTGTCGGCGGCGAGCGTCGTGTTCCTCTTCTGCGCGACGGCGTTCGGGGTGGTGCTCACGCTCGGCGGGCTGCGCTACTCGTCGGTCGAGACCGAGATCTACCTGCTCACCACCAACCTCCTCGACCTCCAGGCCGCGGCGGCGCTCTCGGTCGTGCAGCTGGTGGCGATCACCGCGCTGCTGTTCGTGACCAGCCGGCTGCGGGCGGTCGCCGACCCGAGCCTCGCCCGGACGACGGCCCGGCCGCCCCGGGTCTCGCGCCGAGACTGGCCGAGCCTGCTCGTGACGGCGCTGGTCGGGGTGCTGGTCGGGCTGCCGATCGCCGCCCTGGTCGTCGGCTCGCTGCAGGTCGGTGACGGCTGGGGGACCGGCAACTACCGCGCCCTGACGACGGTCGGGTCGCGGGACGCGTTGCTGGTGCCCGTCACGGACGCGCTCGTCACCTCGCTGCGGACAGCCGTCGACGCGACCTGGATGTCGCTGTCGCTCGGGCTGGCGGTCGCGGTGATCGTCACCCGGCGCTCGCACACGAGGGCGGAACGACGGACCCGCGGACTGGTCGACGGCCTCTTCATGCTGCCGCTCGGGGTCTCCGCGGTGACCCTCGGCTTCGGCTTCCTGATCACCCTCGACCGGCCGCCGCTCGACCTGCGCGACTCGGTGCTCCTGGTGCCGATCGCCCAGGCCCTGGTCGCCCTCCCGCTCGTCGTACGCACCCTCGCGCCCGCCCTCGCCGGCGTCGACGACCGGCAGCGGCAGGCCGCGGCGTCGCTCGGCGCCGGACCGCTCCGGGCCTTCGCGACCGTCGACCTGCCGGTGCTCTGGAAGCCGCTCGTCGCGGCTGCCGGGTTCGCGTTCGCGGTGTCGCTGGGGGAGTTCGGCGCCACGTCGTTCCTGGCCCGGGACGAGCACCCGACCATGCCGATCGTGATCTTCCACCTCATCGGTCACCCCGGTGCGATGAACTACGGCATGGCCCTCGCCGCGTCCGTCGTCCTCGCCGCCACCACGGCCGCGGTGATGCTCGCGGTCGAGCGGCTGCGCGTGCCGTCGCTGGGAGCCTTCTGATGCTCACCGTCGAGGACGTCTCGGTCGCGTACGACGGCGTGCCTGCGGTCATCGACGCCACGCTGCGCGTCGAGGACGGTCAGGTGCTCGCGGTGCTCGGTCCGAGCGGCTCGGGCAAGTCCACGCTGCTGCGTGCGGTCGCCGGCCTCGAACCGGTGTCGGCGGGCCGGATCTCCTGGGACGGCACCGACCTCGCGGGCACCCCCACCCACAAGCGGGGCTTCGCGCTGATGTTCCAAGACGGCCAGCTCTTCGGGCACCTGACGGTGGCACGCAACGTCGGCTACGCCCTGCGTCTGCGTCGTACGCCGAACGCCGCCGCGCGGGTGCGCGAGCTGCTGGCGCTGGTCGGGCTCGAGGGCTACGCGGACCGCCTGCCGGCGACCCTCTCCGGTGGCGAGCGGCAGCGGGCCGCGCTGGCGCGCTCGCTCGCCGTGCAGCCCCGGCTGCTGCTGCTCGACGAGCCCCTGTCGGCGCTCGACGCCGGGCTGCGGGAGCGCCTCGCCCACGACCTGCGCGACATCCTGCGCGAGGCCGGGACGACCGCGCTGATGGTGACGCACGACCAGGAGGAGGCCTTCACGGTGGCCGACCGGCTGGCCGTCATGCGCGCCGGCCGGGTCGTCCAGCAGGGGGAGATCTCCGCGGTCTGGCGGGCGCCGGCCGACGCGGAGACCGCGCTCTTCCTGGGCTACGCCCGGGTCCTGGAGGGCGCCTCGGCGGCCGCGCTGCTGCGCGCCGCGGAGCTGCCGCCGTCGGACGAGGCGGTCGCCGTACGCCGCTCCGCGCTGGTGGTCGCTCCCGCCGGACCGCTGTCCGGCACGGTGGTGTCGGCCCGGGTCACGCCCGAGCAGATCCGGCTGGTCGTCGACGTCGCCGGCATCGGCGAGCTGGACGCGGTGGCCCGCCTGGACACCCATCCGGCCGCAGGCGACCGGGTGACGATGGTGGTCGACGCCTCACGGCTTGCCGTGACACCAGCCCGTCACTGACGGGTCGCACTCCCTACACTGGCGGGCGTGTATCGCCGTGCCTGGACCCTGCTCGTGGTCAACGCCGCCGTCATGGGCGTCTGGGCGGCGATCACCGCGTGGTCCGTCGGCCGACCGCTGATCGACCCCGACGGCAGCTTCCTCGGCCCTGCGTGGGTCCGGCTGCCGATCCTCTGCGTCGGTGCCCTCGTCCTCGACCTGGTGCCGCGCGCTCTCTGGATCTCGCGTGGTCGGCCGACCCGGTGGCCCGAGATCGTGCGGGACCGGTGGCGCACCCACTGGACCCGGGAGCGGGTCACGCTGGTGCTGCTCGGCATCGCCTGCTTCTACGTGATCTACGTCTGCTACCGCAACCTCAAGTCGTTCCTGCCGCTGGTGAGCGACCGGACCTACGACCGCGAGCTGCACGCGCTCGACCGGATGCTGTTCTTCGGCCACTACCCGAGCTCGCTGCTCCACGACATCCTCGGCACCTCCGTGACGGCCCACTTCCTGTCGACGTTCTACCTGCTCTTCATCCCGATGGTCGCGATCATGGTGACGGTCTGGGTGGTCTGGTCGCGCAACCTGTCCTACGGCTGGTGGTTCGTGACGTCGCAGGGCATCGCCTGGACGCTGGGGACCATCTCCTACTACGCGCTGCCGACGATCGGGCCTGGGCTCGAGTACGTGTCGCTCTACCAGTCACTGGCGCACACCGGGACAAGTGACCTCATCGACTCGCTCGTCAACGCGCGTCAGTACGTCCGCTGGGGAGACGGCCGAGCGCAGACCGTGGCCGGCTTCGCCAGCCTGCACACGGGGATCGCGCTGCTGTGGGCCCTCATGGTCCAGTTCACCGTGCAGAGCCGCATCGTTCGCGTCGCGTTCTGGATCAACTTCGGGCTGATCGTGGTCGCGACCATCTACTTCGGCTGGCACTACGTCGCCGACGACATCGCGGGCGTCGCGATCGCGCTGGTGTCGTTCTACGTCGGCGGCATCGCCAGCGGCCAGAAGTTCGACCGTCACGGCCTCGCCTCGCACCCGACCACCACCACCTCGAAGGTGCCGGTCGACAGCTGAGTCCGTCCGGATAGCCACGGGCGGGATGGTCGCTCTGGCGCGCCCGCGACCGCCATCTCGTCCGTGGCTATGACCGGACGCGATGAATTACAACCTTGTAGTTCGTCAAGGCGACACGCCGGTAACGCAAGATAAACTTGTGAAAGTTGTTCCCAATGGGACGAAAGTTGTCTAGCGTGACTCGCGTGCCGCCCGCTCGGGGTGGTCGGACGAGGGGGCAGACCGGTGCGAGCGCGCATGGCGACGACCACCGTGATGGCCCTCCTGGTCGCCGGTCTGGCCGGCGGGGTCGCGGCCGCTGACGACGACACCGTCCCCAGCAAGAGCGACGTGCGCGACGCCCGTACGGCGGTTCGCGCCCAGGCCGACGACGTCGCCTCGGTGCGCGCCCGGCTCGTCGTCGCCAACCAGCGGCTCCAGCAGTCCGCGGTCGTGGCGGCGCAGGCGGCCGAGGCGTTCAACGGTGCGCGCTGGCACGCCGACCAGGCCCGGGAGGCCGCCGCGAAGGCCCAGCAGGGCGTCACCGCGGCCGAGGCCGACGTCGAGCGGCAGCGCCGGGCCTACACCGACTCCCTGGTGACGTCGTACGAGCTCCAGCCCAGCCTCACCGCGCTGTCGGCCATCGTCCACTCCCACGGGATCACCTCCGTCCAGGAGCGGACCGTTACGATGGGCAACGCCGAGGACGCGCTCGACGGCAACTACGACGAGTTCCGCGCGGCCGCCGTGGTCGCCGACGTGGCCCGCGACCGGGCCGAGCGGGCCCGCACGGACGCCGAGAAGGCGGAGCGGGACGCGCTCGAGGCGAAGCGGTCCGCCCAGCGGGCCGCCGACGCCGCTGCCTCCGACGCGCAGGCGATCGCCGCGGAGAAGGCCACGTTGATCACGCGGCTCGCCGAGCTCCAGCACATCAGCGTCGACCTCGCCCAGCGGCGCCAGTCGACGCTGGAGGCCCGGGCCGCGCGTGCCGCGGCCGCTGCCGCGGTGCAGGAGCAGGAGCAGGAGCAGGAGCCCGCGGCGCCCGCCCAGCCGACGAGTCAGCCGACGAGCGAGCCGACGAGCGAGCCGACGAGCCAGCCGACCCAGGAGCCGAGCGACGAGCCCACGACCGACCCCGAGCCGGAGACGCCCGCGCCGCCCCCGACGGCGCCGTCCCCGAAGTCGGGCGCGCAGGCGGCGATCGCCTTCGCCCGCGCCCAGATCGGGGAGCCCTACCGCTGGGGAGCCGCGGGCCCGAACGCCTGGGACTGCTCCGGCCTGACCGCCGGCGCCTGGCAGGCCGGTGGCACCTACCTGCCGCACTACTCGGTGGCGCAGTACGAGCAGTCCACGCCGATCTCGCCCGGCCAGCTGCAGCCCGGGGACCTGGTCTTCTGGGGCTCCAGCAGCAACCCGGGCTCGATCTACCACGTGGCGCTCTACATCGGCGGTGGCCGGATCATCGAGGCTCCGCGGACCGGCGTACCGGTGCGCGAGGAGTCGATGTACTCCTGGACCGCGCCGAACTTCTACGCCCGGCCCTGATCGACGGGCCGGAGAGGTCCAGATCACCGCTTGAAGCCGATCCCCGATGGGTAGTCCTCGGGACATGGCCACCGACACCGCCGTCCCCGTGAGCGCGCCCGGCTACGTCCAGCCCGAGGTCGACGTACCGGCACTGACCGGGCTCCTCGACGGCACGTACGCCGAGGTCCGCAACCTGGTGCGCACCAACCTCGCGGAGTACGCCTCCGTCCTGGACGAGGCCGACGAGCTCGGCATCGACGACTTCCGCGAGCGCGTCCGCGACATCGTCGTGGAGATGGCGGCGACCGGGCAGACCGGGATGGGCTTCCCCCAGGAGTACGGCGGCGGCGGCGACATCGGCGCCTCCATCGCGGCCTTCGAGACGCTCGCCTTCGGCGACCTGTCGGTGCTGGTCAAGGTCGGGGTGCAGTTCGGGCTGTTCGGCGGCGCGATCCTCCAGCTCGGCACGAAGGCGCACCACGACGCGTACCTGCAGGACCTCGTCACCGGCAAGCTGATGGGCTGCTTCGCGATGACCGAGACCGGCCACGGGTCCAACGTGCAGGCGCTCGGCACGGTGGCGACGTACGACGTCGCGACCCAGGAGTTCGTGATCACGACGCACGGCGACCAGGCGCGCAAGGACTACATCGGCAACGCGGCCAAGCACGCCGAGCTCGCGGTCGTCTTCGCCCAGCTCGAGGTCGGCGGCACGTCCGAGGGCGTGCACGCCTTCGTGGTCCCGATCCGCAAGGGCACCACGGTGCTGGACGGCGTCCGGGTCGAGGACGACGGCCGCAAGATGGGCCTCAACGGCGTCGACAACGGTCGGCTCTGGTTCGACGGCGTGCGGGTCCCGCGCGAGGCGCTGCTCAACCGGTTCGCCGACGTCTCGCCGGAGGGCGTCTACTCGAGCTCGATCGACAACCCCAACCGCCGCTTCTTCACGATGCTCGGCACGCTCGTCCAGGGCCGGGTCTGCGTCGGCGGCGCCGGCATCAACGCGAGCAAGGTGGCGCTCGCGATCGCCACGAAGTACGCCGTACGCCGTCGTCAGTTCGAGGCCGCCTCGGACACCGAGGAGCAGCTGCTCCTCGACTACGGCATGCACCAGCGGCGGCTGCTGCCGCTGATCGCCCGCACGTACGCGCTGCACTTCGCGCAGGACGTCGTACGCACGCAGCTGCACGACGTCCTCTCGTCCGAGTCGACCGAGGGCGAGAGCGAGATCGCCCGCCGTGAGCTCGAGGGGCGGGCGGCCGGGACCAAGGCGCTCGGCACGTGGCACGCGACCCGCACGATCCAGGAGTGCCGGGAGGCCTGTGGCGGGGCCGGCTACCTCGCGGTCAACCGGTTCGCCGCGCTGAAGGCCGACAGCGACATCTTCACGACGTTCGAGGGCGACAACCACGTGCTGCTCCAGCTCGTCGCCAAGGGGCTGCTGACCGACTACGCGAGCGAGTTCGAGGACATGGACCAGCTCGGCATGGTCCGCTTCGTCACCAACCTCGCCGTCGAGACCGTGATCGAGCGGACGTCGGCCCACAAGCTCTTCGAACGCGTCAAGGACCTGCTGCCCGGCGGCGACGAGTGGGACCAGGAGGCCGGTCTCCTCGACTCGGAGTACCAGCTCGCCATGCTGCGCTTCCGCGAGGAGCACATGCTCTCCGGCGTCGCGCGCCGGCTCAAGCGCGGGATCGACCGCAAGCTCAACCCGGGCGTCGTCTTCTCCGAGGTCCAGGACCACGTCATCGGTGCCGCCAACGCGCACGTCGAGCGACTCGTCCTCGAGGCGTTCGTCGAGCGCCTCCGCGACCTGCCCGCCGATGCGCCCGAGGGCAACCGGGTCGCGCTCGGCCTGCTCTGCGACCTCTTCGCGCTGTCCACCATCGAGGCGGACCGGGCGTGGTTCATGGAGCACGGCCGGCTCACCGTGCAGCGGTCCAAGGCGATCAGCCGCGAGGTGAACTCCCTGTGCCGCAAGATCCGCCCCATCGCCGTCGACCTGGTCGACGCCTGGGGTGTCCCCGACGCGATGCTGCGGTCGCCGGACCTGGTGGGATAGTCACAGCAGTCACACCTGTCCCAGGAATCCCCGGTCTACCGGGGAATCTCGAACTTCTCAGGCACTGCAATGCCATAGAAGTTCAGGGATACCCGGTTAACCGGGTATCCCTGGGAGCGGCTCAGTGCGTCGTGTAACCCTCGGACTTGGCGCGCTCGAAGGAGGCCACGACCTCGGCCTCGGCCTCGGTCCGGCCGACCCACTCGGCGCCCTCGACGGACTTGCCGGGCTCGAGGTCCTTGTAGACCTCGAAGAAGTGCTGGATCTCGAGGCGGTCGAACTTCGACACGTGCGAGATGTCGCGCAGGTGCTCCAGGCGCGGGTCCTGGGCGGGGACGCAGAGGACCTTGTCGTCGCCGCCGGCCTCGTCGGTCATCCGGAACATGCCGATCGCGCGGCAGCGGATCAGGCACCCGGGGAAGGTCGGCTGCTGCAGGATCACGAGCGCGTCGAGCGGGTCGCCGTCCTGGCCGAGGGTCTCCTCGATGAAGCCGTAGTCGGCGGGGTACGCCGTCGACGTGAAGAGCGTGCGGTCCAGGCGCAGCCGGCCCGACTCGTGGTCGACCTCGTACTTGTTGCGCTCACCCTTGGGGATCTCCACCAGCACGTCGAACTCGAGCACGTCATCCTCCGCCATCGTCAGGCCAACAACTAAGTCTTGGGTAGGCCCGCCCCGCGGGCCCGGACCAGTCTCGCGCACAATGGCGCCAAACGTGGAGTCGGGAAGGGGCGAGAAGTGGGCCGACGTGACGCACGCCACGGCTCGCGCCTCGCGTTCTGGCTCCCGGTGATCGTCGTGCTGGCGCTTCTGGGGGGCGCAGGTACGGCGTACTGGGTCGACCGCGACCAGCCCGATCCGTCCGAGGAACCGGAGCAGGTCGCCGCGCCGGCCGGGCTCGAGCTGCCGCCGCTGACCGACCCCAGCCCGGTCGCCGTCGCGGCGACCGGCACCGCCGATCCGGCGAAGGTACGCCGCGCGCTCGCGCCCCTGCTGAAGGACGACGACCTCGGCTCGCACGTGCTGGCGGTCGTCACCGGGCTCGACGGCACCTCGCTGCTCGCCCGCGGCAGCGGTGGCGCGGTCCCCGCGTCGACCCTCAAGCTGCTCACCGCCACGGCCGCCCTCGACACCATGGGCCCGGACCAGACCTTCGCGACCACCGTCGTCTCCGCCGGGCCGCGGCGGATCGTGCTCGTCGGCGGGGGAGACCCGTTGCTGTCGGCGAGCCGCCCGAAGCCGGACGACTACCCGCGGCCGGCCGACGTCCAGACCCTCGCCCGGGCGACTGCCGCCCAGCTCAGCGCCAGCGGGACCACCCGGATCCGGCTCGGGTACGACGCGTCGCTGTTCACCGGCCCCGACGTCAGCCCGCACTGGCCCGACTCCTACATCCCCGACGGCGTGGTCGCACCGATCCAGTCGCTCTGGGTTGACGAGGGCCGGCCGGCCGACGGCGACGGCCGGGTGGACGACCCGGCCCAGGCCGCGGCGACGGTGTTCGCCGCGGCGCTCACCCGCGCCGGCATCGAGGTCGTGGGTGTGCCGACGCCGCAGACGGCCGACCCCGCCGCCGCCGAGCTCGCGCGGGTCACCAGTCCCCCGCTCTCCCAGATCGTCGAGCACACCCTGCTCACCAGCGACAACGAGGCCGCCGAGGTGCTCGCCCGCCAGGTCGCCCTCGCCACGGGCGCCGACGCCAGCTTCACCGGCGGCGCCGCGGCCGTCCTGGACACCGTCACCGGGCTGGGGGTCCCCACCTCCGGCGCGAGGACGTACGACGGCAGCGGGCTGTCCCGCGACAACCGGCTCGCCCCCGCCACGCTCACCGCCGTGCTCGACGCCGCGGGCTCGGCGGAGCACCCGACGCTGCGCCCGGTGCTGACCGGTCTGCCCGTCGCCGGCTTCAACGGCTCGCTCTCGGAGCGGTTCACCGAGAGCTCCGACAAGGAGGGGAGGGGGAGCGTCCGGGCCAAGACCGGCACCCTCACCGGCGTCAGCGGCCTCGCCGGCACGGTGACCGACCGCACGGGCACGCCGATGGTCTTCGCCGTGCTCGCCGACCACATCGCGCTGCTCGACACCCTCGACGCGCGGGCCGCCCTCGACGACATCGCGTCGGCTCTCGCGGCCTGTCGCTGCGCG
Organism: Nocardioides conyzicola; assembly: GCF_039543825.1. Lineage (NCBI taxonomy): Bacteria > Bacillati > Actinomycetota > Actinomycetes > Propionibacteriales > Nocardioidaceae > Nocardioides > Nocardioides conyzicola. The sequence goes on along the minus strand of NZ_BAABKM010000002.1, from coordinate 1,244,138 downwards.
GCGTAGGCGTTGGACGCCGCGAGTACGGTCTCCGCATGACAAACCCGCGCTCGGGCATGGTCGACTGGGACCTCGCCGTCTCCATCGGCTCCCGGCTGGCCGGCGACGGCCCGTCCGTCACCTGGACCGAGGCCGCGGCGGTCGTGGAGGAGCTCCGCGACGGCGCCAACCGCTCGACCGGCCTGGTGCGTGAGTTCACCGGGCTGGAGGCGGCCGCCAACACCGCCCCGATCGTGGTCGTCGACCGGGCCGGCTGGGTGCAGGCCAACGCCGACGGGTTCGCGACCATCCTCGCCCCGATCGTCGACAAGCTCACCGGGGACAAGACGCCGTCGCGGGTCGCGCACGCCGTCGGCTCCCGGATCACCGGCGCCGAGGTCGGCGGCCTGCTCGGGTTCCTGGCCGGCAAGGTGCTGGGCCAGTTCGACCCGTTCTTCGCGCCGTCGGGCCGGCTGCTGCTCGTCGCGCCCAACATCGTCCACGTGGAGCGCGAGCTCGAGGTCGACCCGCACGACTTCCGGCTCTGGGTGTGCCTGCACGAGGAGACCCACCGGGTGCAGTTCACCGCGACGCCGTGGCTGGCCGACCACCTGCTCGGCGAGATGCACGGCATCGCGGACAGCATCGAACCCTCCGGGTTGCTCGACGAGGGGCTCGGCAAGATCGCCGCGGCACTCAAGGGCGGCGCCCGCGGCGGCAGCCTGCTCGACGTCGTCAGCACCCCCGAGCAGAAGGAGATCGTCGACCGCGTCACCGGCGTCATGTCCCTGCTCGAGGGCCACGCCGACGTCGTCATGGACGGCGTCGGGCCGAGCGTGATCCCGACCGTCGGCGACATCCGCAGGAAGTTCACCAAGCGCCGCAAGGGCGTCGGCGTCCTCGACCGCACCCTGCGCCGCGTGCTCGGCCTCGACGCCAAGATGGCGCAGTACCGCGACGGCGCGATCTTCGTCCGCGCCGTGGTCGACAAGGCCGGGATGGACGAGTTCAACGCCGTCTGGGAGCGTCCCGACAACCTCCCCACCAAGGCCGAGATCGCCGACCCCGCCGCCTGGATCTCCCGGGTCCTCTGAGGACCGCATGACTCTCCACCCGGCCGTCGCCGCCGTCCGTCTCGGCGTACGCCGAGCGCTCGCCGACGTCGCGCCGGGACGGACCGTCGTCGTCGCCTGCTCCGGCGGCCCGGACTCGACGGCGCTGCTGGCCGCCACCGTGTTCGAGGGGCGCAAGGCCGGCTGGCACGTGATCGGGGCGACCGTCGACCACGACCTCCAGGACGGGTCGGCCGACCGGGCCGCGGCCCTGGTCGCCCGGATGGCGGCGATCGGCGCGGACGAGACGCTCAACGCCCGGGTCCACGTGGAGGGTGGTGGCCTGGGACCGGAGGCCGCCGCCCGCCGCGCGCGGTACGCCGTCCTGGAGGAGGTCGGCGAGCGCTTCGACGCCGCCGCGGTGCTGCTCGGCCACACCCGCGACGACCAGGCCGAGACCGTCCTGCTCGGGCTCGCCCGGGGCTCCGGCGGTCGCTCGCTGGCCGGCATGCGGCGGGGCTACGACCGGTTCGTCCGCCCGCTCCTCGACGTCGGCCGGGCCGACACGGTCACGGCCTGCCTGGTCGAGGGCCTCGAGACCTGGGACGACCCGCACAACGAGGACCCGGCGTACACCCGGGCGCGGGTGCGGCACACCGTGCTGCCGCTGCTGGAGGAGCAGCTCGGACCCGGCGTCGCGAGCACCCTCGCCCGCACCGCCGACCAGCTCCGCAGCGACATGGACTACCTCGACGACCTCGCGGAGACGGCGTACGCCGAGCTCCGGTCGGCCGACGGCGCACTCCCGGTCGCCGGGCTCGCCGGCCGGCCCACGCCGATCCGGCACCGGGTGCTGCGGCTCGCCGCCCTGGACGCCGGTGCGCCCGCCTCGGAGCTCTTCTACGAGCACGTCACGGCCATGGACGCGCTGCTCACCGACTGGCACGGCCAGCGCTGGGTCGACCTGCCCGGGCCGGTCCGGTGCTCGCGGAGCGATGGTCGGCTGCAGCTCGACCCGGTCCGCTGACTAGGCTCTCGCCCATGGACGCAGCCGACGTACCGGACGACCTCGTCAACGTTCTCTTCACCGAGGAGCAGATCCAGGGGCGGCTGCGCGAGCTCGCGGTCGAGATCGAGACCGACTACGCGGGCAAGGACCTGCTGATCGTCGGCATCCTCCGCGGTGCGGTGATGGTGATGGCCGACCTCGCCCGCAGCTTCAGCCGGCACCTCGAGATGGACTGGATGGCGGTGTCGTCGTACGGCTCCGGCACCAAGTCCAGCGGCGTCGTCCGCATCCTCAAGGACCTCGACACCGACATCTCCGGCCGGCACGTGGTCATCGTCGACGAGATCATCGACACCGGACTCACCCTCTCGTGGCTGACCGCCAACCTCGCGTCGCGCACCCCCGCGAGCGTCGAGATCTGCACGCTGCTGCGCAAGCCCGAGGCGCTGACGATGCAGGTCGACGTGAAGTACGTCGGTTGGGACATCCCCAACGAGTTCGTCGTCGGCTACGGCCTCGACTACCGCGAGCGCTACCGCAACCTGCGTGACATCGGCACCCTGGCACCCCACGTGTACTCCTGACCGGGGATCAGGTCCGATGCGCCCGAATGGCCGATTGCTGAGAGAATGCTCATTGGCGACGGTGTGTACCGTCATCAGTTCAGTTGAGCGCCTACGCGGTCATCAGACCGTCGGGCGGCAAGCTCGTGTCGAGAGAAGCCTGTGAAGCGCATATTCAAGGGTCCATGGCTGTGGATCGTCCTCGCGGTGGTGGGCGTGCTCATCGCCCTGCAGTACCTCGCGCCCAGCGGCGGGTACGACGAGATCGAGTCCTCCAAGATGGAGAGCAACATCTCCAGCGGCGCCGTCAAGGAGATCACCTTCGTCGACGGCGGTGACCAGCAGATCAAGGCGACCCTCGACAACGGCGACAAGGTCATGTCGTTCTGGCTCGCCGGCACGCAGGACACGATCCGCGACGCCGTGCAGAAGCAGGTCGACGAGGGCACGATCGAGAAGTACACCGTCGACGTGCCGAAGCCCAGCCTGCTCGGCTCGATCCTCGCCACGCTGCTGCCCTTCGCGCTGATCATCTTCCTGTTCCTGTTCCTGATGAACCAGGTCCAGGGTGGTGGCGGCCGCGGCGTCATGCAGTTCGCCAAGTCCAAGGCCAAGCTGATCTCCAAGGACATGCCGAAGACGACGTTCACCGACGTCGCCGGCTGCGAGGAGGCCATCGAGGAGCTCGGCGAGATCAAGGAGTTCCTCCAGGAGCCCGCCAAGTTCCAGGCCGTCGGCGCCAAGATCCCCAAGGGCGTGCTGCTCTACGGACCTCCCGGCACCGGCAAGACCCTGCTCGCACGCGCCGTCGCCGGCGAGGCGGGCGTCCCCTTCTACTCGATCTCCGGCTCCGACTTCGTCGAGATGTTCGTCGGCGTGGGTGCGTCCCGCGTCCGCGACCTCTTCGAGCAGGCCAAGGAGAACGCCCCGGCGATCGTCTTCATCGACGAGATCGACGCCGTCGGTCGCCACCGAGGCGCCGGCATGGGCGGCGGCCACGACGAGCGCGAGCAGACGCTCAACCAGCTGCTCGTCGAGATGGACGGCTTCGACGTCCGCGGCGGCGTCATCCTGATCGCCGCGACCAACCGGCCCGACGTGCTCGACCCGGCGCTGCTGCGCCCCGGTCGCTTCGACCGCCAGATCGCCGTCGACGCCCCCGACCTGTCCGGTCGCCACCAGATCCTCAAGGTGCACTCCCGCGGCAAGCCGATGTCCTCCGACATCGACCTGCTGTCGGTGGCGCGTCGTACGCCGGGCTTCACCGGTGCCGACCTCGCCAACGTGCTCAACGAGGCCGCGCTGCTCACGGCGCGGGGCAACCAGAAGCTGATCACCAACGGCGCCCTGGACGAGGCGATCGACCGCGTGATCGCCGGCCCGCAGCGGCGTACCCGCCTGATGAGCGAGAAGGAGAAGCTCATCACGGCCTACCACGAGGGCGGGCACGCCCTCGTCGCCGCGGCGCTGCCCGGCACCGACCCGGTGCACAAGATCACGATCCTCCCGCGCGGTCGCGCGCTCGGCTACACGATGGTGCTGCCCGACGAGGACAAGTACTCCCAGACCCGCTCGCAGATGCTCGACTCGCTGGCCTACATGCTCGGCGGCCGGGCCGCCGAGGAGATGGTGTTCCACGACCCCACGACCGGGGCCGGCAACGACATCGAGAAGGCCACCAGCCTGGCCCGCGCGATGGTCACGCAGTACGGCATGACCGAGTCGCTGGGCGCGATCAAGCTCGGCGACTCCACCTCCGAGCCGTTCCTGGGCCGCGACATGGGTCACCAGCGCAACTACTCCGAGGACGTCGCGGCGAAGATCGACGACGAGACCAAGAAGTTCCTCGCCGTCGCGCACCAGGAGGCCTTCGAGATCCTCGAGGAGAACCGCGACGTGCTCGACACGCTCGTGCTCGAGCTGTTCGACAAGGAGACGCTCGACAAGGAGCAGGTCGCGCGGATCTTCGAGCCGCTGCGCCGTCGTCCCGAGCGTCCCGCGTGGACCGGGTCCGACCGGCGCGTCCCGTCCTCGATCCCGCCGGTCGAGATCCCGCAGTGGATCAAGGACCGGACCACCGCCCACGCGGCGGCGTTCGCCGCGTCGAACGGTGACGGGCCGAAGGAGACCGAGGAGGGCCCCGGCGCGATCCTGACGCCGCCGGGCTCCGGCGGCGACGTGCACGGCGACCCCGGCGTCCAGGGCTCCGGCGCCGAGCCGCCGCGCTGAGGGCGGCACTGAACCGATGACCGACTCGATCCGTCCCGACGAGCGGCGCCCGGAGGACATCCCGGCGTTCGACCAGCCGCGCGCGGAGGCCGCCGTGCGCGAGCTGCTGATCGCCATCGGCGAGGACCCCGAGCGCGAGGGCCTGCTGGAGACCCCGGCCCGGGTGGCGCGGGCGTACGCCGAGGTCACGGCCGGGATCCGGATGACCCCCGAGGACGTCCTCACGACGACGTTCGACATCGGTCACGACGAGATGGTCCTGGTCCGCGACATCGAGCTGTGGTCGATGTGCGAGCACCACCTGGTGCCCTTCACCGGCGTGGCGCACGTCGGCTACATCCCGGCGGCGTCCGGCAAGATCACCGGCATCTCCAAGCTCGCCCGGCTGGTCGACGTCTACGCCAAGCGGCCGCAGGTGCAGGAGCGACTGACCACCCAGGTCGCCGACGCGCTGGTCGACCTCCTCGAGGCCCGCGGCGTCATCGTCGTGATCGAGGCCGAGCACCTCTGCATGACCATGCGGGGCGTGAAGAAGGCCGGCGCCCGCACCATCACGTCGGCCGTGCGCGGCACGATGCGCTCCAACTCCACGACCCGCGCCGAGGCGTTCGCGCTGATCAACAGCCGGCGCTAGTCGCCGTCCCAGGGATACCCGGTTAACCGGGTATCCCTGAGCTTCTCGGGCATTGCAGTGCCCGAGAAGCTCACGAAGTGCCCGAGGAGTACGGCGAGCCGCTAGCCGAGCGCCTCCGATGCGCGGGTCGGTGTCGAGGGGCTCCGTGGGGTGTCCAGTCCGGCCCACGAGGCCGTGCCCTAGCCTCGGAGCCATGGTCACGACCCCGGTGCTCATGGGCGTCGTCAACGTCACGCCCGACTCGTTCTCCGACGGCGGGCGCTGGCTGGAGGCGGACGCCGCGATCGCCCACGGGCGGGAGCTGGTCGCCGCGGGCGCCGACATCATCGACATCGGTGGCGAGTCCACCCGTCCGGGCGCGACCCGCCCCCTCGTCACCGAGGAGCTCGACCGGGTGGTGCCCGTGATCGGTGCGCTGGTCGCCGACGGGGCGACGGTGTCGGTCGACACCATGCGCTCCGAGGTGGCCGAGGCGGCGATCTCCGCGGGGGCGACCATCGTCAACGACGTCTCGGGCGGCCTCGCGGACCCGCGGATGTACGCCGTCGTGGCCGGCGCCGGCACGACGTACGTCGCCATGCACTGGCGGGCCCATGCCGACCACATGCGCGACTTCGCCGTGTACGACGGGCCCGGCGGGGTCGTCACGGCCGTCCGCGACGAGCTCGCGGCGCGGGTCGACGCGATGCTGGCCGCGGGCATCGAGGGGGACCGGATCGTGCTCGACCCCGGCCTCGGCTTCGCGAAGCGCCCGGAGCACAACTGGGCGCTGCTTCGCGACCTCGGCCCCCTCCAGGGCCTGGGGTTCCGCCTGCTGGTGGGGGCGAGCCGCAAGTCGTTCCTCGGTACGCTCCTGGCCTCCGACGGGTCGCCCCGGCCGGTCGGGGAGCGGGAGCACGCCAACACCGCTCTCACCGTGCTGCTCGCGCAGCAGGGTGTGTGGGGGCTGCGCGTGCACGACGTACGCGCCGCGAAGGACGCCCTCCGAGTGCTGGAGCGGCTGGACCAGGTGGAGGCGACGCAATGACCGACGAGCTGGCCGTCCTGGGGATCGAGTGCTTCGGTCACCACGGCGTCTTCGAGTTCGAGAAGCGCGAGGGGCAGGTCTTCGTCATCGACCTGGTCCTCGGCGTCGACACCGCACCCGCTGCGGCGAGCGACGACTTGCGGGACACGGTCGACTACGGAAGTCTCGTGGCCTCGGTGAAAGCCGCCGTGGAGAAGGACCCGGTCGACCTGATCGAGACCCTCGCCCAGCGGATCGCGGACGTCTGTCTCTTGGACGACCGTGTTGAATGGGCGCGGGTGACGGTCCACAAGCCGAACGCACCCATCGACGCGACGTTCTCGGACGTGGCGCTGACGATCACCCGGAAGGGCCGCCCGTGACTGAGACCCCGAACCCCAACATCGTCGACACCGACACGTTGACCGGTGAGATGCGACCGATCCGGCGTGCCGTCCTGGCGCTCGGGTCCAACCTCGGGGAGCGGATGGCCAGCCTCCAGGGGGCGGTCAACGCGCTGGCGGACACGCCCGACGTCTGGATCACCGGCGTCTCGCCGGTCTACGAGACCGAGCCGGTCGACAGCCCGGCCGAGGCGAAGAACTACCTCAACGCCGTCGTGCTCATGGACACCACGCTCGCCGCCTCGCGCCTGATGGACCGCGCCCTGGCGATCGAGGACGCGTTCGAGCGCGAGCGCAGCGAGGTCCGCAACGCACCGCGGACCCTCGACGTCGACCTCATCGTCGTCGGCGACCGCCGCAGCGACGAGGAGTCGCTCCGGCTCCCGCACCCGCGGGCCCACGAGCGCGCGTTCGTGCTGCGGCCGTGGCTCGACGTCGACCCGACGGCCGAGCTGCCCGAGCACGGTGCCGTCGCCGACCTCCTCGACCGGGCCGACCAGAGCGGCATCAAGGTCCGTGAGGACCTGGTCCTCGAGATCCAGTGACGCCCTGAGGTGACGCTGCCGTGATCGACGGCCCGCCCGAACGCGAGGACGAGGAGCAGGAGCGGGTCCACCCGGGCCGGCTCCGCCCGACCTCCGGAGCCGCCCTGGCCGGCTGGGCCCTCGTCGGCCTGGTCGGCGGCTGGCTCCTGCACCCGCTCGCCGAGCGCGTCCGTGACACCGCGCCGATCGTCACCTGGGCGCAGCCCCTCGCGCTGCTGCTGGTCGCGGCGATCCTCGGCGCCACGGCGTACCTCACCTGGCGCGAGGTGCACGTCCACCAGCAGCGCCTCGACCCGCGCCGCGCCGTCAACCGCCTCGTGCTCGCGCGGGCGTGCGCCCTCGTGGGTGCCCTGATGGCCGGCGGGTACTTCGGCTACGCCCTCAGCTGGACCGGCGTCGACACCGAGCTGGCCGACCAGCGCCTCTCGCGCTCCCTGATCGCGGGGCTGGCCGGGTCGGCGGTCGTGATCACGGCCCTGCTCCTGGAGCGTGCGTGTCGCGTCCGATCCGACGGCGACGCCGTTTAGCCTGCTGGTATGGCTTCCCCCAGCTCCACCCGGCGTCGTCAGCGCAGCACCCGGCTGACCGTCGCCGTGTCCCTTCTCGCGCTCGCCGCCGTGCTGGTGGTGGGCGCCGTCGTGAGCGGCGCGTGGCTCCTCGTCACGCTCGCCGCCGCGCTCGGCGTGCTCCTCGGAGCGACCGCCACCAAGATCACCCACAGCGAGCTGGTCACCGCGCGGCGCGACGCCGCCCGGGACCGGGCGGAGCAGGCGCAGGCCTACCGCCGCCTGACCGACGAGCGCACCGCGGAGAACGCCGCGTTCGTCACCTCCATGCAGGACAGGCTGACCCGCCAGCAGACGGCCGTCGACGAGCTCGGGGTCGCGCTGACGTCGGCGCAGCAGCGGGCCGCCGAGGCGACCCGCAAGCTCAACGCCGAGGCCCGCCGGGCCGACGCCGCGGAGCGCCAGGGACACGACGTCGAGGAGCGGCTGGGCCAGCGGCTCGCCGAGGCCGAGGAGCGCGTCGCCGAGGCCGTCGTCCGGGTCGTCGAGCTGGAGCAGGAGCTCGACGTCGTACGCGCGGAGCTCACCACGGTGACGCAGGCGTGGCACGCGGCCGAGGCCGCGCAGCGCCGTCACGCCTGACTCGACCCGAGTCGAACCTCACGCCGTACGCCGTCCCCGGCCGGTTCGCGCCGCGCCCGGCCGGGCAGGATGGACGATTGTGATCCCCGACGAGAACCGGTTCGAGAGTGACCCCGACGCGGCCCTGGGCGCGGTGTCCGGGCTGCCGCAGGGCTGGACCATCGGCACGCCCGACCCGGCCGACCGCTTCGACGTCGCTCGGCTGACCCACCTGCTCCGCGCCCACGAACGGCACGGCCGCGGCTGGGCCGGGGCCGGCGTCGACGACGTGCTGGTCGAGGTCTCCGAGCGGGGGCTGCGGATGCGCGAGAACGTCGTGGTGCGCGACCAGGACGGCGACATCCACGCGTGGGGGAGCGTCCACGACCGGTCGGTCGGCCGGATGCTCTTCGTGCACGTCGTGCAGCGCGACCTCCCCGACGACGTCGCCGACCGCTGCTCCGAGCTGCTGCTCGACTGGGCGGCGGCGCAGGCCCGGGCCGTCGGCGCCGCCCGCGGGCTGGAGACGCAGCAGATCGACACGGGTGCGTTCCCGGACGACGAGCGCCAGGCACGCTGGCTGGCGGGAGCCGGCTTCGAGCGCGTGCGCACGTGGTGGCAGATGAGCCGGCCGGTCACCCCCGAGGAGGAGGGCCTGGTTGCGACCCCGGACCACTGGGAGGAGCGCGACGTCGTGTTCCGCCTGGTCCGTCGTACGGGTGACGGCCTGCCGGACGTCGACGACCTCCGGGAGATCCACGAGGTGCTCGAGAGCGCCTTCGTCGACCACTTCAACTCCAGTGAGGAGACCTTCGAGGAGTTCCTCTACCGGCTGCGGGAGGACCCCGGTCACCGCTGGGACCACTGGTGGCTCGCGGAGCTGGTCGACGGCGACGCGCCGGTGCCGGTCGGCGCGCTGATCGGGACCGTGTCCGAGAGCGCGAACGGCCCGGACGGCTCCTACGTCTCCTACCTCGGCGTCCTCGAGGCGGCCCGGGGCCGCGGCGTGGCCAAGGGGCTGCTGCGCACGATCATCGCGGACGCGGCCGTCCGCGGTCGGGACCGCGTCGGCCTGGAGGTCGACGCCGACTCGCCGACGGGCGCTGCCGGTCTGTACACCTCGATGGGCTGGACGACGAAGTACGTCACCGAGTCCTGGCACCGCGACGTGCCGGTCACGTAGCCGGCTCTCGACGCGCTCGAACGAACTTGGATGATTCGGTCGCGTGTCCGGGCCCGGTTACCATCGTTGGGGCTCGTTGACGACGGGTCGCCTTTCACTCAGGGGGAATGGATGAGTCACGGGATCTCTGTGCCCCTGGTGACCGTCGTCGTTCCCACCTTCCGGGGAGCGGACCGGATCGGCGACACGCTGCGCTCCCTGGCTCACCAGACCATGGATCGGGCGGCCTTCGAGGTCGTGGTCGTCCTGAACGGCCCGGCGGACGGCACGCCCGAGGTCCTCGACCGGATCCGACGTGAGCACCCGGAGCTGCGGCTGCGGAGCATCACCATCCCGGAGGTCGGGGCCGGGCACGCGCGCAACGCCGGTGTCGCCTCCGCGGCGGGCACCTACCTGACCTTCGTCGACGACGACGACTCGGTCTCCGCCACGATGCTCGAGTCGCTCGCCGCCGAGGTCGCGGACGGCGTCGTGCCGCTGTCGATGGTCGCTGACGTCGTCACCGACTCCGTGCCGAGCGTGATCGAGTTCGACAACTACCTCAACCGGCGCATCTCGGTGCAGACGGGGCAGACCGTGGCCGGCGAGTCCCTCCCGACCGCCCTGGGATTCGTGGCCGGCAAGCTGGTGCCGACGGCACTCGCGCGAACGGCCGAGTTCGACACGTCGCTGCGCAGCGGCGAGGACGTCGTCTACTGGTTCGACCTCTTCAACCGGGCGCCCTTCCTGTTCAGCGTCGTGGACAGCCACACCGGCGCCGCGTACCACCGCTCGATCCGGGTCGGCTCCATCTCGCGGCAGGCGGCGAGCTACGACTTCAGCGTCAGCCAGCGGCTCGAGGTGATCCAGCGACTGGCGAGCCGCGAGGTGACCCACCCGGCCGCCGCGCGCGTGCGCGACGTCCTGATGGTGAGCCAGACGGTGCTGATCAACGGCTATCTGCGCGAGATGGGCGAGGACGTGCGGCTGCGCGCCGTCGACCAGATCCGTGAGCTCGGCCTCGAGTCGTTCGTGCGCTACGACGTCCTCAACGCCGGCCTGGCCCACGACCTCGCGATCTGCTACGCGTTCCCGCCGTGGGTGGACACCAGCGGGTCGGTCTCGGCGCGCCGGATCCGGCGCCGCGGGGTCGTCGTGGACGTGGTGTCGCAGTCCCTGAGGTCGTGGTCCGAGCGCGACGCCGGCGGTCGACTGATCGCGCAGGAGTTCATCGGCGACCACGCCGAGCTCGCCGGCAAGGCCGGGGTCTTCGAGTGGCGGCCGATCGACCGGTTCGTCACGGCCGGCTTCCAGCAGATCGCCACCTGGGAGGCGACCAAGGGCAGCTACCGGTCCGTCTACAGCCGCTCGATGTGGCCGGCGTCGCACTTCCTCGCCGCGTTGTACAAGATCCGCCGCCCGGAGACGACCTGGATCGCCGAGTTCTCGGATCCCCAGCAGCGAGACAGCCGGGGAGGCTTCCGCGGCGCGCGCTGCCGACCGGGACCCCTGCTCGACGAGCTCCTCGCCGCCCTGGCGGCGACCGGGGTCGAGCTCGCGCCCGACGTCGCGATCTCCGAGCTGGTCGAGGTGCTGGCCTACAGCCTGGCCGACGAGATCGTGTTCACCAACGAGAACCAGCAGACGATGATGCTCGACTACCTCGGCCGTCCCGCTCTCGAGGAGCGGGTGCGAGAGCGCTCGACCATCAGCGAGCACCCGACGCTGGAGCCGCACTTCTACCAGCTCGCACCGTCCGACTACGTGCTCGACCCGACGGTGGCCAACGTCGCGTACTTCGGCGCCTTCTACAAGACCCGTGGCCTCGGCGAGGTCATCGAGGCAGTCTCCTCCCTGTCCGCCGAGCGTCAGCGTCGGTTGCGGCTCCACGTCTTCACCCCGCAGCCGGAGGAGCTCGATATCGCGGTCCGAGACGCCGGCCTGAACGGCGTCATCATCGCGAACTCGTACGTCCCATACCTGGAAGCGCTGAACCTCGCGACCCGGATGGATGCCCTGATCATCAACGACGCCACGACGGTGGGGATGCACTCCCTCAACCCGTACCTGCCGTCGAAGTGGTCGGACTACGCCGGCAGCGGATCAGACGTCTGGGCGATCGTCGAACCCGGCAGCGTGCTGTCGAAGAAGAAGACCCGCTACCAGTCGCGGATCGGCGACGCCCATGCTGCCCACGAGCAGCTGGTCGCCATCATCAAGGACCACGTGTGAACCACCCACCTCTGAGGGAGACAGATTCTGTGAGCGGAGCTCGAAGGATCGCGTTCAGGACCAGTGTCATCGGCATCGTCGCGGCGCTCATCGGCGCGACGGTCGTGCAGGCCTGCGGCGTGCCCGTGAGCCAGGACTCGGCGAAGCGACGCGCCGGCTCGGGCGTCATCTCGATGGTCGCGGCGCCGGTCGGACAGTCGGCCAGCGGCAAGGCCGGCGTGACCCCCGGCCTGGTGACGTTCAAGCCGGCCCGACCCGGGCGCATGGTCCTCATCCAGGGCAAGGTCGGCTCGCGGTGGAAGACGGTCAGCAAGGCCGTCCAGGACAGCCGCGGCCAGGTGAGCTTCACGGTCGCCAACCCCTCGCTCGCGTACCGCGCCGTCGTCTCGGCGACGAAGAAGGACGCCAAGGTCGTGACCAGGGCCGTGACCTCGGCGAACTGGGGAGCGCCGACCTGGCGTGACGAGTTCTCCGGCAGCGGCGCCCTGGACCCTGCGATCTGGTCGACCTGGCCGACCAACCGCAAGGACGCGAAGCTCAGCTGCTCGGACATGCTGCCCGGCAACGCCTCCCGGCGCGGTGGCGCTGCGGTGCTGAAGGTGACCCGGCTGCCCGGAGCGAAGGGCAAGAAGACGAAGAAGTGCCCGTACGGCCAGTTCGGCAACGCGATCGTGCAGGCCGACAACCCGGAGCACCTGCTCGCCTACGGGTTCGCGGCGGCACGCGTGAAGTTCTCGCCGGCGCGCGGACAGCACAGTGCCTTCTGGCTCGACGTCCCGCAGAGCACCCCCACCGACACGCCCGACTACTACACGGGTGCCGAGGTCGACATCGCCGAGTACTTCGGGGACGACCGGCCCCGCGGCGGCCTGGCCAGCTTCGTGCACCGGGTCAGCCCGACCGGCAAGGTCACGTCGGTCGGCGGGGAGTTCAAGTCGCGCCACCTGCTGCCGAAGAAGAAGGAGTGGTCGCAGGGCTGGCACGTGTACTCCGTGGAGTGGAGCCCGACCGGCTATGTCTTCCGGGTCGACGGCAAGGTCACCTTCAAGACGGCCAAGAACATCTCCAAGATCGCGGAGAAGGTGGTGCTCAGCGCACTCACCTCGACGTGGGAGATCCCGGCGCTCGACGTGAAGCGCCTGCCGAGCGAGACCAAGTACGACTGGGTGCGCGTCTGGCAGCGGCCGGCCTGACCTGTCCGGTGGCGCCGGTGACGCTCGCCGCACGGTGAGCGTCACCGGAGTTCATTTGTGACTAGGCTCAGCCTGTCTGTCCCGGAAGGATCTCCTGTGTCGTCCCCTTCGCCGTCCGTCGCCGCACGTCCGCTCCGCCCCGGCGGAGTGCTCGTCGTGGCCGCGGAGCCGTTGCGCACGCTGGAGGCGCTCGGTGCCGCCTTCGACGACGTGCTCCTCGCCCGGTGGGACCGGGTGCGTGCGGACCTCGACGAAGCAGCGACCGCCCGGGGCGTCGTGATCGTGGTCGACGGGGTGGTGCCTGCCGACGTGCGGGAGCTGGTCGTCGACCACGTGACGGTGCACTCCGGCGTGCTGCTGGCCCTCGGGGTGCCGCGCGAGAACGCATCGTTGGGCGGCGTGGACAGCGCGGGACTCAAGATCATCGGCGGAGGTCGCCTCGGCGAGCTGCCCGTGACGTGGTGGGCGGCGGCCGACCTGGGGCCGGTGGACCCTCGTGACCTCCCCGGGGGATCGGCTGCTGCCGTCCCCGGTGGGTCCTCGATCGACCCGGATGCGTTCGGCGCGCACGCCGAGATCCTCCGGTCCGGGCTCGAGCTCGCACGCGTCGAACGACCGACCGCCACCGACGAGGCCGCCGGGTCGAGTGCTCCGCGCCGGGCCGCCGCCGCCCCGGTGCCGGCGGCGCCCCCGCCACCGGGCCGGCGCCGGCTCGCCGTCGCCGCACTGGCGGTCGGTGGCGGCACCGGTGTGCTGGCCGGCCTCGGCCTGGCCCGGATCGCCAGCGACCCGCTCGCCGCCGTGACCCTCGTCGCCGTGGCGGCGATCCTGCTGGTCCTCGCGTGGGGCGTGCTGGCCATCCGTCGCCTGACCGCCCGGGTCGAGGAGCAGGCCGCCCGCACCCGGCGGATCCGCAAGGACCTGGAGCGGGGCCTGCGACAGCTCACCAGGCGCGCCCAGGTCATCGACGCACGAGGTCTCCGGATGCGCGACACCCTCGGGGAGATCGAGGCCCGGCTGGCGGTCGTCTCCACGAGGACCTCCGACGCTCGCCGGGGGCAGGCCAACGCGCCGTACGACGGCGCCGCGGCCATCGACGGCGGCGATCGGTAGGCGCTCGAGCATCGCCGGGTCCCGCTGAGCACGGCCGCGCGGGCGATGCGGCGCTGACCTGGGATGCCCCTATCCTCGGGTGCTGGTGAGGATGCGGAACGAGGAGGTGCCGACGGTCATGGCCACGTTCGCGGACTCCGAGGTGGCGTCCGTCGACGGTACGGGCGCGACCGCCTCTCCGGGCAAGCGGACCGACATCCAGGGTCTGCGCGCGATCGCCGTCGCTCTCGTCGTCGTCTACCACCTGGTGCCCGCCGCCCTCACCGGCGGCTTCGTGGGCGTCGACGTCTTCTTCGTCGTCTCCGGCTTCCTCATCACCTCCCACCTGCTCACGCGGCGTCCCACCCGCCCGCGTCACCTCCTGGAGTTCTGGGCCCGGCGAATCCGCCGGCTGCTGCCCGCGTCGTTGCTGGTCCTCCTCGTCACGCTGGTCGCCACCCGCTGGGTCGCTCCCGTGACGCAGTGGGAGGTCACCGCCCGGCAGAGCGCGGCCGCCGCGACCTACCTGGTCAACTGGCTGCTCGCGAACGACTCGGTCGACTACCTCGCGGCCGCATCCGCGCCCTCACCGGTGCAGCACTTCTGGTCGCTCTCGGTGGAGGAGCAGTTCTACGCGGGGTGGCCGGTGCTGGTGCTCCTGGTCGGGCACGTCGCGATCGCGACCCGGATCGCCGGCTCGCTGCGGCGGCTGCGGCTGCTCTTCCTCGTGGGCCTGGGCCTCGTGGTCGCGCTCTCGTTCGCGTGGTCGGTCCACCTCACCGCAGCGAACCCGGCCCGCGCCTACTTCGTCACCACGACCCGGATCTGGGAGCTCGGCCTGGGCGGCCTGGTCGCGGCGCTCCTCGTGCTGCGCGACCGACCGCTCCGCCTCGACCCCGCGCTCGCGGCCGTCGCGGCGTGGATCGGGATCGCTGCGATCGTGTGGACCGGCTTCACCTACACCGGCTCGACGCCCTTCCCGGGGTGGCAGGCGCTGGTGCCGGTCGGCGGCACGGCACTCGTCCTGGGCGTCGCCGCGGGGACCCAGGCCTGGTCGCCCGGCCGGTTGCTGGCGCTCCGCCCGTGCCAGTGGCTCGGCGACATCTCCTACTCGGTCTACCTCTGGCACTGGCCGCTCATCGTCCTGGCCCCCGCTGTCAGCGGAGGTCACCGCGGTGCGATCGACAACGGTGTGATCGTGGTGGCGACCCTCGTGCTCGCGGCGCTCACCAAGACGTACGTCGAGGACGTCTTCCGGACGCCGTCCTGGTCGCGTCGCCTCGGCCAGACCTATGCGCTCGGCGCCGCCGGGATGGCCGTGGTGATCGCGGCGGCAGCCCTGCTGGTCGTCGACCTCCACGCCCGGGAGGACGCCGCGCGCAGCGAGCTCGGGCGGGCGCTGCGCTCCGACGATCCCTGCTTCGGCGCGGGCGCCCTGGTCGCCTCTCGGCAGTGTCCGCCCAGCACGGGGGATCCCGTCCCTGCTCCGGTGCTCGCGGCGCTGGACAAGTCGGCCGCGTACGGCAGCTCCGACGGTGGGAAGGACTGCTTCTCGGCCCTGCCCGCCTATCCGACGGTCCAGTGCGTCTTCGGCGACCGGACGGCCGAGCGGACCGTCGCGCTGGTCGGCAACTCGCACGCGGGCCAGTGGGTGCCGGCCCTGCAGCAGATCGCACGCCAGCAGCACTGGAAGGTCGTCACGTACCTGTCCTCGCGGTGCGCGCTCGCGGACGTGCGCCAGCAGTTCGACACCGCGGAGCAGTCGACGGCCTGCCTGGACTGGGTCCACCGGGTCACGGCCCGGGTGGGTGCCGAGCAGCCCGACCTGGTGGTGGTGGCCAACCGGGTCTCCCTGCCGGTGGAGGGAGCGGACCTGGCCGACAGCGCCACGCCGTACGAGCAGGGCTACGAGCACGTGCTGCGCTCGTGGTCGGACGAGCACCTGCCGGTCGTGGTGCTGCGTGACACTCCCGCGCCGGGTGACGGAGACGTGCCCTCCGTGCCCGACTGTCTGGCCAGCCACGGCGACGACTTCGCCGCCTGTGCCGGCTCGCGCGCCGACTGGGAGCCTGCGGACCCCTCGGTCGCGGCGGCCGGAGCCATCGACTCACCCTCCGTGGACGTCGTCGATCTCAACGACAGGATCTGCGGGCCGCGGCAGTGCCGGCCCGTCGTCGGCGGGGTGGTCGTCTACTTCGACGGCTCCCACCTGACGGCGACCTACGCCCGCTCGCTCAGCCCGTTCCTCGAGCCGGAGCTGGTGGCCGCGATGGGCCCGAAGCCCTGAGGTCCGGGCCCCGGCACCTCGCTAGACTGCCCGAGGTCCATCCGTCGAGGTAGCCGGAATCTCGGAAGTAGTGCCGGTTGAGGAGTCACCGCCCCATGTCGCCGCGCACCGACGCTCCCTCGTTCTCGATCGTGTCTGCGGTGTACGACGTCGCGCCGTACCTGGACGAGTTCATCGGTTCGATCGAGGCGCAGACCCTCGCGCCCGAGCGGTTCGAGGTCATCGTCGTCGACGACGGCTCGACCGACAGCAGCCTGGCCAGGCTCCGGCGGTGGCAGGCCGAGTCCGCGATCCGGGTGCAGGTCCTCACCCAGACCAACAGCGGTCAGGGCAGCGCCCGCAACCTCGGGCTCGGGCACGCCTCAGGGACCTGGGTGACCTTCACCGACCCGGACGACTGGGTGGCCGAGGACTACCTCGAGCGGGTGAGCGACTTCGTCGACTCGAGTCCCGACATCGACCTGATGGTCACGCAGTTCTCCATCGTCCACGACGCCACCGGCGAGGTCAGGCGGCACCCGCTGCGCTCGATGTTCCGCGACGGTGACGTCCCCCGGCGGCTCAACGACGGGATCGACTTCTTCACCGGCAGTGCTCCCGCGGCGTTCTTCCGTCGCGATCGGCTGATCGACGAGGACCTGCGCTTCGACGACCGGGTCCGGCCCAACTTCGAGGACGGGCACTTCACCGCGCGGTACCTGCTGGGTGTCCCCGACCCCGTCGTCGGCTTCATCGGCCGGGCCCGCTACCACTACCGCCGCCGCGCTGACGGGACCTCGACCCTCCAGCGCAGCCTCTCCGACGCCGGCCGCTACACGAGCGTGCTCCGGTACGGCTACCTCGACGTCCTCCAGCGCGCGGTGGCCCAGCACGGTGCCGTCCCGGCATGGCTCCAGGCCCTGGTGATCTACGACCTGTCGTGGTTCTTCAGCACCGATGAGAGGTACGGCGCGGCCACCGCCGGTCGTGGTGCGGTCGCGGACGAGTTCCACTCGTTGCTGGCGGAGATCGTCGGCCACCTCGAGCCGAGCGTCGTCGAGGGGTTCCGGGCGCGTCCGTTGAAGCGGGAGTGGCGCTACCTCCTGCTCCACGGCTACGCCAGCGACGCGTGGCAGGAGGGGCAGGCCACCGTGACCGGGTACGACCGGCGTCGCGAGCTGGTCCGGTTGTCCTACTACTTCACCGGCGCGGCTCCGCACGAGCGCCTCCAGGTCAAGGGCGTCACGGTGACGCCGTACGCCGCCAAGATCCGCGACGTCGTGTCGCACGGTCGGGTGCTGCTGCACGAGCGCATCCTCTGGACGTCGGCGCGGGCCTCGATCCGGCTGCAGCTCGACCACCGTGACGTGGTGCTGCACCCGAGCGAGCCGGACCCCGTCGTCCGCACGCTCTTCCCCGGGAAGATCCAGCAGGCCGACGACCGCAGCCGCGGCATCGAGCGACCGCCCGGCCTCACCCCCGAGCAACACCAGCTGCTGGACCAGGCGTCCTCCCGCAAGACGCGCCGGCGCTTCGAGGGCGCCTGGGTGCTCATGGACCGCATCCACGACGCCGATGACAGCGGCGAGCACCTCTTCCGTCATCTCCGCCGCGAGCGACCGGACATCAACGCATGGTTCGTCCTGGAGAAGGACACGCCTGACTGGCGCCGCCTGCGCAAGGACGGCCACGGTCGACGTCTCGTCGCGTTCGGGTCCGACCAGTGGAAGCTGCTGATGCTCAACTGCCGGCACCTGGTGTCGTCGCACGCCGACGACGCCATCGTCGACCCCGGGGAGCTCGACTTCGTCGACAAGCCCTGGCGCTTCACCTTCCTCCAGCACGGGGTCATCAAGGACGACCTCTCGACCTGGCTGAACCGCAAGCCGATCGACCTGATCGTCACGAGCACCGTCCCGGAGCTCGAGTCGATCGTGGCCGACCACACGGCCTACAAGGCGACGCAGGTGGAGACCGTCCTCACGGGGTTGCCGCGGTTCGACCTGCTGCACCGGGTCGGCGCCGAGATCGGGCCCGAGCGTCGCGACCTGCTGCTCGTGGCGCCGACCTGGCGCAACTGGCTGGCGCTGCCGCTGATCAACGGCACCCAGCGACGTGGGGTGCCGGGTCCCGAGTTCTTCGAGTCCGAGTTCTTCCAGCGCTGGACGGCGGTGCTCGGCGACCCCCGGGTCGCCGAGTCGTGCGCTCGTCACGGCCTCACGATCGGGTTCCTGCCGCACCCCAACCTCAGCGAGGTGCTCGAGGGCGTGGACCTGCCCGACCACGTGCGCCAGCTCTCGTTCGTGGGGACCGACGTGCGGGAGCTCTTCGCCCGCGCCGCGCTGCTCGTCACGGACTACTCCTCCATGGCGTTCAACTCCGCCTACATCGACCGGCCGGTCGTCTACTACCAGTTCGACCGCGAGCGGGTCCTCGGCGGCGACCACGTCGGTCGGACCGGCTACTTCGACTACGAGCGCGACGGGTTCGGGCCCGTGCGGGCGACCCACGACGAGGTGGTCGCGGCGATCCTCGCGGCGCTGGAGCACGGACCGGTGCCGGCCGCGCCGTACGACGCGCGGATCGCGGCGACCTTCCCGGTGCGCGACGGCCGGTGCTGCGAACGGGTCACCGAGGCGATCCTCGCTCTCGACCGCAAGGTCCCGCGCGCGGCCGCGGGACGACCGCTCGACCGGATCGGGACGGCCGGCGGCTAGAGCCGCTCGACCCCAGGACCGGTCGCGACCCCGCGCAGGTCGAAGAAGCAGTGCGCGGCAGCAGCGATGGCGTCGACGTCGAACGCACGGTGCTGCTGGAGCAGCACGGTGATGTCGGCCTCGGCCGCGGCCGACACCGGGTCGTCGGCCCGGACCGCACCGTCGACGACCCAGGCGGGCACGTGCGGATCGGCGTACGAGACCCGGGCGCCCATCCCGAGCAGCACCTGGGCCAGGGGGATCGCGGGCGACTCCCGCTGGTCGGCGATGTCGGGCTTGTAGGTCACGCCGAGCAGCAGGACGCCCGAGCCCCTGACCGGCAGCGACCGGTCGTTGAGCAGCGACTGGATCCGCTGGGCGACGTACCGCGGCATGCCGGAGTTGATCTCCTGGGCGAGCTCCACGAACCGGAACGGGTAGCCGAGCTGCTCCTCGACCCGGTGGGAGAGGTAGTTCGGGTCGATCGGGATGCAGTGGCCGCCGACGCCCGGGCCGGGGTAGAAGGCCTGGAACCCGAAGGGCTTGGTCCGCGCGAGCCGGATCACGTCCCAGAAGTCGATCGAGAGCTCGTGGGAGAAGCGGACCATCTCGTTGACCAGGGCGATGTTGACCTGGCGGTAGGTGTTCTCCAGGAGCTTCGACATCTCGGCCTCGCGCGTGCCGCGGGCGACGACTACCTGGGACGTCAGCTGCGAGTAGAACTCCTCGGCCCGTCGGGCGCACTCCTCGGTGGTGCCGCCGACGACCTTCGGGGTGTTGGCGATGCCGAACTCGGGGTTGCCGGGGTCGACGCGCTCGGGGGAGAAGGCCAGCGCGAGCCCGGAGCCGACCGTGAGCCCGGACAGCTCCTCCAGGATCGGACGCAGCACCTCCTCGGTCGTGCCGGGGTACGTCGTGGACTCGAGCACGACCAGGGTGCCGCTGGTCAGGTGCGGGGCGATCGATCTCGCTGCCGCGCGCACCATGGACAGGTCGGGCCCGCCAGCCGGGTCCAGCGGCGTCGGCACGCAGATCACGACGGTGTCGGCCGTGGCCACGACCGCGGGGTCCGAGGACGCCCGGAAGCCGCCGGCGAGCATCTCGGCGACGTCCTCGTCGCCGAGGTCGTCGATGTGCGAGACCCCGGCGTTCAGGCCGGTCACGATCCGGTCGGAGGTGTCGAGGCCGGTCACCTCCAGACCGCGGGAGACGGCCAGCTCGGCCAGCGGCACCCCGACGTACCCGAGTCCCACGACGACTACACTGCCCACTGCTCTGTCCGCTCCTCGAGGCCCAACCACGGCAAGGCTCTCACGCCCCGTCCGCCCGAGGGACCGTCCGTCGAGAGGAACGCATGTCCGCGCTGGTCCTGCACGTCACGGGTGCCCGACCGAACTTCCCGAAGGCCGCGCCGGTGATCGCCGCCCTCGAGCGACGGGGTGTCCGGCAGCTCCTGGTCCACACCGGTCAGCACTACGACCGCAACATGTCGGAGGTCTTCTTCCAGGAGCTCGGGCTGCCCGAGCCGGACCTGAACCTCGGCATCGGCTCCGGCTCGCACGCTGCGCAGACGGCCGCGATGATGACCGCCCTGGAGACCGTCTTCCTCGAGGAGCGCCCCGACCTGGTGGTCGTGTACGGCGACGTGAACTCGACGCTGGCGGCGGCGCTGGTGGCCTCGAAGCTCGGGATCCGGGTCGCCCATGTCGAGGCCGGCCTGCGCAGCTTCGACTGGACGATGCCCGAGGAGGTCAACCGGGTCGTCACCGACCGCCTGAGTGATGTCCTGCTCGTGACCAGCGCCGACGCGCTCGTGCACCTCGCCCGCGAGGGCGTGGACCCGGACCGGCTCCACTTCGTCGGCAACCCGATGATCGACACGCTGCTGCGGCTGCGCGACCGGTTCGACGGCTCCCGCGTGGTGGCTGAACTGAGCCTGCCCACGACGTACGCCGTGGCCACGCTGCACCGGCCCGGCAACGTCGACGACCCCACGACCCTGGCCCGGATGGTGACCGCCCTGCGCGAGGTCGGCGACCGGATCGACGTCGTGCTCCCCGTGCACCCGCGCGGCCGGCAGCAGCTGGCGGCGTCGGGCCTGTTCGACCACCCGCGGGTGCATGCCACCGACCCGCTCGGCTACCTGGAGTTCCTCGGGCTCGTGGAGGGCTCGACGCTGGTGGTGACCGACTCCGGCGGCATCCAGGAGGAGACGACGGTCCTCGGTGTCCCCTGCCTGACGCTGCGGCCCAACACGGAGCGGCCGGTCACGATCACCCACGGCACCAACCGGCTGGTCACGACCGAGGACCTCACCCAGCACGTGGACGCCGTGCTGGCCGGTGGTGGCCCGGCCCACGGGCTGGTGCCGCCGCTGTGGGACGGCGCCGCCGGCGAGCGCATCGCCGACATCGTCGTCGCCGGGCTGCCCGGCTGATCAGCCGAGCAGTGCCCGTACCACCCGCTCGGCGGCGTGGCCGTCGTGGAGTGCGTTGTACGTCGAGTTGAGCGTGTCGACGGCGCCCGCGTAGCGCTCCCGCAGCCCGGCGAGGTCACCGAGCTCGCCGAGGACGCCCTCCAGGTCCGCCACCTGCGGCCCTGCGGCGGTGCTGTCGAAGTCGATCGGTCCGGGATAGGCCTCCAGGTAGGCGTCGTGGTCGGGCACGTGGAAGATCGCCGGACGTCGGGTCAGCGCCCAGTCGAAGCGGCGCTCGGAGTAGTCGAGCACGGCGACGTCGGCGGTGTGGAGGACGTCGTTGACGGCCGGCCAGGAGGTGACGTCGACGACGGGAGCCGCACCCGGGTCCGGGCGGTCCGGAGCGCGTACGCCGAGGGTCAGCACCACGTGGTCGGGTCCGAGCGCGGCCGCGAGGCGGCGTACGTCGAGGTCCGGGTCCGGTGCCGACCGCAGCAGCGCGCGGGCCGCGCGGTCCCGGTGGACCGGCGCGTAGAGCACCACGGTGCGGTCGGCCGGCAGGCCCATGCGGGCGAGCACGGCATCCCGGACCCGGTCCCGGTCCCGGGTGACCAGGTCGTCGCAGCGTGGGTAGCCGGTGACGAGGACGGGGCCCTCGAACTCGAACTCGGTGCGGTAGAGCTCCGCGACCGCGTCGGTCGGGGCGAGCAGGCACCCCCACTGCTGTCGTCGGCGGGCGACCTCGAGGCCGACCGCCCGGGCGTTCTGGCCGCGGGCCTGCCACGCGCTGACGCCGATCGGCGCGGTCGGGAAGCCCGCGAACGTCTGGAGCGTCCGCTGCTGCGGGCTCCTGACGAAGTAGTCGGGCAGCTCGCCGCTGACCCAGAGCATCGGGGACGCCGCCAGCGCGTCGTACCAGCCCCGTCCGTCGACGAGCACGCCGCGCGCGCCCTCGGGCACGGTGACGCTGCGGTCCCGGACGGCCCACGTGCGGCCGACGTCGGGCCGGAGCCGGGCGAGCGCGGCGTCGAGGGCCGCGGGGCTGTCGTCGACGGCGCCACGACCGGCGCGGAGCAGTACGCCGGGGGTCGGATCCGGCTCGGTGGTCCGCAGCTGGTGGGCTCGGCGCGATCGCAGCTGCACGTCCGGGCGCCGCTGGTCGTCGTCGAGCGTGCCGTTGGGCCGCAGGCGCCGGGTCAGCCTCAGCTCCTCGTCGACGCTCGACCGGGGGAGGGTCCGGGCCAGCGGCGCCGCCGCGGTCGCCTCGACCTCGGCTCCGTCGTCGGTGGGGACGACCAGCGTGTAGCGCCCGCTCGGCGCGAGGAGGGCGAGCCCGTGCGGCGGGGTGGTCGTCGTGGCGAAGCGGAGGCGCACCGACCCGGCGCCGGTCTCCACGGCGCTCGCCGGGAGGTCGACGTGCTGGCCCCGCCACACGGCGGCCGCGAGCTCGTCCACGGAGAGGTCCGTCGCCGTGGCGTCGACGACGAGCGCGCCCGGCTCGAGCTCGAGGCGGAGCACCTGGAGGCCGCGCACCGGCTCGCTGTCGGGCTCCGGCGCGGGGGCGGGGCCGCACTGCAGCCGGAACCCGCTCGCCTGGTCCCACCCCGGCTCGACCAGCACCGCCGACCCGCCGAGCTCGA
Organism: Nocardioides conyzicola; assembly: GCF_039543825.1. Taxonomy (NCBI): domain Bacteria; kingdom Bacillati; phylum Actinomycetota; class Actinomycetes; order Propionibacteriales; family Nocardioidaceae; genus Nocardioides; species Nocardioides conyzicola. The sequence goes on along the minus strand of NZ_BAABKM010000002.1, from coordinate 1,220,893 downwards.
CCGTCTCGGGTCGGAGCTGCTGGGCGGCCGATCCGTCGACGGCCTCGTAGACCCCCGACTCCCGGACGACCAGGCCCGCGCGCAGCCGTAGCCGCAGCGTCCACGTGGCCGGCTCCTCCACGGGAGGGAGCGCGGCGACGTCGACGGTGGCGTCGAACGCCGAGTGGAGGTAGCTGACGTTGCCGTCGTCGGCCCACTGGTCGACCTCGGGGTCGGCGTACGTCTCGACCGGGAGGGCCGCGACCGCGCCCGTCGACGCCTCGACCAGCCAGGCCTCGAGGTCGAGCGGCCGTTCCGAGGTGCCGAGACCCGGGACCAGCGCCCGACCCGACAGCCGGATCGTCGTCCCGTCGACGGCCACGGACCGCAGCCCGGTGCGCGGCGCGGTCTCGGAGTCGGCCAGCGCCCACAGCTCGCCGGGCACCAGCGCGTTCACCGCGTCCGGCAGGTCGGGTACGGCGTACAGCCGGTCGCCCTCGACCCGGACCGCGGGCAGGGCCGCACCCCGGAAGTGCTCGTCGGCCACCGCCAGCTCGTCCCAGAGGCCTTCGGCGCACAGCCACGCGCGCACCGCGCGGTCGTGCCGCACCATGCGCAGCGCCCGGTCGGTCGCCCGGTCCAGGAAGGTGCGGTACGTCGCCGCGAGGGCGGCACGGTAGTCGTCGGACCCGATCAGGGCGTGCGCCAGGAACGGCGGGAAGTCGATGTCGAGGCAGCGACCCACCCATGCGTCGTACGTCGCCTCGCTGGCCTCGGCCTGCAGCAGCGCGAACGCCTCCTCCTTGACCGTGATCCGGTCCAGGAGGTTCTGCAGCACCGCCTTCTGCTGGCCGGTGCTGGTCCGGTCCTCGCGCATCCGCCACAGGTAGGTCACCCGCGCGAGGACGTCGAACCGCTCGGCGCGCACGTAGGCGGCCAGCATCGGGACGTGGTCCTCGTACGCCGTCCGGGCGCCGAACCCGCCGATCCGGTCGCGCCAGAAGGCGGTGCGGAAGACCCGGTTGCACGCGATGATGTCCTGCATCGCCGCCGGGAAGTCGTCGATGGTCGTGGCGAGCCGGTCGAACTCGTGGACGGCGCGACCCCAGGCCACCTGGCGGGCCAGGCCGTGCCGGGTGCGCTGGGCGGCGCCGACCACGAAGTCGGAGCCGGTGCGCTGCAGGGTGCGGACCATCGCCTTGTAGGCCCGAGGCGGGACCACGTCGTCGGCGTCGCAGAAGGTGAGGAACTCGCCTCGCGCCTCGGCCACGCCGAGGTTGCGGGCCGCGCCCTGGCCGGAGTTCTCCTGCGTCAGGACGCGCAGCCGCGCGTCGTTCTCGGCGTACCGGCGCAGGACGTCGAGGCACCCGTCGGTCGAGCCGTCGTCGACGGCGATGACCTCCAGGCGCCTGAGGGTCTGCCCGAGCAGGCTGTCGAGGCACTCGGGGAGGTACTCCACGACGTTGTAGACGGGCACGACGACCGTGAGGACCGGGGCCACCTCGTGACGACCGGGCGCAGACGGGTCGGGAGCAGGCTCGGCCGCCGGCTGCGGAGTCGGGTCGCCGCGCTGCCCGATCAGGTCGGTCAGTCGACGGCGTCGTGGACGATCGGGCATCGGCCTGTTCTGGTGGGCGACGGGGGCTCGCAGCGTATCGGGCGGTGCGCCGCCGATCGACCTCGTCGGTTTTTGTGCGGTGGCGCCGACTCTGACCGATGATGGTGGCGCTCCCACACGCCGAACCCAAGGACGACGATGACCCGCTCCCTCCGCCGCATGGTGGCTCTCTGCCTGATCGGGCTCGTGGCCGGCGTGATGCCGGCCGTGACGACCGAGGGCGCAGGAGCCGCGCCGACCCCGCCGGCAGCGGCGGCGAAGGTGACGACGACGGCGTACCAGGGCTTCGTCGAGCCCACCGGCTACCTCGAGGTGGGTCTCCGGAACACGGCTGCCGGCACCATCAAGGTGACGTGGAAGACGACCACCAAGACGAAGCGGATCGTCCGCTGGGAGGTCCGCACCTCCACCGGACGCACCATGGAGCAGCACACGCGTCTCTACAAGCTGAAGAACAAGCGCCGGAGCATCGTGGTGCCGCACGCCAGCCTGGTCACGCCGGCGTCCGGTGCCTTCACCTTCGTGCAGGTCAAGATGGTGCGCAAGAAGAAGTACGGCCCGGTCGGCAAGGCCCCCACCAAGTGGATCAAGGCCCCGGTGACGGTCACCCCGACCGCGACCGGCACGGCCGTGCTCGGCACGTTCAACGTGCGCTCCTGGAACGTGGAGAAGAGCAAGTCGGAGCCGTACTCGTGGGCGAACCGTCAGGACTACGTCTACCCCACGATCAACGACAGCGGTGCCGGGGTGGTCTCGATCCAGGAGGCCAGCGGCAGCGACGACGTCGGCTACAGCAACGAGAACGAGCGGCAGTACAACCGGATCGAGAACCGTCTCGCCGCCCTCTACCCCGCCGCCGACTGGCAGCTGGCCAACTCGCTGCCCTTCAAGACGGCCACGCAGCCGGGCAACGGTCGCCAGGGGACCCGCATCCTCTACAAGAACAGCGAGTACGAGCTGCTCGACCAGGGCTTCTTCCACGTCGAGGGCGTGGCCGCCTCCGACACCTGCTGGACCTCGTGGGCGCGGTTCCGGCAGCGCTCGACCAACATCACCTTCACCTTCATCTCCGCGCACCTGTCGACCGGGAACGACCCGAAGGGCACCACGGGCAAGTACACGAAGGCCCGCCTGAAGCAGGCCAACGCCATCCTGGACAAGGTCGCGGACTTCCAGGCGGCGCGCCCCTCGGAGCAGGTCTTCCTCGCCGGTGACCTGAACTCCACGATCTACACGCCGCCCGACAACGCGGTCCACCGCCTCCTGATCCAGTCCGGCTGGTACGACTCCCTCGCGACCAACGACGTCATGAACGGCCAGTACCCGAGCACCAACGACTTCGACTTCCCGGTCGTGGCCGAGCCGCTCCGTCGCGACTACATCATGAGCAAGGGCCCCCTCAAGGGGTCGTACTGGTACAAGAACCTGGCCTACACCAAGGCGGTCAACGTGGCGTCCGACCACTTCATGCAGATCGCCGAGATGCCCATCGGCGAGCCGCTTCCCTGACGGGACCGGTCACCCTTCCGCCACCTGCTGCGCCGGGGTCCACCTCGGCGTAGCCGACGGCAGCGGTCCCGATACGATCGTGGGGCTTGCGGACGGAAGGAGACCTGGGTGCGTTCACGGCAACGGCTCGAGCGCACGCTCGTGCGGATCGGTCGTGCCGCCCCGCCCGCCGTCCGGGGACCACTGGGCCGGACCACCCGGGCCCTCCGAGGTCGTTGGCAGGGGCCGCGCGTCACGATCGTGGTCGCGGTCAGCGACTCCGAGACCCGCCGCATCGTCCCCTGCCTGAAGTCGATCCGGGGCCAGAGCCACCGCAACCTCGACGTCCTCGTCGTGCCCTACGGACCGGCGGCCGGAGCGCTGGCGGCGGCCCGCGAGCAGGCCGCCGAGGACTGGCGCATCCGCATCGAGTCGCCGGCCGCGGACCTCGCGTCCGCCTGGAACGCCGGTGCCGCTCGGGCCCGCGACGGCTACCTCGTCTTCGCCCGGGGAGGCGACGACCTGGCCGGGCACGCGATCGAGCGGCTCGTGCTGTGCCTCGAGGACACCGGGTCGGCGATGGCCGTGGGCCGGATCGAGCCACCGCTGTCCCTGAACGCCTCGGTCGAGTCGCCGTTCGAGGCCGCCCACCAGACCGAGATCCGCGGCACCACCCTGGCCGAGACCCCGGTCGCGATCACCGACCTCGGGGTCGGCAACCGGATGCTCCGGCGCTCGTTCTGGCAGGAGGCCGGGCTCCGGTTCGACCCCCGCGACCGGCTGGGCACCGAGCTCGCGCTGCAGTCCTACGTCGCGGCGCCGTCGTTCGACCTGCTGCGCGACGCGACCTACATCCCGACCGGCCGCCGCGAGGGCGTCAGCGTCGGGGCCGTCCGCGACGTGCTGTCCGAGCTGGGTGGCTGGCTCGACGAGCACGCCGCCACCCAGCGGTCCGTGGCCGCCCTCGAGCTCCCCGACGTCCTCGACTGGTGGCTCTGGGGCACGCTCGACGCGGCGATCCAGCCCTTCCTCGGCGACGTCGAGCGCGCGACACCGGAGCAGTGGGCACGACTGCGGGACGTCGTCGACGAGCTCGTGGCGTCCGGGGGCGAGAGCGCGTGGGCGAGCCTGCGGGCGGACTCGCGCGTCAAGCTCTGGCTGGTGCGCGAGGACCGGCGCCAGGAGCTCGAGCACTACGTCGAGGCCCGGCTGTTCGAACGCTCCCACCGGCCCACCGAGGTCCGCGACGGCGTCGTGCTCGCGCGGCTGCCGTACTTCGAGGACCCTGCGGTCGGCGTACCTCTCGACGCGTTCGAGATGCGCGAGGCCGAGACGCCGCTGTGGGCCGCGCTCTACCGGATCCAGTGGGTCACCCCCCAGCGCCTCGAGCTGCGCGGCTTCGCGCGGATCGAGCACGTCGACCTCGGGCCGGACACCGCGGTGCGGGCCTGGCTCGTGGAGCACGGCAGCGGCGAGCGGCTGCCGGTCGAGGTGACGCGGTACGCCGACGTGCGGGCCAACCTCTTCGAGGGCTCGCGCTACCAGGACTACGCCGAGGGCGCGGTCACCCTCGCCGTCGACACGACCGTGCTGGCTGCTCGGGCCGCCGAGCGAGGTCGCGAGACCTCGTGGAGGATCGAGCTCGAGGTCCAGGCCCGTGGGCTGACCCGAACCGGCTCCATCGCCGAGATCGACGACCGCGCGTCCGCCGGCATGGTCGAGACCGGGCACCTGGGTGACCGGCTCGTCGCAGGTGCGCGGGTCGGCGTCCGGGGCCGGCACGCGAGCCGGTTCAAGCTCGTCGCGGCGCCCGCCTCCGGGCCCCGGCTCGTCGAGGCGACGGTCGCCGGCTCGACCGTCCACGCCACCGTCGAGACGGAGGGCGAGCGGCTGACCGAGGTCCGGGCCGTCGACCAGGTCGGGACGGTCGCGCGGGTCCGGTGCGCCGACACCGTCGGACCGACCACGATCAGCCTCGAGCTGCCCCGCCAACGGCCGGCCGACCCGCCGCGCCGGCTGCGGCTGGTGGCCGTGACCGCGTCCGGACGTGAGGTCGGCATCGCCTGGCCCGCCGACGCGCCGCAGTGGCTCGGCACCGGCACCGGCGCCGTCGCGCTGAGCCGGTCCGACAGTGGCGACGTCGACGTGGTGGACGTGCTCGGCACACTGGTCGTCGAGGACATCGACCTGGGCGACGGCACCATCGACGTCACCGCGCGCTGGCTGGGCACCCCGCCCGCCCGGTACGCCGTCCGCCTCGGTCGCCGGCGGGTCACCGTGGACGGCCAGGTCAGCGAGGCCGACGGTGGGCTCCGGCTCCGGTTCCCGATGCGCTGGGACGAGTGGGGCCTCGGAGAGACCCTGCTGCCGATCGGCGGCTATCGCTTCAGCGTGGAGTTCGGTCCCCAGGCGTCGCCGTACGCCGGGCGCGCGCTGGTCGGCGAAGGCCTGCTCGACCAGCTGCTCGACTTCACCGTGACCGACCAGGTGCGGATGCGGCGCTCGCGCAGCGGCCGCGAGGCGGGCCTGGTCCTGATGCCGCCGCTCTCGGACGCCGACCGGGGCCAGCTCGCCCAGGCCCGTCTGCAGGCGGCGTACCGTGCCTGCGACCTGCCCCTCGACGACAACGCGGTCTACCTCCAGTCCTACACGGGCGTGACCGCCACCGACAGCCAGCGGGCGATCCACGACGAGCTGCGCCGGTCCCGGCCCGACCTCACCATCTACTGGGGCGTCGTCGACGGCGCCTCCGTGGTGCCCGAGGGCGGCACGCCCCTGCTCATGCACTCCCGCGAGTGGTACCGGGTGATCGCCACCGCCCGTTACCTGTGCCTCAACATCGACCCGGACCGGTGGTTCGCGCTGCGGCCCGGGCAGCAGATGCTCCAGACGTTCCACGGCTACCCGGCCAAGTCCATGGGCATCCGGATGTGGGACGGCAAGGGCTACACGCCGCGGCGCATCGAGCTCGAGCTGGCCCGGACGTCGCGGGACTGGTCGATGATCCTGACCCCCGCCCCGGAGATGGACGAGCACTACCGCCGCGAGTACCGCTACGACGGCCCGATCCACCACGAGGGCTACCCGCGCGACGACGTCCTGCTCTCACCCGACGCGGAGCGGATCCGCGAGGAGACCCGGGCCCGGCTGGGGATCGCCCCTGGTCAGCGCGCGATCCTGTACGCGCCGACCTGGCGCGACGACCTGGCCACCAACTGGCGGCGGGCCGAGGCGGTCCTGCACCTCGACGTCGAGGCGGCGAGCCGCAAGCTCGGTCGGGACTACGTCCTGCTGATGCGCGGTCACCGGTTCCACGGCCGCACCGCGACGCCGGACGGCGACGCCCAGCTGGTCGACGTGACCCACTACCCCGAGATCAACGACCTGATCCTGGCCTCGGACGCCGCGGTGCTCGACTACTCGTCCCTGCGGTTCGACTTCGCGCTGACCGGCCGGCCGATGGTGTTCCTGGTCCCCGACCTCGCGACCTACACCGGCGGCGTCCGCGGCTTCCTCTACCCGTTCGAGGAGTCCGCGCCCGGGCCGCTGGTCGACACCCCGGACCAGGTCATCGCCCTCCTGCGCGACCTCGACGGCGTCCAGCGCCAGTACGCCGACGCGATGAAGACCTTCCACGACCGCTACAACTACCTCCAGGACGGCCACTCGGCGCAGAAGGTCGTCAAGGCCTTCTTCGGCTGAGCCGTCGACTGTCGGTCGACGGCTCGCGTCCGGCTTTTCGGTGGTCGAGCAGCGAGCGCCAGCGAGCGTCGTCGAGACCCCCGCAGCGTGGGCAGCGCGATGTGCGATGGCTGCGGGTCGACTCGGGTCGGCCGCCGATAGGCAGCTACGCCGGGTACGGCGGGCAGCGGGTTGCGGTTGGTGCCCGGCCTTCCGACCGCCGGCAACCACCCACCGGCGGCCGCGAAAAGATCCTCGGAAGTATTTCTGGAAAGTGTCCACATCCCAGTCAAACAAGGGGTTCTGAGCACCTCAATGTCGGTGGCCAGTGCTTGGCTGGACCTATGAGCGAAGGCCAGCACACCACCGGATCCGGGGAGTCGTACGACTCGCCGGACCAGGTGCTGGCCGCGCTCCACGACCGCCACCTCATCGGCAACCAGGTCGAGATCGACAAGCTGAAGCTGGCTGTGCAGTGGGCGGTCATGAACCCCACCGACACGATCGATGACGCCGCGACCGTGGACGGCACCCAGGGCGAGCTCGCGGTCGCCGGACTGGGTGCGCCGTTGGTGGCGGAGTTCTGCGTCGGTGACCTCGCGATGGCGTTGGGGATGTCCACCGATGCCGGCCGTACCTACCTGGGTGATGCGGTTGAGATCCGCTACCGGCTCCCGAAGATCTGGGCCGCGGTCACCGCGGGTCGGGTGCAGGTGTGGAAGGCCCGCAAGATCGCCCAGGCCACCAAGCCGCTGTGCCGTGACGGTGCGCGTCACGTGGACGCCCACCTCGCGCATCACCTCCGTCGGTGTTCGTTCGCGCAGATCGACCGCGCCGTCGAGGACGCGATCCGCCGGTTCGACCCGGACCTCGCGGAGAAGCGGCGCCGGGAGGCCTCCGACGAGAGGTGCCTGGATGTGGACCTGGACCAGGTGTCGTTCAACGGGACCGTCCACGTCGACGGGGAGCTCGACCTGGCCGATGCGATCGACTTCAACGACGCGATCGCCGCCGGCGCGAAGGAGCTCGCCGACCTCGGGTGCGAGGAGTCGCTCAACGTCCGCCGGTCCATGGCCGCCGGAGCGCTGGCCCGCCGCGAGCTCACCCTCGACCTCGGCACCCAGGACGAACCGCGGCCGCAGCGGAAGCGGGAGCTCGTGATCTACGTGCACCTCTCCGACGCGGGAGTCGCCGGTGTCGAGAACACCCGCTCCGCGGTGTCAGTCGACCAGGTGAAGGGCTGGTGCGCCGGCATCAACACGAAGGTGACGGTCCGCCCGGTCATCGACCTCAACGAGCACCTGTCGACGGACGCCTACCGACCGACCGAGACCATGCGCGAGCAGGCGATCCTGACCAACGCGACCTGCGTCTTCCCGCACTGCACCCGACCAGCCCGGCCAGCGGACCTGGACCATCTCGAGAACTTCGACGGCACCAACACCGAGTCCGTCAACCTCGCGCCCCTCTGCCGGGGTCACCACCGCTACAAGACCCACGGCGGCTGGACCGTCACCCGCACCGGACCGACCACGTTCACCTGGACCACCCCCTACGGGTACTCCTACGCCTGGGACACCACCCACACCCGACATACCCGCTGACCACACCCCGCCGGCACCGCCGACGGGGTCACAGCCATGTCCGGCAGCGGACAAGGGTGGGTTCGAGGCTCAGGCCTCGATGTCATCGGTCAACCGCAGCGACTCGAGCGGGTCGAGGCGGCGCAGGTCGATCACGTGCCCGGTGCCGCCGGAGACGAGCGCCTCCAGGGAGGCCTTGGCGACGGCGGTCGACTCGAGGAGCGAGCCGGCGGGCTCGTCGCCGAAGGCCTTGGTGCGCATCGGGGTGCCGGTGCGCTCGGGGTTGATGCAGTTGACGCGGATCCGGTCGGCGGCCCACTCGTCGGCCAGGGCCTGGGTCAGGTTGACCGTCGCGGCCTTCGCCGAGGAGTAGAGGCTGTAGCCGCTGCGTCCGCGCGTGTAGGAGCTCGAGGTGAAGAGCAGCAGGCTGCCCTGGGTGGCGCGCAGCAGCGGGTGGAACTCCTGGGCGATCAGGATCGGCGCGATGTAGTTGATGTCGGTGGCCGAGTAGATCGTCTCGTCGGAGGCCTCGACCAGGGTGCCGCGGGGGAGCACGCCGGCGGTGTTGACGACGAAGTCCACGGACCCGAACCGCTCGACGGCGTCGCGGGCCGCGGCGCCGATGTCCTCGCGGCGCTGCACGTGCGTCTGGGTCGTCGAGCGGCTGTACGACGCCACGTTCGCGCCGTACGACGCCGCGAGCTCGGCGATGTCGGCGCCGATGCCGTAGCTGCCGCCGAACACCACCATGGTCTTGCCGTCGAGGGCGGCGCGCATGGCCTCGTCGCTGCGCATCGCCGGTGCGTCGTTCCCGGTCAGCTGGAAGAGCTTGTCGGCGATGTAGATGTCGATCGGCTCGGTGACCTTCATGTTGCGCTCGTCGCCGGGGACGACCCAGATCGGGACGTCGGGCAGGTAGCGCAGCACGACCGTGCAGTCGTCGGTGGCCTCGAAGTTCGGGTCCTCGCCGGCGTGCCGGTAGGCCTCCCGGATCGTGGCGAGCTTGAACGCCTGGGGCGTCTGGCCGCGACGCAGGTTGGAGCGCGGCGGGATGTCCCGGATCGTGTTGTCCGGACCGACCTCGATGATCGTGTCGGCCGACGGGATCGCCACGTCGACGGCGTCGTGGGTGTCGAGCGCGGTGAAGCAGTCGGTGATGATCCGGGCGCTGACCAGCGGGCGTACGGCGTCGTGCAACAGGACCTTGCAGTCCTCGTCGCCCAGGGCGGCCAGGGCGGCCAGCGTGGTGTCGTTGCGCGTGCCGGCGCCCTCGAGGATCGAGGTGACCTTGGAGTAGCCGCCGTCGCGGACCATCGCGTGCACCGCGTCGAGGTGGCCGGGAGCCATCATGACGACGATCTCGTCGACGTCGGGGTGCCGGTCGAGGATCGCGAGCGTGTGCTCCATGATCGGGTGTCCGGCGATCTTGATGAGCTGCTTCGGCACGTCGAGACCGACCCGTACGCCGACACCTCCGGCCAGCAGCACGGCTACGTTCCTCACGGCGCCGACCTTATCGTGCGTCGTCCGCCGCCAGCCCCGGCAGGGCAGGTCGGCCGGGTCGTCCCCCGGTAGAGTGCACCGGCACCGCGTTCCCCACCCGCCGGCTGCGGTGCGACGAAGGAGATGACGTTCCGAATGCGCTCAGCGGAGACCGCCGCACCCCTGCCGGACGGGTCGGCCCTGATCCACATCGGCATGCCCAAGACGGGCACCACGGCGCTCCAGGCAGCCCTGCAGGACGCCCGTCCCACCCTGCGCGGGCTGGGCGTCGCCAACGTCGGACGTGGCCGGCACGAGATGAAGACGGCGCTCACCGCGGCCGGCACGCTGGCGCCGTACTGGAACGACGCCTGGCAGGACCGGTGGAAGGAGCTCGCGACGAGCTTCCGCACCTCGACGGCGCGCTGCACGATCTGGTCGAGCGAGACCCTCACGCAGGCGAGCCCCGAGCGCATCCAGCACATCGCCGACGAGCTGGGCCGCGACGTCACCGTCGTGCTGACCCTGCGCCCCCTCGCCCCGCTGCTCGCCTCCCAGTGGCAGGAGGTGCTGCGGCGGCGCGGCACCGACTCGCTGGACGCCTGGCTGCACCGCCACTTCGACGCCGTGTCGGTCGACGGCGAGGTCCACGTCAAGTACACCCGGGTGATGCCCGAGCTGCACCGCTTCAGCCTGCGTCGCGTGGTCCAGGAGTGGGGCGCGGTCTTCGGTGAGGACAAGCTCGTGTTCGTCGTGCCCGCCCCGGGTGACCGCTCCGCCCACCTCCGGGCCTTCGAGGGGCTGATGGGCGTGCCCGAGGAGACCCTCAAGCTGCAGGACCTCGACAACTCGTCGCTGCCCTACCCCGAGGCGGAGATGCTGCGGCACTTCAACATCGCCTACACCGATCGCGGGGGCGACCACCCCACGTGGATGTTCACCGTCGGGGCGGCCGGCAAGACCGGCCTGCGCCACCTGACCGGCCTGACGCCGTACCCGATCCGGACACCGCGCTGGGCTGCCGAGCGTGCCAACGACTACACCCAGGGCTGGATCTCGGCCGTCGAGGGCTCCGACGCCACGGTCATCGGCGACCTGCAGGACCTCCTGGTCGACCCCGCCGCCTTCCCCGAGGACGCCACACCTCCCGACACCGTCTCGGTGGACTCGGCCGGCCGGATCGCCGACATCTTCTACAAGTCCGGGCTCGACTACCAGCCACCGGCCTCCGAGGGCGACGCCCCCGGCCTCGAGGCGTACGGCGGCCGCCAGCTGCTGCGCGAGGTCGGCAAGCGAGCCCGTCGCCGGCTGAGGCAGCGCACATGACGGGTCTGGTACGCCGGGCGGTCGCACGGGTGCCCGGTGCGCGCAGCACGGCCCGATGGGTGCGGCGGAGCCAGCCCGAGGTGGACCCGGCCGAGCCCGCGGTCAAGCCGCGAGGCCCCGTCCGGGTCGAGCGGTTGATCCGGTCGCTCTCGCTGCCCGACGGTGCCGTCGTGGCGGTCCTCGGCCCGGCGGAGCCGGAGCTGCTGGAGCTCCTGCGGGCCGCGGTGCCGCAGGCCCGGGTGATCGAGACTCCGGAGAGTGGGGGCAAGCGACACCTGGCGATGACCGCGGCCGGCCCGTTCGACGTGATCGTCGACGCCGGTCCCGCTGACCAGCGCCAACGGCGCTTCAGCGCGACCTTCTTCCAGCTCCGCCCGCGTGGTCGCTACATCGTCGTGGGCGGTGCGGGGGAGCTCGGAGAGGAGCCCGGACCGCTCGGCGAGCTGCTCGCCGCGGGCGCCGCCACCGAGCCCGCGCCGCTGCGCACCCTCAACTGGCGGCGGCGGGTGCCGGAGAACCAGCTGGTGGCGATCAGCAAGCACGTCCGCAGCAAGGCGTCCGGCGGTCACCTCCTCCTCTGGCACGCGCTGCCCGACGTGCTGGTCAAGCTGCACGAGGCGCGCTTCAACCGCTACCTCAAGCTCGCCGACACGCCCCACCGGGTCGTCCTCAAGATCCCGGCGGGCGACCCGCCGGAGCCACCGGAGGGCGTCGAAGGCCCGGAGCCGCGGCTCCGCCCGGGACACCGTCCGATCACGGCGGCCGAGCTGAGCCTGCGCGACTACCGCGACGTCGTCGTACGCACGCGGCAGATCGTCACCGACGGCCGGGTGCTGCTGCCCGACACGTTCCGGCACAACCAGAACGGCGTGCTGCGGCACCGGCAGCTGGTCGACATCGCCGACGACTTCGCGCTCCCGCGGCAGCGCCTCGCGGACGACATCCCGCACCTGTCCGGCACGTTCCTGCACCTCGACGACGAGTTCCGGGGCCACTTCGGCCACCTGATGACCGAGACCATCTCGAGGGTGTGGAGCTGGCCCGAGGCGCTCGCGCTTGACCCGGACACGCGGGTCATCCTCACGCCAACGCCCAAGCGACAGGGCCTGGTCGAGTACGAGCTCCAGTTCTACGAGGCCTGCGGCATCCCGCGCGACCGGATCACCTTCGTCGAGGGCCCGGTCCGGGTCGAGCGGCTGATCTCCGGCAGCCCGATGTTCTGCCTCGGCGACTTCATCCACCCGCGGATCGTGGAGACCTGGGACGCCGTCGGCGACCGGCTCGCGGCCGCGGCCCCCGAACGCGAGTGGCCACGGCGGTTCTTCGTCGGCCGCCGCGGCGACAAGCGGGCCTGCGTCAACCCGGACGAGCTCGAGGGCGTGTTCGCCGGCTACGGCTTCGAGGTCGTCTACCCCGAGGACTACAGCCTGGGCGAGCAGGTGCAGCTCTTCCGTGGCGCCGAGGCCATCGGTGGGTACGCCGGGAGCGGGCTCTTCCAGATCGCGTTCGTGCCCCAGCCGACCCGCGTGATCACGGTGACGTCGGAGTCCTACATGCCGCGCAACGAGTTCCTGATGTCGGCGGTGCGCCGTCACCACATCGATGCGGTGGTCTGCCGCTCGGGCGGCGGCCTGCACGACTCGTTCCGCTACGACCCCGAGCGCGAGGGCCCGTTCCTGCGGGGGCTCCTCGACGAGCTGCCCTAGCTGTCGTAGCCGAGGTCGCGGAAGTCCGCCGCGTAGCGCGTGCGGAGGTAGCCCGTCAGCTCGGGGGAGATCGGCACCTCGGAGCTGTGCAGGTTCGTCACGTTGCCGCTCCTGAGACCGCGCGGTCTCCCGTCCAGACCGAAGTCGAAGCGGGCGTTGAGGTCGGCGTACATGGTCTCGAGGCGATCCTCCAGGCGGAAGACCTCGGCGCCGGGCACCAGGAACTCGGTCTGCGGGCGCAGGTGGTTGTCGAACATGTAGGGGTTGACCTCGTAGCGCCGGAAGACCCGCTCGGCCCAGGCGTCCACCTGCTCGCTGGTCGGGGGCTCCTCCAGCTTCCGGTTGCGCATCGTGAACTCGGAGCGGAACCGGGCGATCGGGTCGCGCACCGTGGTGAAGATCAGGTCGAACTTCTTGAGCGCGAACATCTCGGTGAGCAGCGATGCCTGGAAGTGCTGCGGTGGGCAGCGCAGCAGGTCGAAGGTCTCGGGGTGGGTGCGGCGGTTCTCCTTGTAGTGCACCGACCAGCCGGCGCGCTCGAAGGACCGCTCGACCGCGGTCCCCGCCGTCTTCGGGATGTGGATGAACAGGACCGAACGGCCGTCCTTGATCAACACCGGCACGACACGTCGCTCCTCTACACCCACGGCACCCCACCGAGAACCCGAGGCGGGGACTCGTCGTTCCCCCACCCTAACGGCCGGCGACCAAGCAATAGAGTGTCGGCTCGTCGGTCAACTACCCCACCCGGGCCGGCTGGAAGGTGGAGCAACGTGTCGTTGGTGGGCAGGTTGGGCAGAGCGGCCGGACGGCTGCGCGGGCGGGCCCCGGTCGCGGCGCCGCCCGTCGTCGGCATCGTCGAGCACTTCTCCCACACGCTGTTGACCGGCTGGGTGTCCGTGCCTCCGGGGACGCCGCCCACGCGCATCACGCTGAGGGTCGGCCAGGTCGACGTCTGCTCGACGTACGCCACCCCGGGTGGTGCGATGAGCGGCTCCACGAGCGTCCGCGCCGGCAAGGCGCGCCGACCCGGCCGCGGGGACCCGATGCTGCCGGGCCCGGCGAAGGACCGGCGCAACAGCCGGGCCGAGATCCGTACCTTCTCCTTCCGGCTGCGCGAGATCTGGGACTACTGCGGCCCCGACACCCAGGTGCGCGTCGTCGCCGACGGGCAGCCCCTGCCGATCAACCAGCACGGCATGTTCCTGCGGCCGCGGACCAAGGGCACCCAGACCCCGGCCGACCTGCGCGACAAGCTGGCGAGCGGCTACGTCCTCGGTCAGTGGGGGCGGGTCCAGCTCTCGAAGCGCCTCGACACCGAGTGGCAGGCCGCGGTGCTCGCCCTCTACGAGCGGGTGCGCGCGCTGCTGCGTGCCGATCTCGACTACGACGCGTTCGTGATCTACGGGACGTTGCTCGGCGCGGTCCGCGACGGCGGCTACATCGGCCACGACGTCGACTTCGACGCGGCGTACGTCTCGCGTGCCCGGACCGGCCCCGAGGCGGCCGACGAGCTCGTCCGGATCGCCCTGGCCCTGGTCGCGGACGGGCTCCGCGCCGAGGCCCACCCCGCGTGCCTGCACATCGTCGATCCCGACAACCCCGACCACCGCATCGACCTCTTCCACACCTACTTCGACGCCGACGGGCGGCTGTGCTTCCCCTTCGGGGTCGCCGGCAGCACCGACTTCACCGAGTCGCAGTGGAGCGGCACCGCCGAGATCGACCTGCCGGGCGGCACTGCGCTCGCGCCCCGCGACCCGGAGGCGCTGATCGCCCACCTGTACGGCGCGGACTGGCGGCTGCCCAAGCCCGGCTTCAACTGGGACATCGACCGGACCAGCGCCGCGCTCGACGGCCGCCTCAGCGTCGAGCAGCGGACCAAGGTCTACTGGGCCGACTTCTACGCGCGCACCGAGTACACGACCGGCTCGACGTTCTTCGAGTTCGTCAGCGCCCGGCCCGACACCGCTGGGACCGTCGTCGACATCGGCTGCGGCGACGGGCGCGACTCGTGCGCCTTCGGCACCACCGACCGCCGGGTCCTCGGCCTCGACCAGTCGCCGGTCGGGATCGAGCACGCCCAGAAGCGGGCGGCCGACCTCGGTCTCGACCGGGTCGAGTTCCGCACCTGCGACGTCGCCAGCGTCGACGACCTCGGCGCCGCCCTCGACGTGGTCCGCGACCCGGACGGCGCCCCGGTGCTCTTCTACCTGCGCTTCTTCCTGCACGCCATCCGCGAGGAGGTGCAGGCTGCGCTGCTGGACGCGATCGACGCCCACGCCCGGCCCGGTGACGCGTTCGCCGCGGAGTTCCGCACCGACCAGGACGCGCGCACCACCAAGGTCCACACCCGGCACTACCGGCGCTTCCAGAACGGGCCCGCCTTCGTGGCCGACCTCCGAGGACGCGGCTGGGCGGTCGAGCACGAGGAGGAGGGGACCGGCCTCTCGCCGTACGGCGAGGAGGACCCGGTGCTGATGCGGGTGGTCGCGCACCGCCTGTGACCTACCCCACGTGACGGCTCTGTTTCGGGGAGGTAGCGCGCGGCGTACGCTCACAGCGTCAGCATCGGTAGTCCGGTACCCCACCCGGCTCGCCCCCGAAGTCTGGGAGCGAGTGGTCGGAGGGACTGGAACGAAAGGTCCTAACATGACGCTGCACCCCCGGGCGACCGGACTGCGGGTGGGGGTCGTCGGCGCGGGTCGCGTCGGCGCCGTCCTGGCCGCCGCCCTGCGCGCCGCCGGTCACGAGATCGTGGCCGCCGCGGGCGAGTCCGACGCCTCCCGCACCCGCATCGCGGACCTGCTGCCGGGCGTCCCGACGCTGAAGCCGACCGCGGTCGCGCGCACCTGCGACCTGCTGCTGCTCACCGTCCCCGACGACATGCTGCGCAACGTCGTCACCACCCTGAGCGACGCGGGCGCCATCCGGCCCGGGCAGTACGTCGTGCACACGTCGGGCCGGCACGGCCTCGAGGTGCTCCAGCCGGCCGCCGCCGTCGGCGCGCGAGTGGTCGCGATGCACCCGGCGATGACGTTCACCGGCACCGCGATCGACCTCGAGCGTCTCTCTGCTGAATTCGGGGGAGGCTGCGTCTTCGGCCTGACCGCGGGCGACGCCGAGCGGCCGCTCGCCGAGTCCCTGGTCGCCGACCTCGGCGGCACCCCGATGTGGGTGCCCGAGGAGATGCGGACGCTCTACCACGCCGGTCTCGCGCACGGCGCCAACCACCTCGTCACCCTGGTCACCCAGGCGATGGAGATGCTCGCCGCGGCCGGCGCCGACGACCCTGCCGGCACCCTGCGCCCGCTGCTCACCGCCGCCCTCGACAACGCGCTCGAGCACGGTGACGCCGCCCTGACCGGGCCGATCGTCCGCGGCGACGTCAACACCGTCCGCGCCCACCTCGCCGACATCCGCGCCAACGCGCCGCAGACGCTGACGTCGTACGTCGCCCTCGCCCGCAACACCCTCGACCGTGCGGTCACCGACGGCCGGGTGCTGCCCATCCGCGCCGCTGCCATCCTGCGAGCGCTCGACGCGGCGGAGCGCCCGGTGCGCGCGCCGTCGCACGTACGCCGTCCATGAGCACGCCCGTCGTCGCCACGACCCGCGACGAGCTCTCGGCCCTGCTCGCCGACGCCCGCATCGGCGGGCGCCCGGTCGGCCTGGTGCCCACGATGGGCGCCCTGCACGAAGGCCACGCCAGCCTGATGCAGACGGCACGCGAGCGCGTCGGTGGCGGACCGGTCGTCGTGTCGATCTTCGTCAACCCGCTCCAGTTCGGCGCGGGTGAGGACCTCGACCGCTACCCGCGCACGCTGGAGGACGACCTCAAGATCTGCGAGCGCGAGGGCGTCGACATCGTGTTCGCGCCCGGCGTCGAGGAGGTCTACCCCGGCGGCGACCCGCAGGTGACCGTCAAGCCGGGCCCGCTCGGCAAGGTCCTCGAGGGCAAGACCCGCCCCGGCCACTTCCGCGGCGTCCTCACCGTCGTCGCCAAGCTCTTCGGCCTGGTGCGCCCCGACGTCGCGGTGTTCGGGCAGAAGGACTACCAGCAGCTCGCGCTCATCCGGCGGATGGTGCTCGACCTCAACATGGGCGTCGACGTCGTCGGTGCTGAGACCGTCCGCGAGTACGACGGCCTCGCGCTCTCGAGCCGCAACCGCTACCTCGACGACGAGCAGCGCCAGTACGCGACCGCCCTGAGCCGCACCCTGCGCGCCGCGCAGGAGGGCGCCTACTACGGCGCCGACGTCGCGCTCGCCGCCGCCCGCGCCGAGCTCCGGTCGGCCGACGGCGTCGACCTCGACTACCTCGTCATCACCGACCCGGCACTGGGCGTCCTGCCCGCCGACGTACCCCCGGGCACCGAGGCCCGGATCCTGATCGCCGCCCGGGTCGGCACCACCCGTCTGATCGACAACATGCCGCTGGTGCTCGGTTCCCCCGTGCCGCCGCGGGAAGGAGCGTCCTGATGCTGCGGACGATGATGAAGAGCAAGATCCACCGGGCGACGGTGACCCAGGCCGACCTGCACTATGTCGGGTCGGTGACCGTCGACGAGGACCTCCTCGACGCCGCTGACCTGCTGTCCGGCGAGCTCGTGCACATCGTCGACATCACCAACGGCGCCCGCCTCGAGACCTACACGATCGCCGGCGAGCGCGGCTCCGGCGTGATCGGCATCAACGGTGCCGCGGCCCGGCTGGTGCACCCCGGCGACCTGGTCATCCTGATCGCCTACGGGCAGATGGAGACGGCCGAGGCGCGCGACTTCCAGCCCCACGTGGTGTTCGTCGACGCCGACAACAAGATCCTCGCGACGGGGTTCGACCCGGCCGAGGCGCCCGCTGGCTCCGGCCTGCTCCGCGGCGACCAGCTCGCCGCGCGTTAGATTGCGACAATGCCCGTCGCCTCCGTACGCCGCGTCCCCGGGCGCCTCCTCGCCCCCGAGCCCGGGTGGACCACCACCGCCGACGTCGTCGTCATCGGATCCGGCATCGCCGGGCTGACCGCCGCGCTGCGCCTGCGCCACGAGGTCGGCAAGGTCCTGGTGGTCACCAAGGACGTGCTCGCCGCCGGCTCGACGCAGTGGGCCCAGGGCGGCATCGCCGCCGCCCTCGGCCCGGGTGACACCCCGCACGAGCACGAGGTGGACACCCTGGTCGCCGGCGCGGGCGCCTGCGACCGGGCCGCCGTCGAGGTCCTGGTCACCGAGGGCCCGGACGCCGTACGCGAGCTGATCGCGCTCGGCACCAACTTCGACCACAACCCCGACGGCGAGCTGTCGCTGACCCGCGAGGGCGGCCACCACCGTGACCGGATCGCGCACGCCGGCGGCGACGCCACCGGCGCCGAGATCCAGCGCGCCCTGATCGCCGCTGTCGAGCAGGCGCCCGAGATCGAGGTCATCCAGCACGCGCTGGCCGTCGACCTGCTGCTGGCCGAGGACGGCGGGGTCGCGGGGCTCACCCTGCACGTCATGGGCGAGGGCCAGCGCGACGGCGTCGGCGCGGTGCTGTGCCGCGCGATCGTGCTCGCCAGCGGCGGCCTCGGCCAGGTCTTCGCGCAGACCACCAACCCGTCGGTCTCCACCGGCGACGGGATGGCCGTCGCGCTGCGCGCCGGTGCGGTGCTGCGCGACCTGGAGTTCGTCCAGTTCCACCCCACCGTCATGTACCTCGGCCCCGAGTCCCGCGGCCAGCAGCCGCTGATCTCGGAGGCCGTGCGTGGCGAGGGGGCGTTCCTCGTCGACTTCGAGGGCAACCGCTTCATGCAGGGCGTGCACGAGCTCGCCGACCTCGCGCCGCGCGACGTGGTCGCGAAGGCGATCATGCGCCGGATGCTCGAGACCGGGCAGCCGCACATGTGGCTGGACGCCCGGCACCTGGGCGCGGCGTTCTGGGAGCGCCGCTTCCCGACCATCCTCGCCACCTGCCGCAGCCACGGCGTCGACCCGGTGACCGACCTGATCCCGGTCGCACCGGCGTGTCACTACGCCTCCGGCGGCGTGCGCACCGACCTGTGGGGGCGCAGCAACGTGCCCGGGCTCTACGCGACCGGTGAGGTCGCCTGCTCGGGTGTCCACGGCGCCAATCGGCTGGCCTCCAACTCGCTGCTCGAGGGCCTGGTCTTCTCCCGGCGGATCGCGACCGTGCTGCCCGGCGAGCTCCGCCCGCTGATGCCCCCGGTCGCCGACACGCGGACGGCCGGGCTCGTCCCGGGCGTCGTACGCCGTGAGCTGCAGGAGGCGATGACCTCCCTGGTCGGCGTGCTCCGCACCGCGGACGGGCTGACCGACGCCGTCGCCCTGCTCGACAAGCTCGCGGGCGTCAGCGCCGAGGCGATCGACCAGGAGTCGTGGGAGACCACCAACCTGGTCACGATCAGCCTGGCCCTGGCGGACGCGGCGGCGCTGCGCGAGGAGACGCGCGGCTCGCACTGGCGCGAGGACTTCCCCGAGCGCGACGACGCCGGCTTCGCCGGCCACTTCGACGTGGTGATGAGCGACGGCGCGAGCACGCTGTCGTTCGTCCCCGAACCCGCCACGGACGGTGCGGCGTGACGCCGTACGACGAGGAGCTCCGCGCCGCCGGGCTCGACCCCGACGCCGTACGCGCGCAGGTGCTGGAGGCGCTGGCCGAGGACCTGCCCGGGGGAGACGTCACGTCCGAGGCGACCATCGCCGCCGACGCCCGAGGGGTCGGGGTCTTCGCCGCCCGCGAGGCCGGGGTGGTGGCCGGGCTCGGCGTCGCCGCACTGGTCTTCCACGAGGTCATGGGTGACACCGTCACCGTCTCCGACCGGCTGCCCGACGGCACCCACGTCGAGCCGGGCGACGTCGTGATGCGGGTCGCCGGCCCGACCCGCGGCCTGCTCACGGCCGAGCGCACCGCCCTCAACTACGCCAGCCACCTCTCCGGGGTCGCCACCGCCACGTCGCACTGGGTCGACGCCCTCGCCGGCACCGACGCCCGGGTCCTCGACACCCGCAAGACGCTCCCCACCTACCGCGCCCTGCAGAAGTACGCCGTGCGCTGTGGCGGCGGCGTCAACCACCGGTTCAGCCTCAGCGACCGGGCGATGGTCAAGGACAACCACGTCGTCGCCGCCGGCGGAGTCGTGCCGGCCTACGAGGCCGTGCGCACGGCGTACCCCGACCTCCGTGTCGAGGTCGAGGTCACCGACCTCGACCAGCTGCGCGAGCTGCTCGCCGTGGGCTGCACTGAGATCCTGCTCGACAACATGGACTCGCCGACGATGGCCGAGGCGGTCCGCATCACCGCCGGTCGGGCGACGCTGGAGGCCTCCGGCGGGCTCACCATCGAGCGGGCCCGCGAGGTCGCCGAGACCGGTGTCGACTTCATCTCGGTCGGGGCCCTGACCCATTCCGTCAAGGTCTTCGACCTCGGCCTCGATCTCAGCGAAGGCTGAGCCATGGCCCTGCTCGCCGCTGACATCGGCAACAGCCACACGGTGCTGGGGCTGGTCGTCGACGGCCAGGTCACGGCCGACTGGCGGGTGGCGACCGACGAGCGCCGTACCTCCGACGAGTGGGCGGTGCTCTTGCGTGGGCTGCTCGGTCCGGCGCTCGACGAGGTCGACGGCATCGCCGTGTGCGCCACCGTGCCCGCGGTGCTGCACGAGTGGCGGCAGATGCTCGCGAAGGCGTTCGCCGAGGTGCCCCACCTGGTGGTCGAGCCCGGGGTCCGCACCGGCATCCCGGTGCTGATGGACAACCCGCGCGAGGTCGGCACCGACCGGATCATCAACGCGCTCGCCGCGGTCCACGAGTACGGCGGCCCGGCCATCGTGGTCGACTTCGGCGGGACCGCCACCACCTTCGACGTGATCTCAGGAATTGGCCAGTACGTCGGCGGTGCGATCACGCCCGGTATCGAGATCTCGCTCGAGGCACTCGGTCGTCGCGGCGCGCAGCTGCGCAAAGTCGAATTGCTCCGGCCGCGCTCGGTGATCGCGAAGAACACCGTGGAGGCACTCCAGGCCGGAATGGTTTTCGGCGTCGCGAGCCAGGTCGAGGGAATTGTGTCCCGGATGATCGACGAGCTCGGTGCCCGGACCGCCGACGTCCAGGTGATCGCCACCGGCTACCTGGCGCCGCTGGTGCTCGACGAGTGCCGCAGCTTCACCCAGCACGACCCGTGGCTGACGTTGCGCGGGCTCGAGCTGGTGTTCTCCCGGAACCGCTGAGACCCGGGCTTCTCCACAAGCCTCGGTCAGCGCCTGTTTCCACTCGCCGGTGACGGTGAGGCTCCCCCGAGTGACCTCGGAGGTGGACATGCGGGTGTGGGCGGTGGTGGTGGCAGGCGTCCTGGGCCTGGGCGTGCTGGGCTGCTCGGACCTGCAGGAGGAGCACACCTGCCCCGGGGCGACCTGCACCGCGGCGCTGCAGGGCGTCGTCGACGACGTCGCGGCCCTCGACGGCGTGACGCGGGTCGACCGGGTGAGCTGGTCGACGGGGCTCGACAACGGCGTGTGGGGCCGCATCGAGGTGCAGGCGCGCGTCGACGGTGTCCCGGCGGCCCGGCGGGTCGCCCGCCGGGCGGCGTCGCTCTACCGCTCCGGTGAGGACGAGGAGGTTTTCGGGCTGGTCCTGGTCGTGCGGGTCTGGAAACCACCCATGGAATTCGGTGCGACCATTCGCTACCAATTCGTCGACGATGCCCGGATCGGACGCGGACTTCGAAAAGTCGGATAACGCGTGGCATGATGAATCCACAATTCCGCTTCCACGAATGAGGTTTTCCGAAATGGCCCAGAAGGTCAGCATTGTTCTCGTCGACGACCTTGACGGAAGCGAGGCGACGGAGACCGTTTCCTTCGGTCTCGACGGCACGTCCTACGAGATCGACCTCAACGACAAGAACGCCGCCAAGCTGCGCGACGCCCTCGCCGGCTACGTCGGCCACGGTCGCAAGGTCGGCTCCGCCCCGCGTCGTGGACGCAAGGCGGCCGCGAGCACCGGTGGCACCAGCGCCAAGGAGATCCGCGACTGGGCGCGCAGCAACGGCTACGACGTCCCCGAGCGCGGCCGCGTCTCGGCCGACGTGCGCGCGGCGTACGAAGCCGCCAACTGACCCGTCGTTGGCGACCGGGTCAGCGGCCCGTGACCAGCAGCTGGAAGTCGTTGTCGACCGACGCGAAGCTGCCGTTGTACATGTAGACGTCGAAGGTGATGCCGGACGCGAACTGGTTGGTCACGGCGATCCGCACGTTCGCGGCCCCCGTCGGCGGCACGTTGCCGGCGGCCTCGTCCACCTCCGGCGTCACCGCAGGGATCAGGGTGAAGCCGCTGAGCAGCGAGGTGTTCAGCACCACGTGGTAGTGCCCGGTGCCGACCTTGGTGATCGCGCTGACGTTGAAGTTCGAGTCCAGGGTGCCGGCCGCGGTGACCCGGGCCCACGCGACGACGGCGTTGTCGCGGAAGCGGGTGCCGATCGGCACCGTCGCGGCGTTGCCGGCGTCGTTCGCGAGGAGCATGCCGTTCGCAGCCCGGATCGCGAACTGGTTGTCGGCGGTCGAGGAGAAGTTGGCGGCGGTGCTGTCGGCCCACACGAACGACCCGGTGTTGGTCGCCTGCGCCCGCCGGCCGAGGGCCAGGCTGAAGGCGCCGGCCGTGCTCCCGGTGCCGCCCGCGGTGCTGAAGTCGCCGGGGAGGACGCCCGGCAGGGCGAGCGCCTTCTGGGCCGTGTCCGCGGTCTGGGCGGAGTCCGCCGTCTGGGCGCTCACCGCCGACGGCGCGACCGCGGAGCCGGCGAAGCTGCCAGTGGTGACCGACCCGGGGGCCAGGTCGCCGGCACCGATGGAGCCGTCCTTCACGTCGGCGCCGGTGAGGGAGCCGTTCTTGATGTCGGCGCCGGCCAGTGACGAGTTCTTCACCTGCTTGCCGGTGACGGTGGACTTCTTGATGTTCGCGCCGTTGATCTTCTCGGCGGCCCACGCAGGGCCGCCCATGGCGATGAAGAGCGCGAACAGTGCGACGACCAGCGCGAGGTAGTTCGAGGTGCGTTTCAACATGGTGGTTCCCCTGCCCGTGTGACGGGCTCTGGGCGATCCCGCCGGTGATCGCAACGTAGGCGCCCGAGTTCGGGCGGCGCCTGACGCAGATGGGCTAGGCGTGGAGTCACCTCGACGGGCCACGGGGAGGTGGCCTGTCTGGACGTGTTCGCTCTCAGCGGACTGCGTTGGCCCTCGCGGGGGAACGCGTAGGCTGTCAGCGGGGTTAGTTGTCTCGTACCCTCCCTCCGATGCCGGCGGGGAGGGCCCCACGAAGCTTCAGGAGCGATGCGCATGTTCGAGCGGTTCACAGACCGAGCCCGACGAGTTGTCGTGCTGGCCCAAGAAGAGGCCCGCATGCTCTCCCACAACTACATCGGCACCGAGCACATCCTGCTCGGCCTCATCCACGAGGGTGAGGGCGTGGCCGCGAAGGCGCTCGAGTCCCTCGACATCTCGCTCGAGGCCGTCCGCGCCCAGGTCGAGGAGATCATCGGCCAGGGCCAGCAGGCCCCCAGCGGCCACATCCCCTTCACCCCGCGCGCCAAGAAGGTGCTCGAGCTGTCCCTGCGCGAGGCGCTCCAGCTCGGCCACTCCTATATCGGCACCGAGCACATCCTGCTCGGCCTGATCCGCGAGGGCGAGGGTGTCGCCGCCCAGGTGCTGCAGAAGCTCGGCGCCGACCTCAACCGGGTCCGCCAGCAGGTCATCCAGCTGCTCTCGGGCTTCCAGGGCAAGGAGGCGTCCGGCGCGGGCGCCGCTCCCGGCGGCTCGACCAGCGACGCCCCGTCGTCGTCGCTCGTGCTGGACCAGTTCGGTCGCAACCTGACCCAGGACGCCCGCGAGGGCAAGCTCGACCCGGTCATCGGTCGCGAGCAGGAGATCGAGCGGGTCATGCAGATCCTCTCGCGGCGTACGAAGAACAACCCGGTCCTGATCGGCGAGCCCGGCGTCGGCAAGACGACGATCGTCGAGGGCCTGGCCCAGGACATCGTCAAGGGCAACGTCCCGGAGACGCTCAAGGACAAGCAGATCTACACGCTCGACCTCGGTGCCCTGGTGGCCGGGTCGCGCTACCGCGGTGACTTCGAGGAGCGCCTGAAGAAGGTGCTCAAGGAGATCCGCACCCGCGGCGACATCGTGCTGTTCATCGACGAGATCCACACCCTCGTCGGTGCCGGTGCGGCCGAGGGCGCGATCGACGCCGCCAGCATCCTCAAGCCGATGCTGGCCCGCGGCGAGCTGCAGACCATCGGCGCGACCACGCTCGACGAGTACCGCAAGTACCTCGAGAAGGACGCCGCCCTCGAGCGCCGCTTCCAGCCGATCCAGGTCGCCGAGCCGTCGATCGCCCACACGATCGAGATGCTCAAGGGCCTGCGCGACCGCTACGAGGCACACCACCGCGTGACGATCACCGACGAGGCGCTGGTCTCGGCCGCGACGCTCGCCGACCGCTACATCTCCGACCGGTTCCTGCCGGACAAGGCCATCGACCTGATCGACGAGGCCGGCTCGCGCCTGCGGATCCGCCGGATGACGGCGCCCGCGGACCTGCGCGAGTACGACGACAAGATCGGCGAGGTGCGCCAGCGCAAGGAGGCCGCGATCGACGGCCAGGACTTCGAGGCCGCCGCCCGTCTGCGCGACGAGGAGAAGCAGCTCATCCTGAAGAAGTCCGAGCGCGAGAAGCAGTGGCGCGCGGGCGACATGGACGAGGTGGCCGAGGTCGACGAGGAGCTCATCGCCGAGGTGCTCGCCGTCGCGACCGGCATCCCGATCGTGAAGCTCTCCGAGGAGGAGTCGACCCGGCTGCTCAACATGGAGGACGAGCTCCACAAGCGCGTCATCGGGCAGGACGAGGCCGTCAAGGCGATCTCCCGCGCGATCCGCCGTACCCGTGCCGGCATGAAGGACCCGAAGCGCCCCGGCGGTTCGTTCATCTTCGCCGGCCCGTCGGGTGTCGGTAAGACCTGGCTGTCCAAGACGCTCGCCGAGTTCCTGTTCGGCGACGAGGACTCCCTGATCCAGCTCGACATGTCGGAGTTCGGCGAGAAGCACACGGTCTCGCGGCTCTTCGGCTCGCCTCCCGGCTACGTCGGCTACGAAGAGGGTGGCCAGCTCACCGAGAAGGTGCGCCGCAAGCCGTTCTCCGTCGTGCTCTTCGACGAGGTCGAGAAGGCGCACCCGGACATCTTCAACAGCCTGCTGCAGATCCTCGAGGAAGGTCGCCTGACCGACTCGCAGGGCCGGGTGGTCGACTTCAAGAACACCGTCATCATCATGACGACCAACCTCGGCACCCGGGACATCTCGAAGGGCGTCAACCTCGGCTTCCAGCAGGGTGGCGACGCGGGCTCCTACGACCGGATGAAGGCGAAGGTGTCGGAGGAGCTCAAGCAGCACTTCCGGCCCGAGTTCCTCAACCGTGTCGACGAGATCATCGTGTTCCCGCCGCTCACGCAGGAGCAGATCGTCCACATGGTCGACAACATGATCGCCGGCGTCGAGCTGCGGCTCCGCGACCGCGACATGAAGCTCGAGCTGACGCAGGCGGCCAAGAACCTCCTGGCGACGCGCGGCTTCGATCCGGTGCTCGGCGCCCGTCCGCTGCGGCGCACGATCCAGCGCGAGATCGAGGACGTCCTCTCCGAGAAGATGCTCTTCGGCGAGGTCGGCCCCGGCCAGATCGTGCTGGTCGACGTCGACGGCGAGGGCCCGGAGGCGAAGTTCACCTTCGACGGCCAGAAGATCGGCGAGCTGCCCGACCTGCCGCCGTTCGAGACCGCCGAGGTCGCGTCGTCCGACGTGGCTCCGATCGAGGGCCCGGACGACAGCGACAGCGCCACGGACGTCCCCCGCGAGCTCTGACCCACGCCGAGTCGGCGCCAGATTGCAGCAATCTGGCGCCGACTCGGCATTTCAGGGGAGCGCGTAGGCGTCCGGGCCGGCCGCGACGACGAGCCGGTCCTCGACCAGCGACGCCAGGCAGCGGGTCCGCTGGGTCTCGTCGGCCCAGGCCAGGTCGAGCGTCGAGCGGTGGACGGGACCGTCGCTGTCCCGTAGCGCGGCGAGCAGCCGGCCGCGGCACTGCCGGTCGGTGCCGGCCCAGGTCTGCACCTTGCGCGCCGGCCCGTCGTACGCCGGGTGGCCGGCGGCGCGCCAGGCGCACAGCTCGGCGAGCGGGCAGTCGCCGCAGCGCGGATTCGACGCCGTGCAGACGAGGGCGCCGAGCTCCATGACGGCGACGGCCCAGGTGGCTGCGGTGGCGTCGTCGTCGGGCAGCAACCCGGTCGCGACCTCCCGCTCGGCCCGCGTGACCGCCGCCGAGGGGAACTCCACGCCCTGGACCGCCCGGGCGAAGACCCGGCGCACGTTGGTGTCGAGGACGACGTGGCGCCGGCCGTAGGCGAAGCTCGCGATCGCCGCCGCGGTGTAGTCGCCGACTCCCGGGAGCGCGAGCAGGTCGGCGTACGCCGACGGGACCTGGTTGCCGTGCTGCTCGGCGATCACGGTGGCGGCGGCGTGCAGGCGCAGGGCCCGCCGCGGGTAGCCGAGCCGGCCCCACGCGCGCACCGCCTCGCCGGTCGGCTCGGCGGCCAGGTCGGCCGGCGTCGGCCAGCGCCGCAGCCACGCCTCGTGGACGGGCAGCACCCGGGCGACCGGCGTCTGCTGGAGCATGAACTCCGAGACCATGACCGACCAGGCCGAGGCGCCCGCGCCACGCCAGGGCAGCTCGCGGGCGTGGTCGTCGTACCACTGCAGCACGGGTTCGTGGAGCTCGCTCATGTCACGGCATTGTCTCCTGGCGTCGTCCCCGGAGTGGCACCGCCGTCGGTCGCCGCGAACTGACTAGCGTGAGTTCATGCCCGCTCTGACCCAAGGACCCCTGCCTCCTCGGGTCTACTGGGTACGCCGGCTCATGGTGCTCGGCACCGCCGTGCTCCTGGTGATCGCGATCGCCCACCTGCTCGGCAACGGGAGCGACGCGTCCTCCACGGGCGGCGACGACGCGGCCCGGCTGTCCGCGGACAGCCCGTCGTCCTCGCTGCCGACCGACGACCCGACGCCGCCGACGTCGACCACGACGACGAAGGTCAAGCCGGGCAAGAGCCCGACGACCAGCGAGGCGCCCGTGCTCGCGGAGCCCGAGGGCGAGTGCGTCGGCTCGGACATCGCGGTCACCCCGAAGGTCCAGAACGCCATCGCCGGCCGCGACGTGATGATCGTGCTGCAGCTGCGCACGATGGAGTCGCCGGCCTGCACGTGGCGGGTGGCGCCGGAGACGCTCACCGTGTCCATCACGTCCGGCAAGGACGCGATCTGGAACAGCCGGACCTGCCACCGGGCGATCGCGCGGCGCGACGTCGTCGTACGTCACGACGTGACGACCGAGATCGGGGTCGTCTGGAAGCAGGCCAAGCGCGCCGACGCCGAGTGCTCCGTGCGCGGCGACTGGGCCTATCCCGGCTTCTACCACGTCACCGCCTCGGCGCTCGGTGGAGAGCCGTCGGACGTGCAGTTCGAGCTGACCACGCCCGTGGCCGCGACCGTCACCGTGACGTCCACGCCGAAGCCGTCGAAGACGCCCAGCGGCAAGCCCGGCAAGAAGTCGAGCGACGAGCCGACCGGTGAGCCCACCGGCTCTTCCGACTGAACCTGCTTCTCGACTACACGTACCGCTCGAGGATGGTCGACTCGGCGAGCCGGGACAGCCCCTCGCGCACGCTGCGCGCGCGCAGCTCGCCGACGCCGTCGACGGCCTGGAGGTCGTCGATGCCGGCGGAGAGCAGCTTCTGCAGGGTGCCGAAGTGGTCGACGAGCCGGTCGACCACGGTGCTGGGGAGCCGCGGCACCTTGGCGAGCAGCCGGTAGCCGCGAGGCGCGACGGCGCCGTCGAGGTGCTCGCCGGTGCCGAGGCCGAGCGCCCGGGCCGCGGCCGCGGGGTCGACCAGCTCGATGGAGGAGAGCGACTCCAGGCGGGCGAGCACCGACTCGGGGGTGCGGGAGCGCCGGCCGACCGGCAGGTAGTCGCGGATGACCAGCTCGCGCTCGAGGTCGACGCCGGTGATCAGCTCCTCGAGCTGCAGGGACAGCAGCCGGCCGTCGGTGCCGAGCTCGAGGACGTAGTCCTCGATCTCGCGGGCGATCCGGGTGACCATCTCGAGCCGCTGGGCCACGACCGCGACGTCGCGGACCGTGACCAGGTCCTCGATCTCCAGCGCGGAGAGGGTGCTGGACACCTCGTCGAGCCGCAGCTTGTAGCGCTCGAGGGTCGCCAGGGCCTGGTTGGCGCGGGACAGGATCTGACCGACGTCCTCGAGGACGTGGCGAGTCTCGCCGACGTACGCCGCGATGATCTGCATCGACTGGGACACGGAGATCACCGGGAAGCCGGTCTGCCGCGCGACCCGGTCGGCGGTGCGGTGCCGGGTGCCGGTCTCCTCGGAGGGGATGGTGTGGTCGGGCATCAGGTGGACGGCAGCGCGCAGGATGCGGGTGACGTCCTTGTCGACGATGATCGCGCCGTCCATCTTGGCGAGCTCGCGCAGCCCGGTCGCCGTGAACGGGACGTCGAGCATGAAGCCGCCGGTGGCGATCGACTCGACCACCTTGTCCTGGCCCATCACGATCAGGGCGCCGGTGCGGCCCCGGAGGATGCGTTCCAGGCCGTCGCGCAGCGGGGTGCCGGGCGCGATCGTGGCGAGTGTGGCGCGCAGGCGCAGCTGCTCGTCCGAGCGGTCGATGGCCACCGCGAGGTCCTCCCATGGGCTGAAGCCGGGGCGCTGAACGTCGACCCCGCGCGGCCAGTCTAGGGCGTGAAGGGGTCCCAGAAGGTCACAGAACGCTCACGGCCGTCGCCGGTTCACACCGGCCGGGGTCCGCGCCGGTCGGCGTCCGAGGCGAGGTCGACCAGGCGCAGGGCCGCTCGGACGTCGGGCACGTCGACGACCCGCATCCCGTCGACCGTCCACGACTCGGGGGAGCGGGGTCCCGTGCGGCCGGGCTCGGTCGGCACCACCGCGAGCTGGAACCCGAGGCGGGCGGCCTCGGCGAGCCGCTGCGGGAGGTCGCGGGCGCGGCGCAGCTCGCCGGCCAGCCCGATCTCGCCCATCGCCACCATCCCGCGCGGCGCGGCGACCCCCTGGCTGGCCGAGGCGAGCGCGACGGCGACGGCGAGGTCGCTCGCGGGTTCGACGATCTTGGCCCCGCCGACGGTCGACGCGAAGACGTCCATCGTCTGCAGCCGGATCTGGCAGTGCTGGTGCAGGACCGCGAGCACCATCGCGACCCGCGACGAGTCCAGGCCCGACGTCGTACGCCGGGGTCGCTCGGCCGCGCTGTGGGTGACGAGCGCCTGCACCTCGGCCAGCATCGGCCGGCGTCCCTCCATGGTCACGGCCACGCAGGTGCCGGGCACCTGGCTGTGGTGGTTCTCGACGAACAGGCCGGTGGGGTCGGTCACGGCGGTGATGCCGTCGGGGCCGAGGTCGAAGCAGCCGACCTCGTCGATGGGCCCGAACCGGTTCTTCATCGCGCGAACCATCCGGAACCGGGAGTTGCGGTCGCCCTCGAAGTTGAGCACCACGTCGACGAGGTGCTCGAGCACCCGGGGTCCGGCGATCGAGCCGTCCTTGGTCACGTGGCCGACCAGCACGGTGGTGATGTTGTGCGTCTTGGCGACGCGGACCAGGGCGGCCGAGACCTCCTTGACCTGGGTGACGCCTCCGGGCACGCCGTCGATGCCCGAGGCGCCGATCGTCTGCACCGAGTCGACGACCAGCAGCGACGGCCGCACCTGCTCGATGTGGGTGAGCACCGCACCGAGGTCGGTCTCCGCGGCGAGGAAGAGCTCGTCGTGGACCCCGCCGGTGCGGTCGGCGCGCAGCCGCACCTGGGAGGCCGACTCCTCGCCGGTGACGTAGAGCGTCCGGCGCTGGTAGCGCGCCGTCTGCGCGGCGACCTCCAGCAGGAGGGTGCTCTTGCCGACACCGGGCTCGCCGGCGAGCAGGATCGCCGCGCCGGGCACCAGGCCGCCGCCCAGCACCCGGTCGAGCTCGGGGACCCCGCTGGTGCGGAACGCCGACTCCTTCACCGACACCTGCCCGATCGGGACCGCGGGGGTCGTCACCGGGCTCGCCGTCGTCCGCCCCTTCGGCACCGCCGCCGCCTCGGCCACCGAGCCCCACGCCTGGCACTCGCCGCACCGGCCGACCCACTTGGCGGTCTCCCATCCGCACTCGGAGCAGCGGTAGGCGGGTCTCGCGGTCTTGGGCATGCGCACACGCTAGGCGGCGGCGCCGACACCCGGCGTACGACACCGGCGTCGTGGTGGAACACGTGTCCAAGAGCGACCGGGTGTGTTCTCATTGGAACGATCAAGCGGCCACCCTGCAGGTCGAGGAGGTGTGGGTGCCCCGGAACGACGAGCACGCCATCGGTCGGGTGCAGACCCGAGCCACCGTGCCGACGACCCCGCCGACGCTGGCCGACGTGGCCGAGCGCGCCGGCGTCTCGCGGCAGACCGTCTCCAACGCGATCAACAACCCCGACCTCCTCCGGCCGGACACGCTCACCCGGGTCCAGGAGTCGATCGACGCCCTCGGCTACTCGCCCAACCGGGCCGCGCGCAACCTGCGCACCCGGGCCTCGCACCTGATCGGGATGCGGATCGGTCCGGCCCAGGAGGGCACCGCCAACGCGACCATGGACCGCTTCGTGCACTCCTTGGTCGAGACCTCGCGCGAGGCCGGCTACCACGTGCTGCTCTTCGCGGGTACGGGGTCGGCGACCGACCCGGTCGCGGGGTACGACGACCTGCTGCGCTCCACCGCCGTCGACGCGTTCGTCGTGACCGACACCTACCTCGGCAACCCCCAGGCCGCGTGGCTGCAGGAACGCCGGGCGCCCTTCGTCGCCTTCGGCCGGCCCTGGGACTCCCTCCAGTCGGCAGACGGGGGCCAGGCGCGGCACTCCTGGGTCGACGTCGACGGCGCCGCCGGCACCGAGCTCGCCACGCGGCACCTGCTGGACAAGGGCCACCACCGGATCGCGTGGATCGGGTGGCGCAAGGACTCCCGGATCGGCGAGGACCGCCGCTCGGGATGGACTCGGGCCATGCACGAGCGCGGGCTGCCCACCACCGGCCTCGCGTCGCGGGTCGAGGACACCATCGCCTCCGGCCGTGAGGCGAGCGCCCACCTGCTCGACAGCGCCGAGCCGTCGGCGTTCGTCTGCGCCTCCGACACCCTCGCGATGGGGGTGCTGCACACCCTGCGGGACCGGAGGATGCGCGCCGGCGAGCACGTCGCGGTCATCGGGTTCGACGACTCCCAGGTCGCCCAGGTCGTGCCGCCCGGGCTCACCTCCGTCCGGCAGCCGCTCGAGCAGGTCGCCGTCGAGGTCGTCACCGCGCTCGAGGGCCTGCTCGCCCACCCTCCCGCCGCCGCCACCGGCGTGATGCTGACGCCGACCCTCGCCGTACGCGGGTCCTCCTAGTAGGAGCGCCACCAGACGTTGACGGCGTAGTCGACCTCGGTGCCGTCGTGCTCCGCCAGCACGGCGTCGGCGACCGCGGCCGCGAACTCGATGCGCACCACCGACTCCAGGTCGGCCCGGGACGTGAACGACCACCGCATGTCGACCGGGATCCGGGTCCAGCCCCGGGTCGACCAGAACCGCTCGACCGCGCCCGGGTCCACCTCGGGGTAACCCTGCCGGAACCACCCGCCGAACGTCGAGCGGGTCGGGTCGTTGTCGATCACGTACGCCGTGCCGCCACGGCGTACGACCCGGTCGAGCTCGGCCAGGCCCGGCTCGCAGCCGGGACCGAAGAAGTAGGCCCACCGGGCGTGCGCGACGTCGACGGACGCGTCCGGGAGCGGCAGGGCCTGCGCGGTGCCGTCGAGCACGGTGACGTTGGTCAGCCGGCGGGTGCGGCGACGGGCCAGGGCGGCCAGGTCGCCGTGCGGCTCGACGCCCACGACCGACGACGCGGTCGCGGCCAGCCAGGGGAGGTGGAAGCCCGTGCCGCAGCCGACGTCGAGCACCGCTCGCCCGTCCCACGACGCGACCGACCGCATCGCGGCCTCGATCGCGCCGTCCGGGTCGACCGCGCGGTTCTCGGTCTCGTACGTCGCGGGGTGGTTCCAGATGTTGGGGCTCGGCCGAGCCCCGGGGGAGACGCTCAGGGCGTCAGAGCCGGACCAGGCCGCGGGGCGTCTGGAACTGCGCGGCGAGGATGCCCGGGGTGCCGTTGGGGGCCACCCACTCGACCTTCACGTCCTCCAGCGGCGCCTCGACGGACTCGCCGAGCCACTCGCTGACGCGCTGCGGGTCGCCCGCGATCTCCAGACAGGCAAGGGAGAAGTCCTCGTCGGCGCCCGTGCTCGGGTGCATCTCCGAGGGGCTCTCCCACTCGATGAAGAACGGCAGCTGGGGGTCGGCCATCAGGCCGCTGACGCCGATCTGCTTCCAGCGGAGGGCCTCGCCGTCGGGGCGGTGGCGGCTGCCCGTGACGGCCTCGCGGCCGAGACGGGCCTCCACGACGGAGATGTCCTTGACCGCGACGACCCAGCCGAGCCAGCCGCCGCCGAGGGCGGAGCGGGCACGCACGGCCTGGCCGAACGGGGCCTTGTCGGAGGCCGGGTGGTCCAGGACCTCGACGATCTCGAGGTAGGTGTCACCGGCGAGGGGCAGGATCATGTTGCGGGTGCCGAAGCGAGGGTGCACCCCGCCGTCCACGAAGTCCTTGCCGAGCAGTCCCCCGAGTCGCTGGGCGGTGCTGGCGAGGCCATCTGGTCCTGCGGCGAAAGAGAGATGGTCCAAGCGCATGTGGAGATTCTGGGCGCCCTCGTGACGGTCGCGGACACCGGGGTCGGTGTTTCTTGACGTCGAGAGTTCCGGTCAGCGGGGGTCGGCGGGATGCAGCGCCAGCGCCGAGCGCGACCGGACGTGCGCGTCGCAGTGCCGCACCAGCTCGTCGTACGCCGCCTTGCCCATGAGAGCGGTGAGCTCGGCCTCGTGGGTCATGTAGACGGCCTCGGTGGCGACGTGCGCCTCGGTGTTGCCCGAGCAGTACCAGTCGAGGTCGTGGCCGCCGGGGCCCCAGCCGCGGCGGTCGTACTCACCGATCGAGACCTCCGTGTACGACGTGCCGTCCTGGCGCTCGACCGTGCGGAACGTACGGCGGATCGGCAGCTGCCAGCACACGTCCGGCTTCGTCTCGACCGGGTTCTTCTCGAGCACGAACGCCAGTGCGTGCAGGGCGCAGCCCGCCCCGAGCTCGAAGTCGGTGCGGTTGTGGAACACGCACGCCTGCTGGCCGCCGACGACCGTGGTGAGCGTCTTGCGCTCGCCGTCCTCGTCGACCTCGATCCAGTCCTTCTTCTTGACGGCGCGGCCCTTCGGCTTCTGCTGCCAGAGCTTGTCGTCGAGCAGGTCGACGTACGCCGCGACCCGCTTCTCGTCCGCCTTGTCGGCGAAGTGCGCGCCGAGGGTGCAGCAGCCGACGTCGGGCGCATCCGCGTAGATGCCGCAGCATCCCTCGCCGAAGATGCACTTGTAGCTGGACGTCAGCCAGGTGAGATCGCAGCGCAGCACCTCCGACTCGTCGGCGGGGTTCACGAACTCGACGTACGCGCGGGGAAAGACCAGGTCGACTTCGGGCACGCCGCAACCCTACGGGTCCTGGGACAAACCCCTAGTACGTTGGGCACATGCGACTGGGCGTCCTCGACATCGGGTCCAACACCGGACACCTGCTGGTGGTCGACGCCCACCGCGGCGCGGCGCCGCTGCCGGCCTTCTCCTACAAGGAGCCGCTGCGTCTCGCGGAGCACCTCGACGACGCCGGATCCGTGTCCCAGCAGGGGATCGACGCCCTCGCCGCCTTCACCGCCCAGGCGCTCCGGGTCGCCGAGGAGAAGGGCTGCGAGGACATGCTGGCCTTCGCGACCTCCGCGGTCCGCGACGCCGGCAACTGCGACGCGGTGCTCGGCGAGGTCGACGAGCGCACCGGGCTGCCGATCGCGGTCCTGTCGGGCGACGACGAGGCGCGGCTGACCTTCCTCGCCGTACGACGCTGGCTCGGCTGGTCCGCCGGGCGGCTCTGGGTCTTCGACATCGGCGGCGGCTCCCTGGAGATGGCCGGCGGTGCCGACGAGGAGCCCGAGGTTGCGTGGTCGCTCCCGCTGGGGGCCGCGAGGCTCGCGCGCCAGCACTTCGCGAACGGACGGCTCGACGACGACGCGGTGCGCGGGCTGCGCAAGCAGATCCGGGCCGACATCGCCCGCGACGCAGGACGACTGCTGCGCCACGGCATCGCCGACCATGCGGCGGCGACGTCGAAGACCTTCCGGTCGCTGGCCAGGATCTGCGGTGCCGCCCCGTCGGCCGAGGGTCCGCTCGTGCCGCGCGCCCTGTCCGCGGACGCGCTGGCGGACTGGGTCCCCAAGCTGGCGTCGATGACCCGCGACGAGCTGGCCGGCCTGCCGGGCGTCTCGGCCAGCCGGGCCCACCAGATCGTGCCCGGCGCGCTGGTGGCCGAGGCGGTCATGGACATCTTCGAGATCTCGGCGCTCGAGATCTGCCCGTGGGCACTGCGCGAGGGTGTGATCCTCGAGCGTCTCGACCAGATCGGTGATCTCCCATGAGCACGCTGCCCCGGATCGGGTTGTCGACCGTCTCGGTCTACCCCGAGTCCTCCGCCCACGCGTTCTCGTACGCCTCGTCACTGGGCTACGACACGGTCGAGGTGATGGTCGGGATCGACGCGCTGAGCCAGCAGACGTCGGCGATCAAGCAGCTCTCCGACCACCACGGGGTGCCGATCTCCGCCGTGCACGCCCCGTGCCTGCTCTTCACCCAGCGGGTCTGGGGCACGGAGCCCTGGGGCAAGCTCGAGCGGTCGGCCGAGATGGCGCACGCCGTCGGTGCCGAGGTGGTCGTGGTCCATCCGCCGTTCCGCTGGCAGAAGGCGTACGCCCGAGAGTTCGTCGACGGGATCGCGGCGCTGGAGGCCTCGACCGGGCTCGCCTTCGCGGTCGAGAACATGTATCCGTGGCGGGCCTCCGGCCGCAAGGCGGAGATGTACCTGCCCGGCTGGGACCCGTCCACCGAGCCCTACGCCAACACGACCATCGACCTGTCCCACGCCGCGATCGCGGGCTCCGACGTGGTGGAGATGGCGACGCGTCTCGGCGACCGGCTGCGACACATCCACCTCACCGACGGCACCGGGTCGGCCAAGGACGAGCACCTGGTGCCCGGACGCGGGTCGATGAACGCGGGGTCCTTCCTGCGCCACCTCGCGACGACCGCCTTCTCCGGCGAGGTCGTGCTCGAGATCAACACCCGCAAGTGCGTCGACCGGACCGAGCGCGAACGCGACCTGGTCGAGTCGCTGGAGTTCGCCCGCGAGCACCTGGCGGTGGGCACCCCGTGACCTCGGACGCTCCTCGCCGCGGCCGCCGGCCTGGGGCTCCCGACACCCGGGCGGCGATCCTCGCCGCGGCCCGTGAGCTGTTCGCCGTGCACGGCTACGCCGGGACGTCGGTCCGCGCCGTCGGAGCCGCGGCCGGTGTCGACGCGGCACTGGTGCACCACTACTTCGGGTCCAAGGACGACCTGTTCGTGGCCGCGCTCGAGCTGCGGGTCGACCCCCGTGTCGCGCTGCTGCCGGTGGTCGAGGCGGGAGTGGATGGCGCGGGGGAGCGGCTGATGCAGCTCTTCGTGAAGGTGTGGGACATCGAGGAGACGCGGCTGCCCCTGCTCGCGCTGGTCCGCGGCGTCCTCGAGCCGGGCGGCCAGCAGCTGGTGCGCGACGGGTTCTTCCGCATGGTGCTCGCGCCCGTCGGCGTGGCGCTCGGCCTCGACGAGCCGGAGCGCCGGATGCAGCTGGTCGCCTCCCAGCTCGTCGGCCTCGTCGTGATCCGCTACGTCCTCGCCGTCGAGCCCCTCGCCTCCGCGCCGGCCGACCAGCTGGTCGCGACGTACGCCCCGACCCTGCAGCGGTATCTGGACGGGCCGTTGCCGTAGTCCCACCTGTCCCGGGGATCCCAGGGATACCCGGTTTACCGGGGATCCCTGAGCTTCTCAGGCAGTGCAAGGCCCGAGAAGTTCAGGAAGTGCCTGAGAAGTCCTTGCCTCAGGCAGCCTGCATTGGCCACAATTCATCACATGGTGAAAAACGCGGTGGAGATTCGTGGGCTCCGGGTACGCCGCGGGGCGCGCCCGGTGCTGGACGGGCTCGAGCTCAGGATCGGCGGTGGCGTCACCGGCCTGCTCGGCCCCAGCGGCTGCGGCAAGTCCACGCTGATGCGCTGCCTGGTCGGCGTCCAGCGGACGCGGGCCGGGACGGTCAGCATCTTCGGCGAGGCGGCCGGGAGCAGGCCGCTGCGCGACCGGGTCGGCTACGTCACCCAGGCGGCCAGCGTGTACGACGACCTGACGGTCGCCGAGAACCTCCGCTTCTTCGCCCGCGTGCTCGGTGTCGACAGCGGCGAGGTGGATCGGGTCGTCGAGGCGGTCGACCTGGCCCGCAGCAGGGACCAGGTCGTGGGCCGGCTCAGCGGCGGCCAGCGCAGCCGGGCCAGCCTGGCGGTCGCGCTCCTCGGCAGCCCCGACCTGCTCGTCCTCGACGAGCCCACGGTCGGTCTGGACCCAGTCCTCCGCGAGGACCTGTGGGCGCTCTTCCACCGCCTCGCCGACGCCGGGACCGCGGTGTTCGTGTCCAGCCACGTCATGGACGAGGCCGAGCGGTGCCACCGGCTGCTGCTGATGCGCGACGGTCGGATCATCGCCGACGGGTCACCCGACGACATCAAGCGGGAGGCGCAGGCCGACTCGATCGACGCCGCCTTCCTCGCGATCGTGAGGCGAGACGCATGACGCCCCGCATCACGCTGGCCGTCGCCGGCCGCGTGCTGACCCAGATCCGCCGCGACCGGCGCACCCTCGCCCTGCTGCTCGTCCTGCCCTGCCTGCTGATCACCCTGCTGTGGTGGATGTTCGAGGACACCCCGGTCTTCGACCAGGTCGGGCCGGCCCTGCTCGCGATGTTCCCGTTCATCGTGATGTTCCTGGTGACCAGCGTGACCACGCTCCGCGAGCGCAGCGGCGGCACCCTCGAGCGCCTCCTCGCGATGCCGATGGGCAAGCTCGACTTCCTGCTGGGCTACGCGCTCGCCTTCGGGGCGGTCGCCGCCGTCCAGGCGTCGCTGGCGGTCGGCCTCAGCGTCGGCCTGCTCGGCCTCGACGTGCAGGGGCCGGTCTGGCTGCTGCTCGTCGTCGCCGTCGTCGACGCCGTCCTCGGTACGGCGCTCGGCCTGTTCGTCAGCGCCTTCGCGCAGACCGAGTTCCAGGCCGTGCAGTTCATGCCGGCCGTGGTGATCCCGCAGATCCTGTTGTGCGGCCTCTTCGTCCCGCGCGACCAGCTGCCGCAGGTGCTCGAGTGGGTCAGCAACGTGCTGCCGCTCAGCTATGCCGTCGACGCGATGCAGACCCTCACCGAGACGACCGCCACCGGAGACGTCTGGCGCGACCTCGTGGTCGTCGCGGCGTACGCCGTCGCCGGGCTCGCCCTGGGCGCCGCGACCCTGCGGCGCCGTACACCCTGAAATCGGGCATCCGCACGTCCCCGTCGTAGCCTGAGTGGCATGTCGCTCCTCCGTCAGCCCCTTCTCCTGCTTGCCCGCAGCGGCCAGGTCAAGAAGCTCGTCAGCACCATGCCGGTCTCGGCCGGGATCGTCCGCAGCTACGTCCCCGGCGAGACCAACGAGTCCGCCGCGGACGCGACCGCCGGGCTCGCCCAGGACGGGCTGCTGGTGACGCTCGACTTCCTCGGCGAGGACACCCTCGACGCCGACCAGGCCGAGGCGACGGTCGCGGCGTACGTCGACGTCCTCAAGCAGCTCTCCGCCCGCGGCCTGACCCGGGGCGCCGAGGTGTCGGTCAAGCTCAGCGCCATCGGCCAGTTCCTCCCCGAGGTCGGCCACAAGACGGCGCTCGAGAATGCCCGCACCATCTGCCGCGCCGCCCGCAACGCCGGCACCACGGTCACCCTCGACATGGAGGACCACACCACCACCGACTCGACGCTGAGCATCCTGCGCGAGCTGCGCAAGGACTTCCCCGAGACCGGCGCCGTCCTCCAGGCGATGCTGCACCGCACCGAGGCCGACTGCCGCGCGCTGGCCCACGAGGGCTCGCGGGTCCGGCTCTGCAAGGGCGCCTACCTCGAGCCCGAGGACGTCGCCTTCCAGGACCGCCTCGACGTCGACAAGTCCTACGTCCGCTGCCTCAAGGTGCTGCTGGCCGGCGAGGGCTACCCGATGATCGCCACCCACGACCCGCGGATGATCGAGATCGCCGGCTCGCTGGCGAGCCGCTACGGCCGGACGCCGGGCACCTACGAGTTCCAGATGCTCTACGGCATCCGCCCCGACGAGCAGCGCCGCCTGGCCGAGAAGGGCGAGCGCGTCCGCGTCTACGTCCCCTACGGCACCGAGTGGTACGGCTACCTGATGAGAAGGCTCGCGGAGCGTCCGCAGAACCTGTCATTCTTCGTGAAGTCCCTCATCTCCAAGAAGTAGGCAGCATGTCCCAGACCGCCATCCTCGGCGCCGGCGTGATGGGCGAGACCCTCCTGTCGGGCCTGGTCCGCGCCGGCCGCCGCGTCGACAACCTCCTCGTCGGCGAGAAGCGCGCCGACCGCGCCAAGGAGCTCGAGGACCGGTACGGCGTCGCCGTGGTCTCCAACGTCGAGGCCGCGCAGAAGTCCGACACGATCGCGCTGGTCGTCAAGCCGCAGGACATGGGCGACGTGCTCGACGAGATCGCCTCCGTCTTGCGTCCCGGTCAGCTGCTGGTCTCGCTGGCTGCCGGCATCACCACGGCGTTCATCGAGGCCCGCGTGCCCGAGGGTGTCGCCGTCGTCCGGGTCATGCCCAACACCCCGGCGCTGGTCGACGAGGGCATGGCCGCGATCTCCCCGGGCAGCCACTGCAGCGAGGAGGACCTCGCCGAGGCCGAGGCGCTGATGGCGTCCGTCGGGAAGGTGCTGCGGATCCCGGAGCGTCAGCAGGACGCGGTCACGGCGATCTCCGGCAGCGGGCCGGCGTACATCTTCTTCGTCGTCGAGTCGATGATCGAGGCCGGCGTGCACCTCGGGCTGCCGCGCTCGACCGCCACCGACCTCGTCGTCCAGACGCTCGTCGGCTCCGCCAAGATGCTCCGCGAGACCGGCACCCACCCGACCGTGCTCCGCGAGCAGGTCACCTCGCCCGCCGGTACGACGGCCGCCGCCCTGCGCGAGCTCGAGATCCACCGGGTCCGAGCGGCGTTCCTCGCTGCCATGGAGGCCGCCCGCGACCGGTCCCGGGAACTCGCCGAAGGAAGCTGATGACCATGGCGCTGCCGCTGACCTGGGGTGCGACCCGGGCCGAGGCGCGCCGACCGTACGCCGCCGACCACCTCGTCGACGGGACGATGCTGTCGATGACCCGGAGCATCTCCGTCGCCGCGTCCCAGGAGCTCACCTGGCGCTGGCTGTGCCAGATCGCGGTCGCGCCCTATTCGTACGACTGGATCGACAACCGCGGCCGCAGGAGCCCACGCACCCTCACGCCGGGCGCGGACCGCCTCGTCCCCGGGCAGCGGATGGCGGTCGTCTTCGAGCTCGTCGCGTTCGAGGCGCCGCACCACTGGACCGCGATCACGACGGCTGCCGGGCGACGGCTCTTCGGCCCGGTCGCGATGACGTACGCCGCGGAGCCCGCCGGCGCCGGATCCCGGATCGTGTGTCGGATCTCCGTCGCCCAGGACGGTCCGCTGCGCTGGACGAGGTCGCGGCTCCTCGCCTGGGGCGACCTGGTGATGATGCGCAAGCAGCTGCGCACCCTGAAGTGGCTGGCCGAGCGCGACGCCCGGACCGAACCGAACCCGGGCCCGTCGGCATCCTGATGTCGTGAGCACCGGCCGCGCCGGGCGGTAGCGTCGACCTCGTGATCGAGCTGAGCAAGGGCCAGGAGATCGAGCTGCCCGCCGGGGGCGGCCTGCTGCGGATGGGGCTCGGGTGGGACAAGAACCCCAGCGCCGGACCGTTCAGCAGCGGCGGCGACCGTGACGTCGACCTCGATGCCTCGGCGGTCGAGTTCGGCGGCGGGCAGCTCTTCGACCTCGCGTTCTACAACAACCGCACGACCCGTGACGGGTCGGTCGTGCACCTCGGCGACAACACCACCGGCAGTGGCGAAGGTGACGACGAGACGATCACCGTGGACCTCGCGCAGGTGCACCGGCAGATCGACACGATCTTCCTGCTGGTCACCAGCTACCACGGTCACAGCCTCGAGTGGGTCGCCAACGCCTACTGTCGCGTCGTCGACGACGAGGGCACCGAGCTCGCGCGGATCACGCTGACCCTGGGCGTGCCCGAGACCGGCGTCGTGATGGCCCGGATCGCCCGCTCCGGGGACGGCTGGGTGCTGCGGGCGGTCGCCGAGGGGATCGCCGTCAAGCTCCCGACGGAGTCCGGGCTGAAGCTGAAGCGCTTCCTCTGACCCGGCGACCGCGCCGGACCATCCGGAGGAGCACGACGTTCAGCACGGCGGCGGCGGTCAGGGCCACGATCCCCACCGCGTCGGTCGCGACGACGAACCACGTCGCGAGGTCTCCGTTGCTCGAGCCCGAGCACACGCCCTCGGCGGTGCACGACATCGAGCCGGTGCTGCTGTCCGGGTTGGCGCCCGGCACCAGGGCCAGCAGGCCGTAGACGAGGTAGTAGCCGACGATCGCCGGGACGCTCGCCGGCAGCGAGAGCGCCGCCGCGATCAGGATCCCGGCCGTCGATCCGGTGGTGAAGCCGACCGTCGCGACCGTCGCCACGACCACGACGTACGCCGCCGCTGCGACCCGGCCGATCACGACCGCAGCTCCTTGACCAGGCCGACCAGGTCGTCGACGACGCCGCGTACGACGGGCATCCGCGACAGCCGCACGAGCCGGTCGACGATCGGTGCGACCCGGCGCACCAGCAGGCGGGTCCGGGCCTGGTCGGGGCTGGTGTCGTAGACCCAGAAGAGGACGATGCCCATCAGCAGCAGCCACAGCAGGCTCGGCAGCTCGGCGCGCAGGGCGGCGCCGACCTTGACGTCGGCGCCGGCGAGCAGCTCCTCGAAGATGGCGATGCTGGCGTCACGCGCGGGCGCCGACTCCGGGCTGAAGGGCGAGAGCGGGCTCGAGGGATCGGCGGCGTTCTGGAAGAACTGGCTGGCGAACGCGTGGTGGGGTGCCGCCACGTCGACCCAGGAGAGCAGGACGCCGCTCAGCCGGTCGGCGAAGCCGCGCTCGGTGGCCAGGACCCGGGCGGCGGCCGCCGCGTGCTCCTCCTGGAGCTGGTCGTAGAACGCCTGGACCAGGTGCTCCTTGGAGCCGAAGTAGTAGTAGGCGTTGCCCACCGACACCCCGGCCTCGGCGGCGATCGCGCGCATGGTCGACCGGTCGTAGCCGGCGGTGCGGAAGAGCCGCATCGCCGCGTCGACGATGGTCCGGCGGGTCTGCTCAGCCTTGGGCGAGCGGGCTGCAGGGTCCGGCACAGACATCAGCGTAGTCACCTCCTCGGAGCTCGACCCGGACCTCGTTGCCGACCTGACGGCGGGCCAGCAGGTGGCGGATGCCGGCCGCGCTGTAGGCCGCGCCCCGGGCCAGGGGGAGCAGGTGCGGCCGACTCAGCCGGATCGCGTTGCGGCGGTGCGACCGGGTCGCCCACAGGCACATCACCCAGGCGTGCTCGTGAGTCCACACCGCACCGTCGCTGCCGACGACGGTGATCTCCTCGACCGTCCGCGCGTGGTCGAGCATCGGGAAGCGGCTGCGCGCCTCGGGCGAGCCTGCGGGCACGAGCTCCAGGGGCACCAGCAGCGGCTGGCGGGCCAGCCAGTCCGCGAAGCGTCGGCACAGCGGACACGCCGGGTCGGTGAGGACGGTCAGCCTCAGGTCGTCGGGCGTCATCGCGGGTAGGCGGGCTGGGTCGGCGGGAGGAACGCCTGCGGCGCGACGGGGGCGACCCGGGCCTGCTCGAACCGGCTCCGCCGGCGGATCGCGTTGAAGACGTAGACGTTGAGAAAGTGCAGGACGCCGAGCGTCAGCATCACCACGCCGACCTTCACGCTGAGCGTGTCGAACAGGCCGCCGAGCTCCTCGACCGGGTCGCTGATCCGCAGGAAGAGCACCACGAAGCCGAGGTTGAGCAGGTAGAAGCCGACCACGAGGAGCCGGTTGACGGCGTCGGTCAGGTCCTCGTTGCCGGCGAACACGTCCTCGAGGAACACGCGTCCGTTGCGCGACAGGGTGGTCGCCACCCAGACGGTCAGCGGGAGGGTGAGCAGCAGGTAGACGACATAGGTGCCGACGGTCCAGGTCATGGGGCTTCTCCGGTTCTTGAACGTGTTCAACTAATGGACGGGATGACCGTAACCCAAGTTTTGAACATGTTCAAGAGCGGATCCTCAGAGACCGATCGCGGCCTCCGCCGCCGCCAGCACCGGGGCGGTCACCTCCCGGCAGCGGGCGGCCCCGGCGCGGAAGATCCCGTCCACGTGCGTCGGGTCGGCCGCGAGCTCGGCGTACCTCTTCTGGAGCGGCGCGAGCTCGGCCACGACCGCATCGGTCACGGCTCGCTTGAGGGCGCCGTACGTCGTGATGCCGTCGGCCGAGCCGCCGCAGGCCGAGAGGATGTCCAGCAGGTTGGTCACGCCGGGCTTCGCCGGATCCGTGCGTACGGCGTCGGGGCCGGTGTCGGAGTCGGTGACCGCACGCGCCACCTTCCGGCGTACGACGTCGGGCGGGTCGAGCAGCGCGATCACGCCGGCCGCCGAGGTGTCGGACTTCCCCATCTTGCGGAGCGGGTCGTCCAGCCGCATCACCCGCGCGCCGACAGGGGGGACGGTCACCTCGGGCACCGTGAAGACCGGCGCGTAGGTGGTGTTGAAGCGGATCGCCAGGTCTCGGGTGAGCTCGACGTGCTGGCGCTGGTCGGCGCCGACCGGCACCTCCTGCGGCCGGTACAGCAGGATGTCGGCCGCCATCAGCGCCGGGTAGGTGTAGAGCGAGACCCGCGTCGAGTCGACGCCGCGGCCCTTCTCCTTGAACTGGATCATCCGGTTGAGCTCGCCGGTGTACGCCGTGGACTCGAGCAGGTAGGCCAGCTGCGCGTGGGCCGGCACCCAGCTCTGCACGAAGAGCGTCGACTCGTCGAGGCCGGCGGCGAGCAGGATCGTCGCGGTCTCGCGGACGGTGTCCCGCAGGCG
Organism: Nocardioides conyzicola; assembly: GCF_039543825.1. Classification (NCBI taxonomy): domain Bacteria; kingdom Bacillati; phylum Actinomycetota; class Actinomycetes; order Propionibacteriales; family Nocardioidaceae; genus Nocardioides; species Nocardioides conyzicola. The sequence goes on along the minus strand of NZ_BAABKM010000002.1, from coordinate 1,177,698 downwards.
GGCCGGGTCGTGCGGCGTCGTCAGCGCGTGCAGGTCGGCGATGCCGTAGAAGCAGTCGGCCTCGTGCTGGCCGGCGGCCATCGGGCGCAGGGCGCCCAGCAGGTTGCCGAGGGTCAGGTGGCCGCTCGGGGTGAGCAGCGAGAGCTTGCGGTGCGGGTGGGAGGACATGGGATCTCCTGGAGTGAGAGCCCACGGGTGGTCCGGAGATGCAGAACGGCCGCCCGTGGGCGGCCGATGGAAGGTGTGCTTCGAGGGTGGGCCGCCGGTCAGGCGGGCCACCACTGGGTGGAACGGGTCGTCAGCACGTTCCAACCGTACCGGTAACGTCCGTCACGTGTCCTCCCCGTCGGTCCCGTGCTCAGGACCGGCAACGGTCGTCTTCGACCAGAGCCTGACCGAGTACGACTTCGGCCCCGACCACCCGATGTCGCCGCTGCGCGTCGACCTGACGATGCGACTGGCGACCGACCTCGGCGTCGTGGGGGAGCGCCTGCGCGTCGTGCCCGCGCCGGTGGCGAGCGACGACCTGATCGCGACCGTGCACCGACCCGAGCTGATCGAGGCGGTCATGCGCGCCGGTCGGGACCCCTTCTCCGCCGACGGGGCCCACGGGCTCGGCACCGACGACAACCCGATCTTCCGCGACATGCACCACGCGACCGCGCACATCGTCGGGGCCAGCGTCGAGGCGTTCCGCCAGGTCTGGAGCGGGGAGTCCCTGCACGCCGCCAACATCACGGGCGGGCTGCACCACGCGATGCCCGGGCGGGCCAGCGGCTTCTGCATCTACAACGACGTCGCGGTCGGCATCCAGTGGCTGCTCGACCAGGGCGCCGAGCGGGTGGCGTACGTCGACCTCGACGTCCACCACGGCGACGGCGTCGAGCGGATCTTCTGGAACGACCCCCGGGTGCTGACGATCTCCCTGCACGAGACCGGCCAGATGCTCTTCCCGGGCACCGGCTTCCCGCAGGACCTGGGTGGCCCGGAGGCGCCGGGCTCGGCCGTCAACGTCGCGCTGCCGCCAGGCACGGGCGACGCCGGCTGGCTACGCGCCTTCCACGCCGTCGTACCCCCGCTGCTGCGTGAGTTCGACCCGCAGGTGCTGGTCACCCAGCACGGCTGCGACTCCCACGCCGAGGACCCGCTCGCGCACCTGATGCTCACCGTCGACGGCCAGCGGGCCGCCTACCTGGCCGTGCACGAGCTCGCCCACGAGCTGTGCGCCGGCAGGTGGGTCGCCACCGGGGGCGGCGGGTACGCCGTCGTCGACGTCGTCCCGCGGGCGTGGACGCACCTGCTGGCGATCCTCTCCGGCGCGCCACTCGACCCCGCGCTGGAGACCCCCGACTCCTGGCGCGAGCACGTCCGCGAGCGGCTCGGGCGGGTGGCACCGATGCGCCTCACCGACGGGCGTACGCCGGCGTACCGCGACTGGGGCGAGGGCTACGACCCGGACACCTGGCTGGACCGCGCGATCCACGCCACCCGCATGGAGGCGTTCCCGCTGCACGGTCTCGACCCGCTGCCCTGACCGTCCCCCCGGGGGCCCCTCGCGAGATCACCGGGGTCACGTGCGCGCAAGCGGACACGCCGTGTCCCTTTCGCTTCTTTGGTGAACCCCTTCCCCACGAGTCACATCAGGCTCTATTCTCACGGATGCGTGGCGCGTGTGATCACCGGCGGGGAAGCCGGTGGCGCGCCAGACAGAAAGAATCGGTGCACGATGGCTACCAGTTCCGGGGACGGCTCTGACTCGAAGTTCCTCACCGTTGCCGAAGTGGCAGGGATGATGCGCGTCTCCAAGATGACCGTCTACCGACTTGTCCACGGGGGCGACCTTCCGGCCGTCCGGGTCGGCCGCTCCTTCCGGGTGCTCGAGTCCGATGTGGACGAGTACCTCCGCAAGAGCTTCTACAACGCCGGCTGACCCCCGGCTGGCTCATCGGCCCTGGCGGGCGCTGAGACACGGCTCACCCGGTCCGGATGGACCGGCCCGATTCTGCCCGGGCATCAACCCCGGATAGGCTGGGCCGGTCCGCCGGGCTGGTCCGGTGGCAGCTGTATGGCTGTTGAAAGGTTTCCCTGTGGGTTCTGTCATCAAGAAGCGGCGCAAGCGCATGGCCAAGAAGAAGCACCGCAAGCTGCTCAAGAAGACGCGCGTCCAGCGTCGCAAGCTCGGCAAGTAGGGCCGAGCGGCTCCTTCGCCGTATGGGCAGCGTCGGCAGGGTCGTCCTCGTCACCGGGGTCTCACGTGACCTCGGTCGGAAGTTCGCGCGCGCTGCCGCAGCCGACCCCGACGTCGCTCGGGTCATCGGCGTCGACGCTGTCCCGCCCCGCGGTGACATCGGCGACGTCTCGTTCGTGCGCGCCGACATCCGCAACCCGGTGATCGCGAAGGTCATCGTCAAGGAGGACGTCGACACCGTCGTCCATATGAGCGTGATCTCGACCCCCGGCAGTGCCGGGGGTCGCAACACGATGAAAGAGCTCAACGTCATCGGGACGATGCAGCTCTTGGCCGCGTGCCAGAAGGCGCCCGGCCTGCGCACCCTCGTCGTGAAGTCGACGACGACCGTGTACGGCGCGAGCAGCCGCGACCCGGCCATGTTCACCGAGGACATGGAGCCGCGTCGCGCGCCGCGCTCGGGCTACGCCAAGGACGTCGCCGAGATCGAGGGCTACGTCCGCGGCTTCGCGCGTCGCCGCCCGGACGTCCGGGTGACGCTGCTGCGCGCGGCCAACGTGATCGGTCCCGGCGTCACCAGCCCGCTCACGTCGTACTTCCGGCTCCCGGTCATCCCGACCGTGCTCGGCCACGACGCGCGGCTGCAGTTCCTCCACGAGGCCGATCTCCTCGACGCCCTGCTGCACGCCACGCGCACCGACGTCGCCGGCACCTTCAACGTCGCCGGCGACGGTCTGCTGATGCTGTCCCAGGCGCTGCGCCGCCTGCAGCGGCCCACGATCGGGCTCCCGTCGTTCGCCGTCGGCAACGTCGGCTCGCTGCTCCGCTCGGCCCGGGTGGCCGACTTCTCGCCCGAGCAGACCGCGTTCCTCACCTACGGTCGCGGCGTCGACACGACCCGGATGCGCACCCACCTCGGCTTCGAGCCCAGGTACTCGACCGCCGAGGCGTTCGCCGACCTGGCCGGCGCGCTCGCCCCGACCGGGGGCCGCACCGACCGCTTGCTCAGCCGCCTTGCCGAGAGGCTTCCGGACCCGGACGCCGTACCTGCTGTCCCTGGGAGCGACCATGGGTGACGCCGAGATCATCCCGATCGGCACCCGCGGCCGACCCGGCCGGGCGACCGGCACCCAGCCGTCCTCCGCGGCCCGCAGCCTGGCTCCCAAGGCCGCGCCCGCGAAGGCCACCGGCCCGAAGTCGACGACCCGGCCCCAGCCCGCAGCGCAGGCCAAGCCCAAGCCCAAGCCCAAGGCCGCACCCGAGCCGGAGCAGCCGGTGACGGCCACGCGACCGCCGGTCACCACCGAGATCCCCACGCCGAAGGGCGGGATCCCTGCGGGCGACTGGCTCGCCGCCGTCCAGGGCGCGGCGGCCGAGGTGTTCGGCGCCGACTGGGAGCCGCAGCTCGCCCGCTTCCTGGCCTTCCTGCGACGCCGCGTCGCCGGCGACTACCGGATCGACGAGTACGGCTTCGACCAGGAGATCACCGAGCGCTTCCTGATGGCGGCGCTGCGGCCGATCGCCCAGAAGTGGTTCCGGGTCGAGGTCCGCGGGATCGAGAACATCCCCACCGACGGCGGCGCCCTGGTCGTCTCCAACCACTCCGGCACGGTCCCGGTCGACGGCCTGATGACGATGGTGTCCATCCACGACGAGATCGGCCGGTTCCTGCGGCCCCTCGGCGCCGACCTGGTCTTCCGGCTGCCGTTCGTCGGATCGATGGCGCGGCGCAGCGGTGCCACGCTGGCCTGCACCGAGGACGCGGAGCGGATGCTGAGCAGCGGTGAGCTCGTCGGCGTCTGGCCGGAGGGCTTCAAGGGCATCGGCAAGCCGTACGCCGAGCGCTACAAGCTCCAGCGCTTCGGCCGCGGCGGGTTCGTGTCCGCCGCCGTCCGCACGGGCGTCCCGATCATCCCGCTGTCGGTCGTCGGCGCCGAGGAGATCTACCCGCTCGTCGGCAACGTGCCGTCGCTGGCCCGGCTGCTCGGCGTGCCGTACATCCCGATCACGCCGTTCTTCCCGCTGCTCGGCCCCCTGGGTCTGGTGCCGCTGCCGTCGAAGTGGCTCCTGGAGTTCGGCGAGCCGATCCGCACCGACGAGTTCGACGCGGGCGCGGCCGACGACCCGATGCTGGTCTTCAACGTGACCGACCAGGTGCGCGAGACCATCCAGCAGACGCTCTACTCGCTCCTGATGAAGCGGCAGTCGGTCTTCCGGTAGGGAGACGCGCCAGCTACGGCGTCGTCGTGCTGCCGGGGGGGACCAGCTCGCCGGTGATCGGGTCGAGGACCCCGTGCAGGATCTCGTCGACCCCGTCGATGACCTGGCCCAGCGGCGAGCTCGTCGGGTTGCTCCCGGAGGTGCCGGTCCCGGCGCCGCCCTTGCCCGTCAGCGCGCTGGTCAGGCCGGCGGCGAGGTCCTGGACCGCGTTGGGGCTCGAGGACGCGCCGGGCGAGCCGGGCTGCTGCACGCTGCCCGGGGGCACGTTGTCGCCGACGTCGGGGAGTTGCGGGCCGTTGCCCTTGGCCGGGCCCTTGTCCGGGCCCTTGCCGTTGCCGCGGCCCGGACGGTCGGTGGAGTGCGACGTGGGAGCGGCCGGCGCCGACGACGGCAGCTGGATCTGCTCGCCGGCGAGCGGCAGCGGGATCGACTCGATCGGGGTGCCGCCGCAGGCGGGACACTGCTGGCTCGCCTCGGCGTCGATCTGGGAGATCGTGCTGGCAGCGGCGATCAGCTCGTCGCGGGCGGCGTACGGGATGTCGGGCTCGAGCGCGCCGAGCTGGTCCATGCTGCTCGACGCGAAGTCGTGGAGCCGGACGATCGACGACTCGCGGCCGGTGTGGGCGTAGTCGGACAGCAGCAGGTCGGCGGCGGACGTCGCCTGCGAGGTGAAGGTGCTCAACGTCTGGGCGATCCGCTCGTCGCTGCCGAGGCCGTCGCTCCGGGTCAGCGCGTTGACCTCGTCGAGCCGGCCGGCGGCGTTGGAGAGCTCGGTGTCGCCCTTGCGAGCCTCGCCGACGGACAGCCCGGCGTGGGCCGACTCGATGGCCCGCTTGATCGGGTAGAGCGACTCGCCCGGCAGAGCGGACTGGGACGCCATGGCGACCGAGGTGGACGCGCCCACGATCGCGATGCCGCCGACGACGGCGGCGATCCGGCGCTCGCGGGCGGTACGCCGCGCGGGGAGCTGGAGCCGGCTCACGTCGGTGGGGACCAGGGCGGTCTCGGCCTCGGCCATCAACCGACCCCGGAGGTCGGCGACGAACTCGGGACGGGGCTGCGGATCGGGGACCGAGCGGAGCGCTCCCACGAGCTCGAGGAGCTCGGCGGACCGCGGGTCGGTCGAGGTGCTGCCACCGGTCGAGAGCTGCTCGACCAGGGTGTCGAAGTCGTCGGCGCCGCGTTGCGCCCGGAACCCCCATGTCATGTTGACCTCAACGAGGCGTGAGGCGACGGAGTTACGGCGGATCGAGCGGGAACGTAAACGATTTCAGGGAGCCGCGCCATCAGTCCCGGATCCCTTCCGGCATCAGCTTGGCGAGGTTGCGCACCCCGCGGAGCTGGAGCTGCTTCACGGCGCCGTCGCTGCGGCCCAGGACGGCCGCCGTCTCGGCGATGCTCATGCCCTGGAGGAAGCGCATCACCAGGCAGTCCCTCTGCTCGGCCGGCAACTCGGTGAGGGCCTGCATCAGGACCTCGTTGGTCAGCCCGGCGAGCACCATGCCCTCGGGTCCGTCGGTCGAGTCGTCGTGGAGGCTCATGTCCTCCGTGGGCATCTCGAGCCGGGTCCGGCCGGCCTTGAAGTGGTCGGTGGCCAGGTTGCGGGCGATGGTCATCAGCCAGGCGCCGAAGTCCTTGCCCTGCCAGCGGAAGCCGTTCATGCTCCGCAGCGCGCGGAAGAAGGTCTCGGAGGTGAGGTCCTCGGCCAGCGTGCTGGAGCGCGTCCGGTAGTAGAGGAACCGGTAGACCGACCCCTGGTAGTGGTCGTAGAGCAGGCCGAACGCCTCGGCGTCGCCCCCGCGGGCGAGCTCGACGAGCGCGATCAGGCGGCCCCGCTCGGCCTCGTCCTCCTCGGAGGAGGTCGCCAGCTCGGAGTCGTCGTACCCGCCTCCGGAGCCTGACCCGGAGCCGGTGACGCTGCGCGCGTTCGCGACCGCCTCGGTGGAGAGCAGCCACGGGACGCCGGCGAGCACGGGACGCTCGGCCAGGAGGACCTCGATGACGAGGTGGCGCAGCGAGTCGAGCCCGCGCGCGACGTCGTGACCGACCTGTCCCATTGGCGAACCCTCCCGGCTGCTTCCCACGGAGCCATTCCCCAGTAAACGCGAGTTACTCCTCCTGGACCAGACCAGGCGGGTAAAGCCCAGTGCCTGAGATGTGACGAGCGTCAGCGGCGCCGGCCACGCAGGGCGAGCCCCGCGGCGACGGTGCCGGTGGCGGCACCGGCGACCCCGCCGACCACCAGTCCGGCCCGCAGCGCCTTGCGCCCGGTCCGGTAGTCCCGGATCCGCCAGCCCTGCTCGCGGGCGTGGGCACGCAGCTTGTGGTCCGGGTTGATGGCGCACGGGTCGCCGACCAGGGAGAGCATCGGCAGGTCGTTGTAGGAGTCGGAGTACGCCGAGCAGCGGCGCAGGTCCAGGCCCTCGCGCGCGGCCAGCGCCTTGATGGCCTCCCCCTTCGCGGGGCCGTGCAGCATGTCGCCGACCAGCTGGCCGGTGTAGACCCCGTCGACGTGCTCGGCGACGGTGCCCATGGCGCCGGTCAGCCCGAGCCGGCGGGCGATGATCTGGGCGATCTCGATCGGTGCGGCGGTGACCAGCCAGACCCGCTGTCCCTCGTCGAGGTGCAGCTGCGCGAGGGCGCGGGTGCCGGGCCAGATCCGGTGGGCCATGCCCTCGTCGAAGATCTCCTCGCCGAGCTCCTCGAGCTCGGCGACCGTGTGGCCGGCGATGAAGCTCAGAGCCGACGAGCGGGCCTCGGCGACGTGCTCCGGGTCCTCGACGCCGACGATCCGGAAGTACGCCTGCTTCCACGCGGCGCCGAGGATGTCGCGGGTCGTGAAGAACTTGCGTCGGTGCAGCCCGCGCGCGAGGTGGAAGATGCTCGCGCCCTGCATCACGGTGTTGTCGACGTCGAAGAACGCAGCAGCCCCGGGATCCTGGGGCGGAGCGAGTGCCGACTCCACCTCGGTCGCAGCGGCGGCCGCCTCGCCCGCCAACGTTGACCGCTGCTGCAGGTTGCGCGGTCGCGGTCGCGGTCTCCGGTCGGCGGGCGTCACACCGGCAGGGTAGACCCACCCGCCAGGGTCGCGGGGTGTGGAAGTATCCCCCCATGTCCGGCATCCGCGACGTGGCTGAGCTCGTCACCCTGGCGGCTGGAGAGAGCCCCGACCGCCTCGCGGTCGTCGAGGCCGGAGGCCGCAGCCTGACGTGGGCCCAGCTCGAGGACGAGGTGGGTCGGATCGCCACCGGCCTGGCTGCCTCGGGCATCGTCGGCGGGCACCGAGTGCTGATCGCCATCGGCAACCGGATCGAGTTCGTGACGACGTACCTCGGGGTGCTCCGGGCGCAGGCCGTGGCCGTGCCGGTCAACCCGCTCGCCAAGGCCGGGGAGCTGGCGCGGATGATCGCGGACTCGGGTGCGCGCATGGTCGTCGCCGACACCGACACCGTGGTCACCATGCGGTCCGCGGTCGACGTGGTCCGCAGCGTCGTCGACGGCGGGGACGCGCTCGACCCGGAGCTGGCGGCCCGCGCCGTCGTGCCTCGGGTCGTGGTCGTCGGCGCCACCCTGCTGCCCGGTGAGCGGTCCTACGACCACCTGCGCGCCGACATCGCCCGGCCGGCGCTGCCGTTGCAGGACCCCGAGAAGCTGGCGGCCCTCCTCTACACGAGCGGTACGTCGGGGCTGCCCCGCGCCGCGATGCTCACCCACCGGGCGCTCCTCGCCAACATCGAGCAGGTCGCCCAGGTCGAGCCGCCGATGATGCACGGCGACGACGTCGTGCTCGGCGTGCTCCCGCTCTTCCACGTCTACGGCCTCAACGCCGTGCTCGGCGGCGTGCTCCGGCACCGGGCCAAGCTCGTCCTCGTCGAGCGCTTCGACCCCCAGGAGACGCTGGCGATCATCGACGACGAGGCGTGCAGCGTGGTCCCCGTCGCCCCGCCGGTCTTCGCCTACTGGCGACCCGAGCCCGACCTCAAGGAGCGGCTCGGCCCGGTCCGCCTGATGCTGTCGGGTTCGGCACCGCTGAGCCCCGAGGTCGTCCGCGAGTTCACCGACCGCACCGGCGTGCCCGTCCATCAGGGCTACGGCCTGACGGAGGCCTCCCCGGTCGTCACCAGCACCCTGTGCAGCAAGAGCTTCCAGGTCGGCTCGGTCGGTGCGGCCCTGCCGGACATCGACATCCGGCTGATCGACGACGACGGCCACCCGCCGGAGGGCGACGACCCGGGCGAGATCCAGATCCGGGGGGCCAACCTCTTCAGCGGCTACTGGCCCGACGGCGCCGGCGGCCCGGACGCCGACGGGTGGTGGTCGACCGGCGACGTCGGCTTCCTCGACCAGTCCGGCGACCTGTTCCTCGTCGACCGGCTCAAGGAGCTCGTCATCGTCTCCGGCTTCAACGTCTACCCCGTCGAGGTCGAGGACGTCATCGAGGAGGTCCCGGGCGTCGCGGAGGTCGCGGTGATCGGGGTCGCGGACGACCGGACCGGCGAGGCCGTGGTCGCCTACGTCCGGGCATCGGGTGCCGACCACGCGTCTCTCGTCGACGCGGTGCGTGAGCACTGTGCGGAGCGGCTGGCGCGGTTCAAGCAGCCGTCGCGGATCGAGATCGTCGACCAGCTGCCGCGCACGGTCACCGGCAAGGTCCAGAAGGGCCGCCTCCGGGGGATGGAGCGGCGCCGTACCCTCGGCCTGCTCGAATGACCGGGCCACGGGTCACCCTCTACTCCCGACCGGGTTGCCACCTCTGTGATGACGCCCGCGCGGTGATCGAGCGGGTCTGCGCGGAGCTCGGCGAGACGTACGCCGAGGTCTCGATCGACGACGACCCGGCGCTGGGGGAGCGGTTCGGCGAGGAGATCCCGGTGACCTTCGTCGACGGTCGCCAGCACGACTTCTGGCGGGTCGACGAGCAGCGGCTACGGACCGCACTGACCGCCTGATCGACCCGCTGGGCGTGGCTCATGTCACATGTGCTAGTCCCAGGGGCGGATTCGCCCGCTCTCGTTTTGTTCTCCCGTTCACAAACTCCTACAGTGATCTGGCCGCCGGGCACCTGGAACGGAGACGTTCCTCTGCGCCCGACGACGGCCCAGCAGCCCCTGGCTATGGAGAAGGCAACTGCAGTGACCGGACGGACCTCAGCCGACAGCTCTCGGGACATTCCCGAAGCAACCGTCGCGCGGTTGCCCATCTACCTGCGAGCCCTGACCACGCTCTCCGAGCAGGGCACCAGCACCTGCTCCAGCGAGGAGCTCGCCGCGGCCGCGGGCGTCAACAGCGCCAAGCTGCGCAAGGACCTCTCCTACCTCGGCAGCTACGGCACCCGCGGCGTCGGGTACGACGTCGAGTACCTGCGCTACCAGATCGCCCGCGAGATCGGCGTCACCCAGGACTGGCCCGTCGTGATCGTCGGCATCGGCAACCTCGGCCAGGCCCTCGCCAACTACTCCGGCTTCCGCAGCCGTGGCTTCCGGGTGGTCGCGCTCCTCGACGCCGACCCGGCGCGCCGCGACGAGGTCGTCGCCGGCATCGAGGTGCAGGCCTTCGACAACCTCGAGCAGATCGTGCGGGACCACGACGTCGCGATCGGCGTGATCGCGACGCCCGCCGTCGCCGCGCAGGACGTCGCCGACCGGATGGTCGCGTGCGGCGTCACCAGCATCCTCAACTTCGCGCCGATCGTGCTCGCGGTGCCCGACCAGGTCGACGTACGCAAGGTGGACCTGTCGATCGAGCTGCAGATCCTGGCGTACCACGAGCAGCGGAAGGCGGCCACGGCGTGAGCGAGCGAAGCGAGCGAACCATCCAGGGCAGTGTGTTCGGTGCCTCATGCGCGCACGGAGCGAAGCGAGTACGCGCATGAGTGTGTTGGTGGTGGGCATCTCCCACAAGTCCGCTCCGGTCTCGCTGCTGGAGCGGGTCGCCCTCGACGGCGACGGCGTGCACAAGCTGATCGACGACGTCGCCGCGTGCGAGCACGTCACCGAGGCGACGGTCATCTCGACCTGCAACCGGCTGGAGATCTACGCCGACGTCGACCGGTTCCACGGCAGCGTCGAGGAGGTCTCCCGGCTGCTCGTCGAGCGCGCCGGCGAGGCGACCGAGGCGATGATCCCGCACCTGTACGTGCACTACGACGACGGCGCCGTCTCCCACCTCTTCCAGGTGGTCGCCGGGCTCGACTCGATGGCGCTCGGTGAGGGGCAGATCCTCGGCCAGACCCGGGACGCGCTGAGTGCCGGCCAGGAGATCGGCACCGTCGGGCCCGCGCTCAACGTGCTCTTCCAGCAGGCGCTGCGCGTCGGCAAGCGCGCCCGCGCGGAGACCGACATCGACCGCGCCGCCCCGTCGCTGGTCTCGGCCGCCCTCGACCGCAGCCACACCGCGGTCGGCGACCTGACCGGCAAGCGCGCACTCGTGCTCGGCGCGGGTGCCATGGCCGGCCTCGCCACCGCGACGCTCTCGCGCCGGGGCGCCGCCAGCGTCACCGTCGCCAACCGCACCGCCGGCAACGCCGCGCGCCTCGCCGACGAGTACGGCGCCCGCTCGGCGCTGCTCAGCGACGTCGCGGACGAGCTGGCGCGCGCCGACGTGGTCGTCTCGTGCACCGGCTCGACCGGCACCATCGTCACCGCGGCCATGGTGGCCGCCGCGACCGCCGACGGCCGTGAGCTCGCGATCATCGACCTGGCGCTGCCGCACGACGTCGAGCCCGAGACCGGCGCGCTGCCGGGCGTCACGCTGATCAACCTTGCCGAGCTCGCGGACGAGCTCCGCGACTCGGAGGCCGGCCGCGAGGTCGAGGCCGTCCGAGGGATCGTCACCCAGGAGGTCGCGGCGTTCCTGACGGCCCGCCGCCAGGCGAGCGTCACCCCGACCGTCGTCGCGCTGCGGTCGATGGCCACCTCGGTGGTCGACGCCGAGATGGACCGGCTGGCCGGCCGGCTGCCCGACCTCGACCCCGCGACCCGCGCGGAGGTCCTGCACACGGTCCGCCGGGTCGCCGACAAGCTGCTGCACGAGCCCACCGTTCGGGTCCGCCAGCTGGCCAACGAGTCCGGTGCGGTGTCCTACGCCGCCGCCCTCGCCGAGCTGTTCGCCCTCGACCCCGAGGCCGTCGACGCCGTCACCCGCCCCGAGGGCCTGACATGAGCGCCGTTCGCGTCGGGACCCGAGCCTCGGTCCTCGCCACCACCCAGTCCCAGCTGGTCGCCGACCAGATCGCCGCGCGCCTCGGTCGCGAGGTCGAGCTGGTCGAGATCAGCACCGAGGGCGACCGCAGCCAGGCCGCGGGCACGCCGATCGCCGGCGCCTCGTCCACCGGCGTCTTCGTCAGCGCGCTGCGCGACGCGCTGCTCGACGGCCGCGTCGACGTCGCCGTGCACTCGCTCAAGGACCTGCCGACGTACGCCGCCGAGGGCATCACCCTCGCCGCCGTACCCACCCGCGAGGACCCGCGCGACGTCGTCGTCGCCCGCGACGGCCTGACGCTCGGCGAGCTGCCCGTGGGCAGCCGCGTCGGCACCGGGTCGCCGCGCCGTGCCGCCCAGCTGCACGCGCTCGGGCTCGGCGTCGAGGTCGTGGGCGTCCGCGGCAACGTGGACACCCGGATCGCGAAGGTCCGGTCCGGCGAGTACGACGCCGTCGTGCTCGCCCGCGCCGGCCTGGCGCGACTGGGCCGGCTTGCCGAGGCGACCGAGGTGCTCGACCCGCTGCAGATGCTCCCGGCCCCCGGCCAGGGCGCGCTCGCGGTCGAGTGCCGCACCGATGACGACCTTGCGGCTCAGCTGCGCGAGGCACTGGACGACCCGCGGACCCGCGCCGCGGTCGAGGCGGAGCGAGCCGTGCTCGCGACGCTTGAAGGAGGCTGCTCCGCGCCGATCGGAGCCCTGGCCGACATGGTCGAGGGCGACGACGGCGAGGAGCTGTGGGTGCGGGCGATCGCCCTGTCACCCGACGGGGGGCTCTCGGTGCGGATGTCCGCCACCGGGGATCCCGCCGACGCCGCGGGCGTCGGTGACCGGCTCGCGAAGGAGATGCTCGCCGACGGCGCTGCTGACCTGACGCAACCAACGAACGACTCGCTAGACAAGGTGCCTAACGCATGACCCGAGCCAAGACCAGCCCGAACCAGAGCCTGCCGCGCGGCTGGGTGTCGTTCGTCGGCAGCGGCCCCGGCGACCCGGGCCTGCTGACGGTGCGCGCCGTCGAGCTGCTGCGCCGCGCCGACGTCGTGGTGACCGAGGTGCCCGAGCACGCCGAGCTGATCCGACAGGTCCTCGACCTGCCGGTGTCCGCCGATGCCGACGCGGAGCCGGTCGGCCCCGAGATCGTCGACGGCGGCTTCGGCGAGGACGGCCAGCCGCTGACGCACGCCGCGCGCGGCAAGGTCGTCGTACGGCACGCCAAGAAGGGCCAGCGCGTCGTCCGGCTGTTGTCCGGTGACCCGTTCCTCTACGCCTCCGGGCCTGAGGAGGCGCAGGCGTGCGTCAAGGCGGACCTCGCCTTCGAGATCGTCCCCGGCGTCTCGTCGGTCAACGCCGTCCCGGCGTACGCCGGCATCCCGCTGACGACGAAGGACCACCGTGAGGTCGCCGTCGTCACCTGTGGCGACAAGGTCGACTGGAGCCAGTACGCCGACAAGCGCACCCTGGTGCTGCTGTCGGCCGTCGGCCAGATCGGTGACATCGCCAAGGCGCTCGTCGCCGCCGGCCGGTCGGCGCAGACCCCGGTCGCGATGACCCGGGTCGGCACCACCACCGAGCAGACCACGGTGACCTCCACCCTCGAGCGGATCGCGGCCGACGCCCGGACCGCCCGGATGGCGCCGCCCGCGGTGACCGTCGTCGGTGACGTCGTCGACCTGCGCGAGACGCTGTCGTGGTTCGAGACCAAGTCGCTCTTCGGCTGGCGGGTCCTGGTGCCCCGCACCAAGGAGCAGGCGGGCTCGCTCTCCGAGCGGCTGCGCGGCTACGGCGCCGTGCCGGACGAGGTCCCCACGATCTCCGTCGAGCCGCCCCGCAACCCGCTGCAGATGGACAAGGCCGTCCGCGGCCTGGTCGAGGGCCGCTACGAGTGGATCGCCTTCACCTCGGTCAACGCGGTGAAGGCGGTGCGCGAGAAGTTCGAGGAGTACGGCCTCGACGCCCGTGCCTTCTCCGGTCTCAAGATCGCGGCGGTCGGCGACAAGACCGCCGAGGCGATCGGCCAGTGGGGCCTGCGCGCCGACCTGGTGCCGTCCGGTGAGCAGTCCGCTGCCGGGCTGCTGGCGGACTGGCCGGAGTATGACGAGGCGCTCGACCCGATCAACCGGGTCTTCCTGCCCCGCGCCGACATCGCCACCGAGAACCTCGTCGCCGGCCTGATCGACCTGGGCTGGGAGTGCGACGACGTCACGGCCTACCGCACCGTCCGGGCGGCTCCGCCGCCGCCCGAGACCCGCGATGCGATCAAGACCGGCAAGTTCGACGCCGTGGTCTTCACCTCGTCCTCGACGGTGCGCAACCTGGTCGGCATCGCCGGCAAGCCGCACGCCTCGACGATCATCGCGGTGATCGGCCCCGCCACGGCCAAGACCGCCGAGGAGCACGGCCTGCGCGTCGACGTCCTGGCCAGCCGCCCGGACGTCGAGGAGCTCGTCGACGCGCTCGCCGACTTCGGTGCGGCCCGTCGCGCCTCGCTCGTCGAGGCCGGCCAGCCGGTGACCAAGCCGTCCGAGCGCAAGCCGTCGGCCCGGCGACGGGTGCGCGCGGAGTGACCGAGCGCGACGTCCCCCCGGTGGCCGGACCCCTGGTCCGGCCACGACGGCTGCGCACCACCCCGGCCCTGCGCCGGATGGTCGGGGAGACGTCGCTCGAGGCGCGCCAGCTCGTGCTGCCGCTCTTCGTCCGTGAGGGACTCGCCGAGCCGAAGCCGATCTCGTCGATGCCCGGTGTCGTCCAGCACACCCGCGACTCCCTGCTCAAGGCGGTGGCCGAGGCCGCCGACCTCGGGCTCGGCGGCGTCATGCTCTTCGGGATCCCCGAGACCAAGGACGCCACCGGCTCGGGCGGCATCGACCCCGCCGGCGTCCTCAACCTCGCGATCACCGACGTGGTCGCCGAGGTCGGCGACGCGCTCACGGTGATGAGCGACCTGTGCCTCGACGAGTTCACCGACCACGGTCACTGCGGCGTGCTGACGGCGGACGGCAGGGTCGACAACGACCGCACGCTGGCGGCGTACGCCGAGATGGCGCGCGCGCAGGCCCACGCCGGCGTCGACATGGTCGGCCCCAGCGGCATGATGGACGGCCAGGTCGCGGTGATCCGGGCCGCGCTCGACGACGCCGAACACACCGACGTCTCGATCCTGGCCTACTCCGCGAAGTACGCCTCCGCCTTCTTCGGTCCCTTCCGCGAGGCCGTCGACTCGTCGCTCGAGGGCGACCGGCGCACCTACCAGCAGGACCCCGGCAACGCCCGCGAGGGCGTCCGGGAGGCACTGCTCGACGTCGCCGAGGGCGCCGACATCGTGATGGTCAAGCCGGCGCTGGCCTACCTCGACGTGGTGCAGCGGGTCCGCGCCGCCGTCGACGTACCGGTCGCGGCCTACAACATCTCCGGCGAGTACGCCATGGTCGAGGCCGCCGCGGCTAACGGCTGGATCGACCGCGAGGCCGCGATCTTCGAGACGCTCACGTCGATCCGCCGGGCCGGCGCCGACATCGTGCTCACCTACTGGGCCGCCGAGGCCGCCCGGCTGATGCGAGCGGCTGCGTCCCGATGAGCTGAGCGTCGTCGAGGTGCGGCAGCACGAGCGCGGCGTCCTGGTGCGGATCGACCGGACGTAGCAGCCTCGACATGGGTGTGGCCCCGCCGGCGGTGCCGGCGGGGTGTGGTCAGCGGGTATGTCGGGTGTGGGTGGTGTCCCAGGCGTAGGAGTACCCGTACGGGGTGGTCCAGGTGAAGGTCGTGGGTCCGGTCCGTCGCACGGTCCAGCCGCCGTGGGTCTTGTACCGGTGGTGACCCCGACAGAGGGGCGCGAGGTTGGGGGACTCGGTGTTGGTGCCGTCGAAGTTCTCGAGATGGTCGAGGTCGGCCGGTCTTGCTGGTCGGGTGCAGTGCGGGAACACGCAGGTCGCGTTGGTCAGCACCGCCTGCTCGCGCGTCGCCTCGGTCGGTCGGTAGGCGTCCGTCGACAGGTCTTCGTTGAGGTCGATGACCGGGCGGATGATCACCTTGGTGTTGGTGCCGGTGCACCAGCCCTTCACCTGGTCGACCGACACGGCGGACCGGGTGTTCTCGACACCCGCGACACCTGCCTCCGACAGGTGCACGTAGATCACCAGTTCCCGCTTCCGCGGGGCCGGCCGCTCTTCCGTCGTGAGGTCGAGGGTCAGCTCGCGGCGGGCGAGCGCCCCGGCGGCCATGGACCGGCGCACGTTCAACGATTCGGTGGAGCCGAGGGCGGCGAGCTCTTTGGCGCCGGCGGTGATGGCGTCGTTGAAGTCGATCGCATCCGCCAGGTCGAGCTCCCCGTCGACGTGGACGGTGCCGTTGAAGGACACCTGGTCCAGGTCCACATCCAGGCAGCGTTCGTCCGCGGCCTCCCGGCGCCGCTTCTCCGCGAGCTCGGGGTCGAAGAGCCTGATGGCGTCCTCGACGGCCCGGTCGATCTGCGCGAACGAACACCGCCCCACGTAGTGGGCCAGGTGGGCGTCCACGTGACGCGCACCGTCACGGCACAGCGGCTTGGTGGCCTGCGCGATCTTGCGGGCCTTCCAGACCTGCACCCGACCCGACGTCACCGCGGCCCAGATCTTCGGGAGCCGGTAGCGGATCTCGACCGCATCACCCAGGTAGGTCCTGCCGGCGTCGGTCGACATGCCCAACGCGAGGGCGAGGTCACCGACGCAGAACTCCGCCACCAACGGCGCACCAGGTCCGGCGACCGCAAGCTCGCCCTGGGTGCCGTCCACGGTGGCGGCATCGTCCAGGGTGTCGGTGGGGTTCATGACCGCCCACTGCACGGCCAGGTGCAGCTTGTCGATCTCTGCTTGGTTCACCACCAGGTGGCGGTCGTGGAGCGCGGCCAGCACCTGGTCCGGCGAGTCGTACGACTCCCCGGATCGAGTGGTGTCCTGGCCTTCGCTCATGGGTCTAGCCAAGCACTGGCCACCGACAGTCAGGTGCTCAGAACCCTTGTTTTGACCGGGATGTGGACACTTTCCAGAAATACTTCCGAAGGATTCTTCGCGGCCGCCGGTGGGTGGTTGCCGGCGGTCGGAAAGCCGGGCGGCGACCGCAACCCGCTGCCCGCCGTACCCGGCGTTGCTGCCTATCGGCGGCCTACCCGAGCGGACCCGCAGCCCACTGACAGACGACGCTCGCTGCTCGACCACCGGAAAGCCGGGCGCGGACCGCAACCAGCTACCCGCCGTACCCGCTGTCATCGCCTGTCGGCGGCCGACCCGAGCGGACCCGCAGCCGACCGACAGTGCGGGCCTGACGCGTCCTCCGTCAGTGGTGCGTGTACGCGTACACGCACTGGTCGTACGGGTCGTCGCTCTTGAGCGGGTTGTCGACGTAGCCGTCGAGCAGGCACTGGGCGCGGGCCTGGACCTCGGTGAGCAGCTGGTCGACCGGGCCGACCGAGGTGGAGGGCAGCGGCGGC
This sequence comes from Nocardioides conyzicola, assembly GCF_039543825.1. Taxonomy (NCBI): domain Bacteria; kingdom Bacillati; phylum Actinomycetota; class Actinomycetes; order Propionibacteriales; family Nocardioidaceae; genus Nocardioides; species Nocardioides conyzicola. Next base: position 1,160,627 of record NZ_BAABKM010000002.1, on the reverse strand, counting down.
AGCGTCAGCGTGGGCAGCGGCACCTTCGGGCCGTCGGTGGGGACGGCCGGGGTGCTCGGGTGCTGGGTCGGCGAGGTCGTCGGCGATGTGCTGGGCTGGCTGGTGCCACCGTTGTCGTTGCCGCCGCCGGGGCCCTTGCCAGGGTGGTGCTTGCCGCCGTGGTGCGACTTGCCACCGCCGCCACCGGTCGCGCCGGGCAGCTGCGGGACGACGTACCCGGCGGAGGTGACGCCGTTGGGCACGGAGGTGAACTCGCCGTCGAGGTAGGCCGCCATGATCGACAGCACGAGGTCGACGTACGACTGGCTGTGGTTGTAGCGGTAGACGGCGGCACGCTGGCCCGCCGTGGTGCTGAGGTCGTCGCCGCCGGAGCAGAGGTAGACGGCGGTGGCGAGCGCCGCGTCGTCCACGTCCTGCGGGTTGCGCTGGCCGTCGCCGTCGGCGTCCACGCCCACCACCGACCAGGTGGAGGGGATGAACTGCATCGGGCCGACCGCGCGGTCCCAGGTGCTGTCCGCGTCGTACTGCCCGGCGTCGGTATCGGCGATCTTGCTCGTGCCGTCGGCGCCGCTCAGCGGGGGACCGAAGATGCCGGGCTCGGCGACGCCCTTGCTGTCGAGCGAGTTGCCGTTGGTGCGGCCGTGGTCGGACTCGACCCGGCCGATCGCGGCGATCAGCTGCCACGACAGGTGGCAGCGGTCATCGGCGGAGTTGATGACGGTCTCGGCCCGCTGGTAGGCCGCGAGCGCGGCGGCCGGGATGCCGGAGGTCGAGGCGGTCGCGACCGCCTGCTGGGCGTCGCCGGTGATGCCGGGGGCGACGCCGCCCGCTGCCGAGACGCTGGCGGGGGCCTCGATGGCCTCCGTCGGGAGGCTGGTCCCGTCTGGCAGGGTGTGGTCGGTGTTCGCGTCGGCGAGGGCGGTGCCGGCGCCGGTCGTCGCGATGCTCGCGGTCCAGGCGATCGAGAGGACGGCCAGCGGAACGAGGGCCATGATCTTGTGGCCGCGACCGAAGCGCGCTGTGGACCTGGTCATTTCCCTGTGCTCCTGCTCCCTCGGACTCGGCGTGCTCCCCGCACCCCGTGTGACGGACGTCAAACGACCGAGCCCCTCACCGGTTACGGTACGTCGCTGGGCGGAGCCGTGCAGCCGTTCACTCGTGAGACGACCATTCCCGCAGGTCATGACGGTGAAACACGTTCTCCATGGCCATGGCGATCCGGCCGGGACGTGGTCTGGCCCACCCCCCTCGCGCTCGTGGGGGACCTCGCCGGGAGCCGGTTGGTGCGCTCGGGGACAATGGGCCGGTGACCGGCCGACCCACCCCTGAGACCACCGCGAGCGCCGCGCTCTTCGAGCGGGCACTGGCGGTGACCCCGGGAGGGGTGAACTCGCCGGTGCGGGCGTTCAACGCGGTCGGCGGCACCCCGCGGTTCATCCGGTCAGCGGCCGGCGCCTGGCTGACCGACGTCGACGGCAACGAGTACGTCGACCTCATCTGCTCCTGGGGCCCGATGCTGCTCGGGCACGCCCACCCCGAGGTGCAGGCCCGGGTCGCGGAGGCGGTCGCCCGCGGTACGTCGTACGGCACCCCCACCGAGCCGGAGGTCCAGCTCGCCGAGGAGATCGTCGGCCGCACCCCGGTCGAGCGGGTCCGCTTCGTGTCGTCGGGCACCGAGGCGACCATGTCGGCGATCCGCTTGGCCCGCGGCTTCACCGGTCGCGACGTCATCGTGAAGTTCGCCGGCTGCTACCACGGTCACGTCGACTCCCTGCTGGCCTCCGCCGGCTCGGGCCTGGCGACGTTCGCGCTCCCCGGCACCCCGGGGGTCCCGGTCTCGTCGACCGAGCTGACCCTGGTGCTGCCCTACAACGACCGGGCCGCGGTCGAGAAGGTCTTCGCCGAGTACCCCGACCGGATCGCCTGCCTCATCACCGAGGCCGCGCCCGGCAACATGGGCGTCGTCCCGCCCGAGCCCGGCTTCAACGCCTTCCTGGCGGAGACCTGCAGCCGGTACGGCGCGCTCTTCGTCAGCGACGAGGTGATGACCGGCTTCCGCGCCAGCAAGCTGGGTCAGTGGGGACTCGACGGGGCCGTCGAGGGCTGGCGTCCGGACCTGATGACCTTCGGCAAGGTGATGGGCGGTGGCTTCCCGGCCGCGGCGTTCGGGGGCCGGGCCGACGTCATGTCGCACCTCGCCCCGGAGGGCCCCGTCTACCAGGCCGGCACCCTGTCCGGGAACCCCATCGCCACCACGGCCGGGCTCGCGACGCTCCGGCTCGCGACCGACGAGGTCTACGACCACATCGGGGCCGCGGCCGACACGATCAAGGCCGCGGCGTCCGACGCCCTGAGCAAGGCCGGCGTCGCCCACGTCGTGCAGTCCACCGGCACGATGTTCTCGGTCTTCTTCGCCGAGGGCACGGTCCGCGACTTCACGGATGCGTCGCGCACCGACTCCACGGCGTACGCCGCCTTCTTCCACGCGATGCTCGACGCCGGGGTCTACCTCCCGCCGTCGGCGTACGAGGCGTGGTTCCTGTCCGCCGCCCACGACGACCGCGCCGTGCAGACCGTGCTCGACGCGCTGCCCGACGCAGCCCGTGCGGCCGCCGCCGCCCAGGCGTAGGAGAGACCCAGTGAGCCTCCCAGAGAACCAGCACAGCCCCGACACGATCGTGCACCTGCTGCGCCACGGCGAGGTGCACAACCCGGAGGGCATCCTCTACGGACGCCGCGACGGCTTCCACCTCTCGGCGCTCGGCAACCGGATGGCCGAGCGGATCGCGGAGAGCATCGGCGACCGCGACATCGTGCACCTGCGGGCCTCGCCGCTGGAGCGGGCGCAGGAGACCGCCCGTCCGCTCGCGGCCGCGCGCGGCCTGGAGATCGTCACCGACGACCGGGTGATCGAGTCGGGCAACAAGCTCGAGGGCCTGAGCTTCGGCCAGGGCGCCTGGTCGATCATCAAGCGGCCCAGCATCTGGCGGCACTTCTACAACCCCGTCACGCCGTCGTGGGGCGAGCCGCACAAGCAGATCGTCGCCCGGATGATGGCCGCGGTCGAGGACGCCCGCGCCGCCGCCGTCGGCCACGAGGCCGTGATCGTCTCCCACCAGCTGCCGATCTGGACCACGCGCCTGCACGTCGAGGGCCGCCGCCAGCTGCACGACCCGCGTCGGCGGCAGTGCACGCTGTGCTCGCTGACGTCCCTGCACTTCGTCGGCGACCGGATCACGCAGGTGAGCTACTCGGAGCCGGCCGGCGACCTGATCCCGCTCAAGGACAAGAAGGCGCCGTTCTCCGCCGGCGGGGCACCCGAGGAGCAGCGTCCGTGACCCTGAAGGGGATCCTCGTCGGGTGCGCCGCGCCGCTGCTGCTCGCCCTGACCGCCTGCACCTCGCTCGGCGAGACCGGCAACAAGGGCTTCATCAGTGGGGACGGCCAGGTCCGGGTGATCGACCCGTCCGACCGCGACGGCGCCGTCGAGTTCACGGGCACGTCGCTCACCGGCGACCCGATCGACTCGAAGGACTACCGCGGCCAGGTGCTGGTCGTGAACAAGTGGTGGTCCGGCTGTGGCCCGTGCCGCTCCGAGATGCCGATGCTGTCGAAGGCGGCCAAGGAGCTCGGCGACGAGGCCGCGTTCCTGGGCATCAACATCCGTGACTCGAGCGCCGACAACGGGCTGGCGTTCATGAAGAGCGTCGGGGCCGACTACCCGTCGATCTACGACGTGCAGGGCAAGGCCGCGCTGGCGTTCGCCGGCAAGGCGCCGATGGCGGCCATCCCGACCACGATCGTGCTCGACGCCGAGGGTCGCGTCGCCGCGGTCATCTCCGGCGACATCCCGAGCAAGCAGACGCTCCTCGACGTGGTCGACGAGATCGCCGGCAAGTCGTCGGGCGGGACCACGGATGGGTGACTGGTTCAAGGACACGGCGCTCTCCGGCTCGCTCGTGCTGGCGATCCCGGTGGCGCTGATCGCCGGGCTGGTGTCGTTCTTCTCACCGTGCGTGCTCCCGGTCCTGCCCGGCTACCTCTCCTACGCGACCGGGCTCTCCGGCGCCGACCTCGCCAACGGTGTCGCCGGCACGCGTCGGGGCCGGATGTTCCTCGGCTCGGTCCTCTTCGTCCTCGGGTTCGCGACGGTCTTCGTCATCCTCGGCACCGCGTCGGGTGCCCTGGGCAGCTGGCTGTTCGAGTGGCAGGACCAGATCACGACCGTGCTGGCGGTCCTGATGATCCTGCTCGGCCTGGCCTTCGCGGGCTGGTTGCCCTTCCTCCAGCGTGACTTCCGCATCCACCAGGTGCCGGCCGTCGGCCTCGCCGCCGCCCCGGTGATCGGCTTCCTCTTCGGCCTGGGCTGGACGCCCTGCGTCGGCCCGACCCTCGGCGCGATCAGCACCCTCGCGTTCGCCGAGTCCACGGCCGGACGCGGCGCGCTGCTGGCCGCGGTCTACGCCCTCGGCCTCGGGCTGCCGTTCATCGCGGCCGGGCTGGCCTACGAGAAGGCGCTGTCGGCCTTCGGGTGGGTACGCCGCCACCAGGTGTGGGTGATGCGGGCCGGCGGGCTGATGCTGGTCGCGGTCGGCGTACTCCTCCTCACCGGCTGGTGGGACCAGATGGTCAGCTGGATGCAGATCCACCTCGTCGACACCACGCAGGTGTCGGTGTGAGCACCTCGCTGTCCACCCGTCCGCCCGAGGACGACCGGCGCCCCGGCGAGCTGGGCTTCCGCGAGCTGCTGCGCTGGGTGTGGCGCCAGGTCACGTCGATGCGCACGGCGCTGATCCTGCTGCTCCTGCTGGCCCTCGCGGCGATCCCCGGCTCGGTGATCCCGCAGACCGGCGTCGACGCCCTCAAGACCTCCAACTGGCAGTCCGACCACCCGAAGCTCACGCCGGTCTACGAGCGGCTCGGCCTCTTCTCGGTCTACGACTCGGCGTGGTTCTCGGCGATCTACATCCTGCTGATGGTCTCACTGGTCGGCTGCATCGTGCCGCGCACCTTCCACTACTGGCGCGGGATCCGGGCCAAGCCCCCGAAGGCACCCAGCAACCTGACCCGGCTGCCCGACCACGCGTCGTACGGCACCACCGAGGCGCCCGAGGTGGCGCTCGAGCGGGCGACCGCGCTGCTGAAGCGTCGTCGCTACCGCCTCTCGGTCGCCGACGGCGGCGACTCCGTCTCGGCCGAGCGCGGCTACCTCCGCGAGGTCGGCAACCTGGTCTTCCACCTGTCCGTGCTGGTGGTGCTGGTCGGCTTCGCGATGGGCGGGCTGTTCGGCTACAAGGGCGGCGTGATCATGCTGGTCGGCGACCAGTACGGCTTCGCCAACAGCCCCGACCAGTACGACGAGTTCAAGCCCGGCAGCCTCTTCCAGGCGGACCGGATGGAGCCGTTCTCGTTCTCGATCGACGACTTCGACGTCGACTGGCTGACGACGGGCCCGCGGGCCGGCATGGCGCGGGGCTTCAAGTCGCACCTCTCCTACCAGGAGTCGCTCGACAGCCCGAAGAAGACCTACGACCTGCGGGTCAACCACCCGCTGACGATCGGCAACACCGACGTGTTCCTGATCGGCCACGGCTACGCCCCGGTCATCACCATCCGTGACGGCAACGGCGACGTCGTCCAGAGCGGGCCGACGGTGTTCCTGCCGACCAGCCCGAGCTTCCAGTCGATCGGCGTCGTGAAGGCGCCCGAGGCGGAGCCGACGCAGATCGGGCTGGAGGGCGAGTTCTACCCGACCGTCGCGTTCTCCCAGGACACCGGCAGCTACTACTCGCTCCTCGGCAAGCCGCTCAACCCGATGATCTCGATGCTCGTCTACACCGGCGACCTCGGCATGGACGATGGAGTGGCGCAGTCCGTCTACTCGCTCGACAAGACGAAGACCACGATGCTCACGAAGAAGAACGGCGCGCCGTACCGCGTCGACCTCGCCGAGGGCGAGTCCGTGAAGCTGCCGAACGGCCTGGGGACCGTGAGCTTCGACGGGCTCGAGCGCTGGAACAAGATCCAGATCAGCCAGACGCCCGGCAAGTGGATCGCGCTGACCGGCGTGGTCATGGCCCTGGTCGGGCTGCTCGGGTCGCTCTTCATCCGGCCCCGACGGGTCTGGGTTCGTGCCCGTCGCGAGGGTGACGGCACACTGGTCGAGGTGGCCGCCCTCGACCGGTCCGGTGGCGGCGACGTCGCGGTCGTCGTGGACGAGCTGGTGGCCGCCCTGCAAGGCCCCCAGTCGCAGCAGCAACGAGAGGACGAGTCGTGACCGACACAGCGTGGGAGAGCCTCAGCAACCAGGCGATCGCCGCCGCGGGGCTGCTCTACTTCCTCGCCCTCCTGGCGCACCTCGTCGAGTGGGCGTCCCTGCGCAAGGTGCCGCTGGCGTCGGGCCGTGCCTCCGAGGACTCGATCGACATCCCCGGCGGGGTGGCGCTCGCGACCGGCCCCGATGACGAGTCCGAGGAGCGGGTCCGTCGTACGGCGCTCTTCGGCCGGCTCGGCTACCTCGTCACCTGCCTCGCGGTCGCGGTGCACGCCGTCTCGCTCTTCTCGCGCGGCATGGCCGCGGACCCCAACCGGGTGCCGTGGGGCAACATGTACGAGTTCACGCTGACCGGCACGTTCGTGGTCGCGTTCCTCTACGTCGCGCTCTACCGCAAGTTCCGACTGGCCTGGATGGCGCCGATCGTGCTCGCCTTCGTGCTCACGATCCTGATGGTCGCCGTCATCTGGCTCTACGCCCCGGTGGCGCCGCTGACCGAGGCGCTCTCGTCGTACTGGCTGGTGATCCACGTCGTCTCCGCGATCATCGCCACCGGCGCCTTCACCCTCGGCGGCATCACGTCGGCGCTCTACCTGGTCAAGGCCCGGGCGGTCGCGGGTGGTGCGGCCGCCGAGCACGGGTACGTCGCCCGCCTCCCGAAGCCCGAGGTGCTCGACCGCACGGCGTACCGGCTGCACGCCTTCGGCTTCCCGGTGTGGACCTTCGCGGTCCTGATCACCGGCCCGATCTGGGCGCACCAGGCCTGGTCGTCGTACTGGAACTGGGACCCCAAGGAGGTCTGGGCGTTCATCACCTGGGTCGTCTACGCGGCCTACCTGCACGCGCGCACGACCGCCGGCTGGAAGGGCCGCAACGCGGCGATCCTCGCGCTCGTCGGGGTCGCGACCCTGTGGTTCAACTTCATCGGGATCAACTACTTCTCGACGACGTCCCAGCACTCGTACGCCGGCACCAAGCAGATCCAGGTCGTCCCCGACACGTCGAGTCGGGACTTCTGACGCTCGAGTCGGGAGATTCGACCGTCAGAAGTCCGGACTCAACCGTCAGAAGTCCCGACTCAACCCGTCAGGCGTCGGGGTCCTCGGGATGCTCCGGGTGCTTCCGCTTGCGATCGAGGTCGCGGAGGAAGTCGGGGTCGTCGTCGGGACCGACGAACCGGGGCGGCTCGGGACGCTTCGGACGCGGCCTCGGGGTCGGCGCGATGCCACGCCGCTGGATCGCGCGCGTCGTCAGGTAGATGACGACCGCGACCAGGATCACGACGAGCAGGAACTTCAGCACCCCTCCAGCGTAGGACCCGCCTGGTCACGGCCTACCCTGGGCCCGTGAAGGAGTTCTGGATCTACACCCTGCTGCGGCTGGCGCTCTTCCTCGGCTCGCTGGGCATCGTCATCGGGATCTGGTTCCTGGTCGACGACCACGTGCCGATCCTGCTGGCGGTCATCATCGCGTTCCTGATGAGCGGCGTGGGGTCGTACTTCCTGCTCAACCACCCGCGCGAGGCGCTCGCGCGGCGCGTGGAGACGCGCGCCGAGGCGATGACGGCCAAGATCGACGAGATGAAGTCCAAGGAAGACGCGGACTAGGTACGTCGCCCGAGTCGGAAGCGCCTACTGCGCGGCGCGAAACTCCGCTCGCGACGGCGCCGACTCGGGAGACGTACCTCCGCCGTCAGTCCTTGCGGCGGTTGAGCTGCCGGTCGATTCGGGACCGGTCCTGGCCGAGGAGCCGCGCGAGCAGCGACACCCGGAAGCGGTAGGCCAGCACGGCCGCGACCACCACGATCAGCACGATCAGCCAGAACATGCTCCGAGCGTACGCCGGGCGCCGTGGCCGCCGTCCGGTCAGGCCTCGTCCCAGTCACTGCGCGCGCTCGCGGAGGGGGCGTGCTCCGGGAGGCTGTTCAGCATCCGGAAACCCAGCACGAAGGTCGGGACCGCGACTCCTGCCCCAAGCGTGAAGAGACCCTTGCCGACGGCTCCGTCGGCGGGGCTCGGCGCGTGGTGCCACATGGCGGCGCCGACGATCAGCAGGAGCGCGGCCTCGAAGACCGCGAGGACCAGCACGAGGGACAGCGGGACTCGGGGCATGGCGACAATGTCGCACACACCGGGAGCGTCTGGGTGAGGTCAGCCGCAGACCACGAGTGCGGCCGCGACCAGCACCGCCCAGAGCAGCTCGGCCAGGCCGGTCTGCTGCAGGACCGGGATCAGTCCCGGGCCGACGGCGCCGCCGAGCACGGTCCGGGTCGCGGGGAGCGCCAGCACCAGGAAGCCGAGGCCCACCAGCACGCACCAGGAGGTGACGACCGCGACGGCCACGACCGCCGCCGCCGCGACGACCACGAGGACGGCGTACAGCAGGCGGGTGCGCCGGTCCCCGAGCACCACCGCGAGCGTGCGCTTGCCGGCGACGGTGTCGGTCGGGATGTCGCGCAGGTTGTTGGCGACCAGGATCGCGCAGGCCAGTGCGCCGATGCCGACGGCGGCCCAGAGCGACGCCCACTCCCACGACCTCGTCTGGACGTACGTCGTGCCGACGACCGCGACCAGCCCGAAGAAGACGAACACCATCACCTCGCCGAGGCCGAGGTAGCCGTACGGCTTCGAGCCGCCGGTGTAGAACCACGCGGCGAGCACGCACACGACGCCTACGGCGAGCAGCCACCAGGCGGTCGTCGCGGCCAGCACCAGGCCCGCGACCGCGGCCACGCCGAAGGCGAGGAAGGCCGCCCGCTTCACCGCGGCGGCTGGTGCGGCCCCCGACCCGACGAGCCGCAGCGGCCCGACCCGGTCGGCGTCCGTGCCGCGGATCCCGTCGGAGTAGTCGTTGGCGTAGTTGACCGCCACCTGCAGCGCGAGGGCCACGACGAGCGCGAGCAGCGCCTTCCACCACACCGCGTCGTCGACGTACGCCGCGACCCCGGTGCCGGCGAGGACGGGGGAGACGGCTGCGGGGAGCGTGCGCGGTCGCGCGCCGGCGAGCCACTGTGCGGGAGTTGCCACAAACGAGGATTCAAGCAGTCGCCGGCTGCTGGGTGCGCGCCAGGTAGCGCTCGGCCGACCTGGCGGCCGGTCCCATCGCCACGACGGCCGCCACGATGATGGCGGCGATCAGCAGCCAGCCCGGCGTACCCCAGTGGATCGCCAGGAACGTGAAGGCCGCCGGTGCCCACACCCCGCCGAGGGTGCCGCCGAGCTGCGCGGCACCTTGGTACTCACCTCGCCGCTCCGGGTCCGAGAGCTCCGACAGGAAGCCCCACTGGGCCGCGGACTGGAAGAGCTCGGCCCCGGTGACCGTCACGTGCCCCAGCCAGACCAGGACGATCGTGGTCCACCCGAGGGTGTCGTGGGTGACCAGGACGATCAGGCAGGACAGCACGAAGAAGCCGGCGCTGAGCCTCGCGGCGCGCAGCGACGTACCGACCGAGTTCACCCCGCGCGCGGCCGGCACCTGGAGCAGCACGGCCATCACCGTGTTGGTGCCGAAGAGCCAGGCCAGCAGCACCCGGGGCGCGTCGGTCTCCTGGACCAGCCAGAGCGGGATGACGACGTTGAGCAGCACCTGGTTGGTGCCGAGGACCCCGCTGCACGTGGCCAGGACGAGGAAGCCCCTGTTGCGCAGGGCGGCCGGGCTGAGCGCCTTCTCGGCCGGCGTCTCGAGCGCGTCGTGACCGGCGTCCGGCAGCCGCGCGATCAGCACCGCGTTGCACGCCAGGATCGCCGCCGTCAGCCAGGGGACCGCGCGGATCACCGAGTCGCTGTCGAAGGCGAGCGCGAGCCCACCGAGGAGAGCGCCGAAGGTGAAGCCGATGTTGAGCGCCGCCCGCATGAACGCCAGCGACTGGACCCGCTCCTCGCGGGGGAACACGTCGATCGTGTACGCGCCGCGACCAGCACGTCCGGCGGTGTCCACGAGCCCGAGCAGCACCATCATCGCGATGAAGGTGGCGAAGCCTCCGATGAACGGCCAGACGGCGTAGAGCGCCGCCTCGCCACCGGCGGCGAGCGCCCACATCCGCTGGGGGCCGATGCGGTCGGTGAGCCGACCGAGAGGTACGGCGAGCGCGAACGACGCGATCCCGGAGGCGGTCAGGCCCAGGCCGACCTGCGCCGCGCTGAGCCCGACCACCTGCGTGAAGAACACCGCGCTGCCCGTGATGAACGCGCCCTCGCCGAACGCGAACAGGATCGACTGCATCGACAGCCGGCGCGCCAGCGGGGTGGGCGGGAGGAACCGGTCGAGGCGGGACGGCACCCCGGCATCCCATCACGCACGGATAGTGTCGGTCGCGTGATTAACGCGGTCCGCGAGCTCGACGCCTGGCTGGCCGCCGAGGACCCGGAGCCGTGGGTGGTCGAGACGTCCGGCTCGACCGGCCGTCCCAAGCGGGTCGTCCTGTCCCGGGCCGCCGTCCGGGCGTCCGTGGCGGCCTCCGCACGCCGCCTCGGGGGGTCCGGGCGTTGGCTGCTCGCGCTGCCCGCGTCGTACGTCGCCGGCGTGCAGGTGATCTGTCGCTCGCTGGTCGCCGGCCACGACCCGGTGCTGCTCGAGGAGCACGAGTCGTTCGCGGCGGCGTCCCGCGACGCGGACTTCGTGTCGCTGGTGCCGACCCAGCTGCACCGGCTGCTGGAGACGGATGCGGAGGCGCTGCAGAGCTTCCACACCGTGCTGCTCGGCGGTGGGCCGATCGACCCCGCGCTCCGTCGCCGCGCCGAGGGAGCCGGGGTGCGCGTGGTCGCGACGTACGGCTCCGCGGAGACCGCCGGCGGCTGCGTCTACGACGGGTACGCCCTCGACGGCGTGGCGGTCGCCCTCGACCCCGGTGGCCGGATCCGGATCGGTGGACCCACGCTCTTCGAGAGGTACGACGGCGACCCGGACGGCACCGCCGAGGTGCTGGTCGACGGGTGGTTCCTCACCTCCGACGCCGGCCGGCTCGACGAGGACGGCCGGCTGCACGTGCTCGGCCGGGTCGACGACGTCGTGGTCAGCGGTGGGGTCAACGTCCCGGCCCCGGCCGTCGCCGCCCGGCTCCGTGAGCACCCGGACGTCGTCGCGGCCGAGGTGCTCGGCGTACCCGACGAGGAGTGGGGCAACCGGCTCGTCGCCTTCGTCGTCGGCCCCGTGTCGGTGGAGGGCGCCCGAGCCTGGGTGGCCGAGGCGCACCCGCGGTCGTGGGCGCCGCGGCAGCTGGTCGTCCTCGACGAGATCCCGCTGCTGCCCAACGGCAAGCCGGACCGTCTCACGCTGCGGGGCCTCGCATGAGGGTCTACAGCCTGCCGATGCGCACGAGGTTCCGCGGCATCACCGTCCGCGAGGGCGTGCTGATCCCGGGCCCGGCCGGCTGGGGGGAGTGGAGCCCGTTCCTGGAGTACGACGCGGCCGTCGCCGAGCCCTGGCTGCGCTGCGCGGAGGAGGCGGCCGCCGGTGACTGGCCTGCGCCGCTCCGCGACTCGGTGCCCGTCAACGTCACCGTGCCCGCCGTGGGTCCCGAGGAGGCGCACGCCGTCGTCCTGCGCGGCGGCTGCCGGACCGCCAAGGTGAAGGTCGCCGAACCCGGCCAGACCCTGGCCGACGACCAGGCGCGGCTGGAGGCGGTCCGCGACGCGATCGGCCCCGACGGCCGGATCCGGATCGACGTCAACGGGCTGTGGGACCTCGACACCGCGATCGCCGGCATCCCCGTCCTGGACCGCGCGGCCGGCGGGCTCGAGTACGTCGAGCAGCCCGTCGCGAGCGTCGAGGACCTCGCGCGGGTACGCCGGGCCGTCGGCGTACCCATCGCCGCCGACGAGTCGATCCGCCGGGCAGAGGACCCCTACCGGGTGCGCGACCTGGAGGCCGCCGACGTGGCCGTGCTCAAGGTCCAGCCGCTCGGCGGCGTGCGCGCGTGCCTGCGGATCGCGGAGGACATCGGCCTGCCCGTCGTCGTCTCGTCCGCGCTGGAGACGTCCCTGGGGATCGCGGCCGGGGTCGCGCTGGCGGCGGCCCTGCCCGAGCTGCCCTACGCCTGCGGGCTCGCGACCGTGCAGCTGCTGGCCGCCGACATCGTCGACGAGTCGCTGCTGCCCGTCGACGGTGCCCTGCCGGTGCGGCTGCCGGTCGTCGACGAGTCGCTCGTGCACGCCGACCCCGACCGGGTCGCGCACTGGGAGGCCCGGCTGGCCGAGGTGCTGGCGCTGCGGCAGGATCGATCCTCATGATCGCCACCGACACCGCGCGCGCCGTGGTGACCGCGCTGGTCGAGGCGGGCGTCAGCGAGATCGTGGTCGCTCCGGGCTCGCGGAACGCCCCGCTGTCGTTCGCGGCGTACGACGCCGCTGCGGCCGGGCTGGTCCGGCTGCACACCCGCATCGACGAGCGCACGGCCGGCTTCCTCGCGCTCGGGCTCACCAAGAACGGCAACCGTGCCGCCGTCATCTGCACGTCGGGCACCGCCGTCGCCAACCTGCACCCCGCGGTCCTCGAGGCCGCCCACGCCGGGCTGCCGCTGGTCGTCGTGACCGCCGACCGCCCGGCCCGGCTGCGCGGCACCAACGCCAACCAGACCACCGACCAGGTCGGCGTCTTCGGCCCACTCGTCGCCACTCAGGACGCGAGTGCAGGCCTGGACCTGCACGTCCTGCGCCCGGTGCACCTCAACGTGCCGCTGGACGACCCACTGCTGCCCGACGACACGTGGCAGCCCGACGTCGCGCCCGGTCCCGCACCGCGGCCCGTGATCCCGGCCGTGATGGCGTGGCTGAGCAGCGGTCCCCGCACGGTGGTCGTCGCCGGCGACGACGCCGGGCCGCAGGCCAGACAGCTCGCCGAGTCCGGAGGCTGGCCCCTGCTCGCCGAGCCGTCGAGCGGCTCGCGCACCGGCGCCACCGCGATCCGCACCTACCGGCTGCTGCTCTCCGGAGAGCTCGGTGACCGGATCGAACGGGTCGTCGTCTGCGGACACCCGACGCTGTCGCGTCCGGTCAGCCGGCTGCTCGCTCGCGATGACGTGACCGTCATCGACACCCCCACGGGGGGCGTGTGGACCGAGCGACCGTTCCCGGTCGACGAGCGGCTGCCGGTCGTTCCACACGTGAAGGAGCCGGACGGCCCCGCCTGGCTGGAGGAGTGGCACGCGGCCGACACGACCGTCGGCCGGCGGCTCGACGCGCTGCTCGCCGCCGAGCCTGAGCTGACGCCGCACGAGGTCGCCGGCGCCGTCGCCCGCGCCCTGCCGCCCGGCGGGCTGCTGGTCGTCGGCGCGTCCAGCCCGATCCGCGACCTCGACCTGATGGTGCCGCGCTACGAGGTCGGGCGACACCGCAAGGTGATCGCCAACCGAGGGCTCGCCGGCATCGACGGCACCATCTCCACCGCGATCGGGGCCGCGCTGGCCCGGCCCGACACGACCCGGGCGTTCGCGCTGATGGGGGACGTGACGTTCGTGCACGACGCCAACGGCCTGGTCATCGGGCCCGGCGAGCCCGTGCCCGACCTGACGATCGTGGTCGTCAACGACGACGGCGGCTCGATCTTCACGATGCTCGAGCAGGGCGACGCGGCGTACGACGACCGCTTCGAGAAGCTCTTCGGCACCCCGCACGGCGTCGACCTCGCCGCCCTTTGCGCCGCCACCAGGACCCCGCACTGGAAGGTCGGCTCGTCAGCCGAGCTCGACCAGGCCCTGGCCAGCCCCAATGGCGGCATCGAGGTCGTCGAGGTCGCCGTACGCCGCGACAACCGCCGCGAGCTCGACGCCCGGATCAGGGCGCTCCGGCCCTAGCCGCCAGGTCCGCTACAGCCGCGGCCACCGCGACCGGGTCGACCAGCTGGTGCAGGTGCCGACCGGGCAGCACCGTCACCGGCCAGCCGTGCGACCGGGCGAGGGCGAGCTCCTCGGCGTATGTGTCCCCGAACGCCAGGTAGCCGCTCGGCCGCTCCGCCCAACCGGTCGGCACCGAGACCCTCGAGGTGAAGTAGGACAACGGAAGCCGTGGCTGCTCGGCCTCGACCGCCGCGCGCGTCTCGACGTCGGGGAAGAGGTCGTCGACCTCGTCGCCCCACCACTGCGTCCACGGCGGCAGCAGGCCGTCGTCGTCGACCATGGTCTCCAGGAACGCCAGGAACCGCGGCGGTGCGAGCGTCGTGTCCGGGCCGTCACCGGGGAGCGCGGCGTCGACGTACACGGTGGCGCGGGCTTCCAGCTGCGCCGCGAGCCGGGGCGCATGGAGGCCGGCGTTGCTGTGCACGACCAGCACCACCTCGCCGTCGGGCGTCTCGATCGCGTCACCGACGGCCGCCACCCGGCCGCCGAGGAGGTCGGCGACGGGCGCCCAGGTCGCCGGGCCCAACAGCGGGCTGGGGACGAACAGGTAGGCCACGACGCCACCGTAGGCTGCCGCCATGACCGAGCAGCCGACCCAGCCCGGTGTCGTCCCGTACGTCGAGTGGCACACCGGACCTCGGCGGATGCTGACCATCGACCTGCGGAGCAAGGGGACGTTCCTCTCGTCCACCGCCCGCGACCGGATCGTCCCGACGGTCGGGATCGACGGCCGGCAGTACGTCGTCTACTGGGGCCGCGTCTTCTTCGAGGTGCCGGCCGACCGGGCCGTCCACGTCGCCGTCAGCCTGCAGGACGGGGTCCAGGCCTCGAGCATGCTGGTCGAGCCCGGCGAACAGGGGGAGGGCGCCTACCTGGACTACCTCGCCGACTTCACCGCCGGCCGCGCGACCCTGGTGCGGCCGGCTCCGCAGGCCTGACCGGGGCGACGGGGCGGCCTCCGCCTGCGCCCTGAGCGAACGGATCACGCTCTCGAAACGTTCGTCGACAAGGATGGGCCCGTGGAGATCGCCTTCTTGCTGGTCGCGCTCGCCGTCGGGGTGCTCGCCGGAGTCACCGTCGCCGGCCGGATCGGCGTACCCGCCCCCCTCCTGCTCGTGGTCGCCGGCGTCGCGGCGTCGTTCCTGCCGTTCGTGCCGCAGGTCCACCTGGAGCCCGAGGTCGTGCTGTTCGGGCTGCTGCCGCCGCTGCTCTACTCGACCTCGATCACGTCGTCCCTGGTCGACTTCAACGCCAACCGTCGCTCGATCCTGCTGCTGTCGGTGGGCCTGGTTCTCTTCACCACCGCGGGCGTCGGGTGGCTGGTCCACGAGATGGTGCCCGGGGTCTCGTGGCCCGTCGCGTTCGCGCTCGGCGCGGTCGTGGCGCCGCCCGACGCCGTCGCGGCGACCGCCGTCGGGCGCAAGGTCGGGCTCCCGCGCCGGGTCGTGACGATCCTCGAGGGCGAGTCCCTCTTCAACGACGCGACGGCCCTGGTCGCGCTGCGGACGGCGCTGGGCGTCAGCATCGCCGGTCACATCAACGGGTGGGAGGTCGGCTGGGACTTCGCGCGCGCGGCCGGCGGCGGCGTGCTCGTCGGTCTCGTCGGGTTCATGCTGGTCGGCTGGCTCCGCAAGCGGATCAGCGACCCGGTGCTCGACGTCGGGCTCTCGTTCGTGATCCCGTTCGCCTGCTTCCTGGCCGCCGAGGAGATCCACGCCTCGGGTGTCGTCGCGGTCGTCGTGGCCGGGCTCCTGCTCGGTCACAAGGCTCCGATCCTGCAGACGGCCCAGTCCCGGATCGCCGAGCGGATCAACTGGCGCACGATCGCGTTCCTGCTGGAGAACACCGTCTTCGCGCTGATCGGTCTCCAGGCCCAGTGGCTCTACCAGGACCTCGCCGACAGCGACATGTCCTGGTCGCGGATCGTCGCCGTCTGCCTGCTGACCCTCGTCGCGGTGATCGCGCTGCGGATGATCTGGGTCTTCGTCGCCCGCTACGCGCTGGCGCGTCCGATCGACGAGGCCGGCAACCGGCTGGTGCCGCCCCGGTCCTTCACGTTCCTGCTCGGCTGGTCCGGCATGCGTGGCGTCGTGACCCTGGCGGCCGCGTTCCTGATCCCCGACGACACCGCCGACCGCGAGGTGCTCTTCGCGATCGCGTTCACGGTCGTGGCCGGGACCCTGCTGATCCAGGGGCTCACCCTGCCGTGGTTCGCCCGGGTGCTCAAGGTGCCGGCACCGGACCCGCTCGACGACGCGCTCGCGCGGGCCACCCTGCTCCAGCAGGCGTCCAAGGCCGCGATCCAGGAGCTGGACAAGATCGAGTACGACGACCAGACCGGTGTCTGCGACCTGATCCGGCAGCGGCTCGACCAGCGCAACTTCGCGGCCTGGGAGCGCCTGGGCACGACGGCCGACCAGGAGTCGCCGGCCGCGCTGTACTACCGGATCCGGATGCAGATGATCAACGCCGAGCGCAGCCGGATCCTGGAGATCCGCCGGTCCGGCACCATCGCCTCCGAGGTGATCGCCGACGTGCTCGCGATGCTCGACGTCGAGGAGTCGATGCTCGACAGCGCGGAGCAGGAGCGCGACGAGGCGGCGTCGTACGCCCGCCGTCGCTGGACGACGGGGGAGACCTGCGACGACCTGCTGGCCTACCCGGTCGCCGACCTGCCGCGCGGGGAGTACTGCCAGGCCTGTCTCGACGCCGGCACCCAGTGGGTGGCGCTGCGCCGGTGCCTCGAGTGCGGCAACGTCGCCTGCTGCGACTCCTCACCCCTGCAGCACGCCACCGCGCACTTCCACGACACGACCCACCCGGTCATGCAGTCGGTCGAGCCCGGCGAGGACTGGCGCTGGTGCTACATCCATCACCTGACCGCCTGACGCCGACCGGGATGCGCCCTACGCTGCGCGCATGGCCTCTGTGGACCCCACGACGTACGCCTGGCTGTCGGACTCCGAGCTCCAGGTAGCCGGATGCGTCACGGTGGTGCCGGACGCCGACCCGGAAGCGGTTGCCCGGTCGTTCGGGCACGACCCCGCCGACGCTGGCGAAGAGCGCGACACCTCCGCGGCCGGCTTCGGAGAACGGGCCGCCCTCGGTGACCTCGGCGACGACCGCAACGAGATCTGGGTCGCCCCGACAGCGGGCGCCGCGGTGGTGTTCGAGTTCAACGGCTTCGAGGGCTCGCGCACCGAGGTGCTGCGAGAGGCCTCCCGGGTCGGAGCCGGGAAGGTCGCGGCCAGTCTGTACTGGAACGTCAACGGTGCCGTCCAGGTGACGTGCGCACGCCGCGGGAAGGTGGTCGGCTCGGTCGACCTGTCGTACGTGGACGAGGAAGACCTGGAGGAGGTGCCCCGAGCGCTGCGAGCGCTGGCACGGTTGTGCATGGGTGACGAACCACCGGACCTGCTGACCGTCGGAGCCGCCATGGTCGAGACGTATGCCGGGGTCGGCTTCAGCCGGACCGACCTCGACGGCTCCCGTCCGCGAGCCATCGTCGCGCGGCCGTCGGACCTGTCGACGTACACCCCGGGTTCGAGCGGCTACGGGCCGCTCGACCACTCCCTCCCTGGTGCCCAGGACGCCATGGACGCCATGGATCCGGAGGCCCTTCGAAGCCTGGCGGAGTGGTCGGCCCTGGCAGCGGTCCGGGAGGCCGGCCTGACCGACGAGCCCGCGGTTCAGGCGGTCCTCGCCCAGCTGGGGTCGGGCGCCGGCACGTCCCTCCCGCCCGGCATCGCGGAACTGCGACGACGGGCGACCGCTGAGGCCGAGCGGCAGAGACGCCTGGTCGACGAGACCTTCGACGAGGCCTCCGTCGGCGCGCTCGCGCAGTGCCACGCCTGGCTGCCCGCGAACGCCCTCGAGGCGCTGCGCTACACCAGCCACGCCGATGCCTACTCCGCTGCCGTCGGCGCGCTCGCGGCTGCCGCCTCGACGTTCACCTGCACACGGCTCGACCGAGGAGCGCGCGTCGTCGAGGACCACCGGGGGCGTCGGATCGACAGCCTCGCCCCGTCGCCCCGGATGCTGGAGTTCGCGGACGTCGTCCGGCAGGTGCTCGCCTCCGACCCGGCCCGATGGGACGAGCTCGCGGGGCTCCTGCCGGCACCTCTCTCCGCAGCAGAGCTCGCGGCGGCCGCCGACGTGGACCGGCGGCGGCAGGAGGCCGGCGCCTTCGACACCTGGCGGGTGGCCGAGGGGTGGTTGGACCCGGATGACGACGCCGAGGACGACGAGCTGGAGGTCGAGCACGACCACGACGCCCAGGTGCTCGAGCGCTACCGCGAGCTCGAACTCCGCGACCAGGCGATCGCGGACCGCGGCCCGATCGCCGTCGAGGTGCTGGAGCCCGAGAACGAGGGGGGCTTCGCCATCGCCCTGTCCGACGGCCTGCGCATCGAGCGGCTGCCGATCGGGCGAGCAGCGGGCAAGCTCTGGCTGGGCTTCGTGTTCACCCACGAGTTCGGCTTCGACCCGAATGCACGCGGGGCCAGGTCGGACCCGTACGAGCGCATCACCTACACCGCGTCCGACGGGCCCCTGCAGCATGTCGGGGGCGGAGGCGGTCAGGGTGCCTCCGTAGCCCACTGGTCCGCCCAGATCGACACCGCTGGTCGGACCTGGGTGCGGCTGGACTACCTCGACGGCGGCAGGTCGGTCGCCTCGGAGACGATCGGGCTGGCCTGACCCGTCGCCTCGAAGCGGATCGGGAAGGACAGAGCCCCGGTGTTGCCGGAGACCGGCAGCCACCGACCAGGGCCGTCGGGTACGGCGCCCGGCATGCGCCGCGCCAGCAGCGGCAGGGCGACGGCCATGTCGGTGCGCGCGACGAAGTGCCCCAGGCAGTGGTGCACCCCGGCCCCGAAGTCGTGGTGCGGCGGCCGCTGCTGGGTGATGTCGAACGCCGGGTCGGGCATCGCCGACGGATCGGTGCCGGCGCTGTGCGAGAGCGTCTGGACGATGCCGCCCTTCGGGATGTGCAGGCCCTGGAAGTCGACGTCCTCGAGCGCCTCGCGGGTCACCCAGGTGACGGTCGGGTTGACCCGCATCACCTCCTCGACGGCGTTGTCGCCGAGGTCGGGGCGCTCGCCCAGGAGCCGCCACTGCTCCGGGTGGGCGAGCAGCGTCTGGAGCGCCAGGCCGAGCTGGTTGCGGGTGGTCTCCATGCCGGCGAACGCGAGGAAGACCAGCGCCACGCCGAGCTCGTGCTCGGTGAGCCGGTCGCCGTCGTCGCTCGCCTGCACCAGGGTCGTCACCAGGTCGTCTTGCGGATGCGCCCGCCGGTCGGCGACCACCTGGCCGACGTACTCGTAGAGCCCGGTCAGCGCGGCCTCGATCTTGGGCACCTGGTTGCCGACGTCGATGGAGAACGACGCCCCGAGGTCGTCGGCCCACGTCGCCACCTGGTGCCAGTTGTCCTCGGGCAGCCCGAGGAGCACGCAGATGATGCGCGCGGCGTACGGCTCCGCGAACTCGCTGACGAACTCGACCGTCCCCCGTTCGGCGAACCCGTCGACCAGCTCGTCGGCGAGCGCCTGGAAGCGCGGCCGCATCGCCGCGATGGTCTTGTTGCGGAAGGCCGGCATCAGCAGCCGGCGGATCCGCGAGTGGTCGTCGCCCTCGAGGCTGAGCAGCGTCTCCTGCCACCAGTCGGAGAAGAGCCCCGAGTGGATGCCGTTCTGCGCCGGCCAGCGGGCGTTGCCCTGCCGGAACCTCCGGTCGCGCAGCAGCGCGCTGACCTCGGCGTGCCGGAGCACCGCCCAGCCCCAGTTGGTCTCGACGTACCAGCTGTCGTCGCGAGCCGCATGGACCACGGGCGAGGTCACGTCGAACGTCGGGTCCGCGAGGTCGAAGTACGTCATGGCCTGATCATCCTCATCTCCCACGTGCCGAGGTCCTCGTAGAGCTCACGGGCGCCGTCCGGGACGAAGCCGTTGCGGGCGTAGAACCCACGAGCGCGGGCGTTGTCCTCGAGCACCCACAGCGAGCACGGCCGATCTGGACGTACGGCGTCCCAGAGCTGTTGGCCGAGCCCCGTTCCCCACCAGGCCGCGCGGGTGTAGATCGCGTAGAGCTCGGTGGGTGCCGGTGCGTCGGGGTCGCGGTTGGCGCCGACCACCGCGAAGCCGACGAGCTCGCCGTCGGCCTCGGCGAGGACGCGCGGCGGGCCCTCGGCGAGCTGCTTGGTCCAGGCCGCGACGAAGCGCTCGTCCGACGCGAGTCGCTCCGCGAGCCGGGCCGGGTCGGCGTACGGCGTGTAGGCCTCGCGCCAGCAGGCCAGGTGCAGGGCGGCACCGGCCGCGGCGTCGGCGGGGACGGCCGGGCGCAGCCGCACGTCGTCGAGATGGCTCACGGTGGCATCGTAGGGATCATGAGGATCACGAAGTTCGGCCACGCCTGCGTCCGCATCGAGCACGACGGCACCACGGTCGTCCTCGACCCCGGCATGTTCACCGATGCCGAGGCCGTCGACGGCGCGGACGCCGTGCTCATCACGCACGAGCACCCCGACCACTACCTGCCCGACAACCTCCTCGCCGCCGACGCCCCGGTGTTCACGATCGAGGCGGTCGCGGCCAAGATCCGCGAGGACACCCCGAGCCTCGCCGAGCGGATCACCGTGGTCGCACCGGGCGAGGCCTTCGACGTGGGTGGCCTGCCGGTCACGGCGGTCGGCGAGATGCACGCGGTCATCCACCCGGAGTTGACCCGGCTCTTCAACAGCGGGTACGTGTTGACCGCCGGCGACGCGAAGATCTACCACCCGGGCGACTCGCTCACCGAGCCCGGCGAGGAGATCGACGTCCTGCTGCTGCCCTCGTCGGCGCCGTGGCTCAAGGCGTCCGAGGCGATCGACTTCGCCCGCGCGGTGAAGGCGCCGCGCAACCTCGCCATCCACGACCGGGTCTACAGCGACGCCGGCCACGGCATCCTCGAGATGCAGATGAACCAGTTCCTTCCGAAGGCCGGCCAGGAGTACCTCCGCCGCGCGGACGGCGAGGACCTGTAGCCCCCTTCAGGGATACCCGGTTAACCGGGTATCCCTGAGGTTCTCGGGCAGTGCAGTGCCCGAGAACCTGGTGAAGTGCCTGAGGAGTCAGGCGCGCGGTCGCGCCAGACGACGTACGACGAGCACGCCTGCGCCGAGCACGGCCAGCACGACCAGCAGGTCCACCAAGAAGGCGAGGCCGGACAGGTCCGTCGGGTTCTCCAGGGGTGAGGCCACCGAGACCCGTGCCGGGAACGGCGGGTCCAGCGCGGTCTGGTCCTGGTGGATCCACGCGACCGGCAGCCCGAAGTCGAGACTCTGCTGGTCCGCCTTGTCCCGGACGGTCTCGCGATCCAGCCCTCCGGCGACGAGCACGACCAGCGCCGCGCAGACCAGGACCGTCGCCCCGGCGAGCCAGAGCCGCCACCCGCCGGTCTTCACCGGCTCCTCGACCGTCGCCGTCATGGCGACATCCTGCCGTACTCAGTCGGCGGTGAGCGCGTCCCGCACCGGCACGAACTTCGCCTGCGCCTCGGCTAGCTCGGCCTCGGGGTCGGAGTCGGCCACGATGCCGCAGCCGGCGAAGAGGCGCACGGTGCTGCCGTCGATCCGGGCGGAGCGCAGCGCGATGCCCCACTCGCCGTCCCCGGACGTGTCCATCCAGCCGACGGGGCCGGCGTACCGGTCGCGGTCCATGCCCTCGATCTCCGCGATCAGCGTGGTCGCGACGGGGGTGGGCGTGCCGCCGACGGCTGCCGACGGGTGCAGGGCCTCGGCGAGCTGCAGCGACGAGACGGTCGCGGCGTCGTGGACGACCCCGGCGACGTCGGTGGCGAGGTGCATCACGTTGGGCAGGTGCAGCACGAACGGCGCCTCGGGCACGTTCATCGAGGAGCAGTGCGGCTCCAGGGCGTCGGCGACGGAGCGTACGGCGTACTCGTGCTCCTCGAGGTCCTTCGAGGACCGCGCCAGGGTGGCGGCGAGGGCGAGGTCGCGGCCGTCGTCGCCGGTCCGGCGGATGGTGCCGGCGAGCACCCGCGAGGTGACCAGGCCACGCTCGCGGCGGACGAGCATCTCGGGTGTCGCGCCGAACATCCCGTCGACGTGGAAGGTCCAGCACATCGGGTAGGTGTCGGTGAGCCGGCGCAGCGGCCAGCGCACGTCGATCGGCTCGTCGGCGGTGGCGACCAGGTCGCGGGCCAGCACGACCTTCTCCAGGTCGCCGCGGCTGATCCGGGCCACGGCGTCCGCCACGACCGACATCCACTGCTCGCCGTTGAGGGCGCCGTCCGCGAAGCTCACGCCGACGGGCGCGGCCGGGGCCTCGGTGGCGTCGAGCGCGGGGGCCGGCTCGTCGCCGACCACGGTCAGCCAGGCGATGTCGCCGCGGCGTCCTACGACGATGCGGGGGACGACGAGCACGGACTCGCCGGGCTCGTCGGCGAAGGTGAAGGTGCCGAAGGCGACCGGTCCGGTCCCGGGCTCGTTGACCTCGTCGGTCACGACCGCCCGTGCGGTGGTCTCGCGCCACCACTTGTCGGCGTCCGCGAAGCGGGTCGCGCCGTGCGTGCGGACCTCGGCGGCGACCCCCCAGCCGACCAGTCCGTCCCCGCGACGCAGCCAGGTCACCGGTCGGTCGGTGGGGACCAGGTCGAGGAGTCGGGTCGCCTCCGCCAGCTGGAGGCGGGAGGTGCGCACGGTCAGCGTCACGGGCCGAGACTACCCACGGACCCACTGGATCCCCGCCTCGGCCGGGCTAGTAGCGTCGGAGCGCGTGAGCACCCCCACAACCGCCGGCCGCGCCCCGACCGTGGTCGCGATCCTCCTCGGTCTGCTGTTCCTCGGCCTGATGGCCGCGTTCGCGATCGGGCTGCCGAAGGCACAGGGCGATCCGGCCAGCGACGAGAGCGCCGAGCTGACGCTGACCCTGCCGGACAAGCTGCCCGGTGGGTACGTCGCGTCCGACGACCCGGCGGCGTTCGCGGGCGGCCAGCTGGCCGACCAGGCCGACGAGATCGCCAAGCAGGAGCAGGCCAACCGCGAGTTCGGCAACAAGGTGCTCCCCGACGCGCTCGGCACGTCGGCGGAGACGCGCACGTACGTCGCCAACGGCACCGAGGCCGTCTTCGTGCAGGCGTTCCAGTCCACCGGTGGGGCGTTCGCCCCCAACAGCATTCCCGACCCGGACAACTCCGGCGGCCAGGCCGCCACCGAGCTGGCCAAGGTCGGCGACGGCGCCTGCATCCTGACCTACGGGCAGGCACAGGCCGAGGGCCAGGCGCCGCCGGTCGCGTTCAGCCAGTGCCAGGTGTCCCGGGGCGAGGTCACCGTGCAGATCGGCTCGTCCGCGGTCGCCGCCGACGCCCTCGTGGGTGTCGCCGACGACCTGCTGAAGTCCCTCCAGGACGCTCAGGACCAGTAGACGACGACCGTGTCGCCGACCCGCACCTGGTCGTAGAGGTGCGCGACGCCGCCGTGGTCACGGATGTTGACGCAGCCGTGCGAGGCGCCGGCGTACCCGCGGGCCGCGAAGTCCGAGGAGTAGTGCACCGCCTGACCGCGGTCGAAGAACATCGCGAAGGGCATGGCCGAGCCGTAGAGGCGTGAGACGTGGTCCGCGTCCTTGAGGTAGACGTGGAACACGCCCTCGCGGGTCGGTGTCCCGGAGGCGCCGAAGCGGGCGTCGAGGGTCTGCTGGACCTTCCCGTCCACGACGAAGCGCAGCGTCGAGCTGCTCTTGTCGATGCAGAGCACGCGGCCCACCCGGCAGCGCGGGTCGAGCGCGCCGGGGGTGTTGCCGCGGTTGTGCAGCTCCGCGTCCGTGGGCTCGACGGTCATCGCGTCCAACCGGTCGAGGGTGCGTCGGTCGACCTCGCCGGTCACCGGGATCGCGCGCTTCGCCTGGAAGCCACGGACGGCGTCGCGCGTGAGGTCGCCGTACGTCCCGGTGACGTCGGCGCCGAACCACGCGATCTGCTTCAGGCGGGCCTGGAGCTCGCGCACCTGCGGCCCCTGGTCGCCAGTACCCAGTAGCCGCGGTCCCGGCTCGAGCTTCGGGGGCTTCGGCTTCGCCGGCGGGGTGGTGGGATCCGACGTCGGCTGCCCGGTCGGGGTCGACGTGGGCGTCGCCGTCGGAGTCGCCGTCGGAGTGGTCGTGGGCTCGGGCTCGGGGGCACCGGGAGTGCCGGTCGCGGAGGGCCGGTCGGCCGGGCTGTCGCTCAGGGCGTAGCCCGCGACGAACGCGCCGGCGCAGACCAGGGCCGCCGTGGCGAGGACGAGCAGGAGACGACGCAGGAACAACATGGAGCTCTCCCGGGGAAGTAGGTGAGTCGGACACGAGGGTGACGCCTGGGCGGGCCGGTCGGTTGCATCCGATCGGCGGGTCGTGCGCGTCGTGACCAACCTGTGACCGGCCGCACGGGGCGACCGGCCGATTCCTACGGCGTCCGGCGGGCTGCGTAGTCTCTGCCCGTGGTCCGCGCAGAGCTCGACAAGCAGCCGTCCGACGTCCGTCGCATGTTCGACTCCGTCGCTCGTCGCTACGACGTCACCAACGACGTGCTGTCGCTCGGCCAGGACCGCACCTGGCGCAAGGCCGTCATCGCCGCCGTCGACCCGCAGCCGGGGGAGCGGGTCCTCGACCTGGCCGCCGGCACCGGTACGTCGAGCCAGCCCTTCGCCGACCGCGGCGCGGTCGTCGTCCCGTGCGACTTCTCGCTCGGGATGCTGCAGGTGGGCAAGAAGGCCAAGCCGCACCTGCCGTTCACCGCCGGCGACGGCACCCAGCTGCCGTTCGCGGACGCGACGTTCGACGCCGTGACGATCTCCTTCGGCCTGCGCAACATCGTCGACCCCGAGGCGGGGCTGCGCGAGCTGCGCCGGGTCACCCGTCCGGGCGGCCGCCTGGTGGTCTGCGAGTTCAGCCACCCGACCTGGGCGCCGTTCCGCACCGTCTACCTCGAGTACCTGATGAAGGCGCTGCCCCCGATCGCCCGCGCCGTCTCCTCGGCGCCGGACGCGTACGTCTACCTCGCCGAGTCGATCCGGGCGTGGCCCGACCAGCGCGGGCTCGCCGCCCTGATCGCCTCCGCCGGGTGGGAGGCGCCCCAGTGGCGTGACCTCTCCGGCGGCATCGTCGCCCTGCACCGCGCCACCCGCTGACGACGTCGTCGGTCACCCGCGCCCCCCAGGGCGCGGTTTCGACCACGACCATGACGGGCATCACGCGGTCGACACCATCAGAGCTCGGGGACGCGTGCGGGGGCGTGGGATGGCAGCAGACATCGTGGTTCAGGGCGAGGCGCTGGCCAGCGCCTCGGGTCGCTTCGTCGCGGTCGCCAACGGCCTGATCGAGATCGAGACCGCCGACGCCGTGGCCGGCGGAGCCGCCGGGCTCCCGGGCACGCAGACCGCCGCGGCGGTGACCTCCCTGGCGATCCGGCTGTCGACCGGCACCTCGGCGTACGCCGTCGGCATCAACGGCCTCGCCGGCAGCACGGTGCAGGCGGCCGGTGCCTACCGGGACGCCGACGAGCACGTCGTCGACGAGATCATGCAGGTGACCGCCGGTGAGTGAGGCGCTCACCCCGGCCGCCGTCGCCGCCTGGGACCCCAGCAAGCTGGTGCCCGCCGCCGACGCCGTCCGTGCCGCCAAGAAGGAGGTGGGCGCCGGCGTCGACACCCTGGTCGCGACCCGGACCGACCTGCTCGCCGCCTGGCAGGGTGACGGCGGGGAGGCGGCGGCAGCGGCCGTCGGCCACCAGGTCCACCTCGGCGACCAGCTCGCCGCGGTCCTCGGCCAGGCAGTGCACGTCCTGCAGGGCGGCTGCGACGCGCTCACGTCGGCACGCGACAAGGTGGTGACCTGCCTCGCGGCCGCGAGCGCGGACGGTTGCCGGGTGGACGACGACGGCACGGTCCACGGACCGTCGGTCCCCGACTACGCCTACTCCTCGGACGCGACCACCGAGCAGGTCGAGTCCTACCGCGAGGCCTACGACGAGAAGGTCGCCGCGTCCGACGCGCTGGCGACCGAGCACGCCGATGCGATCCGCGACGCACTCGTGGCCGCCGGCGAGGCCGACCAGCAGCTCGCCTCGAGCCTCGACGCGTTGCTGCTTCCTCCCGAGGTCGCCGACACGGCGTACGACCTGCTCCAGCGGCTCGGCGGCGAGGGCCTGGGCAACTCGCTGCTGCCGGTCACCTTCCCGGAGTCCTGGGATCCGATGGACGCCTTCCGGTCGGGCGACCGGGAGGACTGGCTGCGTCAGGTCGGGTTGGAGGCGTGCTTCCCGGCGCTGTACAGCGGGGACGACGACCTGCCCGAGGACGGGCGGCTCAGCGGCTACCAGGGCGGAGGCTTCATCGAGGGTCCCGACGGCCGGATGTACCCGCTGGTCGCGCCCCAGGTCATGATCGACGGGCACCCCTATGGCGCCGACTCCGATCCTGGTGCCCCGCGGATCCAGGACCTCAACGGGAGCGACGACGGGTGGCACCTGATCGGCCGGCACTCCGGGTACGACCAGCTCGACGAGGTGCACGGCTCCGACAAGGTCGCCGTCGTCCTCGGTGGCGTCGCCGGTGGTGACATGTCGCCGGCCGGTGACCTGATCCGGCGCACCGACCTCGCCGGCGACCTGCACCTCAACGATGCCGGCTTCCCGACGCTCGACGGCGGCCACACCTCGCACGCCCTCCCCGAGCTCCCGGAGGACGCCTCGGTCGAGGCCGACGCCGACCTGCCCGGCGTCAACCCGGACCGCGTCGGCCGGATCGGCGGTGGGCTCGACCTCGCGATCTCGGGCACGGAGGGCTTCCTCGCCGCGCAGGGGATCGACGACAACGCGCACCACGCCTACGTGGTCTCGCTCGAGCAGAACGACGACGGGCGCATCCGGGCGCTGCTCAACGTCTATGACGTCTTCGAGAGCCGGGACTCCGGCGATGCCGTGATCCAGTCCAGCTACGGTTGGGTCGACTCCGACGGCGATCTCGTCAAGCAGCCGTACAACTTCCACCACTCGCAGTCGTCCATCGGCCCGGCTGACGTGTCCTACTACGGGGTGAGATGACCGTCCTCCGCTGCACCCGCACCGCTGCCGCCTGGGTGGCGACGCTGATCGTCGTCACCGCGGGACTCGTCGGCTGCAGCTCTGACGACTCGAGCGCGGCCGGCCTGTGTGACACCGCCAACGACTACGTCTGGTACGTCGGCTACTTCACCGGCGACCAAGGTGGACCGCCCTCGGCGGCGGAGATCCCGGGCGCCGTCGACACCCTGGTCGACCTGACCGACGACCTGGCGGGGGAGGTCCCCTCCGACCAGCGCGAAGGCGCGAAGGCGGCACACGAGACGTGGACCGGGGCGAAGGGTGTCTTCGAGCGCTACGACCTCGCCGACGACAGCACGGCCGACCAGGCCGCCGCCGAGCTGCAGGCCGAGCTCGGCAAGTACCAGGACGTCAACGAGCGGTTCGTCGCGTGGCTGCGTGACGAGTGCGGATTCGACAGCGCCGAGGACCTCGAGCGACCCCCGGGCGCCTGAGCGAATTAGGTCACGACAGCATCTCCTAAATCCCCAGGTCAGTGGGGATATTCGGGACCTTCGGCCCCAATTCGCCCGCCGCGCCGACCCTCGCGTGCACCACCCGATCCGGAGTGGTTAACTGTGTTCCGCGCCACTTAGTGATTCAGTTCACAAAGTCACAAATGCCCCGTCCGGACGGAGTCCGGGCGTAGCGGGCAGAGGAAGGAACGCGAGGCATGGACTTCTACACGCCGGTCCTGGCGATCGCCCTCCTCGCGGCGTTGTTCGCCGTGGGGTCGGTCGCCATGAGCGCGTTCGTCGGCCCCAAGCGCTACAACCGCGCGAAGGCGGACTCCTACGAGTGCGGCATCGAGCCGACACCCCAGCCGGTCGGCGGCGGGCGCTTCCCGGTGAAGTACTACATCACCGCGATGCTCTTCATCGTCTTCGACATCGAGATCATCTTCCTCTACCCGTGGGCGGTGCGCTTCGACGCCCTGAAGCTCTTCGGGCTGGTCGAGATGGTCATCTTCATCGCCACCGTCTTCGTCGCCTTCGCGTACGTATGGCGACGCGGCGGCCTCGAGTGGGACTGAGGACCAACCATGGGAATTGAAGAGAAGCTCCCGAGCGGCGTGCTCCTCACCACCGTCGAGGGCGTCGCCGGCTACATGCGCAAGGCGTCGTTCTGGCCGGCCACCTTCGGTTTGGCCTGCTGCGCGATCGAGATGATGACCAGCGGTGGCCCGAAGTACGACCTGGCCCGCTTCGGCATGGAGGTCTTCCGGGCCAGCCCGCGCCAGGCGGACCTGATGATCGTCGCCGGCCGGGTCAGCCAGAAGATGGCGCCGGTCCTCCGCCAGATCTACGACCAGATGCCCAACCCCAAGTACGTCCTCGCGATGGGCGTCTGCGCCAGCAGCGGCGGCATGTTCAACAACTACGCCGTCGTCCAGGGCGTCGACCACGTCGTGCCCGTCGACATGTACCTCCCGGGCTGCCCGCCACGCCCCGAGATGCTGATCGACGCGATCCTCAAGCTCCACGACCAGGTGCAGCACACCAAGCTCGGCGCCAACCGGGCTCGTGAGATCGAGGAGCTCGAGACCCAGGCCCTGCGCGCGCTCCCCACCTCCGACATGCGGGGCCAGCTCCGATGAGCACCCCACGGAATTCTTCGCCTCCCCCGCTGCGCTCCTCCGCCGAACAATTCCGAGGGGACCCCGCATGACGGAACAGGACCACACCGACAACACCCCGGAGAACCTCCCGGCGCAGACCGGCGAGGTGCACGAGGTCGGCGTACGCCAGGGCATGTTCGGCGTCCACGGCTCCGGCGACACCAGCGGGTACGGCGGCCTCACCGCGCCGATCGTCTACCCGGGTGACGCCCAGCGCCCGTACGGCGGCTGGTTCGACGAGGTCGCCGACGCCCTCCAGCAGGCGGCGACCGACGCCGGCCTCGAGCTCGCCACCCCGAGGGTCGTGATCCACCGAGGCGAGATCACCTTCCACGTACGCCGCGAGGACCTGCCGGTCGTCGCCCAGGTGCTGCGCGACGAGCCGCGGCTGCGCTTCGAGCTGTGCTCCGGCGTCAACGGCGTGCACTACCCGGCCGACACCGGCGCCGAGCTGCACGCGGTCTACCACCTGCTGTCGATGACCCACAACCGCCGGATCCGGCTCGAGGTCACCGCCCCGGACGCCGACCCGCACATCCCGTCGATCGTGGCGACGTACCCCACCAACGACTGGCACGAGCGCGAGGTCTTCGACATGTTCGGGATCGTCTTCGACGGCCACCCCGCACTCACCCGCATCCTGATGCCCGACGACTGGCCGGGCCACCCCCAGCGCAAGGACTACCCGCTGGGCGGCATCCCCGTGGAGTACAAGGGCGCGACGGTCCCGCCGCCCGACGAGCGCAGGAGCTACAACTGATGAGCGCAGACCAGGATCTGTACGCAGGCGCCAGCGACACCACCGAGGGCAAGGTCTTCACCGTCACCGGTCAGGACTGGGACTCGATCGTCGACGGCCTCGCCGCCATGGACGACGAGAGCGCCGACGAGCGCATCGTCGTCAACATGGGCCCGCAGCACCCGTCGACCCACGGCGTGCTCCGCCTGATCCTCGAGCTCGAGGGCGAGACGGTGACCGAGGCCCGCTGTGGCATCGGCTACCTGCACACCGGCATCGAGAAGAACATGGAGTACCGCTCCTGGGTCCAGGGCGTCACGTTCTGCACCCGGATGGACTACCTCTCCCCGTTCTACAACGAGATGACCTACGTGCTCGGGGTCGAGCGGCTGCTCGACATCGAGGACCAGATCCCCGAGAAGGCCCAGGTCATGCGGGTCCTGCTCATGGAGCTCAACCGCATCTCCTCCCACCTGGTCTGCATCGCCACCGGCGGCATGGAGATCGGCGCCCTGACCGTGATGACGATCGGCTTCCGCGAGCGCGAGCTGGTGCTCGACCTCTTCGAGCTGATCACCGGCCTGCGCATGAACCACGCCTTCATCCGACCGGGCGGCGTCGCCCAGGACCTCCCGCCCGGTGCGCTCGACGAGATCCGCAGCTTCATCGCCCTGATGAAGAAGCGCCTTCCCGAGTACGCCGACCTCTGCAACGCCAACCCGATCTTCAAGGCCCGCCTCGAGGGCGTCGGCCACCTCGACCTCGCGGGCTGCCTGGCGCTCGGCATCACCGGACCGGTGCTGCGCAGCACCGGCTACCCGTGGGACCTCCGCAAGACGCAGCCCTACAGCGGCTACGAGACCTACGACTTCGACGTGCAGACCTGGGACACCGCCGACTCGTACGGCCGGTTCCGGGTCCGCCTCGCCGAGATGTGGGAGTCGCTCAAGATCATCGAGCAGGCCGCGGAGCGCCTCGCCAAGCTCGACGGCGCACCGGTCATGGTCGCCGACAAGAAGATCGCCTGGCCCAGCCAGCTCGCCATCGGCAGCGACGGCATGGGCAACAGCCTCGACCACATCCGACACATCATGGGTGAGTCGATGGAGGCCCTGATCCACCACTTCAAGCTGGTGACCGAGGGCTTCCGGGTCCCGGCCGGCCAGGCCTACGTGCCGATCGAGTCGCCCCGCGGCGAGCTCGGGGCGCACGTGGTCTCCGACGGCGGCACCCGCCCCTTCCGGGCGCACTTCCGCGACCCGTCGTTCACGAACCTCCAGGCCACGAGCGTGATGAGCGAGGGCGGCATGGTCGCCGACGTCATCGTCGCGATCGCGTCCATCGACCCCGTCATGGGAGGCGTCGACCGATGAGCCTGACCCAAGAGACGTACGACGAGCTGCGCGCGATCGGCGCCCGCTACCCCGAGGCCCGCTCGGGCCTGCTCCCGATGCTGCACCTGGTGCAGTCGGTCGAGGGCCGGATCACCCCCGAGGGCATCGAGGCCTGTGCCGAGGTCCTCGGCATCACCGCCGCCGACGTCAGCGGCGTCGCGACGTTCTACACGATGTACAAGCGCCGGCCCGTCGGCGACTACCACGTCGGCGTCTGCACCAACACGCTCTGCGCGGTCATGGGCGGCGACCAGATCTTCTCCCGCCTCAAGGAGCACCTCGACGTCGGCAACGACGAGACCACCGACGACGGCAAGATCACGCTCGAGCACATCGAGTGCAACGCCGCGTGCGACTACGCACCGGTGATGACGGTCAACTGGGAGTTCATGGACAACATGACGCCCGAGGCGGCCGTCGGCCTCGTCGACGCCCTCCGCGACGGGGCCGAGGTCCACTCCACCCGCGGCCCGCGCATCGTCACCTGGCGCGAGGCCGAGCGGGTGCTCGCCGGCTTCCCCGACGACCTCGCCGACGAGGGACCGGCCGCCGGCCCCGCCTCGCTGGTCGGCCTCGGCATCGCCCGCGAGCGCGGCTGGACCGCGCCGCACCCCGACACCGACGCCGGCAGCGGCCGCACCGCCGACACCAAGGCCGAGGCGGTCGAGCAGGCCGACACCTCCCGCGCGGAGACCGAGACCAAGCAAGAGGAGCGCAGCGATGACTGACGTGCTCACGCCGGTGCTCACCGACAACTGGGGCGACGACCGGGCGTGGACGCTCGCGTCGTACGAGGCGCGCGGCGGGTACGCCGCCGTCGACACCGCGTTCGCGATGGCCCCCGACGACGTCATCAACGAGGTCAAGGAGTCCGGCCTCCGCGGCCGCGGAGGCGCCGGCTTCCCCACGGGCATGAAGTGGGGCTTCATCCCGCAGGACAACCCGAAGCCGAAGTACCTCGTCGTCAACGCGGACGAGTCCGAGCCGGGCACCTGCAAGGACATCCCGCTGATGATGGCCAGCCCGCACACGCTGGTCGAGGGCGTCATCATCAGTTCCTACGCCATCCGCGCCAACAAGGCGTTCATCTACATCCGGGGCGAGGTGCTCCACGTCGTACGACGCGTGCAGCGTGCGGTGCAGGAGGCCTACCTCGCCGGCCACCTCGGCAAGGACATCCACGGCTCCGGCTTCGACCTCGACGTGGTCGTCCACGCCGGTGCGGGTGCCTACATCTGCGGCGAGGAGACCGCCCTGCTCGAGGGCCTCGAGGGGCGTCGTGGCCAACCACGGCTGCGCCCGCCGTTCCCCGCCGTCGCCGGCCTCTACGCGAGCCCGACGGTCATCAACAACGTCGAGTCGATCGCCTCGGTGCCGAGCATCATCGGGCACGGCCACGGCTGGTTCTCGTCGATGGGCACCGAGAAGTCCAAGGGCTTCGGCATCTTCTCGCTCTCCGGTCACGTCCAGAAGCCGGGCCAGTACGAGGCCCCGCTCGGCATCACCCTGCGCACGCTGATCGACCTCGCCGGCGGCATCCGTGAGGGTCACGACCTGAAGTTCTGGACGCCCGGCGGCTCCAGCACGCCGCTGCTGACCGCCGAGCACCTCGACATGCCGCTCGACTTCGAGGGCGTCGGCGCGGCGGGCTCCATGCTCGGCACCCGGGCGCTGCAGATCTTCGACGACACCACCTGCGTCGTCCGCGCGACGCTGCGCTGGACCGAGTTCTACAAGCACGAGTCCTGCGGCAAGTGCACGCCCTGCCGCGAGGGCACCTGGTGGCTGGTGCAGACCCTGACGGCGCTGGAGAAGGGGCAGGGCACCGAGGCCGACCTCGACCTCCTGCTCGACCAGTGCGACAACATCCTGGGCCGCTCGTTCTGCGCGCTGGCCGACGGCGCCGTCAGCCCGATCATGAGCTCGATCAAGTACTTCCGCGACGAGTACGTCGCGCACCTCACCGAGGGCGGGTGCCCCTTCGACCCGGCCCGATCGACCGCCTGGGCAGGACAGGAGGTTTCCGCATGACGACCACGCCGGAGAAGACCGACCTGGTGTCGCTGACCATCGACGGCGTCCAGGTCAGCGTCCCGAAGGACACCCTGGTGATCCGGGCCGCCGAGCAGGTCGGCGTCCAGATCCCGCGGTTCTGCGACCACCCGCTGCTCGCGCCGGTCGGCGCCTGTCGCCAGTGCCTGGTGGACATCCCCGACGCCGGCAACGGGCGCGGGTTCCCCAAGCCGCAGGCCTCGTGCACGCTGCCGGTCGCCGAGGGCATGGTCGTCAACACGCAGGCCACCAGCCCGGTCGCCGACAAGGCCCAGCAGGGGATCATGGAGTTCCTGCTGATCAACCACCCGCTGGACTGCCCCGTCTGCGACAAGGGCGGTGAGTGCCCGCTGCAGAACCAGGCGATGTCCAACGGCCGCGGCGAGTCCCGCTTCTCTGCCGGTGGCGGCGTGAAGCGCACCTACCCGAAGCCGATCAACATCAACGCCCAGGTGCTCCTCGACCGCGAGCGCTGCGTGCTCTGCGCGCGCTGCACCCGCTTCTCCGAGCAGATCGCCGGTGACCCGTTCATCGCGCTGATCGAGCGCGGTGCCCTGCAGCAGGTCGGCATCTACGAGCGCGAGCCCTTCGACTCGTACTTCTCGGGCAACACCATCCAGATCTGCCCCGTGGGCGCGCTGACCAGCGCTGACTACCGGTTCCGGTCCCGCCCGTTCGACCTGGTCTCGTCGCCCGGCATCGCCGAGCACGACGCGTGCGGCTCCGCGATCCGGATCGACCACCGCCGCGGCAAGGTGATGCGTCGCCTGTCCGGCAACGACCCCGAGGTCAACGAGGAGTGGATCACGGACAAGGACCGCTTCGCGTTCCACTACGCCACCGCGGCCGACCGTCTCGGCTACCCGCAGGTGCGCGACGAGGACGGGTCCCTGCGGCCGGCGTCGTGGCCCGAGGCCTTCGCGGTCGCAGCCCGTGGCCTCCAGGCGGCGGGCGCGTCCGGCGTGCTCACCGGTGGTCGGGTGACCGCCGAGGACGCCTACGCCTACTCCAAGTTCGCCCGGGTCGCGCTCGGCACCAACGACATCGACTTCCGCTCCCGGCCGCACTCGGCCGAGGAGGCGTCCTTCCTGGCGTCCGAGGTCGTGCTGCGCAGCACGGTCACGTACGCCGACCTCGAGACCGCGGGCACCGTCGTCCTGGCCGGCCTCGAGCCCGAGGACGAGGCCGGCACGATCTTCCTGCGCCTGCGCAAGGCGACCATGCACGGCACGACCCGCGTGCTCGCGATCGCGCCGTACGCCACCCGCGGCCTCGCCAAGATGAACGGCCACCTGGTGCGCACCGCCCCGGGGGCCGAGACGGCCGCGCTCGAGAGCCTCGTCGACCACGCCGAGCACGGCATCGACAGCACCGCGGTGATCCTGGTCGGTGAGCGTCTCGCCACCGTGCCCGGCGCGCTGTCCGCCGCCGCCGGGCTCGCCGCCACCACCGGCGCGCGGCTGGCCTGGGTGCCCCGCCGCGCCGGCGACCGCGGTGCCGTCGAGACCGGCTGCCTGCCCAACCTGCTGCCCGGCGGTCGCCCGGTCGCCGACCCGGCCGCCCGCGTGGACGCCGCCGCCGACTGGGGCGTCGACACCCTCCCGGAGAAGGTCGGCCGCGACGCCGACGCGATCGTCGCCGCGCTGACCTCCGGCGAGCTCGGTGGCCTGGTCATCGGTGGCGTCGACCCCGACGACACGAGCGACCCGGCCGCGACCCGCGCCGCGATCGCCGCCGCGTCGTTCGTGGTGGCGCTGGAGCTGCGCGAGACCGACGTGACCCGCGCCGCCGACGTGGTCTTCCCGGTCGCTCCCGTGGTCGACAAGGCTGGCATGTTCGTCACCTGGGAGGGCCGGCCGCGCACCTTCGACGCGGTGTTCTCCAGCCCGACCTCGCTGCCCGACCTGCGGATCCTGGCCGGCATCGCCGAGGAGCTCGACCGTCCCCTCGGCTTCCGGACCGTCGCCGAGGCGCGGGCCGAGATGGTGGAGATGGGGCCGTGGGACGGCGAGCGTGCCGCCCTCGAGAAGCCCCGTCCGGCTCCGGCCGGTCGACGCCCCAAGGGCGCCGACCACACCCTGTCCAGCTGGAAGCTGCTCGTCGACAACGGCTCGATGCAGGACGGCGACAAGGCCTACCGCGCCACGGCGCGGGCCACGGTCGCGCGGGTCTCGCGGGCGACGTACGACGCCCACGGCCCGACCCTCACCATCACCGGTGACCGCGGCTCGGTGACGCTCCCGGCCGAGGTCGCGGACCTCGACGACGGCGTCGTCTGGATCCCGGCCAACTCCACCGGCAACGGCCTCCTCGCCGACCTGGCCTCGCCGGGCAGCCCGGTCTCGATCGCGAAGGGAGACGACGCATGATCCCGATGGCGGACACGAACCTGTCGGACTTCGGGCACGACGTCTGGTGGGTCATCCTCATCAAGACCGTGCTGATCTTCGTGATCCTCGTGCTCCTCACGCTCTTCAACATCTGGTGGGAGCGCCGCGTGGTGGCCCGCATGCAGCACCGCATCGGCCCCAACGTGCACGGCCCCTTCGGACTGCTGCAGTCGCTGGCCGACGGCGTGAAGCTGGCGCTCAAGGAGGACCTCACCCCGAAGGCCGCCGACAAGATCGTGTTCGTGATCGCACCGGTCCTCGCGACCGTGCCGGCGTTCGTGACGTTCGCAGTCATCCCGTTCGGCCCCAAGGTCAACTTCTTCGGCCAGGAGACGCCGCTCCAGCTCACCGACATGCCGGTTGCGGTCCTGTTCGTGATGGCGATCGCGTCCATCGGCATCTACGGCATCGTGCTCGGCGGCTGGTCCAGCGGCTCGACGTACTCCCTGCTCGGCGGGCTGCGCTCCAGCGCCCAGATGATCTCCTACGAGGTCGCGATGGGTCTCGCCCTCGTGGCGGTCTTCCTGTACGCCGGCTCGATGTCGACCTCGGAGATCGTCGCGGCGCAGGGGGACCTGTGGTTCGGGCTGATCCTGGCACCGTCGTTCGTCATCTACTGCATCGCGATGGTCGGGGAGACCAACCGGGCGCCCTTCGACCTCCCCGAGGCCGAGGGCGAGCTGGTGGGCGGCTTCCACACCGAGTACAGCTCGCTGAAGTTCGCGCTCTTCTTCCTCGCCGAGTACATCAACATGGCGACGGTGTCCGCGCTGGCCACCACGCTGTTCCTCGGCGGCTGGCACGCGCCGTTCTGGATCGACCACCTCTGGGCCGGCGCCAACGAGGGCTACGTCCCGGTGATCTGGTTCTTCGGCAAGGTCCTCTTCTTCATCTTCGTCTTCATCTGGCTGCGCGGCTCGCTGCCGCGGCTGCGCTACGACCAGTTCATGGCGTTCGGCTGGAAGCGGCTGATCCCGGTCGCGCTCGTGTGGATCGTCGCGGTCGCGACCATCCGGTCGATCTCCCTCGAGGGCGGCCTGGACCGGCGCTGGCTGCTGATCGGCATCGGCATCCTCGCGGCGATCTTCCTGGTGCTCTTCTTCGTCGGGGAGTCGGAGGACGAGCCCGAGGCCGTCGAGGTCGCACCGCACCCGGGTGGGTTCCCGGTCCCGCCGATGCCTTCGGGTGGTGCGGTGCGCGGCGCCGCCCAGCCGCTCACGTTCACCTCGAGCTCCACCGTCTCCGGAGGCGAAGCCTGATGGCCCAGAACGACCAGTCGAAGTCCATGAAGGAGCAGCTCTGGGACCCCGTCGCGGGTTTCGGCGTCACCTTCCGCACCATGTTCAAGAAGGTGGTCACCGAGCAGTACCCCTTCGAGAAGCTGCCGACCGCGCCGCGGTTCCACGGCCGGCACCAGCTCAACCGCTGGCCCGACGGCCTCGAGAAGTGCATCGGCTGCGAGCTGTGCGCGTGGGCCTGTCCCGCCGACGCGATCTACGTCGAGGGCGCGTCCAACGACGACGACGCCAACGGCGAGGGTCGCTTCAGCCCGGGCGAGCGCTACGGCCGCGTCTACCAGATCAACTACCTGCGCTGCATCCTCTGCGGCCTGTGCATCGAGGCCTGCCCGACGCGGGCGCTCACGATGACCAACGAGTACGAGCTCGCCGACGACAACCGGGCCGACCTGATCTACGAGAAGTCCGACCTGCTCGCCCCGCTCCTGCCCGGCATGATCCAGCCGCCGCACGCGATGATGCTCGGCGACGACGAGGGTGCCTACTACCGCGGGGAGTTCAGCGCGCCCGCTCCGACGCCGGGGGGTGACGCCTGATGGTCGCCTTCTGGATCCTCGCCCCGATCATGGTGATCGCCGCCCTCGGCATCCTCTTCGTGCGCAAGGCCGTGCACGCCGCACTGCTGCTGGCCGTCGTGATGATCTCGCTGGCGATCCTGTACGCCGCGCTCGACGCGCCGTTCCTCTTCGCCGTCCAGATCATCGTCTACACCGGCGCCATCCTGATGCTCTTCCTGTTCGTGCTGATGCTCGTCGGCGTCGACGCCTCCGACTCCGTCGTCGAGACGATCCGCGGCCAGCGGGCTCTGTCCATCGGCGCCGGCATCGTGCTCGGCGCCGGGCTCGTGGTCGGCCTCGGCCAGATCTCGCTCGGCACGGCCGTCGGCCTCGACGACGCCAACGCGCCCGGCAACATCCAGGCGCTCGCCGACATCCTCTTCTCGCGCTACGTGTTCGCGTTCGAGACCACGAGCGCGCTGCTCATCACGGCCGCGGTCGGCGCCATGGTGCTCGCGCACCGCGAGCGCCTGACCCCGAAGGCCCGCCAGCCCGAGCTCGCCGCCCAGCGGGTGAAGGACTACGCCGAGTCCGGCAAGCACCTCGGCCCGCTGCCTCCTCCGGGCGTCTACGCCCGCCACAACGCGGTCGACACCCCGGCCCTGCTGCCCGACGGCACCGCGGCGCCGAGCTCGGTCTCCCGGGTCCTCGCGGCCCGCGGCACGATCCGCTCGGCTCCGGCCACGGCCGACGCCATCGACGCGATCGAGAAGCAGATCGGCTGGGCGCCGCACGCCGGCGGCAGCGGCGGCGCGGCACCGCCGGCCTCGACCACCGAGGAAGCACCCGCGACGGGAGATGGCACCCCATGAACATCCAGGCGTACGTCGTGCTCTCCGCGATCCTGTTCACCATCGGCTGTGTCGGCGTGCTGACCCGCCGCAACGCGATCGTGGTCTTCATGTGCGTCGAGCTGATGCTCAACGCGTCCAACCTCGCCCTGGTGGCCTTCGCCAAGCAGCACGGCAACCTCGACGGCCAGATCGCCGCCTTCTTCGTGATGGTGGTGGCCGCAGCCGAGGTCGTGGTCGGACTCGCGATCATCATGACCATCTTCCGGACCCGGCGCTCGGCCTCGGTCGACGACGCCAGCCTGCTGAAGTTCTAGGAGCGTCTGACTGATGTATGCGTTCCACGAAGGCGCGGGCATCCCCGTCGTCGACCCCACCGCGGCGGACGGGGTCTTCGCCCTGCTCTGGCTGGTGATCGCGCTACCGCTCGCCGGCGCGGCGGTCCTGCTGATCGGCGGGAGGTTCACCGACAGGTGGGGTCACCTGCTCGGCACGCTGCTGCCGATCGGCTCGTTCGCGATCTCGCTGGCGATGTTCGTCTCGCTGCTCGGCCGCGAGGACAACGAGCGCCAGATCGACCAGCACCTCTACACCTGGTTCCAGACCGGCCACCTCGACGTCGGCATGGACCTGCTCTACGACCCGCTCTCGGCGCTCTTCCTGCTGCTGATCACCGGCGTCGGATCGCTGATCCACGTCTACTCGATCGGCTACATGGCGCACGACCCTCGCCGGCGCCGCTTCTTCGGCTACCTCAACCTCTTCGTCGCGGCCATGCTGATGCTGGTCCTGTCGGAGAACTACCTCGGCCTCTTCCTCGGCTGGGAGGGCGTCGGCCTGGCGTCGTACCTGCTGATCGGCTTCTGGCAGCACAAGCCGACCGCGGCCGCCGCCGCCAAGAAGGCCTTCGTGATCAACCGCGTCGGTGACATGGGGCTGTCGCTCGCGATCATGCTCTTCTTCATCACCTTCGGGTCGACCAGCTTCACGGTGATCAGCGTCGGTGCCGGTGACGCGTCCTCGACGACGGTGACGATCCTCGGCCTGCTGCTCCTGCTCGGCGCGTGCGGCAAGTCGGCGCAGTTCCCCTTGCAGGCCTGGCTCCTGGACGCCATGGAGGGCCCGACCCCGGTGTCGGCGCTCATCCACGCGGCGACCATGGTGACCGCCGGCGTCTACCTGGTCGTGCGCTCCAACTTCGTCTTCGAGCTCGCACCGCACGCGCAGACCGCGGTGGTGGTCGTCGCCGTGATCTCGATCTTCTGGGGTGCCTGGATCGGTAGCTCGAAGGACGACATCAAGAAGGCGCTCGCCGGCTCCACGATGAGCCAGATCGGCTACATGATGCTGGCCGCCGGTCTCGGCGTCGCGGGCTACGCGTTCGCGATCTTCCACCTGCTCACGCACGGCTTCTTCAAGGCCAACATGTTCCTCGGTGCCGGCTCGGTGATGCACGGCATGGACGACGACGTCGACATGCGGCACTACGGCGCGCTGCGCAAGGCGATGCCGGTGACCTACCTGACCTTCGGGATGGGCTACCTCGCGATCATCGGGTTCCCCGGCTTCTCGGGCTTCTGGTCCAAGGACAAGATCATCGAGACCGCCCTGGCCGACAACTGGCTGGTCGGCATCTGCGCCCTCCTCGGCGCCGGCGTCACCGGCTTCTACATGACCCGGCTGATGCTGATGACGTTCTTCACCAACAAGCGCTGGGCGAAGGGGGTCCACCCGCACGAGTCCCCGTCGGTGATGACCGTCCCGTTGATGGTGCTCGCCGCACTCTCGATCCTGGGCGGCGTCTTCCTGATCGGCGACTGGATCGTGGACTTCCTGGCCCCGGTCGTCGGCACCGCCCACCACGAGGACCCACCGATCCCGGCGCTCGCCGTCACGGTGCTGGCCGTGCTCGTGGTCGCGGCCGGTGTGGCCGTCGCCTGGCTGCTGGTCGGCAAGCGCGACGTACCCCGGGAGGCTCCGCAGGACGTCTCGTTCGCCACCCGCGCGGGCCGCAACGAGCTCTACGGCAACACGATCAACGACACGCTCGTGGTCAACCCCGGCCGGCGCCTCACCACGGCTTTGCTGGCCACCGACAAGTACGCCGTCGACGGCGTGCTCACCGGGGGGCCGGTCGCGGTCGGGCTGTTCGCCGGGTTCGCCCGCCGCGTCCAGAACGGCTACGTCCGCTCCTACGCCCTGTCCATCCTCGTCGGCGCCCTGATCGTCGGCCTGGCCCTCCTGGCGGTGAACCTCGCATGAGTGATCTGCCCCTGCTCAGCATCCTGATCGTCGTGCCGCTCGTCGGCGCGCTGGTCACGGCGCTCCTGCCCAAGACCCGCCGCGAGACCGCGCTGCCCAAGCAGGTGGCGCTGGCGTTCGCCCTCCTCACCGCCGTGATCGGCATCGTCATCGCCACGCAGTACGACAACGGCGCCGGCATGCAGCTCGAGGAGACCCACACCTGGATCAAGGCGCTCGGCGTGCACTACGCGCTCGGCGTCGACGGCCTCGGTCTGATGATGATCCTGCTGACCGTCGGTCTGGTCCCGGTCGTGTTCGTCGCGTCCTGGCACGAGGCCGACGGCCGCAACCCGGCGGCGTTCTTCGCCTGGGCGCTGGCCCTCCAGGCCTTTGCGCTGTGCGTCTTCGCGGCCACCGACGTCTTCCTCTTCTACGTCGTCTTCGAGGCGACGCTGATCCCGGCGTACTTCCTGATCGGCGGGTTCGGCCGCGAGGGCCGTGGCTTCGCTGCGCTGAAGTTCCTGATGTACCAGCTCGGTGGCGGCCTCGTGCTGCTCGCCGCGGTCATCGGGCTCTACGTGGTCTCGGCCGACGCCGGCACCCCGTCGTACCTGCTGAAGGACCTGGCGCAGCTCGACATGAGCACGACCTGGGAGCGCTGGCTCTTCGTCGGCTTCATGGTCGCGTTCATCGTCAAGGCGCCGCTCTTCCCGCTGCACACCTGGCTGGCCGACACCACCGAGAAGGCGACGCCCGGCACGAGCGTGCTGCTGGTCTGCATCCTCGACAAGATCGGCACGTTCGGGATGCTGCGCTTCTGCCTCGGCATCTTCCCGAACGCCTCGCAGTGGGCGACCCCGGTCGTCATCACGCTGGCGCTGATCTCGATCGTGTACGGCGCGTTCCTCGCCATCGGGCAGGACGACATCCTGCGCCTGATCGGCCTGACGTCGCTGAGCCACTTCGGCTTCATCACGCTCGGCATCTTCGCGCTGACCAGCCAGGGCGGCTCCGGCTCGATCCTCTACATGGTCAACCACGGCGTCGGCACGGCCGCGCTCTTCCTGCTCGCGGGCTACCTGATCCGGCGCAAGGGCACCTCGCTGATCAGCGAGATCACCGGCGTGGAGAAGCGTGCGCCGATCCTCGCGGGGCTGTTCCTGGTCGCCGGCCTGGCCACGCTGGGCCTGCCCGGCCTGAGCCAGTTCGTCTCCGAGATCCTGGTGATGATCGCGGCGTTCGACTACCACTGGTGGGTGGGCGCGGTCGCGGTCACCGGCATCGTGCTGGCCGCCGTCTACGTGCTCTGGCTCTACCAGCGCACGATGACCGGTCCCGCCGTGCCGAGCGACGAGGGGATGCTCGACCTCGGCCGGCGCGAG
Organism: Nocardioides conyzicola; assembly: GCF_039543825.1. Classification (NCBI taxonomy): domain Bacteria; kingdom Bacillati; phylum Actinomycetota; class Actinomycetes; order Propionibacteriales; family Nocardioidaceae; genus Nocardioides; species Nocardioides conyzicola. The sequence goes on along the minus strand of NZ_BAABKM010000002.1, from coordinate 1,118,965 downwards.
CTGGTCGCCGTCGTACCCCTGATCGCCGCCCTCGTCGTCTTCGGGTTCTTCCCGCAGCCGATGCTCGACGTGGTCAACCCGACCGTCGACTCGTTGCTCCACCACGTCGGGGTCAGCGACGACCCGCCGACCGTCCCCGCGGCCGAGGAAGGTGCTCACTGATGGACTTCGTCAAGCCCACCATCGAGTACGCCGACATCTGGCCCCTCATCCTGATCTTCGGCGTCGCTTGCGTCGGCGTCGTCGTCGAGGCGTTCGTGCCGCGTGGACGCCGGTTCCTCGTGCAGACCGTGCTCGCCGCGGCGGGCCTCGTGGCCGCGCTGGTCGGCACCGTCCTGGTCGCCCGCGACCTCACCGTGCGCGCCGACGGCGCCGCCCGCGGCGCGATCGACGTCGAGGGCACGATCACCGTCGACGGCCCGACCGTCTTCTTCTGGGGCCTGATCCTGGTCGTCGCGCTCGGCGGCGTGCTGCTCTTCGCCGAGCGTCGGCTCGAAGGCGGGGTGTCGGCGTTCGCCGGCCAGGCCGCCGCGCTGCCCGGCACCGAGGCGGAGCGCCAGGCGTCCAAGAGCGGTCTCGAGCACACCGAGGTCTACCCGCTGCTGATGTTCGCGGTCTTCGGGATGCTGATCTTCCCGGCGGCCAACGACCTGCTGACGCTCTTCGTCGCACTCGAGGTCCTGTCGCTGCCGCTCTACCTGCTCTGCGGCCTGGCCCGGCGGCGCCGGCTGCTCAGCCAGGAGGCGGCGCTCAAGTACTTCCTGCTCGGCGCCTTCTCCTCCGGCTTCTTCCTGTACGGCGTCGCGCTGACCTACGGCTTCGCCGGGTCGATGGAGTACGCCGCCATCAACGAGGCGGTCCGCAACGACCTCTCCAACCAGCCGCTGCTGCTGATCGGCATCGGCATGCTGTCGGTCGGCCTCCTCTTCAAGGTCGGCGCCGCGCCGTTCCACTCGTGGACGCCCGACGTCTACCAGGGCGCACCCACCGCGGTCACGGCGTTCATGGCGGCCGGCACGAAGATCGCGGCCTTCGGCGCGATCCTGCGCCTCTTCTACGTCGCCTTCGGCTCGGAGCGCTGGACCTGGCAGCCGATGCTGTGGGTGATCGCGATCCTCACGATGGTCGTCGGCGCGGTGCTCGCCGTCGTGCAGACCGACATGAAGCGGATGCTCGCCTACTCGTCGATCGCGCACACCGGCTTCCTGCTCACCGGCGTCCTCGGCGTCCAGCAGGCCTCGGAGCTGTCCGACGGCGAGGTCACCTCCCTGCAGGCGGTGCTCTTCTACCTGACGACGTACGGCTTCGCGATGCTCGGCGCCTTCGCGGTGGTCACGCTGGTGCGCGACTCGTCGGGTGAGGCCTCGACGTTCGCGCGCTGGCAGGGGCTGGGTCGGCGGTCGCCGCTGGTCGCGGGCCTGTTCGCCTTCTTCCTGCTCTCGATGGCCGGCATCCCGCTGACCGCCGGCTTCGTCGGCAAGTGGGCGGTCTTCACCGTCGCCCTGTCGGCCGGTGCGTGGCCCGTCGTGATCGCCGCGATCCTGTGCAGCATCGTCGCGGTGTTCTTCTACGTGCGGGTGATCGTGCTGATGTTCTTCGTCGACGTCGCGCCCGACGCAGGCGAGCTCGCGAGCGTGGCGCGGCCGTCGCTGCTGACCTCGGCGACCATCGCCGTCGGCATCGCTGCGACGGTCGTCCTGGGCGTCGTACCCGGCCCGGTTCTCACTCTGGCCGACCATGCTGGACAATTCCTCAGGTGACGTCCGGATCTGCCGCCCTCGCGCTCCCCGTCGGTGACGAGGCGCTCGCCGCGCGGCTGGTCGAGCGCCTCGACCGGGTCGAGGAGGCACTGGCCGGGCACGTCCGCAGCCGGGCCGCCTTCGTGACCGAGACGGCGAGCCACCTGATGGAGGCCGGCGGCAAGCGGTTCCGCCCGCTGCTGGTGCTGCTCGCCGCCGAGGTGGGGGACCGGCCGGACGCCGACGAGGTCATCACCGCCGCCTGCGTCGTGGAGCTCACGCACCTCGCGTCGCTCTACCACGACGACGTCATGGACGAGGCCGACCTGCGCCGGGGCGCCGATGCCGCGCACACGCGCTGGGGCAACCACGTCGCGATCCTCACCGGCGACTTCCTCTTCTCGAAGTCCTCCGAGCTCACCGCCGAGCTCGGCGCCGACGCGGTCAAGATCCAGGCGCAGACGTTCACCCGGCTCGTCGAGGGCCAGATCCTCGAGACGGTCGCGCCCCAGCCGGGTGAGGACCCCCTCGAGCACTACCTCGAGGTCGTGGCCGGCAAGACCGGCTCCCTGATCGCGACCTCCGCGCGCTACGGCGCCCGCTTCGGCGGTGCCTCCCGCGAGGTCGAGGAGGCGCTCACGGCGTACGGCGAGATCGTCGGCTCGGCCTTCCAGCTCTCCGACGACATCCTCGACATCGCGTCCGAGACCGACGAGTCCGGCAAGACCCCGGGCACCGACCTCCGTGAGGGCGTCCCGACGCTGCCGGTGCTGATGGCCCAGGCCTCCACCGACCCCGCCGACGCCCGCCTCCTCGAGCTGCTCGCAGGCGACCTGACCGACGACGACCGGCACGCCGAGGCCCTCGACCTGCTCCGCAAGCACCCCGCCCTCGACGAGGCCCGCGCCTACGTCATCGCGCGCGCCACCGAGGCCAAGCAGCACCTCGCCGCCGTGCCCGAGGGCTCCGTCCGCGACGCTCTCGAGGCGTTCGCCGACATCGTGGCCACCCGTTCCAGCTAGCGCTCCCGGAAGCCCGTGACCTCGTAGCTGGTGCCGCAGTCGCTCGTCTCCGGCGGGCAGTGCAGCACGACGGACGCCGGGAACCCCCACGTCGGGTCGTAGCGGATCTCGAACGAGTCGGTCATCTCGGCCGAGCGGTCCCGCTCCTCCATCTCGAAGATCGTGTCGATGGTGGGCGCGCTGTCCCGGTCGAGGCCGCGGCACCCGCCTCCGCCGGCCACGCTCGTGACCTCACCGTCGGTCACGGTGATGTGGGCGTGGCAGGGCTCGCACATGCCGCTGCAGGCCGTGTAGTCGAACGAGTACGTCGTCGGCTCGCGCGACTCCCAGAGCCGCTGCGCGCTGCCATGGGCCCGGGCGGCCGCCCAGTCGTCGAGGTGGGTCGAGACGACGACCGCCACGATCGCGGCGACCAGCGCTGCACCTGCGATCCAGACCTTTCGACTCATAGCAGTGGGACGCGTGCGCCAGGACGCCGGTTCCCGGCCCTGACCCACTACGTTGACGCCATGAGCTGGTGGATCGCCGAGGCCGAGCGGACACTGACGGAGGACGTGCCCGCCCCGCCCGACCAGGTGCGCGACCTCTACGTCGACCTGGACAGCCTCCAGGTCGTCCACCCGCTCATCGTGTCCGTCGAGGAGCTGTCGCGCACCGACGAGGCCGACGGCTACCGGCAGACCTACCGGGTCGTGGACCAGCTGCGGATGGGCCCGTTCAACTTCCGGATCACCTACCGGGCCGGGTGGCACGTCCCCGTGCACGGCCCGGTGGAGACCGAGGCGCACCAGTCGCCGAGCGTGCGCCTGCTCGGCACCGTCACCTTCGACCCCGGGTCCGGCGGCACCCGCGTCACCGAGCGGCTGCGGATCTCCGCGCCGCGTCCGCTGGTCGGCTACACCGCCCGCGAGGCCGTCAAGGCGCACGCGGCCATGTTCGCGGGCATCCGGGCGCACTTCGCCGCGGCCTGACGATCAGGCGGCGCTCGCCTCGACGGTGAGCCGCAGCTGACGCCGGCGGTGGTTGACCGCCTCGATGGTGAAGATCGTCAGCGCGATCCAGACCAGCACGAAGCCGGCCCAGCGGCCGGCGGGCATGTCCTCGTGGAACCACAGGATCCCGAGGGCGAACTGGATGATGGGCGCGAGGTACTGCAGCAGTCCCAGGGACACCATGGAGACGCGGGTCGCGGCGGCGCCGAAGCAGATGAGGGGGACGGCGGTGATGACGCCGGTCGCCATGAAGAGCAGCGAGTGGCCGACCCCGTGGTTGGCGAAGTTCGAGCCGCCGGTGGCGCCGAGCCAGGCGACGTAGGCGAGCGCGAACGGCGCGATCACCGCCGTCTCGTAGGTGAGGCTGTCGGTCGCGCCGACGTTGGCGGTCTTCTTGCACAGCCCGTAGCTGCCGAACGTGAAGGCGAGCACCAGGGCGATGTAGGGCAGGCGGCCGTAGTCGACGGAGAGCACGACCACGGCGGCCGTCGCGATGCCCATCGCCCACCACTGCAGCGGGCGCAGCCGCTCCTTGAGGATCACCACCCCCATCAGCACCGTCACGAGCGGGTTGATGAAGTAGCCGAGCGACGTCTCGACCACCCGGTCGTGGTTGACGCCCCAGATGTAGGTCGCCCAGTTGACGCTCACGACGACGGCGGCCACCGTCAGCAGCAGCCGCACCCGCCGGTCGCGCCAGATCGCCAGCAGCTGCGGCCCGCGCCGGAGCAGCAGGAGGAGCACGGACATGGTGACGCACGACCACAGCACCCGGTGGGCCAGGATCTCGAAGGCGCCGGCGGGCTCGAGCAGCCCCCAGTAGAGCGGGAAGAGACCCCACATCGCGTAGGCCGCGACGCCGAACAGCAATCCACGACGGGCGTCTGGCACGCGCTCAGGATAGGTGGATGGTTAGACGGGCCCATGACTGGGTATCCAGCCGGTGCGTTGATACACAAAAGGGTCCCCGCTCTCGGGCGGGGACCCTTTGTGTGTCTGTCTACGGAGCGGTGCGCTACACGACCGTCCAGGTGTCGCCGCCGCCGATGAGCTTGGCGAGACGCTCGGCGGGCGTGCCCGGGGCGGCCTCGCGGGAGGTCGCGATCTGGGCGCGGGCGCCGTCGTCGTACGTCGGGCGCTCGACCTGGCGGAAGATCCCGATCGGCGACTGGTTGAGGTAGCCGGAGTCGGTGAGCCGGGAGATCGCGAACGCCATCGTCGGGTCGGGGTTGTGCGCGTTGTGGACCAGGATCGCGTCCTCGCCGACGTCGGCCACGTCGACGACCTTCACGCCACCGGTCTCGCTGTCGCGGATCAGCCCCTTGCTGCCTTCGACGCCGAAGCGGATCGCCTCGCCGTGGACGAGCGGGATGATCGCGTCGGCCTTGGTGTCGGGGTTCTTGATCGCGTCGAACGCGCCGTCGTTGAAGATCGGGCAGTTCTGGTAGATCTCGACCAGCGACGTCCCGCGGTGGGCCGCGGCCGCGGAGAGCACCGAGGTGAGGTGCTTGCGGTCGGAGTCGATGGTGCGGGCCACGAACGACCCCTCGGCACCGAGCGCCAGCGACACCGGGTTGAAGGGGTGGTCGAGCGATCCCATCGGGGTCGACTTGGTGATCTTGCCGGCCTCGGAGGTGGGGGAGTACTGGCCCTTGGTCAGGCCGTAGATCCGGTTGTTGAAGAGCAGGATCGTCATGTTGACGTTGCGGCGCAGCGCGTGGATCAGGTGGTTGCCGCCGATCGACAGCGCGTCACCGTCACCGGTGACGACCCACACCGACAGGTCCTCGCGGGCGGTGGCGATCCCGGTCGCGATCGACGGCGCGCGGCCGTGGATCGAGTGCATGCCGTAGGTGTCGAGGTAGTAGGGGAACCGCGACGAGCAGCCGATGCCGGAGACGAACACGATGTTCTCGCGGCGCAGGCCCAGCTGGGGCAGGAAGCCCTGGACGGCCTTGAGCACGGCGTAGTCGCCGCAGCCGGGGCACCAGCGGACCTCCTGGTCGGAGGTGTACTCCTTGCCGGTCTGGGGCTCGTCGTTGGTCGGGACCAGCTCGACCCCCGACCGCAGGCCGGGGAAGGGCAGGTTCTCGGTCGCAGTCACTTGCTCGCCTCCTGAGGCGTGAGGTCGACGGTGATGCCCTCGGCCTCGGCAACCAGGTTGCCGATGGCCTCGGCGAGAGTCGCCGCCTTGATGGGCATGCCGTTGACCTGGTTGTAGCCGATGGCGTCCACGAGGTACCGGCCGCGCAGCAGCAGGCTGAGCTGGCCGAGGTTCATCTCGGGGCACAGCACCTTGTCGTAGCGCTTGAGGATGTCGCCGAGGTCCTTCGGGAAGGGGTTGAGGTGGCGCAGGTGCACCTGGGCGACGCGGTAGCCGGCCTTGCGGACCCGGCGGCAGCCGGCGCCGATGGGGCCGTACGTCGAGCCCCAGCCGATCACCAGCACCTTGGCCTCGCCCGACGGGTCGTCGACCTGCAGCGGCGGCAGCGAGTCGGCGATCCGGTCGACCTTGGCCTGGCGGGTGCGGACCATGAAGTCGTGGTTGGCCGGGTCGTAGGAGATGTTGCCGTGGCCCTCGCCCTTTTCGAGGCCGCCGATGCGGTGCTCGAGGCCGGGCGTGCCGGGGATGGCCCAGGGGCGCGCGAGGGTCTCCTCGTCGCGCAGGTAGGGCCAGTACTCCTCGGACTCCGTGCCGTCCTTGGCCGTGACCGTCTTGTTGCGCTCGGTTGCGAAGCCCGGGTCGATGACCGGCAGGTCGGCCATCTCCGGGATCTTCCACGGCTCGGAGCCGTTGGCGAGGTAGCCGTCGGAGAGCAGCATCACCGGGGTGCGGTAGGTGACCGCGATCCGGGCCGCCTCGATCGCCGCGTTGAAGCAGTCGCCGGGCGACTGCGGGGCCACGATCGGGACCGGGGCCTCGCCGTTGCGCCCGAACATCGCCTGCAGCAGGTCGGCCTGCTCGGTCTTGGTCGGCAGGCCGGTCGACGGGCCTCCGCGCTGGACGTCGACGACGATCAGCGGCAGCTCGGTCATCACGGCGAGGCCGATCGCCTCGGACTTGAGCGCGATGCCCGGACCCGAGGTCGTGGTCACGCCCAGCGATCCGGCGAAGGAGGCGCCGATCGCGGCACCCACGCCGGCGATCTCGTCCTCGGCCTGCAGCGTGGTGATGCCGAACGCCTTGTGCTTGCTCAGCTCGTGGAGGATGTCGGACGCCGGGGTGATCGGGTAGGAGCCCAGGAAGACCGGGAGGCCCGACTGCACGCCCGCGGCGACCAGGCCGTACGACAGGGCGAGGTTGCCGGTGATGTTGCGGTAGGTGCCCGCCGACATCGGCGCCGGCTTGATCTCGTACTGGACGACGAACGTCTCGGTGGTCTCACCGAAGTTCCAGCCCGCCTTGAACGCGGTGATGTTGGCGTCGCGGATGTCGGCGACCTTCGCGAACCGCTTCTCCAGGAAGGCGAGGGTCGAGTCGATCGGACGGCCGTACATCCAGGACAGCAGGCCGAGCGCGAACATGTTCTTCGCGCGCGCCGCGTCCTTGCGGGACAGGCCGAACTCCTTGACCGCCTCGACCGTCATGCCGGTCAGGTCGACCGGGTGGACGGCGAACTCGCCGAGCGGTGACCCGGCATCGCCGAGACCGTCCAGGGGGTTGGCGTCGTACCCCGCCTTGGTCAGGTTGCGGCCGGTGAAGTCGTGGGTGTCGACGATGATCGCCGCGCCCTTCGGCAGGTCGCCGAGGTTGGCCTTCAGCGCCGCCGGGTTCATCGCGACCAGCACGTCGGGTGCGTCACCCGCGGTGAGGATGTCGTGGTCGGCGAAGTGGACCTGGAACGACGAGACGCCCGGCAGGGTGCCCTGAGGTGCCCGGATCTCCGCGGGGAAGTTCGGCAGCGTCACCAGGTCGTTGCCGAACACGGCCGACTCCTGCGTGAACCGGTCCCCGGTCAGCTGCATGCCGTCACCGGAGTCGCCCGCGAACCGAATGATCACCCGGTCGAGCTGCTTGACCTGCTTGGACACTCTGCGCCCACTTCCCTCTGTTGCGTCTTCGTGGTCGCGCCCAGCCCGTGGTGGGCACACGACGCCCTCGATCGTACTCGCGGTACGCCAGGAACTGGAACACGTTCCAGTTCCTGTCTGCGCGCCCCATGCGCACGGCTCCCCACGATAGTCCGCGGGTCGGGCCACCCGGAGCCGTCTCTCTCGGTGGATCGGTGACGCACGACACGTTCTCAAGATGAGGTCAGGTTGACTACCAATCGAGTTAAGTCGACTAGTCTGCTCGGCATTACCTAGTAAGTGTCCCTTCTCCGGGGCATGGAAAGAGATGACGATGAACAAGACGATCAAGGTTGCGGCGGCCCTCACGGCCGCCGGGGTGCTGGCCTTGACGGGGTGCTCCAGTGACTCGTCCAGCGACAGTGGCGACACCGTCAACGTCGTTGGCTACTCCGTTCTCCAGCAGGCAAACGAGGGCGTCATCGACGCCTTCAACGACACCGACGCCGGCAAGGACGTCGACGTCAAGGGGTCGTACGGCGCCTCCGGTGACCAGAGCCGCGCGGTCGTGGCCGGCCAGAAGGCCGACGAGGTCCACCTGTCCCTCGAGCCCGACGTGACGCGCCTCGTCGACGAGGGCATCGTCGCCAAGGACTGGAAGGACAACGACACCAAGGGCATCTGCACCACGTCCGTCGTCGTCATCGTCGTGAAGAAGGGCAACCCCAAGAACATCAAGACGTGGGCGGACCTGGCCGAGCCGGGCGTCGGCATCGTCACCCCGAACCCCGCGTCCTCCGGCTCCGCGAAGTGGAACCTCCTCGCGGCGTACGGCTCCGTGATCAGCGCGGGCGGCTCCGACGCCGACGCCGAGACGTACATGAAGAGCTTCTTCGACAACGTCGTCGCGCTGCCCGACTCGGGTCGCGACGCCACCACCGCCTTCACCAGCGGGACCGGCGACGTCCTCCTCTCCTACGAGAACGAGGCCATCCTCGCCCGCCAGAGCGGCCAGGACTTCGACTACGTCATCCCGGACTCGACCCTGCTGATCGAGAACCCGTGCGCCCTGACCGAGGACGCCTCGGACTCCGCGAAGGCGTTCCTCGACTTCCAGAAGAGCAAGGACGGCCAGAAGCTGTACGCCGAGACCGGCTACCGCCCCCTCACCGACGTCGGTGACGTCGAGGTCAAGGGCGCCAACGACGAGAGCGACCCGTTCCCGGAGCCGGCGAAGCTGCTGACGATCGACGGTGACTTCGGTGGTTGGGCCGACGCCAACACGAAGTACTTCGACGAGAACGACGGCATCCTCACCAAGATCCAGGCGGACTCGGGCCAGTAATGGCCTCAGCAGTCGCAGTGGGCGGCCGGCCGGCGCGCAAGCGCCGGTCGGCCTCGTCCGGTTCTCTGACCCCGGTGTCGGCCTTCGGGCTCGGCGTCTCCATGATCTGGTTCAGCCTGCTGGTCCTGATCCCGCTCTCCGCGATCATCGTCAAGGCCGCCGGTGGCGGCCTCTCGACGTTCGCCGACGTCTTCACCAACGACAACACCCGCTCGGCCCTCGTGCTGACCGTGGTGTCCTCGCTGATCATCACCGCGATCAACATGGTGATGGGCACGATCATCGCGTGGGTGCTGGTCCGCGACCGGTTCCCCGGCAAGGGACTGCTGGACCTGATCATCGACGTCCCGTTCGCGATGCCGACGATCGTCGCCGGCCTGGTGCTGCTCTCGCTCTACGGGCCGGAGAGCCCGATCGGCGTCGAGGTCAACAGCACCCGGTGGGCGGTCCTGCTCGCGATCGCGTTCGTGACGCTGCCGTTCGTCGTCCGGACCGTGCAGCCGGTGCTCGAGGAGCTCGACACCGACGTCGAGGACGCCGCGGCGTCGCTCGGCGCGACCCGCTTCACGACGTTCCGACGGGTGATCCTGCCGTCGCTGGTGCCGGCGATCTTCGCCGGCGCCGCGCTGTCCTTCGCTCGCGGCATCAGCGAGTACGGCGCGCTGGTGCTGATCTCCGGCAACCTGCCGCGCAAGACCGAGGTCGTGTCGGTGCGGCTGTTCTCGTTCCTCGAGGGCGGCAACACCGAGCAGGCAGCGGCGGTCGCGACGATCATGCTGCTCGTCGCCCTGCTGGCCATCGTGGCGCTCGACGTGATCCAGCGACGGGTGGCCCGACGTGAGTAGCTCGAGCAACGCGGTCGCCAACAAGTCGACCGTCGTCAAGTGGGTGCTGCGGCTCCTCGTCATCGTCTACCTCGTGATGCTGGTCGCCTGGCCGACGGCGTACGTCGTCAAGCACACCTTCGCCGACGGCTTCACCGGCATCCAGGACGCGCTGGCCGACCCCGACGTCGTGCATGCGCTCAAGCTCACCGCCCAGATCGCGGTGACGGCAGTCATCATCAACACCGTCTTCGGTGTGGGGATGTCGCTGCTGCTTGTGCGCTACGACTTCTGGGGCAAGCGGGCGCTGTCCGTGCTCATCGACCTGCCGCTGTCGGTCTCACCGGTCGTGGTCGGTCTGGCCCTCGTGCTGGTCTACAACGGCCGCTTCGGCTGGTTCGGGCCATGGCTCGAGGACCACGGGCTGCAGATCATCTTCGCCAAGCCGGGGATGGTCATGGCGACCTGCTTCGTGATCCTGCCGCTGGTGATCCGCGAGGTCGTGCCCGTGCTCGAGGAGCTCGGCGACGACCAGGAGCAGGCCGCGCGCAGTCTCGGGGCCAACGCGTGGCAGGTCTTCCGCCGGGTCACGCTGCCCGGCATCAAGTGGGCGGTCGTGTACGGCGTCGTGCTGAGCCTGGCGCGCGCCCTCGGTGAGTTCGGCGCCGTCAAGGTGGTCGCCGGCAACGTCGGCGGCGAGACCCAGGTCGCGACCGTGCTCGTCCAGCAGAAGTACCAGAACTTCCAACAGGAGACGGCGTACTCCGTGGCCTTCATGCTCGTCTTCGCGGCAGTGTTGTGCCTGATCGTCGTCGCCCTGTTGCGGCCCAAGGAGCAGAAGTAGTCATGAGCGAACGAAGTGAGCTCATCATTCAATACCGCGTGCAGGGTGCCTCATGCGCGCACGGAGCGAAGCGAGTACGTGCATGAGTATCGAGATCAAGGGCGTCAACAAGAAGTTCGGTGACTTCGTCGCGCTCGACGACGTCAACGTGTCCCTACCCACCGGCCAGCTGACCGCCCTCCTCGGGCCGTCCGGCGGCGGCAAGTCGACCCTCCTGCGGATCATCGCGGGCCTCGACTCGGCCGACTCCGGCACGATCAACATCGAGGGGACCAACGCGACCCAGCTGCCGCCCCAGAAGCGCAACGTCGGCTTCGTCTTCCAGCACTACGCCGTCTTCAAGCACATGACCGTGGCCAAGAACGTCGCGTTCGGCCTGGAGATCCGCAAGCGCCCGAAGGCGGAGATCGCGGACAAGGTCGACGAGCTGCTCAAGCTCGTCCACCTCTCGCAGTTCGCCCACCGGCTGCCCTCGCAGCTCTCGGGCGGGCAGCGGCAGCGGATGGCGCTCGCGCGGGCGCTCGCGGTCGAGCCGACCGTGCTGCTGCTCGACGAGCCGTTCGGTGCGCTCGACGCGAAGGTCCGCAAGGAGCTGCGCGACTGGCTGCGCCGACTCCACGACGAGGTGCACGTGACCACGGTGTTCGTGACCCACGACCAGGAGGAGGCCATGGAGGTCGCCGACGAGATCGTGGTCATCAACGAGGGCCGGGTCGAGCAGGTCGGCACGCCGGACCAGCTCTACGACGAGCCCGCCAACGACTTCGTCATGGGCTTCCTGGGCGAGATCACCACGCTCAACGGGGTGATGCTGCGTCCGCACGACGTGCACCTCTCCCTGACGCCGCAGGTGTCCGAGGCGGCCGAGGGCACGATCTCGCGGCTGCTGCGGGTCGGCTTCGAGGTGCGCGCCACGGTGCTCACCGACGACGGCGAGGAGGTCACGGTCGTGCTCACCCGCACGCATGCTCGCCAGCTCGGTCTCGAGACCGGCGCCCGGGTCTGGGTGACGGCCGCTGCCGGCGCCCTGACGATGCCGTCGGTGCGGGCCGCTACTGCGTGATCAGGGGCGGATCGAGTCGAAGAAGCGCTGCGCGTCCTTCGACTCGGTCCGCCACCGGCTCGGTGGCGCGGTCCAGGTCGCCCATGCGTCGGCAGTGCCGACGGTCACGGCGCGCCAGCGTCCGGCCGGCTCGCCGTACTGACCCGGCTTCTCCCGCACCATCACCCAGACCAGCCGGTCGGCCGGCTGACCACCGAGGGTCGCCGCGCCGGGCTCGTAGCGCACCCCCGCGACGTGCTTGCGCTGCCGCAGGACGGCGGCGCGCTCGGCCAGCGTGGTCCGTGGCCGCAGCTCGAGCTCGGCGTACCGCTGGAGCGCGTTGCGGCCCGGCCGCAGGTAGAGGTGGCAGGCCGCGCTGTAGTTGTCGATCGACTCGGTCTGCGGGATCGGTGGCCGGAAGAGCGTCGTCCGGCCGCGTGAGCGGCAGGTGCTCCGGTCGCTGCGGACCAGCGCCATGCTGGCCGTCACGACGTCGTACGCCGCCTCGTGTCGTCGCTGCTGCCCGTGCGGCGTCGTCCAGCTGAGCCGCACGCCGCGTGCCTGGACCGAGCGCTCGTCGAGGTCCTGGCCGTCGCAGTAGCAGTAGTAGTCCAGGCGTTCGCCGCGATGACGGCCGTACACCGGGGTGTCCGCGACGTACGAGATGTCGCTGACGGAGTCGTCGCCGCCCTCGTCCTCGAACGGGTCGACGGTGGTCTCCTTGTCGGACTTCAGCGTCGTCCGCGGGTCGAAGCCGACGTAGAACTCGGTGCCGAAGCCGGCCCCGAAGCCGCACGAGGCGCCGTCGCGGTCGGTGGCGTGGTAGCCGGGCGGGACGAGGAAGCGCACCGCCAGCCCCGAGTTCTTGTCCTGCCGGCGCAGGTCCGAGCACTGGGCGAGCACGTAGCCCGGCGGCGCCTCGGTCGTCGCCGCTCGGAACGGTGCCGGCGGCTCCGCGTGCTGGGCGGCCGGGCGCGCGGGGGACGACGGGTCGGTCGAGCCAACCGCGTCCGTCCCTGCGCCGTCACTCGTGCAGCCCGTGGCCGCCAGGGCGACCACGAGCAGCAGCACCGGGAGCCGGCGTCCGCGCCTCAACGGCTCAACGGCTCATCGGCGGTTGGTGAACTGCACCGCGAAGTCGTAGTCCTGCGCCCTCACCAGGGCCTGCACGGCCTGGAGGTCGTCGCGCTTCTTGGAGGAGATCCGCAGCTCGTCGCCTTGGATCTGCGCCTTGACGCCCTTGGGGCCCTCGTCGCGGATCAGCTTGGAGATCTTCTTGGCGTCCTCGGACGAGATGCCCTCCTTGAGCGCGATGGTGATCTTGGACTGCTGCCCGGACTGCCGCGGCTCCGAGGCGTCGAGGATCTTCAGGCTCTGCTGGCGCTTGATCAGCTTGTCCTTGAAGACGTCGAGCACGGCGCTCGCGCGGTCGTCGGCGGAGGCGGAGATCTCGATCGCCTCGTCTCCCTGCCACTCGATGGTGGCGCCGGTGCCCTTGAAGTCGAACCGGGTCGCGATCTCGCGGGCCGTCTGGCCGAGCGCGTTGTCGACCTCCTGGCGGTCGATCTTGCTGACGATGTCGAACGACGAGTCGGCCATCTTCACTCCTCCGTCTGCGGCACCCCGAGAAGGGGTGCGTGGGTTTTCGTCTGCCGCGGGGGCTGCGCTATTGTTTCGCCTTGTTGTCGCCGAGCCAAACGGCCAGCGATGACGTCCCTGGCAGGTTGCCCGAGCGGCCAATGGGAACGGACTGTAAATCCGTCGGTGTATACCTACGAAGGTTCGAATCCTTCACCTGCCACTGACGCCCCGATCCTCGCCGATCGGGGCGTCAGCTCATTTCGGGCGGACCCGATCGACGACGTACGCCCGGTCCGCCCGCTAGCCTCCGGGCTGTGAAGAGCATCGCCAGGCGTCTCGCCAACAGTGCCGTGCTGACCGGGGCGCGCCTGGTCGACCGGGTCGGGCAGATCGTGCCGGGCACCCGCGCGGCGGACCAGTTCGGCAGCCTCGGCCGCGGCAGCAGCCTCGGGTACCCGATGGCCACCCTCATGGGACAGCGCTCGATCCACATCGGTGAGGACACCCTGGTCGGGCGCTACGTCAGCCTGGCCGTGGGGTACGGCGTCCTCGACACCCGCGCCCCGGAGCGGGCCCTGGTGATCGGTGACCGGTGCGTCATCGGCGCGCGGTGCACGATCATCGCGCACGAGTCGATCGTGATCGGCGACGGCGTGTGGTTCGGCCAGGACATCTTCGTGTCCGACGCCAGCCACGGCTACCAGGACCCCGAGCTCCCGATCGGCGAGCAGTTCGGTACGCACGACCCCGTGGAGATCGGCTCCGGCACCTGGATCGGGCACGGCGCGATCATCCTGCCCGGCGCGCGGATAGGCCGGAACGTCGTCGTCGCCGCAGGCTCCGTGGTGCGTGGTGTCGTGGAGGACCACACCGTCGTCGGCGGTGCGCCCGCCCGCGTGCTGCGCCGGCTCGAGCCCGGCGTCGGCTGGGTCGGCACCCGCGGCGACGTACGCCCCGTCCTCTACGGCCCGTTCGGCCTGGCCGCCGCGGCCGCCGCCGAGGCCGAGGGCGAGGCGACGGCGTAGGGCTGCTGCGAGTCCCACCCGCCCCAGGAATCCCCGGTCACCCGGGGAAACCCGCCGCGCCCCCAGCTCACTGCAGAACGGTCAGCACCCCCGAAGCCAGGAAGCCGACGACGGTGAGCAGGCCGACCAGCCGGCCGCCGTGGCGGTAGGACTCCGGGATCATCGAGTCGGCGAGCATCATCAGCACCGCGCCGCCGGCGAAGGCGCTGGCGTAGGTGCCGACGTGGTTGAGGTGGTCGGCCATCAGGTAGCCCAGCCCGGAGGCCGCGCCACAGGCGATCGTGAGCAGCGTCCACATGACCGCGATCCGGCGGTCCGGCGTCCCCGCCTCCTGCAGGCTCGTGGTGCCGGCCAGGCCCTGCGGGATGTTGGACACGAAGATCGCGGCCAGGAACGCGAGGCTGATGCTGCCGCCGAGGGCCAGCCCGAGGCCGAGGATGAACGCCTCCGGGATGCCGTCGAGCAGGGCGCCGAGGAACATCGCCATCCCGGAGCCGCCCTTGCCCTTGCCGGCGGCGACGGCCACCCGGGCCTCGCCACCACGGCTGTCGATGATCCGGTCACCGACGTAGTAGGTGAGGGCGCCGATCATGGCCGCGGCGATGATCTGCCAGCCGTCCGTGATGTTGGACTCGGGGATCAGCTCGTAGGCGACCGCCGCGAGCAGGGTGCCGCCGCCGAAGCCCATCATCAGGCCGACCGCGCGCTCCGACCTCCCGAGCGGCTTCGCGAGCAGCTGGCCGAGGTAGAGCGCCGCCGAGGAGAAGAGGCCCCAGAAGAGGGCGGCGACCATGGTCAGACCGTCCCGGGGACCTGGAGCTCGCCGGTGTAGAGCGGGGAGTCCTTGCGCGAGAGCAGCTCTCGCCTCTCGTGGGGGGAGAGGGCCTCGACCTGCGCGCGTACGTCGGAGGAGTAGCCGCTCACCTCGGGTGCCTCGTCGACCGGCACGATCGTGTGCACGACCCGGTCGTCGTACAGGTGCACCATCGTCATCGCCTGGTGCCCATCGACGCCGGACACGAACCGCTCGAGCGGCGCCGGGTCGGACGTGTAGCAGGTCGCGGACGCCACCGAGACCGGGATGCCGGCGAAGGTGGAGTACGTCGAGTAGTGGAAGTGCCCGCCGAGGATGCAGCGCACGTCGGTCCCCTCGAGCACCGCGGCCAGGCGATCCTGCTCGAGCAGCTCGATGACCTCCGCGGCGGCCATCATCGGGATCGGGATCGGCGGGTGGTGCAGCGCCAGCAGCGTGCCGTGCGGCGCCGGCGTCGCGAGCACGTCGGCGAGCCACGCCAGCTGGGCGTCGGTGATCTCGCCGTGGTGGTAGCCGGGGACGCTGGTGTCGAGCGACACGATCCGCAGCCCCGCGACGTCGTACACGCGGTCCTGGGTCGGCGCGGCGCCCTCGGGGACGGTCTCGCCGAACAGCTCGGCGGCGTACGGCGCCCGCTCGTCGTGGTTGCCCATCACCCAGACGACCTGGGCGCCCATCTCCGCGGCCAGGGGCTCGACGAGCTCGCGGAGCCGGGCGTACGCCGCCGGCTCGGCCTTGTCCGCGAGGTCGCCGGTGAAGACCAGCACCTGGGGCAGCGGGTCGACGCGGGCGATCCGCGCCAGTGCCAGGGCGAGCCCGACCTCGGTGTCCACCTCGCCGTACAACCGCTTGCCGGCGAGCAGGTGGGGATCGCTGAGGTGGGCGACGACGTGCCCCGGCGCGGGGTACTGGCCGAACTGCACGGCGCCACGCTACCGCGATCGCTAGAAGCCCACGGCCGCCGTCGGGGTGACGTCCGAGCGCAGCGCGCGCCACAGCTCGCGGGCGGCGCCCGGGCGCTGCTCGGCGACGAGGCCCGCGTGCGCGAGGCCCAGGAGGTTGGTGCCGCCGAGGTACGCCGCGCCGAGCAGCTCGACCGGCAGCCGGAGGTCGGCGTCGTCGGTGGTCCGTTCGACGGTCGCGCTCCCGGAGGCGTCGGCGCGCACGCGCCAGCGGCCCTCGTTCCACGGTGCCGCCCGGTCGGCGACGTCGAGCACCACGTCGCAGGTCGCGCTCCACGCGCGCTCCGTCAGGGCCTCCGGCAGGTCGACCAGCCGGACCCAGAGGCTGTCGTAGGTCTGGATGCCACCGGTGGCGCGAGGGCCGCCCGCCCAGAGCAGCAGCGGGTCGTCGGCGCCGACCGAGCGGACCTTGACGGTCGAGACGAGGTCGAAGTCGAGCACTCGCCGGAGCAGCGCGAGCCTGGTCGCGGGCGCACCGCACAACCCCCACACCTCGAGGGTCCCGTTGGGTCGTGCGTGCTCCCACTTGTCGGTGCGGCGGAACGCCACGAACCCGACGTCCGCGCCGTCGCGCCGCGCGAACAGGACCCGTGACGGCTCTCGGCCCCGGAGGCTCTCCGGCAGCTGCTGGCAGACGCGCTCGTAGTAGCCCTGCTCTCCCACGACGGCGCCCAGCTCGGCGTACGCGAGGTCGCACTCCCGCATCCGGGCGGGTACGTCGGGCTCGGTGACCGTCGACATCCGCGTGGTGACGCTCGCGGCGGCCTCGTCCAGGCCCGGCGCCGCCAGCGTCGTGCCGCGGGACAGGCTGACCTCGAGCTCCAACGAGGCGAGGCCGTACCCGTGCCGGCCGTAGATCGCAGGCTCGCTGGCATGCAGGGCCGAGACGTGGGTGCCGGGCTGGGCGTGCACCTGCTCGAAGTGGTGCCGCAGCATCGCCGTGAGCACGCCCCGGCGGCGGTGGTCGGGGTGCACGCCGACCCAGGTGAGCCCGGCGCACGGGACCTGGCGCAGGCCGGCCTCCGGGCCGGGGATCGCCAGGGTGAGGGGGAAGACGCCGTAGATCCCCGGGTAGGTGCCGGGGTCGACATCGCCCTCGGGCAGGGCGGCGAACCGCTGGTCGACGGGCAGCCCAAGCAGCTGCTCCTCCGTGGAGGCGGTCGGCACCTCCGCGAACTACACGGTCTGGTCGGTGGCGAGGTAGCGGTCGGCGTCGGTCGCGGGCCCGACCGTGATCTGGGTGTCGCTCATCCCTCCACTCAAGCGCTGGGGTGCAGCCGCGACAACCCGATTAGCGGGTCAGCGCCCGTCCTCGTCCAGGAAGCCGGTGTCGCTGACCGGGCCGAGCGGCTGGATCGCGGTGAGGTCTCCGGAGCGCTTGCGGGTCACCGGTCCACGACCGGTCGGGGTGTCGTCCTTCACCCCGACGGCGCGCCGGACGATGTAGTCGACCTCGTTCGTCAGCCCGCTCCAGCGGATGCCCAGCGTCACGGCCCAGGCGACGACCGCCGCGAAGAGCGCGAGCTGGCCGAGCCCGATCATCAGCACGCCGCCGTACGCGAGCACGGCGCTGCCCTCCGCGTCGTCGTACGTCGACTCGTGCGGCCACTCGACGGTGGCCAGGAGGGTGCCGACGGCGATGGCCAGCACTCCTCCGACGACGAGGGCGGTCACCGTGTTGGCTGCGTTGGCGCGATCACTCATCTGGGCACTCCCGTTCCCGGACCGACGTGCGTGGGACCGTACGTCTTCCCCAGCGGGGTGTCGGTCAATCCGCGGCAGGCGCGATCCGGCCGGATACGTCGCCGAGCGCGATCCGGCCGCCTCCGGTGCCGGGTGCGGTGTAGCGGAGCACGACCTCGTCGCCGTCGGCCAGGAACGCCGACTCGTCGCCCCAGCCGATCTCGAGCAACGAGCCGCGCTGGTCGGCCTCAGGTCCGCTGATCGTGCCGGAGCCGTAGAGGTCACCCGTGCGCAGGGAGGCGCCGTTGACGGTCAGGTGGGCCAGCATCTGCGCGGGGGACCAGTACATCGTGCGGTACGACGGGCGGCTGATCACCGTGCCGTTGACGACGACCTCGACGTCGATGTCGAGGCCCCGGGTGGCGCCAGGACCCAGGTAGGGCAGGGGTTCCGGGTCCTGGCCGGGCAGGTCGACCCACGCCTCGGCCAGTGCCTCCAGCGGGGTGACCCAGTGCGAGACCGAGGTCGCGAAGGACTTGCCGAGGAAGGGCCCGAGGGGGACGTACTCCCACGCCTGGATGTCCCGGGCCGACCAGTCGTTGAGCCCGACGACCCCGAAGACGTGGTCGGCGAACGCGTCGTACGGGACGGGCGTGCCGAGCGCCGAGCCGACGCCGACCACGAAGCCCAGCTCCGCCTCGATGTCCAACCGGGTCGAGGCACCGAAGTGCCCGCCCGGTCGTTGTCCACGCGGCCGCACCACCGCGGTGCCGGACGGGACGACCGTGCCCGCGCGGCCGTGGTAGCCGACGGGCAGGTGCTTCCAGTTCGGCAGGAGTGCGTCGCCGTCGGGACGGAAGATCCGACCGACGTTGGTCGCGTGGTGCTCCGAGGCGTAGAAGTCGACGTAGTCGGCGACCTCGAACGGTAGGTGCAGCGTGACGTCGGCCAGCGGGACGGCGTGCTCGCCGGACTCCGCGAGCGTGCGTGCCTGCGACCGGGTCTCGTGCCAGACCGCGGGCCCGAGCGCGAGGAAGGCGTTCAGCGACGGTGCGTCCAGCTCGGGCCGCCCGGTCGCGGCGGCCAGGTCGACCACCGTGTCCTCGTGGCGTACGCCGACGCGGCGCGGCCCGCCGTCGACGGAGAACACGCCGTACGGCAGGTGGTCGAGGCCGAAGCCGGGGTCAGTCATCGAGGAGTCCCAGCGTGAGGAGGTCGTCGAGCGGTTCGTCGACGGAACAGGAGCCGAACGAGGTGAACCACCGACGTGCCCGGGCGAGGTCCAGCTCCCGTGCCGTCTCGACGAGCACGGCGGTCTCGCGTTCCTCGAGCAGCTCGACGACGTCGGCGACCGGGCTGCCGTCGAAGGCCCGGCGCGTCGCGACGAGGACGTTGAGGAAGCCGTGGTGCTCGAAGCCGTCGTCGCCGGTGTGGCGTACGGCGCGGTGCAGCCCGGCCGTGCACTTGAACGGCGTCTCGCGGTCCAGTGCCCCGTCGATCCACCCGGCCAGCTTCGAGGCGCTCGGGAAGGCGTGGGCGTCGAGCCCGCCGGTGCGGAGCTTGAGGCGGTGCTCGGCGGCGGCGACCTCGTCGGCGGCGGCCTGCCAGCTCGGCTCCGAGCACGACGCGGGGATCTCGACATAGATCGGCACGTGGTCGTCGAGCACCCCGTCGGCGCGGGCGGCGTCGACCGCCGCGACCACGCGCCGGGCGGCGCCGACCGGGTCAGCCGGGTCGCGCAGCGCGATCTCGAGCCCCTCGATGGCGACGTGCAGCTTGCGGCCGAGGCCGGCGGCGCCGGCCACCTGGCCCGCGCCGCCGGTCACGACGACCGACAGCGCGAGTGGGGTGGCACGCAGCGTCGGGATGTCGGTGTCGCGCACCACGAACGTGCCGACCAGGTCGGCGTACGCCGCGTGCCGGCGGGCCTGGTGCGCGGCCGCGGCCTCGTGGAGCGGGGCGTCGCCCGGCGGGAAGATCGCGGCGTCGTCGACGAGGCCGCGCCAGGTCGGTGGCAGGGTCGGGAGGGGGTCCGTTGACACGATCGCTACTCTAGCGATGCAACAAATAACGAACGAATGCGTGCGATTATCGGACAGTGGAGGCAGCGTGCCGTACTACCGGACCGTGGGCGAGGTACCTCAGAAGAGGCACACCCAGCACCGTGACCCCGAGGGTCGGCTCTACTACGAGGAGCTGATGGGGGAGGAGGGCTTCTCCTCCGACTCGTCGCTGCTCTACCACCGCGGCGTCCCGTCGGCGATCGTCGGCTCCGAGGTCTGGGAGCTGCCCGACCAGAGCCGCACCCCCAACCACCCGCTCAGGCCGCGTCACCTCAAGCTGCACGACCTGGCGACCGGCACCGACCCCGTCAACGACCGGCGCCTGGTGCTCGGCAACAACGACGTGCGCATCTCGTACGTCGTCACCGGCACCGAGGCGTCGCCGTACTACCGCAACGCGATCGGCGACGAGTGCGTGTACGTCGAGTCCGGTACCGGCGTCGTCGAGAGCGTCTTCGGCGTGGTCGCCTACCGCGCCGGCGACTACGTGCTCCTGCCCCGCGCCACCACCCACCGCTGGGTGCCGGCCGAGGCCAGCCAGCTCTACGCGATCGAGGCCAACAGCCACATCGCGCCACCGAAGCGCTACCTCTCGCGCTACGGCCAGCTGCTCGAGCACGCGCCGTACTGCGAGCGCGACCTGCACGGCCCGAGCGATCCCTTCCTCGTGGAGGGCACGGACGTGGACGTCCTGGTCAAGCACCGCACCAGCGCCGGCATCGTCGGCACCCGGCTGACCTACGCGACGCACCCGTTCGACGTCGTCGGCTGGGACGGCTGCCTCTACCCGTACACGTTCAACATCGAGGACTACATGCCGATCACCGGCAAGGTCCACCAGCCGCCGCCGGTGCACCAGGTCTTCGAGGGCCACAACTTCGTGGTCTGCAACTTCCTGCCGCGCAAGGTCGACTACCACCCGCTGTCGATCCCGGTGCCCTACTACCACTCCAACGTCGACAGCGACGAGGTGATGTTCTACGTCGGCGGCGACTACGAGGCCCGCAAGGGATCCGGCATCGGGCTGGGCTCGATCTCACTGCACCCCGGTGGCTACGCGCACGGGCCGCAGCCGTCCGCGATCGAGGCGTCCCTCGGCGTCGACTACTTCGACGAGTCGGCCGTCATGGTCGACACCTTCGCCCCGCTCGACCTCGGCGAGGGCGGGCTCGCGGTCGAGGACCCGGCGTACGCCTGGACGTGGGCTAACGACGCTCGAGCCTGAAGACCGGGATGAGCCGGTCGGTGCGCTCCTCGTACCGTGCGAAGTTGGGCCAGGTCCGCAGCATCACCAGCCAGGCCGCGGCCCGGTCGTCGTCGGCGAGCTCGGTGGCGGTGACGGGCAGCTGCTGACCGTCGTACGCGATCTCGGCCTCACCGGCGGCGCGCAGGTTGCCCACCCACACGGGCATGTCGGGGCCGCCGAAGTAGGAGCCCGCGATCAGCCAGGTGTCGCCGTCCGGCACGCACAGCAGCGGCGTGCTGCGCGGCAGCCCGCTCTTGCGGCCCACGACGGTGAGGACGAGGTTGGGCAGCCCCGCGATGTCGAGGACGCTGACCCGGCCGCCGGTGACGCGCTGCAGCTTGCGGTCGGTCCAGACGATCTGGGGGAGCAGCTTCGGCATCCACGGGATGGCGCCGATCCGGACAGCGAGTGGCGTGAGAAGACCCATGCGCGGCTAACTGCCGGACCGGCACCGGGTCACGCGGCGACCGGCTCGTTGTTGAGCGTCTTGTACGTGTACGCCGTGCCGATGATGACGACGGGGACGGACACGAGCGCGCCGACGAAGCAGATCGCGAAGCCGACCAGCGCGATGATGCCGCCGACGATGTACCAGACCAGGACGTTGCCGAGGTTCTGCGTCGTGAACGCGATGCTCGCCTTGATCGCCTCCACGGGCTCCAGGCCCTTATCGACGATGAAGTAGATCGTGTACTGCGTCAGGAAGATCACGACGATGCCCGGCAGGATGCAGAGCACCAGGCCCACGAAGGTCGCCACGCCGATGATCAGCGACGCCACGATCACGGGGACCAGGTTGTCGGTGCGGAGCAGCGTCTTCGGGTCGAGCTGGCGCCCCTCGGTGATGTCGAGGGCGCCGCGGACGATGCCGGCGCTGATGATCATCGAGACGATGAACGCCGCCGCGGAGAAGAGCAGCGAGACGAACGTCGACAGCGCGAAGAGGCCGCCGCTGCACGTGTCCGTGTCGAACGTGCCGTCGGAGTTGTAGGTGATCTTCGGGTCGCACCGGACGGCGTTGGAGACCAGGTAGCCGACGATCTGCACCACCGCCACGGCGACCACGAGGACCAGCACCGCGACGACGATCTGGCCGAAGTTCGCCTGGAACTTGGTCCAGCCGTAGCTCAGCGCGTTGCCCAGGTTGTAGCTGTCGCCACCGGCGGGCGGCGCGGGCGGGCCGGGAGGAGGCGGCGGCGGCGCCTCGCCGTACCCACCCGTCGGGGGCGGCGGAGGCGGGACCTCGCCGGACTCACCGGAGGGAGGCGGGACCTGCTCGGGAGGGGGCTCATGGGTGGACATCGGGTCTCCTCGTACGTCGCAAGGGCGGCAGACACCTGAAAGTAGTGGGTACGGGGTACCGGCGGCCAGGGCCGACCCGGACTATTGCGACTGGCGCCTGTGCACAGGCGAGGCAGGATGGACATCATGAGCAGGCGAGCACCGCGGCAGGACGTCAACGACGATCACCTCGAGGTCGAGGCACCGAAGAAGTCCGCGGCGGGGGTGCCGGCGGTGGCGGTCGCGATGAAGTTCGCGGTCGAGCAGATGGGCGTACGGCGTACCGCCCAGACGCTGCTCAAGCTCAACCAGGCCGACGGCTTCGACTGCCAGGGCTGCGCCTGGCCGGACCCCGACCCGAGCCACCGGCACACGGCGGAGTTCTGCGAGAACGGCGCCAAGGCGGTCACCGAGGAGGCCACGCTGCGTCGGGTCGACCGAGGCTTCTTCGTCGAGCACTCGATCGAGGACCTCCGCGACAAGACCGACTACTGGCTCGGCCAGCAGGGCCGGATCACCGAGCCGATGGTGCTGCGCGCCGGCGCCACGCACTACCAGCCGATCGCGTGGGACCAGGCCTTCGAGCTGATGGGCGGTCTGCTCAACGGGCTCGCGTCGCCGGACGAAGCGGTCTTCTACACCTCGGGCAAGGTCTCCAACGAGGCCGCCTTCGCCTACCAGCTCTTCGCCCGTGCCTACGGCACCAACAACCTGCCGGACTGCTCCAACATGTGCCACGAGTCGACGTCGGTCGCGCTGGCCGAGGCGATCGGCATCGGCAAGGGCTCGGTCAGCCTCGAGGACGTCCACGACGCGAAGCTGATCGTGGTCGCCGGCCAGAACCCCGGCACCAACCACCCCCGGATGCTCAGCGCGCTCGAGATCGCGAAGCAGCGCGGCGCCAAGATCATCTCGGTCAACCCGCTGCGCGAGGCCGGGCTGGTCCGCTTCAAGAACCCCCAGAAGGTACGCGGCCTCGCCGGCCCCGGCACGGCGCTCGCCGACCTGCACCTCCCGGTCCGGATCAACGGCGACCTCGCCCTCTTCCAGGCGATCGGCGCGCTGCTGCTCGAGTGGGACGCGCTCGACCACGACTTCATCGCCGAGCACACGCACGGGTTCGAGGAGTGGGCAGCGGCCGCGCGCGAGCTCGACTGGGACGCCGTACGCCGCGCGACGGGTCTGGAGCGCAGGGAGATCGTGGCGGCGGCCCGGTTGTTCCAGGAGTCCGACGCGACCGTCGTCTGCTGGGCGATGGGGATCACCCAGCACCGCAACGCGGTCGCGACGGTCAAGGAGATCGTCAACGTGGTGCTGCTGCAGGGCAACATCGGCAAGCCGGGCGCCGGGCTCTGTCCGGTGCGCGGCCACTCCAACGTCCAGGGCGACCGGACGATGGGGATCTGGGAGCGGGCGCCCGAGCACTTCCTCGACGCGCTGCAGAAGGAGTTCGGCTTCGACCCGCCTCGCGAGCACGGCCTCGACACCGTGAAGGCGATCGAGGCGCTGCGCGACGGCAAGGCCAAGATCTTCATCGGGATGGGCGGCAACTTCGTCTCGGCGGCCCCCGACACCGAGGTCACCGAGCAGGCGATGCGCAACGCCGACCTCACGGTCCACGTCTCGACCAAGCTCAACCGCTCGCACGTCGTCACCGGCCGGGAGGCCCTGATCCTGCCGGCGATGGGCCGCAGCGAGCGCGACCTCACCGGCGGCCGGCTGCAGCGGGTGACGGTCGAGGACTCGATGTCGGCCGTGCACGCCTCGCACGGCCCGCTGAAGCCGGCGTCGCCGTACCTGAAGTCCGAGGTCGACATCATCTGCTCGCTCGCGATCGCCACCCTCGGTGACCGGCACGGCCTCCCGTGGGAGGACTTCCGGTCCGACTACACCGAGATCCGGCACCGGATCGCCCGCGTCGTGCCGGGCTGCGCGGCGTACGACGAGAAGGTGAGCCGGCCCGGCGGGTTCGTGCTGCCTCACCCGCCGCGGGACTCGCGGACCTTCGACACGGAGGTCGGCAAGGCGATGTTCACCGTCAGCCCGACCGACGTGCTGCACGTCCCGGAGGGACGGCTGCTCCTGCAGACCATGCGGTCGCACGACCAGTTCAACACCACGATCTACGGGCTCGACGACCGCTACCGCGGCATCAAGAACGGGCGCCGCGTCGTCTTCGTGCACCCCGAGGACATCACGGCGCTCGGCTTGGCGGACGGCTCGATCGTCGACATCGTGAGCGAGTGGTCGGACGGGTCCGAGCGGAACGCCCCCGGCTTCCGGGTCGTGCCGTACGACCAGCCGCGGGGCTGCGCGGCTGCGTACTACCCGGAGACCAACCCGCTGGTCCCCCTGGACTCGACGGCGATCGGGAGCAACTGCCCGACGTCGAAGTCCGTGATCATCCGGCTCGTGGTGCCGCCGCACGGAGGCAAGGGCGTCACCGAGTCGAGCGACGCGGGCGCCGCCCGGGACAGCGGCTCGAAGCGAACGGTGCAGCCCGAGCACCTGAGCTGATCCACAATGGTGCCGTGAGCAACCTCGAGGAGAAGCCGCCGGAGCTCGACTGCCACACCGCCACGGCAACGGGCGTCGGGATCATGACGCCCCGCGACGTACCTCTCGGCGGTCCGCGCGCCATGCGGGTACGCCGTACGCTGCCCCAGCGCGAGCGGTCGCTGATCGGTGCCTGGTGCTTCGTCGACCACTACGGCCCCGACCAGGTCGCCGACACCGGTGGCATGGTCGTCCCGCCGCACCCGCACACCGGGCTGCAGACGGTGAGCTGGCTCTTCACCGGCGAGGTCGAGCACCGCGACAGCGCGGGCCACCACGCGATGGTGCGGCCCGGCGAGGTCAACCTGATGACCGCCGGCCGCGGCATCAGCCACTCCGAGGTCTCGCCGCCGTCGACCACGACGCTGCACGGCGCCCAGCTCTGGGTGGCACTGCCCGACGCCGACCGCTTCGTCGACCCGACCTTCGCCCACCACGCGCCGAGCCCGATGACGCGCCCGGGACTCGAGGCCCGGGTCTTCCTCGGCTCGCTGCTCGGCGACACCTCCCCCGTCTCGACGTACACGCCCCTCCTCGGCGCCGAGATCCTCCTCGAGCCCGGCACCACCGTGGAGCTCGACGTCGACCCGACCTTCGAGCACGGCGTCCTGGTCGATGCCGGGGTGCTCTCGGTGGCCGGGACCGAGACCAAGAAGGACGACCTGGCCTACGTCCCGCCCGGCGCGGCGACGCTCACGCTGACGTCGTACGACGAGCCGGTGCGGCTGCTGCTCCTCGGCGGCCCGCCGTTCGGCGAGGCGATCGTGATGTGGTGGAACATCGTGGCCCGCACGCACGAGGAGGTCGTCGAGTGGCGCTCCGCGTGGCAGGACCAGATCAGCGACGGGCGGTTGTCCGACGGCTGGTTCGGCATCCCGGTCGGTGACGAGCTCCCGCCCATCCCGGCACCGCCGCTGCCCAACGCCCGCCTGAAGGAACGTCGTTAGCCGCTGTCGGCGCGGTCGGTCAGGATGGGGCCATGGGACCGCTGATCGGTGAGGACGGAGTCGCGCGCTGCCCGTGGGCGGGCGGCGCGGGCGTGATGCGCGACTACCACGACGAGGAGTGGGGGCGGCGGGTCCACGGGGAGGCGGCGTACCTCGAGCGGCTCACGCTCGAGGCCTTCCAGTCCGGGCTGTCCTGGTCGACGATCCTCAACAAGCGGCCGGCCTTCCGCGAGGTCTTCCACGACTTCGACGCGGAGGCGATCGCGGCCTTCGACGACGCCGACTTCGCGCGGCTGATGGACGACGCCCGCATCGTCCGCAACCGGCTCAAGATCCAGGCCACCATCACCAACGCCCGGGCGACGGTGGCCCTGCGGGACCAGGAGGGGCTGGAGGCGTTCATGCTGTCGTTCGCCCCGGAGGTCCCGCCGGCGCCGACCGACACCGCCGAGATGGCGACCATGTCCGCGGAGTCGAAGGCGTTGTCCAAGGAGCTCAAGAAGCGCGGCTTCGCGTTCGTCGGACCGACCACGATGCACGCGCTGATGGAGGCGATCGGCATCTTCGACCCGCACCTGGTCGGGTGCTTCAGGCGAGGAAGCGGCTGACCTCTCGCGCCACCGCCTCGGGCTGCTCGAGCTGGAGGAAGTGCCCGGCGCCGGGGATGATCGTCGCGCCGGCGATCCGTGCCAGGCCGGGCTCCATGCACCGGTCACCGTCGCCGTGCAGGACCAACAGCGGCTGCACCGGCTCGGCAAGGGCCGGCTTGATCCCGCTCCCGAGCATGGCCCGGTAGTAGGACACGACAGCACGGGCGTGCTCGCGGTCCGGCACGGCCGAGCGGAGGAGCGCGAGGTCCTCGCTGGCGTCGTACGCCGGGGACCACGAGCGCCACAGCCGCGTGGTGAGCCGCTCGAAGTTCCGCTCGGACAGGCCCGGCACCTGGTTGGCCGCGATGTACCAGGAGTGGAACGGCTGGCGTGCCATCGCCGTCAGCCAGGGACGCAGCGTCGCCCGGGACGGGTTCATCGCCGTCAGCGGCGGCACCGCGAGCGAGACGTGGGCGCCGTACGGCGAGCCTGGGTCGGCCGCCACCGCGTTCGTCGTGATGGCGCCCCAGTCGTGGCCGAGCAGCACCGTGTCCGGGCCGCCGCCGAGCATCTCGTGCAGGGCGACCGCGTCGGCGGCCAGGGCCCGGACCGAGTAGTCGCCGTCCGCCGGGATGCCCGAGGGTGCGTAGCCGCGCAGGAAGGGCGCGACCACCCGGAACCCGAGCTCGACCAGGAGGGGCGCCACCCGTCGCCAGGTCCACGCCGTGTCAGGGAACCCGTGCAGCGCGACCACCAACCGCCCGTCGGCCGGGCCCCACTCGAGGACGCCGACGTCGTGCGTCGGCAGGCTGAGGTCGTGCACGCGGGGCAGCATGAGCACACCTCATCAGGTCCGGCGGGCGATCAGGTAGCCCTGCGGTTGGACCTCGTCGGGATCGGCGGGCTTCGTCGCCGAGAGCACGACCTCGAACCCCGCCTCACGGAAGCGCCTCTCCACCTCCTCGGACGACATCCACCAGATGTCGAACGCGATGCCGAGGTCGAGCGTCTGGCCGCCGCGTCGCGCGCTGTCGTCGCCGGCCTTGTACGCCGCCGCGACCAGGCCACCGGGCTTCACCACGCGGGCCAGCTCGCCGAAGGCGAGGGCGCGGTCTTCGGGCGGGAGGTACATCAGCGAGTACCACCCGAGCGCACCGTCCAGCGACGCGTCGCCGAACGGCAGCGCCCGCAGGTCGGCGACCTCGAAGTCGTGACCGGGCTGGTCGCGGCGCGCGACCCGGATCATCTCCGGCGACAGGTCGACCCCGTGGGGGGGTGAACCCCTGGGCGACGAGGTACGGCGCCAGCCGGCCGGTCCCGCACCCGAGGTCCCCGACCTCGGTGCCGCTGCCGGCCGCGTGCACGAGCTCGGCGAAGAGGCCGAGGACGGCCCGCTCGACCGGCATCCGGTCGAGGATGCCGGCGAGGCGCTCGGCGTACACCTCTGCCAGGACGTCGTGGGCCGCCCGCAGCTCGTCGGTCCGTGGGTCCACGGTCGCGACCCTAGCGAAGTGCCCGGCGCCGGCTGTAACGCCCGGTTATGAGCTGTTCCGACGGTGATGCAACCCCCTGGGTACAGCCAATAACCCGGCGTTACAAGCGACGCCGCGCCCGCCTCAGCCGAGCGCGGCAGCCTCCGCGGCAAGTCGGGTGACCCGGTCCCAGTCACCGGCCGCGAGGGCGTCGGCGGGGGTGATCCAGGAGCCGCCGACGCAGCCGACGTTGGGCAGCGCGAGGTACGACGGGGCCGAGGCGAGTGTGATGCCACCCGTCGGGCAGAAGCGCGCCGCGGGGACCGGGGAGGCGATCGCCTTGAGATACGCCGTGCCGCCGGACGACTCCGCCGGGAAGAACTTCATCTCGCTGCAGCCGGCCTCGAGGGCCGCGAGCACCTCGGAGACCGTCGCGGTGCCGGGGAGGAAGGGCAGCCCGGTGTCCTGCATCGCGTGCAGCAGCGACCGGGTGGTGCCGGGGGAGACCAGGAACTGGGCGCCGGCCTCCAGCGCCTCCTTGGCCTGGGCCGGGGTGGTGATCGTGCCGGCGCCGACCAGGATCTCGGGCACCTCCGACGCGATGGCGCGGATGGCCTCGAGCGCGACCGGCGTACGCAGTGTCAGCTCGATCGCCGGCAGGCCGCCCGCGACGAGCGCGCGGGCGACCGGCACGGCGTGTTCCAGCGAGTCGAGCACGACGACCGGCATCACCGGCACGGCGTCGAGCACGGAGGGAGCGAACTCAGACTGGCTGGACAAGACGGACCTCCTGGCCGGGGGCGGTGACGCCCGGGAAGACGCTGGCGCCGGTGTCGGCGGTGCCGACGGTGGCGCGGAAGGCGGCGAAGAGCTCGCGGCCGGTGCCGGCCCACTCGGCGCCCTGGGGTGCGCGGCCGGTGATCGGCCGGCGGGTGAAGACCTCGTGGTCGACGTGCAGGCCCAGCAGGCCGCCGTCGGCGTCGACCGTGATCACGTCGCCGTCCTGGATCCGCGAGAGCGGGCCGCCCAGCGCGGCCTCGGGGGTCACGTGGATGGCGGCCGGGACCTTGCCGGACGCGCCGGACATCCGGCCGTCCGTGACGATCGCGACCTTCTGCCCGCGGTCCTGCAGCACACCGAGGGCCGGGGTCAGCTTGTGCAGCTCGGGCATGCCGTTGGCGGCCGGACCCTGGTAGCGGATCACGGCGACGAAGTCGCGGCCGTCGAGCCGGCCGTGGCCGAACGCCTCGAGGAAGTCGTGCTGGTCGTCGAAGACCACCGCCGGCGCGGTCACCAGCCGGTGCTCCGGCTTCACCGCCGAGGTCTTGATCACCGCGCGGCCGAGCGGACC
Source organism: Nocardioides conyzicola (assembly GCF_039543825.1). Lineage (NCBI taxonomy): Bacteria > Bacillati > Actinomycetota > Actinomycetes > Propionibacteriales > Nocardioidaceae > Nocardioides > Nocardioides conyzicola. Next base: position 1,089,575 of record NZ_BAABKM010000002.1, on the reverse strand, counting down.
GGTCAGCATCCGCAGGCCACCGTCGGGGGAGAAGGGTGCGTCGGCGGGACGCAGCACCGCGAGGTCGAGCGACTCGGTCGCGCCGTCCTCCCAGGTGAGCTCGTCGCCGCGCAGCACCGGCTCCTGCGTGTAGCGCCACAGGCCGTGGCCGACGATCGTCCGTACGTCGTCGTGCAGCAGGCCGGCGGCCAGGAGCGTGCGCACCAGGAAGCCGATCCCGCCGGCGGCGTGGAAGTGGTTCACGTCCGCCTCGCCGTTGGGGTACATCCGGCTCAGCAGCGGCACGACGGCGGACAGGTCCGACAGGTCGTCCCAGGTGAGCGCGATGCCGGCGGACCGGGCGATGGCGACCAGGTGCATCGTGTGGTTGGTCGAGCCGCCGCTGGCCAGCAGCGCCACGCACGCGTTGACGATCGCCTTCTCGTCGACGACGTGGCCGATGGGGGTGAAGTCGCCGCCCTGCGGCGTCATCTCGGTCACCCGGCGGCCGGCGGCGCGGGTCAGCGCCTCGCGCAGCGGCGTCCCGGGGTTGACGAACGAGGAGCCCGGCAGGTGCAGCCCGAGCACCTCCATCAGCAGCTGGTTGGAGTTGGCGGTGCCGTAGAACGTGCACGTGCCGGCGGAGTGGTACGACGCCGCCTCGGCCTCGAGCAGCTCGTCGCGGCCGACCTTGCCCTCGGCGTACAGCTGGCGGATCCGCGCCTTCTCGGAGTTCGGGAGGCCGGACGTCATCGGCCCGGCGGGCACGAACACGGTCGGGAGGTGGCCGAAGGCCAGGGCGCCCATCAGCAGGCCGGGGGTGATCTTGTCGCAGACGCCGAGCATCAGCGCGCCGTCGAACATGTCGTGCGAGAGCGCGATCGCGGTCGACATCGCGATCACGTCGCGGCTGTAGAGCGAGAGCTGCATCCCGTCGCGGCCCTGGGTGATCCCGTCGCACATCGCGGGCACCCCGCCGGCGAACTGCGCGATGCCGCCGGCGCGGATCACGGCCTTCTTCAGCGCCTCCGGGTAGTCGCGGTAGGGCTGGTGGGCCGAGAGCATGTCGTTGTACGACGACACGATGGCGAGGTTGGGCTTCACCCGGCCGCGCAGCGCCACCTTCTCGGTGGGCTCGGCGGCGGCGAAGCCGTGGGCGAGGTTGGCGCACGCGAGCGCCTCGCGGGCCGGGCCCGCCTGGGTGGCGGCCTCGATCCGGCGGAGGTACTCGGCACGGCTCTCGGTGCTGCGCTCGACCACGCGGGCCGTGACGGCCGCGAGGGTGGGATGGAGGGTCTGGGTCACTGGTCGGGCTCCGTCCAGGTACGGCCGTCCCGCTCGAGGAGCATCGCGGCGGACGTCGGTCCGGCGGTGCCGGCCGGGTAGCGCTTGGGGCGCTCGGGCGTGGCCGCCCAGCGCCGCAGGATCGGCTCGGTCCACGTCCACGCGGCCTCGACCTCGTCGCGGCGCATGAAGAGCGTCGGGTTGCCCTTGATGACGTCCATCAGCAGCCGCTCGTAGGCGTCGGGCAGCCGCGCGTCGAAGGCGGTGGCGTAGCTGAGGTCCAAGGAGACCGGCCGGAGGCGGTAGCCCCCCGGGCCGGGCTCCTTGGCGGTGAGGTGCAGGCGCATGCCCTCGTCGGGCTGGACCAGGATGTGCAGCCGGTTCGGCGCGGTAGTGCCCTCGGCCCCGGGGAACATCGAGTGCGGGGGCTCCTTGAACACCACCACGATCTCGGACGCCCGTCGGTCCATCCTCTTGCCGGTGCGCAGGTAGAACGGCACCCCGGCCCATCGCCAGTTCTGCACCTCGGTCTTGAGGGCCACGAAGGTCTCGGTGCGCGAGCCCCCGTGTCCCAGGTCGTCGGCGTACGACGGCACGGCGACGCCGTCGACCAGGCCGGCGTCGTACCGGCCGCGCACGGTGTCGCGGTCCACGTCCTCGGCCGCCATCGGCCGCAGCGCCTGGAGCACCTTGACCTTCTCGTCGCGGACGGTCTCGCGGCCGACGTACGTCGGGGGCTCCATCGCCACCAGGCAGAGCAGCTGCAGCAGGTGGTTCTGCACCATGTCGCGCAGTGCGCCGGCGTTGTCGTAGTACTCGCCGCGGCCACCGACCCCGACGGTCTCGGAGACGGTGATCTCGACGTGGTCGACCCAGCGCGAGTTCCACAGCGGCTCGAGGAAGGTGTTGGCGAAGCGCGTCACCAGGAGGTTCTGGACGCTCTCCTTGCCGAGGTAGTGGTCGATCCGGAAGATCTGCGGCTCGGCGAAGACCCGGCCGACCGCGTCGTTGACCTCGCGGGCCGACGCCAGGTCGTGGCCGATCGGCTTCTCCAGCACGACGCGGGCGTGCTCGTCGACGACGCCGATCTCGTCGAGGCGCTGGCAGATCGAGCCGAAGAGCTTCGGGGCGACGGCGAGGTAGAAGACCCGGACGGCCTCCTCCGGGTGCGGTCGGTCCTTGAGCAGCGCGTGGAAGCGGTCCCAGTCCTCGGGGGCCTCGGCGTCGAGGTTGAGGTGGAAGAGCCGGGCCAGGAAGCGGTCCACGGCGCCGTCGTACAGGTCGGCGGCGTCGACGTGGACGCCGAGCGCGGTCCGCACCTCGGCGCGCCAGCCGGCGTCGTCCAGGTCGGAGCGGGAGACGCCGAGGATCCGGTAGTCGGCGGGCAGCTGGCCCTCGAGGTCGCGGTGGTAGAGCGCCGGCAGCAGCTTGCGGAGCGCCAGGTCACCCGTCCCGCCGAAGACGGTGAAGTCGCACGCGGTGGGGAGCACATGCGGGGTGATGTTCTGGTCCATGTCGTCCACGGTAGGAACAAGTTCGGCCCAATGCAAGCACAACTAAGGTTCTTTCAGGTTCAAAGTAGGGGGCGTTATGCTTTCGCCCGTGACGCAGACCCCGACCCGCGCCGCCGCACAGCGGACCGAAGCGCGCGAGAGCGCGGCCCCGGCGACCGCCGGCGAGCTGCTCGACCTGGTGCGCAGCGGCCGGGCCAGCACCCGATCCCAGCTGAGGACCCTCACCGGTCTGTCGCGCACGGCCATCACCACCCGGGTCAGCTCCCTGACCTCGGCCGGCCTGCTGCTCCTCGGTGAGGAGCTCGCCTCCACCGGCGGCCGCCCTCCCGGCGCCCTGATCTTCAACCAGCACGCCGGCGTCGTCGTGGCGATCGCCATCGGCCGCTCCCGCAGCCAGCTCGCGGTGATGGACCTCGACGGCGAGGAGCTGTCGTCCGACTCCCAGGACCACGAGGTCGGGGTCGGCCCCGACGAGCTGATGCCGCAGATCGCCGGCCGCCTCGCCTCCCTGCTCGACGGCGTCGAGCCGCCCGTGCTCGGCGTCGGGCTCAGCCTCCCCGGCACCCTCGACTCGCAGCGGGGGATCAGCATCGGCTCGCCGGTGATGTCCGGCTGGGACGGCGTGGCGCTCGCGCCGTACCTCGGCGAGGTCACGCACGCGCCCCTCTTCGTCGGCAACGACGCCGACGTGCTCGCCCGCTCGGAGCTGCTCGGCCGGTCGGCCGCGCTCGACGACGTGCTGGTCCTCAAGGCCTCCACCGGTCTCGGCCTCGGCATCATCGCCGACGGCCGGGTGCTCAGCGGCCACCTCGGCGCCGCCGGCGAGATCGGGCACACCAAGGTCGACTCCGCCGCCGGGCTCCAGTGCCGGTGCGGCGCGACCGGCTGCCTCGAGACGCTGGCCGGCGGGTGGGCCCTCGTCGCGCGCGCCCGCGAGTCCGGCCACGAGGTCGGCCACCTGCGCGACCTGGTGGCGCTCGCACTCCAGGGCGACCCGACCGCGCGCGGGCTGCTGCGCGACAGTGGCCGCGAGCTGGGCGAGGTGCTGGCGATCGCCATCAACCTGCTCAACCCCGCAGCGGTCGTGATCGGCGGCGACATGGCCTCGGCCTTCGACTTCCACGTCGCCGGCATCCGGGAGAGCGTCTACGCCCTGGCCGCACCGCTGGCCACCCGGGACCTCCAGTTCCTGCCCGCGACCCACGGCGACCGGGCCGGCCTCGTCGGCTGCGCCGCCCTCGCCCTCGACCACGTGCTCGCGCCGGTCGCCGTCGACGCAAGGCTGGCCGCAGCCGCGTCATAGGGTGCCGCACGTGGAACCGAACACCTGGCTCTGGATCCTCGCCGGCTTCCTGGCGGCGCTCTTCCTCGGCACCGGCGTGCTCAAGCTCACCCGGTCCCGCGAGGAGATCGTCGCGGAAGGGCTGACCTGGGCGGAGGACTACACCGAGCCGCAGCTGCGCGCGCTCGGCTGGGCCGAGGTGCTCGGGGCCGTCGGCCTGGTCGTGCCGCCGCTCGTGGGCGTCGGGATCGTCACGCCCGTCGCGGCCACCTGCCTGACGCTGCTGACCGCCGGGGCCCTCGTCGTGCACGTACGCCGCCGGGAGTTCCTGCCCGACGCGTTGCGCACCATCGCCCTGGTCGTGATGTGCGCGGCGCTCGCCTACTGGCGATTCGGTCCCCACGCATTCTGAGCGGGCTAGCCTCGGCTCGTGAGCCGCGTGCACGCGTTCGGAGACGACGCCCTGGGTGACCTCGACGCGGTCGGAGTGGTCACCGCGATCCAGGAGGGAGCGGTCTCGATCCCCGACGTGGTCGAGGCCGCGATCGCCCGGACCGAGCGGGTCCAGGCCGACCTCAACGCGGTGGCGTACGTCGCCTACGACCGCGCCCGCAACGACGCCCGCGACCCGCGGGGTGGCTACTTCGCCGGCGTCCCGACGTTCCTCAAGGACAACGTCGACGTGGCGGGCATGCCGACCCAGCAGGGATGCGACGCCTTCCGCTCGGCGCCCCTGGCCGTGGACGGCGACTTCGCCCGGATGTTCCTCGCCACCGGTCTGGTGCCGCTGGGCAAGACCCAGCTCTCGGAGTTCGGGTTCAGCCCCTCGGCCGAGCACCCGCGGCTCGGCCCGGTGCGCAACCCGTGGGACCCGGAGCGGACCGCCGGCGCGTCCTCCGCTGGCACGGCGGCCCTGGTGGCGGCGGGTGCCGTCCCCCTCGCCCACGGCAACGACGGTGGCGGCTCGATCCGGATCCCGGCGGCGGTCAACGGCCTGGTCGGGCTCAAGCCCACCCGCGACCGGCTCGCCCAGGACAAGATCACCCGGCAGATGCCGGTGCGGATCGTCTCCGACGGCGTCCTGACCCGCTCGGTGCGCGACACCGCCGCGTTCCTGCGCGAGTCCGAGCGGGTCTACCGCGAGCTGCTGCTGCCGCCGATAGGCGACGTCACCCGGCCGGGCCGCAAGCGGCTCCGGGTCGCGGTCCACACCGCCGGCATCGGCCGGGCCTCCTCGCCGGAGGTCGTGCAGCTCACCCTCAAGACCGCGCGGCTGCTCGAGGAGCTCGGCCACGAGGTCGAGGAGGTCCCGCACCCCGCCCCCACGACCCTGCCCGACGACTTCCTCCTCTACTGGGCGATGCTCGCGATGATGATCGTCCGCACCGGTCGCCGCGCCGCCGGACCCACCTGGGACCGCAGCCGGCTCGACAACCTGACGCTCGGCCTGGACCGGCACTGCCGGCGCCACCTCCACCAGGTGCCCGGAGCGATCCGCCGGCTGCGGAGGACCCAGGCGGTGTCCGCCGAGTTCCACCGGTCGTACGACGTCGCCCTGACGCCCACGCTCGCGCACGAGACGCCGCTCGTCGGCCACCTGGACCCGACGGCGTCGTACGACGTCGTGATGGGCCGGATCCTCGACTGGGTGGCGTTCACGCCGTGGCAGAACGCGACCGGCGATCCTGCGGTCTCCCTGCCCCTCGCGACCACGTCCGCGGGGCTGCCGCAGGGGATGATGTTCACCGCCGGAGCGGGCGCCGAGGCGACCCTCCTGGAGCTCGCCTACGAGCTCGAGGAAGCGTCCCCCTGGGCGTCGATCACGGGCTGAGAGCGGGCCCTCCACGCGGAGGTCCCGGGCGATTTCCCGATCCCCGGAACCTCTGTGTACAGTTCTCCGTCGTTGCCCCTTTAGCTCAGTCGGTAGAGCGTCTCCATGGTAAGGAGAAGGTCTACGGTTCGATTCCGTAAAGGGGCTCTGGGTGCGGGAGCCCATCGGCCGCTAGACTGGCCGATGGGCACCCTGTCCCCCTGGCGGGGTAGCTCAGGTGGTTAGAGCACACGACTCATAATCGTGGTGTCGCGGGTTCGAGTCCCGCTCCCGCTACTCGGACCAGATCGACCAGCATCACCCGAATCGACAAAGGATTTCCCGTGGCCAGCAAGAGCTCCGATGTGCGCCCCAAGATCACGCTTGCGTGCGTGGACTGCAAGGAGCGCAACTACATCACCAAGAAGAACCGTCGCAACGATCCCGACCGCATGGAGCTCATGAAGTTCTGCCCGCGGGACCGCAAGCACACGATGCACCGCGAGACGCGCTGAGCGGACTCGCCCGCTTCTTCGACGTCGACCCGTCCGAGCTCCTCGGGCGGGTCGACGTCTATGTTTAGGCCCATGCCAGTCGACCAGTCCCTCGTCGGCCGGGCGTACCCGCCCACGCAGCCCCACGAGGTCACCGAGGCGAAGGTCCGCGACTTCGTCGCCGCGACCGCCGGTGCGTACGACGGGGGTGCGGCTCCCGCGACGTACCCGATCGTGCTGGCGTTCGACGCCATGAACGCCTTCCTCGAGGCGGAGTCGGTCGACCTCTTCCGGATCGTGCACGGCGAGCAGAGGTTCGCCTACGAGCGCCCGGTCGTGCCGGGCGACGTGCTGACCGCGACGCTCACGGTCACCTCCCTGCGCCAGATCGCCGGCAACGACATCATCGGCACCACCAGCGAGATCACGGACGCCGCCGGATCCCTTGTCTGCACGACCGGCGCCACCCTCGTCCACCGGGGAGCCCCGGAATGACGCTGCCGACCCGGACCTTCACGATCACCCGCGCCGACCTGGTCCGGTACGCCGAGGCCAGCGGCGACCACAACCCGATCCACCGGGACGACGCCGTGGCCGCCAGCGTCGGGCTGCCGGGCGTGATCGCGCACGGGATGTACACGATGGCGCTGGTCGCCGGTGCGGTCTCGGACTGGTTCCCCGGTGCCGAGGTCGTCAGCTTCGGCTGCAAGTTCACCCACCCGGTCGTCGTGCCCCCCGAGGGCGGCGTCCAGGTCGAGGTCGCCGGCGAGACCAAGGCCACCGAGGACGGGCTGACCACGGTCGCCCTCACCGTCACCTGCGGCGGGCAGAAGGTGCTCGGCATGCCCAAGGCGGTCCTGCGTGTCCCCGCCGATGACTGAGCAGCTCAGGGACCACACCACGCTCCGGCTCGGCGGCCCCGCCGAGCGGTGGGTGCGGGCGACCACCGAGGCCGAGCTCACGGCCGCGCTCGTCGACGCCGACACCGCCGGTGAGCCCGTGCTCGTGCTCGGCGGCGGCAGCAACCTGGTCGTGGCCGACAGCGGCTTCCAGGGCACCGTCATCGAGGTCGCGACCGCCGGCGCCGACATCGACGCCACCGACGAGGCGAGCTGCGGGGGAGCGATGGTCACCGTCGCCGCCGGCGAGGTCTGGGACGACCTCGTCGCGCTCGCCGTCGAGCGCGAGTGGGTGGGCATCGAGGCGCTCTCGGGCATCCCCGGCTCGGTCGGCGCCACCCCGATCCAGAACGTCGGCGCCTACGGCCAGGAGGTCAGCCAGACCATCGCCCGGGTGCGGGTCTGGGACCGCACCCTGCGCGGCGTCCGCACCTTCGCCGCCGCCGACTGCCACTTCGGCTACCGCACGTCACGCTTCAAGGCCGATCCCGGCCGGCACGTGGTCCTCTCGGTGACCTTCCAGCTCCGGCAGGGCGACCTCGGTGCACCGGTGGCGTACGCCGAGCTGGCCCGCGCCCTGGGCGTCGAGCTCGGCGAGCGCGCTCCGCTGGCCGACGTACGCCGCGCGGTGCTGGAGCTGCGCGGCGGCAAGGGCATGGTGCTCGACCCGACCGACCACGACACCTGGAGCGCCGGGTCGTTCTTCACCAACCCGGTGGTCGACCCCGAGGACGTGCCTGAGGGCGCGCCGTCCTGGCCGCAGGCGGACGGCCGGGCCAAGACCAGCGCCGCCTGGCTGATCGACCACGCCGGCTTCGCGAAGGGCTACGGCACTGGCACGGTGGCGCTCTCGGGCAAGCACCCGCTGGCGCTCACCAACCGCGGCGGTGCCTCGACCGACGAGCTGCTCGCGCTCGCCCGCGAGGTGCGCGACGGTGTCGCGGAGCGCTTCGGGATCGTGCTGGTCAACGAGCCGGTGCTCGTCGGCTGCGAGCTGTAGCGCTCAGTAGTCGCTGTAGGTCGTCGAGCCCGAGTCGGGCGAGACCGCGACGATCAGCACGACGAACGCGATCACGGCGAGCACCGCGAGGATCAGCGCCACGGTCCCGATGATGCCCATGATCCGGCCGGCGTTGGCCTCGTCCCGACCGCCGATGGTGCCTGGGGGTGCGGCGTCGATCTCGCGGACCGCCCGGCCCCCGATCGCCCACGCGAACGGGGAGACCACCAGCGTGACGCCGGCGCAGGTCATGATGCCGGCGAGCCCGACGATGCCGAGCGCCATCGCCGTCGTCGCCGACGGGTGCTTGGGCGCGGGCGGCCGGTATGCGTACGGCTGGCCGTAGCCGTACGGCGGTGGCTGCTGCTGGTAGGGCTGCTGCGGGCCGCCGTACGGGTTCTCGGGGCCGTCCGTCATGACCGCAGGCCGACGAGCGCGGCCGCGGAGGAGGCGTCGTCGAAGGCGTCGGGGTCGTTGATCGCGACGATGATGATGATCACCACGACCGCGATGGCGAGCACCAGCAGCACGGTGCCGACGATGCCGAGCACGAAGCCGGCGACCGCCAGGCCCCGGCCGCCGAGCTGACCCTGCGAGCGCGCGATGCGGTTCATCGACACCTTGCCGAGGACCAGGGCCACCGGCGACGCCAGCAGCCCGACGCCGTACGCGCACGACAGCACCAGGGCCGCGATGCCGGTGATCAGGGCGCCGAGGGCGAGGCCGTCGGTCGGCGGCGCGGTGACGTAGGGGACCGGCTGGCCGTAGGCCGGCTGCTGGTACGGCTGGCCGTAGCCCTGCTGGGGGTACGGCGCCTGCTGGTACGGCTGCTGGTAGGGCTGCTGCGGCGCGCCGTACGGCGGGGGCGTGGTCGGAGCACCGTAGGGCTGGTGCGTCGGCGGCTCGGTGGGCTCCTGCTCGCCGTACGGGTTCTCGGGTCCGGTCGTCATGGGCGCCATCTTGTCAGGCGCCGGCCAGCCATCCGTCGATGTCCGCCAGGGCGGCGGTGCGGATGTCCTCGGGAGCGCGCGACGCCCGCACCGACATCCGGGCCAGCTCGGCCAGCTGGTCGTCGGTCAGGTCGTGGGCGGCGCGCATCGTGGCGTACTGGCCGGCGAGCTGCGAGCCGAACAGCAGCGGGTCGTCGGCGCCGAGGGCGACCGTCGCGCCCGCGGCCAGCAGCGTCGGCAGCGGCACCGACGTGAGGTCGGAGTAGACGCCGAGCGCGACGTTGGAGACCGGGCACACCTCGAGGGCCACGCCGGCCTCGACGATCCGGTCGAGCAGGGCCGGGTCCTCGGCCGCGCGGACGCCGTGGCCGAGCCGGTCGGCGCCGAGCGCGTCGAGGCAGACCCGGATGTGCTCCGGGCCGCGCAGCTCACCACCGTGCGGCGCGAGCAGGAGCCCGGCCCGGTCGGCGATCCTGAAGGCGGACGCGAAGTCGGCGGTGCTCCCGCGACGCTCGTCGTTCGACAGGCCGAAGCCGACCACGCCGCGGCCGGCGTACTGCCCGGCGAGGCGGGCCAGGGTGCGGGCGTCCAGCGGGTGCCGGGTGCGGTTGGCGGCGATCACCACCGCCATGCCGAGCCCGGTCGCCGCGGACGCGTCGCGCACGGCGTCGAGCACCAGGTCGGTGAAGGCGGTGATGCCGCCGAACCGTGCGCCGTAGCCGCTCGGGTCGACCTGGATCTCCAGCCACCGGCCGCCGTCGCGGACGTCGTCCTCCGCGGCCTCGCGCACGAGACGTCGTACGTCGTCCTCGGTGCGCAGCACCGAGCGCGCCACGTCGTAGAGCCGCTGGAAGCGGAACCAGCCCTTCTCGTCCGCCGCGGACAGCGTCGGCGGCCACTCCTCGACGAGCTGGTCCGGCAGCGCGATGCCGTCGCGGGCAGCGAGCTCGAGCAGGGTCGCGTGCCGCATCGACCCGGTGAAGTGCAGGTGCAGGTGTGCCTTCGGCAGCGCCAGGAGGTCGCGCACTCCTACGCGAACAGCTTCTGGAGCCGCGTGATGCCCTCGACGATGTCGTCGTCGCCCAGGGCGTACGACAGGCGCAGGTAGCCGGGGGAGCCGAACGCCTCGCCGGGCACGATCGCGACCTCGGCCGCGTCGAGGATGTACTCGGCGAGCTCGGCGGACGTGGTGATGAGGCGGCCGTCGTACTCCTTGCCCAGCAGGCCCTTGACGGACGGGTAGGCGTAGAACGCGCCGCCCGGCGTCGGGCAGTAGACACCCTCGATCTCGTTGAGCATCGAGACGATCGTCTTGCGGCGGCGGTCGAAGGCGACCCCCATCTCGTCGACGGCCGTCAGGTCGCCCTCGAGCGCGGCGACGGCGGCCCGCTGTGAGACGTTGGCGACGTTGGAGGTCGCGTGGGACTGCAGGTTGGTCGCGGCCTTGACGATGTCCTTCGGCCCGATCACCCAGCCGACCCGCCAGCCGGTCATCGCGTAGGTCTTGGCGACGCCGTTCACGACCACGGTGTAGTCGGCGAGCTCGGGGCACAGGACCGGCAGCGAGCCGGTCTCGATGTCGTCGTACACGAGGTGCTCGTAGATCTCGTCGGTCAGCACCCACAGGCCGTTGGCCTCGACCCAGGCGCCGATCGCCCGGATCTCGTCGGCGGTGTAGACGGCGCCGGTGGGGTTCGACGGGGAGACGAAGAGCAGCACCTTGGTCCGCTCGGTCCGGGCGGCCTCGAGCTGCTCGACGGTGACCTTGTAGTCCTGGGTCTCGTCGGCCAGCACCTCGACGGGGACGCCGCCGGCGAGCTGGATCGACTCCGGGTACGTCGTCCAGTACGGCGCCGGCACGATCACCTCGTCGCCCGGGTCGAGCATCGCCGCGAACGCCTCGTAGATCGCCTGCTTGCCGCCGTTGGTGACCAGCACCTGGGCCGGCTCGACCACCAGCCCGCTGTCGCGGGCGGTCTTCTCGACGATCGCCTTCTTCAGCTCCGGCAGCCCGCCAGCTGGGGTGTAGCGGTGGTTCTTCGGCTCCCGGGCCGCCTCGACCGCGGCCTCCACGATGTAGTCCGGCGTGGCGAAGTCGGGCTCGCCGGCACCGAACCCGATGACGGGCCGACCCTCGGCCTTGAGCGCCTTGGCCTTCGCGTCGACCTTCAGCGTCGCGGACTCGGCGATGGCTCCGACCCGCTGGGAGACGCGACGGGAGCGAGGAGAGGAAGTCATGTCCTCCATCGTAGGGTGGAGCCCGGGGCGGTCCGCCAGCCGGTTTGGACTCTGGATCACCCCACCCCGTAGACTCCCGTTTTGGTGGATTGCCGGAGGCTCTGCCCTGCCCTCGGGTGGGTCGGCGCTCGAGGTTCCACCTCGCAGAAGTCTGCGAAGGGCACTAGCTCAACTGGCAGAGCATCGGTCTCCAAAACCGAAGGTTGGGGGTTCAAGTCCCTCGTGCCCTGCAAGGTCAAACAGGTAAGGCCGACCGACCACGGTCGAACGAGGAAAGGGTGACGGAGTGCCGGACAGCAAGGCGGTCCACGGTGAGCGGGGCGGCAGCGCCCACAAGCGCACCAGCCTCCCCACCTTCTACCGCCAGGTGGTGGCCGAGCTCCGCAAGGTCGTCTACCCGACGCAGGAACAGCTGATCACCTACTTCATCGTGGTGATGGTGTTCGTGATCTTCATGATGACGCTCGTCTCGCTGCTCGACCTGGGCTTCGGCAAGCTCGCCTTCGAGGTCTTCTCGGGCGGCTCAGGATCCTGACCCACCGGCGGATCGACAACAGCAGCACCCAACGTGATGGAGCAGGACGTGTCTGAGCAGGAGTACGACTCGGTCGAGACCGAGGAGACCACGCCGACGCTCGAGGACCAGTACGGCGAGCCCAATGACGGTCCCGAGGTCGAGGAGGACCCGCGCCTCGACGCCGAGGTCACCGACGAGAACACCGACGAGACCCTGGGTCTCCACGACCACGAGGCCGACGGTTCCACCGCCGAGCTCTCCGAGGCCGAGGGTGACGAGGGCCCGGACGCCGAGGGCGGCGACGAGGAGACCGACGACAACGACCCGCTCGAGGTCTTCCGCCGCGAGCTGTGGGCGAAGCCCGGCGACTGGTTCGTCGTGCACACCTACTCCGGCATGGAGAACAGGGTGAAGTCCAACCTCGAGAACCGCATCATCTCCCTCAACATGGAGGACTACATCCACGAGATCGTGGTCCCCACCGAGGAGGTCGCGGAGATCAAGAACGGCCAGCGCAAGATGGTCAAGCGCACCGTTCTCCCTGGCTACGTCCTGGTCCGGATGGACCTCACGGACGAGTCGTGGGCCGCGGTCCGCCACACCCCGTCGGTGACCGGCTTCGTCGGACACAGCCACCAGCCGGTGCCGCTGTCAATGTCCGAGGTCGAGAGCATGCTCGCCCCCGCCGTGGTCGCCCGCGCCGAGGCCGAGGCTGCCGCCGCCGGCACGTCGACCGGCTCGTCCGGCGCCGTCGCGAAGAAGCCCGTCGAGGTCGCCGACTTCGACGTGTCCGACTCGGTCATGGTGGTCGACGGTCCGTTCGCCACGCTGCACGCGACGATCACCGAGATCAACGCCGAGTCCCAGCGGGTCAAGGCCCTGGTCGAGATCTTCGGCCGGGAGACCCCGGTCGAGCTCAGCTTCAGCCAGATCCAGCGCGTCTGAGGATTTCGCGCTCCTCAAAGCGCGGAGCACAATAGACAGGTTGTCCGGTCCAGGTGGACCCGGCAGCACGAAGGTGGCAGAGGGCGCACGACGTACTCCCTCGTCATGACCACGAGAACAGAAAGAGAAGCACGATGCCTCCCAAGAAGAAGATCGCCGCGCTCGTCAAGGTGCAGCTGCAGGCCGGCGCCGCGACTCCCGCTCCTCCGGTCGGTACCGCTCTCGGTCCGCACGGTGTGAACATCATGGAGTTCTGCAAGGCCTACAACGCGCAGACCGAGTCCATGCGCGGCAACGTGGTGCCGGTCGAGATCACCATCTACGAAGACCGCTCGTTCACGTTCATCACCAAGACCCCGCCGGCCGCCGAGCTGATCAAGAAGGCCGCCGGCCTGAAGTCCGGCTCCGGTACGCCCCACTCGGTCAAGGTCGGCAAGCTGACCAAGGACCAGGTGCGCGAGATCGCCCAGACCAAGCTGCCCGACCTGAACGCGAACGACATCGACGCAGCCATGAAGATCGTCGAAGGCACTGCCCGCTCCATGGGCGTCACGACTGACTGAAACGTGGGAGAGCCGCGCTGGCTCGCTAACCACATCTCCTGAAAGAAGAGGAACACTCATGCAGCGCAGCAAGACCTACCGCGCGGCGACGGAGACGTTCGACAAGGACGAGCTCTACGCCCCGTTGGCCGCGATCAAGATCGCGAAGACCACCAGCAAGAAGAAGTTCGACGAGACCGTCGACGTCGTCATGCGCCTCGGCGTCGACCCGCGCAAGGCGGACCAGATGGTCCGCGGCACGGTCAACCTGCCGCACGGCACGGGCAAGACCGCCAAGGTCCTCGTGTTCGCGAACGGCGACAAGGCAGAGGCGGCCCGTGAGGCCGGTGCCGACGTCGTCGGTGGCGACGAGCTCATCGAGAAGGTGGCCGGCGGCTGGCTCGACTTCGACGCCGTCGTCGCGACGCCCGACATGATGGGCAAGGTCGGCCGTCTCGGCCGCGTGCTCGGCCCGCGTGGCCTGATGCCGAACCCGAAGACCGGCACCGTGACGCCGGACGTGGCCAAGGCCGTGTCCGACATCAAGGGCGGCAAGATCGAGTTCCGCGTCGACCGCCACGCCAACCTGCACTTCATCATCGGCAAGGCGTCCTTCTCCGAGACCCAGCTCGCGGAGAACTACGCCTCGGCCCTCGACGAGGTCCTCCGCCTCAAGCCGGCCAGCTCCAAGGGCCGCTACATCCGCAAGGTCACCGTCTCCACGACGATGGGCCCGGGTGTGCAGGTCGACCCCAACCGCACCAAGAACGTCGCGTCCGAAGAGGACGCCTCCGCCTGAGGCTGCACCGACCGAGGCCCGTCACCCGTCAGGGTGGCGGGCCTTGGTCGTTCCCGGGACGTGGAAGGCTGGGTCCGTGCACTGCGTGATCCTCGACGACTACCAGGGTGTCGCGACGTCGTACGCCGACTGGTCGGTGCTCGACGGCGTCACGGTCGCCTCCGTGCGGGACCACGTCGACGACGAGGACGTGCTGGCCGAGATCCTCGACGGTGCCGAGATCGTCGTGGCGATGCGGGAGCGCACCCCGGTGACCCGGTCACTGGTCGGCCGCCTGCCCGACCTGCGGCTGGTGGTGACCACCGGGATGCGCAACGCGTCGATCGACCTGGAGGCGTGCCGCGACTACGACGTGACGGTCTGCGGCACCGGGTCGCTGGCCTCGCCCACGGTCGAGCTGACGTGGGCGCTCATCCTGGGCCTGGCACGCCACCTGGTCGCGGAGTCCGAGCTGTTCGCCGACCCGGCCACGCCGTGGCAGTCGACGGTCGGCACCGACCTCGCGGGCGCGACCCTCGGTCTGGTGGGGCTCGGCCGGATCGGCGAGAGGGTCGCCCGGGTCGGGCAGGCGTTCGGCATGGACGTCGCCGCCTGGAGCCCGCACCTGACCACGGAGCGCGCCGCGGAGGCCGGGGTCCGGCTCGTCACCAAGGACGAGCTCTTCGCCGGCTCCGACGTCGTGTCTCTCCACCTGGTGCTCGCCGACACCACCCGCGGCATCGTCGGGGCGCCCGAGCTCGCGGCGATGCGCCCGACGGCGTACCTCGTCAACACGGCCCGGGCCGGCCTGGTCGACACCGGGGCCCTGGTGGACGCGCTGCGCGCGGGCTGGATCGCCGGCGCCGGCCTCGACGTGTACGACGAGGAGCCACTGCCCGGCGACCACCCGCTGCTGGCGCTCTCCAACGTGCTCGCGGTCCCGCACCTGGGCTACGTCACCGAGGGCAACTACCGGAGGTTCTTCACCGAGGCGGTCGACGACATCGCTGCCTGGCGGGCCGGCGCACCGGTGCGCGTGCTCACGGATTTGTCCTGACGGACGCGACGCCCGTACTGTTCTCCACGAAACCAATGACCGCCGGTTGTCGCGCTGTTCCCACAGCTCGACCGAAGGGTTCGCGAGAGCGAACGGCCCGCGCAGGGGACAGAGCAGAACCGCGGAGCGATCCGCGAATTCCACGCCCTGAGCCTTGCGCTCGGGGCGTTCGTCTTTCCGGGACCGGGACGCCGGTGGTCGACCACCGGAAGGAGACCCATGGCGCGGGCAGACAAGCAGGCAGCCGTCGCGGAGATCGTTGACTCGTTCAACGACTCCGCCGGTGCTGTGCTGACCGAGTACCGCGGTCTCACCGTGAAGCAGCTGCAGGACCTGCGGCGCTCCCTCGGCGAGAACGCCAGTTACGCCGTGGTCAAGAACACGCTCGCCAAGATCGCCGCCTCCGAGGCCGGCATCGAAGGCGTGGACGACCTGCTGCACGGCCCGACCGCCATCGCCTTCATCAACGGCGACGTGGTCGAAGCGGCCAAGGGTCTGCGTGACTTTGCCAAGGCCAACCCCACCCTTGTCATCAAGGGTGGCGTCCTGGACGGCAAGCCCCTCGACGCCTCCGAGATCGCCAAGCTGGCGGACCTCGAGTCGCGTGAGGTGCTGATGGGCAAGCTGGCCGGCGCGATGCTCGCGTCGCTCAGCCAGGCCGTCTACCTGCTCAACGCTCCTCTCGCACAGGCCGCCCGTCTCGCGGGTGCGCTGCAGGCGAAGGCCGAGCAGGACCCCTCGATCCTCGCAGGTGGTGCCGGTACGCCGGTCGCCGCCGAGGAGGCCCCGGCCGAGGAGACCGCCCCCGAGGCGGCCGCCGAGACCGAGGCCCCCGCCGACGAGACCCCTGCGGTGGAGGCTGACGCCCCCGCCGCCGAGGCCTCCGACGAGGGCGAAGCCACCGAGGCCTGATCCTCGGATCAGCCCGGTACACACCACCTGAAACCCGGTCCGGACGACCACCTCGTCCACCGGACCACCGAATGGAAGGAACCGCCACCATGGCGAAGCTCACCACCGACGCGCTGCTCGACGCGTTCAAGGAAATGACCCTGATCGAGCTCAGCGAGTTCGTGAAGCAGTTCGAGGAGACCTTCGGCGTCACCGCCGCTGCTCCGGTCGCCGTTGCCGCTGCTCCCGCCGCCGGCGGTGGCGCGGGCGCCGAGGCCGCTGCCGAGCAGGACGAGTTCGACGTCATCCTCGAGTCCGCGGGCGAGAAGAAGATCAACGTCATCAAGGAGGTGCGCGGCCTCACCTCGCTCGGTCTGAAGGAGGCCAAGGACCTCGTTGAGGCCGCCCCGAAGGCCATCCTCGAGAAGGTCGACAAGGCCGCCGCGGACAAGGCCAAGGAGGCCCTCGAGGCCGCCGGCGCCACCGTCACCGTCAAGTGACGTTGTTGTCCTAGAGCTGCACCCCACGAGGGGCGGTCACCGAGAGGTGACCGCCCCTCGTGTCATTTCGGCAACGGTCCAGACCTGCGCCCTCGGGCAGGTGTATCCGCCGTCACATCGGGAAGGAAACCCGCGCGTAACTTCGCCGGTTCGGCCGCGTTGTTACCGCAGGGAGTCGGGGATCGGTCCGGACGCGCCATGGCGCGTGCGGCGACGAGAGGGACAGGGACGCTCATGGGTGTGGAGATCAAGGTCGACGACCTCAGCAAGTCGTTCGGCAAGCAGCTGATCTGGGGCAACGTCTCGCTGACCATCCCCGCGGGCGAGGTCTCCGTGATGCTCGGCCCGTCCGGCACCGGCAAGTCCGTCTTCCTCAAGGCCCTGATCGGCCTGCTCAAGCCCGACCAGGGCTCGATCATGATCGAGGGCACGGACATCGCGAGCTGCTCCGAGAAGGACCTCTACGAGATCCGCAAGCTGTTCGGGGTGCTGTTCCAGGACGGCGCCATGTTCGGCTCGATGAACCTTTTCGACAACGTCGCCTTCCCCCTCCGCGAGCACACCAAGAAGTCCGAGTCCGAGATCCGTGACGTCGTCATGGAGAAGATGGACCTGGTCGGCCTGGTCGGTGCCGAGGACAAGCTGCCCGGCGAGATCTCCGGCGGCATGCGCAAGCGCGCCGGCCTGGCGCGCGCGCTGGTCCTGGACCCCGAGATCCTGCTGATCGACGAGCCCGACTCGGGCCTCGACCCGGTGCGCACGTCGTTCATCAACCAGCTCTTCATCGACCTCAACGCGCAGATCGACGCGACCTTCCTGATCGTCACCCACGACATCAACACCGCCCGCACGGTCCCCGACAACATCGGGCTGCTCTACCACAAGCACCTGGCGATGTTCGGCCCGCGCGAGATGCTCCTGTCGTCCGAGGAGCCCGTGGTGCGGCAGTTCCTCAACGCCCAGACCGTCGGCCCGATCGGCATGTCCGAGGAGAAGGACGCCGACGAGCTCGAGGCCGAGAAGGGCTTCGTCATGCCCCCGCTGCCGCCGATCCCGCTGCAGCTCGAGCCCTCCAACGGGATCCCGCGGCGCAGCCAGCGCGAGCCCGGCGGCTGGTGCCGCGACAACAACGTCACCCCGCCCCCCGGCTCGTTCGCGGAGAACATGTCCATGGTCACCGGTGGCTGACGGCAGCGTGACCTGATGTCCTCCTCGACCGCTCAGCGCGTCCTCGCGCCCGTCGGGACCGCCGGCAAGCTCTTCGCCTTCGGCCTCGACGTCGGCCGCGGGCTCTTCCGCCGCCCGTTCCAGATGCGCGAGTTCATCCAGCAGGCCTGGTTCATCGCGTCCGTGACGATCATCCCGACCGCGCTGGTCGCGATCCCGTTCGGCGCCGTGATCGCCCTGCAGGTGGGTGGCCTGATCAAGCAGTTCGGTGCCCAGTCCTTCACCGGCTCCGCGGCCGTGCTCGCCGTGGTCCGTGAGGCCGGACCGATCGCGACGTCCCTGCTGATCGCGGGTGCCGCGGGCTCGGCGATCGCGGCCGACCTCGGCGCGCGCAAGATCCGCGAGGAGCTCGACGCCATGATGGTGCTCGGCATCGACCCGATCCAGCGCCTCGTCGTACCCCGCGTCCTCGCCTGCATGCTGGTCGCCTTCTTCCTCAACGGCCTCGTCAGCGTCGTCGGCGTCGCCGGCGGCTACGTGTTCAACGTCGTGCTGCAGGACGGCACCCCAGGCTCCTACATAGCGAGCTTCACCGCGCTCGCCCAGCTGCCGGACCTCTGGCAGGGCATGCTCAAGGCGCTCGTCTTCGGGCTGATCGCCGCGGTCGTGGCCTGCTACAAGGGCATGAACGCCGCCGGCGGCCCGAAGGGCGTCGGCGACGCGGTCAACGAGTCGGTCGTCGTGACCTTCATGCTCCTCTTCATCGTCAACTTCGTGATGAGCGCGATCTACTTCCAGCTCGTCCCACCAAAGACCGGTTGACGGCGATGGCGAACATGAAGGCCGTCTACGAGCGACCCGCCCGGTTCCTCGACAACCTCGGCGCGGAGCTGCTCTTCTTCGTCAAGGCGCTGGCGTGGACCCCGCGCACGATCCGTCGCTACAAGAAGGAGATCCTGCGCATCCTGGCCGAGGTCACCCTCGGCTCCGGTGCCCTGGCCGTCATCGGCGGCACCGTCGGCGTCATCACCGCGATGTGCTTCTTCACCGGCACCGAGGTCGGCCTGCAGGGGTACGCCGCGCTCAACCAGCTCGGCACCTCGGCGTTCTCCGGCTTCGTCTCCGCCTACTTCAACACCCGCGAGATCGCCCCGCTGGTCGCGGGCATCGCGCTCGCCGCCACCGTCGGGTGCGGCTTCACCGCCCAGCTCGGCGCCATGCGGATCTCCGAGGAGATCGACGCCCTCGAGGTGATGGCGATCCCGTCGCTGCCGTTCCTCGTGACGACCCGCATCATCGGTGGTCTGATCGCGATCGTCCCGCTCTACGTGGTTGGCCTGCTGTCGTCGTACTTCGCGACCCGGCTGACCGTCACCCAGTTCTTCGGTCAGAGCACCGGCACCTACGACCACTACTTCAACCAGTTCCTGCCGCCGGGCGACGTGCTCTGGTCCTTCGGCAAAGTGCTGGTCTTCGCGGTGACCGTCATCCTGATCCACTGCTACTACGGCTACAACGCCTCCGGCGGTCCGGCCGGGGTCGGCGTCGCCGTGGGCCGTGCGGTGCGCACCAGCATCGTCGCGATCAACGTGATCGACCTGTTTCTGTCGATGGCGATCTGGGGCGCGACCACCACCGTGCGGATCGGTGGGTGACGGCATGGCTCGCAGCTCGCTCGGCAGCGCCTCGTTGCCCAAGGTGATGGGCATCGTCTTCCTCTGCCTGCTCGTCGCCGGGGTCTACCTGACCTACGCGATCTTCACGAAGAAGTACACCGACTACGACAAGGTGACCCTGCAGACCTCCACCATCGGTCTCCAGCTCCCCGAGCGCGCGGACGTCAAGATCCGCGGCGTCCTCGTCGGCGAGGTGCTCGACTTCAAGGCCAACGGCGCGGGTGACGGCGCCGACCTGACCCTCGGGATCTTCCCCGATCAGCTCGACTCGATCCCCGCCGACGTGACCGGGTCGATCGTGCCCAAGACCCTCTTCGGGGAGAAGTACGTCGCGCTGGTGGTGCCGGACAAGCCCGAGACCGACCACATCGAGGCCGGAGCGACCATCAAGCGCACGGTCGTCTCCACCGAGGTGGAGGAGGTGCTCTCCGACCTCTACCCGTTGCTGCGCACCGTGCAGCCGGCCCAGATCAACCAGACCCTCAACGCGCTGGCGACCGCGCTCGACGGCCGCGGCGACCAGCTCGGCGACAACATCGAGACCCTCAACAGCTACCTCAAGCGGATCAACCCGCAGATCCCGAAGCTCGTCGAGGACCTCCGCCTCACCTCGCAGGTCTCCGACAACTACGCCGACGTGATGCCGCAGATCGCCCAGATCCTCGACGACACCGTCGTCACCACGGGCACCCTCGAGGGACGCGAGAAGAAGCTGCACGCCCTCTTCCAGGACGTGTCCGCGTTCTCCGACACCGCCACCGACTTCCTCGACCAGAACGGCGACAACCTGATCCGGCTCAGCGAGGTCGGCCAGCAGCAGCTCCGGGTCTTCGCGAAGTACGCCCCGGAGTACAACTGCCTGACCCGCGGCATCGTCAACGCCGGCAAGCTCCAGGCCGAGGCGTTCCGCGGCTTCACGCTGCACATCGTGCTCGAGACGCTGCCCCACCAGCCCCGGGCCTACAACGCGGGCGACACCCCTCGCTTCGGCGAGAACCGTGGTCCCAACTGCCTGCACCTGCCCAACCCGCCGTGGAACCAGTCCAACCCCGTGCGGCACCAGCCCAACTTCAACGACGGCGTGGACGAGCCGACCGGCAAGGGCACCAGCCGGGTCGCGCCCAACGCCAGCTTCCGCACCAGCGCACCCGGAAGCGCCGAGGAGACCGCGCTCCTCCGCTCGCTGCTCGGCCCTGCGCTCGGCGTGAGCGACTCCGACGTACCCGACCTCGGCGTGCTGCTGCTCGGTCCGATGGCCCGTGGGGCGGAGGTGTCGCTGCGATGAAGCTCCTCGACCGCCGTACGACCTCGGACCTGGTCAAGCTGCTCGTGTTCATCGTCGTCACGACGCTGGCGACGTCCGTGCTCGTCGTGCTGATCGGCAACATCTCGTTCACGGCCAAGAACGACTACCGCGCCGTCTTCGTCGACGCCACCGGCGTCGTCAAGGGCGACGACATCCGCATCGCCGGCGTCAAGGTCGGCACGGTCAAGGGTGTCGAGGTCGTCGACCGGACCCGAGCGCGGGTCACCTTCAGCGTCGACAAGACCGAGACCCTCAGCAAGGCCACGCACGCCACGATCCGCTACCGCAACCTCGTCGGCCAGCGCTACATCTCGCTGTCCGACGAGATCGGCGACACCGGCGAGCTCGAGCCGGGCGACACCATCCCGGTCGCGCAGACCACCCCGGCCCTCGACCTGACCGTCCTCTTCAACGGCTTCAAGCCGCTCTTCCAGGCGCTGTCGCCGGCCGACATCAACCAGCTCTCCTACGAGATCATCCAGGTCTTCCAGGGTGAGGGCGGCACGCTCGAGGGCCTGCTGTCCCACACCGCCTCGGTGACCTCGACCCTGGCCAGCCGCGACCAGGTCATCGGCGAGCTGATCGACAACCTCAACGAGGTGCTCGACCACATCGGTGACCGCGACGACCAGCTCAGCCAGCTGATCACGACCTTCCGGACGTTCGTCGGCGGCCTCAAGGACGACCGCGAGGCCATCCTCGGCTCGCTCGACGACATCTCCGAGCTGTCCGTCCAGACCGCCGACCTGGTGTCCGGGATCCGCGAGCCCTTCGTCGGCGACATCAAGCAGCTGCGGCGCCTCGCCGGCAACCTCGACAGCGGCAAGGCCGAGCTCGACCGGGCGCTGCAGGTGCTGCCGATCAAGCTCAACAAGGTCGGCCGCACCGCGACGTACGGCTCGTGGTTCAACTTCTACCTCTGCCACTTCCAGGGTCGGGTGCGGCTGCCGGGTGGCGTGTCCGCCCCGGTCGACTACAACGCCGGCAGCGACAGGTGTGATCTCGGATGAATCACCCCACGACGTTCTTCTCCTCCGCGTCGCTCCCCCGAACAGCTTCGAGGGGACCCCGATGAAGCCGTTCCGCGAGCGCAACCCCGTGATCATCGGCGCCGTCAGCCTGGCCGCCGTCGTCCTGCTGGTGATGGCCGCCTTCCGCGCCCAGGACCTCCCGGTCATCGGCGGCGGCGACACCTACTACGCCGCCTTCTCCGAGTCCGGTGGCCTCAAGGCCAACGACGAGGTCCGGATCGCCGGCGTCCGCGTCGGCAAGGTCGAGTCCGTCGGGCTCGACGGCGACCACGTCAAGGTCACCTTCCGGATCGAGTCGGGCTCCGGCTTCGGCAAGGAGACCCACGCGGCGATCAAGGTCAAGACGCTGCTCGGGGCGATGTACCTCTCCCTCGAGCCCGCCGGCTCCGGCCAGCTCGCGAAGGGCGCGGAGATCCCGGTCGAGCGCACCAGCTCGCCGTACGACGTGGTCGACGCCTTCTCGGGTCTCGCCGAGACGTCCGACAAGATCGACACCGACCAGCTCGC
Source organism: Nocardioides conyzicola (assembly GCF_039543825.1). Lineage (NCBI taxonomy): Bacteria > Bacillati > Actinomycetota > Actinomycetes > Propionibacteriales > Nocardioidaceae > Nocardioides > Nocardioides conyzicola. Next base: position 1,067,208 of record NZ_BAABKM010000002.1, on the reverse strand, counting down.
GAAGTCGCTGGGCACGCTCGCCGACCTGACCCGCAACACCCCTGAGGAGTTCAAGAACGCCCTGAGCGGGGTGTCGGCCCTCTCGGCCAACATCGCGGAGCGGGACGGTCAGATCAACACCCTGCTCAAGAACCTCGACCGGGTCTCGACGGTCCTCGACGACCGCGACGAGGACATCGTCGGGCTGATGAAGGACTCCGACGTGCTGTTCCGAGCGCTGGTGGCACGCCGCGAGGCGGTCCACAACCTGCTCGTGTCGACGAGCGGCCTGTCCAAGGAGCTGACCTCGCTGATCCGGCAGAGCCGCGCCGACCTGAAGCCGGCGCTGGAGCACCTCGAGAACGTGGTGGCGGTGCTCAACAAGAACGAGGACAACCTCGACAACAGCCTGCGGCTGATGGCGCCGTTCTACCGGGTCTTCGCGAGCACGCTCGGCAACGGCCCGTGGTTCGACACCTACATCCAGAACATGCCCCCGGCCCCGAAGGTGGGTGGCTGACATGGCCACGCTGAAGCGGGTCGCCGTGCCGGCCGTGCTGGTGCTGCTCCTGATCGCGGCGGCGTTCACGATGTTCCGCGGCGACGACACCAAGACGCTGACCGCCCACTTCCCGCGCACCATCTCGATCTACGAGGGCAGCGACGTCCGCGTCCTCGGCGTCCCGGTCGGGACCGTGGACAAGGTCACGCCGTCGGGCACCGACGTCGTCGTCACCATGCACTACGACGCCGACGTGAAGGTCCCCGACGACGCCAAGGCGGCGATCATCGCGCCGTCGGTCGTCGGCGACCGGTACATCCAGCTCACGCCGGTCTACACCGGGGGAGCCGTGCTGGCCGACGGCGCGACGATGACCGTGGACCAGACGGCGGTGCCGCTCGAGCTCGACCAGATCTACTCGAGCATCGACGACCTCACGGTCGCGCTGGGCCCGACCGGCGCCAACAAGGAGGGTGCGCTCACCGACCTCCTCGAGACGACCGCTGCCAACTTCGGCGGGCAGGGCGCGAAGTTCAACACCACGATCAAGAACTTCAGCAAGCTGAGCAAGACCCTCGACGACAACAAGGAGGAGCTGTTCGGCTCCGCCCGCAAGCTCGAGGGCTTCATCGGCACGCTGGCGACCAACGACAAGACCGTGCGCCAGTTCAACGACTCGCTCGCCAACGTGTCGGAGATGCTGTCCGGCGAGCGGACCGAGCTCTCCGAGGCGCTCAGCAACCTGGCGACGGCGCTCGGCCAGGTGTCGAGCTTCGTGAAGGAGAACCGTGCCGTGCTCGGCCGCAACATCAAGGGCCTCAACCGGGTGTCGAAGGTGCTCGTGAAGCGCCGCTCCGAGCTCGACCAGATCCTCGACTCGGCCCCGCTCGCGCTGAACAACCTCGCGCTGACCTACAACCCCGAGGCCGGCACTCTCGACACCAACGCCAACCTCGGCGAGACCGTCAACCAGATCACCAGCGACCCGTCGACCTTCCTCTGCGGGATCGTCGGCCAGGCCGACGACTCCGGTGCGCTGTGCGACCTGGTGAAGCAGGCCCTCGGTCGTTCGGCACCCAACGGGAGGACGTCGACCGACAAGTACGACGCCACCCTCGGCGGACTCGTGGAGGCGGGACGATGACCCGGCCCCGTACCGCCCTGCGCGCCCTGGTCGCGGCCCTGGCCGCTGCCCTGCTGCTGACCGGCTGCGACCTCGACGTCTACAAGCTGCCGCTGCCCGGCGGCACCGACGTCGGCGACGACGCGATCACGGTCACGGCCGACTTCGCCGACGTGCTGGACCTCGTCCCGAAGACGACGGTGAAGGTCAACGACGTGAGCGTCGGCCAGGTCACCGACATCACGCTCGACGACGGTCACGCCGTGGTCACGATGGACGTGCGCAAGGACGTCGAGCTCCCGGCCAACACGGTCGCCGAGATCCGCCAGACCAGCCTGCTCGGCGAGAAGTTCGTGTCCCTGGGGCCGCCGACCGACGAGGCGCCCGAGGGCACCCTCGCCGACGGCGCGACGCTCTCGCTCGACCAGACCGGACGCAACCCGGAGGTCGAGGAGGTGCTCGGCGCGCTGAGCCTGGTGCTGAACGGCGGCGGTGTCGCCCAGCTCAAGACGATCGCCAGCGAGGTCAACAAGGCGCTGGACGGCCGGGAGGGCGCGACCCGCTCGGTGCTGGTCCAGATCCGCAAGTTCATGACCCAGCTCGACGACAACAAGGCGGACATCGTCACCGCCATCGAGTCGGTCAACCGGCTCGCGAAGTCGGTCCGCACCCAGCAGGGATCGATCGACGCGGCGCTCGAGGAGCTCCCCAGCGCGCTCACGTCGCTCGACAAGCAGCGCGGCGACCTGGTCAAGATGCTGAAGGCCCTCGACAACCTGAGCTCGGTCGGCGTCCGGGTCATCAACGCCTCCAAGGTCGGCACCGTCGAGTCGCTGAAGCAGCTCAACCCGGTCCTCACCGAGCTGGCCAACTCCGGCGACAACTTCGTGAAGTCGTTCAACGTGTTCCTGACCTACCCGTTCGTGGACGAGGTCGTCGGTCGTGACCCGCAGGTCGCGCGCAACCTCCACATGGGCGACTACACCAACCTGTCGGTCGAGCTCGACCTCGACCTGTCCGGCGGTGTCTCCGGAGCCCCGACGGGCCTCCCGACCCTGCTCCCGAGCGACCTCGACCCGACGAAGGTCGTCGACCTGCTCACGCGGTGCCTCGCCAGCGGAGACCTGAACAGCAAGCCCTGCAAGAAGCTCACGAGGACCCTCGAGGGCCTCACCAAGCTGCGCGAGGCCTGCCTCAAGCCGCGCAACCGGGACTCGGCCGTCTGCAAGGCCCTCGCCCAGATCCCGGGACTGCCGGACCTGCCCGGGCTGCCGGGCGCGCAGCCGTCGGTACCGGTCCTCGGCGACCTGCTCGGCGTCGGTCGGGCGCCCACCGGGCCTGCCCAGTCGTCGCGCGGCCCGACGTTCCGAGACCTCAGTCGCACCTTCGACCCCGCCCTCGTCCGCCTGCTCGTCCCCGGGATGGTGAGCACCCGATGATCACCCGCCGCGTGCGACTCCAGCTTCTCGTCTTCGTCGCGATCACCCTCCTCGGCGTCAGCTACGTGGGTGCCCGCTACGCCCGTCTGGACCGGATCTTCTTCGACGACCACTACACGGTCGTCGCCCACCTCGAGCGCTCCGGTGGCATCTACGAGGGCGGCGAGGTCTCCTACCGAGGCGTCCAGGTCGGCTCGGTCGGCAAGCTGGTCCTCACCGACGACGGCGTCGACGCCTACCTCGACATCAACAACTCCGACCAGGACATCCCCGCCGACACGCTCGCGGTGGTCGGCAACCGGTCCGCGGTCGGCGAGCAGTACGTCGAGCTCCAGCCCCGCACCGACAAGGCGCCGTACCTCAAGGAGCACTCCGAGATCGCGATGGCGGACACCCGCACGCCGATCGCGACCGAGAAGTTCCTCGCCGACATCACCAACACCGTCGAGTCCGTGGACAAGGACTCGCTCGCGACGACGGTCGACGAGCTGGGCCAGGCGTTCGCCGGCACCGGGGCCGACCTGCAGCGCATCATCGACACCGGCAACGCGTTCATCAACGAGGCCGACGCCAACTTCGACACCACGACCGCGCTGATCCGCGACAGCAACACCGTCCTCCAGACGCAGTCCGACAAGGCGAGCGCGATCCGCACCTTCGCCCAGCAGCTCAGCCTCTTCAGCGGCTCGCTGGCCGGGTCCGACAAGGCGCTGCGCGAGATCATCGACCAGGGCTCGGCGACCGCGACCCAGCTGCGCACCTTCCTCGAGGACAACAAGGTCGACCTCGCCGAGCTCCTCAACAACCTGGTGACGACCGGCGACGTGATCGTCAAGCACCTGCCCGGCATCGAGCAGATCCTGGTGATCTACCCGTACGTCGTCGAGGGCGGCTTCACCGTCGTGGACAAGTCTCCCGACACCGGGCTGTACGACGCGCACTTCGGCCTGATCATCACCGACAACCCGGTCTGCCACCAGGGCTACGAGAGCACCGACACCCGCCCGCCGCAGGACGGCAGCAACCGGCCCATGAACACCAAGGCCGGCTGCACCGAGCCGCCCACGAAGAGCGACCCGCGGGGCATCCAGAACCTCAAGCGCGCGCCGGCGTCCTACCGCGCCCCGGTCGTCGCCTCCTACGATCGCGACACCGGCAAGCTCCACTGGGGCAGCCGCGTCGACGCGGCCAGTGCCCAGCCTGGCACGCTGGCACCTGAGAGCTTTGGAGAGGACACGTGGAAATGGCTCTATCTCCAGCCGTTGACCGAGAGCCAGGGATGACCGACGCGGACGCAGCGCCCGAGGAGACCCCGCACGCGCCCAACGGCCGGTTCCGCCTGGCGCTGCTCGGGATCCTCGTGATCGCCCTGCTCGCCGCCGCCGGCACGCTGGTCTGGTTGCTCGCCGAGCGCCGCGGTGCGGCCGACGAGGTGCAGTCCGAGCGCGACGCCGTCCTGCGCCAGACGGAGCAGTTCGTGCTGCGCCTCAACACCTACGGCCCCGACGACCTCGACGCCCAGGGCCACCTGCCGGACTACCAGAAGCAGGTGACCGGCGTGATCACGCCGAAGTTCGCGGCCGACTTCGAGAAGCAAGGTCTTCCCATCGCCGAGCAGACGGTCGCCCAGGCCGGCTACGGCCGCACCGCCAAGGTGTACGGCGTCGGGGTCGAGTCCGTCGACGCCGACTCCGCCACGGCGATCGTCGCGGGCGGCTTCACCAGCAGCTATCCCGACCCCCAGCACCCGAAGGACGCAGCGAAGCGGGTCGCGTCCGACCCCGACGTGCTGCGGTGGAAGGTCGACCTGGTCCGCTCCGGCGACACCTGGCTGGTCGACGACTACGCCCCCGTCGAGGCGGAGGAGGGCCAGTGAGCAGCCCCGCGAGCCCGCAGAGCCCGAGCTGGTACGACCTCCTCGGCGTCGCGCCCGACGCCTCCGCCGACGAGGTCCGGGCCGCCTGGCGTGCCGCGATCGCCGACCTCGACCCGACCGACCGTCGCTTCGCGCTGCTCAACCAGGCGGCCGAGGTGCTGCTGGACCCGCAGCGGCGGGCGGCGTACGACGCCGAGATCGCGCCGGCCCCACCGGAGCCCGACCCCGAGCCCGACCTCGAGCCCGAGCCTGCGGCCGAGACCACGACCACCACCACGGCCGCTGTCACCCGCCAGCCGCGCCTCGTCCCGGGATGGCTGCTGGTGGGCGTCGCCGTCGTGACCCTGCTGATCGCCGGCGCGGCCGTCGTCGTCGCGGCCACGGTGCCCTCGGACCGGTCGGTCGACCAGGCCTCTGCCTCGGCCCGGTCGGCGGCCGAGCGCGCGATCGTGCCGATCCTGTCGTACGACGCCGCGCACCTGGACGACTCGAAGGCCGCGGCCGAGGGCTACCTGACCGGCGCCTACCGCAAGGAGTACGCCAAGCTCTTCGACGGCGTGATCGCCGCCAACGCCCCGTCGACCGGCACGGTGGTCAAGGCCAAGCTGGTCAGCTCCGGCGTGGTGCGGGCCGACGACGACCGGGTGCAGGTCTTCCTCCTGGTCGACCAGTCGCGGACCAACAAGGCCGACAAGCAGCCGGTCGTCTACAAGAACTGGGTCACCGTGACGATGGAGCGGGTCGACGGCGACTGGCTCGTCTCGGGCCTCGACACCTGAACCGCGGCGCCGCGGTGCTTGACCTGGCCGCCGCGGGAGTTCATGATCGTCGCCAACGCCACCCTGTGTCGTAGGAGTGATCTGAAACCGGGGTTTGTGGCGGCTGCCTGCGTGCGGTAGCCTGTTCCTTTGCGTCCGCTCTCAAATGCTCTCCAGCCTGCCCGGTGGCTGGTTTTGTGGTGGGTCGACGCCGATCTCAAGCGTAACCGTCGAAGGACACCTCTTGGCCGCGCGCACCACCTCTGGTAACCCCCGCCGCATCTCTTTCGCAAAGATCTCAGAGCCACTCGAAGTCCCGCAGCTCCTCTCGCTCCAGACCGACAGTTTCGACTGGCTGGTCGGGAACGCCGCTTGGGATGCTGTCGTCGAGCGTCGTCTCGAGGCTGGCGAGGACGTCTCCCGGAAGTCCGGTCTGACCGAGATCTTCGAGGAGATCTCGCCGATCGAGGACTTCTCCGAGACGATGTCGCTCTCGTTCGAGAACCCGGTCTTCTACGACCCGAAGTACACGGTCGACGAGTGCAAGGAGAAGGACTTCACCTACTCCGCACCGCTCTACGTGTCTGCGGAGTTCACCAACAACGACACCGGTGAGATCAAGGGCCAGACGGTCTTCATGGGCGACTTCCCGCTCATGACGCCGAAGGGCACCTTCGTCATCAACGGCACCGAGCGCGTCGTCGTCTCGCAGCTCGTCCGGTCCCCGGGCGTCTACTTCGAGCGGACCGCCGACAAGACGTCCGACAAGGACATCTACACCGCGAAGCTGATCCCGTCGCGCGGTGCCTGGCTCGAGTTCGAGATCGACAAGCGCGACCTCGTCGGCGTCCGGCTCGACCGCAAGCGCAAGCAGAACGTCACGGTGCTCCTCAAGGCCCTGGGCCTGACCATCGAGGACATCCGTCGCGAGTTCGCGGACCCCAACAGCACCGACGGCCGTGCGTACGAGTCGATCGAGCTGACCCTGGAGAAGGACCACACCCAGGGCGAGGACGACGCGCTGCTCGACATCTACCGCAAGCTCCGTCCCGGCGAGCCGCCGACGCGTGAGGCTGCGCAGACGCTGCTGAACAACTACTACTTCAACCCGAAGCGCTACGACCTCGCGAAGGTCGGCCGCTACAAGGTCAACAAGAAGCTGGGCCTCGTCGAGGCGTTCGACCACCAGACGCTGACCGTCAGCGACATCGTCGCCGCGATCCGCTACATCGTCGCGCTCCACGACGGCCAGACCGAGGTCGAGTCGCCGCAGGGTGCGCTCGAGGTCGCCGCCGACGACATCGACCACTTCGGCAACCGGCGCATGCGCACGGTCGGCGAGCTGATCCAGAACCAGCTCCGCACGGGCCTGGCCCGCATGGAGCGCGTGGTCCGCGAGCGGATGACGACGCAGGACGTCGAGGCGATCACGCCGCAGTCCCTGATCAACATCCGGCCCGTGGTCGCGGCGCTGAAGGAGTTCTTCGGCACCTCGCAGCTCTCGCAGTTCATGGACCAGACCAACCCGATCGCCGGCCTGACGCACAAGCGTCGGCTCTCGGCGCTCGGCCCGGGTGGTCTGTCCCGCGACCGCGCCGGCATGGAGGTCCGCGACGTCCACCCGTCGCACTACGGCCGCATGTGCCCCATCGAGACCCCGGAAGGCCCGAACATCGGCCTGATCGGCTCGCTCGCGTCGTACGGACGGATCAACCCGTTCGGCTTCGTCGAGACGCCGTACCGCAAGGTCGAGAAGGGCAAGGTCACCGACAAGGTCGACTACCTGACCGCCGACGACGAGGACAAGTACGTCATCGCGCAGGCCAACGCGGGCCTCGACGACAAGGGTCGTTTCTCCGAGGAGCGCGTGCTGGTCCGCCAGCGCGACGGTGAGGTCTCCGAGGTCCTGCCCGAGGACGTCGACTACATGGACGTCTCGCCGCGCCAGATGGTGTCGGTCGCGACCGCGCTGATCCCGTTCCTCGAGCACGACGACGCCAACCGCGCGCTCATGGGTGCCAACATGCAGCGCCAGGCCGTGCCGCTCATCACGAGCGACTCGCCCCTGGTCGGCACCGGCATCGAGTACCGCGCCGCGGTGGACGCCGGCGACGTGGTCGTCGCGACCGACGCCGGTGTGGTCAAGGCGGTGTCCGCCGAGTTCATCGAGACGATGAACGACGACGGCACCTACACGACCTACAAGCTGGCCAAGTTCAAGCGCTCCAACCAGGGCACCTGCATCAACCAGCGTCCGCTGGTCTCCGAGGGTGACCGGGTCGAGGTGGGCAGCCCCGTCGCAGACGGGCCGTGCACCGACGACGCCGAGATGGCGCTGGGCACCAACCTGCTGGTGGCGTTCATGCCGTGGCAGGGCCACAACTACGAGGACGCGATCATCCTCAGCCAGCGTCTGGTGCAGGAGGACGTCCTCACCTCGATCCACATCGAGGAGCACGAGGTCGACGCCCGCGACACCAAGCTCGGGCCGGAGGAGATCACCCGGGACATCCCCAACGTCTCCGAGGAGATGCTGGCCGACCTCGACGAGCGCGGCATCATCCGCATCGGCGCCGAGGTCAACACCGGCGACGTCCTGGTCGGCAAGGTCACGCCGAAGGGCGAGACCGAGCTGACCCCCGAGGAGCGCCTGCTCCGCGCGATCTTCGGTGAGAAGGCGCGCGAGGTGCGCGACACCTCGATGAAGGTGCCGCACGGTGAGTCCGGCACGGTCATCGGCGTCCGGGTCTTCGACCGCGAAGAGGGCGACGAGCTGCCGCCGGGCGTCAACCAGCTGGTCCGCGTCTACGTCGCGCAGAAGCGCAAGATCTCCGTGGGTGACAAGCTCGCCGGCCGTCACGGCAACAAGGGCGTCATCGCGAAGATCCTGCCGATCGAGGACATGCCGTTCATGGAGGACGGGACCCCGGTCGACGTGGTCCTCAACCCGCTGGGTGTCCCGCGACGGATGAACATCGGTCAGATCCTCGAGCTCCACCTGGGCTGGCTGGCGAAGCAGGGCTGGGACCTCAACCTGCACGACGGTCCGAAGGACGAGGACTGGAAGAAGCGCCTGATCAAGATCCACGCGGACAAGGCCGAGCCGAACTCCCGGGTTGCGACCCCGGTCTTCGACGGCGCCCGCGAGGACGAGATCACCGGCCTGCTCGGTGCCACCAACCCCAACCGGGATGGTGTCCGGATGATCGACGCGACCGGCAAGGCGGACCTGTTCGACGGCCGCTCCGGCGAGCCGTTCCCGGAGCCGGTCTCGGTCGGCTACATGTACATCCTGAAGCTCCACCACCTCGTGGACGACAAGATCCACGCCCGCAGCACCGGCCCCTACTCGATGATCACGCAGCAGCCCCTGGGCGGTAAGGCCCAGTTCGGCGGCCAGCGGTTCGGCGAGATGGAGGTCTGGGCGATGGAGGCGTACGGCGCCGCCTACGCCCTGCAGGAGCTGCTGACGATCAAGTCCGACGACGTGCCCGGTCGCGTCAAGGTCTACGAGGCCATCGTGAAGGGCGAGAACATCCCCGACTCCGGTATCCCCGAGTCGTTCAAGGTTCTCGTGAAGGAGATGCAGTCGCTCTGCCTCAACGTGGAGGTGCTGTCGCAGGACGGCACGGCCATCGAGATGCGCGACGCGGAGGAAGACGTCTTCCGCGCCGCCGAGGAGCTCGGCATCGACCTGTCCCGCCGCGAGCCCAGCTCCGTCGAAGAAGTCTGACCACCCCACGAGGACCCGGCCCGGCGGTCACGGCCGCCGGCCGGGTCTCCCGGGGAGATCAGTCCACAAAGCTCGACCACCAGTACTAACGAAGGACAACAGCCATCGTGCTTGATGTGAACTTCTTCGACCAGCTTCGGATCGGCCTGGCCACTGCGGATGACATCCGTACGTGGAGCCACGGCGAGGTCAAGAAGCCGGAGACGATCAACTACCGCACGCTCAAGCCTGAGCGTGACGGCCTCTTCTGCGAGAAGATCTTCGGTCCCACCCGGGACTGGGAGTGCTACTGCGGCAAGTACAAGCGCGTGCGCTTCAAGGGCATCATCTGCGAGCGGTGTGGCGTCGAGGTCACCCGGTCGAAGGTGCGTCGTGAGCGGATGGGCCACATCGAGCTCGCCGCACCGGTCACCCACATCTGGTACTTCAAGGGTGTCCCGAGCCGGCTCGGCTACCTGCTCGACCTGGCCCCGAAGGACCTCGAGAAGGTCATCTACTTCGCGGCCTACATGATCACCTCGGTCGACGAGGACGCGCGCCACAAGGACCTGTCCTCGCTCGAGGGCAAGGTCGGGCTGGAGCGCGAGCGGCTCGAGAAGCGCCGCGACTCGGCCGTCGAGGACCGCGCGAAGAAGCTCGAGGAGGACCTCGCCGCCCTGGAGGCGGAGGGTGCCAAGGCCGACCAGCGCCGCAAGGTCAAGGACGGCGCCGAGCGCGAGATGAAGCAGCTCCGTGACCGTGCCCAGCGCGAGATCGACCGCCTCAACGAGGTGTGGGACACGTTCAAGAGCCTCAAGGTCCAGGACCTCATGGGCGACGAGATGCTCTACCGCGAGATGAAGAACTGGTTCGGCAAGTACTTCGAGGGCTACATGGGCGCCACGGCGATCCAGAAGCGCCTCCAGGACTTCGACACCGAGGCCGAGGTCGAGTCGCTGCGCGAGACCATCGCCACCGGCAAGGGCCAGCGCAAGGTCCGCGCCCTCAAGCGCCTCAAGGTCGTCGACGCCTTCCGCAAGACCGGCAACAAGCCCCAGGGCATGGTCCTGGACGCCGTGCCGGTCATCCCGCCGGACCTGCGTCCGATGGTGCAGCTGGACGGTGGCCGCTTCGCGACCTCCGACCTCAACGACCTGTACCGCCGCGTGATCAACCGCAACAACCGCCTCAAGCGGCTGCTCGACCTCGGCGCGCCCGAGATCATCGTCAACAACGAGAAGCGGATGCTGCAGGAGGCCGTCGACTCGCTGTTCGACAACGGCCGCCGTGGTCGCCCGGTCACCGGGCCGGGCAACCGCCCGCTCAAGTCGCTCTCCGACATGCTCAAGGGCAAGCAGGGTCGCTTCCGGCAGAACCTGCTCGGCAAGCGCGTCGACTACTCGGGCCGTTCGGTCATCGTGTCGGGTCCGCAGCTCAAGCTGCACCAGTGCGGTCTGCCCAAGCAGATGGCGCTCGAGCTCTTCAAGCCGTTCGTGATGAAGCGCCTCGTCGACCTGTCGCACGCGCAGAACATCAAGTCCGCCAAGCGGATGGTCGAGCGGGCGACGTCCGGTGCCCGGTACGCCGTGGTGTGGGACGTCCTCGAAGAGGTCATCACCGAGCACCCGGTGCTGCTCAACCGCGCACCCACGCTGCACCGCCTCGGCATCCAGGCCTTCGAGCCCCAGCTGATCGAGGGCAAGGCCATCCAGATCCACCCGCTCGTCTGCTCGGCGTTCAACGCCGACTTCGACGGTGACCAGATGGCGGTGCACCTGCCGCTGTCGGCCGAGGCGCAGGCCGAGGCCCGGATCCTGATGCTCTCGACCAACAACATCCTGAAGCCGTCGGACGGCCGTCCGGTGACCATGCCTACCCAGGACATGATCATCGGCCTGTTCTTCCTGACCACCGACCGGGACAACACCCCCGGCGACGGTCGGGCGTTCGCGTCCCAGGCCGAGGCCATCATGGCCTTCGACCGGGGCGAGATCGCGCTGCAGAGCAACGTGAAGATCCGGTTCAACGACATCGTCCCGCCGATGGAGCTCGGCCTCGAGCCGCTCGCCCCCGGCGAGCAGATCACGCTGGAGACCACCCTCGGACGGGCGATCTTCAACGAGACCCTGCCGGCGGACTACCCGTACGTGAACTACGAGGTCGGCAAGAAGGCCCTCGGCGCGATCGTCAACGACCTGGCCGAGCGCTACACCAAGGTCGAGGTCGCCGCCTCGCTGGACGCCCTGAAGGACACCGGCTTCCGCTGGGCCACCTTCTCGGGTGTCACGGTCTCCATCGACGACGTCACGACGCCGCCGGAGAAGGCCGAGATCCTGTCGGTCTTCGAGGCCCAGGCCGCCAAGGTGCAGTCCCAGTTCGAGCGTGGTCTGGTCACCGACGAGGAGCGCCGTCAGGAGCTCATCGAGATCTGGACCCAGGCCGCGGCCGACGTCGGCAAGGCGATGGAGCTCACCTTCGACCGCGCCAACCCGATCTACATGATGGTCGAGTCGGGTGCCTCCGGAAACATGAACCAGATCCGGCAGGTCGCGGCCATGCGTGGTCTCGTGGCCAACCCGAAGGGCGAGATCATCCCGCGCCCGATCAAGTCCAACTTCCGTGAGGGCCTGACCGTCCTCGAGTACTTCATCGCGACGCACGGTGCCCGCAAGGGTCTGGCGGACACCGCTCTGCGGACCGCCGACTCGGGCTACCTGACGCGTCGTCTGGTGGACGTGTCGCAGGACGTCATCATCCGTGAGGACGACTGTGGCACCGAGCGCGGTCTGCCCAAGCGGATCGGTGAGCGGCTCGAGGACGGCAGCGTGGTCAAGGCGGAGAACGCCGAGACCGCGGCGTACGCCCGGTCGGCGGCCACCGAGGTCACCCACCCGAAGACCGGCGATGTCCTCGCCGTCGCGGGCGAGGACCTGGGCGACGTCAAGATCGGCGAGCTGGTCGCTGCCGGCATCGAGGAGGTCAAGGTCCGCTCCGTGCTGACCTGTGACGCCAAGACCGGCACCTGCGCGAAGTGCTACGGCCGATCGCTGGCCACCGGCAAGCTCGTCGACATCGGCGAGGCCGTCGGCATCATCGCGGCCCAGTCGATCGGTGAGCCCGGCACGCAGCTGACCATGCGTACCTTCCACACCGGTGGTGTGGCCTCGGCCGACGACATCACGCAGGGTCTGCCCCGCGTGGTCGAGCTCTTCGAGGCCCGCTCGCCCAAGGGTCGTTCGCCGATCGCCGAGGCCGCCGGCCGCGTGGAGATCGACGAGACCGACAAGACCCGGAAGATCCTGATCACGCCGGACGACGGCTCCGAGGTCCAGGAGTACCCGGTCTCGAAGCGGTCGCGTCTGCTGGTCGCGGACGGCGAGCACATCGAGGTCGGCCAGATGCTCACCGTCGGTACGCCGGACCCGCAGGACGTCCTGCGGATCCTCGGTGTCCGTCGGGCTCAGGAGCACCTGGTGGACGAGGTCCAGGCCGTCTACCGCAGCCAGGGCGTGGCGATCCACGACAAGCACATCGAGATCATCGTCCGGCAGATGCTGCGCCGGGTCACGGTGATCGAGTCGGGCGAGACCGTGCTCCTTCCCTCCGACCTGGTCGACCGTGGCCGGTTCGAGGAGGAGAACCGTCGGGTCGTCTCCGAGGGCGGCAAGCCGGCCTCGGGTCGCCCGGTGCTCATGGGCATCACCAAGGCCTCGCTGGCGACCGAGTCGTGGCTCTCGGCGGCCTCCTTCCAGGAGACCACCCGCGTCCTCACCGACGCGGCGATCCACGGTCGCTCGGACTCGCTGCGCGGTCTGAAGGAGAACGTGATCATCGGCAAGCTGATCCCGGCTGGTACCGGCCTCGAGCGGTACCGCAACATCCGGGTGGAGCCCACCGAGGAGGCCCGCGCCGCGGCGTACTCCGTCACCGGTTACGACTCCTACGACTACGAGTTCGGCAATGGCGGCCAGGCCGTCGCGCTGGATGACTTCGACTTCGGGTCCTACCAGAACTGAGTCGTCCAGAGGCCCCATCACCCTGCGGGTGGTGGGGCCTCTGCCATTTCGGGGTCGATGTGCGGCGGCTCGACAACCCGGGAGCACCGGTGCGCGTCCCACCCCCATGAAGAGAATGCTGATGAGCGCACTCCTGCTGGCCGGTCTGCTGACCGCGACCGGCGCCCCCGCGCAGGCGCAGCCGCCGACCTGCACCAACGCCCAGCTGACGGCGTCCTACCGCGGCGGCGACGCCGCGACCAGCCACCGCTACGGACGGATCGTGCTGCGGAACACGTCGGACCAGGCGTGCACGATCCATGGGTACGGCGGGCTGTCGTACGTCGGCGGCGGAGACGGCACCCAGGTCGGTGCCGCCGCGACGCGGACGTCCAGCCGGGTCCGCACCCTCCTGGTCCGACCGGGCCAGCGAGTGGTGAGCGCGGTCGTCGAGACGTCGTGGGGCCCGTACGCCGGGCGCTGCCGCCGGGCCCACGTGGACGGGTTCCGGGTCTACCTGCCGGACGAGACCCGCGCGCAGTTCGTGCCGCACCCCACGACGGGCTGCCGCAACAGCCGCGTGCACCTGCTGGCACACCGGGCCTACCGGCGGCCATGAACTAGCCTCGACGGATGACTCGGGTCGTCCTCGCCGCCCTGCTCGCCGTCACCCTGCTGACGCCGGCCGCACCGTCGTACGCCGGCGAGCGCGGGGTGCGACCCGTGCCGGTCCCGCGGGACGGCCGCGCGGTCGACACCTCGCACCCCGACCGGGTGGTGGGCCGGGGCACCCGCGCGAGCTGCACGTCGGCCGCCGTGGTGCGGGCCGTGAGGCAGGGCGGCGTCATCACCTTCGACTGCGGGCCGGCGCCGGTGACGATCCGCATGAAGCAGACCGCGAAGGTCGTCAACGACTCGCGCCGGGTGGTGATCGACGGTGGCGGCCTGGTCACCCTCGACGGCGGCGGCAAGCGGCGGATCCTCTACCAGGACACCTGCGATCGGCGGCAGCACTGGACCACGTCGCACTGCGACGACCAGGCGACGCCGCAGCTGGTGGTCCAGCACCTGACCCTCGCGCACGGCAACGCGACGGGGCAGCGGTACGACGGCGGTGGCGGTGGCGCGATCTTCGTGCGCGGCGGCCGCCTGAAGATCGTCGACTCGACGTTCCTCGGCAACCGCTGCGACCGGCGGGGACCCGACGTCGGGGGAGCGGCGGTGCGCGTGCTGGACCAGCACCGCGACCTACCGGCGTACGTCGTCGGCAGCACGTTCCGGGGCGGCCGGTGCAGCAACGGCGGGGCGCTGAGCAGCATCGGGGTCTCCTGGACGGTCCTCAACAGCACCTTCGTCGGCAACCGGGCGACCGGGCACGGTGCCAACCCGGCGCGCGATGGCACGCCCGGAGGTGGCAGCGGCGGCGCGATCTACCTCGACGGCAACCGCTTCCGCCTCGACCTCGCCGGCACCCTGGTGGAGCAGAACAGTGCCCTCGAGGGAGGCGGTGCGGTGTTCTTCGTCAGCAACGACCGCACCGGCACGATGCGGATCCGGTGGTCCACCCTCAGGTACAACCTGAGCGAGGGCTTCGAGACGCGCGGGCTGCCCGGGATCTTCTTCCTCGGCGCGCGGCGACCCAGCGTGACCCACTCGGTGCTGCGCTGAGACAATCGGAGCGTGAGCACCCCGACCCAGACCGACGTCCTCGTCGTCGGCGCCGGCCCGGCCGGGTCGGCGGCAGCAGCGTGGGCGGCGCGCGGAGGCGCCGAGGTGGTGCTCGCCGACGCGGCGGTCTTCCCCCGCGACAAGACCTGCGGCGACGGGCTCACCCCGCGCGCGATCGGTGAGCTCAGCCGCCTCGGGCTCGAGGACTGGCTGCGCGCGCACACCGTCAACCAGGGGCTCCGGGCACACGGCTTCGGCCAGACGCTGCTGCTGCCCTGGCCGGGCGGCACCCTCCCGGACTGGGGCTCGGCCGTCGCCCGCACCGAGCTCGACGACCACCTGCGCACCACCGCCATCAAGTCCGGCGTGACCGCCGTGGAGGGGCACCGGGCGGTCGACGTCCGGCGCGACGGCGACCGGGTGTCGGCCGTGGTCTTCCGGACCGACGCCGGCCCGGTGGAGATCCGGTGCAACCGGCTCGTCGTCGCCGACGGCGTCCGCTCCCCGCTCGGCAAGGTGCTCGGGCGCGAGTGGCACCGCGAGACCGTGTACGGCGTCGCCGGCCGCTCGTACGTCGCCTCCGGGATGTCCGACGACCCGTGGATCAGCTCGCACCTCGAGCTGCGCAACGAGGAGGGGAAGATCCTGTCCGGCTACGGCTGGATCTTCCCGCTGGGGACGGGCGAGGTGAACCTCGGCGTCGGCACCCTGGCCACCGCCAAGCGACCCGCCGACCTCGCGGTCAAGCCGCTGATGGCGCACTACGCCAGCGAGCTGCGTGAGGAGTTCCAGCTCGGTGACGAGCTGCGGATGCCCACCTCGGCGTTGCTGCCGATGGGGGGCGCCGTCTCGAACGTCGCCGGCCCCAACTGGGCGCTGGTCGGCGACGCCGCCGCGTGCGTGAACCCGCTCAACGGCGAGGGCATCGACTACGGCCTCGAGACCGGTCGGCTCGTCGCCGAGATGATGAGCGAGCGCGACGACCTGGCGCGGGCCTGGCCGGCCCTGCTCCGCGACCACTACGGCGAGTCCTTCTCGATCGCTCGCCGGCTCGCGGGCCTGGTCACCGTCCCGCACCTGCTGCCGGCGCTCGGTCCGGTCGGCATGCGCTCCGACTGGCTGATGACGCTCGCGCTGCGGTGGATGGGCAACCTGGTCACCGACGAGGACCGCGACCGCGCGGCCCGGGTCTGGCGCTGGGCCGGCCGTCGCTCCCTCGCCCGTGACCACCGGCCGCCCTTCCAATGATGGCCGGCCGATGAGCGGGTTGCCGAAGCGCCAGCGCGTCGCGGCGTACGCCGTGATCCTGCGCGACGGTGCGATGCTGCTGAGCAGGCTCGCTCCGACCGTCACCCCGGACGAGCTGTGGACGCTGCCCGGCGGCGGCCTCGACCACGGTGAGGACCCCCGCGACGCGGTGGTGCGCGAGATCCACGAGGAGACCGGGCTGGACGCCGTCGTCGGCGAGACGGCCCGGGTCTACTCCGCCCACCTGCCCGGCGTGTGGCGCGACGGCCGCCGGGTGGACGCCCATGCGCTGCGGATCGTCTACGAGGGCTGGGTGTCGCCGGACGCCCCGCCGCCGCAGGTCTTGGAGGTCGGCGGCTCGACGATGGCCGCGGCCTGGCAGTCGGTGGCCGACGTGCTCGACGGCAGCGTGCCGGTCGTCCCCATGGTGCTCGAGGCGCTCGCCGACCACCGACCGTTCCGGCACCAGCGCCTCGGCGCCTACGCCCTGGTCCGTCGTGACGGCGCGGTCCTCCTCACCCGGATCTCCGCTCGCGGCTTCCACACGGGCTCCTGGACCCTGCCCGGCGGTGGCGTCGACCACGGCGAGTCGCCGCGCAGCGCCGTGCTCCGCGAGCTGCGGGAGGAGTGCGGCCTCGACGGCTCCGTCGGCGAGCTGGTCGCGGTGCACGACGACCACTTCAGCGGTACGGCGCCGTCGGGTCGCTACGAGGACTTCCACGCCGTCGCACTGGCCTTCGACGTCGTCGTCGACGACGCTGCGGAGCCGGTGCTCACCGAGGTCGACGGCACCACCGACGCGGTCGCCTGGGTGCCGGTCACGGACATCGAGTCCGGTGCGGTGCCCGTCCTGGACCTGGTGCGCGAGGCGCTCCGGAGTCCCACGACCTAGGGCAGTGGGGTCGCCGCCACCTCGCACGCGTTGACGCCAGGCTTCGCGTCGTTGTTGACGACGTAGTTGGACGACAGCACGTAGGCCTTCTTGACGCCGCCGATCGACACCCAGAGCCGCATCATGCCGTTGCGGGGGAGGTCGACCGGACCGAGCAGGCCGGTGACGGGGTCGTGGTCGAGGTCGTCGACGTGGTCGACGTGGTCGTCGACGTCGCCCTCGCCCTGGATGTACTCGTAGTCGAGGAACGACGTCGCGGCTTTGGCTCCGGTCGGCCGGAACGCCACCGTCTGGTCGTTGGCGTTGCTGCCGGGCTCGCAGGTCACGATCGCGTCGCCGAGGCCGGGGATCGTCGTGGTGCTCGTCGTCTGCCGCAGTCCCTCGTCGGTGCCGTGCCACGAGAGTCCGAACTGGCGCGTCGTGTCGGTGTGCAGGGTGAGGGCCATGTTGCAGTACTGGTGACCGGGGTAGGCGAACCGCTCCCACCACCAGGTCAGCTGGAAGGACGTCGCCGGCGTCGCCAACGCGCCCCCGCCGTCGAGGTTGCGGCCCGGACGCTGGCTGATCAGCCCGTAGGCGTTGCCCTTGCGGAAGTCCTCGATCGGCGACTTCTGGTTGAGCCCCTCGTGCGCCTTGGGGCCGGTCCCGCCTCGCCCGTTGTCGGCCGCGGTGGCGTAGGTGTACACGCGGACGTTCTTGACCGCGACGACGTCACGGCCGTTCTTCTGCTCGAACTTGGCCATCCACAGCTGGGTCTCCGGCGCCCGGCTGTTGGGCCGGATCCGGATCTGGGTGCTCTTGGGCCGGCAGACCAGGTCGACCTGCCCGATGCCCGGCACGCTGGCGCTCTTCTGGTAGACCCGGCGCTTCCTCTCGCCCTTCCAGCTGACGACGATGCGCTTGTCCTGCTGGACCGCCTTCCTCGCCGCGACCCGGGCGGTCGAGCCCGGCTCGCCGTACGACGGCGTGCCGAGACCGGCCAGCAGGCTCAGGACGAGCAGCAGGCCGAGGCCGAGGTGGCGACGAGGCGGGGTGGTCATCGTGCCGGCGCGCCCGGCTCTGCCGTCTCGTCCGGGTCCGCGGGCTCGGTCTCGTCCGGGTCGGGCACCACGAGCTCGGGCTGGGTGCTGCCGTCGACCCAGTTGAGCTCGGCCTGGATCGTCGCGTCCGTGAGGCTGATCATGGCGGCGTCCTTGGCGGCGGACTGCGCGGAGGTCAGGTAGTCCTTGAGGAAGCCCTGGACCTCCTTGCGCTCCAGCGACCGCGTCGTCGTGGTCATCAGGACCTGGGTCGAGAGCGGGTAGACACCGCTCGCGATCGTGGTCTGGCTGGGGAAGACGCAGTTGCGGTGCCCGTCGGGCAGGGTGATCTCGAAGGGCCGCAGCTCCTCCTCGAAGAGCTCGTAGGAGCTGAACCGTGCGTAGATCACGTGCCCCACGCTGCGCTCGACCGCGCGGCGAGCCGAGGCGGCGGTGTCCGCGGAGTGCTTGGCCGCGGCGTACCGGGTCTTCGCCGCCCGGACGTCGTCGGTCGCCTTGTCGACGGCGACCTGGGCCGCGCTGACGCGGGCGATGTCCTTGGCCTGGGCCGCGGGGGTGCGCTTGTCCCGGATGCCCTTGGCCCGCTCGGCCTTGGCCGTGCGCAGCTCGTCCTGGGCGTCGACGAGTACCTGCCGGGACGAGATCAGCTCGGACTTGCGGAGCCCCAGCTGGCGGGCGCGGTCGGGGTAGGCCTGGGCGAGCTTGGCGCGCCGGGTGCCGCCGTTGAGGAACGTGCGGGCTTGGGAGAAGCGGTCGTAGCTGTAGTAGTCGGACCTCAGGTCGGTCTGGCTGGGGGAGGGCGAGCCCAGGACGGTCTTGCCGAACTCGGAGAACTCCACCGGGAACCCGGTGGAGGACGGCCCGCCGACCGCCATCGGGATGTCGTCGAGGCCCAGCTGCTTCCAGTTCGTGATCGGCGACCCGGCACGCCAGACCTCCTGGACCTGGTCGGTGCTGAGGCAGTCGCCGCCCACGTCGGACTCCGACTTGACCGCGACGACGATGCCGTCGGACGCGATCTGGAACTGGACGACGTCGAGCCCGACGGCCTGGCAGGCCTCCCACTCGCTACGGGTGATCCGTCGCTCCGAGTTGACGAGGTCGATCTTGCCCGCGCACAGCTCCTGGAACGCCTCGTCCTGGGTGTGGTTGCCGACGTTGATCGTGGACGACGTGCCGGTCGCGTTGTAGCGGCCGACCTCGTCGTTGGTCAGGGTGAACGTGGTCGTCCCGTCGATGTCGAGCTGGCCCGCGGGACGGTCCGGGAGCGCCTTGTTGGCCTTGGCGATCTGGCGCTGCGAGGCCTGCTGGGCCGCGTAGTCCTGAGCCTGGGCGTTGGCGACGAGGTCACTCGCGTCCTGGGGGTCCTCCTGCGAGCACGCCGCCAGCAGCAGCGCGCCGGACAGGGCCAGGGCGAGCGCGGCCGCGCGGCCGGTCCTCCGGTGGGTGGCCATCAGTTGTCCTCCGTGCTCGTTGCCGCGGCGGACGGGCTGGTGGTGGTCGTGGGTGCGGACTGGCCGCCCGGGGTGAACCGGTAGCGCTGGCCGAGCTTGACGACCTCGAAGTCGTCGAGGTGCAGCCCACCGAGCTCGTTGCCGGCGATCATGTCGGAGGTGACGTCGCGCTGCGCGTACAGCGTCGGGACCGCGGCCCGGTCGACCACGATCGCGCCGTACGTCCGCAGCGCTGCGACGATCGCGTCCGACATGCGCTGCTGCTGCGGCGTCATCGGGATCGGCTTGCCCGTCTTCGGGTCGGTGGGCCGCGCGAGCTGGACGCCGGCCTTGAGCCGGATCCGGGCTCCCTCGGGCAACGAGGTGATCCGGCCGTTGCCGTCGGTCGACGACGCGGGCTGCACGAAGACGCCCTGCGCCGGTCCCGGCACGCTGATCGCGAGCGCGTGGTTGATCAGTCCCGCCTGGAGCTCCTTGGGACGGATCAGGCCGGCGAACAACGGCAGCCCGGATCCGCGGGCGCTCACCTTCTGGGGCGCCTGGAAGCCGGGACCGTCGGTGTCCCACTGCCGCATGAAGTTGTAGGAGATGGTGCCGTCGTCCTCGCGACGGGCCCGCCACAGGTCGTACGCGATCGGCTTGCTGACGTCGAACACCGTGAACCAGCCGTCGAAGCGGGGGTCGGGATCGACGTCGGACGGGATGCTGAGGACTGTGGTCTCGGCGCCGTCGCCGCAGACGAGCTGGCGGCACACCAGCTTGGTGGGCTTGCCGCCGGCGACCACGGCGGTCGTCCAGCGCTCGGTGTTGATGTAGACGCCCGCGTTGACGATGCGGCGCTGGGTGTCGAGCTTGTCCGACCCGGTCCGCTGGACCACGCCGACGCGCTCGCGCGCCTGGCTGATCATCCGCGACGACCGGTCGTCGACGCCCGCGCCGTCGATCCGCGTGTTCCACGGCGAGTCGGCGGCGAAGAACCGGCGCTCCGGCACGGCGACACCCGCGGCGGAGTCGGTCGGGTTGACCAGGACCTCGAGATCCGGCTTGTCCGTCGAGCCGGCGTCCTTGCCGCCGCACCCGGCGAGGGCGAGCGCAGCGATCGACGCGAGCACGACGGCGGCACCGGTGCTGCGGAGCCGGGCGCTCATGCCTGGTCCCCCTGGGTCGAGAAGGGATGCCGCGGAGCCAGGGTGGACTCGATCGACTCGGCCAACCGGGAGACGGCGTCGCTGATCTCGGCGAGCTGACGGCTCTCCCGCGGCGACTGGCCGCCGAGGCCGGCCTGGCTGCGGGCGGCGCTGATGATCGCGTGCGCCTCACGGCGTGCGGTGATCCGGATCAGCTCGGCGTCGAGCTCCGCCTGGGCGGTCAGCAGCTCCGCGCGGCGAGCGGCCTCGGTCTCGAGGGCGGCGACGTGCTGGAGGGCCGCGTTCTCCGCGTCCCGCAGTCGCTCGATCGCCGCGTCCACGACCTCCTGCACGCTGCCGCCGAGGTAGGCGTCGTCGGGTGCCTGCTCGGGGACGACCGGGAGGGCCCGGGCGATGCGGCGCGGCGACGGGGCCGGCTCGGTCGAGAAGCGCAGCGTCGGCGCGGCGTCGGCGAGGACGGCGTCCTCCACGAGCTCGTCGCGGTGATCGGTGCCCATGGCCCCGGCGATGACGGCGTCGACGGTGCCCTCGGTCATCGGCTCCGCGGCCGTGGCCTCGGGGACCGGCTTGCGGCGGCTCGCAGCGGGCTTGCGCGCGGCCGGCTTGGCCGCAGCGGCCTTGGGCGTGGCCTTCGCGGCCGGCTTCGGCCGGCTGCGGGGCGCGGGCTTGGCGGGCGTCGGTGCCGGCTCCGGCTCCACGACCGCCTCCGGCTCCGGTTCCGGCTCGACCACGGCCGCAGGCTCGGTCTCGACCACGGGCTCGGGCTCGACGGCGACGGCACGGCGACGGTCGTCGACCGAGGTCACGGTGGCCAGGGGAGCGTCGTTGGAAGGGGCCGCCACCAGCCGGCTGGCGAAGTCGACCTGGCCGAGACGGGCCTCGGCGCTGAGCGCGAGCAGGTCGTCCACGCTCGGCGGCGGCAGGATCGGGGTGACCTTCTGGTCCATCACTGAGCTGCCCCTTCCGAGCTGGTCTGGTTGGCCGTGGTGCCGCCGTCGGGATCGAAGTTGGGCGGGACGCCGAGCAGGACGTAGCGGTCGGTCCGGTAGATCACCGGGAGCCGTGGGTCGGAGCCGTCCGCCGCGTTGGGGTACATCTGCGACAGCAGGTCGTTGCCGCCCGTGAAGATCAGCATGTAGTTGACGTGCAGTGCGGGGTCGCGGGCGATGGCCTTCCACGGCCCGTCGCTCTCGTCGACCCGGTCGACGAACAGGTCGGGACGCCCGGTCAGCAGCATCACGGCGTACGTCTGCGAGTTGTCGGTGAGGATCGAGTTCTGATCGGTGATGTTGGCCGTGATGTACTCCGCGGTCGCCTGCTCGTCGCGGTCGCCGACGATGGACCCGCTGAGGGTCTTGGCGCCCTCCTGCGAGTCGCGGGTGGAGATCGCGGCGGCGAAGTTGGACTCGAGGTTCTGGTAGCGGTAGCTCTTCATCGCCTGGAAGGTCCACGGGATGCTCACGAGCAGCAGCACGATCAGCGCGATGCTGACGATCATGTTGTTGGACTCGGCCGAGCGGGCGATCCAGACGGCGCCGATGACGGAGAAGAGCAGGATCGGCAGCGCGTTGCGCATCTGCATCGGCGAGTCCGTCAGCTTCAGCGCGACGGACAGCGCCGGCGAGACGATGGCGGCGCCGAGCAGGACGCCGAGCCAGAGGGCCAGCGGGTTGTTGCGCGCGATGCCGACGAAGATCAGCACGGGCAGCACCACGATCGCGATCGGGGCGCCGTAGAGCACCAGGGATGCGGTGTCCTGGAGCAGCTCCACCCCCGTGAAGGTCCCGGGGTCGCCACCGCCGGTGTCGCTGGCGGCGGTGATCCAGTAGAACGGCTTGGCCAGCAGGATCAGGTTGAAGACCGTCCACAGCGCGATGACGTACGCCGTCGGGACCGCGAACCCGACGGTCGTGCCCTCGACCTCGCTGCCGTCGGCGCCGAGCTTGGCCAGGATCGCGCCGATCATCATCGCGGTGAGCACGAACCACAGCAGGCTGCCGTAGCCGGAGAGCGCGGCGACCGAGAACGCCAGGCCCGCGAGCATCACGAACCGGACGTCGGCCGTGATGTACCAGGCCATGACCGCGCCCATGGCGACGACCACGAAGGAGATCCAGATGAACTGGCGGGCGCCGCCGGAGGCGTAGAGCAGGAAGAGCGGGTTGGCGCCGAGCGCGATCAGGGCGGCGTACCGCAGCGGGGCGATCAGCTGGGCGCGGCGCATCATGGTGTTGAGCGCCAGCATCGTCAGCCCGGCGAACACCGCCGAGGCGATCGGGACCGCGATGAGCGAGGACGTGACCGCCGGGAAGATCGCCAGCGGCGACACCAGCAGGGTGGCCAGCGGCGGGTAGTCGAAGCCGAGGGCGGAGAGCTTGGCCGGGTTGTTGTGCCAGATCATCAGGGCCCGGTTGAGACGGTCGAGGGTCTCGAAGCCGATGACGTGCATCTTGACGACCATCCAGTAGCCGAACCAGATGTAGAACCCGGTGAAGCCCGCGAAGACCGCGGCGCTCTCCCACGTGCGCCGGCTGATGTCGGGTGTCCGCTGGTGGATCGACTGGACCAGCGAGGCCTTGCGCTGGCGCGAGGCCAGGATGTGGGCGGCCGCCTTGTCGGCGTCCGACGCGGCGTCGGGTGCGGCGAGCGTCTTCTCGGGCGTGGTGCTCACAGCTCGTCACCCTCACCGTCGTCGAGACCGTGCTCGGTCTTCTCCCAGTAGAAGGGGTTGGTGAAGAGCTGGATGGCGCCCTTCCAGGCGGCCCAGCTCATCAGGCCCCAGTAGAGCGGCGAGAGCAGGGCGGTCCGGGTGATGCCGAACTCGCCGCGCTGCAGGCTGCCCGCGACGTTGAGGTAGACGAACACGAAGTTGCCGACGAAGAGCAACGCGCTCGCCGCGTAGAAGACGAAGCCGGGGAACATCTGCTGGATGAACCCGGCCTGGGTCAGCAGGTAGATCGTCGACAGGCTCCAGAAGATGGGGTTCATCAGCAGGACGAACGCGTTGCCCATCGTCAGGTTGAAGCTGACGAAGCCGCGGAAGCCGGTCTCCCGGGCGAGCGTGCCGGGGCTGCGCATGTGCACGAGCCAGGTCTGGAAGTAGCCCTTGATCCACCGGCTGCGCTGGCGGATCCAGTTGGGCACGCTGGAGTTGGCCTCCTCGAGCGTCGTCGCGTCGATCATCGCCGTGCGGTAGCCCTGGCGGTGGAGGCGGATGCCCAGGTCGGCGTCCTCGGTCACGTTGAACGGGTCCCACGCGCCGAGCTCGCGGAGCACCGAGGTGATGAAGTGGTTGGAGGTCCCGCCGAGCGGGATCGGCGAGCCGGCGGCACCCATCGCCGGCAGCACCAGCTCGAAGTGCATCGAGTACTCGTTGGCGAACCAGGCGGTCAGCAGGTTCTGGTCCTGGTTGAAGTGGTTGAGCTTCGCCTGGATGCACGCGACGTTGGAGGCGACCGTCTGGAAGGCGAGGTACGCCTTCTTCAGCTCGTCGGGGTCCGGGCGGTCCTCGGCGTCGAAGATGACGCAGAAGGTGCCGGTCGCGAGCTGGAGGCCGTAGTTGCAGGCCTTGGGCTTGGTCTTCGGCTGGCTGTCCGGCACGACGACGAGGTGGAAGTGCGGCGGCAGGTTCAGCGACTTGATCATCGCCACGGTCTCGAGGTCGTCCTCCTCGCACAGCAGCTTCACGTCGAGACGGGTGCGCGGCCAGTCGAGCTCGTTGATGCCGCGCACGAGGCGGCGGACGATCCCGGCCTCCTTGTAGAGCGGCACCAGGATCGTGTACATCGGGAGCGTCCGGTCGTCGAGCGCGGCGATCTGCTCGTCGGTGATGTCGGTCTCGAGGTGCGTGCCGAGGGCCCGGAAGGTGAGCTGGAACTTGTAGCAGGACACCAGCAGGTAGATCAGCGAGCAGACGGCGACCACGCCGACGAGGGTCGCCATCGGCCAGACGATGGCGCTGAGCAGGACGGCGATCCCGACGCAGACGCTCACCGCCTTCTGGTTGCCGGTGAAGACGACGTGGGCCGATGCCTCGGGCTGCGACTCCATCAGCGAGACGGTCGAGATGTGGGCGTAGTGCTCGCTGTGCACCCGCTGGATCAGCTGGTCGAGCTCGGTGCGGTTGGCCAGCAGCTGACGGAAGGGCGAGCCGAGGGCCTCCTCGACGTCGAGCGTCTGCTCGGGGTCGAGCGGCCGCGCCGTCGCGAGCAGCACCAGGTCCTCGGTCGCCGCGACCGGGACCGCCTGCAGCCGCTGCGCGAGGTGCTCGGGCAGGCGACGGGCGACCTCGAGGTCCGGGACGAAGTCGGCGAGGCCGACCCGCTGCATCTGGTGGAGCTCGGACAGGGCCGCGACCAGGACGTCCTCCGAGATCGCCTCGTGGGCGACCAGGATGTCGCCCAGCGGGTCTCCCGTCCGCGAGTACTCGAGCATGCCGAGCTGGAGCTGCTCGTTGGTCACCAGGCCGCTGCTGGTGAGCATCCGGGACAGCTGCACCCGGGCCCGTCGCTCCTCGGCGGTCTCGATCTGGCCCTCCAGGGGCGGGTAGATCGAGTCGATGGCCTCGGTGACCTCGTTGCCGGTGTGCCGGACCAGCTGGACCTGACGGTCGATGCGCTCGGCGACGACCTGCTGCGTGATCACGTCGTCGACGTCGGTGGCGGCGACGAGCACGACGCCGTCCATGACGGCGTACGGGATCACCCGGAAGGTGCGGCAGATGCCCTCGGGCAGCAGTCGGCCGAGGTCGGCGGACACGCCGTCGCCCAGTCGCGCCCGGGTGGGTGCGGCAGAAGTGGTGGTGGTCATGACGTTCCGGCTCCGAATCCCGAGGCGGACGGGGCGGTCGTCGAGCCGGGCGTGACCGGGCGGCTCGGTCGACTGCCGCGCGAGCGCCAGACGAAGTAGACGAGGAAGCCGGCGCCGAGGGCCAGCAACGGGGCGATGAGGAACGGGATGAAGACCAGGAAGAAGAGCGCCAAGGTCACCAGGACGCGCACGACGGCGGCCCCCGTCGACATGCGCTCGTGGCGCGCCTGACCGGCGTGCACGTTCATCGTTAGATCCCCTTGCGTAGTCGCGATGCGACCCGAGACGCGTTCCCCCCAGCTGAAAAAAGGCTAATGGGGCGGGATCGTCGGAGCGTCAACGTGCGATCCACAATGGGGTAACAGTGTGGAAAGGGATCGAACGGGCGTTCCGGTCAGCTGTCGTCCGCTGCGGCCGCCCGCAGGTGACGACGGGCCAGGGCGCCGTACGTGGTGGGCGTGCCGGCCTGGTCGCGGACCAGCGCCATCGGGTCGGTCGGGTGGTCCGCCCAGACCCAGAAGAGCGAGCCGATCTCGTGCTTGTCGGCCCACGCGAGGTAGCGGGCGACGTAGCCGTCGGCGGGGTCCTTGGCCCCCAGCTCGCCGGTGAGGACGGGCACCCGGTCGGCGATCGGCGCCAGGACCGCGTCCCAGCACTTCGCGTCGTTGCAGTCCTTGAAGTCGTAGCTGTGGAACGAGGCGACGAGCTGGTCGTCGTCGGGCGCGAAGTCGAGCCAGTGGGACAGGTCGTTGGCGTAGTCCAGGCCACCCAGCAGGATGGGCTGGGGCGCGCCGGCGTCGCGGATCTCGGCGACGACCGCGGCGACGCCCTGCACCGGGTAGGTCATCTGGCCGTCGGTGGCGGACTGGTCGTCCTCGACTGGCGCCTGGCAGCCACCGTCGCGCCAGCACTCCCAGGTGAGGTCGAAGACGAGGGTGTCGGTCGCGTCGTAGCGTGAGTACGGCTCGTTGAACGCGTCGAACATCACCGACGGGTTGCCGGCGTACTCGCCCGCGACCGAGCGCCAGAAGGACAACGACTCGGAGTCGGGCATCGCGACGTTGCCGAACTCCGGCTGGCCGATCCGCTTGCGGCTGTGCAGGTCGAGGATGACGACCAGCCCCTGCCGGTTGAGGGCCTTGACGAACGTGTCGACGCTGTGGCGGTAGCCCTGGGAGGTGCGCTCCTCGAACTGGTCGCTCACGGGTGCCCCGCGGGTGCCCAGCCAGCAGTCCTGGTTGAGCGGGAGGCGCACCGTGTTTGCCCCCCAGGAGGCGATCGCGGCGGCCTGGCTGTTCGCCGCGTCGCCGACGCCGAGCGTGTCGAGGGAGGACATGCCCCAGCCCTGGGTGCAGGCGTACTCGAAGCTGCTCCAGTTGACCCCGCGCGGGACGAAGGTGGCGTCGCTGCGCTGGTCGACCAGGCGGTTGCCGTCGACGACCGGCTGCGGCGCCCCCGTGTCGACGCCCGGTTGCGCGGGCGCAGGGTCGCGACGCTCGGCATAGATCGCACCGCCGGTGAGCAGCACAACGACCGCCGCCACCGGCACGATCCAACGCGCGTGCCGCATGAAGCCCCCCTCTTTCAACCACGCATGGTACGGCCCTCGGGCCCAACTATGGTTGCCGAATGAGCGAGACCGTCTTCACCTACGCCTCGCCGGCGCTGAAGTTCGGGGCCGGTGCGGCGGCCGAGATCGGCCACGACCTGGTGCGGATGGGAGCCCGCCGGGTCCTGCTCGTGACCGACCGCGGTGTCGCCGCGACCGGGCACCCGGCCCGGATCGCCGAGCAGGTCGCGGCGTACGGCGTGAGCGTCACGACGTACGACGGCACGCACGTCGAGCCGACGGATGCCTCGTTGGACGAGGCGATCGCGTTCGCCCGCGACGCCGGCCCCTTCGACGCGATCCTCGCGGTCGGCGGCGGGTCCTCGATCGACACCGCCAAGGCCGTCAACCTGCTCACCACCAACCCGGGCGAGCTGATGGACTACATCAACGCGCCGGTCGGCCGGGCGCAGCCGCCGAGCCAGCCGCTGCTGCCGTTGGTCGCGGTGCCGACCACGACGGGCACCGGGGCGGAGAGCACGACGATCTGCGTGCTCGACGTGCTGTCGCTGCACGTGAAGACCGGCATCAGCCACCCCGCGCTCCGACCGGTGATGGCGGTCGTCGACCCGACCCTGACCATGACGCAGCCGACGCTGGTGACCGCGGCCGCCGGCATGGACATCCTGTGCCACGCGCTGGAGAGCTACACCGCGCGGTGGTACGCCGACTTCGCCGCCAAGACGCCCGAGCAGCGGGTGCCCTACTGCGGCGCCAACCCGATCGCCGACCTGTGGTCGGAGAAGGCGCTGGGCCTGCTGGCCGGGGCCTTCCGCGAGGCGGTGCGGGACGGCGGCGACGCCGGTGCGCGTGAGCAGATGGCCTTGGCGGCGACCTTCGCCGGGCTCGGCTTCGGCAACGCCGGCGTGCACATCCCGCACGCCAACGCCTACCCGATCGCGGGCCGGGTCCGCGACTACCGGCCGGAGGGCTACCCGGACGAGCCGATGGTGCCGCACGGGATGGCGGTGTCCCTGACGGCGCCCGAGGCCTTCCGGTTCACCTTCGACGCGGCACCCGAGCGGCACCTGCACGCCGCCCGGCTGCTCGACCCGTCGGCGGGCGACGGCCCCGACGCCCTGCCCACCGTGCTCACGACCCTGATGCGCGACATCGGGATCCCGAGCGGCCTGGCCGAGATCGGGTACGGCGAGGCCGACGTCCCCGATCTCGTCGCGGGCGCCCTGCAGCAGCAGCGGCTGCTTGCGACGGCGCCGAGGAGTCCCACGGAGGAGGACCTGGCCGCGGTCTTCCGGCGGTCGATGGAACACTGGTGACGTGACGCAGACGCCCCTGGACCTGGTTGGTGAGCTGCGTCGTCGGGGCATCAGCGACGTCGACGACTCGACGCTGACCCGGGCGCTCTACTCCTCGGACGCGTCGCTCTACCGCGTCGTCCCGCAGGTCGTCGTCCGACCACGGCACGCCGACGAGCTGGCCGCGATCCTCGACGTCTCCCGGGTGACCGGGGCTCCGGTGACGATGCGGGGAGCGGGCACGTCGATCGCCGGCAACGCCGTCGGCACCGGCATCGTCGTCGACACCCTCAAGCACCTCAACAAGGTGGTCTCGATCGACCGGGAGGCGCGTACGGCGGTCGTGCAGCCCGGTGTCGTGCACGCCGACCTGCAGCGCGCGGCCGCGGCGTACGGCCTCCGCTTCGGTCCGGACCCGTCGACCCACACCCGCTGCACGATCGGCGGCATGATCGGCAACAACGCCTGTGGATCAAGGGCCCTCGGCTACGGCCGCACCGTCGACAACGTGGTCGACCTGGACGTCGCGTGGGCGCCCGGTGCGACCGACGTGGCCGCCCGTCTCGAGACGCTGGTCGACGAGCACCTCGGGCACATCCGGACGAGCTTCGGTCAGTTCGGCCGCCAGGTCAGCGGCTACTCGATGGAGCACCTGCTGCCCGAGAACGGCCGCAACATCGACCGCTTCCTCGCCGGCTCCGAGGGCACGCTCGCGGTGGTCACCGGCGCGACCGTGCGGCTCGTCGAGGACGAGACCGGCCGGCAGCTCGTGGTGCTCGGCTACCCCTCGATGATCGACGCGGCCGACGCCGTACCGGCACTGATCGCCGCGACCGACGGCCGGATGATCGCCTGCGAGGGCCTCGACGCGCGGATCGTCGACCTGGTGCGGGCTAAGGGCAGCGCGGTGCCGGAGCTGCCCGACGGCGCGGGTTGGCTCTTCGTCGAGGTCACCGACCCCGACCTGGTGCCGCGGGTGGTGGCCGAGGCCGGTGCGCTGGGGCACCGCGTGGTCCAGGAGGGGCCCGAGGCGGCCGCGCTGTGGCGGATCCGCGAGGACGGCGCCGGCCTGGCCGCGCTGAGCCTGTCGCGGCCGGCGTACTCCGGCTGGGAGGACGCCGCGGTGCCACCCGCGCGGCTGGGCGCCTGGCTGCGCGACTTCGACGAGCTGCTGCGGGAGCACGGCCTCGACGGCGTCCCCTACGGGCACTTCGGCGACGGCTGCGTGCACGTGCGCATCGACTTCCCCTTCAGTGAGGGATCCACGGTATTCCGCGACTTCCTGACCGCGTGCGCGCACAAGCTGCACGAGCACGGGGGATCGCTGTCGGGCGAGCACGGCGACGGGCGGGCCCGCTCCGAGCTCCTGTCGGTCATGTACGACGCGGAGTCGGTCGCGCTCTTCGGGGCGGTCAAGGCGATCTGCGACCCCGACAACCTGCTCAACCCCGGCAACATCGTCGACCCGGCACCCTTCGACGCCGACCTGCGGCCGACCCGGCCGCGGCACGCGATCAACGCGGGGTTGAAGCTCCTC
This sequence comes from Nocardioides conyzicola, assembly GCF_039543825.1. Taxonomy (NCBI): domain Bacteria; kingdom Bacillati; phylum Actinomycetota; class Actinomycetes; order Propionibacteriales; family Nocardioidaceae; genus Nocardioides; species Nocardioides conyzicola. The sequence continues at coordinate 1,037,163 of NZ_BAABKM010000002.1, read as the reverse complement.
CACGACGACGGCGACCTCGGCAACGCGGTCCACCGCTGCACCGGCGTCGGCCGCTGCGTGGCCCCGAAGACCAACGGCGTGATGTGCCCGTCGTACCTCGCGACGCGCGACGAGAAGGACTCGACCCGGGGTCGGTCGCGGGTGCTGCAGGAGGCCCTCGACGGCGAGCTCGTCGGCGGGCTCGCCGACCCGGCCGTCGATGCCGCGCTCGACCTCTGCCTGGCCTGCAAGGGGTGCGCGTCCGACTGCCCGACGGGCGTGGACATGGCGACGTACAAGGCCGAGGCGCTGCACCAGAAGCACGACGTGCTCGGCGTGAAGCGGCCGCGCAGCCACTACCTGCTGGGTCGGCTGCCGAAGTGGGCCGCGCTGACCGCGCCGATCGCGCCGCTGGCCAACCGGATGCTGAAGGTCGGCCCGATCGCTCGGATGGCGAAGGCGACGGCCGGCATCGACCAGCGCCGGTCGATCCCGGCCTTCGCGCCCACGACCCTGCGTCGGTCCGTCGGGGTGCCCGACGTCGTGCCGGACGTCTGGATCTGGGCGGACTCGTTCAGCGACCACTTCTTCCCGGACAACGGGCACGCGGCGATCCGCTTCCTGGAGTCGGTCGGCGTGACCGCACGCGTGATCGCCGACGACGCCTGCTGCGGCCTCACCTGGATCACCACCGGCCAGCTCGACCAAGCGCGGACGATCATGGAGCGCACCGTCCGCACGCTCACGCCGTACGTCGAGTCCGGGGTGCCGGTCGTCGGCCTGGAGCCCTCCTGCCTGGCGACCCTGCGCAGCGACGCGGCCGAGCTGACCGGCGCGAACCTCGACGTGCTGACCTTCGCGGAGCTGCTCGAGCGGCTCGACGTTCCGCTGCCGGACCTCACGGGGACCGAGATCGTGGCCCAGCCGCACTGCCACCAGGCCTCGATCCTCGGCTGGGCCGCGGACAAGCGGCTCCTCGAGCGCGCGGGCGCGACCGTCACCCAGGTCGCCGGCTGCTGCGGGCTGGCCGGCAACTTCGGCATGGAGAAGGGCCACTACGAGGTCTCGGTGGCCGTGGCCGAGACCCACCTGCTGCCCGCCGTACGCGCCAACCCGGGTGCCGTGGTGCTCGCCGACGGCATGTCCTGCCGGGTGCAGCTCGACGACCTCGCCGACGTCCCGACGATGCACCTGGCCGAGCTGTTCGCTTCTAGAATCACTGCGTGAATCCCCGGCAGCGTCGCCTCGTCATCCCGATCGCCCTGGTGGCGTTGCTGCTGATCGTCGTGATCGCGGCGGTGAAGTGATGTCCGAGCCCCAGCCGCTGCTCCGCGAGCTCAACCGGATGCGCTCCTACCTGCTCGACCCCGAGGTGCTGGTCAAGGCCGTCGCGTCCGGCAGGCGCAAGGGGGAGCAGCCGACGTGGCGCCGCGCGGAGATGCGGTACGTCGACCTCAAGGCCGGCACCCACCTGCAGATCACGACGTACGACGCCACCCAGGCGTTCACCGAGAATCACGCCGTCGGCGACGCGGCACGCGACGCCGTGGATGCGCTGCTCGAGGAGCCGTACGGCGAGTGGCACGTCGACACCGCCACGCAGAGCCACCAGCTCCGGGTCAACTCCAAGCTCACCGCGACGGTGCGGACCACCGACCGGGCCGTGGCCGCTCCCGTGGAGCGGAGCCACGACAAGTCCAAGCAGCGGCTGCTGCCGGAGAACGACCCGGTCTTCATCGTGCTCGGCATCTCCGACGACGAGGGCAGGATCAAGCCCAGCAGGCAGGCGAAGTACCGGCAGGTGGAGGAGTTCCTGCGCCTCCTGGACAGCTCGATCACCGAGGCGATCGACAAGGGGCACCTCCGTCGGCCGACGGTCGAGGAGCCGCTGCGGATCGTTGACCTCGGCTGCGGCAACGCCTACCTGACGTTCGCCGCGGAGCGCTACCTGACCGGCGTGCGCAAGCTGCCGGTGCGGCTGACCGGCGTCGACGTCAAGGAGCAGTCGCGCGAGCACAACAGCTCGGTGGCCGCCGAGCTCGGCGTCCAGGCCGACTTCGTGGTCGGCACCATCGGCGGGGTCGTGCTCGACCCGGCACCGGAGGTCGTGCTCGCGCTGCACGCCTGCGACACCGCGACCGACGAGGCGCTGGCACAGGCGGTCGGCTGGGGCGCCCAGCTCGTGCTCGCCGCCCCCTGCTGCCACCACGACATCGCGGCCCAGATCCGCAAGGCACCGACCCCCTCGCCGTACGCCATGCTCACCCGGCACGGCATCCTGCGCGAGCGGCTCGCGGACACCCTGACCGACGGGCTGCGCGCGTCGCTGATGCGGCTGCAGGGCTACCGGGTCGACGTCGTGCAGTTCGTCGAGAGCCAGCACACCCCCCGCAACACCATGCTGCGGGCGGTCCGCACCGGCGGGCCGGTCAAGGGCGGGTCCGTGCGCAAGGAGTACGACGAGCTCGTGACGGAGTGGGGCCTCCACCCCAAGCTGGCCGAGCTCCTCGGGGTCTGATGCTGGATCGCGTGCTGGGCGTCGCGGCCGCGCTGTCGATGGTCGTCGGTGCGACGGCTGCCCCGGCAGCGCCGCGGGCCGCGGTCGTGTTCAGCTTCCAGGACCCCGCGATCGTCGAGTCCAGCGGGCTGGTCGTCGCCGGCGACCTCTTCCTGACCGTCAACGACTCGGGCGACAGCGGCCGCGTGTTCGTGGTGGACCGCTCCGGCCGGACCGTCGGCGTCACCTCGTGGGCGGGAGACCCGACCGACGTGGAGTCGCTCGCCCCGGCCGGACCCGGCGAGGTGTGGGTGGGCGACACGGGCGACAACCGCCGCTCCCGCGACTCGATCACGGTGCTGCGGGTGCCGTACGGCGAGCGCGACCAGCAGGTCACGCCCGCGTCGTACGAGCTGGTCTACCCGGACGGCGCGCACGACGCCGAGACGCTGATGGCCGACCCGCGGACCGGGCAGCTCTTCGTGGTCTCGAAGGACGTCTTCGGCGGCACCACCTACGCGGCCCCGCGCCGGCTGTCCGCCGACCATCCCAACAAGCTGCGTGCGGTCGCGGAGGGTTTCGCGTTCGCCACCGACGGGTCGTTCTTCCCGGACGGCAAGCACTACGTGGTGCGGGGCTACTCCAGTGCCGCGGTCTACTCCTTCCCGGGCCACGAGCGGCTGGCCTCCTTCCCGCTGCCGTCGCAGGACCAGGGGGAGGGGATCGCCGTCGGGGCCGACGACCGGCTCTACCTCAGCTCGGAGGGCCAGTCCAGCGAGGTGCTGCAGATGAGGCTCCCGACAGCGGCGGCCGCCGCGATGCAGCCGCCCGCGCCGACGCCGACGCCAACGCCGACGCCGACGGTCGAGCCGCAGGCCGCGCCGAGCGGCGATGATGCCGAGGACGAGCCGCTCTGGCCGTGGCTGCTCGGTGGCGGGCTGGCGTTTGCGGTCGGCGCCGGATGGCTACTTCGTCGTCGTGGTCAGGCTTCGTAGCACCTCTCCCGACCAGCCCGGCTGGACCCGCCGGCGGGCCGGTCGCGGCTTCGTCTACCTCGACGAGCACGGCACGCGGCTGCCCGAGGACGACGCGCAGCGCGTCCGCGACCTCGTCATCCCGCCCGCCTGGACGGACGTGTGGGTCACGCCGTACGCCAACGGGCACCTGCAGGCGGTCGGCACCGACGACGCCGGGCGCCGTCAGTACCTCTACCACCCGGACTGGCGGGCCCGCCGGGACGCGGAGAAGTTCGACCGGATGCTGGAGTTCGGCAAGGCGCTGACCCGGGCGCGGGAGCTGGTCATCACCGACCTGGGCCGCGAGGGCATGCCGCTCGAGCGTGCGTGCGCGGTCGCCGTACGCCTCCTCGACCTGGGCTACTTCCGGATCGGCAACGACGTGTACGCCGACACGAACGGCTCGTTCGGGCTGACCACCCTGGAGCGGCGGCACGTACGCCGCCACCAGGACCGGCTCGTGTTCGCCTTCGTCGGCAAGTCCGGGGTCGAGCACGAGATCGAGATCGACGACGGCGTCGTGGTCGAGGCCGTCGAGATCATGCGCCGGCGGCGGGGTGCCGACCTGCGGCTGCTGTCCTACAAGGACGGCCGGTCGTGGCGCTCCGTCCTGCCCGCGCTCGTCAACGAGTACGTCCGCGCCTCCACCGGTCTGCACGCGACCGCGAAGGACTTCCGCACCTGGCACGCGACCGTGCTGGCCGCGGCGGCGCTCGCCGAGACGCCGGAGCCGGGTGTCACGAAGGCGTCGAGGAAGAGGGCGGTCTCCGGTGCGATGAAGGAGGTCGCGTCGTTCCTCGGCAACACCCCGACGCTGGCGCGTTCGTCGTACGTCGACCCGCGGGTGATCGACGCCTACGAGGAGGGCCGGACGATCCGCCGCGCGACCCGGCGTACCTTCGACACGCCCGACGAGCGTCAGGCCGCACTCGAGCGTGCGACGCTCAAGCTCCTGAAGGAGGCCTGACCGTGGAGATCACCGCCGTCCAGGGCGACATCACCGAGCAGACGACCGACGCCGTCGTGAATGCCGCCAACCGTGCGATGCGCGGTGGCGCTGGGGTCGACGGCGCCATCCACCGGGCCGGGGGACCGGCGGTGCTGGAGGATTGTCGACGGCGCTTCCCGAAGGGCCTGGCGACCGGTGACGCCGGGTGGACCACCGCCGGCAACATGTCCGCACGGTGGGTGATCCACGTGGTCGGGCCCAACCGCAACCGCGGCGAGACCGACCGCGGCCTGCTGCTCTCGTGCTACTCCCGCGCCCTGGAGGTGGCCGACGAGATCGGTGCCGCGACCGTGGCGTTCCCCCTGATCTCCGCCGGTGCCTACGGCTGGCCCAAGGACGACGCGATCGCGTGCGCGCTGGAGGTCTTCCGGTCGGCCGGCACCTCGGTCACCGAGGCGCGGCTGGTGGCGTTCGACGGCCCGACGTACTCGATGATCCAGGACGCGCTGGGTCACGACCATCGCTGAGGTCCGGAACCTGCCGGCCACCCGCCCCCGGCTGCACCACCTCCAGGTCCTGCGCTGCCTGGCCGCGTCGATGGTGGTCGTCGACCACGTCCTCGACAAGCAGGTCGACGCCGGAGCGCTTCCCGAGGGCGCGCGCTACTACAGCGTGCTCATCGGTGCCCTCGGCGTCGCGACGTTCTTCGTCATCAGCGGCTACATCATGTGCGTCACCACCCACCGCTCGGCCGGGACGCGGCGGGGTGCCGGCTACTTCGCCGCCCGACGCATCACCCGGATCGTCCCGCTCTACTGGCTGGCCACCGCGATCGCCATCCCGGTGAAGATCACCGAACCAGACTTCGCCGTACGCCTCGTGAAGAGCCTGCTCTTCATCCCCTACGTCGACTCCGACGGGGAGTGGCAGCCGATCCTCGCCCTCGGGTGGACCCTTAACTACGAGATGTTCTTCTACGCGGTGTTCGCGCTGTGCCTGCTCCTCCCGCGGCGGGTCGGCCTGGCCGTCTGCGTGCCGATGATGCTGACGCTGGGTGCGCTGGGCTTCGTTGACCAGGGCACGCTCCCCGGCCTCCTCGACTTCTACGCCGACCCGATGGTGCTGATGTTCGGGGTCGGCGTCCTCCTCGGGCTGCGGCCCTGGCGCGCCAGCCTGCGATGGGTGACAGCCCCCATCGTCGCGTGCCTCGCGCTGCCCGTCGTGGTCGCGTGGCTGACCGGGGCACCGCTGCCGAGGAGTGCCGAGTGGGCGCTGACGGCCGCCGTCGCCGTGGGCACCGTCGCGATCGCGCTGAGTGCGCGGCGGGACCGCCCGAGCGGCCGGCTGGACGCCGCCCTCGGGGTCGCCGGCGACCACTCGTACGAGACCTACCTCTTCCACGTGTTCATGCTGACCGCGCTCGCCGTCGTGTGGTTCCGCCTCCCGGGCGGGGACTCACCGGCCGCTCTCGCCCTCATGGGGCTGGTGGCTGTCGTCGGCTGCAACATCGGTGGCCACGTCGTGCACCGGGTCCTGCAGCCGTACGTCGTCGGGCCGCTCGACGCCGCGGTCCGACGGCGCTGGGGGCCGGCGGCGGTCACGACCGCCGCCTGACCGGTCCGGTCTCGCTGCGTCCTAGGCCAGGCGGCGCAGCTCGACGTGGTCGCCACCCTCGGCGAACTCGCGCACGACCTCCAGGAGGTCGGCCTCGTCGCTCGACTCGACGAGGTAGAAGCCGACGATCTGCTCGACGGACTCGGTGAACGGTCCTTCGGTGACCATCGCCGACCCGCGGCCCGTGTTGCGCAGCGAGACCGCCTGCGCGGAGGGCTCGAGCGGGCTGGCCATCACCAGGTGGTGACCCCGCGTGGCCAGGGCCTCGTGGAACCGCCCGTGGTTCTGCATCCCGAGCTCGACCTCGGACTCCGGCAGCGACGCCCACTCCTCCTCCGGAGCGGGTAGCAGCAGCAGGTATCGGCGACTCTGGTCCATCCTGGGATCCTCCCGTGCGGGTGCTGACATGTCGATGACGGGCGAGGTCACCCGGAATCGACAGCCGCTCGGGAGTCGTCGTCGACCCACTCCAGCAGGTCGCCGGGCTGGCAGCCGAGCACCCGGCACATCGCCTCGAGGGTGCTGAAGCGGACGGCCTTGGCGCGCCCGTTCTTGAGGACGGCGACGTTGGCCGGCGTGAGGCCGACCCGCTCGGCGAACTCGCCGACGCTCATCTTGCGCCTGGCGAGCTCGACGTCGATGCGCACGACGATCGCCATCAGATCACGCCCTCCATGTCGGTGCGCAGCACGGTCGCCTGGCGCAGCAGGGCGCGCATGACGACCATCAGCAGGCCGAGCACGGTGCCGGAGGCGAGGATCAGCAGGAGCAGCATCGGCGCGCCGGGGTCGTCGGCGTGGAAGCCGACCCAGAGGAAGATCGCCAGCACCACCAGCCAGGCGGCACCGATCGCCCCGAGGATGACGTCGACCCAGACCAGCGAGTCCCGGGTGAAGATGCGGTCGGCCGACACCAGGCCGAGCAGCTTCCAGGTCGCCACCACGACGACCTGGACGCACAGCACCAGGAAGACCGCGATCGCGGTCAGCGGCCAGCGCTGGTCGGCGTCCTCCGGGTGCTGCTCCGCCATGTAGCGGAACTGCCCGGGCAGGGACAGGGTCTGGAAGACCAGCAGGATCCCGAAGAGGCCGACGAGGCAGATCTTGAGCGGTACGACGACTCGTTGCTCCCACATCATGGATCGATGATCACCGGATATCTATCGAAGATCAATAGATTTCTAGAAATCTCACCCCTGTTGTCGATCGGACCGCTGAGTCGTTCGTCTGCTGGGTGAGAGGGTCGAAGGACGACCCAGAAGGAGTGCAGAGCCATGAAGTACATGCTGATCATGCGCGGCAACGACGAGGCCGTCGCGTCCTTCGCGGACGTCGACTTCGACGAGATGCTCGAGGCCATGGGCCGCTTCAACGACGAGCTGATCTCGTCCGGGGTGCTGGTCGCCGCCGAGGGTCTCGACCCTGCGGAGGAGGGCGTCGTCGTGGACTACTCGTCAACGCCGCCGGTCGTCACCGACGGGCCGTACGGCGAGACCAAGGAGCTGTTCGGCGGCTACTACATCCTCGACGTCGCCTCGAAGGAGGAGGCCGTCGAGTGGGCCAAGCGGTTGCCGATGACCCGGCCGGGCATCAAGACCGAGATCCGCCGGGTGCCGAGCATCGACGAGTTCCCGCAGGACAACCCGTACGTCCAGCGTGAGCGGGCCTGGCGGGAGGCCAACGGTCAGCTGTGACGGGACCCGGAGCGACGCGCGCGGCGGTCGAGGCGGTGTGGCGGATCGAGTCCGCCCACATCGTCAGCAGCCTGGCCCGCCACACCGGTGACTTCGCGCTGGCCGAGGACGTCGCCCAGGAGGCGCTGGCCCAGGCGCTGGTCACCTGGCCGCGCGACGGCGTACCCGCCAACCCCGCCGGGTGGTTGCTCACCACCGCCCGGCGGCGGGCGATCGACGCCTTCCGGCGCCGGTCGGCCCTCGACGAGAGGTACGCCGCGCTCGCGCACCAGGCCGACGAGGCCGAGGAGCCCGACTGGGACCCGGACCGCATCGAGGACGACGTGCTCGCGCTGATGTTCATCTCGTGCCACCCCGTGCTGTCGCGGGAGTCGCAGGTCGCGCTGACGCTGCGGGTGGTCGGCGGCCTGACCAGCGACGAGATCGCGCGCGGCTTCCTGGTCCCGACCGCGACGGTGCAGGCCCGGATCACCCGGGCGAAGAAGACGCTGGCCGCCGCCAACGTGCCCTTCGAGGTCCCGCCGCCCGACGAGCGTCGCGAGCGGCTCGGCCCGGTGCTCAGCGTCGTCTACCTGATCTTCACCGAGGGCTCGTCGGCGACGGGCGGGAGCGCGCTGATCCGCACCGACCTGGCCCGTGAGGCGGTCCGGCAGGCGCGGGTGCTCGCCCACCTCGTGCCCGACGAGCCCGAGGTGCACGGGCTCCTCGCCCTGCTCGAGCTCACCGCGGCGCGGTTCTCGGCACGTCTCGACGCCGACGGCGAGCCGGTGCTGCTCGAGGACCAGGACCGCCGACGGTGGGACCGGTCGGCGATCGTGCGCGGCCGCGCCGCGCTGGCCCAGGCGGGAAAGGTCGGCCGCGGCCTCGGGGCGTACGGCGTGCAGGCGGCGATCGCCGAGACGCACGCGGTCGCGCCCTCGGTCGCCGACACCGACTGGGGCCGGATCGTGGTGCTCTACGAGGCGCTGGGTCGGCTGGCCCCGTCGCCGGTCGTCGAGCTCAACCGCGCGGTCGCGGTGTCGATGGCCGACGGACCCGCCGCCGCGCTGCCGATCGTCGACGACCTGGTGGAGACCGGCGCCCTCCCCGGCAGCCACCTCCTGCCGACCGTCCGCGGGGAGCTGCTCACCCGCCTCGGGCGCACCGACGAGGCGCGACGCGAGCTCGAGGACGCCGTACGCCTCTGCGGGAGCGAGCCCGAGCGCCGGGTCCTCGACCGCAAGCTGGCCGCGCTGGGCCCCGAGTAGCGTCGGGACCATGGAGACCTACACCCTCAACAACGGCGTCGAGATGCCGGCACTCGGCTTCGGTGTCTTCCAGACGCCTCCCGACGAGACGCGCGACGCCGTCCACGCCGCCCTCGACGCGGGCTACCGGCACATCGACACCGCCGCGGCGTACGGCAACGAGCGCCAGGTCGGCGAGGCGATCCACGCCTCCGACGTGGACCGGTCGGACGTCTTCATCGAGACCAAGATCTGGCTCAACGACTTCGGCTACGACGAGACCCTGCACGGGTTCGAGAAGAGCGCCGGCAAGCTCGGCGTCGACCAGATCGACCTGCTGATCCTGCACCAGGTCTGGCCGGCGGAGTTCGACCGGACCCTGGGTGCCTACCGTGCCCTGGAGACGCTGCTCGAGCAGGGGAAGGTGCGGGCGATCGGCGTCAGCAACTTCATGGTCGACCACCTGGTCAGCTTGATGGAGGTCGCGACGGTCGTGCCGGCGGTCAACCAGATCGAGGTCCACCCCTACTTCCAGCAGCGCGAGGTGCAGGCGTACGACGTCGAGCACGGCATCCTCAACCAGGCCTGGGCGCCCATCGGGGGCATCACCTTCTACCGCGACAGCGGCCACACCAGCACGCTCGAGGATCCGGTCATCGGCGCGGTCGCGGCCCACCACGGCAAGTCGCCCGCCCAGGTGATGTTGCGATGGGGCCTGCAGGAGGGCCGTCAGGTGATCCCGAAGTCCACGAAGCCCGCCCGCATCGCCGAGAACATCGACGTCTTCGACTTCGATCTGTCGGCCGACGAGCTCGCGAGCATCGACGCCCTCGACACGGGCAAGCGCGGCGGGCCCGCACCCGAGGACGTCGTCTTCCCCGCCTTCAGCCGCGAGATCCCGGAGGCCTGACATGGACTACACCCGCCTCGGCAGCTCCGGCCTGCAGGTGAGCCGGATCGCGCTCGGCTGCATGAGCTTCGGCGACACCTCCCGCGGTGCCCACGAGTGGGCGCTCGGCGACGAGGCGGCGGCGCCGATGTTCCGCCAGGCCGTCGACCTCGGCATCACGTTCTGGGACACCGCCAACGTCTACAGCGCGGGTACGTCGGAGGAGATCACCGGCCGCGCGATCAGGGAGTTCAGCCGTCGCGAGGACGTCGTGCTCGCCACCAAGGTGTTCTTCCCGATGCACCGCGGTCCGGGTGGCTCCGGCCTGTCCCGCAAGGCGATCATGGAGCAGATCGATGCCTCCCTGACCCGCCTGGGCACCGACTACGTCGACCTCTACCAGATCCACCGCTTCGACCCGCAGACGCCGGTCGAGGAGACGATGGAGGCCCTCCACGACGTCGTGAAGGCTGGCAAGGTCCGCTACCTCGGCGCCTCGTCGATGTGGGCGTGGCAGTTCGCCAAGCTGCAGCACGCCGCCGACCTCGGCGGCTGGACGCGCTTCGTCTCGATGCAGAACCAGTACAGCCTCCTGCAGCGCGAGGAGGAGCGCGAGATGTTCGGCCTGCTCGCCGACCAGGGCGTCGGCTCGGTGCCGTGGAGCCCGCTCGCCAAGGGCCGGCTCGCCCGGCCGTGGGGCGAGCAGACGCTGCGCTCCGAGAACGACCCGATGGGCCAGAGGTACGTCGGGGAGGAGAACCGCCCCATCGTCGAGGCCGTCGCGCGGATCGCCGACGCTCGCGGCGTCCCGATGGCGCAGGTCGCCCTCGCCTGGGTGCTGCGCAACCCCGTCGTGTCGGCGCCGATCGTCGGACCCACGAAGGACCACCACCTGGCCGACGCCGTCGCCGCCCTCGACGTCCACCTCACCGAGGAGGAGGCCGCGGCCCTCGAGGAGCACTACACGCTGCGGCTGCCGAGCGGCTACTGACCCGGTCAGGTCCGGGCGACGCCGGGGATCCGGTAGCCGTTGACCGAGTCGGACCAGCCGACGTACGTCAGGTGCCACTCTCGGGTCAGCCGACGCAGCGGCACCGTGGCGACCACGCCGTAGCCGCCGGCGTCCGACGACCGCACCAGGCCGCCGCCGACGGAGATCGCGACGTGGCCGTGGCCGCCGCTGCCGCCCAGCCAGTAGACCGCAGCACCCTCCGGCGGGGTCAGGTCGCCGGGGTGGCGGCCGCGCGCGTGCTCCCACGCGGTGGCGGCGTCGGCGTACCGCGACGGGATGTCCGCCTGCTCGCGCGCCCAGCCCAGGCAGTGGCCGGGGATGTTGTACGCCGAGGCCTCGGCCGCCGCGACCGTCTCGGCGGCGTCGCTGCGCGCCTCCGGCATTGTTGGGATGGGCTTGCGGACCAGGGGCGCCGCGCGCCGCACGGCCGCCGTCGTGGCCCCGTGCCGGCGGTCGCCGGAGCGGGAGACGACGTCACGGCGTACGGCGGGCTCGTGGGCGGGCGGCACCTCGGCCGCCGCGTCGGCGACGGATGCCGCGGGCGCGGATGCTCCGTGCCGGTGGCCGGCCACCACGGTGGTGGCGGTCACGGCGACGAGGGCCAGTGCGACGAGCACCCGGGCGGGGGCCGTAGCGGCGCGGTCGAACAGGGACGAGGGTGATGCGGACAAACCGAAGATCCTTCGTAGGCGAGCCAGTGGCGGCCGGAACGGCGGCGTGACCCACCCGGAGGTGAGGTCCTGGCAGGACGGCGCAGGCGAAAGATGACCCACCGGGCGCACCTGGTAGAACGCCCGACCGACCCCACGGTGATCCCCATCCGGACGTGATCTGTCCCATGATCGGGCGTGCAGAGGCGTGGCCTCGGCCACACAGAGCGGCTACTCGGCGTCGAGTCCGCGCTCGATGGCGTAGCGGGTGAGCTCGACGCGGTTGTGCATCTGCAGCTTGGTGAGCGTGTTCTGGACGTGGTTCTGCACGGTCCGGTGCGACAGCACCAGGCGGTCGGCGATCTGGCGGTAGGAGAGGCCCTTGGCGACCATCTTGAGGACCTCCGTCTCGCGCTCGGTCAGCCGTGGCTCCGACGGGTCGGGCGTCGGCGCGTCCGAGATCCGCTGGAACTCGCCGAGCACCAGGCCCGCCAGCCCGGCGGTGAAGACCGGGTCCCCGTCGGCGACCCGTCGTACGGCGGTCAGCAGCTCCTCGCGCGAGGCCGACTTCACCAGGTAGCCGGTCGCACCCGCCTTCACCGCCGCGAGCACGTCGGCGTGCTCGCCCGACGCGGACAGGATCAGCACCCGCACCGACGGGTCCTGGCGCACGATCTCCGTCGTCACCTCGACCCCGTCCGGGGCCGGGATCTGCAGGTCGAGGACCACCACCTGCGGCCGGGCCGCGGGGAAGCGGGCCAGCGCCTCGCGCCCGTCGGCCGCGACGGCGACCACGTCGAGCCCCGCGGCCGCGAGGTCACGCTCCACGGCGTCACGCCACAGCGGGTGGTCGTCGACGACCATCACGCGGATCGGGTCCTCGCTCACGGCGTCGAGCCTAGTCGGGGTACGACGAGCTCCCACTCGGTGCCGAACGAGCCGGTGGACAGCTCCGCGGTGCCCCCGAGGTCGGCGATCCGGCCGCGGACGGACTCGGCGACGCCGAGCCGACCCTGTGCGGCGGCCTCCTCGAGCCGGCCGGCCGGGATGCCCGGCCCGTCGTCGCGGACCGACACCTCCACGCGGTCCGGGAACGCCTGCAGGAGCACCCACGCGGGCGCGTCTTCGCCGACGTGGACCCGGACGTTGTCGAGGCACGCCCGCACCACCGCGACCAGCTCACGGGCGGTGGCGGCGGGCAGCTCCACCGGCGTGCCCGGACCCGACACGGTGACGTCCTGGCCGTGCTCGAGCCGCGCCAGCTCGGCGGCCAGGTCCACCGTCGCGTCCTGGCCGAGGGTGCTGACGGCCTCCTGGGCCCGGATCAGCCCGCGCAGCTCGCGCTCCTGCTCGCCGGCCAGTCGGCCGAGCTCGCCGGCCTCGCCACCCAGCTCGCGCCCGCGTCGCTGGACCAGGGCGAGCACCTGGAGCACCCCGTCGTGCACCGCTCGCGCCAGACGGGCGCGCTCGGCGGCCATCGCGGCCTCGCGCTCGGCGACGTCGCGCTCGGTGGCCATCCGTTGCAGCGAGTCACACAGGTAGCCGACGATCGCCCCGCCGATGACGAGCAGGAAGGCGTTGCCGTAGTCCGACTGGCCCATGTGCTCCCGCGTGGCGAGGTCGGCGGTGGCCAGGAGCACACCGGCGACCAGGCCGCCGACGACCCGGTAGTGGATCGCGCACGCGACCAGCGCCCCGACGACCCAGAAGCCGGGCACGCTGGCGCTGAAGCCGGGCCCCTTGACCAGCGGCGTCGCGAGCAGCAGGCCGATGGCGATCGCCAGGTCGGCACCCAGGAGCAGCCAGGTACGGCGGCGCGCCTCGTCGTACGCCCAGACGGCGAAGGCGGTCCACGCCACCATCACCACGATGCAGACCGCGCCCGCGACCGGCCGCTGGAAGTTGTCGGCCCGATAGAGGTTCAGGACCACGGCGTTGACGAGCAGGACGACCCGCAGGACCGCGAGCGCGCGGAACATCTGGTCCTTGATGGCGATCGACGCCGGCGACGTCCACGAGCTCACACGCCGCAGTGTCGCACCAGTTGAGTATCCGTACCGATGACCGGCTGCCTGCGCCCCGCCGAGACTCGGGGCATGGACAACCACACGCCCTCCAGCAAGAACACCACCGCCTTCTTCGCGCAGTCCGCCCTCGCCTTCGGCATCGCACTGCTCACCATGATGGTCGCGATCTTCTACCTGCCGGCCGATCCGTGGCCCAAGGCCTTCCTGGCTCTCGGGACCCTCTTCCTGACCACCTCGTCCTTCTCCCTCGCCAAGTGCGTCCGCGACGCCCAGGAGACGCAGTACGTCGTCTCCCGGCTCGACCAGGCACGCGTCGACCGGATCCTCGCCGAGCACGATCCGTGGAAGGAGGTCGCGTGACGACGCCCTACCCGCGTCCCGGCCCCGAGGGGCGACCGGAGCCCACGGGCTGGCGTCGCTGGGCCGGCCTCCTCCTCGTCCCCGTGCTGGCCCTCGCTGGCATCGCGACCGTCGCCGCCCTCGGTCTCGGCCTCCTCCGCGCGTTCGACCCGATGGGCGACGAGTGGCAGTGCTCCGACGGCGAGGCCCCCGCCGGCAACGACTGCTACCCGGTCGACGAGCCGCTCCCCGCCGGCGTGCGGTGGGATCCGCTCGGCAACCGGCCGATGTCCTACAACTGCGACAAGGACGGCTGGACGCTCATCGAGCAGGACGGGGGCGACCAGCAGGACTGCCTCAACGACCACCTGCCCCTCCCAGCCGGCTGGCACCGGGTGGACTGACCGCTCCGCGCCGATGAGTTCCACTCCCGACCCCGGTCGGGACCTCCATGACGACCTTCCTCCTCGTCCCGGGTGCCGGCGGCGACGCCCGCTTCTGGGACCGCCTCGTCGCCGAGCTCGAGGCCCGTGGCCACCGCGGCATCCCCGTCCAGCTGCCGGCGGCGGACGAGTCCGCCGGGCTCGCGGCGTACGCCGACGAGATCGTCGCCGTCGCACGCGACGCCGGACCTCTCGTGCTGGTCGCCCAGTCGCTGGGCGGCTTCAGTGCACCGCTGGCCGTCGACCGCCTCGACGTCGAGCGGCTGGTGCTGCTCAACGCCATGGTCCCGGCGCCCGGCGAGACCGCCGGCGAGTGGTGGAGCAACGTCGGGCAGGGCCAGGCGGCCCGCGCCGCGGCCCGACGGGACGGTCGGCCGGAGGAGTTCGACATGGTCGAGGACTTCTTCCACGACGTACCGCCCGACGTCACGGAGGAGATCCTCGCCGGCGGCGGCTCCGACGAGTCGGAGCGCTCCTTCACCGAGCCGTGGCCGCTCGACCGGTGGCCCGACGTGCCGACGAGCGGCATCGCGGGCGCGGACGACCGGCTGTTCCCGCCCGACCTGCAGCAGCGGGTCGCCCGGGAGCGGCTGGGCATCGACCTGACCGTCGTGCCGGGCGGTCACCTGGTCGCGCTGGCCAACCCCGGGCTGGTCGCGGGCGTGCTGGTCGGCGACTGAGCGACCTCGAGCGCGTCGTGCAACGCGCGCTGCGCGAGACCGACCAGGGCGAGCGCGCCGGCCATGGCGGTCACCGTCACCGCGAACGCCGCGGTGTAGCCGTGCTGGTCCGCGAGCCGACCCCCCACGGTCGAGCCGAGGGCGTAGCCGATGCCGGTCGCACTGGCGAGCACGGTCATCGCGGTGGCGACCTTGGCTGGGCTGACGACCCGCTCGGCGAGCGTGAAGACGCCGATCATGAACGGCGCGACGGCGCAGCCGAGCAGCGCGACCGCGATGGTCAGCGTCGGCAGGGAGTCGACGAGGAGGAGCGGAAGGGAGAGGACGAGGAGCGCGCTCGCGGCGTACCGGATCCGGCGCTCCGGGCCGATGCGGGCCGGGATGAAGGCGGTGGCGATGCCGGCGATCGCGCTGCCGAGGCCGAGGGTCGCGTGCACCAGACCCGCGACGCCGGGGTGACCCGCCTCGGTGGCGAGCACGGTCGTGCCGGTCTGGGTGGCGCCGAAGAGGGTGCCGATCAGGACCTGCGCGCCGATGAGCACGAGCAGCACCGGTGTCACCAGCCGCCCGGTCGGCAGCGCGGCGCCGGAGCCCCGCACGATGCGGGCCGAGCCGTGCAGCGCGAACGCCGTGCCGAAGGTCGCCAGCAGCGCCGCCGCGAGCAGCAGCGCTCCGCCGGGGGAGAGGGCGACGACCCCGATCCCGACCAGGGCCGGGCCGATCGCGAAGGACGCCTCGTCGGCCGCACCCTCGTAGGAGAACGCCACGTCGACCAGCCGGCGCTGCTGGGCGCCGGTCCGTGCGGTGATCGGCCGCCACCGCACCCGGGCGAGCGGCCCGACCTGCGGCATCGAGAGTCCGGCGAGGGCGGCGGTGGCGACCACGGCGAGGTCCGACGCACCGACGTGCACGAGGAGGACCAGCAGGCCGAGCGCCGCGGCGCCCGCCAGCGACTGGACCAGCACGACGTGGCGCTGGCCGACCCGGTCGGCGAGCGCACCGGCGAAGGGCGCCCCGACGGCGTTGGCAACGGCGAGGGCGCCGGCCGACAGTCCGCCGAGCCCGTAGCTGCCGGTGGCCTCGGAGACGAGGAGGAGGGTGCCGAGCTGGCTCATGGCGAGCGGCAGCCGGGCGAGGAACGCGACGACGACGTACGTCGGCCCGGCGAGCTCGAAGAGCCGCCGGTAGGAGGCGAGCGGTGACACGGGGTGGGCCTTTCGGGTGCGTCTGAACGACGCGCCGAACCCACCTCCAAGACGCGTGAAACCCTGTGCTCCGCCCAGCCTACTGCGACCGCGCGAGGAGTGCCGATTCGCCGAGGCGTCCCTCAGAGAGTGTCGATGACGCGGTCGACCCACTCGCCGAGGAGTGCTCGTTCGGCGTCGGTGAGCATGTCGAGGTCCGGCGTGAGGGCGCGGAACGCGACGGCCGCCGCCGCGGGCTCGCCCGGCGCGGCTGCCGGCGCGTCGACGAGGATCTGGCCGAGCACGGCCTGGTACATCGCGTCGGCGAGACCGTGGTCCCGGCGCTCCGGCGGAGTCGACAGGATCGTGGTGACGGTGCCGGTCCCGGCCGCCCGGATGATGTCGACGGCCCGGTCCTCGCCGACCCGGAGTCGGCCGGTGAGCGCGACTCGGTGCACGCGGGCGCGGAGGACGTCGGCGCCGGCCCGGGCCGCGGGGGAGGAGAGCCCCCGGGCAGGGTCGCTGAGGAAGCCGAAGAGAGTGGGGTTCGCGACCCCGAAGTCGATCTGCGAGTCCCAGCCTGCGCGCAGGTCGTCCAGCGGGTCGACGTCGTCTGCCTCGGCGGCCTCGACGACGGCGGCCTTCGCGGAGACGTAGGTGGCCAGCACGTGCTCGGCCACGGCCTCCATGAGCCCGTCCTTGTCGCCGAAGAGCCGGTAGATCGTCGGCGCCTGGACGCCGGCGCCCTCGGCGACCGCCCGCGTGGTCACCGCGGCCGCGCCGTGCTCACGGAGGAGCTGGGCGGCGACGTCGACGATCCGCGCCCGGTGGTCGGTCGAGGTGGCGGACGCGTCGGGCATGTTTCAACGATAACAGCGACTTGTTATCACTGGTTTCCAAAGGTACGGTCAGATCGATATCACTGATAACACGGAGGGTTGACCATGATCATCGTCACCGGTGCCACCGGACCACTCAACGGCGCGACCGTCGACCACCTGCTGGAGCGGGTGCCGGCCAGCGAGCTGGTCGTCGTGGCCCGCGACCCGTCGCGAGCCGAGCGCTTCGCGGACAGGGGGGTCGCCGTACGACGCGGTGACTACGCCGAGCCGCAGTCGCTGCCGGGTGCGTTCGACGGAGCCGACCAGCTGTTGCTGGTGTCGTCGAGCGACCCCGCCGCCGATGCGGTGAGCCTGCACCGCTCGGCGATCGAGGCGGCGGTCGCTGCCGGGGTCGGGCGCATCCTCTACACGAGCCACCAGGGCGCCTCGCCCGACAGCCCGTTCCGTCCGGCCCGCGACCATGCCGCCACCGAGCAGGTCCTCGCGGACAGCGGTGTCGCCTGGACCTCGCTGCGCAACGGGTTCTACGCCCACAGCCTGTCGTGGCTGATCGGTCCGTGGCGCGAGACCGGGGTCGTCACCGTCCCGGTCGACGGGCCGGTCTCCTGGACGGCGCGCGCCGACGCGGCCGAGGCGGCCGCGGCTGTCCTGCTCTCCGACGGTGCGTACGACGGACCGGTCACGATCGCCGCCAGTGAGTCGCCGACGTTCGAGGACGTGGCCGCGCTCGCTGCCCAGCTGGCGGGGAGGGACGTCGAGCGGGTGGTCGTCGGCGAGGACGCGTGGCTCGCCGCCCAGGTCGCAGGAGGGACCGCGGAGTTCATGGCGCGCTTCACGCTCGGCATCTACCAGGCCGCGCACGCAGGCCTCTTCGCCAACGAGGACACGACCCTCGAGACCGTTCTCGGCCGAGCACCGCGCACCGTGGGCGACCTGCTGCTCAGCTAGACGACGAGCCGGAGCTGCCGGGCGGCCGCGCCGATCCGGACGGTCTGTCCCCAGTCGAGCGCGAGCCGGTCGCTCTCGATGCCGTCGCCGAACGCCACCAGCCCGTCCGTCTCGACCTCGATCTCCAGCGAGACGTCGTTGAGCTCACCCTCGGTCGCGCCGACCCCGGTCGACGGCGACGGCCAGGCCTCGCGGACGAACCAGAGGAGGCGCCGCTCGGTCGGGAGGGGCAGCACCAGGGGGCTGCGGCGCTCCTGCCAGGTGGAGCGGCACCAGCCGGTCGAGCCGGTGCCGGACGCGACGATCAGGCCCGATGAGGCCTGGTGCTCGGCGGGGGACCCGGGGGCCGTCAGCAGGTAGCGCGCGGTCTGGTGGCTCGAGTGGCCGAGGTAGATCTCGTTCAGGGCGAGCAGGTGCTGGCCGTCGTCGGTGCTCGCCTCGACCATCGTCCGCTGCTCGATCGTGCCGCTGCCGCGGAGCAGGGCTCCGGCCGCGGCGGGCGCGTGCCGCACCAGCACGCCGGGGTTGCGACGTGGATCGGGGTTGATCCCGATGACCGGCTGTCCGTCCAGGTACTTCGCCACGTTGGCGACCAGCCCGTCCTGGCCGACGATGACGACCAGGTCCTCGGGGGCGAAGAGGAAGCGGTCGAGGTCGCCGCGCTCGACGGTCCCGCGGCGCCAGTCCAGCGGCACGGCGCGGGTCACCTCGTCGATGGCGGCCTGGTTGGCCCGGTGCCGCTCCTCGAGCTCGTCGAGGTCGAGCCCCCGGCTGGTCAGGAAGAACGCGACCTGGCCGCGGGTGCCGTGGCGCGCCGTGAGCTCCTCGAGCTCCGTGCGCCGGTGCACCACGACGACCCGAGGTGCCAGCGCCATCACGTCTCCTGGGTGCTGCTGCCGAGCCGGGCGAGCACGGGTGCCAGCAGGTCGGGGGTCAGCACGAGGCTCTGGATGTGGGGCAGGTTGGCAGCGAGCTCCTTGACCGCCAGGCCGAGCAGCACCGTCTCCGACAGGTCCTTGTACGCCGCGAGCCGGGCCGCCTCGGCCTCGCCCTCGGCCTGGCCGTTGACCCGGGTGGCGGCGGCGTTGGCCTCGGCGAGCCGCTCGGCCCGACGGGCCTCCGCGTCGGTGGCGATCGTGCCGGCGGCGGCCGCCTCCTCGGCCTCGCGACGCGCGTTGGCGCCGCGCTGGGTGACCAGCTGCTCCTCGCGGCGGGCGAGCTCGATCCGGGTCTGGAGCTCGTTCTCGCCGATGGCCCGCTCCCGCTCGACCGCCACGGCCCGGCGCTCGAAGGTCGCCGCGTCGGCGTCCTGCTGCACCTGCTCGCGGGTCGGCGTCCGCAGTGCCTTCTCGACCTCGGGCTCCGGGCGGATGGCGACCACGCGGACGCCGATGACGGCGATCCCCGTCTCGGAGAGGCGGCCGTCGCTCTGGAGCCCGGCGGCGATGGCCTCGCGCACCGGCGTCACCCCGCCGGTCAGCGTGCTGGTCAGGTCGGCGCCGGCGATCAGGTCGAGCGCGTACTGCTGGGCCGTCTCGGTGAGCAGCCCGGCCACCTGGTCGAGCGGGGTGCCGCGCCACTGGCCGTGCTCGGGGTCGATGGAGAAGTCGATGCGGCCCGCGGCCGTCACCGGGTCGGTGACCCGGAAGGTGACGGTCGCCTGCACGGTGACGTCCTGGAAGTCGGACGTCCGCGCGTGGAACAGCAGCGGGAGCTCGCGGTCGTCGACCGGGACCTCCGAGATCACGGCGCTCAACGGGCGGAACCAGAACGCAGCACCGACGCCGGAGTGCACCGTCTTGCCGTTGCGCACGTGCTGGACGTGGGTGGTCGGCGTCCCGCGCAGGTGTCGGGCGAAGGGATAGCGAGCAATGTCAGCCATGGGGACCGCCTCGAGTCGATGTTTATCGTCGTTGTGACGATAACCCGCCGCTCGGTTCTCGTCAAGGTGACGATAAATGAGTAGTGTGTCGGGCATGGCCTACGACCCGACTGCGTACCCCGCCGTCGCGGTGACCGTCGACCTGGTCGTGCTCACGATCCGCGACGACCGGTTGTGCGCGCTCGCCGTACGCCGGGGTGAGCGTCCGTTCCGGGGCCGGTGGGCGTTGCCGGGCGGGTTCGTGCGGCCGACCGAGGAGCTCGACGCGGCGGCCGCTCGGGAGCTCGCCGAGGAGACCGGTCTGACGCCGGCTCAGGTGCACGTCGAACAGCTCCGCACCTACGGCTCACCGCGCCGGGACCCCCGGATGCGCGTCGTGAGCGTCGCCTACCTGGGGCTCGCGCCCGACCTGCCGGTCCCGCTGCCCGGCACGGACGCCGAGGCTGCGACCTGGATGCCGGTCAGTGAGCTCGAGGGCGCCGACGTACGCCTCGCCTTCGACCACGCGGAGATCCTGCGCGACGGGGTGGAGCGGGCCCGCGCGAAGCTCGAGTACTCGTCCCTGGCCGCGGCGTTCTGCCCGGCCGAGTTCACGGTCGCCGAGCTGCGTCGCGTCTACGAGATCGTGTGGGGCACCGAGATCGACGCCCGCAACTTCCACCGGAAGGCGACCAAGACCGCTGGCTTCCTCGAGCCGACCGGGGAGACCACGACCCGGGACGGCGGTCGTCCCGCCCTCCTCTATCGGAGGGGCCCGGCCGAGCAGCTCCAGCCGCCGCTCACCCAGCCGCGACGCTAGCGGTCGGGTTCAGAGGCGCTCGATGACCCAGTCGATGCAGGCCGTCAGCGCCTCGACGTCGGCCGGGTCGACGGCGGGGTACATCGCGATCCGCAGCTGGTTGCGGCCGAGCTTGCGGTAGGGCTCGGTGTCGACGATCCCGTTGGCCCGGAGCGCCGCGGCGATCGCGGACGCGTCGACGGGCTGCTCGAAGTCGATGGTGCCGATGACCAGCGATCGGTCGGCGGGGTCGGCGACGTACGGGAAGGCGTACGACGACTTCTCGGCCCACGTGTAGAGCGCGTCCGAGGACGCCGTGGTCCGGGCGACCATGCCCTCCAGCCCGCCCGCGCCGTTCATCCAGTCGATCTGCTCGGCCATCAGGAAGAGCGTCGCGACGGCCGGGGTGTTGTAGGTCTGGTTGATCACGGAGTTGGTGATCGCGGTCGGCAGGTCGAAGAAGGCCGGGATGTGCCGGTCGGTGGCGGCGATCGACGCCGCCCGGTCCAGTGCCGCGGGCGACATCAGGGCGAGCCACAGGCCGCCGTCGGAGGCGAAGCTCTTCTGCGGGGCGAAGTAGTAGACGTCGGTCTCGCGCACGTCGACCGGCAGCCCTCCGGCGCCGGAGGTGGCGTCGATGAGCACCAGCGAGTCGGGGGAGGCGCCGGCCGGTCGGACGACGGGAGCCATCACCGCGGTCGACGTCTCGTTGTGCGCCCACGCATAGACGTCGATGCCGTCCTCGGCGACGGGGACCGGACGGGTGCCGGGGTCGGACGCGATGATCGACGGGGCGTCCAGCCAGGGCGCGGCGGTGGCCGCGGTGGCGAACTTCGACGAGAACTCGCCGAACGCCAGGTGCTGGCTCTTCCGCTCGATCAGCCCGAACGTCGCGACGTCCCAGAAGGCCGTCGCCCCGCCGTTGCCCAGCACGACCTCGTAGCCGTCCGGCAGCGAGAAGAGGTCGGCGAGGCCGGAGCGGACCCGACCGACGAGCTCGCGCACCGGCGCCTGGCGGTGCGACGTCCCCATCAGCGACGTGCCCGTCGCGGCGAGGGCGTCGAGGTGTGCCGGCTGGATCTTCGAGGGCCCGGCACCGAACCGCCCGTCGGAGGGCAGCAGGTCGGCGGGGATGCGAAGGGTGTCGGTCACGGTTACCTATTCTGTCAGCCGATCCAGCGAACCCCCGGGACAGGACAGATGATGAACATCCACCGCGTCGGCTACGGCCACGCCGACGCGCTGCGGCTGATCGACGAGGTCCAGGCCGAGTACGTGGTCCGGTACGGCGGCCCGGACGAGACGCCGCTCGACCCGCTGATGTTCGAGCCGCCGAGCGGCAGCTTCTTCGTCGGGTACCTCGACGGCGAGGCGGTGGCGACCGGTGCGTGGCGGCGTACCGGCGTCGAGGCGTTCGGCACCACGAGCTCGGCCGAGATCAAGCGGATGTACGTCGCCGCCCCGGCCCGCGGCCGCGGGCTGGCCCGGCAGATGCTGGCCCACCTCGAGGCGGACGCCCAGGCGCACGGCGCCGAGGCGATGGTCCTCGAGACCGGCACCCGGCAGCCCGAGGCGATCGCGCTCTACCTGTCGAGCGGCTACGTGGAGGTCCCGGCCTTCGGTCACTACAAGGACGAGCCGATCTCGCGCTGCTACGGCAAGCGTCTCTAGGGTGGCCGCATGTTGCTGCCACCCAAGGTCGCGCACGGGGTCGCCGACGGCTCGGTGAGCCTGGCCTTCCGACGCTGGCGCCGGCAGGACGTGGTGGTCGGGTCGCAGTTCGTCACGGTCGGCGGGGTGGTCCGCGTCGACGCGGTCGCGGTCGTCGACCCGGGCGCGATCACCGACGAGGAGGCCGTCGCCGCCGGGTGGCCCGACGCCGACCGGCTTCGCAGGCAGCTCGACAAGGTCACCGAGGGCGACACCTACCGCGTGGCGCTGGGGTGGGTCGGCCCCGACCCGCGGATCGCGCTGCGGGAGAGCGCCGACCTGACGGAGGCGGACGTCGCCGCGATCGACGCCAGGCTGGAGCGGCTCGACCGGGCCAGCAGCCACGGTGCGTGGACGATGGCG
This sequence comes from Nocardioides conyzicola, assembly GCF_039543825.1. Lineage (NCBI taxonomy): Bacteria > Bacillati > Actinomycetota > Actinomycetes > Propionibacteriales > Nocardioidaceae > Nocardioides > Nocardioides conyzicola. The sequence continues at coordinate 1,014,442 of NZ_BAABKM010000002.1, read as the reverse complement.
ACCCTCGACGTGATCCGGCGGCGTCCGCACACGCGGGCGCCGGACCTGGCGGCCGAGATGGGCCGCGAGCGCGACCCGTTCAAGATCGACGTCCGCAAGCTGAAGGCCCTCGGCCTCACCCGCAGCTTCGACGTCGGCTACGAGATCTCACCGCGCGGGGCGGCGTACCTCGACCGGACGACCAGGCGACCGGTCCAGCGCTAGACGTTGGTCGGGATGTGCATGACGGTCCCGCCGTCGACGACGAACTCGGACCCGGTCGTGAAGCTGGACTCGTCGCTGGCGAGGAACACCACGAACGCCGCCACCTCCTCCGGCCGACCCGGGCGGCCGAGCGGGATCGGGATCAGGTCGGCGGGCATCTGGTCGGTGGCCGGGGTGCTGATCCGCCCGGGGTGCAGGGAGTTGACCCGGACGCCGTGCGGAGCTAGCTCCATGGCGACGGACTTGGTCAGGCCGGTCAGGCCCCACTTGGAGGCGACGTACCCGTGCGCCCACGGTGTCCCGCGCAGCCCCTCGATGGAGGACGTGTTGATGATCGAGCCACCGCCGGCGGCGATGATCGCGTCGGCGGATGCGCGGATGCCGAGGAAGGCGCCGGTCAGGTTGACGTCGAGCATCTGCTGCCAGAGCTCCTGCTTGTAGCGCTGCAGCTGGCCGCCGTTGAAGATGCCGGCGTTGTTGAAGAGGGTGTCGAGCTTGCCGAACTCCGCGACCGTGAGCGCGACCGCGCTCTTCCAGTCCGCGTCGCTGGTCACGTCGAGGTGGACGTAGCGGGCGTTGTCGCCGAGCTCCTCCGCGAGCGCGGCACCCTCCTCGTCGAGGAGGTCGCCGATCACGACCTTCGCGCCCTCGGCGACCAGCATCCGGGCGCTGGCCCCGCCGATGTTGCGCGCGCCGCCGCTGATGAGCACGACCTTGCCGTCTACACGTCCCATGCGCGGGACGATAACCTAGTTTTTCGGCAGGTAGAACACGTTCCAATTTCGGGCAGAGCTCAGGGAGACTTCATGGCCATCCGCGTCGCTCAGGTCAGCACCGGCAACGCCGGCAGGCTCACCCTGCGCCAGCTCATCGCCGACGACCGGTTCGAGCTGGTGGCCGTCTCCACCTCGACGCCGGAGAAGGTCGGCACGGACGCCGGCGAGCTCGCGGGGGTCGACACGGTCACCGGGATCAGCGCCGTCGGCGACCTGGACGCGCTCATCGCCGCCGGCCCCGAGTGCGTCGTCTACTGCGCGATGGGCGACACCCGGCCGCGCGAGGCGACCAACGACGTACGCCGGCTGCTCGAGGCGGGCATCGATGTCGTCGGCTCGGCGCCCGGGACCCTGCAGTACCCGTGGGGCACCATGCCGCAGGCCGTGATCGACAAGGTCGAGGCCTCCGCCCAGGCCGGCGGCGCGTCCGTCTACATCACCGGCGTCGACCCGGGCTTCGCCAGCGACCTGGTGCCGCTCGCGCTCGCCAGCACCTGCCAGCGGGTCGAGCAGATCAGGTGCTACGAGCTCGCCGACTACGCGACGTACGACGGCACCGAGGTGATGTTCGACCTGATGGGCTTCGGCAGCCCGGTGGACTCCACCCCGCTGCTCTTCCTGCCCGGCGTGCTCGCGCTGGCCTGGGGCACCGCGATCCGGATGATGGCCGCCGGCCTCGGCATCGAGGTCGACGAGGTCGTCGAGTTCTGGGAGGCGGAGCCGGCGCCGGAGAGCTACGACATCGCCGCCGGCCGGATCGAGAAGGGCACCATCGCCGCCCTGCACTTCTCCATCAGCGGCCTGGTCGACGGGCATCCCGCGATCGTGGTCGAGCACGTCACCCGGACCCGCGACGACCTCCGTCCCGACTGGGCGCGGCCCTCGTCCGGCGGTGGCGCCTACCGGATCGAGATCACCGGCGAGCCGTCGTACGTTGTGGACGTGGTGCCGAGCAGCGAGCACGGTGACCACAACCACGCCGCGATCGTCGCCGCCTGCGGCCGGATCGTGAACGCGATCCCGGACGTCCGGGCCGCTGCGCCCGGCATCCGCACCACGCTCGACCTGCCGTTGCCGACGGGTCGCGGGACGTACGTCGCGCCGAGCGACCCGTCAGCTGTCACAACGGCTTGACCCAGCGCGACCACTCGGCCTGACGGGTGTAGCCGGCCGCCGCCCACGCGGCATGGGCGGGCTCGTTGTCATCGAGGACCATCGCGTCCGCCCGCGTCCCGCCGTACGACGTGAACCTGGCCTCGGCCCGGGCCACCAGCTCGCGGCCGATGCCCTCGCGCCGTCGGGCGGGGTCGACCGCAAGCCGGTAGAGGTGGCAGCGCCAGCCGTCCCACCCGGCGACCACCGTGCCCACGATCCGCTCGCCGTCGAGCGCGAGCAGGAGGGCGTCGCGGTCGCGGTCGACCAGTCGCTCGACGGCCGCGGTGCTGTCGCTCGGGCGGTGCGCGTCCTCGGCCGAGCCGGCCCAGAACGCGAGGACGTCGGCCGCGTCGCGCGCCGTCGCCGTACGGAAGGTGAGGCTCACGCCGCCGACCTCAGCTCCTTCTTCGCTCGCTTGTCCTGCAGCTTGCGCTGCTTGGCGACGAAGCCGATCGCCTGCTTCTGCACGAAGCCGGGGAAGAACCGGCCGAGCCGCCACGCGATCCGCGCCGGCCGCGGCGTGACGAGCATGGCCTTGTCCGCCGCCACGGTCTCGAGGACCTGCTCGGCGAAGACGGCGGGGTCGAGCGGGTGCCGGACGCCCTGCCCCTTGAGGTAGAAGTCGCGGCCGTGGAACCTGCCGATGTAGCCCTTGTCGAGGATCGGCGTGTCCACCGCGGCCGGGCAGACGACGGTGACGCCGACGCCCTTGGCGGCCGCCTCCGTGCGCAGCGCGAGCGAGAGCCCGACGACGGCGTGCTTCGTCATGACGTACGACGTGATCAGGCCGGCCGCCATCAGCCCACCCATCGACGCCGTGTTGACGATCTGGCCGGAGCCGCGGCGCACCATCAGCGGGTACGCCGCCGCGACGCCGTGCACGACGCCGCGGATGTTGACGTCGATGATCGCGTCCCACTGCGCGAGCGTCAGGTCCTCGGTCTCGCCGCCGAAGGTGATGCCGGCGTTGTTGAAGAGCAGGTCCGGCTGCACCGAGTCGACCAGCGCCTGCACGGCTGCGGCGTCGGTGACGTCGAGCCGGGCGGCCCGGGCCGAGCCCGGCCCGGTGATCGACGCGGCGGTGCGGGAGGCGGCCATCTCGTCGAGGTCGGCGCAGACCACGTGCGCGCCCGCGCCGACCAGGGCCCGCGAGAGCGCGACGCCGATCCCGGACCCGGCGCCCGTCACGATCGCGGTCTTGCCGCCGAAGTGGGCGTCGACGTCGACCGTCACACGTCCCACTCGGACCGCCACCCGTCGACGGCGGAGGCCGGGCGCGCCGCCGGGCCGGTGTAGATCGCGGACGGCCGGATCAGCCGGCCGGTCGTCTTCTGCTCGAGGATGTGGGCCGACCAGCCGCCGGTCCGCGCACAGGTGAACATCGAGGTGAACATGTGCGCCGGCACCTCCGCGAAGTCGAGCACGATCGCGGCCCAGAACTCCACGTTGGTCTCGAGCACCCGGTCCGGGCGTCGCTCGCGCAGCTCGGCGAGCGCGGCCTGCTCCAGCGCCTCGGCGACCGCGTAGCGCGGGGCGTCCAGCTCCTTCGCCGTACGCCGCAGCACGCGGGCCCGCGGGTCCTCCGCGCGGTAGACGCGGTGGCCGAAGCCCATCAGTCGCTCGCCGCTGTCGAGCAGCTCCTTGACGTACGACGTGGCGTCGCCGTCGCGCTTCTCGACCTCCTCGATCATGCCGAGCACCCGCGAGGGAGCGCCGCCGTGCAGCGGGCCGCTCATCGCGCCGATGGCGCCGGAGAAGGCGGCCGCGACGTCGGCGCCGGTGGAGGTGATGACGCGCGCGGTGAAGGTCGAGGCGTTCATGCCGTGCTCGGCCGCCGAGCTCCAGTAGGCGTCGATCGCCTTGACGTGCTTGGGGTCCGCCTCGCCCTTCCAGCGGATCAGGAACTTCTCGGCGAGCGTCTTGCCCTCGTCGACGACCCGCTGCGGCACCACGGCCTGGTTGAGCCCGCGGGCGGACTGCGCGGCGTACGACAGGACCATCACGGCCAGCCGGCCGATGTCCTCGCGCGCCTGCTCGTCGCTGATGTCGTAGGTCTGCCCGAAGCCGAAGGCCGGCGCCAGCATCGCGACCGCGGCCTGCACGTCCACGCGCACGTCGCCGGTGTGGACCGGCAGGTTGTAGGGCTCGGCGGGGGCGAGGCCCGGGGTGTAGCTGCCGTCGATGAGCAGCCCCCAGACGTTCTCGAACGGGACCCGACCGACGATGTCCTCGATGTCCACGCCGCGGTAGCGCAGCGCCGAGCCCTCCTTGTCCGGCTCCGCGATCTGGGTCTCGAAGGCGACGACGCCCTCCAGTCCGTGGTGTACCTCGGTCATCGGGCTCCTCAGGTCGAAGTTGACGGGTGTCAAGCACCGCCCCGCATTCTGCACCTGCCCCGGACTAGGGTCGAGGCATGCCCCCTCTGGACCTCTCCGGCCTCCGCGAGGACTACGCGCGCGCCGGGCTCGACGAGACCGACCTGGCCGCCGACCCGATCGCGATGTTCGACCGCTGGATGAGCGAGGCGCACGAGGCGCTCCAGCACGACGCCAACGCGATGGTGGTCAGCACCGTCGGCCCGGACGGCGCGCCGTCCTCACGGATGGTGCTGCTCAAGGGCGTGTCCGACGACGGCTTCGTCTTCTTCACCAACACCGGCTCCCGCAAGGGCGCCGAGCTCGCCGCCAACCCGCGCTGCGCGCTGCTCTTCCCGTGGCACCTCCTCGAGCGCCAGGTCCGGGTGGAGGGCGTGGCGTCTCCGCTGCCTCGCGACGAGGTCGAGGCCTACTTCTCCAGCCGGCCGCACGGCTCCCAGCTCGGGGCCGTGGCCTCGCACCAGTCGCAGGTCGTGTCCGGCCGCGCCGAGCTCGAGGCGGCGTACGCCGACGCGGAGGCGCGCCACCCCGACGACGTGCCGACGCCCGAGGAGTGGGGCGGCTACGTCGTCCGCCCCGAGGTCGTGGAGTTCTGGCAGGGACGTACGTCGCGGCTGCACGACCGGCTCGTCTACCGGCGTACGACGTCGGGCTGGGTCACGGAGCGGTTGGCGCCGTAGCCCGCCGCCTCGGCAGCCCGAGGGCGAGTGCAGCGACGGCGAGCACGGCGCCGACGCTGAGGACGTACCAGGGCAGCGACGTCGGGATCCCGAGGTAGACCGTGATCCCGAGGATCCGGGACAGACCCCAGGGCAGCAGCGCGAGCTGGTCGTTCCAGGTCGTCATCGCGTCCTCGAGGCCGACCGCGGCGAGCAGGGCGCCGACGGCCAGCAGGGTCGCGCCGACGACGCCGACGCAGACCGCGGCCGCGCGGCGCCGGCCGACCGAGGCGGCCAGCGACCACACCAGGCACGCGAGCACCCAGCCGACGAGCACGAACGACACGACGACGTACGCCGTGCGCCGGCCGGGCTCGGCCCAGAACGCGAACCAGTAGCCGCCCGGTCCTCGGACCGCGAGCACCGCCAGGAGCAGCAGCGCCCGCAGGGTGACGGCGCCGCCGACGGCAGCCGCGACCCGCCAGGAGCGGGTCGCCGCGACGACGGCGGCCAGGACGGCCCAGCCGAGCCCGACCAGCAGCAGGTGGGCGGGGGCGAGGAACCAGGTGAGCACGAGCCGGCTCCACGCCACGGCCACCACCGGGATCGCCACGACGAGCCAGCGGTTGGCCGGACCGGGCTCGCGCCAGGGCGTCACTGCCGCGCGCACGAGCGTGCGACCGGTGCGGGTGAGAGCAAGCACCAGCAGCAGCACCAGCAGGCCTGCGCGGGCCAGCCAGGCCATCGGCAGGTCGCGCCCGGCCCGCTCCTCGCCGAGGCGGGCGGCGGTCAGGTTGTACGCCGGGAGGTCGACGTCACCGGCGTACCTCTTCTCGTGGTCGGCGGCGGCGACGTCGAAGCGGTCGCGGGCCACCGCCCACGCGTCCCGGGCCTCGCCGTCGCCGGTGTCGAGCCACTGGGCGTGGCGGAGCACCATCGCGCGGTACGCCGCGAGCAGGTCGAAGAGGCTGACCTGGTAGTCGAGGGTGTCGACGAAGTGCTGGCGCAGCGCGGGGTCCCGCCAGGTCGTCGGGTCGGTGCCCATCACGAGCCGGCGCATCTGCTCGGCGGTCGCGACGGCCGCGTCGCCCTCGTCGATCGCCTCGTCGAGCCGGTCCTTCGAGACCGAGTAGATGACGTCGAGCACCGCGCTGTCGCCGGTGAGGATGTCCCACTCGAAGATCCACATCATCGGCGGCGGCTCGAGCCCGATCGCGAAGACCCGCCTGTCGGCGTACGGGCCGATGTAGAGCCCGTGGGTGACCGCGTCGCGGGACAGCGCCATCGCGTCGGTGATCGCCCGCACGGTGGCGGGGTCGGTCGAGAACCAGCGCCGCACCCAGTCGCTCGTGATCTCCGCCGGGTCCGCGTCGGGATCGCGGGCGAGCCGGGCGGCGAGCACGGTGTTGAGCTCGTAGAGCTGCCAGAAGCCGCTGCTCAGCTCGAGCGTCATCGGACCGGCGCGCCACGGGCCACCGTCCTGGGTCCACGTCCAGATGCCCTCGACGTGCGGGTTCGCGGCGAGGAAGTGCTGGAGGGCCTGTTGGTAGAGGGTGCCGAGGTCGTTGGGCAGGGCGCCGTACGACTCGAACTCGCGCCGGCTCTGGAGCTCGACGATGCGGCGCTGGTCGCCGGTCTCGAGGGTGTCGTTGAGCGGCAGGTGCGAGTAGAAGTCGCCGAGGGTGTACTTGGTCGACACGACCAGGTGCGGGCTGTCGATGCCGTCGAGGACCTCGTCGTACGACGAGGGGTCGGTGTGCAAGTCGCCGACCGCGCCGACGCCCACGCTCCAGGTCCGGAAGATGACCGTCCGGTCCGCGCGCTCCGCCTCGTCGGTGAAGGCCGTCAGCATCGCCCGGACGGCCGGCACCGTGGTGACGCCGAGGTCGGAGTAGTAGTCCCAGCCGTCGAGGTCGTAGACCTTCCCGGCCTCGCCGATCCGGATGAGGACGCCCTCGACGTACGGCATCTCGCGGTAGACCTCGTCGAGCCCGGTGGCATAGACGTCCCAGAGCCCGGGGTCCTCGGCGTCGAGGTCGAAGTGCTGGCGCAGGTACTTCTCGAGAGGTGTCGTCAGCGCGAGCATGTCCGTGCGCAGGTAGACCTCCAGGCCGAGGTCGTGCACGCGCTGCCAGATCGGGCCGAACGCGGCGCGCATCGCCTGAGCCCGGGCCACGTGGTCGTCGCCGTCGCCGTACACGTCGAGGTCGTCGAAGGTGACGTACTCCAGGAAGCCCGGGACCGCGATCGCGTTGTAGCCCTCCGCGACCGCGTGCTCGGCGTACGCCAGCACGCTGGCGCGGGCCGTGGCCAGCGCGGTCCGGTCGACGTACGGCGGGCCCGGGAGGATCACGTCCTCGAACGCCCGGGAGTTGTGGGAGTAGTCGTCGCCCTTGCTCCACTCCTCAGGGTCGGGGACGACGCCGGCGGCGCCGAGGTCGACCATCCGGAAGGGCAGCCGCGAGGTGACCTCCTCGCCGAGGTGCTCGGTCAGCGGCTGGCCCTCCCGGGCGGCGAGGGCCAGGTCGTAGATGCCGCGCACCGCGCCGGTCTCGCTGGGTGCCGTGATCCGGAGCGCCTGCGGCGTACCGCTCAACCGGTAGGAGTCGTCGTCCTCGTCGCCGTCCCGATGGCGTACGACGAGGCTGGCGCGCCCGCGCGTCCCGTCGGCGTCGGCCACCGCGTCGCGCAGCTCGGCGACGGCGGTCTTGGTGCGCAGGGTGTCGGCCGCGTCGATGCCGGCCAGCTCGGGCGGTGGCACGGCGGCCCGTGGGGGAGCGGCGGCGAGCGTCTCGGCCGGCACCTCCTTGGCCTCGGTCCGGATGCCCAGCGACGCGGAGATGCCGGCGGCGACCACCCCGCCCAGCAGCCCGAGCACCAGGAGGGTGACGACGACCTGGGCCGCCCGACGTACGCGCACGGCCGCACTCTAGGGACTTTCCCGGAAAGCAGTTGTGAGTGAGTGCTCACTCACTTATGCTCCTCCGTCGTGGACACCAAGCGTGAGCGCGCCCGGCCGATGTCGCCGGAGGAGCGCCGATCCGAGCTGACCGACGTGACGCTCAAGCTGTTGCGGGTGCACGGCCGTGCCGTCACCACCAAGCACATCGCCGAGGCCGCCGGGATCGCCGAGGGCACCGTGTTCCGGGCCTTCGCCACCAAGGACGAGCTGATCGACGCGGCCATCGCGCGGGCGTTCGAGCCCGGGGACCTGGTCGCCCGGATCGAGGAGATCGACCGCGACCAGCCGCTGGGCGCCCGGCTCCTCAAGGTCGTCTCGATCCTCCAGCAGCGGTTCCGGGCGACGTTCGGGCTGATGCAGAAGATGGAGCTGGTCGGCCCGCCGACCCACCTGCACGACTCCGACGCCGCCAACGACTGGCGCGCCTACCTCGGCGCCCTCCTCGCCGACGTGGTGGGCGCCGACGCCGACCAGCTGACGGTGCCGGTCGAGGAGTTCATCCACGTGCTCCGGCTGCTCACCTTCGCCGGCAGCCACGACAAGATCGCCGACGGGCGACTCATGACCCCCGAGCAGATCGTGGACACGATCCTGTTCGGCCTCCAGAGGAGAAACTGATGCTGCTCCGCCTGCTGCGCGCCCGTCTCGCGCCGTACAAGCTCTGGCTGACGATCGTCGTCGTCCTCCAGTTCATCGGCGTCGTCGCGATGCTCTACCTGCCGACGCTCAACGCCGACATCATCGACAACGGCGTGATCACGGGCGACACCGGCTACATCCTGCGGATCGGCGCGATCATGCTCGGCGTCTCGCTGGTCCAGATCGTGTGCTCCGTGACGGCCGTGTGGTTCGGCGCGCGCACGGCGATGAGCTTCGGCCGTGACGTCCGCGCCGCGCTCTTCCACCGCGTGGGGAGCTTCTCGACGAAGGAGGTCCAGCAGTTCGGCGCCCCGTCGCTGATCACCCGCACGACCAACGACGTGCAGCAGGTGCAGATGCTGGTGCTGATGGCCTGCACCATCGCGGTGTCCTCGCCGATCATGATGGTCGGCGGCGTGATCATGGCGCTGCGCGAGGACGTGGGCCTCGGCTGGATCCTGGCGATCGTCGTGCCGGCGCTCTTCGTCAGCGTCGGTCTCGTGGTCAGCCGGATGGTCCCGAACTTCCGCAAGATGCAGGCGCGCATCGACGAGATCAACCGGGTGCTGCGTGAGCAGATCACCGGCATCCGGGTGGTCCGGGCCTTCGTCCGCGAGCCCTACGAGACCAAGCGCTTCGGGGAGGCCAACGCCGACCTCACCGACGTGTCCGTGCGGGCCGGCCGGTGGCTGGCCACGATGTTCCCGCTGGTGATGCTGGTCGTGAACGTCTCCAGCGTCGCCGTCATCTGGTTCGGCGGCCACCGCGTCGACAGCGGCCAGATGCTGCCGGGAGCGCTCACGGCGTTCCTGTCCTACCTGATGCAGATCCTGATGTCGGTGATGATGGCGACGTTCATGCTGATGATGATCCCGCGGGCCTCGGTCTGCGGTCACCGCATCGCCGAGGTGCTCGACACCGACACCTCCGTCCCCTCGCCGGAGCTCCCGATCGCCCCCGACCTCGAGCTGCGGGGACACCTGGACGTCGAGCGCGTGACCTTCGCCTACCCGGGTGCCGAGGCGCCGGTGCTCAGCGACGTCACCTTCTCCGCCCGGCCCGGCCAGACCATCGCGGTGATCGGGTCGACCGGTGCCGGCAAGTCGACCCTGGTCAACCTGGTGCCACGGCTCTTCGACGCCACCGAGGGTGAGGTGCGCGTCGGCGGCCACGACGTACGGCGCGTCGACCCGGACCTGCTCTGGGACCAGATCGGGCTCGTCCCGCAGAGGGCCTACCTCTTCAGCGGCACCGTCCGGAGCAATCTCGAGTACGGCAAGCCGGACGCGACCGAGGACGAGATGTGGCACGCGCTGGAGGTGGCGCAGGGCCGTGACTTCGTCGAGGCGATGCCCGACGGGCTCGACTCGCCCGTCGTCCAGGGCGGCACCAACTTCTCCGGCGGCCAGCGGCAGCGGCTCGCGATCGCGCGGGCCCTGATCCGACGGCCCGGCATCTACCTCTTCGACGACTCCTTCTCGGCGCTCGACCTCGCGACCGACGCCCGGCTGCGGGCTGCCCTGCGGCCCGAGACCCGGGACGCCACGGTCGTGATCGTCGCGCAGCGGGTGACCACGATCATCGACGCCGACCTGATCCTCGTGCTCGAGGACGGCCGGGTGGTCGGCCGCGGCACCCATCGGGAGCTGCTCGCCACCTGTGAGACCTACCAGGAGATCGTCTCCTCCCAGATGACGGCCGAGGAGGCGGCATGAGCACCACCGAGAAGCCCAAGAAGCAGGAGTTCGAGGCCACCGAGCGGATCGAGGCCCCCATGGGCGGCCCCGGCCGGGGCCCGATGGGCGGCGGCATGGTCGCCCAGAAGGCGATGACCTTCGGCCCCTCCGCCAAGCGGCTCGTCGGCCAGATGCGGCCCGACCGGGTCCAGGCGATCGCGGTCGTCGTGCTCGGCGTCGTCAGCGTCGGGCTGATGTCGGTCGGGCCCCGCATCCTCGGGCACGGCACCGACCTGATCTTCTCCGGGCTGATCAGCCGCGGGATCCCCGCCGGGGTCAGCCAGGACCAGGCCGTCGACAACCTCCGGGCGCAGGGCAACGACCGGCAGGCCGACATGCTCGCGTCGATGGACCACGTCGTCCCCGGCCAGGGCGTGGACTTCACGGCCCTCGGGCACGTGCTGATGGTCGTGCTCGCGATCTACGCCGGCGCCTCGCTGCTGGCCTGGCTGCAGGGCTACATCCTCAACGGGGTCGTCCAGAACACGATCTACCGGATGCGCTCGGACGTCGAGGAGAAGATCAACCGGCTGCCGCTGGGCTACTTCGACCGCTCGCCTCGCGGCGAGCTGCTGAGCCGGGTCACCAACGACATCGACAACGTCAGCCAGACCCTGCAGCAGACGATGAGCCAGCTGCTCACCTCGCTGATGACCGTGCTGGCCGTGCTGGGCATGATGTTCTGGATCTCGCCGCTGCTCGCGCTGGTGGCGCTGATCGCCGTCCCGATGTCGCTGGTCGTCACCCGCACGATCATGAAGCGCTCGCAGGGCCAGTTCGTCGCCCAGTGGCGGCGTACGGGCAAGCTCAACGCGCAGATCGAGGAGGCCTACTCCGGCCACGCGCTGGTCAAGGTCTTCGGCCGGCAGCACGAGGTCGAGGAGCGCTTCGCCGCCGAGAACGAGGAGCTCTACCAGGTCAGCTTCGGCGCCCAGTTCGTGAGCGGTCTGATCATGCCGTCCATCATGTTCATCGGGAACCTCAACTACGTCGTGATCGCCGTCATCGGCGGCCTCCGGGTCGCGAGCGGGTCGCTGTCGTTGGGCGACGTGCAGGCGTTCGTGCAGTACAGCCGCCAGTTCACGCAGCCGCTCACCACGGTGGCGTCGATGGCCAACCTGCTGCAGTCCGGCGTCGCGTCGGCGGAGCGGGTCTTCGAGCTGCTCGACGCCGACGAGGAGACCGAGGACGCCGCCGCGCTGACCACCCCCGCCGTACGCCGTGGCGAGGTCGCCTTCGAGCACGTGTCGTTCCGCTACGACGAGGACCGCCCGCTGATCACCGACCTGTCGCTGGTCGCGCGCCCGGGCCAGACGGTCGCCATCGTCGGCCCGACCGGCGCTGGGAAGACCACCCTGGTCAACCTGGTGATGCGGTTCTACGACCTCGACGCCGGCCGGATCACGATCGACGACGTCGACATCACGGCCATGCCGCGCTCGACGCTGCGCGGTCAGATCGGGATGGTCCTCCAGGACACCTGGCTCTTCGGCGGGACGATCCGCGACAACATCGCGTACGGACGGCCCGACGCGACCGAGGAGCAGGTGCTCGAGGCTGCGCGGGCGACGTTCGTGGACCGCTTCGTGCACTCGCTGCCCGACGGCTACGACACGGTGATCGACGAGGAGGGCTCCAACCTGTCCGCGGGCGAGCGCCAGCTCGTCACCATCGCGCGGGCGTTCCTCACCAACCCGGCGCTGCTGATCCTCGACGAGGCCACCTCGTCGGTGGACACCCGCACCGAGCTGCTGCTGCAGCAGGCCATGGCCGCGCTGCGGACCGACCGCACGTCGTTCGTGATCGCGCACCGGCTCTCGACGATCCGCGACGCCGACCTGATCCTGGTGATGGAGGACGGCGCGATCGTCGAGCAGGGCACCCACGAGGAGCTGCTCGTCGCCGAGGGTGCCTACTCGCGGCTCTACCACGCGCAGTTCGCTGCTGCGGCCACCGAGGTGATCTGAGGGCGACGGTTGCGGAAATGCGGTTGAAAGCGCCGGAGCCGCGACCTACCGTTCTCGTACACGGGAAAGGAGGTGGTCCGAAGAATGAATTCTTCAAGGACGCGTGAGGTGGCTGCCCGCTAGCAGCCCATCAGCAACAGGCTGCTGGTGAATCCCAAGCAGTCACCCGACCCGCAGGCGATCCGGTCATCACGTCCACCGGAGCCGGGCCCACCAGGGCCCGAACGCCTGCGGGTCGCTGCATTTCCCGGGTTGATTCGTGACTTCTGACCGTTGAGTCGGGAGTTCTGACGGTCGAATCTCCGGAATCGACCGTCAGAAGTCACGACTCAGCCCCTTGCGGGAATATAGTTGTCGTCGACAACCTTCTAGTCATCGTGAATCGAGCTTCCGTGTCCCAGGCGTCACCCGCACCCGTCGCTGCCCCGTCCTCCGGTGAGGACGGCCAGATGACCCACCGCCAGATCCTGGAGGCCCTCAGCGGCCTGCTGCTGGCCATGTTCGTCGCGATGCTGTCGAGCACCGTGGTGACCAACGCGCTGCCCCGCATCGTCAGCGAACTGCACGGCAGCCAGACCGGGTACACCTGGGTCGTCGTCGCCACCCTGCTCGCCATGACCGCGACCACGCCCATCTGGGGCAAGCTGTCCGACCTCTTCAGCAAGAAGCTGCTGGTGCAGCTCGCCCTGGTGATCTACACGGTCGGCTCGCTGATCGCCGCGCTCGCCCCGAGCATGGAGGTGCTGATCGGCGCCCGCGTCGTCCAGGGTCTCGGTGTCGGTGGCCTCACCGCCCTGGTGCAGGTCGTCATCGCGACCATGGTGTCGCCGCGGGAGCGCGGCCGGTACTCCGGCTACATGGGCGCCGTCTTCGCCCTCGCGACCGTGAGCGGCCCGCTCATCGGCGGCGTCATCGTCGACTCGGCCCTCGGCTGGCGCGGCTGCTTCTTCGTCGGCCTCCCCTTCGCGGTGGTCGCGTTCTTCCTGCTCCAGAAGACGCTGCACCTGCCGGTGATCAAGCGCGAGGTCCACATCGACTACCTGGGCGCCACGCTGATCGTCGCCGGCGTCTCGATCCTGCTCGTGTGGGTCAGCCTCGCGGGCAACCAGTTCGCGTGGGAGTCCGGCATGACCGCGCTCCTGGTGGTCGCCGGCATCGCCGTCATCGCGGCCGCGATCTACGTCGAGGCCCGGGTCGCCGTCGAGCCGATCATCCCGCTGCGTCTCTTCAAGGACCGCACCATCGCGCTCGCGACCGTGGCGTCGGTGGCGATCGGCATCGCGATGTTCGGCTCCACCGTCTACCTCAGCCAGTACTTCCAGACGGCCCGCGGCATGAGCCCGACCGAGGCCGGCCTGATGTCGATCGCGATGGTCGGCGGCCTGTCGATCTCGAGCGTCGTGTCGGGTCGGATCATCAGCAACACCGGGCGGTGGAAGCGGTTCCTGGTCGGGGGCATGGTCCTGGTGGTCATCGGGCTCGCCCTGCTCGGCACCATCGACGAGACCACCAGCCTCGTCGCGATCGGCGTCTTCATGGCGATCCTCGGCATCGGGCTGGGTGCCACCATGCAGAACCTCGTGCTCTCGGTGCAGAACAACGTCAAGATGGCCGACATGGGCTCCGCCAGCGCGGTCGTCGCGTTCTTCCGCTCGATGGGCGGCTCGATCGGCGTCTCCGTCCTCGGCGCGCTGCTGACCCACGAGGTCGCGGCCAACCTCGCGGCCGAGACCGGTGGCAGCGTCGACCACCAGAGCCACGACGTACCCGACCTGAGCACCCTGTCCGGCCAGGCGCTGACCTTCGTGGAGCACGCCTTCGGTGAGTCGTTCGGCCACATCTTCCTGGTCGCCACGCCGTTCGCGGTGATCGCGCTGATCTGCGTCCTCCTCATCAAGGAGGTGCCGCTGCGCACGACGAACCTCGAGGCCCAGGTCGAGGCCGACCCGCTGGTCGCCGCCGAGCTGCACCACGCCGTCGTCAGCGAGGAAGCGGCACGATGAGCTCCATGACGCAACGAGGTACGACGGCGCGGGCCGACCTGCTCGGCGGCCTCGAGCAGGAGGTCGGCGTGATGATCCGCCGGATCCGGCGGGTCATCGGCGAGCGGGCCCGGTCGGTGCACCCGGACCTGCAGTCCTCGTCGTACCTGATGCTCACCTGGCTCAACCAGCACGGCGCGCAGCGCGCGTCGGCGATGGTCGAGGCCTTCGGGATCGACAAGGGCGCGATCAGCCGCCAGGTCCAGCACCTCCTGGACCTGGGCCTGGTCGACCGGACGCCGGACCCCGACGATGGCCGCGCCACGCTGATCTCGATCAGCGGCGCCGCCGCCGCCCGGATCAACGAGGTGAGGGACGACCGCCGGCGCTGGCTGGACGACCGGCTCGGCGACTGGCCGGACAGCGACCTGTCGGAGTTCGTCCGGATGCTCGCCAGCTACAACGCGGCGCTGGACGCCTAGTCAGCGCAGCCAGACGGCGGTGTCGGCCGGCAGCTTGCCGTCGACCGGGCCGCTGGCCAGGAACGCCTCGCCGTCGGGCAGGGCGACCGGTTCGGTCCCACAGTTGAGGACCACGGTCACCGGGCCGCGCCGGAACGCGAGCACGTCGGCACCGAGGTCGAGCATCTCCACCTCGTCGCCCGCCGTCGTCGCGAACGTACGGCGCGCCTTCAGCGCTGCTCGGTAGAACTCGAGGGTCGAGTCGTCGTCGGCCTCCTCGGCCTCGACCGTCAGGTCGGCCCAGTCCGCCGGCTGCGGGAGCCACGGCTGGCCGCTGCCCGGACCGAAGCCGTACGGCGCGGCCGTGCCGCTCCACGGGATCGGTACCCGGCAGCCGTCGCGACCGCCCTCGCCGGTCCGGATGAAGAGCGGGTCCTGGCGGTGCTCCGGAGCGACCTCGACCTCGGGCAGCCCGAGCTCCTCGCCCTGGTAGACGTACGCCGAGCCGGGGAGCGCGAGCATCGTCATCGTGGCCGCCTTCGCCCGGGCCAGGCCGATCGCGCCGCCGCCGTACCGGGTCACGTGGCGGACGACGTCGTGGTTGCTCAGCACCCACGTCGGGGAGCCGTTGACCGGCCGGAGGGCGTCCATCGTGCCGGTGATGACGTCGCTGAACTCGGCCGCCGACCACGAGGCCAGCAGCCACGCGAAGTTGAACGCCTGGCTGAACTCGTCGTGCCGGATGTAGCGCGCCATCGACTCGGGGGACTGGGTCCACGCCTCGGCGACGAACATGCGGTCGCCGTCGTACTCCGCCAGCACGCGGTGCCAGCGGCGGTAGACGTCGTGCACCTCGGGCTGGTCCCACATCGGCTCGTCGCGCAGCGTGCGCTCGACCATCGAGGTGTCGGTCTGCGCGCCGCTGTCGGGCTCCTCGCCCGCCTCGACCACCTGGTCGCGGAGGCTCTCCTCCTTGAAGAGGCCGTGCGCGACGTCGACGCGGAAGCCGTCGGCGCCGCGGTCGAGCCAGAAGCGCAGCACGTCGACGAACATGTCGCCGACCTCCGGGTTGCGCCAGTCGAAGTCGGGCTGGCTGGAGTCGAAGAGGTGGAGGTACCACTGGCCGTCGGGCACCTGCGTCCACGCGAGGCCACCGAAGACCGAACGCCAGTTGTTGGGCGGCGTGCCCTCCGGGGCGCCCTCGGGGCTGTCGCGGAAGAGGTAGCGCGCCCGCTCGGGGCTGCCCGGGCCGGCGGCGAGGGCGGCCTGGAACCACACGTGCTCGGTGGAGCTGTGGTTGGGCACCAGGTCGACGATCACCTTGAGGCCCAGCGCGTGCGCCTTCGAGATCATCGCGTCGGCGTCACCGAGCGTGCCGAAGAGCGGGTCCACGTCGCAGTAGTTCGCGACGTCGTACCCGTGGTCGTGCTGGGGCGAGGTGTAGAAGGGCGAGAGCCAGATCGCGTCCACGCCGAGGTCGCGCAGGTAGGGCAGGCGCGTGGTGATGCCCAGCATGTCGCCGACACCGTCGCCGTTCGCGTCCGCGAAGCTGCGCGGGTAGATCTGGTAGGTGACGGCGTGCCGCCACCACTCGTGGCCGCTGTCTTTATCGGTCAAGCCCATGGGTTCCATCCTAGGGAGCGCGTCGGTCAGGCGAAGGCGGCGGGGTCGACCGCGATCCAGAGGTGCTCTGCGCGGCCGCGCAGGCGGCCGTCCGGGCCGTAGAGGGCGGCGGCCGTGAAGGTCTTCCGGCCCTCGGTACGACGGGCGAGCCCGACGACCACGTGCTCGTCCCCGACCCGGGGCAGTACGTCGAGCCGGGCGGTCATCCGGGCCAGCACCATCGTCCGGTCGGCGAGGCCGCCGGCCCAGCCGCCGATGCAGTCCAGCGCGCCCCAGGTCACCGCCGTCAGGTCGTCGGCGACGGAGGGATCCGGCGTCCACGTCGCCGCCAGGTGGGTCGGCCCGTCCGGGCCGGCGACCGGCCCTGGGAAGATCCGCAGGCCGTCGGTCCGATCCGGACCGCACACGAAGCAGGTCGGGAACGGGTGGGAGCCAAGGCCGACGAAGGCCCGCTCCGCGGCGCGCGCCTCCTCGACCGGCACGGCGGCGACCGTGGGCTGGTCGATCGTGCCGACCTCGGCCCGTGCGACCGGGGCGCCGTCGGCGCTCGCGACCGTGGAGCCGTCGACGACCGCCACGGACATCGGGGTGTCCAGCGGAGGTGGCGCGAGCAGCGAGACCGAGACCACGGCCGCGTCGACCTGCGAGGCGAGCGCGCCGGCGGTGTAGCCGCCGTTGCCCGAGGACGGGGGACCGCAGAAGCGGCGGGTCACGAGCAGGTCAGGCACGCGCCTGACGGTACCCGGGCCCTGCCCGACGGGCGGCCCAGAGGCTCAGCGTCACCATCAGCGCCAGCAGCGCGATGTTGTGGCCGTACTTCTCGGCATCGCTCACCGAGCCGATCGGGGTCGTCAGGAACGCGAAGCACCCCGCGGCGACGACGGCCCCGCTCGCGAGGCCGAGGACGTGCGGCTGGCCCCAGTCGCCCCGGCGCGACCACTGCCAGAAGGCCACCGCCACCCACAGGGCGAGCAGCGCGACCAGGGCGGTGCCGATCCGGGTCGGCGGGATCGCGACCCAGCCGACCATCGCGAGGAAGGCGGCCCCCCACACCAGCAGCGCCCGGGGCACGGCGCCCGGGACGATCAGGGCCGGCCGCCGGCCGACGACGTACGCCGCCGCCACGAGTCCCACTGCCGCCACCGCGGACGCGACCAGCTGGCCCCAGGTAGCGGTCGCCTCACCCGTGTCGTAGGCGTCCTTCATCACCAGCGCGCACGCGGCGGCGTACAGGAACGCGACCACCCACAGCACGACGGACCCGAGCCAGGGGTCGTGGCGGCGCCCGGGCGTCAGCGTCTCGACCAGCGCGATCGGCGAGCCGATGCTGAGGATCACGTGCCCGCCGACGAAGGACAGGGCGAGGTAGAGGCTGAGCCCGATCGGGGCGAGGTACGTCGGCGCCGCCATGTCCTGCCAGTACGGGATCTCGCGGTAGTCGGTGCTCCACATCGACTGGTCGACGATGGCGGCCTGCACGACCCCGAAGGCCCCCGCCAGCAGCAGGATCCCCGGCCAGCCCAGCCCATGACGCCGGGCGAGCTCACGGATCAGCAGCGCGGGCGCGCCGTACAGCGGGGAGAAGACGATGAGG
Source organism: Nocardioides conyzicola (assembly GCF_039543825.1). NCBI lineage: Bacteria > Bacillati > Actinomycetota > Actinomycetes > Propionibacteriales > Nocardioidaceae > Nocardioides > Nocardioides conyzicola. The sequence goes on along the minus strand of NZ_BAABKM010000002.1, from coordinate 996,309 downwards.
TTGCCGATCAGCGTGCCGGGGTGACCGGTGCTGTCGTCGTAGCCCCAGAGGTACTCGGCGCAGACCGGTGCCAGGACGAGGAGTCCGAGGGCGGGGAGCCAGGCGGTGCGCATGCGTTCGACGCTAGGGTCCGGCCACCGGCGCCGGAAGCGCCCCAGGTCGCGACCGCCCCCGACCTAAGTCAGCGGATCTCCTCCCACCGGTCGAGGGCCTCGCGGCGCTCGGCGGCGTGGTCGACGACCGGCAGCGGGTAGCCGACCCGGTCGCGGTCGTCGGCCGACGGGTCGTGGGGGTCGGCGACATCGGCCAGCTCCGGGACCCACCGGCGGACGTACTCCCCGGCGGCATCGAACTTCTTGCCCTGCGTCGTCGGGTTGAAGACCCGGAAGTACGGCGCGGCGTCGACGCCGCTGCCCGCGGCCCACTGCCAGTTCTGCTGGTTGGACGCGAGGTCGCCGTCGACGAGCCAGTGCATGAAGTGCTGCGCGCCGTGCTGCCACTCCAGGTGCAGGTCCTTGACGAGGAAGCTGGCCACGATCATCCGGACCCGGTTGTGCATCCACCCGGTCGCCCGCAGCTGGCGCATGCCCGCGTCGACGACGGGATAGCCGGTGCGGCCCTCCTGCCACGCCACGAGGTGGTCGCCGGGCTCGTCGTAGCGCATCCGGGAGTACTCGGGGCGCAGGTAGTCGCGGGCGGTCTCCGGGCGGGCGAAGAGCACGTCGGCGAAGAACTCCCGCCAGGCGAGCTCCTTGCGGTAGGTCGCCGCCCCCGAGCTGCGCAGCCGGCCGAGGTCGGCGAGCAGGGTGCGGGGGTGGATCTCGCCCCACTTCAGGTGCGTCGACATCCGCGAGGTCGTGTCGAGGTCGGGGCGGTCGCGCTCCTCGTCGTACGCCGCGACGTCGTCGAGGAACTCCTGCCACCGGCGTCGCGCCGCGGCCTCGCCCGCCTCGGGCAGCTCCAGACCGGCCGGGACCGCCGGGTCCGGGATCTCCGTGGTGTCCTCGTCGAGCTCCAGCCAGCCGCCGTCGCGGGGCGGCTCGACCGGAGCGCGCCAGCCGTGGTCGGCCCAGGCCCGGGAGAAGGGCGTGTAGACCTTGTAGGGCTCGCCACTGCCGTTGGTGACCCGCCCCGGCGCCACGGCGTACGGCGAGCCGGTGCGGACGAGCTCGATCTCGTGCTCGGCCAGTGCCGCCTCGACGGCGGCGTCGCGGGCGTGCCCATAGGGACCGTAGTCGGCGGCGAGGTGCACCCGGGACGCCCCGACCTCCCGGGCGGCGAGCGCCACCCGGCGTACCGGGTCGCCACGCACGACCGAGAGCCGGGACCCGCGCTGGCGCAGGGACGCGTCGAGGCTGCGCAGCGACGCGCCCAGGTAGGCCCGCCTGCTCGGCCCGGCGGCGCCCCACAGCACCGGGTCGAGCACGAAGAGGGGCAGCACGGGGCCGTCGGCGGCGGCCGCGACCAAGGCTGGATTGTCCGCGAGACGGAGGTCGCGGCGGAACCACATCACGGAAGCCATCGACGCCAGCCTGCCAGCCCTATGGTCGATGAGACAGAATGGCCCGCGTGAGCGATCTGATCGACACCACCGAGATGTACCTCCGGACCATCTACGAGCTGGTCGAGGAGGGGATCGTCCCGTTGCGTGCGCGGATCGCGGAGCGGCTGCACCAGTCCGGGCCGACCGTGTCGCAGACCGTGGCGCGGATGGAGCGCGACGGGCTGCTGACCGTCGAGGGCGACCGGCACCTCGAGCTGACCGACGAGGGCCTGCGGCTGGCGGTGCGGGTGATGCGCAAGCACCGGCTCGCCGAGCGCCTGCTCACCGACGTCATCGGGCTCGAGTGGGAGCTCGTGCACGAGGAGGCCTGCCGCTGGGAGCACGTGATGTCGGAGACCGTCGAGCGCCGGCTGCTCAAGCTGCTCGACCACCCCACGGAGTCGCCGTACGGCAACCCGATCCCTGGCCTCGACGAGCTCGGCGAGCTCGAGGTGGGGGAGTCCTTCATGGACGGCGTCGAGCCGCTGTCGCAGGCGGCCGAGGCGACCGAGGGGCGGGTGCTGGTCCGCCGCATCTCCGAAGAGATGCAGAAGGACGAGATCCTGATGAGCGCGATGCGCCGCGTGGGCGCGCTGCCCGACAAGACCGTCACGGTCGTGACGACCGAGGCCGGCGTACTCGTGGGCTCCGGCGGCGAGACCGCCGAGATCGTGCCCGAGGCGGCCGACCACATCTTCGTGCGCAAGCTCTAGCCCGCGAGCTCCGTCAGGAACTCGCTGCAGCCGACGTCGACCCGGCAGGTGGCCAGCGGGTCGCCGCGCGTCTCGCCCCTGTTGACGATCACGACCGGCGTGCCGGCCTTCGCCGCCCGGCGGACGAAGCGCAGCCCGGACATCACGGTCAGGCTCGAGCCGGCGACGAGCAGCGCTCCGTCGGAGTCGACCAGCGCGTCGACCGCCTCGTAGCACCGGGCCACGCGGGGAGGCGGCACGTTCTCGCCGAAGAAGACCACGTCGGGCTTGAGCACTCCGCCGCACCCACAGTCGGGTACGACGAAGTCGGCGGTCTCGTCCAGGTCGACGTCGCCGTCGGGGCGGGAGACGACGTCCGCGTGCCGCTCCGCGAACCCCGGGTTGAGCTCCGTCAACCGCTGCTGGAGCGCGGTCCGCGGCGAGGTCGACCGGCAGTCCAGGCAGACGACCTCGGCGATCCGGCCGTGCAGCGCCACGAGCCGCGGGGTCCCGACCTGCTCGTGCAGGCCGTCGACGTTCTGGGTGATCAGCAGCTCGGGCGCGAGCCGCGCCAGCGCGTGGTGCCCGGCGTTGGGCTCCGCCCGCCGCATCCGGCCCCAGCCCAGGTGGCTGCGCGCCCAGTAGCGCTGGCGAGCGGCCGGCCCGGACACGAACTCCTGGTAGGTCATCGGCATCCGCGTCGGCGCTCCCGGCCCGCGGTAGTCCGGGATGCCCGAGTCGGTGGAGAGCCCGGCACCGGTGAGCACGACCAGCGGTCGATCGCGCAGCAGGGCGAGCGCCTCGGCGTGGGCCGAGGTCGCGGCGACGGTCAACGGGCGTACCGGAGCTCGGCGCGGGCCCGTGCCTTGGCGGCCTCGACGTCGCGGTTCTTCGGCGGCGCGGTGGTGACCAGGTCCTCGAGCAGGTGCTCGGTGATGTGCGCGATCTCGCGCACGGCCTGGTCGAAGATCGCCTGGTTGGCCTGCGACGGCTTGGTCGTGCCGCTCACCTTGCGCACGTACTGCAGTGCGGCAGCGGAGACCTCGTCGGAGGTGGCCGGCGGCTCGAAGTTGTTCAAGGGTCGGATGTTGCGGCACATGCCTCGAGAATACGTCGCTCACGCACCTGTCAACATGGGTCGCATGCCCGACTCCCGCGAGCTCGACCTGGTCCTCTTCGGCGCCACCGGATTCACCGGCGGACTGACCGCCGACTACCTCGCCCGGCATGCCCCGGACGGGCTGCGGTGGGGCCTCGCGGGTCGCAACCAGGCCAAGCTCGAGGACGTACGCCGCCAGCTGGCCGAGGTCGACCCGGCGCTCGCCGAGCTCCCGCTGCTGCACGCCGACGTCGAGGACCCCGCGTCGCTGGCCGACGTGGCCCGCCGGGCCGGGGTCGTCATCACCACCGTCGGCCCCTACGTCGCGTACGGCGAGCCGCTGGTCGCGGCCTGCGCCGAGGCGGGCACCGACTACGTCGACCTGACCGGGGAGCCCGAGTTCGTCGACCAGATGTACCTCGCCCACCACGAGACGGCCGTCCGCACCGGCGCCCGGATCGTGCACGCCTGCGGCTTCGACTCGATCCCGCACGACCTCGGCGTCCTCTACACCCTGCAGCAGTTCCAGGGCCGCGGTCCGGTCACGGTCCGCGGGGTGGTGCGCGCGGGGGCGATGTTCTCCGGCGGCACCTTCCACTCCGCGATGACGGCGTTCTCGCGGGCGCGCCAGACCAAAGCGGTCGTCCAGCAGCGCCGTCGGGTCGAGCCGCGACCCGAGGGCCGGAAGTCGCGCGCCGTCGCGGGCAAGCCGCACAAGGACGGCCTGCTCGGCTACTGGCTGCTCCCGATGCCGACGATCGACCCGCTCGTGGTCGCCCGCAGCGGCGCCGCGCTCGCGTCGTACGGCCCGGACTTCCGCTACTCGCACTACGCCGGCACCAAGACGCTCCGGTACGCCGCGGGTGGCGCGGCCGCCGTGACCTCCATGTTCCTGACCGCCCAGGTGCCGCCGCTGCGGCGCTTCGCGCTCGACCGGGTCAAGCCGGGCGAGGGGCCTGACGAGGCGCGGCGGGCGAAGTCGTGGTTCACCGTCGACTTCGTCGCCGAGGGCGACGGGCGCACCCTGCACACCCGGGTCTCGGGCGGCGACCCCGGCTACGACGAGACCGCCAAGATGCTCGCCGAGTCCGCGCTCTGCCTGGCCTTCGACGACAACCCGGAGACCGCCGGGCAGGTCACCACCGCGCAGGCCATGGGCGAGCCGCTGCTGGCCCGTCTCCAGGCGGCGGGGCTGCGGTTCGAGGTCGTCCTCGGTTGATGGGCGCCCGATGACCGAGGAGACGATCGGGGTCGTCGGCGGCGGCATCCTCGGTCTGGCCATCGGCCGCGAGCTGACCCGCCGTCGGCCCGGCGTACGCATCCTCCTCATCGAGAAGGAGGACCGGCTGGCCGCCCACCAGACCGGCCACAACTCCGGCGTCGTCCACGCCGGCCTCTACTACCGACCCGGCAGCCTCAAGGCCGAGCTCTGCACGCGCGGGCGCTCGCTGCTGCAGGACTACTGCGCCGAGCACGCGCTGCCGTACGACGAGTGCGGCAAGCTCGTCGTGGCCGTCGACCGGTCCGAGCTGGGCCGCTTCGACGCGCTGGAGCAGACCGCACGCCGCAACGGCGTACCCGCGCTGCAGCGGGTCGACGGCGCCGGGATCACCGACATCGAGCCCCACGCCGCCGGGCTCGTGGCGCTGCACTCGCCGTGCACCGCCATCACCGACTACGTCGCGGTCGCCGAGCGGATCGGCCGGGAGATCACGGACGCGGGTGGCCGGGTCCTGCTGTCCACGACCGTGACCGCCGTGGACCGGCGTGACGGCCGGATCGAGGTGACGTGCGGCTCGGAGCGGTACGCCGTGGACCGACTCGTCGTCTGCGGCGGCCTCGAGTCCGACCGGCTCGCCGGCCTGGTCGGCGGTCCGGCGGCTCCTCGGATCGTGCCGTTCCGCGGGGAGTACCTGGCGGTCGATGCCGCGAAGCGTGACCTCGTCCGCGGCATGATCTACCCGGTCCCGGACCCCCGCTACCCCTTCCTCGGGGTGCACTTCACCCGTCGCGTCGACGGGTCGCTCGAGGTCGGGCCCAACGCCTTCCTGGCCCTCAGCCGACGGGGCTACAGCCGGCTGTCGCTGTCGCCTCGCGACCTGGCCGACACCCTCGCCTGGCCCGGCTTCTGGCGCTTTGCCAGCGAGCACTGGCGCACGGGCCTCACCGAGCTCGGCGGCGTCGTCTCGACGCGCGCCTACCTGCGCGCCGCGCAGCGGTACGTCCCCGCGATCGGCGTCGCCGACGTGACCCGCACCCGCCTCGGCATCCGGGCACAGGCCGTCGAGCGGGACGGCTCCCTGGTCGACGACTTCGTCGTGCAGCAGGAGGACGGCATCACGGTGGTCCGCAACGCCCCGTCGCCCGCGGCGACGTCCGGCCTCGCCATCGCGGAGCACGTCGTCGACCGGATGGTCTGACGCTAGGCGTCGGGTGCCCGGGTAGAAGAGCGCCTCGGTCCCGGTCAGTCGCCGTCGGTGAGGATCGCCAGGGCCGTCTCGGCGTCGATACGGCGCTGACCGGTCAGCGTCGTCCACGAGATGTCGTCGGGGGTGAGCCGGGTACGCAGGGCCTGGAGCCGAGAGCGGTCGGAGCCGGTGAATCCCTCCCGCTCGGCGAACGGGTCGTCGATGCAGGCAAGCAGGGCCACGGCGTCGCGCAGGTGGCGGTCGGGGTCGCGCGAGTCTGTCTTGTACGCAGCGGCCTTCAAGATGAGTGCGCCGAACGGGCCGGGCACCGAGACGGTGGTGGTCGTTCCGGGCTCGATCTCCAAACGCGCGTTGATGGTGCGTCGCAAAGCCTGCGTCCCGCCTTCGATGCGCACCATGTCGCGCCCGGCGAGCGTTTCGGTGACCTTCGGAGCGTGGTGGTCGGCGACCACGACGTCGACCACCTCCTCCAGGTCGTCGTCAGGACGGTTGGTGACCAGGTCGACCTTGCTCGTGCCGCGGTAGAAGCGGTGTGCGGTGTTGTCGCGGGGATCGACGGCCGGGCGCAGGTCGTAGCCGAGGGAGCGCAGTGCAGTTGCGGTCTCGGAGGCGACGCCGCGAGAGGTCTCGATGTGAAGCACGATGTCGACATCGTTGGTCGGACGCACGATGCCGATGCCGTGGTGGATGGAGTGCAGCTGGGTCATCAGGCCGCCGACCAGGGTCCACTTGTCGGTCGGCAGCACCGCGGCGATCTCGGCGACGTTCGGCCACGGGTCGGGCCAGCCGCCGACGGCGGCGGCGACGTCGATGGTGGGGCGCTCGCCGCCCTGATGCTTACCGTCGGGCATTCTCGCGGAACAGCTCCAACCGGCCGATGAGGGTTTGTTCCCCTACGCCGCGTTCGCGCGGGTCGAGGGAGGTGGCGGCGTCCACGGCGGAGAGCGTCCGGTTCAACGTTGCCAGGTACGCGACGAAGTCGATGTCCATTGAGGTGTGGCGCAGGGTGATGGATCCGGTGGTGTCCTCGACCAGCCGGCAGCGACGCACTAGGTCCGCGATTCGCTCTGCGTGGACGTAGCCGTCGACGACGGTGTCGTCCTCCGCCAGCCCGAGCCGCCGACGGCCGGGGATGACCAGCTCATCGCGGACGCGCGCGATGACGGAACGGTGACCTGACCACGTCGTGACGGTCGCGCGGTCGCGCAACCGGGTGACGAGCTCGGTCGGGTCGGTGATCTCGAGCAGGGTGGCGCGAACTCGGTACCTCTGGGTGTCTCCCAGGCCCAACGGCGCCGCGCCCGAGAGCTCTGCGATAGCCCCCCAGGCGGTGTGCTCTGCCCAGGTTCGGGTCCGGCCTGAGCCGCGCTCGGCGCGGTAGCGCTCGACCGATGTGCGGTCGAAGATGCCGCGGGCGACGCGGGTGATGGATCCCGTCTCGGCGAGGACGCGGACCTGGCGTGCCTCGACGCCCAGGAGGTCGGACACCTCGTGGGTCGTCAGGAAGTCGCCCCTGTTGGCCACAACAGAATATTGCCGCTTCCGGTGGTTATCTGTAAAGGGCTGTGTCCTCAGCATGGCGATCGCGGAGCACGTCGTCGACCGGATGGTCTGACGCTCCGCATCGGTGCCCCAGGCAAGAGTCGAACTTGCGACCTTTCGCTTAGGAGGCGGCTGCACAAATGCCGCTGACCTGCGAAGGAGCCGCGGCGGACGGGTAGTTCACATACGGTTCCCATACGGCCGACCGGCCCCGCGGCACGCGAGCCGGGTGCGCGCGACGGCCCGGCACACGCTGGCACGGTCCGAGCACCTGCGTGATGTGAGTACCTCATCCGATCTCCGGGACGAGCTACCGGCCCTCCTGACCATCCACGACATCGCCGCCCTGCTCCAGCTCCGGCGCACGGCGGCCTACGCCCGCACCCGGGATCCCGACTTCCCCGACCCGTTGGTCATGTCCGACTCCTGCTACCGCTGGTACGCCCACGAGGTGCTCGCCTACATCGACGCCCACCGCGCACCGAAGAAGGTTTATGAACGGCGCGCTCCCTCCGCCGTCCAGGGAACGGTCCCGCCGGTGAGCCGGACGGCCGCACCGCGACCACGAGCACTGCGACGCGTGCGGCGCACCCCCGCTGCCGCGCCGTCTCGCACCGATGCCGTCGGCCACGCTGAGAGCTGATCCATGGCACGCCCACGCAGCTACGACCCGACCGAGGACCCAACGCGCCCGAACGACGACCAGGCGGCGTGGGACACCCCGGTCGGCCTGGTGGCGGTCTACGCACCGACCGCGTCGGTGCCGTACTACCGGATCGTGTGGGGCAACCCCCAGGAGGGCACCACGGCAGGCAGGTACTTCGACCGGGCGTGGGCGAAGGCCCTGGCTCGAGAGCAGCTCATCCTCGCCGGCTCCACACCACGGACTGAGCAGCGCACATCGGTGGGGATCGACTACTGGCTCTCGCCCGATCGCCCCAAGCCCCGCGGATCCTGGGGTCAGTCGCACACCAAGACGATGACCTACTACGCGGATCGCTACTTCAGACCGGTGTTCGGGTCCACCCGCCATCTCGAGCTGCGACGGTCCCACGTTCAGCAGGCCGTCAATCTGGCCCCCACCGAGTCGGAGGGCAGGAACGTCCGCAGGGCGGCCCGCTCGTTGGTCGGCGCTCTGCGCCAGGGCGACTACCTGCTCGAGAATCAGGTCATCGACCTCGCGACGGTGTGGTGGCACGGCGCTCGCGTCGTGACGGTTGTCGAGCAGAGCGACGGCCGGGTTGAGTTCGTGCCCCGCAGTCGGCGCCCCACGCATGACCAGGTGGGCGCGCTCCGCGAATCGATGACGACGCGTCGGCGCAGGGGACACAAGGGCTGGCGGGCGCTGGCGGTCGAGCTCGCGGCGTACTCCGGGGTGCGCCGCGGTGAGCTCGCCGTCCTCGATGACACCGCGGTCCACCGGGACGGCCGGATCCGGGTGCTGTGGCGGCTCGAGACGATCGGCGGACCGCACCTCGCGCCACCGAAGGGAAACAAGCGCCGGTGGACCACCTATCCGCGCGTCACGCCAACCGGATACCCGCTCGCCGAGGCGATCGACCTCCGCCTGGAGGAGATCGAGGCAGAGCGAGCTGCCGGCATCAATCCCAAGGGCCTGCTGTTCCCCTCGGAACGCGGCACCTGGCTGCTGGGCGGCAACTTCCATCGCGACGTCTTCGAGCCCGCGGCGCTCGCCGCGGACTGGCCCTACATCGACGAGGTCAAGCCCTGGGGTGAGGGCAGGACCCGCAAGCAGCGATCGTGGGCGCTGACGTGGCACTCGCTGCGCCACACCTTCGTGACCTGGCAGCTGGAAGACCTCGATCAGCCGGCCTCGCGGGTCGCGACGCTGGCCGGTCATGAGTCGGCCGAGTTCACCATCGCTCGCTACGTCTCCGGAGCCAAGGACGACATCGCCGACTCGCTGCAAGCGCTCGGCTGGGCGTCATCGGGTCGCACTGACGCCTCCGCTTGACGACGCAACCATCGTGGGCCGGTGGTGTCGCCACGGGTCTTCAGTTCGTCGGGTGCGCATGCAGTCACAGCGCCAGGCCGCTCGGACGCCGCTCAGGCCGATGGACGAGTGCCGCGTGGAGTTCGGCACGGCTTGCGCCGGGCGTCGCCCGAGGCTTGCTGCCGGGGGCGGCGAGGCTGCGGACGGTGTCGATCAGGCCACGGTTGTCCACGGCGTCGACCGGGGCCAGTTGGTCCCGGTCGGGCGCAACCAGGTCGTCTGTCTCAGAAGGTCGGGGGAGTCGGATGCGTTGGGCGAAGGCGCCGCTCGCGATGCCGTCCTCGACGAGGTCGGCGATGTGCTGATCGAGTCGACCGAAGAGCAGTTGGAGGCCGCCCAGGACCCGGGGTTCCACGATCGTGTCGGCCGGCAGGCTCCGGAGGCGGGCGACGGCGTTGGCGCCTTCCGCGGCCGCGGCCCCGCCGCCGGTGCCGAGGAGCCCGCTGATGCTGCGGAACTGTCGTTGTAGGTCGGCATAGGTGTCGGCTCGATTGTTCCAGTGTTCGGCGAGCCGGTTGTCGATGCGTGATGCGAACGGCGTGAGGTGGCGTGACAGCAGTCGTTGGGAGTCGATCACGTAGCGCAGGTGGACCGTGCTGGGGAGCGCGGATCCTAGTTTGACGACGAGGTTGTGCTGGGCCTGAAGCACGCCGAGGATCCCAGGTCGTGCCGGACCGGGGATCGCCTTCACTCGGGGGTGCCAACCCAGCCGGTCCACGGTGTAGTCCGGTTGCCCGAGGTTCACGTCGAGTGACGCTGCGAGGGCGGCCCAGCCGAGATGGCCGCTCTGAGGTAGGTGTTGCCATTCGGGGGTGTTGTGGTGGCGCTGGTCGAGCACGACCAGTGCCTGGACGATCGCGGCAACGTCCGCCACGACCGCCTGAGCCTGGGGCGCAGTCATGGTCGACGCGATCGCGGGTGCCGTGTCGTGTTCGGCAAGGGCAGCGGCCCGAGCGACCTGACGCCACAGCTCGACATGCGGGTGTCCGGTAGGTGTGGTGAGCTGGTCGATGGTCGCCCGCGGTGCCCGGTCGTGGGTCAGGGCGAGGTCGATAGAGCGGCCGAGCTCCCCGGCAGGCGAGGTGCCCTGACCAGCGCCAGCGACGTGGAACGGATTAGCACGCGCTGACGGTTGGTTCGAGAACGTCAAGGGACTGACCGAGTCCAGTGCCTGGCTGCACCAGGCAAGGATGGTGTGGCGGTACCGCCGGATCTCGTAGCCGGCCTCAGCGCGCTGCGAGGGCGAGTCGCCGAGTCGATGCTGCGTACGGTGCTGTCGCAGCAGCTCGGCGAGCGGAGCACGCATCGCGGCGCCCGTCTCGGCGTACATCACCCGCGGCCCATGGCGGCGTCAGCGGCGTGGGCGTCGACGAGCATCCAGCAGATCAGCTCGACGCTCAGTGGATCGACGCCGTGGCGGATCAGGTTCGCGATCGCCACGATCGCGAGCTCGAACCACAGGTCGCTGCCACCGGTGACGGTCTCGAGATCGATGTCGGGGCCCTGGTCGTCGTGCAGCCGATCCAGCTCGATCAGTACGCGTTCGTACGCCGAAGCCACGTCCTCGGCCGCCGCGTGGTCGGCGAGCGCGACCACGTAGGTGCGGGCCAGGGCGAGAGTGTGCGCATGTGCCAGTCGCATGGCAACCTCCCACAGGTCTCCTGAATGGTCGAGCGGATCGGTGAGAACGCGTCGCGACCCGGCGTCGTTCTGTGGACAGACCGCGTTGCGGCAAGGCTGCGGTCGGTTTGGGTTCAGCCGAGGAGCTGTCGGTCGACGATGGCCTGGGTGCGTCGGCGTCGGAGCACGTCGGTACGGACGAACTCCTCGAAGTCGGCGGCACGATCGGCGATCTTGACCTCGCCGCCACGAGTCTCGGCGGTTTCGCCGGGCCACCTGCTTTGTCGGGTCGGGCGGTCACCATCGAGCCGGGTCCCGCAGGTTGCCACCCACTCGCGTAGACGATGCCGGGCATCGGAGAAGTCGCGCATCCAAGCGATCGGCGCGGAGGGTGAAGCGATCTCGTCGAAGCACGCCAGGAAGTGCAGGTGAAGAGCGGAGAGCTCCCAGATCAGCTCGTCGTGACGGTGCCAGTACGGCGGCACGATCGCCGGCGAGAGCCCGAACGCGGTCTTGAGCCACAGCACGAACCGATCCAGGTCCCGCCATTCGGCCTCGGCCGCCTCGGCGTCGAGGAGGTTCCAGTTGATCGGCCCCGGTGGCTCGTCGCGAATTGCTGCGGCGGACATCATCGGCACGGTCAGAATCCGATGGCGGGATCGGCCGATGGCTGCGGAGCCGCGGGCGCCGACGACGGCGCAGGGCGTCGTCGTTGGACCTCGTAGGCAGTCTTGTTGACGTTGTGCCCGATCTTGCGGGCCACGAACTCCTCCTTGATCACGCTCCCGCCGTCCCGCTCAAGCTCGTACTCATGGACGTAGCCGCTGGCCACGAACGAGTCACCCCTGCGGAACCGCGCGTGCAACTCACGCGCAGAGCTCTCGAACGCGACCATGTCGTGGAACGAGGGGTCCAGCTTCGTGAAGCCGCCGTCGACCTCCTTGCGCCACTGCTCGACACCGACGCGGACACGGACGTACTCCGCGCCACCTGTCGTGAAGTGCAGCTCCGGGTCTGCGGCGATGAAGCCGACCAAGCTCATCTGCGTAGGGATAGACATAAGGACTCCCAATCTCGCGCGACACTCCTATGGCACCGCTCTCGATACCCAGGTGCGTGCGACGTGGCAGCCCGCTGATGTCAGGTTTAAGAGCCTGTCCGCTTCCGGAGGCCGGGGTCCGCGCAGGCGAGGCCCGACCAGGGAGTGGATGGGCCTGCAGCTTCGTCGAGCGCCTGACCACGCGACCGTCGTAACGTGGTCTCATGCCGTATCCCAGTCGGCCTGTGCTTGAGCCGCTCCCTCAGTTCGTCGGCACCAACACGACCAGGCCGACCGCGAATCAGCGGGCTGAACTCGTCGCCTATGTCGCGAAGGAGTACCAGGCTGGCCGATCCTTGCGAGAGCTGGCGGAGCTGACCGCCCGAACTCAGACCGCCGTGCGGCGGGCGCTCGACTGCTCGGGTGTACGGCGCCGGCCCCGGGGTGCTTGTCCAATCACTGCGGTCGACGGCCCAGTGCGTGATTGAGATGCCCGTTCGACCAGGGCGGCGCTGTTGAGACCGACCCGCATGCGATCGAATGCGTGAGCCCTAGGCCCCTTGACCATCTCCTAAGTGGAGGCACTGGCTCTGAAGGTCGCGTTCCGTTCCATCCCCGCCCAGTCAAGAGCCCAATGCGCGGCGAGAAGACGCTGGTAGAGGTGCCCTCATGCTGATGGTGGGGCTGGGCACTCCCGTTCATGTGTCGGGCTATGTAGGCGATGACTAAGGTCCCACCCATGCGATGAGACCGCGAATCTCTGCAGCGAAGGTCGCGTGGTTCCGGCGCCCACCCCTCTCCACCGTGAATCGGGGCCGGGAAACCGGTGAGTGTGGTGCCGTCACGGTCTGTACGGTGCGACTTATGGCCGAGTTCAAGCTGCCCTTGCTCTACGACCACAGCGATCTAACTGATCACCCGTCGGGCGGCGCTTGCATCCAGCCGCCCGAGGGCGAAGACCATGTCGAGAGAATGGAGCGATACGCCGAGGAGTACAACGTGGCGCTCCTGACCTTGTATGTGTCGTCTGACGGGGTGTCGTCCGGGTGGGCCTTCGCCGCGCCGGCGATCTTCCTCGCACACCATGCTTGCGAGCTCGCGTTGAAGGTCCGATGGGTGCGCTCGTCGCCGATCGACGTTGGCGACCGCATGAAGACCCATGACCTGCGCCGCATCGTGAGAGAGATCGACAAGCTCGGTGGGTGGGCCGACACTGCCCTTGACCAACGGATAGAGATGGCTGAGCAGATCAACAATCTGCGAAGGATCACTAAGGACGGCGTGAATATCCGCTACGGCAACATCAACCCGCGGTGGTGTTGTCTGAACCTCGGCGAGCTGACCGAGTTGGTAGAAGTCGTCATGCACACCGCAAAGCTGCCAGCCAGCAGCCCGCCGGCTCCGCGCCGCTCTGCCGCCCACGTCGCGTTTTACCGTGCGCGGTCCTTCGTCGGTCGGATCACTCGACTGACGAAGGACGCGGTGCAGAAGTAGGGGCACGGTCCCGCGGATCACCGCAACCGCCTGCGGGACAGCCTGACTCAGTCGTACCGTGCCGGGATGCAAGTGCCCGCCAAGGACCGCGCCCGCGTGTTGATTACCGTGAAGGCGTATCCCCAGCTGAGCAAGAGGAACAGGTCTGAGGTCGTGTGCGTGGCTGGTGTACGCCTCGACCGGGGGAAGCCGGAGTGGATCCGCTTGTTCCCGGTTCCGTTCAGGGATCTTCCAGCTGCGGCGAGGTTCAGGAAGTACCAGATCGTCGATGTCGACGTACGTCGGGGCGTCGATGCCAGACCTGAGAGTCATCATGCGGACTTCGAGTCGATCGAGGTTGTCGAGTCGCTGGAGTCCGGGCGGGACGGCCTCTGGGCAGCTCGGCGCGCAAAGCTGGGGGATCTCTTGGGCGACATGACCGCATGCGAGATTCTCAAGGCCAACGTCGGCGGTGGACCAGCGCCGTCGCTCGCGCTGGTGAAACCTGCCGAGGTCCTCGACGTCGAGGTCAAGGTGAACCCAGGCTTCGATGCTGAGCAGATCGCATTGGCCGAGATGCTCGCCGAGGTCGACCTCTTCGGGGACGATCGACCAAGCCAACTCGAGCCCATGCCATACCTCGTGAAGTACCGCTACCGATGCCTCAGCTCGGGCTGCCCGACCCACGCCCAGACACTCATCGACTGGGAGGTCGGCCAGGCCGGCCGCGACTGGTCGAGCCGTTACGAGCGCAGCGAGATCCCAGGTCGTATCCGCGAGAAGTTTCTTGACAAGCTGTGTGGCGACCAGCGAGACCCGTACTTCTATCTCGGCAACCAGAAACTCCATCTGCGCACGTTCATGGTGCTCGGAGTCTGGTGGCCCAAGAAAGCGCCGCTAGCGGAAGAAGGTCTGTTCTAGGCGTAGGCCACTGGGGCCGAGCTGACACCCTGGCGCTCAGTCGTCGCATCGAGGACGACCTGGCGATGACACCGGTCGTGGTCCCGCTCGAAGCAGAGCACCGCGACGCGACGCTCGCTAGCGATCGCCGCGAGCTCGTCGATCGATGCTGACCTCTCAGGGTCGGCGAGCATGCGACGGAAGCGGCGCACGCCGACAGCAGGGCTGCCGGACCAGAACGGCGCTCGGTTGTCCTTCGGGTTTCCCAGTGAGCGCAGATGTACGTACTCGATGCCGGCCCCGGCGAGGGCCGCTGCGAGCTTCGTCTTCGACAGGCCAGGCTTGCGCGAGAGGGGTGTGAGTCGAACGTCGGCGACGACCGCGACCCCCTCGGCGGCGAGGACCTCGAGGAGATCTTGGAGCGTGCGTCCCTCGTAGCCGATTGAGACCAGACCCGGACTCGACGTCGTGCTCATGGGCGCCATGATGCCCGGTCAGCGCTGGATCCGCCTCCGACACATCGACTAGGGAGACAACGCTTCGACAATCGCGGCCGGATGGGGCATCGTCTCCAAGTGTCTCAGGCAGCCGCCTTCGAAGCGGGCACGTTCGACCGCAATAGAGTCAGGATGTGATATTTAGCCACAACCTGTACGAAGTTGAAGCGTCGAGGTTGACGTTCGCGGTCCTGGAGCGATTCGTTGCCGACGCCGAGGCAGCCGACCTGCTTGCCGAGTCGATGTCGCTCGAACTCAAGCTGAAACGTTCCGGTTCGAACATCGCGGAAGCAGTTGCGGGACTTGCAAACGCCGATGGCGGCATCGTGCTCGTGGGGGTGGACGGCGGTTCGTCGCCGCGCGAAGGCCGTCTGCCTGGAATACCTCGGTCGGATCTTGACGGACTCGTCGAGCATCTCCGCGGCCACCTTGAGGTGCTCCCGGAGACCATTCCGGTCGCCATACCCGATACAGATCGACTCATCATCGTGCTCCGTGTCGATGCGGATGCCTTCCCTCATCCGGTCCTGATCTCTGGCCGCGTTGTCTATAGAGTCCCCGGTGCGACGGTCCCAGCAGACCGACGTCGCGTCGTCGAGCTCGTCGACCGAGACCGGCACGCAGCTGGGGCTTCGACTGTTGGATTCGCTCCCGCCGTTCACGACCCGCAGAGGCTCCCGTTATGGGGCGACGATGGCGATCCCCTGCATGTTGGTATCCGCGTGATGGGTGGCCTCCGCCTTCCTGAGCGAGTGACGCGTCGACCATGGCTGACGTCACCCGCACGAAATGCAGCTATTGAGGCATTGGAGAGTTCGCACATCCCGCGCGGCCTCTGGCTCACCGAGCGTGGTGATGTTCCCAGGATTAGATGGAAGGTGAGAGACCGGCGATCAACGTGGCTCACCGCGCTCTCGCCCAGTGACGGTGGACCCCTTACGACCACTAGCGAAATTGAACTGAGCAGCGGGGCTCACTTGGCGCTTGAGGGCAGATTGATGTCCTGTCTCCTTGGAACGCGTCTGCGTAGCGCTGGGGGTACGTTGGTGCCGTTGGCCTTTGACGACCTCTATTGCGCACTCTTCGCCCATGTGACTGCTATTCGGGATGTCTGCGGCGCAGTTGCTGAAGCCCTGGGGGCAGCCGAACCCGCCATCTCCACGCCTTGGAGAGCCTGGCTTCAGTCAGGAGATGGGTTTGCAGTCACCCAGGTAGTGAATCTGGATCCGTACCTACGAGACAGCAGCAGTCACAGTGTCGAGGCAGTTCTGCCCCAGATGTCCTCTGAGGCGTCCGATGACGATCTCGACGAGATGATCCGAGACTGGCTGACCGTCTTCATGCTCGACCTCGGAGTTAGGGACTTCGAAGACGACCTCGCTGGGTTCACTCGACCCGAGGAATTGCTCCGGCGATGATGAACTCGGGTGAGTCGCCGCGAAAAGACCCATGCATTACGACGGCCAGACGGTACGCCCGGACACTCAGCTAGTCGCTGGGCCTGTGGGTGAACCAGCCCCTAAGGCGTGCCTCGTCGGCTGCGCTGCTCCAGAGGTCACCCGCGTCCTCGACGAATCGTGCTTGGGCCTTCAGACCGACGAGCAGGTCTAGCCCCATGCCTTCTCGCTTGCCATCTCGTTCGGACAGGTGGGCAACCACGAGGTTCGCTGTTGCGTGGTGAACGCTGATCATCGCGCCGTGGCAAGTCTCGGCGATGTCGCCGAATACGCTGGCGCCGACGGTGATGGCTGGCGTTCCGCGCGGTGTGACGTCGCCGTAGTTGAGCTCACCAGCACGTGGGCCGGAGTGGATGTGATGGTTCCCCAGGCGGTAGTAGGGGCGCATATGTGACAACCCCGCGAGTGATTCGAGGTCGGTGAACCTGACAGCCTTCTGGCCGGGGAACAACGGGAACGCCCACCCGTGGGGCTTGTCCATTTCGAGTCCCCAACGTTCAGTCACTTCCCTCGCGGCCGTCTTCGCTGCATCGACATCTTCGTCTGAGAACGGGTGGTGGCCGAGTGCGTCGGCGTGCTCTTGAAACGTTTTGACGTCCCACCAGGACTCGATGCGCGCGTATGCGAGGTACCGCTCTGATATCTCGACGTCAGACTTGGCGAGAACGTCGATAAGCACGGCTAGTTCGTGCAGGCTGCGCCACCTAGCGCCGGCGCCGTCGTGGAACCCTGACATGGCCAATTGGCGGACTTCGCTACCAGTACGCAGGGCACGGCCATGAGCTCCCAGCAGTGCCCGCAACTTTGGACTTGGGTGCGGGTTGTTCCTCGCGATGTCGGCGCCGAGCTCGTAACCGATGTAATTGGAGGCCTGGAAGATCTCGTCGGCCTGTCCCCAGACCTCGCGCATCGTCTTTTCGAGCCGTCTCTCATTGGCGCGAATGGACCTGACCAACTTTGGAGCAGATTGCTGGAGAGAGGTGTAGATGAGGTCGGTGACCTTGCCGTCTGCGTCGGAGAGGATCCGCTCGAAGGCACCGTCTTCGATCAGCTCGTGCAGTCGCTCATAGTGGCCTTCTGGATCCGCACCGGCTTGCTCTTTCAGTACGCGATCAAGCGTGGTTCGAGCGATGGAGTCGAAGCGGTTGAGCCGGGGTGGTTCCACCTCGCGATGGCGACGCGGACGGAAGCCCTCTTGCAGAACTCCGAGCTTTTTGAGTTTGTCGACCATCGACTTGGACGTTGTGGCGAGGATCGTGGTCAGGCGCGGGAGCGGTGCGTGAAACACACGACGATCCTTGCAGGAGTCACCGACACCGCTACATGTACTCAACCCTGGGTATCTGATTGCCCAAGATGGCAAGACCCGTGAGTCCGTCAGGCGGCGTTATGACGACCTGGCGCCGCCAACGCTAGAAGGTCGCATGTTGCAGGTAGGCGCTAGTCGCGAATCGGACTCGTTGAGGCGTTGGCGATGAACCGGCGCTGGTTCCCAATGATCACGTCGGTTGCTTCTGAGCGACTGATGCCCCAGCCGCGGGCCAGAGCCGCAACGACCTCGTTGATCTGGTGGGGCTGGGCTGGCCCGTGCGCTGCGCGCGCGTACGGACCGTCGGTCTCGAGGAGGGTCCGGTCGCGCGGGATCGCTCGTAGGAGTGTTGCGAACTTCTTTGAGCGAACCATGGCGATGTTGTATGAAAAGTAAAGGCCGGCGTCGAGCGCAGCGTCTATTGGACCAATCGGTCCGGTGTACCAATGCAGTACGGCGGACAGTTTGGCCTGCGCTAGGAAGCCGACGGTGTCAGCCTCTGCGCCACGGCTATGAACCGTGAGTGGGTGCTGTCCAGGCTGGGCTTCCGTGAGGACGGCGTCGAAGACCCGGAGTTGCTCCTTCTTGGTGGCGGCTCCTTGTCGCGAGAAGTCGAGGCCGACTTCGCCTATCCAGGTGGTCTCGGGGACGAGTCGAAAGAAGCGTGCAAGGTCGTTGGGAGTGAAGGTGTGGGATCTGAGCGGGTGGAGGCCGAGAGCAATTTGAATGTGATCGCGTCGTCCGAGCCGGGTGCGTAGGCGTCGGTACTCTTCGGGGCTCTCGGTGACTGCGACAATGGAGGTGTTGGACTCGGCGGCGCGAACAATGGCGACTGGGTCGCTGTAGGCGCTGATATGGCAGTGGGTGTCGATGAGGTGGGCGGGGTTCATCATCCCGGTTCTAGTTAGATGTGGCCGTGTCGCTCGAGGCGCGCTTTGGTGTGGTCGGACGCGTTATGAAGCCAGTCTTGCAGTTCTGACAGGCCCTCGCGCCAGACGCGAATGAAGGCCTCGTGTTCGCCGTCCGGGATAGGGCCGTTACGGAGGATGTCGCGGTCAGGTCGGTCGTTGAATGCGCCGTTGATCACAGCCCGTAGATCGGCTGCGCGGGCCGTGCTTCGGTCAAGGAGTTCTTTGCCAGTCAGCGCGTCCCAGGCGTAGTTCGACTGGGGGTCGGTGTCCCATCCGACGTGTGCCATCGAGGCTCGGCGAATGAGGCACGGGAAGCAATAGCCGCAGTTCCCTTGTCTCTTCTGCACGTAGCGTGCGGCCTCAGGATGGGAGCAGGACACGCTGTACGGTGCCAGCCGCTGGAGGAGGTCGGGGTTGAGCGTTTCAGCAAGGATCTCGCCCTTCGTCTTCAACCGATAGGGGTTAAGGATTGGGTTGGAGACGCCCAACTGATGGATCGCCTCCTGCAGGCCCTTGATGAAGTGCGGATGTGTCGTGCGCGTGCTGTAGCTCCCGCTCCTAGCTCGCGTCAGCGGGACGTTGATCCCGATGAACCCGTTCTCGGGGATATAGAGGGGCGTCCTGGGGCCGACGGATGCTGCAAGCGCCAGCGCCGTAGTGAGGAACAGGAGTGACCTGGCGCGCGTGGTGTTCTCGCGAGGGCTCGGAAGTGGACGCTGTTGCAAGTTGTTCTCTGGGGCCGGGCGAAGGAATAGCTGCTTGGCAATGAACCGATCTGGCCCATAGTGGGCTTTGAGTTCGCGGACGAGTTTCTCTTGTGCGGTCGATGCCTGTCCGCCCTCGTTGTGTGAGACGAGGCACAGGCGACGGTCGGGGTCCTCCTCAAGAAGGTCGATGACTCCGGTGAGGGAGTCGAGGCCACCGGAGAACAGGCAGACGGCGTCGATGGGGCCGACTGGGGTCACGTCCTCAGGGACCCGTGTCAGTCCCTTGATCGGGGATAGCGGTTCTTCATATGTGTTGACGGTCCATCGGTCGCCAGTCAGGAAGTTGAGAACGGACCCGACACCACTGTCCTGCCACCGTTTGGGGTCGACGACCGGAATGCTGACCTCAAGGCTGCGAGTCCAGCCGTCGGCGGTCTCGGTACGCAGCGCGGTCTTGTCCGCGCAGTAGGCAGTTGCGCCGAGAAGCAGAAGGTCGAGGGCTTCGCGTGGGGCGCGCCATCCGTCGAGAAACCTGCCGCCAGCTTGTTTGCCGAGTTGAATCGTCGCTTCGGGACGGCCTGGCGCCCAGTCGAGGACTCGTACATGGGGGTCGGTAGGGAGTTGCCCGGAGAGGTCGGTTCGGACGCGGTACTCGGTCATGCCTGGTCCTCTGCATCGAGTGCGCTGATTGCTTCGTATGCCGACTTCATCGCACTCTCCGCGATGGTCTTGCCTTGCGCGCCTTCCCAGTCAATATTGCCGACGTCGTTAGGGAGCGCGATGCCGACAAGATTCTCGATGATGTCGCGCATCTGCTGGTCGGCTTGACGTTGAGACGCGGGATCGAGGCGGCTGAGTCGCTCGGCAACGACTGGCATTCGGTTGTAGATGTACAAGGCGAGGAAGCGTTCGAGTAGGTGCTTGAGCTCGACTTCGGTCACTCCGACACCCGCGAGCTCTTGCCAGGAGTCCGCATCGCCGAAAAGTTCGTCGAGGATGTCGCAGCTGGCATCGCGGGCAGCCTGGGCGTCGAGGTCGTCGCCAGTGCCGCCGATGAAGGTGACGAGCTCGTCAAGGACGAGAAAGCGGTCTTGGCCGACGAGCCGTACGAGCCCGAGGGTGTTGAGAGTCTGTTGGACGCCTCCTGTGGCAAAGCCGGAGAGGAGTGCACCGAGCCGGCTGATTCCTCGCGAGCCGGCGACTCCAGTTGATGCGGCCGCTGCAGCGCCGCCGAGAACCGCGACGTGGCGGGCAATGACTCGTTCGGCTCTTCCTCTGGAGTCCGTGCGGCCGAGCCCGCGCACGTAGCTGGTTGTTGCCACCTTGAGTGGTGTCCAGTCGCCACCTTTGCCGGCGGTGCGGTCAGCCGAGGTCCCCACTGGTTCCCGTCCTTCCTTGCGCGGCTAGTGACGCTTCTAGGACGCTTCTGAGCGCGTTGTTGTCACTGGTTGCCCACACGTCGAAGAGGCTGCGGACGCCCGGGCTGTCCTGGGGGAGACGATTGACAGCCTTTGAGGCGGTTTCTGGCGGGATGCTCGTCACGGGGATTCGCTTCAGCACGTCACAGACCTGCTGAACGATGTCGGGGATCTGTTCTGCCAGCTCGAGGGCCGCGGTCAGAGCTGTGCCAGCTGGCGCGCGCTGCACCCGCTCGAGGAGTGCCTCCATGAACTGTGCTTGCTCTGCACTGTCGAGGTCCTTGACCTGCTGGTAGTAGCTGCGGCGGCTCGCGTTGAGCTCGTTCTGAACCCGGGAGAGGAGTTGCTGAAGAACTGGGGTCAGGCGTGACGCCGAAACTCCGAACGAGAGCTTATCTCGGGAGTAGGTGAAGTACTTCCGGAGGTCAACGCCTTTGAATGGCGGCTCAGCCCGGAGCCACGCGGCAATGTGCGGCTTGTCCGCCCAGGTCTGGGCCTCAGACACCATCTCGGGCGCACTTGGCGTCTTTGCGGGGATTGCTGGTGCCTTCTTCGCAGCCCTGGACCCTACAATCTTGCTAGGCGATACCGGTGCGACGGACGCTGGTGCAACGCCGCGCGCACGGTCTTCGGCTTCAGCGATCTCAGGACAGCTTCCACCTGCGGCGATCGCCCAGTCGAAAAGCCTTTGAAAGTCGGTTTGGTGTTGGTCCTCGAGAACCATGAGTTTGGCCAGGATCGGCAGCTTCAGGTCGATACTACGGCGCGCCGCGCTTCGGTACTTAAGGAGCAGGTTGTTGAGAAACCGCTTCAGTTGGCGCGGGTTACCTCGAAGAGACGTGCTGAGGATGGGCGTTATCTCCGCGGCCCAGGACAGGTCGATGGCTAACTGGCTCGGGATGTTACCCAGAGCTTCGCCGGCTATGCCGGTGTTGAACGCGACGGTGAGGTCACCTGCCGCGCGAATCGCGTCGGCTGCAGCCCGAACCTTGATGAATTCGTCTTCGCCTAAGTGGAGTTCGGCAAAGAGCAGGTTGACGTACGTCTCGGCTTCTGGCGCCGAGAGCGGAGGGATGGCCACCTTAAGTTGAAGCATCTTTTCGAGGTAGTCGCGGCCAATACCGGCACCGTCTTGCTTCTTCAGGTCCGGGTAGCGTGAATCGATCGCAGATTCGACGACTGTCTGGTTCAGCGCAAGGACGTACGCCGTCTGCGGGGTGTTAAGGAACAATCGGATTGCCTCGAAGGTATCCACCACGGTCTCAGGAAGGCATCGGTCAAGATCGTCGATGAGAACGATGACTGCTTCGTAGGGGGCGGCGGCGACGAGGTCGCCGAATAGGGTCCGGAAGGTCTTGATGTCTTCTGGGTACACCGTTGCGCGCTCGTTCTCGCCCGCGCTAGCGGGAGGGTCAGCGAGCGCCGCATTCACTTCTCCTGCGAGGGCTCCTGCGCCCGCGGCGGCCAGGTCCACGACGCCTGGGTCCAGGTCTGGGCTTGTTAGTTGGAGGACGATCGGTGTCGCACCAGCAGCCACTGAAGCCCCGACCCGGCCGCTGCGCCGCCCCAACCTCTTCAAGCCATCGACGATCTTCCTTAACCTATTGATTTCGGCTTTCAGGGACGGCGCGTTTTCGTGTAGTGCATCGAGGATTGACGTCATCAACGCCGTTTTGACGTCGTCGTAGTCCTCGTGCTGCCAGGGACTGAACTCGACGACGAGATAGCGCGGTTTAGGTTTCGGACCCTCCTCGCTTTCGACGCTGGTGGTTAGCGCGGCCACCTCACGCCCGGCAATGCGCATCAGACTGCTTTTGCCGGAACCCCAGTCACCGAGGACGCCGACGGTGAGAGGAAGGAGCCGCGGCTCGGTGAGCGCGACGACGAGTCCGTCGACTAGAAAGTCGAACCCGAGTAGATCGAAGTCGGCCTCATTGTCAGCCCACACTGCACATCCCTCACTCCAAGTCGTGACGCGCGCGCATCAAGTGCGGCACGTGAGCATCATCACGCATGGACCCGCGGGTGCGGTGGGGTTTGAGAGACCACGTCAAAGCTGCCCCACGTTCTCGGCCATCGACAAGTAGCGGCGCCTGCGTGTGCGGTCTGCTTGGGACGAGTGAGGGACGAGTCTCCGGAGGCGCGTCATAGTGGGCGGGGTGCACGTGCCTCTGCGGGGGCGGCGGGCCGCTTTCCTCCGTGTTGACTCAGTCCTTCATGGTCTCCCGCTCGGACCAACGCCTGAGCTTGGCGATGATCGGCGGCGCCGAGCGAAGGAGAACGAGGCCCGTACCAAACGGCAAGGTGCGGATGCGTTCGGGAGGCATGATCGGCACCCGCCGAGTGGACCGTTGGACTGATCGAGAGCCGTAGTCGCCGATGTTGACGGACTCCGACCGTTCGTCGCGTTCGCCGATGAGAACGGAGATGTCTTGGAGGTCTCTAGAGCCGGATGCGCCCCCGAGGATGACCTTCACGATGGAAGCGTCCCAGATGGCGCTAGCCGCATGGTCGCCCCAGCGGCTCCTTGCCTGGGACAGCGATTGCAGGACCGGCATGGGGGTGATGCCGGTGCCGCCGCCTTCGGCCATCAGCACGGGCAGCGAGGGGAGTGGCGCGAGGTTGCCGATCTCGTCGAGGGCTAGCAACAGGGGTGGGTCTAGTCGGGTGCCAGGAGATGAGGCGGCCAGGTGGCGGGCGGCCTCGGTGAGGTCTTCGACGAACGCGGCAACGAGAGGCCATGCGGCGCTCGCGCCTGCTCCGGTCGCGAGCAGGTAGAGGGTGCCGTTTTCGCTCAGGAAGTGGGCCGGGTCGAACTCTTCGCCCGGTGGAGGGCTGACGGCGTCGAGGACCTGAGGGTCCGCGAGTGAGGCCATGGCTTGGGAGACGGCCATCCAGATGGAGTCGCGGGTTCTTGGGTCGCTCTCGATCATGCCGCGCAGCGAGTCGGCCCAGCCGGGCGCGGCGTCGGCATGGATGGCGAGGATGCTGACGGCGTCCATCGCGGCGGTCGCTGAGAGTGACCACTCGAACAGGGTGCGGGTCGGGAGTCGGTCTAGTGCGGCGGCGTGGAGGAGCGCCTGGATGACGGCTCGAGCCCGACCTTCCCAGAACCCGCCGGAGTCGGTGCCCCCAGACGAGAGTCCAGTTGAGGAAGCGAGTCCGGCCGCTCGGATCATCGCGGTGAGCGGGTCTTCGCATCCGCGGATCGGTGACCAACGGACGCCGACGCCCTCGACTGCGGCGAGCCCGCCGGTGAGCCGCTGGGGGTCGAAGACCGCGACCGGTCCGTGGGCCTGGCGGGCCGCGATGGTGGCCGCGATGTTGTCGGGTCTTGTGGAGGTGGTGACGACGGCGCCGGGAGCGTCGAGGATGGCGTTGATGACCAGGTGGAGTCCCTTGCCTGATCGTGGTGGGCCGATGACGAGGATGGAGTCCTCCACCGACGCCCAGATCTCGCGACCGCGGCTGGTGCCGAGCAGGTATCCGACGTCTGCAGGATCGGGGTGATTCAGTGAGGGCCGCAGGGTTCTTGCGCGGCGTAGGAGCGCCTTGCGTGAGGCGGAAGTGTCGACGTCCCTCCGGTCGGCGGTTCCGTGGATGCGCGCCGGGTCCCGAGCGGTGCGATGCCTGGTCCGGGATATGAGCGCCCAGGCGAGCCAGACGACCGCTGCCAGTGCTGCGACGAGGACGAGCAGGGTCGCCCAATAGACGGTCGGGTTGAGACCGCTCACCCCCAGCGCGGTGCCTGGACGACTGGGGGTGGAGAGCACACCCATCCCTGCCGCAGCACCACGGGAGGGCTGCGAGGCACCGGTCACGAACGCGGCGACCGACCCGGCCGCCCGAAGCAGGATTGCGAGGACGAGCGCGCCGCAGATGAGGAGCAGAGCGGCGTTGGTGAGCTCGTGGTCGACCGACTGGCCGCGGCTGTTCACGTGGGCTCGATCTGCGCAACGTTTGCCGACGTCATCCCGATGAGGAGCATCGTGAATCCCGGCCTGGTCAGGAGTGAAGGCGGGAGGTGCACGGCAGCTTGGCCATCTGCGCCAGCGGCCTGAATGCAGAGGACACAGGCGACCGCGACGTTCTCTCCTGGCTGGAATCCCGAGCCGGTGAGCCCGGCGGCTGGTACTGCAGGCGGCGCGGCGTGCGCCATACCGGTCGGTTGTGTGCTGCCCGGTGTGTCCGCGGGGGGAGTGACGATGTCGGAGTACGTCGTCCCGTCGTGTTCGCTGACCTCGACCCGGACCGGGTTCCCGATCTTGGCGGTGATCTCGTCGAGGACCGATCGCAGGTCGCTGCGACGGCGCTCGTCGGGGGTGGGGTGTGGTTTTCCGTCGAGGTCGATCCGCAGGAGGCCGTCGGCGTCGATCGTGGCGTGGACGGTGCTGAGCACAGCCGGGATCTTCATAGCGTGATTGCTGCCTGGTCGCGCTGTGTACCGGTGGCGACCGGGGCGGTTCGGGACCATCGGGTGGGCGCGTCGCGGTCCAGTCCGGGTGGATCGCCGTCGCCGACTTTCGGGGTGTCCAGCTTTTCGAGGATCCCGATCGCGGCGTTTCGGACCCGCTCGGCGGTCGAGGCGACGACCTCGACCGGTGTCCTCCCGGGGACACTTGATGCCCAGGTCGAGACGTAGGGCACGGTGTAGGCGGACGTGTCGAGGCCGTGGGCGGCGCCGACCATCAACGCGACCGACTCCGCTTCGACCTCGGCGATCCCGCGATGCAGTGTTGCGTCCGCGACGACCTCGTCGGTGACCTCGGGGGTGCGCCCGCTCTCGCGGGGCTCGTGTAGCAGTAGGTGACCGAGTTCGTGGGCGAGCGTCTTGACCTGTGCTGCGTCGTCCATGTCCATCCGGATGGAGACCTCGTGGGTGAGGAAGTCGGTGAGTCCGTTGGCTCCTCCGATCGCGTCCGCGGTCGAGACGAGTCGGAGCTCGAACCCGTGGGCGGTGATCTGGTCGGCGAGCCCGTCCCACAGCCCGGCGGGTGCCTGGCCTTGCAGGACGTGGGGACGCGGGCGGTCGGGGAGAGGGGCGCCGGCGGTCTGGGAGACGTCCCACACGTGGATGGGTTTGAGGCCGACGAGCTTCGACTTTACGCTCTCTCCGGAGGCGGGCTTTTCGCCGCGCGCGAGGCGGTGCCACGAGCTTGGATCGGATGGTGTTCGGGAGGCGAATCGTGCGGTGAGGGGCGCGAGGATGCCGTACCCGTGCTGGCCCTTCTCGACGTGACGGCCGAGCGAGAGCCACTGATGGAAGCCGGCGACGTAGGTCGGACTGGGTTCGGGAACGCGGCCGGCTTGGTGGGCGGCGTAGTGCTGGGCGTAGATCAGCATCGTGTTGTTGAAGCTGCGTGAGCGGAACTGCGCAGCGAACGTCAGGGCCCGCGTCCAGTCCTCGCTTGTGACGAGTGCAGCGACGGAGTCCGTGAGCTGCTGCTGGAGTGCCTCGAGCTTGGCTTCGCGCGAGGCGTGCGCACGGGTCGAGGTGTTCATGACGACGGCCCTCCGTCGCGTTCGGAGCTGCTCCGGCCGGTCATGCGGCCGGTGGTGTCGAACAGCTCGAGCTCGGCGGGGTGCAGCTGGTGCTGGACGACGAACGAGCGGTGCTTGATCCGCCACAGGCCCTGGCCGGTGCCGAGGGTGGGGATCAGGGACTGTTCGGTGCCGGTGAGGCCGAGTGCGGCCGAGGTTGCGCCGAGCTGGTCGGACTCTTGGCGGTAGACGATTCGGGTCTCGGCGTTCGCGAGGAGTGAGGAGGCGAGGGCACGCATCGCGGACCCGTGGTCGCCGACGTTGTCGAGGTCGGTGAGCTTGTGGAAGATCAGCATGTTGGCGATGCCGTAGTGCCGGGCGAGCCGCCAGTGGGCGTCCATGCGCCGCAGCAGCGCGGGGTGGGACATCAGTCGCCAGGCTTCGTCGTAGACCACCCAGCGTTGGCCGCCGGTGGGGTCGAGAAGGGCTGACTCCATCCAGGCCGAGGCGCAGGTCATCAGGACCGAGATCAGGGTTGCGTTCTCGGTGACGCGCGACAGGTCGAGGGAGATCATTGGCAACGTTGGGTCGAAGGTGACGGTCGAGGGTCCGTCGAACAGCCCGGCGAGGTCTCCGGCGACGAGGCGCCGTAGCGCGTGCCCGACGAGGCGTCCGTCCTCGGCGAGCCGCCCGTCGTGGTTGTCGCCGCGGTCGGGGGAGAGGATGCGGTCGACCACCATCGGCAGAACGGGAACGTCCGCGGTGCGGACGGTGTGGTCGATGGCGATGTCGACGGCTGTGTGCTCAAGGGGGGTGAGGCGCCGGTCGAGGACGGTCTCGGCCAGCGCGCCGACCAGGTCGCGTCGCCGTGAGGCGATCTGGCTGGCCCACTGGGCGTCGTCGAGCCCGGTGGGGCGGTGTCCCTCATCGAGGGGATTGAGCCGGTTCGCCATCCCGTGGCCCAGGGCGATGGCGCGGCCGCCGACTGCTTCGGCGACCGCGGTGTGCTCGCCCTTGGGGTCGCCGGGCACGTAGACCCGGCGCCCGAACGGGATCGATCGGGCGTAGAGGCTCTTGGCGAGGCAGGACTTCCCGGAGCCGACGATGCCAGCGAGGACGACGTTGGGTGCGGTGATGACGCCTCGGGCGTAGAGGATCCAGGGGTCGTAGACGAACGAGCTTCCGGAGTAGAGGTCCTGGCCAACGAAGACACCCTCGCTGCCCAGCCCGCCCTCGGCGAGGAACGGGTAGGCGCCGGCCAGGGTGGCGGAGGTGTCCTGATGGCGCGGCAGCCGCAACCGTCCGGGTGTGCGGAGCGTTGCCGGACCCGGCTCGCCGCCACTGGGCAACGTCACGGTCGACCGCTTCTCAGCCGCGAGTCCGACCGATTTGCGGCGAGCCTGGGCACGGCGAGCGTCGCGATCCTCCGCCATCCGCGCCCGGGCGGCAGCCTTGCGGAGCTTGCGGTCCCGGCGTCGTTCGCGGTTCGGGGAGACCAGGACTGTTGCGTGCAGCCGCTTCTCGCCCCTGTCGGCGTCTCGGGTGGTCACCGTGACATCTCGTGATCGTGGATCGGACCCGTGCGCTCGGAGGGCACCCCGTGAGCGGGGTTTACCGGTGGGTGGTCGTAGGCGATCGTGGCTTCGATCTCGTGTGCTCGGTCGACCGCTGCGGCGACCTGATGGGTCATCTCGGCTGCGCGGTGCAGCTCCCACGAGACCCGGTAGGAGGAGGCACAGTCGGCCCGTGAGTCACTGTTGATCCAGGCGCGGCGGATCGCTGGGCGATCGTGGGTGTCGCCGAGCTGGTGCAGGGTCTGTGTCAGTGAGGCGAGGGCGGAGCTGATCGATCCGAGGACCTGACAGATCGCGGTCGGGTCGTCGACCGAGCGGGTCGCGTGGGCCAGGCCTCGGATCGCCTCGCGAACTTCGGTGGCGTCAGCTACGGGATCGTGGAAGGTCGGCATCATTGGCTCCTGGAATGCAGGGACGAGGCCGGAAGGGGACTCGTGAAACAGGTGCGTCGTCTCTGCCTGCGGTCGCGTCGTTTGCGAGATCGACCGCGCCACAGAGCGGGGTCACAGGGCGCGGCAGAGTGGCAACGCTGCCGTCGCGAACGCCTGGGCTTGCTGGCCCCACAGTCGGCGGGTCTCGCACGAGGCTTGGATCGCTGCCTGCTCGACGGCCGCAACGGCACGCTCGAGCTCGTCGGGGTCGCTTGCGCTGACCACGACCAGCCCCGTCGTCCGTAAGACGCCGTGACCGGCGGTCAGGTCGGCTTCTTGCTGGAGCACGTCGTGGAACTCGGCGGTCTGTTGGGCGTCCTCGATCTGACCGATCTTGTGACGTTGGGCGGCATCCGAGATGTATTCGGTCTTCTTCTTGCGGATGTCGCGTGCGGCCCGGTCGGTGCGCATCGGGGTGTAGAGGAGGGTGAAGGTGCGCCGGATTCCCGATGACAGCAGGAGCGGAGCGAGAAAGCCGGGGAAGACGAGCGATCTCGGCCACTCGCTGATCCAGAGCACGCAGTGGTGTGCCGAGTCGCTGCGCAGGCTGTCCCAGGACTCGCTCACCGCGACCGGCCCGGCGGTCGCCAGGTCGCGGCCGAGGTCGCCGTGGCGCTCCAGTGCACCGGCGACGGCCGGGTCGTAGGCCGCGCGGAGAATCAGCGCAAGGTCGCCGGGGGTCAGCCAGTCCGACGGGGTCAGGTCGGCTGAGCGTAGTGCGGCCGTGGTTGTCGACATCTCTTGGCGCAGCACGGCGGCCGCGCCGCGGTTGCCGCCCCCGGCCGCGCGGATCGCGCGTCGCGCGGCTTTGAGGTCCAGCGAGATCGAGATCGTGCTGGCGTGGCGCTCCCCAGCGGGTCCAGCACGCTCGATGAGCTCCTCATACGTCGTCGCAGCCCACCCGCCTGGGATTCGATCCTGGGTCCCGGCGCGGCTCGCCGTGGGGCGGCCGTGTTGAGCCCACCAGTCAGCAAGTCCCTTGCCCGAGTCGGGAAGGGTTCGTTCGGTGACCTGCAGCGAGGCCAGCCGTCCGGAGCGACAGGCCGTAGCCAGGACCCGGCCCCAGCCGACGACCTTGCGCTCCTGTTCGGCGGGGTCGAGCAGCACGAACGCTGGGTGGGAGACTCCGACGACCGCGGTGAGGGTCGCTGCATGCGGGTCGTGGACCATCACGGCGCCCGTGTCTGGATCAACCCACTGCCGCAACCTCGCGGCATCGCCCGGAAGGGCCAGGCTCCCTGCGGGTCGAGGCTTGAGGATGCGTCGGCGGAACTGGAGCTGGCCGCCGGCCGAGCGCCACACCCAGCGAGCGGCGATCGGGCCCCACTCGATGAGCCTGCGTCCCCCGAGACTGAGGAACGCGAGCGCTGCGCACGTCGCGGTGGCTGGTAGAGCGACCAAGACGACGCCGGCGTACAGGCCGAACAAGAGGCAGGCGGCGCCGATGCTCGCCACCAGCAGTTGCGAGCCGGAGAGCCCGAGGATCACGCCGCGGCGGCTGAGTCGGGAGAACTTCACCGGCGTCACCTGTTCCTGGGACGTCGAGCTGGAGCTCATCGGCGATCAGCCCCAGATCGGGGTCCCGCGAGTTCGGGCTCCGCGACCCTCGGAGGTGTCGTGGCCGGCTCGGACGGGCGACTTGCCTCGCTGTGCCCACTGGCTTGGGCAGCGACGAAGTTCCCCAGGCGAGGCCCTGCGGCCGCTGACTCCTTGGCCACCACTGCGGCTGCGGCGACCGGTCCCGCCGCAGCGGCGGCACCGCCTGCGGCCCCGCCGGCCGCGGCGCCGCCACCGCTAGCAGCACTGCCACCCGACCCAGCACCCGCCGACCCAGCACCCGAGCCGCCGACTGTCGGGCCTCCGGGGGAGGACGCAGCCGAGGCTGGGGCTCCGCCTCCGGGTGCGCC
This sequence comes from Nocardioides conyzicola, assembly GCF_039543825.1. Taxonomy (NCBI): domain Bacteria; kingdom Bacillati; phylum Actinomycetota; class Actinomycetes; order Propionibacteriales; family Nocardioidaceae; genus Nocardioides; species Nocardioides conyzicola. The sequence goes on along the minus strand of NZ_BAABKM010000002.1, from coordinate 966,266 downwards.
CGCGCCGAGCACCTTGGTCGGTGCGGCGGATCCGGCACGATGACTGAGCGGAATTGGCATCGGCCGGTTGAGGGAGCTCTTGGCCTCCTGCTCGGCCGACATCGCGTGGTACATGTCGAAGCCCATGAAGGCGATGGCTTTGTAGGTCAGGTACGGCGCGAACCCGGCCATCAGCATCAGCACCACGCCGGCGATCGGTTGACTGGCCGACTCCAGGTCCGCGTCGATGGGAGCGGCGACCTGGGCGGTCGCCAGGAGGAAGATCACGACCAGGACGACTTTGGACAGGATCATCGCGACCACGAATGTCGCCCACCGGCTGACCCAGGAGCGGGTGTGGTCCCAGCTGGACCCGGCCAGGGCGATCGGCGCGAACACGATCGCGATTAACAGCAGGGCCTTGCGGATCAACAGGCTCATCCATACGACGATCGCGCCGATGATGGCCAGGCTCGAGAGGAAGATCGTCACGATCGCACCCGCGCCGGGTGCGGTGAGACTGATGGCGCCTAGGCCTGCGGCGAGGACGGCGAGCTTGTCGCCCATCTCGTCCATGTTGGTGCCGGCGGCGTTGACGATGCCGACGCAGAGCTGGTCGGTGACCTCGAGTGCGGTGCCGACGAGTGCGAGTGCGACGAAGGAGCCGAGGATCGACTTCGCGAGTCCGAGCGCGGCCCGCGGAAGTGCGGCCGGCTCGCGGCGGATCATGGCACCGATGACTTGCAGCATGAAGAAGCCGAGCATCACGAAGACGGCGATGCCGAACATGATGCTGTAGACGCCTCGGTACTGCTTGCTGGTCACGTCGACGAACGTTGTGGTGTCGATGACCGTCCAGACGGCGGCGAACATCCATTGCGCGGCGCCGGCCATCGATTGGGCGAGCCAGTCGAAGGGGGCGGTGACCACGGCACCTGCGGCGTCGCCGGCCTCGTTGCAGACCTGATGGATGACCGGTACGTCGCACACAGCCATGACGGGCCGCCTCAGACCTGCTGGCCTACGTGCCAGAAGAAGTTCACCAGCGTGACCGAAGCGCCGCAGACGATGGCCGAGCCCAGGGCTACCAGGACGCCGGTCTTGCCTCGCCCGGCCAGGTGCGGGTTCGAGGAGTTGGCGCCGAGTGCCCAGACGACGGCCGAAATGATTAGGGCGAGTACGGCGAGGATCAGGCCTATGGTCATCGAGGCGCCCACGACGCTGCGGAGCTGCTGGATCCCCGGCAAGCCGTTGGAGTTCGGACTGATGTTGATGTCGAACGGGAGCAGGAGTGCCGTTGCGGACAGATTCATGGTGGCTCCAGAAGTCATGGTCGGACGTCGAAACGGTGTTTGCGTCTCAGAGGTGTGCGCCGAGGCCCAGCAGCCAGTTCGCCCACGGCAGCGCGGACCCGGTGAGGACGGCCCCGCCGATCGCCACCAAGCAGCCGGCCCTCGCCTTCTGGGCGACGTGCCAGGAACCGGATCCCGACGCGATCGCCCAGGTCGCGGCCGACACGACGAGCATCAGGACCGCGACGACCAGGCCGTAGGTCAGCAGGGCACCGACGATGACGCGCAGCTGGCCGGACCCGCCGACAGCACCGAAGTTCGGACCGACCGCACTCGCGGCGCTAGGAAGGTTGCGCATACAGCCCAGGTGCGACTCGTCCGCCAGCGACGTACCGGTTCAGCCGAGACGTCGGATCGTCATCATCTGGCCCGCGAACTCGCCGATCGTGCCGTAGCGGACGACGTCGCCGGTGTGTGGGGCCTGCAGAATCCGGTCGCCGCCGACGTAGATGGCGACGTGGTGCGGCCCGCCGGCTCCGGGGTAGCTGAAGAAGATCAGGTCGCCGGGCCGCTTCTCACTCCAGCCGACGGCCAGGCCGGCGTGGATCTGCGAGCCGCTGTAGTGGGGCAGCCGGATCCGCCCATCGGAAGCCCGGTAGGCGGCATAGAGCACAAGGCCCGAGCAGTCGAAGCCCCCACCTGTGGCGCCGTTGAAATCGCCGCCGCCCCACACGTACGGGGTGCCGATCTTCGCAGCGGCCGCTGCCATGAGAGCGCCCGGAAAGCCAGGTGGAAGTCCGCCAGGGACGCTGCCAGTCTGATCTTCGGCAAGTTGCGCACAGTCGAAGCCCCTGTTCCCTCGACTGAGGGTTCCGCTGACGACGCCGGCGCCGCTCAGCACGGCCAGTACCTTCTCGGCGACGGGCCGGTTGATGGCGTACCGGTCCGGATAGGCGGAGACCTGCACCGCTTGGGCCGCAGCCCCAGGGTCCATGTCCTGCCAGCCGTCGATGTCCAGGAGCCCACGTGGCGAGCCGTGGTTGGGGCCGCTCGGTCCACCGTAGAAGGCACGCGCTGACCACACGGGGTCCATCAGGTTCTCGACACTGCCCCACCCCGCGGCGGGTCGTTGTTGGAACATCCCGACGGAGTCGTGATCCCCACCGTCACCGTCGTTGGGCAGCTGAGCCGACTGAGGGTAGGCGCCGATGTTCGAGAGAACCCGGAGCGAGGACTCGGTGATCGCGGTCATGACCGCGATCAGCTGGCCACGGGCGGGAACCTGCTCGCTGCTGCCAACCGCGATGACTGTCGCGGCACGGGTGAGCTGGCGATGGTTGAGCGTGACGGACGCGCCGTTGCCGTTGGCCGCCGTGAGGGCAGCCGGGACCGCGCCGACGACCTCGACGCTTTCCGTTGCCAGGTCGTCCCACAGACAGTCAGCGGATCCGGCCGCTGCGGGTCCGACCAGCGCCGCGACCCCGAGCATGGCCGCCCCGGGTGCGAGCAGGACCGACAGCGCCGCAGACGCGATGATCTTCACCCCCACCGAAGGGTCACCTCAACGGGTTGTCGAGCTCAGAGAGGCGCAGGACGTGGCAGCGGTCGAACGACGGTGCGCAGGCAACGAAAACCGTGAAGGAGACCGGGGACGATGTCTCGGCCGCGGTTCCGTCCCAGGTCCCGCTGCGACGGCGGGTGCCGTTGATGGTCACCGCGGTGGTCCCGGGTCGCAGCTGCCCGCGGGCCTGCTCGTCGGCGACCGCCCATGACGCGGGGATGGATGCCTCGTCGATCGCCAGGGACTGCGCCACCTCCATCGCCCCCAGGTCAAGCCACTGCTCGAGGGTCGGCAGATAGGTCGCGACGTCGATGAGCAACCCGGGTGTCTCCTCACCGGACGGGTCGGCGTCGGCCAGGACGGGTGCTGTGTAGTCGACCGGGAGGAACCCCGTGGTCGTGTCCCAGTCAAAGAGCGAGCTCGCGACCGCCCGGGCGTACGTCACCGGATCGCCGGTATGGGGCAGTGGCCGGTCCTGAGGGTCCACGTGCGCGTCGACTGGTTGATCGTGGATCTTCACCGCCTCTGCATCGTGAACCGGGCCTGACGTTCTCGCCGGTAATGGACTCGCCCCGCCGGGTCCTCGCGCTAACCCGTAGAGACCGGCAGCGAGGGCGGACAGCGCGAGCGCGCCCGCGAGGAGCAGCAGGAGCTGGCGGCCGGTGAACGGGTGGGTGGTCAGGTGGGACATCGCGAGGACTCCGAATGACGATGGGTCGGGATGACCTTGAGGTGCGCGACCTATCCCGTCTGGTCCGCCGTTCGGGCGTCGCGCCGCGCGGCGGTGAGCTGGTCGCGGAACGCGATGGTGGCGGTCACGACGCGGTCGAACCGCTCCCAGTCCGCGTCGGCGAGCTCGATGGCGAGAGCGTCGACGTCGTACGTCTCGGTCCACCCGTCGAGCTCGGTCCAGGTCAGGATGAACGACCGGACGCTGCGGTAGTGGCTGGTCGGGCGTTGGTTGCGACCGAGCTCGGTCCGCTTAGGCCCGGCGCTGCCGCTCTCACCCTTGACGCGCTCGAGGGCCTCACGTGCCAGCCGAGCGAGCCCAGTCTCGGCCTCACGGTCCTGGACCTCGTCCCACGCGTCCTTGACCTCGCGGTGCAGCGGCTTCACCGGCTCGCCGGCCTCGATCCTGCGCAACGCGTCGTTAGCCATGGCCCGGATCTCGGGAGGGGTGGCCTTGCGCGAGGCCCAGTCCATGAGCGCACAGACCCGTTCATGTGTGTCGTAGGACGCCTTGCCGGTGATCGCCATCGCCGCCTGGCGACGGGCCTTGCCCGTTTCGCCCGGTGGTGCGTCCGACGCACCACCGGAGGCTCCGCCGTATGACTCGGCTCCGAACTGAGTGGCCTGCTTGCGTCGCTCGGCCTCCTCGGCGCGCACCTGCTTGAGCTCGCGGTAGAGCGTGGCCTTCTCGATCTCGTTGAGTGGCTTGTGCAGGTCGTTGTCATCCTGCTGGGCGAGCAGGGACTCGAGCCTGCCGGAGATGCCGGAGCGAACCCACACGTTCATCGAGCGCCACCCGAGCCGCCGCACAGCCTCCAAGCGGCGCCACCCACACACGAGGACACCGTCAGGGGTGATCGTCGCGGGTTGCAGCAGGCCGAGTTGATCAATGGAGGCCATGAGGTCGGTGAGGTCGCCAGGGTCCTTGCGATACCGCGTCCCGACGACGATCGAGTCGATCGTTCGGTCGAGCTCGATCCGACCTCGCGTGTCGAGCCGGGACTCGGGCTGGGTTTCATGCATCGACTGCGCCTCTCCTGGACGGCGCGGCGTCGCTGATCTCGAAGACGAGCAGGTCGTCGTCAAGGAGCTCGGTGACGTGATGCCCGATAAGCAGCCTCAGCAAGACGCCGTGTCCGTCAGAGGTGTAGACCTCGTCGGGGTTCGGGTTGCCCAAGATGATGCGCAACATCGTTGACCACACCGCTTGGTCGAGGTCGAGCAACGCTCGGGCGGAATGGTCGCGACGGAGCGCGGCGTGCGCCCGGGGGCGAGAGCCGGATTCCATCAGCCGTGCCCCGATGTAGTCGAGCAGGCAGGTGGCTGTATCTCGGGGCCAGCCCAGGGCGGCGAACAGGTTGATGGTCGCATCGACGGCCTCGTGGGCGGTGGTCGGTCGACCCTGCTCGGAGATGACCGGCTCGACCGGTCCGACGGCCAGCTCTGGGAGGAAGCTGGGAAGGTCGGAGTCGGTGTCGCAGAACCGTTGCACGTCGTGCTGGGAGGAGAACTCGGGGCGCCGGGCCTGGTCGACCGAGCACATGAGTCCGGCGGCGCGCTCCTCGGCGATCAGGGAGACCTTGACCGCCATGGTGACTACCGCCCACGGGTCCGTCGCGGTGCGGACGGCGTAGGTGCGCATTGCCTCGAACGCCGCAGCGGCACCTGCAGTCGGGTCGCAGCGGTGCTTACGCGCGAGTGCCTGGTACTTGAGGGTGGTGTAGGCCATGAGCTCGCGCGCCTCTGGATCGTGCTCCCACGCTCGCGGGCCGCAGACGCGCAGGCGGATCAACAGGCGGCGCAGACCCTCGGAGGTCTCGAATGAACGGCTCATAGCAATGGTCCTTCCTCGTGGGCAACCGGCGGCGTCGGTAGCGGGGTCGATGGCGGGGCTGACGGTGGGACTGATGGTGATTGCGCAATCGCTCGCGTGGAGTGCGTCAGGAGACGGGGGAGTGCCCTGGCACTTCTGGTTGGACCGCGCCGCGCCCGCCGGATCAGATCGGCCTGCAGATCGATCCCGCGCCCGAGGACCGGCGCGGCGTAGGCGGCCATCTCGGTCGGCCTGACCCAGGTGACTCCCGCGACCCCGGGTGACCGCGCGCCCGTGGTCGGCGCGAGGGACGGGTCGCGGCGCTCGGCCAGGTACCTGGCTGCTGCTTCGACGTCCTGGGCGGAGTCGACGGGCAAACCTGGTGTGAGTGGTCGCTGGCCGTGTGGAGGGAGGTGGCGTCGGTACTCGACATCGGTGTTCACAGCTGCGCCGCCTCACTCGACCGGATGCTCGAAGCGGTAGGGCCAAGGCGGCTCCCACTGCGAGCGGCCGGGCTGAGCCGGGAGGCGATCCGGAAGGCCGAGCCAATCGTCGACTCGATCTCCTGATCAGGAAGCCCGGCATGCTGAGCTGCCGGGATCAGGTGCGCCCGCGCGCTTTGCAGTGTCTGGTCGCGGTCCTCGGCCATGCGGCATGAGGCCCAGAACAGCGCCCGGTTACGACCCCCTTCGGGAGCCAGAGCGACCACGCGTGCCAGCGCCTCGGGCCGACAGCCGGCCGTCGGGAGGCCCGAAGTCACGCCCGGCGACGCGGCCAGGGAAGAGCGGCGAGGAGGCTCGAGGAACCCTCGCAGTCCGGTCGCGTCGAGCGGCACGGGATGCCTGGGTGCGGTCGCGATCACCTCGTACACCGTCGGCGCACCGTCCACGGTGATCAGTGAGGGTGGAGCGATGATGTAGCCGCCGTCGCCCCGAAAGTCGACGTGGGCCGAGGGAACCTGCCAGGAGCGCTGCACCAGGGCGGGCGCGCTTGGGTAGTAGGCGTGGATTCCGCCGGAGGGTGTGCGAACCATCCACCCCCAACCCTCCGCGAGCCCCCGAGCTCGAGCGCGCTCGAACGGAGCGAACCCGCTGCCGCCGTGATGAACATCGACATCGACCACGACCACGCCGGCACCTGCACCGGTCGGCAGACCGATGTTCGCTAGGGGGGTGCGCTGCCACCAGCCGTGGACGACGCGGGCCGACGATGTGGCGTCGTGGAACCCGTTCGGAGTCAACGGCTGCTTGCCGCCCGGCACGCACGGGAAGATCGGGATCCCGAGATTCGCGTAGCGGATCGCGGCAGCCGCCAGGGTCGGCTCGGCGGCCACCCGCTGCATCGTCGAGGGGGTCCACTCGGGAATCGGGTTCTCTGGATCGAGCATGCGTCAGACACTGACGTGTGGGTGTTACCAGAATTCGGTAACAAGCAGGGGGAACGTTGGGGGGAACGCTGGGGGGAACGTTGCGTTTTCCCAGGTCAGAGGGCGTTCCCCCTAAAGTTCAGCCGAGGGCTTGCCTGGCTCCGCGTAAACCCCTCCCGGGAGCTCTCCGAGCATTGAGCACTCGCCGGTTGGCGTGGTTCAGTGCATTCCGGGCTGGGTTCTCCCCCTCACCCGACGGCTCGGTCCTTGTCGGGAGCGTGGGTCAGCCCGTTGGCGTCCTCGTAGTCCCACAGTGCCCATTCGTAGCCGGCGATGAAGGCAGTGCGGTCACTGTCGGCGTCGCGATGCACGGCGAGCCAGTGGTGGCCAGCTGCGGATGAGCCGGTCCGCAGGGCCAGGGTCCGACCTTCGTCGTACCCGGCCATGTACTGCCGCTCCCCGGGTGTCAGCTTGGGTGTCGATCCCATGACCGTAGTCGAACACATGTTCGAGCGTGGGGCAAGATGAGCTCGTGTCCTCGAATCCGCCGAAGCGCGACGCGTGGCCGCAGCCCGGTCGCTGGCGGCATTGCTGGGTGCGATTCGGGCCGGGCAACTACCCGCCGCCCGCGCCGGGGTTGATCCTCGACTGGCAGCGTGACGGAGCACGCTGGCATGCCTGGGTCATCTGGCTGGACAACCCGCCTGCGCGACTCGATCCAGCAGGCGTGGTTGCCTGCGTCGGTGCTTCGCCCGGCCAAGAGCGACATCAACGTCTGGAACAACGGCCCATGGCGCTAACGGCCCGCCTCGCGTGCGGTGTTGCCGAGGGCGGGGCCCCACCTTCGGGGCGCCGGCCGGTCAGCCGGTTCGGCGGGGGCGGGTTTCGCGGCTGGTCCAGTGCTTATGTCCGAGGACCTGGCTGCTGCGGGCCGGGATGTCGATGGGCGGCATGTGGTCGTCGCGCCGGTCGAGGATCTTCTGGTCGAGATCTGCATCGGCCTGGTCGTTGTCGCCGTGCGCCTTCTCAGTCGCGATGATGTCGAGTTGGGCGACCTCGTCGTAGGGCGAGGCGCGGTAGGCGATCTGGGCCGCCCATAGCGCCAGCTCGGGATCCTCGTTGGCGAGCGCATGGGTGGTGACGATGTGGCCGACGTCGACGATGGCGGCGCTCATGACGTGGTCCCACCGGTCGCCGTCGAGCAGCCAGTTCCAGTGGTCCTCGCGCAGGTGCGTGAACGGCTCACCGGTGACCAGGCGCAATGCGGAGACCAGGTCGTTGATGCCCGGTGCGCCGCGGCTCTGTCCGCGCGCGCGGAGACGGCGAAACAGGTCGAGGTCGGACAGGACGCCATGGACCCGGTAGACGGCCGCGGTGTCGGCGCCGGCGACAGGGCCCGTCGCGGGCCCCGTCTGGGGCGTGGCCCTGGGCAGGTAGGGGTCGCCGGTACGGGGATCGTTGCCTAGCCAGCGGCGCAGCTGGCTCATGTCGACTCGGACCCGGTCGGGCTTGAGACCGAAGGCGTCGGCGATCTCGGCGGCGGTGGCCCCGCGTGGATGGAGTGCGAGGTAGGCCAGTAGCTCGACGTAGAACGGTCGGCGATGGGCTGTCGTCTTCGCGTCCCCGGTGGTGCGGGCGCCCACGGGGCCAAGGAGGGTCAGCTTGGCCGACGCGATGGTGGGGGACTCCCATCGGGCCAGATCCTCGTCGAGGTCCGGGTCCACGGCCTCCACTGCGGCCTTGGCCTGTGGGGTCGCCCGTGGTGCGAGGACTTCGACGTCCTCGATCGTGGTCGCTGCGGCGTCGGCGTACACGTGCGCTTCGAGCGGGAGCAGGGACCTCTCGTCGGCAGGGCCCTCATGGTGTTCGTCGCGGGGCCGGGTCAGATCCTTGAGTAGCGCACCACCCAGATCGCAGACTGCCTCGACGCCGACTAGTGCCCCGGGGACCTGTGCCGGCTCTGAGGTCGATGTTGGGACGGGGATCATGGACTGGTCGAGTGTGAGGTCCAGCAGCAGCGCGCAGGCTCGCGCCTCGTCCTCACTCAAACCGGCGGCGATGACCTCCACGCCGAGACGCGCCTCGCACAGCAGTCCGTCGGCGGTGACCTCCAGGTGAGCACCGTCGGGTCGCGGGTTGGCGGCTAGCTCGATGAGCGCCGCGGAGGAGCGGCCCGGGATGGACTGGATCGCCCGGGCGAGCTGGTCGAGATCGGCGGCTGGTCCATCCGTGTCCGCGATGATCGCGACGGAGAAGTCATCGGGGTCGGATGGTGCGGTGATCGCGGCCAGGCCGCGCGTGAGGTCGCCGATGAACGCGGTGTCTCCGACGGGGTGGGTGCGGACGCGGCCGAGGTTGAACGACGCCAGGTCGGCTCCGAAGCCGAGGAGATCGACGGTGGTGACGCTCGCCCACGGGTTGACTGCGATCTCCGCGGCGATGTGGCGTGCGAGAGCCTGCGTCCTGTCGAGATCGCCGGAGACCGTGATGGTCCGCAGCTCCTCGAGGTTGAGGAACACGAACTCCCCGTCCGTGTCCTGCCCGATGCTCACCAGGAGCGGGTACGGCGGGAAGGAGTCGGACGGTGGCTCGGGAACGTCGACGATCCTGATCTGCCATTCGGTGCCGGCGCCGCTCCACGGCTCCGGCAGCTCGGCCGGCTCTCGCAGGATCAAGCAGATCGCACCGTCGCCGATCGTCGCGACCAGCAGGTGAAGGTGACCCGGAAGCAGGCGCAGCGCCGTGTCGAGTGCGTCGACGCGCGGTGCGATCACCGAAGCGGTTGCGCAGGCGGTCCTCTCGGCAGGGATCAGCTCCGGCGGCGGCGGTGCGACGATCGTGCCGGGCCGTCGGTGGCGTAGCTGGGTGCGCCGCTGCGCGCGCAACACCAGCCACAGAGCACCGCCGAGGACCGACCCCGCGCCGGCCAGTCCTGGGAGCATCCAGGACGGCGGGGCGATGTCGTGGCTGGGTGGGGTGTCCTCGATCGACGTCAGATGTTGGGACGCCTGGGCGTCGGACTCGTCCGCGGAGCTGGTGTGTCCGGGAGTGCCGGCGGTCGGCGGATCGGCGGGCAAGGTCTCGCGCGGCGCGGTCTCGGGCGGCGTCTCGGGTGACGTGGCGTCGGTGTGCGGTCCAGGGACGAATGGCGGCCGCGGGGCGCGCTGCGGTGCATTGCCATGCCGTGGCTGGGGATGCTCGTCTGACCCGACGCGGGATTCGGGGCGGTCGGGGATTGTCAGCGTCCAACCTGTGTAGATCAGATCCGGATCGGTCAGACGGCGGCCATCAGGCTGGACGGTGTCGCGCGAGGCTTCGAAGATCGTCGGGTAGGCGCCGGGTTCACCGAGCTCGGCCGCGGCGATCTGCGTGAGCGTGTCGCCCGGCCTGACGACGTACGCGTGCGAGGTCTCGACTTTGGCCGAAGGATCTGTGGGTGGAGGCTCGGTCGTCGGGACCCTGAGCGAGGTGCCTGGGATCAAGAAGTCGGGGCGGTCGCCGAGAACGGTCCGGTTGAGCTCGACGAGCTCGACGTAGCGGGCGCCGTCGCCGAGCCGGTCCTCCGCGATCCGCCACAGGCTGTCACCCCGCTTGACGGTGTACGACTCGATGCGCGGAGTCGGGCTCGCAGGCAGCATGTGCGCGGAGCTCTGCTGAGCGTTGAGGGTCGGGGAAGCCGTAGCGGAGGTCGGGGTGTGCGCTGCTTGCGGCAGCCCTACTGCTGCCCCGATTGCTGATGCTGTCGTTGGCTGTGGTGCTCGCCCTGCCGTCTGGGTCGGGGAGGCGTCGGCATGTGGGGTCGGCAGGAGCGCGGTGGTGGCCGGCACGGCCACGAAGAGGAGTGCGGCGGCCGCGACGAGACGGTCGGCGGCCAGCTGAGGGAAGACGAGTCCGGGTAGCCGTGGTGCACGGATTCCTCGGATCTGGGAGAGGATCGCTGCGACAAGCTGACAGGTGAAGATCGCCCAGGCCGCCCAGCAGACATAGGTCAGGACTTGCAGTGCCAGGGTTCCGTCGTCGGGGGCGGTGAGTCGCGACCAGGAGAACGCGGACGGATCTGGAACGGACGCGATCGTCAGCAGCAGGACGGGAACGCCAGCCACGAAGGCGACCAGGGAGACGGTGGCCGCGAGTCCTAGCAACCGCGAATCTCGGTGGGGAATGCGGCGGGGACGACGGCTGGGTTGGTGGGTAGGGATGGTCATCGCTCGCTACCTCCGAGGGTGCGAATGAGCTGGGCCGTTGCCGTGCCCGTGACGGCGAGATGGTTGATCCCGATCAGTCCGAGGAACTGCGGGTCGTAGGTGTCGCGGACAGTCACCCGGAGGGTGTTGCCGCCAGTGATGGTCACGGTCCCGCTCGCCCCGGCAGCGTCGAGGTAGCGCTGGGCGGCCGCTCTCGCTGCTGCGGGATTGATGCTCAACGCGTGACCTTGGACAGCGGTGCTGCTGTCGACCTCTTCGCCGCCGGCGCGGGCCGCTTGAGCGGCGACGTCGTGGGCCCGCTCGTGAGTGTGGACCTGTCCTCCGAGATCGACGGCCAGGCCGACCAGGAAGATCATCGCGAAGCTCGCCAGCGCCATCCAGACCGTGATGGAGCCGCGTTCATCGCGTCCGGCCTCGCCTGTTCGCCCGGTGCGGGTTGTGGTCATGGTGTCTCCCGCCAGGTGTCGATGGGGCTCGACATGGTGGCGTGCATGATGCGGGAGCCCGGGACTCCCGGTACGGCGAGATCCGCGAGCGCCAGACGACACGAGACGGTGACTTCGACCGTCCCGGGCACGCCGGGGGGCTTGGTGAAGTCGCCTGTGTCGACCCTGACCTTGACGTCCGCGCAGCCGAGGTTCTGGTTGGTGACGCTGGCGACCGCGGCCTGGCGTGCCTGGTCCTGGGCGTCCTGTGCGTCGCGGGCGATCGAGGCGGATCGCGCGCCTTCGGCAGCAGCGGACTGCAGGGCCTCATGAGTGCTGGCCGTCCGGCCGCCGAGGATGATCAGGCCAATGAAGAGGCCGAACGCCGGGACGCCGATGACTGCTTCGATCGCTGCGGACCCGCGCTCGTCTCGCTGCCTCACGGGTTCCATCCCGGGTCCCATCCAAGGGCGGCGCGTCGATGGGCGTCTCATGGGGATCTCGCGGCGGTGGGAGCGGTCAGTCGCTCGACCGGGGCGGTCGCGCTTTGGGTGATCCGGACGTGCCAACCGGGGATCACGCTGAGGCTGAACCCGCTGACGGTGACGGTGGCCTGGGTCGCGGTGCGGTTGGCGGTCGATGAGGTCGAGGTGAGGACGTCGTGACCACCGGCCTCGACGATGAAGTCGTTGGCGGCTTGGACTCCATCGGACTCGTGGCCGTGCTCGGCGCCGGCCGCTCGGGCACCTTCTTGGGCGGCGGCGATGGCGACCGTGCGGGCGTGGTAGAACAGCGCCGCTTGCATGCCTACGAACAGGACCGCGAACAGCGCAGGCAGGAGGATGACGAGCTGGATCGAGGCCGATCCCCGCTCGTCTCGCTCCCTGCTCATTGGGGAGCGGCTACTTGATCTTGCCGGACTGTGCCTGGACGTAGGCCGTGACCGCGGCGACGACGATGCCGACGATGGCGATCACCGCGACTGCCCACAGCACGTACTCGGTAGTGACCGAACCACGCTCGTCACGCCGAGTCGAGCGCCTTTCGTCGTCGATGGCGAGCGTTGCCAGTTGCAGCAGGACCAGGACCTTCAACTCCAGGTTCAACATGGGATTCCTCCTGATGGTTTCCGTTCTGGATGGGTGCGATCGAGTAGAGGTTGAGGGCTTGCTGTTCGGGTGTTAGGCGCTGGTGAGCATGCGAAGCAGTGAAGGGGTCACTAGGAGCGCCATGAAGATGACGCCGAGCAGCGAGCCGGGGATCGTCATGCGCTCACCGACGGCGTTGGCCTGCGCGATCTCATCGTTGAGCATCGCCGCACGCATCGCCGCCGACCGAGCCCGCAGGGTGGCGTACACGCTTGCTCCTTCCTCTCCGGAGAGCCGCATGATGTCAGCGAAGTCGTCGAGCTCAGGCAGTCCGAGCTCTGTCGCCAAGGTGTGCAGCGCATCCCAGGGCGGCAGTCCGGACCATCGCGAGCGAGTCAGCTCTTCGGAGAGGCGGGTGAAGACCCAGGAGTCGCCGACTCCGGCTGCTGCCTCCATGGCCTGTCGGGCGCCGATGCCGTTGTGCCGTTCGAGGGCGACCAGGTCGATGTACGCGCCGAGCGCACGGGCGAACTCGACGCGTGCCTTGCGGGCATCGTCGACGGCGTTGTAGTTCGGGATGAAGAACATGACGACTGCGAGCACCAGTGAGGCGAGCGCCGGGATCTGGAGCGGGATGCCGAGGCCGAGGATGTTGAACAGCAGCGTCAGGGACGGGGGGATGAGGAGCCCTAGTCCCGCGAACGTGAGCTTCTCGCCGTAGAACTGTGCGATCGGGATCCGCAGGAGGGCGAGCTCGCGGGTCGGGGTGCGTGCCCACAGCCCGGGCGGGAGCACGCGGAGCCCCCACAGCCCGAGACGTTCCTTTCCGCTCTGTCCCTCAAGGACCCGTTCGTTCGACCGGGCGCGCGTCGTCGACACGCGCTCCAGCGAGTCGGCGAGATCTGGCTCCGCGGGCAGCAGACGGGCCACCAGGAGGCACAGTCCGAGGCCGACCATTCCGCCGGCGAGGATCGCGAGCTGAAGTCCGGTGATCACGACGACATCGCAGCGTCGATGCGTGATGGTTCACCTCGAGGATTGAGGAACCTCGGCAACGGCTTGCCAATCGCCATCCGCCGCATCCAGATCAGTGTGGCGACGTACGCCGAGAGCAGCACCACGAGGATCACCTGGCCGATCGGGCTGGCGTACGGCTGGACGTACTGACCTGAGAGGGCTAGGACGATCAGCACGCTGGCGCTGATCAGGGTCACCCACCGGGCGGTCGAGCGCGGCTTCGCGCGGTCGGCCTCCACCTGACGCCGCGCCCGGACGTCTGCGGCGACGGATTCGGCAAGACCCTCCAGCACGCTCGCGAGGCCGGCGCCTCGGCGCCGGGCGCCGAGGATGAGGTTCGCGGCGATCAGGTCCCCGGTGGCGTCGTCGAGCTCGTCGGCGAACGCCCGCAGTGCGGTCTCGGTGTCCCATCGGGCCCGGAGACGGGCCACCAGCCGAGTGACCTCGGTGTCGATCGGCGCTGGGGCTGAACGCAGGGTGGCCACGAGTGCCTGCTCGAGCCCGATCCCGACGGTGAGGACGCCGGCCAGCGAGCGCGTCCACTCCTCCATCGCCTCGAGCCGGTTGATCTGGGAGGCGGCCGGCGGAGCGGCCAGCAGGGCCGGCAGTCCGATCACCCCCACGGGAGCGATGACGAGGGCGAGTACCCATCCCGTGATCACCCAGCCGATGACCCCGACCCCAAGTCCGACAAGAAGCAGCATCTGGGTCCGCCTGGTCATGCTTGCGTGCCGACGGCTGGTGCGTCGCTGGGTGCGAGGGACCTCGGCGGTCGGGAGCACCCCCACGACGATTCCGAGGACGCCGAGAGTGATCAGCCCACCGGCCAGGGCTGCCGCGAGCGGGCTCACGACGGCACTCCGTATGGCTGCGCGGCCAGGTAGCCGGCGAGGTCGAATCCGTGCTGGGCGAGTGCTCGGTACTCGTCCGGGAGCACCTCGGGCTGTGCGACCCCGGAGCCGTTGGCGCGGAACACGTGGGTGGTCGCGTAGCCGACCTCCTTCTCCCCGGGAGCCAGGGCGATGACCTCCGCGACCCGACGCGTCCGTTGCGCACCCCCGGCACCCGTGCTGGTGGTCATGCTCAGCTGGACGATGACGTCGACTGTCGCCGCGAGCTTGCTGGTCGCGAGCCCTTGGGTGACGTGGGAGCCGGCCTCCATGGCGCAGGTGACGAGCTTCCGGACGGCGGCGACAGCGTCGGCGGCGTGGGTGGTGGAGATGGAGCCCGTCCCGGACTCCATGGCCTTGATCATGGCCCAGATCTCTTTGCCGCGAACCTCGCCGACGATTTGGCGCGACAGGTTGAACCGGAAGGAGTCGACGAGTGCCTCGTCGAGGGTGAACTCCCCGGCCTGTCGGCCGTCCGCCCCGCGCTCGCCGGAGCCGGGGCGGGCCTCCCAAGCGTGGACGATCTTGTGACGGCCCAACTCGTGGAGGTGGAGCTCGTACTCGGTCTCGAAGGTCCCGATCGCCTCCATCGCGTCGATCTCCGCGCACAAGGCGCGGACCAACGTTGTCTTGCCTGCCCCCTGGGCGCCGGCTACGACGATCGAGCGGCGTGCCCGCACCGCTGCGCGCAGGAACGAGGCGACCGTCTCGGTCATCATCTCCCGCGCCACGAGGTCCTCGAGCGTGACCTGCATCAGCCGGTGCCGACGGATGACGACCGACGGGCGAGGGGTCACCCAGGCTGCGGCAGCCAGGCGCGAGCCACCGTCGAGTCGCAGGTGAAGGCGCGGTTGGGCCTCGGAGAAGGAGCGTGCATTGACCTCGCTGCGGGAGGCGAGGAACACCAAGAAGTCGATCAGCTCCTGATCCGAGTCGGCGACCGCCGGACCGTTTACCAGGGTGCCGTCGATCAGCTCGAGCAGCACATTGTCGTGGCCGACAATCACGATGTTCTCGATGTCGTCGTTGTCGACCAGCGGCTGGAGGCGGCCGAGGCGAAACAGCGAGTCGAAGACGGCCTGGGCTGTTGTCCGCTGTCGCTCCGGACTCCATGCCGCGCGGCCCTTGTCGATGTCCTCGGCCATCGCGGACTCGACCAGGTCCAGGACGATGGATCGGCCGAGCTCCTGCTGAGCGTCCTTGTCGAGTCGGCTCCGATCCGATGCGACGGCCTGACTCAGCTGTTCAGAGGCTCGAGCTCGCAACTCGGCGACCGCCGACCAGTCGACCACGAGGCTGGTCGACGGCGCATCAGTGGCAGTGTTCCCGAGCGGTGCCGGCGCCGGCGGCGAACCGAGGGTGGTCGGCTCGGTTGGCTCGGTGAACAGCGGCAGGCGGGTGAGGTCGCCGTACTCGTGCTGGTAGCGGTACGCCTCGCTCATCGTGTGGCCTCCTCGACAAGGGCGAACCGGCCGCGGGCGACGTGGGCCTGAATCGACTGTGCGGCGGCCTGGAGGCCGCGGACGTAGGGCCCGGTGTCGAAGTGGCGCGGAGGCTTGGCTCCACGGTGATAGACCGCTGCAGCAACGGGATCATCGGGCAGGTCGGCCACGACTGGTACTCCGAGCACCTTGGACACTTCCGTGTCTCGGTAGGGCCGGCCTTCATCAACTAAGAGAAGCCCGGGGTGGCGCCAGCCGCTCGCCGGGTGGCGGGCCGTCTCGGCCCAGGACCGAGTGGCGGAGATCGAGGGCAGGTTCGTGCGGGTGAGAAGCAAGGTTGCGTCAGCGGTGTCAAGGAGCGGAGCCGGGGACCCCACGAGTCCAAGCCGACCGGCGTCGACGATGACGTCTTGGCCGCTCTTCTCCAGGTCAGCGAGTGCAGCTGTGAGCGGCTCCCAGACATCGCGTAGCGCCGCTGCTTGTCCATGGGTCCGGGTACCAGCGACGAGTGTCACGTGGGGGCTCAGAGGACGGATGACCTCGCGCAGCGCATCCGCCGTGCTCAACGGCGAGAGGGCGATCTCGACCAGCCCGCCGTCGTACGGTGCGGTGCCCTTGAGGAACCCGGCGAGGATCCCTGACCCTCCGGTCGGGTCGGCCTCGACTAGGAGGACGGGCCGCGGCCAGCAGAACGCAAGGCCGACGGCAGTGGTGGTCACTCCAGGTGACCCGCCGGCGGAGGTCAGGCAGATAACGGCCATCACTCGGCCCCCACGTCCTGGACAGAGTCCAGTACCAGCGCGACGTTTCCGGTCGCGGCATGCGCGGCCAGAACGCCGGCGTCCGCGTAGGGCACAAGGACGTTCACCACGATGTTGCCCGTGGTCTCGTCCATGGAGGTGTTGACGACCTCACCGACCGTGAACTGCGGGGAACCTGCCGGGGTGTCGCCGCTTTCACTGGGGGTGGCGACGATGCGGACCTTGTCGCCGCCGTGCAGCGGCAGGCCCGGCACCTGTGCAGCCGTGAGCGAGATCCCGACGACCGACTGACCTTTCGGGGGAATCGGGTCTGTCGCGATCGCCTCCCTGGTGAGCAGCCCACCGGCAGCGACGTCGAGTGAGGCCCGTGCGCCGACGACGTCGTCGTACGCAGAGGCCGGCAACGGAGTGAGGGCCGGGTCACCGCTGATGCGAATCCGCTCGATGTCTCCGGGTGCGATCACCTCGCCGCGGTGGATCGTGTCCCGAGCTGCCAGAACCTCTTGGGTGTCGGTGGTCGCGCTCCACGCCCATGCACCGATCAGGCAGCCGAGTGCGGTCACGCTGACCGCGGCGATCACCAGCGCTGGGCGTCTGCGCAACTTAGGAGGCGGCACGAAGTCGGCGCTGGCCGCAGCCGCGGTCGGGTGCGGGCCGGTTCGCCGGTCCTCTCGGGCAGATGTAGACATTCCTCGTACCTCCCGGGCAGTTCGTCAGTTCACGAGCACCTGCGCCTCGCCGATCCGGATCTGGGTCGAGCGGGCGAGTCCGTCGAGCCGGATCGTTCCTGTCTGGCCGGCGCCCGACCAGGTGATGACCCAGCTCGACGTCGCGGTCACCGTGTAGGCGTCGTCGGCCTGATGGGCGCTCGACGTCTTATAGATGTGGCCGCAGTCGGGCGAGTCCTTGCGCCCGTACGACGGCTTGTACGGCGTACCCACCGTGTTGCAGATGACGTCGGCACCGTCGCCCATGCTCCAGGTGACATGCAGGAGCTTCGCGGTCGCGGTGATCGTGATCCCGCCTGCCGACGCGGTGGCCGTGGCCGGGCCGATGGTGTGCTCGTTCGTGGCCTTCGCCCACATCCACACCGGCATGCCCACCAGACCGACGCTGCCGGGGCGTGGCTCGGGAACGATGCCAATGTCGATGGCCGACAGTTGCATCTGGTCGACCGCGAGCTGCGCGACCTCACGGGGAGTCGGACCGACGCCGGACCCGGCCGGGGGGTCCTGAGCCCAGACCTGGATGGCCAGCCCGGTCTGCGGTTGGAAGCATAGATAGACGGCCCCGTCGCCGGGTTCGTGACCCTGCCAGGCCGGATCCCCTGCAGGCAGCGGAGGGGTCAGCGCCTTGAGGTAGCAGTTGTACGCATTCGACCAGTAGCCGTACTCCGAGGTGCAGGGGACCGGTCCCGCCGGCGGCCCCGCAAGTCCCTGCTTGCTCGGATCCCAGTAGCAGGACGCCCCAGAGCCCGAGTCCTTTGGCCCATCGTCCGTGGGACCCGCGGTCGGCTCCGGATCAGCCGGCACCTCGACCCAGACCAGGCACACGCCGGTAGCCGGGTTGGTTTGCTGGCACACGGTGTCCGCAGACGCCGTACCGAGAGGCAAGGCGGTGAACGCGAACGCGGCGACAACGACCCCACGAGTCAGGAGACCCTGCATGGCGCCTGCTTAAGATCTTTGCCGGTCGCGACCCGCCAGCCTCCGACCGGGTCGGCGGCGTACTTGTAGTTCGCTACGACGTATCGGGTCCATCCAGTATCCGGGCGGTCCGTCGGCACGATAGACCTGTCGTCCCGGTCCAGGACATCCACTGCGCTTACGTCCCAGCAGACATCGATTGCGACTGTGGGCACCTTGCCCGCTGCGGGATCGGAGTTCTCGAGATTGACCGACTGCACCGTCAGTTCGGCGATGTGAGTGTCTCCGACCTGCCTCTCGCCCCGGTCGTGCTGGCCTCTTAACAACATTCGTTCGGCGCTCAACTGCGTGCTGGTCGCCACAGAGTCAAGCTTCTTGAGGGCGAGGTCAGGGTCCTTGCCCAGCTCATCAATGACAGCGAAGTACCGTCCCATCGCCTCACTCGCGGCGGTCGCTGCCGAATCAGTCGGCGATGTCGACGAAGGACTTGTCGAGGGTGCCCTCGGCGAGGACGAACTGGTCGGAGACAGTGTCGGATCTGGCTCAGAATTGGCGCACGCGGTCACTGCGACCAACACCGCAGTGCCGATCGCCCATGCCTTCACCCCGAGTGATCTGGTCATGTGCGGTTCCTGCTCCCTCTCACCAGTCGGCTCGAGGCGCGGACGACGCCACGCGCGCGGTGCGTTCACATCGTCTGTGCCTCATCGTAAGCCCGATCTCTGCTCCTGAACCCGCCTCTTGGTCAGGTCCTCTACTGGCTCAGGTGCGCCCGCCCGTCCATCGGCCCCCAGGAACTGCGTCAGGCTGAGCTCGTCGGTCCGACCCGGTCGCGTCCTGGTCCTGCGCTCCGTCTCGATTCCACCGTTCCTCGGCTTCACACGCATTGCAGATCGAGGGGTCCTGTGGAGGAACCCACGCACCTGAGGGCTGTGGAGCGGATCCGGCGGTGACGGTGTCGATGCGGCGGATGTCGGCGGGCAGCGGTTACCAGTACCTGCTGCGCAGCGTGGCTGCCGGTGACGGCAACCGGACGCTGTCGACACCACTGACCCGCTACTACTCCGAGGTCGGCACGCCGCCGGGTCGGTGGATGGGCTCCGGGCTCAGTGCGCTCGGCGACGGGCAGCTCCGACCGGGGATGGAGGTCACCGAGGAACAGCTCGCGCTGCTGATCGGGATGGGCCGCGACCCGCTCACCGGGCACCAGTTGGGTCGGGCGTACGCGACCTACCAGCCGCTGGCTGAGCGGATCAGCAAGCGGCTCGATGCCCTCGACCCGAACCTGACCGCCGCGGACCGTGCCGCGGAGACCACCCGCGTCGAGGCCGACGAGACCGCCGCTGGCGGAAGACACCCGGTGGCAGGGTTCGACCTGACCTTCAGCGTCCCAAAGTCAGTCTCGGTCCTCTGGGGAGTCGCCGACGCGGCAACCCAGGAGCGCATCGTGGCAGCGCACCACGCCGCGGTCGCCGACGTGCTCGGTTACTTCGAGCGCGAGGTCGCCGCCACCCGGACCGGGGTCGGCGACCGGGACGGCGCCGCCGCTCAGGTTGGTGTCGCCGGGGTCGCGGCGGTCGCCTACGACCACTACGACTCCCGGGCCGGCGACCCCCAGCTCCACACCCATGTTGTCGTGGCGAACAAGGTCATGACCCTGTGGGACGGGCGGTGGCGCAGCCTCGACGGAAGGCCGATCTTCGCCTCAGTCACGGGACTGTCGGCGCACTACAACGCGCTCCTCGCCGACCGGCTTACCCGTGAGCTCGGTGTGGGGTGGGAGATACGCCAGCGCGGTGCCGACCGGAATCCGCAGTGGGAGATCGCCGGCGTCAGCGAGGACCTGATTCGGGAGTTCTCCAGCCGCACGCGGGAGATCGAGCTGAAGAAGGATCAACTGATCGCCGACTACGTGAGCCGGCACGGGCGGATGCCGTCGGAGAAGAAGATCGTCGAGCTCCGTGCCCAGGCGACGCTTGCGACCAGACCACCGAAAGAGACCCAGTCGCTGGCCGACCTGACAAACGAGTGGCGGAGGCGGGCTGGTGGGCTACTCCGGACTGACCCGACCTCGTGGGCGGCGTCCCTGCTCGGCCGCTCCGCTCGGTCGATCACGGTGGACGAGGTCCCCCTGAGGGTGATCGAAGCGATCGCGGGCGATGTCGTGGCCGCGGTCAGCGTGAAGCGGTCGGTATGGTCGCATTGGAACCTGGTGGCGGAGGCGTCGAGGCAGGCCATGGGATTCCGGTTCGCCAGCACCCAGGACCGCGAGACCCTGGTCGGCTTGGTGGTCGATGCGGCTCAACTCCGCTCGGTGTCCCTGACTCCGCCTGAGCTGGCCCTCAGCCCGGCCAGGTTCCAGCGCGATGACGGCACCAGCGTCTTCCGGCCGCGACACGCCGTGAAGTACTCCTCAACAGCTGTGATCGAGGCTGAGGCACGGCTCCTGGACCGTGCCGAGGCAACCGTGGCACCCCGAGTCTGTCCATCTGTCGTGGCCCGGGTCGTCGACCGCGGGCACAGTCCGATCAGTCAGCAGCAGCGGGTGGCGCTGGAGGCCATTACCGGTTCGGGACGTCAGGTCGATGTGCTCGTCGGTCCCGCCGGCACCGGGAAGACGACTGCCATGCGGGCCTTGCGCGCGGCCTGGACCGTCGAGCACGGGCGGGAGAGCGTGGTCGGGCTCGCCCCGTCCGCTGCGGCCGCGCAGGCTTTGGCCGACGACCTCGAAATTGCGTGTGACAACACGGCGAAGTGGCTCCACGACTACGACCACGGCCGCACCGAGCTCCGTTCGGGGCAACTCCTCATCATCGACGAGGCCACCCTTGCCGGCACCACCACTCTCGACCGGCTCACCGGCATCGCCGCCGGCGCCGGCGCGAAGGCGCTCCTCGTCGGCGATCCGTACCAGCTTCAGTCTGTCGAGGCCGGGGGAGCGTTCACCCTGCTCGTCGAGCGGCGCACCGATACCCCCGAGCTGAGCGAGATCCACCGGTTTACCCACGAGTGGGAAAAGGAAGCGTCCCTGGCCTTGCGTCGCGGCGAGGTCGAGGTGATCTCTATCTACGCCCAGCAGAACCGTGTTCGTGAAGGCGTCACGGACGAGATGCTCGACACCGCCTACCAGGCATGGCGCAAAGATACCGACGCCGGCAAAGCCAGCGTGCTGGTGACCGAATCGACGTCGGCTGTCCGCGCACTCAACGAGCGCGCCCGCGCCGAACGACTCATCCTGGAGGGAGCCCTCGACAGCCGCGAGGTCCACCTCGTTGGAGACACCCGGGCATCGGTCGGGGACGTCGTCATCACCCGACGCAACGACCGCACCCTCCTGACGATCTCCCCGCGACGGGACGGGTGGGTCAAGAACGGCGACCGGTGGCGCATCACCGACATCCGCCGAAACGGGTCAATCGTCGTCGACCGCAGCGACCCCCGACGTCGGGGGACCACGGTCCTGCCGCCGGAGTACGTCGCTCACCACCTCGACCTCGGTTACGCCATCACAGCGCACCGCGCCCAGGGCATCACTGTCGACACCTCCCACGTCGTGGTCACTGCCTCGACCACGAGAGAGAACCTCTATGTATCGATGAGCCGGGGACGCGACGCCAACATCGTGTACGTCGCTCTCGACCAACCCGACGACAGCCACACGACACCGGAATCCGACGACGTCACCGCCCGAACCGTCCTCCACGGCGTGCTGCAGCACACCGGCGCGGCCTTCTCGGCCCACCAGACGCTCGAGTCCGAGTCCGAGCTCCACGGCGGCATCGACCGACTGGCTGCAGAGCTCGAGATCATCGCGGCCGACGCCCAGCACGACCGATTCATCGACCTTTTGCGCCGTTCCGGTCTTACGACGGAGCAGCACGCCTCCGTCATGGGGTCCACCGCGTTCGGCCCACTCGCAGCAGCACTACGAAGGGCTGAGGCCTACCGCCACGACCTGGAGAACCTCGTCCCACAGATCGTTGCTCAACACGGACTCGACGACGCAGACGACATCGCCGCAGTCCTTCGCCACCGCATCGACCAGGCAGCCGGGTCATCGCCGCACGGCTGTCGCCTGCGTCCCAGATTGATCGCCGGACTCATCCCTGCACCACTGGGGCAGATGAGTGATGAGGACCGGACGGCCATCGACGAACGCATTGAGCTGATCGAGACCCGCGCGAGCGCCCTCGCAGACGAAGCAGTCACGACAAGATCGGCCTGGGTACGCCGCCTCGGTGAGCAACCGTCAGATCCGAATGATCGCGAAGACTGGACCAATGCCGTCGCGACGATCGCGGCGTACCGCGACCGCTACCAAGTCACTGGGGACAAAGCCCTCGGCGGCGGTGCCGTCAGTGATGCGCAACGCAATGAGCGGCAACGGGCGTTGTGGGCGACACGAGCCGCCGCGAAACTGGGTGCCAGCGATCGACAACAACACTCGCCTGTGACAGAGATGCCATCCATCTCTGCTCCATAGAGGGTGCCATCTGCAGTTTTGTCCACAGCCAGGCTTCCGGTCAGCGAGTCCGTCCGCGGCCGCCCCGGCCAGCTACGACCCGAGCCGAGGGTCGCTGATGCGAGTGGCTGGTTGCTGCGGGTCATGAAGTTGATGACCGGGACGGTCACCTCATCTCGTTGTCCGGATACGACGCGTCGTAAGCCTGGCGTGCGTGGGCGATGCCGTCCCGGTGCTCAAGCGACCAGTCGGCGAGTGCCTTAACAAGATGGGTCAGACTCGCCCCGGTCTCGGTGAGTCGATAATCGACCTGGGCCGGCACGGTCGGATACACGGTCCGGAGCACCAGCCCGTCGCGCTCCAGCCGGCGCACCGTGAGCGTCAACATTCGCTGGGAGATTCCATCGATGGCGCGCTGCAGCTGTCGGAAGCGCCGAGCTCCGTTCGCAAGCTCAACGATCACGAGGACCGACCACTTGTCGCCCACGCGATCGAGGACATCACGGATTCCGCAGTCGGGGTGGTCGGGCTGTCCGCACGGGTCGAGAGCCGCAGCTCCAGCGGTTACCTCAGTGTGCGTCACTGACATCAAACTGCCTCCTTGTGGGCTCACCTCGGCCGCTCGAAACTCATTCTAGTTACTGATGAGAACCACGTTGGAGGACGAACTGTCATGATCCTGGTGACCGGCGCTACCGGACAGCTCGCATCACTTACGCTTCAGGAGTTGGCCGACCGAAAGGTGGCCGCCTTGGGCGGCAGCCGGACTCCTGCCGATGGGCAGCGTTACCTGGACTTCGAAGATCCCGCCAGCCTGGACCTCACTGGCATCTCGACACTCGTCCTGGTCTCGGCCGGGTATGCCGAGGACGATCAGGTCATCGCTCGGCATCGGACTGTTCTTGATGCTGCTGTCCGCGACGGCGTGATGAATGTGATTTACACCAGCTTGACCGGGGCGGGGGACCACCTCGGGTTCGCACTCGCCCATCGCGTCACGGAGGACCTGGTCAGGGACAGCGGTGTTGCCTGGACGATCCTGCGTAATGGTCTATATGCCGAGCTCATCGGAGCGTTGTTGACGTGGACGCCCAACGGTCTGGAGTCGGCCTTCGGCGATGGTGTGCTCTCAGCTGTGGCTCGCGTCGACCTGGCCGCCGCAGCGGCCACGGTTGCGAGCGACCCCGCCGGTCACGCTGGCAAGACCTACGACCTTGTCGGTGAACCGATTTCCGCCAGGGACGTCGCCGAACATCTCGAGGTCGCCCACCGATCCATCGACCTTGGCGAGTACCGGGCCCGTCTCCTTGCGGACGATGCACTGCTGCCGTTCCAGCCGCCAATGCTCGCTTCGATCGCCACCAACGTCCGACATGGGTATCTCAGCAACTCCAGCCCCGACCTTGCCCAGCTGCTCGACCGGCCGCTGACCGATGCGCTGGCGGTAGCGGCCGACACGGCGGCTGCGATGCGTCCCGAGGCTCGCTGAAGCGGAGTCGATGTTCTCGTCTCGGCCTGATCGAGCAGTTGGGTCCGGAGCAGGTGGCCGTTAGCGCGCAGCCGTTCCTCCTTCTCGGCGTTATCGGGGGTATGCGCGGCGACCGAGGGAGGGCCGAGCTGCCCAGCATCGGGTTCGAGCGAAGGTCGGATGGCCCGGTGGAGGCCCATGCGCGAGCTGCGCATCCTCGTGCAGCGTAGGCGGCCCCCATGATGGCTGAAGCGGGTAGAGGGGCGCTGGTACTCGTTCAGCGAAACGCGGTGACCTCGGTGTAGTCCCCGTGCACAGCCGTTGGTCCTGTGAAGGCACGGCTCGGCCTGTGCGTTGGTCAGCGGGAAACGGGGCGCTCCGTAAGTTGGGCGAACGGACGCTCCGGCGCTGCCGATACGGTTAGTGAATTGCCATGGATTCGGCCGTGAAGTCGTCCCAGGGGGCGGCCGGAACCACCCCAACGGCCGGCGATGATTTCGGCGGCGATGGAGATGGCGGTCTCCTCGGGGGTGCGGGCGCCGAGGTCGAGGCCGATCGGGCTCCTCAGTCGGGTGATCTCGCCGGCGGTCAGCCCCGCATCCTTCAACCGCTTCTCGCGGTCCTCGTGCGTGCGGCGCGACCCCATCGCGCCCACGTAGCCGACCTCGGGCAGCCGCAACGCCACCTCGAGCAGCGGGACGTCGAACTTCGGGTCGTGGGTCAGCACGGCGACGACCGTGCGGGCGTCGACCCGACCGGCCTCCGCCTCAGCCGCGAGGTAGCGGTGCGGCCAGTCGACGACGACCTCGTTGGCGTCGGGGAATCGGCTGCGCGTCGCGAACACCGGGCGCGCGTCGCACACGGTGACGTGGTAACCCAGGAAGGCGCCCATCCGCGCGACGGCGGCCGCGAAGTCGATCGCGCCGAAGACCAGCATCCGGGGCTTGGGCGCGAAGGCCCACACGAAGACGCGCATCCCCTCGCCGCGGCGCTCCCCGTCGGGCCCGTAGGTGAGCGTCGCGTTCTGCCCCTGGGCCAGCAGGCCGAGCGCGTCGTCACGGACGGCGTCGTCCATCCGCCGCGAGCCGAGGGAGCCCTGGACGCTAGCCGTGGTGCCGTCGGGGCGGACGACCACGCGCCGGCCGAGGACCGCGGGATTGGGGTGCTCGATAACGGTGGCGAGCGCGACGGAGCGACCGGCGCGGACGTCGGCGGCGACCTCGCCGAGCTCGGGGAAGCTGGCCCGGTGGACCTTCTCGACGTAGACGTCGAGGATGCCGCCGCAGGTGAGGCCGACCGCGAACGCGTCGTCGTCCGAGACGCCGTAGCGCTCCAGCACCGGCTCGCCGGTCGCCGCGACCTTCTGGGCGAGGTCGTAGACCGCACCCTCGACGCAGCCGCCGGAGACCGAGCCGACGGCGGTGTCGTCCGGCCCGACCAGCATCGAGGCCCCCGGCGGCCGGGGAGCGCTCTGGAAGGTGGCCACCACGGTGCCGACGCCGACCGTCTCGCCGGACTCCCACCACCGCATCAGCTCGTCGAGCACATCACGCATCACAACGACCGATCATCGGCGGACCAACGGTCTTCGTGCAGTGGCCGCACGGGAGGGCAGCGACAACACTAGTCCGCGTCAAGAACGGGGCACCCGCACGATGAGGGCGTCGCCCTGGCCGCCGCCACCACACAGAGCCGCCGCACCCACCCCGCCGCCGCGGCGCTTGAGCTCCAGCGCAAGGTGCAGCACGACGCGGGTGCCGGACATGCCGACGGGGTGACCGAGCGCGATGGCCCCGCCGTTGATGTTGACCTTCGACTCATCGAGGCCGAGCTCGCGCGCCGAGGAGATACCGACCGCGGCGAAGGCCTCGTTGAACTCCACGAGGTCGAGATCGGTCGGGCTGATGCCCTCCTTCTCGCATGCCTTCGCCGTGGCGACGGCCGGCTGCAGCTGGAGTGTCGAGTCGGGTCCGGCGACCTGCCCGTGCGCGCCGATCTCGGCGAGCCACTCCAGTCCGAGCTCCTCGGCCTTGGCCTTGCTCATGACGACCACAGCGGCCGCGCCGTCGGAGATCTGCGAGGCGGAGCCCGCCGTGATGGTGCCGTCCTTGCTGAACGCCGGGCGCAGCTTGCCGAGCGACTCCAGCGTGGTGTCGCCGCGGACGCCCTCGTCGGTCGAGACGACCACAGGGTCACCCTTGCGCTGCGGGATCGAGACCGGGACGACCTCGTCGGTGAAGACGCCGTTCTTCCAGGCCAGCGCCGCCTTCTGGTGCGACTGTGCGGCGAAGGCGTCCTGCTCCTCACGGGTCAGGTTCTGGGCGGCCGCGTTGCGCTCCTCAGTGAGCAGGCCCATCGCCTGTGAGGTGAACTGGTCGTAGAGGGCGTCGTAGGCCATCGAGTCGGCGAGCTTGACGTCGCCGAACTTGATGCCCTCGCGCGACTTCGGCAGGAAGTGCGGCGCGTTGGTCATCGACTCCATGCCGCCGGCCACGACGATCTCGCACTCGCCGGCACGGACGAGCTGGTCGGCAAGCGCGATGGCGTTTAGGCCGGACAGGCACACCTTGTTGATCGTGATCGACGGCACGCCCATCGGGATCCCCCCGTTGACTGCCGCCAGACGAGCCGGATTCTGGCCCGCGCCGGCCTGGATGACCTGCCCCATGATCACGTAGTCCACCTGATCGCCCGTGACGCCGGCCTTCTCGAGGGCACCCTTGATCGCATGACCACCCAGGTCGGCCGCGGTCAAGTCCTTGAGCCCACCACTCAGTCGGCCGATCGGGGTACGCGCCCCTGCCACGATGACGGTTTCGGACATGTGGACATCCTCCGATTTTGGTTCACGCCGCCCACCAACCCCGGCCGGTGCGAGGGGGCTTCATTGCCGCACACGCGACGGCGCGCTTGGGCCGCTTCGCTGACTGGACACCTTGACTCTGAGATACGAGTGAACGTTCCCCCTATACCGGGGTCAATATCTCGGGCCGTTGCGGTGATCGATTGCCCGCAGGATGGCGACCGATAGGTCGATGCGTTCGTTCAGCGAACGCTGCGAACAGACTGAGGATCTTGGATCACGACGTCAAGAATTGAAACCTCAGGCGTACTGGTTGGAGAGTCCGGAGCAGCCTGTCCCAGCCAAGGGAGTATGGAGTCGGCGGGCGCGATCGGCCTCAGACCGACGCCTTCAAGAACCTGTCGTAGCCGTTGGCCTCCAGCTCCTCGGCGAGCTCGGGACCGCCGGACTCGGCGACGCGACCGTCGACGAAGACGTGCACATGGTCGGGCTTCACGTAGCGGAGGATCCGGGTGTAGTGCGTAATCAGCAGGACGCCCTTGCCCTCGCGCTGGCGGAAGTTGTTGATGCCCTCGGAGACGATCTTGAGCGCGTCGATGTCGAGGCCGGAGTCGGTCTCGTCGAGGATCGCGACCTTCGGGTCGAGCAGCGCGAGCTGCGTCATCTCGTGACGCTTCTTCTCACCACCTGAGAAGCCCTCGTTGACCGAGCGCTGGGAGAACGTCGGATCCAGGTTCATCTTCGCCAGGGCGCCGTTGACATCCTTTACCCACGTGCGGAGGTTAGGCGCCGCGCCGTCAATAGCCGTCTTTGCGGTGCGGAGGAAGTTGGCGACCGAGACGCCGGGCACCTCCACGGGGTACTGCATCGCGAGGAACAGGCCGGCGCGGGCGCGCTCGTCGACTGACAAGTCGAGGAGGTCCTCGCCGTCGAGCGTGGCCGTCCCGCCGGTGATCGTGTACCTGGGGTGGCCGGCGATCGAGTAGGCGAGCGTCGACTTGCCCGAGCCGTTCGGGCCCATGATCGCGTGCGTCTCATCGGCGCCGATGGTGAGTGTGACGCCCTTGAGGATCTCCTTCGGGCCGGACTCGGTCTCGACCGAGACCTTCAGGTCCTGGATCTCGAGCTGGCTCATGCTGGGGTGACTCCGTTCTGGGGTGGTTGGGGGTGTGTCAGGAGAGGTCAGGGACCGCGCGACACGTTCTTGTCGAGCTCGGCCTCTACGGTGGCCTTCAGCCTTTCCTCGAGCTGCGGCACATCGATCTGGCGGATCAGTTCGATGAAGAAGCCGTGCACGACCAGACGGCGGGCCTCGGACTCGGAGACGCCACGCGAGCGCAGATAGAAGAGCTGCTCGTCGTCGAAGCGGGCGGTCGCGGACGCGTGGCCCGCGCCCTCGATCTCGCCGGTCTCGATCTCGAGGTTGGGCACCGAGTCGGCCCGGCAGCCGTCGGAGAGCACCAGGTTTCGGTTCTCCTCGTAGGTCTCGATGCCCTCGGCGACCGTGCGGATGAGCACGTTGCCGATCCAGACCGTGTGCGCGCCCTGACCCTGCAGCGCGCCCTTGTAGACGACGTGGGACTTCGTCTTCGGCGCCGTGTGGTCGACGAAGAGCCGGTGCTCGATGTGCTGATCCTCGTCCGCGAAGTAGAGCCCGAGCAGCTCCGCCCGACCGCCCGGGCTGGCGTACTCGACGGTGGTGTCGTTGCGGACGACATCACCCCCGAAGGTGATGTCGACGTGCTTGAAAGTCGCGTCGCGACCGACTCGCACGTGACGGTGACCGACGTGGACGGCATCGTCGGTCCAGTCATCGATCGAGACGACGGTCAGTTGCGCGCCGTCGCCGACGACGATCTCGACGTTGTCGGCTAGCGTGGCGCTGCCCTCGTAGCGGAAGACGATCGTCGCTTTGGCGTGAGGACCGACGGTGAGGATTGCGTGGTTCGCGCTCGCAACGCCAGCGTCCGTACCTGTGAGGGTGATGTACGCGGGCTTCTCGACCACGGCCTCGGCTGCGACGTCGATCGCCCAGACTGTGCGGGCTTCTGCCCAGACCCGGGCCGCGATGCGGTCGGCCGGTACGAAGCCGCTCGAGCCGCGACGCGGGTCGTCGGCGGCGATCACCTGCACCGCTATGCCCTGGGGCAAGTCGGCCTCGGCACCCATCCCGTCGCCGTCGAGCGGTGTGTCGGTATGCAGGCCCCTGAGGCGCCGTAGCGGGGTGAACCGCCAGATCTCCTCGCGACCCGTTGGGACCATATGGTCCTCCACCCGGAAGGAGCCCTCCGGGTGGAGGTGGGAGTCGACGCGAGGCTCGTTTCCTCGGCGGAGCTCGAGTGAGTGGTTGACGTTGTCCATCACCGTCACCCGATGGCTCCTTCCATCTGGAGCTCGATGAGCCGGTTGAGCTCGAGGGCGTACTCCATCGGCAGCTCCTTGGCGACCGGCTCGACGAAGCCGCGCACGATGACCGCTCGGGCTTCGTCCTCCTTCAACCCCCGACTCCTGAGGTAGAAGAGCTGGTCGTCAGTGATTCGCGAAACGCTCGCCTCGTGGCCCATCGAGACGTCGTCCTCGCGGATGTCGACGTACGGATAGGTGTCGCTGCGGCTGATCGTGTCCACCAGGAGCGTGTCGCAGATGACGTTCGACTGGCTCCCGGCTGCCTCTTCGCGGATCTCGACAAGGCCGCGATATGAAGTCCGGCCGCCGCCGCGCGCGACTGACTTGGACAACACGTTGGAGGACGTGTTCGGCGCGGCGTGCACCATCTTCGCTCCGTTGTCGAGGTGCTGGCCCTCGCCCGCGAACGCGATGGAGAGCGTCTCGCCCTTGGCGTGCTCGCCCATCAGGTAGACGGCGGGGTACTTCATCGTCACCTTGGAGCCGATGTTGCCGTCGACCCACTCCATGGTCGCGCCGGCCTCGCAGACGGCGCGCTTGGTGACGAGGTTGTAGACGTTGTTGGACCAGTTCTGGATGGTCGTGTAGCGGCAGCGGCCGCCCTTCTTCACGATGATCTCGACGACCGCGGAGTGCAGCGAGTCCGACGAGTAGATCGGGGCGGTGCAGCCCTCGACGTAGTGCACGTAGGCACCCTCGTCGACGATGATCAGGGTGCGCTCGAACTGGCCCATGTTCTCGGTGTTGATCCGGAAGTAGGCCTGCAGCGGGATGTCCACGTGGACGCCCGGCGGGACGTAGATGAACGAGCCGCCCGACCACACCGAGGTGTTGAGCGCGGCGAACTTGTTGTCGCCGACCGGGATGACCGTGCCGAAGTACTCCTGGAAGAGCTCCGGCTGCTCCTTGAGCGCCGTGTCGGTGTCGAGGAAGAGGACGCCCTGCTCCTCGAGGTCCTCACGGATCGAGTGGTAGACGACCTCGGACTCGTACTGCGCCGCGACACCGGACACGAGGCGCTGCTTCTCCGCCTCCGGGATGCCGAGCTTGTCGTAGGTGTTCTTGATGTCCTCGGGGAGGTCGTCCCACGTGGCGGCCTGCTTCTCGCTGGAGCGGACGAAGTACTTGATGTTGTCGAAGTCGATGCCCGACAGGTCCGAGCCCCAGTTGGGCATGGGCTTGCGGCCGAAGAGCTTGAGGCCCTTGAGGCGCAGGTCGAGCATCCACTGCGGCTCGCTCTTCTTCGCGGAGATGTCCCGGACGACCTCCTCGCTCAGGCCGCGCTTGGCGGCCGCACCGGCGGCGTCGGAGTCGGCCCAGCCATAGGCGTAGCCCGATTGGCTCGATAGGGATGCGGCGAGCTCGCGCCGCTCAGTTAGTTCAGTCATGGGAGGTCTCCAACTGGTCTTGTGAAGGGAAGGCGAACGGGGAACGCCGGGCAGCATCAGTGCGCGTACTCGCCGACGTAGTACTCGAAGACCCAGTGAATGGCGGCGATCGTCACTAGGCCGATCCCGATGGCCGTGAGCCACCACCCGACGGCCACGCCGACTGTCAATACGCCGATGGCGGCTGCCAGAGAAAGGGGAGCCCAGCTGTTAGCAGGGAAGAACCCGAGCTCGCCGGCGCCCTCTTCGATCTCAGCGTCCAGAAGATCATCGAGTTGTTGGGGGCTCCGAGCGTGCGTCAGCGCCGAGTATCCCAACAGCATGAGAGCCATCAACGTTACGAACACGAGGCCGGCAGTCCCGGCAGGTTCATGAGCCGTGAACCAATACAGTGGTGCCGAGATCCCCCAAAAGATCGCACACAGGGCAGCTGACCAGATGAGAGCCCTCATCAGGGTTCCCGACGGCGGCCAGGCCACATCACGGCGGCGATACACCCACCAACCAAGGTGATCAGGATGGCGATCGTAGCGATGAGGAATGCAGTCACGCCGACTCCTGCCGGGCGGGCGGACGCGCAAAGTACCGAGATCCGCCGAAAGCAAGGGTGCCGAGAGACTCGAAGAGGTCCATACAGAAAGGTTCGTCCGGCTGAGGGGCTCAGAGTTGAACGATGCAACGCCGGGCATGGACATCGCCCACGCAAAGGAGCCGCGCACTACGATGGACATCCGGTCGCACCGCGAGACTGCGGTCAGGCTGGCGGCTCGCTCGACCGGCCGAGTATGACGGGGTGAGATGCGAAGTGAAGCCGAGCGGCATGTCGATTCCGTATTACGGGCCGGTTGATGCCGGGCCGCTCAGGCCGCCGGTCAGCGTGACATTTTTCGACCGCTCCCATCCGCGGGTCACGGTTGGTGATCATGCCCATCACGACTTGGAGATTCTGTACTTCCGAAGTGGGGGAGGTTCGCATCGGCTTGGTGGGCACACTCTGGAAATTTCGCCTGGAACTCTGTTCCTTGTCCCTCCAAATCAGGTCCACGGCTTGACTCAGATGGGGGATGCGCAAGGTTGGGTCGTTGAGTTCTCCTCAAGTGCCATGGCGTCCGTGCCGGAGATCGCCGGCTCGCTACCGCTATGGCGCGCCAACCCGCTACTAAGCGCTTTCCTAGTCTCAGAAGAGAACCCCCCGCTGGGTCGCCTGACCCTGCCCCCGCATCGACGCCCGATGCTGGAGTCCTTACTCGACGAGATGCAACGGGAGCTAGAAGAACGTGAGGCCGGTTATCGGACAGCGAGCGCGGCCCAAGTCGTTTTGTTGCTGGTGAATGTAGCTCGACTCGCTGCGGACGTAACCAGTCAATATCGCAGCAACAATCTGCCGCTCCTGGCCGAATGCTTCGAGGTCATCGAAGAAGGTTTCCGTGGCCCGCTTTCTACCGCAGACGTCGCCACCGCTGTGAACGTCTCACCAACTCATCTCGGGGCCGTGGTCAAGGCGCGGACTGGGCGCACAGTCCTTGAGTGGATCACCGAACGGCGCATGACTGAAGCCAGGCAACTCCTCATGGCGACAGACCTTCCGGTCGAGTTGGTGGCACGGAGGACCGGGTACCCCGACCCGACCTACTTCAGCAGACGCTTCCGCCAGATAAATGGCGTGTCTCCGAAGGGGTGGCGCCAGCAAGCCGCCGGTCCACGCTGAGCAGCGACGTCGAAGAGTCGCTTGCTTTCAAACCGCAATTTCTGCCGGTTCGCGCACCCGAGCCGCTCTACAGTTCGGCGAGGATCAGACGTCCGTTGTCCTCGAAGACGCCGCCGTCAATGGCCAAGACCTCACCGTCACCGTACGAGAACGGCCTTGCGGCGGAGCGCCCAGACAGGCCGAAACCGGTTCGGAGCGGCGTGTGTCCGTGCACTATCCGGTGCGCGCTCAGCGCGGAGAGAACCTCGGCTCGAGACTCCGGCGACTTGAACTCCCCGCGCCGAGTCATGATCCAATGCAGGCGCGCCCATTCCCCACTGTTACGACTCGTCATAATGGCGTGGCCAGCCTCGTTGATCTCGGCGACCGTGCTGCCGAGCTCCAAGTACGCACGTGTGTCGGAATGCATGAGGAGGTCGCCTTCTGACATCGCGAGGAGCGGGAGATGTGTCATCCACTGCACCTGCTCCTCCGACACGGCTGCCATCTCCTCGTCCCGCCCGCCGTATCGGCGCCAGTTCGAAAGGAAAGACGTCTCTCCGTCGCCCGATATCTCGCGGTCTCCGAAGTGCACGGCCGCTAGGAACTGCAGTTCGTGGTTGCCTAGCAGCGGATGCACAGCGCCGCCGAGGTTGGGTGCTTGCCTTTGGAGGGTGCGAACTGCGTCGACGACGGCGAGCCCCTCGTCGCCGCGGTCGAGATAGTCGCCCAAGATCCAGAGTTC
Source organism: Nocardioides conyzicola (assembly GCF_039543825.1). Lineage (NCBI taxonomy): Bacteria > Bacillati > Actinomycetota > Actinomycetes > Propionibacteriales > Nocardioidaceae > Nocardioides > Nocardioides conyzicola. Next base: position 933,093 of record NZ_BAABKM010000002.1, on the reverse strand, counting down.
GGAACCTTGCTTCGTCCAGTGCTCAGCAGACTCGGCCAAGCCGTGACTGTGCAAGATCGACATGAAGGCCGGCATGTGGCCGTGCACGTCCGACATGGCGAATCGGCCAGCTTCGGTTCTCGACGACATGCCTTCTCCCTCTGTAACCTGACTCTGGGCAGACCGCCCACTCTTGCCTGGTACCGGCGAAGAGGGCGCTGATCGTTGCGCCGAAGCGGACTCGGCGAGGTTACAGTCCGCAGTGCGTGACCTGTGTACCTGCGAACGTCTATGAGCGCGCCGCCACACAAGGTCCCTGACGGAGTCAGGCACTGCTTAGCGGTCGCGAGCCAAGGGTGGATCTCTGCTTTGGTCTAGGAATCTGTGGGAGTGGGTTGCCCAAAGTGACCGGTAGGTAAGTGACGAGCCCGGCCAACGGATGCGTCGGCGGGCCAATCGGCAGCGACAAGTCGCACGGGGTGCGCGTGTTCGTGGCACTTCAGCCATCTCCTCGACGCTCACCGTGAGCGGATGACTTTGCACCAACAATGCTGCGCCCGGGTCGATTTAGTCGGGGTCCGGCTGGAAGTCGATACACAGCGGTCTGAGGTCTGTTAGTGGGCCGCGCGCGCTTCACGAGTTGCAGGTGCTACCGGTGCTGCATCTTGTTCTTCGACAAAGGGGAATTCGTGCGCGTGGCTTTCAACCCACTCTGGGGACGCAACGGTGAGCGTGGATTTGGCCGCAGACGACTGCGTTTCCCTCGGATGGAGCTTGATCACTCGGTCCTCGGAGCGGCTTGCGACAAGCATTCCGAAGAATAGGACAGCGCCGGTCCAGAGTGCCATAAATGTAAACCACACCGTATAACCGAGCTCAGACATGTCTTTCCACCCTTCTTGTGTTCCGGCCATTGCCGAGTTCACTTTCGAGGTTGCTCTAGATCGCCGTGCCGCAGTGAGAGGATCGAGCTCGGTTATTGGACGATCCGACACCCGTGACCTCTCGACGCTCAAGTAGCAGCTAGCCGTGGCGGCATGTGGAATTGGGTCCAGCGCTCGAACGGCCCCGCCCACAGCGCGCTGTCGCGAGGACGTTCCTGTCTCGACAGTGCCGATGCACGCTGCCGGGTTGGAGGCTTCCTTCCGCGCCCGTTGAAGTGGGGGCGAATAGGAGGGGGCCCCATCGGGTCCGCTGCAGCCGCTGGTTCCTTCAGCTAGCGGCGGACTCGAGGCACTCGCAGAGACTGGGGTCTTCCAGTCTGGCGCTGAGCGGCCCGTCCGTGCCATCAGCTTGCTTGCGATCTCGACGCGGACGGGCTAGCGCGCCCCCAATGTGGTGATTCGTTCCTATCGGCACGGCAGCAGGGGATTGCGGCTGCGAGGCCGTGTCTTTGGGACGTGATGATTCGCAGGTCCTGTGCTGCCGAGCCTCGCGCTGTTAGTTGGGCGGCACCCCTGGCGGTGCCGCCGTCCGTGCCGGGTTGAGTCCACGGTGTTGAGCAAAGTTCTGCGGAAGTCATTGACGCATGTGGCGTGCATCACCTACGTTCGCTGACAATTATCGATTAGCGGTTATCGAGGAGCACGACGTGGCAGTGTTGGAACCGGTGGTGAGGCGTAGCCCTCCCAGGGCGCGAGTCAGTGCGCAGCAGATGCTTGCGGTCGCCGCCGCCATCTCTTTGGCCGCCTTCTGCGGCCGCGATCTAGCAAGCAATCCGTTGCTGTTCGTGAGCACAGTGCTCAACGGAGTGAGCTCGGCGGCGCTCTACTTCATCGTCGCCAGCGGATTCACCCTCATCTTCGGGCTGCTGCGCGTCACCAACCTGGCCCACGGCAGCTTCTACCTCGCAGGCGGCTACATCGGCTATTCGATCCACGAGGCGATCGGAAGTTGGCTGCTGGCCCTTGCCGGCGCGGGCCTGGCCGTGGGCGCGATGGGGTTGGTCTTTCAGGTGCTCCTGCTGCGGCGCGTCGCCAGCGATCCCATCCGTGAGTCGCTCCTCACCATCGGCCTCACCGTCGTGGTCGCTGACGTGACCCTCTCGGTGTGGGGCGGCACAGCCCTCGACATCGGTGCGCCGTCAGTACTCGATTCCTCGATCCACGTCGGCACTCTGGTGTACTCCCAGTACAGGATCGCCCTAGTGGGGTTCGCGCTCCTGATCGGAGCCGGCCTGTACGTCCTGCTGCAGCGCACCCGACTCGGGATGACGATTCGTGCAGGTGTGGATGACCCCGCCATCCTCGCTACCACCGGAGTGAACGTCCCCTTTCTGCTCAGTCTCGTGTTCGGCCTAGGTGCCCTACTCGCTGGAGTTGCTGGAGTTGCTGGAGGTTCCTACCTATCGATTTCGCAGGGCGAGGATGCCCGTTACCTGCTGATCTCGCTGCTCGTCGTCATTGTGGGCGGCCTGGGAAGTGTTCCAGGTGCAGCAGCAGGAGCTCTGCTCGTCGGGCTCGTTGAGGCCTTCGCTCAGGTGCATCTTCCGACGTACTCGGTGCTCGTCACGTTTGCCGTGATGATCGTCGTGCTGGCCTTCCGTCCGCAGGGTCTGTTCGGCGGCGTCCAGTGAGCGCCGTCGACCGCAGAGCCAGCCTGATGGGCACGACCGATGCAGTGCGTCTCGCGGGATTGGGACGGCATCGGCTCGCGGCCGTGGCCGCGATCGCCGTTGTGGCGATCGCATTGGTCGCCGCGCCGTACGTCCTGACTCCCTACTTCTTCGTGCAGATCCTTATCCGATCGCTGTGGCTCGGCACCGTTGCGGTTAGCCTGACGTTCCTCATCCGGTACGCCGGCATGATCTCCTTGGCGCAAACGGGCATCTATGGCGTCGCCGCGTACGTCACCGCGAACCTGTCGGTCACCCGGGGCGTCAACCAGTGGGCTGCAGCTGGTGTGGGCATCTCTGTGGCGGTCGCGCTCGCGTTCGCTGTTGGCGCGTTGGCTGCACGTGCGCGAGCCGTCTACTTCTTGATGCTCACCTTGGCTGTCGGCGTCTTCATCTACTACTTCGCGCTCCAGTACCGCCCCTTCACGTACGGCTTCAGCGGCATCAACGGGGTCGCGCCCCCCTCCATCGGGTCGGTGTCCCTGTCAGACCCGCACAACTTTTACTGGTTCGCGCTGGGCACCGCGGTGGTCTGTCTCCTGGCGCTGTACGGGTTCGCTCACTCGCCGCTCGGCCTCGCACTTCAAGCAGACCGGGACTCACCCGACCGCGCACGTGCCCTCGGCATGAACCCCACCCTGGTCCGCGTCGTCGGATTCACGGTCGCGGGAGTCGTTGCCGCAATCGGCGGAGTCATCTCGGTCTGGTTCAACGGCCAGGTCTCACCCGGTTCGCTCGACATCACCCGGACGATCGACATTCTGATCATCGTCGTGCTCGGCGGCGTCGCGCGCCTCGAAGGGGCCTGGCTGGGAGCCCTCCTTCTCAGCATCATGACCGTCTACCTCAGTGACTACACGGACCACTACCTCACCGTGATCGGCCTCGTGTTCATGGGCGTCGTCCTGGTCTCGCCCAACGGCGTCCCCGGCCTCGTCGCCACCTCCATCTCGGGCCTTCGACGCCTGCGTGCCCCCGCGTCGACGCCAGTTTCCGCCTCACCAACGCAACAGGAGAACCACTGATGACCCGTTCACGCACCACGACCCGGGCAGCCTCTGCAACGCTGCTTCTTCTGTCCACCCTCGCCGTCGCTGCCTGTAGTAGCTCGTCAGACGGGTCCAGTTCGACCGGAGGCGGCATCGCTGGCTCAGCGCAGAAGGACAGCAAGGCCGCCGGTGACGGCGTCATCAAGATTGGGCTGCTCTCCACGCTCGACGGGCCTTACGCCGCCCTCGGCCAGGCCGCCAACATGGGGGCAAAGGTCGCGCTCGTCGACGCGGGAGCGACCCTGGATGGCACCGGTGACCGCAACGGCATCAAGGACCTTACGATCGGAGGGCAGAAGGTCGAGCTCGTCGTCGAGTCCTCCGACGCCACTCCGGACGCAGCGCTCGCGGCCACGCAGAGACTGGTCGAAAAGGACGACGTGGACGTGGTCGTCGGACCGCTTTCGGGCGACGAGGGTCTGGCCGTCAAGGACTACGCCAAGCAACACCTCGACACCACGTTCGTCAACGGCACCTCCGGTGCCCAGAACACGACACTGCGTGACCCGGCGCCGAACTTCTTCCGGTTCACTACCGACGGCGCTCAGTGGATGGCCGGCCTCGGTGACTACGCGTTCACGGACCTCGGATACAAGAAGGTCGTCACGCTCGGCGAGGACTATTCCTTTCCTTACGACCAGGTTGGCGGGTTCATGACCCAGTACTGTGCCGCCGGCGGGCAGGTCCCGGACAAGATCTGGGTTCCGCTGGGTACGAAGGACTTCTCTTCCTTCATCGCGACGATGCCGACGGACGTCGATGCGATCCTCGTGGCGCTCGGCGGAGCGGATGTTCTGAACTTCACTAAGCAGATCGACCAGTCTCCGCTGGCGGGCAAGCCGATCCTCGGCGGATCGATCGCGGTCGACGGCTCGGTCGTCAAGGGACTCGGCGAGCGGGCCGAAGGCATCGTTTCGGCCGGTCCGGTCGCTGAGCTCGACACCCCTGAGTACAAGGCCTATGCAGCCCAGCTCACGAAGCTGTTCCCCAACGCTGCGCCGCCCGGACTGTTCGACGTCGGCTACTACACCGAGATGAAGGCGACGCTCGATGCGCTCAACACGATCGGAGGCAAGCTCGAGGACGGGCACAAGGCCCTCAACGAGACGCTCTCCGGGATGCAGGTCGTGAGTCCGTCCGGGCCTGTCAAGCTCGACGAGAACCGTCAGGCCATCGCCAACAACTACATCTTCCAGGTCACCGACGGCGCGTCGAAGATGATCAAGACGATCCCCGACGTCAACCAGACCCTCGGTATGGACCGCGCCGAGTACGTCGACCAGCCGGCCAACGACCGCGATCACCCCAGCTGCCCGTGATGTCGACACCCGCACTCGAACTGCGCAGCGTTACCCGACGCTTCGGTGGCCTGGTCGCCGTCCACGACGTTGACCTGCGGCTCGAGGTGGGCACCAAGCGTGCCCTCCTCGGGCCCAACGGGGCAGGCAAGACCACGCTGGTCAACCTCATTTCCGGTGTGGTCCCGCCGAGTTCGGGCGAGATCGACGTCTTCGGCGTCGACGTCACCCGGGAGAGCGGCCGGCGCCGTGTTGGGCGAGGTCTTGCTCGCACCTACCAGGAATCGAAGCTGTTCGCCGGGCTGAATGTGCAGCAGAACCTCATGCTCGCGTTAGCCGGTGCTCACGGTGGTCGCTGGCGCCCGTTTCCTGGCGGTCGAGCAACGCGCGCTCGACGCGAACGCGCGAGAGAGCTCGCTCATCGTGTCGGGCTCGCCAACCAGTGCGGGATGCTCGCGGACGCGCTTTCACACGGCGGCAAGAGACAGTTGGAGCTGGCGATGGCACTCGCCTCGGAGCCCCGGCTGCTCATCCTTGACGAGCCGGCCGCGGGCCTATCACCTTCGGAGCGCGTCATGTTGACAGAATTGCTGGACGAACTTGACGAGGACCTCACTCTGCTGCTGATCGAGCACGACATGAACGTTGCGCTGGCGGTCGCAGATTCAGTCACGGTGATGGTCGACGGCACGGTCATGTTTAACGGCACTCCTGGCGAGGCGAGCGACAGCCAGCTTGTCCACGACATCTACCTCGGGAGTGCTCATGTCTGAGAATGCGCTCGAGATCCGTGGACTTCAGGGCTGGCGAGGGTCAGCCCACGTGCTTCAGGACCTGGACCTCGACCTGGCGAGTGGACGCCTTGGGATCGTCGGGCGCAACGGCATGGGCAAGACCACGTTGTGCGAGTCCATCACCGGTGTTCTGAGCGGTCGTGGCCGGGTTGACGGTTCCATTTCGGTCTTTGGTCGGCAGATCGCTCAGCTGCCGGCGTACCGGCGCTCCCGGTTGGGCGTGGCCTACGTGCCGCAGGGCCGGAGGTTGTTTTCATCGCTGAACGTCGAGGAGACGCTGCGGGTGGCAGAGCGTCGTGGTCCGTGGACGCAGGCGCGTGTCTTCAGTCTGTTTCCCCGATTGGCGGAGCGGAAGAAGACGAAGGGGACGTCCTTGTCAGGTGGCGAGCAGCAGATGCTCGCCATCGGTCGAGCGTTGTTGACGCAGCCCAAGTTGCTTGTCATGGATGAACCGTCGGAAGGTCTTGCGCCGATCGTCGTTGAGCAGGTTGTTGGGGCGTGCCAAACGTTGGCGGACGAGGGAATGAACCTTCTCGTTGTCGAGCAGAACCTGGCTGCTGCAACAGCAATCGCCGACAATCTCGTTGTGATCGCCAACGGTCGGGTGGTCGCCAAACTCACCTCTGCCCAGCTCCGCGATGACCCGGTGCTACAGCGTCGGTATCTCGGGATCGGCGTCGACGACGCCGAACATTTGGAATTGGGCAGCGCCCAGAGCCATCCGCGGTAGCGACAGCGGAACCGCCACAGCAGGTTCGCTTCCGAGAAGAGCACATACCAACTCGGGACTAGTGCGGTCGCCTTCTCGGTTCCACGAATCTAACGCCGGCTCCGAGCAGCAGCTACGGGGGTCGGAGCCGGCGTTACATCCTCTCGAGCCAGCAAGCCCCAGAACTGCTGGTGCGGGTGGCGGCGGTAAGGCGTGTCACGTATCCCTCATGTCTGCTAACGGACCGCGGCGGCAGTCATGGCAAGAGTGCAGCCTCCTGTTGCGTGAGCCAGCACGGCGACGCGCTCGTCGTTCGTGCCTGAGCGGTCCGGCGGAGTATGCGACACCAGTACGCCACAGCCTCGACAACCGCCGGCAATAAGTCGAAGCGCGCGCATAAGGCCGGTTCAGGCTGTCTTGCGGTCGATCCGCCCGCCTTCGTGCGTCGTGCCATCGACAGAGGAGCGCCGATGGCCGGACTCAGCCCGCGGCGGATTCTCCTGGGCGACCGGCCGCCGGGTCCGGGCGCGCCATCAGCCGAAATAACCGCGTTGTGTCTTGACGCACAGTGTGACGGCGATTACCTTCGATTATCGATAGAGCGCTGCTCCTGGTGCGGCCCGACGTGGAATTGAGTGAGACATGACGCAAATGATGCAGGCCCTGGTCGTTCGAGAGCCGAAGGTCCTTGACATCGCCGACCTGCCCGTCCCGGAGCCCCGTCGCAACGAGGTTCTTGCCCGCGTGCGCTCCGTCTCCATCTGCGGTACCGATGCACACCTCATCAATGGTGACTACCCGGGATTCTGGCCACTGGGCTTCCCCTTCACTCCCGGCCATGAGTGGGCGGGCGAGATCGTGGCCCTCGGCGAGGGCGCGGACACCTTCGGTTGGAATGTCGGAGACCGCGTGGCCGGCACTAGCCACAACGCTTGCGGCGCATGCCAGAAGTGTGTTGAGGGTCAGTACAACCTCTGCGAGAACTACGGCAAGCCGGGTCTCCACTCGCAGTACGGGCACAACGTCCAGGGCGTCAACGCCACCTACGCCGTTCACAATGTGAAGTGCATCTTCAAGCTGCCCGAAGGCATGAGCTTTGACGAGGGCGCACTCGCCGACCCGGCCAGCATTGCGCTGCACGTTGCCCGCCGCGGCAATATCAAAGCCGGCGACACGGTTGCTGTCATCGGTGCTGGCGCTGTGGGACTCCTCGCCGCCGACTCAGCACTGATTTGCGGCGCCGCACGGGTCATCGTTGTTGGCCGTGGGTACCGGCTCGACCGCGCCGCGACCCTCGGTTTCGAGACGGTCGACACGAACGCGGGGGATCCGGTCCAGGAAGTCAGGAATCTCACGGGCGGGCTTGGCGCCGACGTCGTCCTCGAGTGCGCTGGTACCCCTCTCACCGTCCAGTGGTCCATGGCCATGCTGCGACGCGGCGGGCGATGCGCAATGGTCGGGATCCCGACCGAGGATGTCGCCATCAAGTGCCAGCCGCTCGTTCTCGACGAGCTCGAACTTGTGGGATCCCGCGCATCAGCTGGCGAAATGCGACGTGTGCTGCCTTTTATGGCCAACGGCCGTATCCGCGCGAAGGAGCTGATCACCCACAACTTCGCGCTGTCGGAGTACGACAAAGCCCTCGCGACCTTCAACGACCGGGCCAGCGGCGCGATCAAGATCATCGTCAATCCGTGACCGAGGCCCATCCGTCTGAGCGTGCGAGAGGAGGTTTGTTCGATGCGCTACTACAGGCCCGAAACAACGGCTGATGCGATCATTGCGCTGTCCAGCGAACCGGACACCGCCAGGGTCATCGTGGGTGGGACTGACCTGCTGGTCGCCTACCGCCACGACAAGGTCGACCCGTCACTGTTGGTCGACATTAAGCGGGTCGCCGACCTCCCGGCGCCGATTGCCGTCGACGACGAGGGAATCACCTTTGGCCCGACCGCGACCATGACGATGGTCGCGACTGATCCGACCGTTCGCAAGTGGCTGCCTGGCCTGGCCGAAGCAGCCCTCCTCGTGGGCTCGGTGGCCATCCGCAACCGCGCAAGCCTCATCGCCAACTCAGCGAACGGGTCGCCGGCTGCCGACACCTCACCGCCGTTGGTGGCCATGGGAGCCTCGGTGACGATCGCCTCGACCGAGGGTGAGCGCACCGCCGACCTGAAGGACTTCTTCTTGGGTCCGCGGCGCACGTTGTGCCAGCCGGGCGAGCTGGTCACGTCACTGCGTGTTCCGCGCCCGCCACACGGTGCATCGTCGGCGTTCGAGCGCATGACGAGGCGGCGTGGGGTCGACCTTGCGACTTGCAGCATTGGCGTCGCCGTCGACGCGGACGGCCGGCTGACGGCCGGACTCGGCGCCGTCGGGCCCATCACGCTCGTGGGCGGGCCAACCGATCCCGTTGACGTTTCGTCACCAGACGAGTTGCAAAACGCGTTGGACCTTCTCCTGGCGCCTGCGACCCCCATCGGTGATGTACGCGCGGGCCAACCGTATCGGGCGGCCATGCTCCGCGTGCTGGCCAAACGTGCTGTCATCCGGGCAGCGCAGCGCCGAGGACTCGCTGAGCACGGCCGAGTAAGCGAAACGAGAGACTCATGACGACTTACGGAACGACCAACGTGGATCAGGCCGGGACAGAACTGGTCGACGTCAACTGCACGGTCAACGGACAGACCGCCCACTTCCGGGTCCCTGCGCACCGCACGCTCATGGACGCGCTGCGCTACGACTTAGGCTTGACCGGAACCAAGACCTGCTGCGCAGAGGGTGAATGCGGCGCCTGCACCATCCTCATCAACGAGCAGGCTGTCAACAGCTGCCTGATGCTTGCCGCGGAGGTGGAAGGCCTCGACCTGCTCACTGTTGAAGGTCTAGGCGCCGGTTCATCCTGTGGCATGAACGATCTGCAGGAGTCCTTCCTTGAAGCCGGCGCTGTGCAGTGCGGCTTCTGCATCCCTGGACAGGTGATGTCGGCCGAGTACCTACTTCGGACCAACCCGGAGCCATCGGTTGAGGACATCCGCGAAGGGATGTCTGGCAACCTCTGCCGCTGCGCCGGCTACCAACGGATCGTCGAGGCCGTACAGCGGACCGCCGCGAAGCGAGCCGCGCGATGAAGAATAACGCAGGGCACAGCGACGTGTCCCAGCGGACGATCGACGACGAGCGTCAGATGACAGGCGCACCACTGGATGCAGAGAGCGCGGTCTTGCTTGCCGAAAGCGCCAAGGCCACCGCAGCCGCCGACGGTCATCACGAGGCCGACGACAAGCAGGTCGGCGCCTCGATCCGCCGATATGGAGGCGCCGACCGAGTCACTGGCACCCAGCAGTTCGTCTCCGACCTCCGCTTTACCGATGCCGCCCAGGTCACATTGGTGACACTCCCAGTCGCCCGGGCGACCATCACAGGAATCGACACAGCTCGCGCGAGGGCGATGCCCGGGGTCCTCGCTGTGGTCAGTGCTGCCGATCTTCCCGAGCCGATGCCACGCTTCGGCGTCTCCCACCAGGACCGTCCTGTTCTCGCAGACGGCGAGGTCATCTACCACGGCGAGCCCGTCGTGGCCGTCGTGGCAGAGACGCTGGACCAGGCACAAGCGGCGGCCCGCGAAGTGACCGTCTCGTACGAGGAACGTCCTGGCGTCTTCACGCTCGACCAAGCGCTGGCGCCCGATGCACCACTGGTCAGGGATCCGTCTCATCGCCCCGAAGATGACGAGCACCGACACACCAACGTCCTCGAGACTGCCCTATACGAGTGGGGTGACGTCGTCCGAGCCGCTGATGAAGCAGACGTCATTGTGGAGAACACCTACACGTTCCCGATGGTCACGCACTTCCCGATCGAGCCGGGCGGCAGTGTTGTCGTACCTACCGACTCCGGCGGCGTTGACGTGTACTCGCCGGTACAGCACCCGTACCTGCTGCAACGCACCATTGCCAAGGTGCTCGGTATCGCCCTCGGACAGGTTCGCGTCGTGGCGCCCGACCCGGGCGGCGGCTTCGGTGGTAAGCAGAATCCCAAGCTGGAGCCGCTGATTGCGTTCCTTGCGCTGCGTCTTCGTCGGCCATGCCGTCTCGTCCTGTCCCTCGAGCAGACCTTCCAGATGATGCGCCGCGCCGCCTGTCGCGTCCATGCACGGACGGGATTCTCCGACGACGGTGAACTCGTGTTCCATCACCTCGAGTGCGACTACCTCATCGGCGCATACGCCGACGTCGCCCCGCGAGTGATGGCGAAGGGCAGCTATGTCGGCGCAGGCCCATACCGCATCCCGAACGTGCGCACGTCCTCTCGCGCGGTCATGTCGAACACGACGCCCAGCACCGCCTTCCGCGGCTTCGGCTGTCCCCAGGTCGCGTGGGCGACTGAGTCGCAGATCGATGCAGGCGCCCGAGCACTTGGACTCAACGGCCTGGACATCCGTCGCCGCAACCTGGTCCGCAAGGGGGAGGCCTTCTTCCGCGGGCCCTATGAGGCAACCGCGGATGGACACTGGCACCAGTCACTAGAGAAGGCCGCAGAGCTAATCGGCTGGGATGAACCCCTGCCCGCAAACCGCGGACGCGGGATCGCGGTCGCTATCAAGCCCGGCGCGACCTCTGGTCTGTCCCAGAGCCTTGTCCGGTTCCTGGCCGACGGCAGCGCAATCGCCTATGCCGGCACTTCGGACATGGGTCAAGGTGCCCGTACCCTCTGGCAGCAAATCGTGGCCGACGAGCTCGGGACCCCGTTGGAGCTGGTTCGGGTCGTCAGCGGAGATACCGGCATCGTCCCGTTCGATCTGCAGACCTCAGCAAGCCGGTCGACGGTCTTCATGGGCAACGCCGTTCTGGAAGCATGCCGTGACATCCGCCGCCGCGTCCTGGCGCTGTACTCAGAGGAGACCGGAGTCGACGAGGAGTCACTCTCCGAGGAGCCCGGCTTCCTCCGCACTCCTGACGGTCCGATGCCACTACTCGAGGCCTCTCGGGTTGCGCTCGGAGCGCTCGGCGGAGAGTTCGTCGGGCAGGGAACGTCACGAATGCGCGGCCGCAAGGGACACCCGCTGGGGGGTGATGCGGCGTTCTACGAATTCAACTGCACCGCCATCGAGGTTGAGGTCGACATGGAGACCGGGGAACTCCTCCTCCACAAGCACGTGTCGGTGAGCGATGTTGGCAGGGAACTCAACCCCACGCAGGTGATCTCGCAAGACGAAGGCGCCTCGATCATGGGCCTCGGGCACAGCCAGATGGAACAGCTTCTCATCGACGAGCACGGCGTGATTCGGAACCTAGGCGCCCTCGACTACCGGATCCCGACGTTCAAGGACGTTCCCCTCGACCTCCGCACCCACGGGATCGAAAACCATGACGGCCCAGGCCCCTACGGTTCGAAGGGCATCAGCGAAGGCGCCCTTCTCTGCACATCAGGGGCGCTGGGCGCCGCCGTCAACGAAGCAATCGGAACGGTCGTTCGCGACCTGCCACTAACACCTGAGCGGGTTTGGACGGCAATGCAGGAGGCCAAAGCCGCAGGCGCATAGCGGCTGACGGGTCAACCGACACCGTCCCCGATTTTCAGTAGTACGCCATCAGAGGTGAGCCCATCACCTCTACGAAGCATTCGCAAAATCAGAAACCCTGATCGGAGAACAAGATGGATCGCAACCCCGTTGTTTGCCTCGCCGGCACGCTGGACACCAAGGGTGCCGAGTACGCCTACGTCCGGGACTGCCTGATTGCCGCCGGAGTCGACGTCTTCGTCGTCGATTGCGGCGTCCTTGGGGTCCCCTTCTTCCGCCCCGACATCGACGCGGCCCAGGTCGCCGAGCGCGCCGGGATCAGCCTGGACGACTTCCAGTCCGGCGTCGAGGGCGCCGGAGGACGCGTGCTCGCGATCACGAAGATGAGCGAAGGGCTGCGCATCGTCCTTGACGAGCTCGTCGCACAGGACCGCATCGACGCCGTCATCGGACTTGGAGGAACCGGAGGCACTGACCTCCTTAGCGGTGCATTCAAGTACCTCGGCATGGGAGTCCCCAAGCTCATCGTCAGCACAATGGCGTCGAACAACACCCGCCCCTACGTCGGGTACTCGGACATGCTGATGGCGAACGCGGTCACGGACATCGCTGGACTCAACAGCATCTCCAAGCTGGTCCTTGGAAATGCCGCACACGCCGTCGCCGGGATGGCAAAGGGCCGCCAGCACACGCAGACGCAGGCCCAGGCGAGCAAGCCCCTTATCGCGATTTCGATGTTCGGGGTCACCACCCCCGGTGTCATGCGGGTTCGTAGCCGCCTCGAGGACGAAGGTTTCGAGGTCGTCACGTTCCACGCGGTCGGCGAGGGCGCCGGCATGGAGCACCTCATCGACCACGGCGCCATCGACGGTCTGATCGACTTCACGCTCGCCGAGCTCTTGAACCACTGGAACCACGGCATCTTCGATCCCGGCTGCGAGCGCATGGAAGCGGCCGTGCGGACGGGCATCCCGCAGGTGGTCGTGCCTGGTGCCATCGAGTGCTTCAACTTCGGCGCCGTCGACACGATCCCGCCGGAGTACAACGTCCCGGAGCGCAACGTCCTGATCCACAACCCGAACATCACGTCGCTCCTGGCCACGCCCGAGGAGCTGGCGAAACTGGGCGAGTACGTCGCGGACCACGTCAATCGTGCGCCGGGGGCCAGGGCGGTCGGCCTGCCCCTGAACGGGCTCGACAACTACTTCAAGCAGGGCAGCCAATGGCACGACGTTGACGTGACCGCCCTCTTCGACGCGATCCGCAAGCACCTGGACCCGTCCGTCGAGCTCCTCGAGATGCCGAACAACATCAACGACGAGGCGTTCGCCGACGCAATCTTCGATCTGTTCATGAAGCAGTGGGTTGCAGCACAGAACAAGCAGGCCGCGTCGGTCAGCTGACCTGACCTGCACGCCACCTGGCATCAGCCAGCTATTGAACGAGGAGTCGAGATCATCGAGAACGACGCAGTGCAGCTGCTGCTCCTGAGGCACGCTCACGTCGACGGCCACCGCGGTGACGTCGCCATCACCGACACCGGCCACAAGCAGGCTCACCGAGCGGGTCAGTGGATCCGCGACAACGGCCACGATGTCGCAGTTGTCCTTTACGGCGGCACGCGTCGAACCCGCGAGACCGCCGAGGCGGTCGTCGCCGGGCTGGACGCCCCCGAAGCACGACGGCCAGACGTCGCGGACTCGTTTGCGCTGCGGAACCCCGACCTTTACCTCGGAGGTGATCGCGTGTCCATGGTCAGTACCGCGGAGGCGTTCGCCGAGCAGACGGCCCACCTGGCCCCCGCCGATGTCGACGCTGCACCGTTCTTCAACGAATGGCTCCGCCATCCCGAACGAGTCGGGTTCTGGGTCGCGCACAAGACGCCGCCCGGCGACGACGCGGCATCGGTGCAACGACGCATCGCTGCCTTCGCCGCCAGCTTGAACGACGTGCCTGCGTGGCGGGGCCGCACCATCGTCGCCATCACTCATTCGCCAGTGCTGCGATCGGTCGGACTGGGACTGCGCGGCACCGATGGAGGCGAGCCGCCGTACGTCAACGGCTACGCCTTCACGGTCACGGCCGAGTCGCTACTGATCGACGAAGTCGCACCGGCGACTTCCTGAACCTCTCAAGGAGAAGTCATGCCAGCACCCGCCATCATCACCTGCGCCCCAACCGGGGCCATCCACACACCGTCGATGTCGCCCTACCTGCCCATCACACCGGCTGAGATCGCAGAGGCGGCGCTCGCCGCCGCCGACGCTGGCGCCGCGATCGTGCATCTCCACGTCCGTGACCCCCAAGACGGACACCCGGTCCAGGACACCGGCCTGTTCAAGGAACTCATCGCCGAGATCCAGAGCAAGTCCGATGTCGTCATCAATCTCACCACCGGCGGAAGCCCGCACATGAGCGTCGAGGAGCGCATCGGTCCCGCTGTCGACCTTGCCCCCGAACTCGCCTCATTGAACATGGGCACCATGAACATGGGCCTGTTCCCCATGCTCGACCGATTCCCGGATCTGAAGTTCGACTGGGAGCGCAAGCACCTGGGCAACAAGGATCTCGTCTTCAAGAACACCTTCGCGGACATCGAGCGGATCTTGAAGACCTGCGGTGACCAGGGGACGCGGTTCGAGTTCGAGTGCTACGACACCGCGCATCTCTACAACCTGGCGCACTTTCTCGACCGTGGCCTTGTCCAAGGGACACTCTTCATCCAGAGCGTGGTCGGCCTGCTCGGCGGTATCGGTGCTGACGTCGAGGATCTCCTCCATCTGCGTCGCACGGCAGTCCGGCTTTTCGGAGACCAGTTCGAGTGGTCCACCCTCGGCGCGGGGGCAGCCCAAATCCGTACCGGCTCCATCGCGCTCGCGCTGGGTGCCAACGCTAGGGTGGGATTGGAGGACTCTTTGTGGGACGGTCCTGGCAAGCTCGCCGAGTCCAGCCGCGTCCAGGTCGAGCGGATCACCGAAGCTGCCCGGGTCCTCTACCGCGAAGTAGCCACCCCGGCCGAAGCGCGGCGCCGGCTTCAGCTCCGTTCGGCACAGTAAGGGCCAGCCGCGATGGCAAGCGTGAGACGATCTCCGGAAACGTCAGTAGGTCTGAGGAGAAACGCAGTGACGAAAGAAGGCAGTCCCGCGGTCCCGTTTGGTGGGGAGCTGCTTTCGACGTCGGTGAAGAAGGTGCTCCTCGATCGGATCATGCACGGCCACTACAAGCCGGGAGAGCGCATCGTCGAGCTCCAGGTCGCCAAAGAGTTGGGCACGAGCCAGTCTCCGGTACGAGAGGCGCTCCGTGACCTGGCTGCGATCGGCATCGTGACCTTCCACTCTCGTCGCGGGGCGCGGGTGCGGCTACCCACCAGCAAGGAACTGGCCGACATCAGTCTCGTCCGGTCCGAGCTGGATGCGTTGGCAGCGACCATTGCCTCCCCGTTGATGGATGAGTCGATCCTTGCTGAGCTGCGTACCACGTTCGAGGAGATGCAAGCCCATCAGGCCGAGCGGAATTTCGTCGCCATGACACAGGCCGATGCGCGTTTTCATCGCATCATCGCGACCACCTCCGCCAACGAAGCCATTCAGCACGTTTTCGACCAACTCGAGCCGTTCGCGCGGACGTTCATTACCTTGACGCTGCCGCGAGTAGACATCGGGTCGATCATCGCCGAGCACCAGACCATTCTCGAGGCCCTGGAACGTCGTGATGCTGTCTCGGCAGCCGTCGCGGCACGGACGCATCAGCGCAACGTCAGCGCGTTGTTCGAGAACCACTTCCAAGCCGAACTTCTCCGAGACACCGGGGGCGGCGGCGCCGCCTGACCGCGCGTCATCCCTCTGCCGGAAGACGCTCACCGGCGCAAAGTGCCAGCCATCCAGCGTGACCGAAATGGTCACAGTCCACCTCTGGGTGCTCGGCACGGTCGGCATGTGCTGACGTCGACGGTGCTGGCTGCTGGCTGCCGGCTACGCCGCGTAGCAACGGTCCCGGGCGGCTCCCTATATGCCGGTCGCACGGGCGCCGAGCCGTCATCTGCGACGAACAGGCGCACCGAGCTGCCTCTCAACCGCGCTCGGAATGGTCTGCCGGCAGTAGCCGCCCATGACACATACACAGATCGAGAGACGTGATCGCTGTGCCTTCTACCAACCTTCCTAAAGACCTTCGCCGCGACGTACGCCTCGTCACTTCGCTCCTCGGAGACGCGTTAGTACGCAGCGAGGGGCCCGAGCTCTTGGACCTAGTCGAGACTGTCCGTACTCACGCTAAGAGCGCATCGCTGGCGACCGTAACAGGGCTCGATCTCGAGACCGCCGCGAAGCTCGCACGTGCCTTCACTGCCTACTTCCATCTCGCGAACGTCACCGAGCAGGTGCATCGGGGCCGGGCACTGCTCGAACAGCAGGAGAGAGACGGCACATGGCTCGAACGTGCTCTACGCCGGATGGATGCCACCGGCGTCGCCCAGCCAACGCTCGCGGCTGCCGCATCGCAGGTTACAGTGCGACCTGTCCTGACGGCGCACCCCACTGAAGTAGCCCGACGCTCTCGCCTTGAGAAGCTCAGCCGAGTCGCCGCACTCTTGGACGAACCTCACTCTCCCCGGCGGACACGACGTCTGGCAGAAACGATCGACCTTCTCTGGGCCACCGACGAGATCCGCCCGCGTCGCCCCGAGCCGCTCGACGAGGCACGAAATGGCATCTACTACCTGGAAGCGCTGACGGCCTCGGCGTTGCCGGACGTCATCGAGGACATGTGCGAGCAGCTCGAAGCGCGAGGGATCGAATTGCCGTTGCGGGCGACTCCGTTACGGTTCGGATCATGGATCGGCGGTGACCGAGACGGCAACCCGAACGTGACCCCGGCCGCCACGAGAGAGATCCTGGAGTCGCAAGCTTTCCACGGGATCCGACTCATCCGCCGAGCGCTCCAAGAGCTCCGAGCCGATCTGTCGGTCTCGGAGCGGCTCTCGGCGGTTTCACCCGAACTCAAGGCGACCCTGCGCTCATACCTCGCGAACCTCCCTGAAGTCGACCCTCGCTACCTGCGCCTGCACGCCGAAGAGCCCTACCGACTATTCGTCAGCTGCCTCGACGCTAGGCTCGAACTGACCCTCGAACGCATCAAGACTGGCGAAACCCACACGCCCGGACGCGACTACCACGACGCCCCAGAATTGATGGACGACCTGCTCCTGCTCCACAAGTCGGTCGCGAAGAACCAGGGACCACTCATGGCCGCCGGCGAGGTCGAACGACTCATCAGAATCGTCCAAGCAAGCGGGTTCACTCTAGCCACCGTTGACATCCGAGAGCACTCAGCAAAGCATCACCACGCCATCGGCCAGCTGTTCGACAGAACTGGGGAGCTCCCTCGTCCCTACGCCGAGCTCGGTCAGAAGGAGCGCCTTCGGCTCCTCTCAGACGAACTCGCCAAGCGTCGACCTCTCGCCCCATCGCGGGTCCAGCTCGACCCGGACGCGAACAGGACGTTGGAGACGTTCCGGGTCATCGACCGAACCCTTGACACTCTCGGTGACCGCGCCATCGAGAGCTACATCGTTTCCATGACCCACGACGCGGACGACATACTCGCCGCCGTGCTGCTCGCACGTGAAGCCGGTCTGGTGGACCTTGCCGCCGACGTCGCGCGGATCGGCTTCGTGCCGTTGCTGGAGACGATTGTCGAACTCGAGAACGTAAGCGAGATCTTGGACGCTCTCTTCCAAGACCCCTCGTACCGCAGCCTCCTTACTCTGCGCGGGAACGTGCAGGAGGTCATGCTCGGCTACTCAGACTCGAACAAGGCAGGTGGGATCGCCACGTCGCAGTGGCAGATTCAGCGCGCGCAGCGCCGGGCCCTCGAGGTTGCGGCACGGCATGGGCTTCGGGTCGTCTTCTTCCACGGACGCGGCGGGTCCGTGGGCCGAGGCGGGGGGCCTACCTACGATGCGATCACGGCCTTGCCGTGGGGAACGGTTGGCTCGGAGATCAAGATGACAGAGCAAGGCGAGGTCATCTCGGACAAGTACGCCTTGCCGGTCCTGTCTCGAGAGAACCTGGGGCTGATGGTTGCCGCCACCCTCGAGGCGAGCGTCCTGCTCGATCATGACCCCCGTTCCGCGGAGCAGGCAAAGACTTGGGACACCATCATGGATTCCATCTCGGTCAGTGCTGAAGGCCGATACCGCGACCTGATGGCACATGACGGGCTCTCCGCGTACTTCCTCGCATCAACCCCCGTCGATCTGCTGGGGGCGCTCCACATCGGCTCGCGACCGGCACGTAGACCCAATGCGGATGGTGGCCTGGACGACCTTCGTGCCATCCCCTGGGTCTTCGGCTGGACACAGTCCCGGCAGATCATTCCCGGTTGGTTCGGTGTCGGTACGGGCCTGGCCGCGGCTGGTGAGCGCGAGGCCGAACTACACATTATGTATGAACAGTGGCCCTTCTTCCGCACCTTCATCGACAACGTCGCGATGACCCTGGCCAAGACCGATCTAGCGATCGCGGAGCAGTACGTTCGCGCCCTCGTCGACGCGCCGTTGCAGCCCATCTTCGACGTGATCGCGCAGGAGTACAGGCTAACGGTCGACTGGATACTCAAGGTGACTGCGCAGGCGCAGCTACTTGAACGGGATCCGATTCTGCGCACCACCTTGGAGGTGCGCGAAAGGTACCTCGAACCGCTCCACTGGCTCCAGGTTCAACTGCTGACCCGCAGACGTAACGGGGAGACCGGTTCAGCGCTCGAACGCGCTCTCTTGCTGACGATCAGCGGTATCGCGGCCGGGATGCGGAACACTGGCTGAGGTGGTCCGGCACCTCCAGACATCGTCGCAGAAACCGCAGCAAACTCGCTGCCGATAGGCGCTGTGGTGGCGGTGCGCGTCGATCTCCTGAACTGGGGGTGCCTCTTTCGTGGTGTTGTAGGTCGCCCGATGGGGGAGCTGCATTGCAACCAGGCCGCCGGCGACGGCGAAGGCAGCAGCAACGAACAGTGCGACGACATAGCCGTGAGTTGCCGTGGCCGCAGATCCGGCCACCCCTGCGATCCCGAGCACCATTGCCGCAACGGATGTGCCGACAGCCAGACCGATCTGACGAATCACGCTAAGCACGGATGTCGGTCCAGTCAGGCCATCCGAAGGCAGTCCTTCGAAGGGGGCCGTCTGCAGAGGGACCACGGAGATACCGAAGAACACTCCAGCGATGAGGAGAAGCAGACCAGCCAACAGCCACGGCATGCTAACCGCCACCGCCGCAATGCACGCGGTTGTAGCGGCCGTACCGGCAAGCGACCAGCAAAGCGACGATCGCGCATGTCCTCGCTCTACGAGTTTGCCAGCCACCGGCGTCCCGATGACGCTGCCCAGAGCGTGGCATGCGATGAGCGCTCCGCTGGTTAGCGCGCCGACGCCGCGCAGATCCTGAAGGAGCAACGGAAGAACGAAGAGGGTCGCACCGAAGGATGCGGCAGCCAACGCCATCGCGCCGTTGCCCGCAGCGAATGAGCGCTCGCAGAAGAGCTGCACGTCAACGAGCGGCGCAGCACTGCGGCGCTCGATCGTCACGAAGCCGAACACGAGCACAGCACCGCCCACCAGGAGCAGCCAGCCGGTCCGTCCACGCCAGTCCTCTGAGAGCAGTGCGAGGCCGAGCACCAGCGCAACAACGGTCGCTGCGCCCGTCGCGAAGCCTCCCAGATCAAGCGGCGAGTTCTTCCGCTCCTGGCGAGCAGGGAGGACGAGGACGGCTACGACCAGGCAAACCAGACACACGGGTACGTTGATGAGAAAGACCCACCGCCACGACGCCACGGTGACCAGAAGGCCGCCGACCAAAGGCCCGACCGCGGGCGCCAACGCAGCCGGTGTCGAGAAGATCGCCGATGCACGGCCGCGTTCCGCAGCCGGAAACGCCTGGAAGAGCGTGGCCATGCTGACCGGAACGAGGAGACCTCCGCCAGCGCCCTGGAGTGCTCGAAAGCAGATCAACGCAGGCATGCTCCACGCGACGGCGCACATCGCGGAGCCCAGTGCAAACACCACGAGGGCTAGAACGAACGCCCACTTCTCGCCGAGGTGGTCGACGACCCAGCCGCTTGTCGTCATGATGATCGCAAGGGCTAGAACATAGGCAGTGATCGACCACTGCGCCGCTCCCGTCGTCGCGCCGAGGTCTCGTTGGATCGTCGGAAGGGCGACGTTGACGGCGGTGAGGTCGACGAGGTCGACGAATAGGGCGAGCGTAGCCAGGACGGCGACGGTGTACTTGCTGGTCTCATTGGTCGGCATGCAATCGCTCCCTTCACTCTGCGACCCGCCCGATCAGTTCGTTCTCACGGGGCCGCACATGGGGTGTCGGTGCTGAAACTGCCGCGAGCCAGCTCTGGAGTGTTGTGGTTCGCGTTGGCAGCGTTCAGCGCGCGACGGTCTCGGAGGTAACAGGGCACAACCTGTGCACCTCTTGACTCAACAAATGAGCCGACGCTTCTACATGGACGATCCGTCGACCCTCTTGGATGTTGACGGAACATTCGGACTGCGGCGGAGCGAAGGTCCGACGCCGGCACGGCCCCTGCCCCCAAGCCGGTCGCTCGTCAGTGGACGGCGGCGGGCCCGGTTTTGTGCGGTTGGTTGCTCAGCCCGATTCCTCAGAACGAACGACCGTACTTAGCAACGCTTCCCGATACTCATCCGGAGACAGCGGATCTGGGTTGGAGTGCGACCCGTCTCCGTCATGAGAGCGGGCGGAGCGCCCTGCGTCCTGCGTCAAAGCCGGCAGCCAGTCGTCGGCGAGCGTGACCGCGAGCTCAGCGAGGAGCCGGCGAGCGTCTGCGATGCAGACCTTCGGGTCGGGCTCGATATCGGAGAGGACGTAGACGGCACGCAAGCCAGCCTCTCTCCACTCGGACTCGGAAAGAAGATTCCGGCCCGCCACAGCGACCACCGGGACACCGTGCGATGACGCCAGACGGGCAACGCCGATCGGTCCCTTGCCTCGCAGGCTCTGCTGGTCCAAGGAACCTTCCCCGACGACGACAAGGTCAGCTCTGGCCGCTACCTCGTTCAGGCCGGTCAGCTCACTCAGGATCTCGACCCCCGACACAATCCGAGCACCAGCAAGCGAAACAAGTCCGAACGCGAAACCACCAGCTGCTCCGACGCCTGGACTATCGCGAAGATCCGCCCCGGTGGCTTTCGCGACCGCGTCCGCCCACCACGCCAAGCGCAGCTCAAGCTGCGCGACGCACGCGTCGTCAGCGCCCTTCTGCGGCGCGTAGACATGGGCCGCACCATGGGGGCCCACGAGCGGGTTGTCGACATCGCAGGCGACAATCAGGTCGACGTCGGCCAGTCGCGGGTCCAGCCCGTTTCGCTGAGTGTCGGCCCGGTGTGCGGGCTGTCCCAGTGCATGCACGTCAACACCGAGTGCCTCCACTGCCCCCATTCCTCCATCGGTGGTTGCACTTCCGCCAGCACCGATGATGATCCGTGCTGCGCCACGGTCAAGAGCCGCGGAGATCAGCTCGCCAGCTCCGTATGTAGTGGCGTCCCAGGCCGTGTCGCTGTTCGGGCCGCTAGGCAACAGCCCCAGACCGGCCGCAGATGCCATTTCGAGAACAGCCACGCGGTCCTTCAGCGCGAAGATCGCCTCCACCGCAGCGCCGAGCGGCCCGGTGACCGGCACGGAGATCGGCTCGAAGCCGGCAGACAGCGCGAGTTCGACAGATCCCTCACCTCCGTCTGCGATGGGATGCCGGGTGACTTCGATGCTTGGAGCGAGGTGTTGCAACACGGTGGATATCGTGTCGGCGACCTCGGATGCGCGAAGTGAGCCCTTGAACTTGTCGGGCGCGAGGACCACTCGAAACGTGGCGGTCATGATTCGACAGCATCCCTATACCGGGCGGCGAGGCGCAGGTAGTTCTCCGCGTTGCGTTCGATTTCGGCGCACTCCGCATCGGTCAGTGGACGCCTTGCCTTGGCCGGCACGCCTGCGATCAGCGTTCGAGGCTCGAAGGTCGAGCCTTCAAGCACGACAGAGCCCGCGGCCACGAGGCACTGTTCGCCGATCACGGCGCCGTTGAGAACAACCGCGCGCATCCCGATGAGTGTCTTGTCGCCGATCGTGCATCCGTGAAGGACCGCCCCGTGCCCGACAGAGACTTGCTGACCAACCTTTACTGCGTAGCTCGGGTCAGCGTGGATGATGCTGCCATCCTGAACGTTGGTCCCTGACCCGATCGTGATCTCGTCGCCGTCACCGCGAAGTACTGCACCGAACCACACACTCGCCTCCGATTGGATCGTGACGGCCCCAGCGATGACTGCCGTAGGCGCAATCCACGCCGTCGTATCGGAAGTGGGGGCCGCGGGTCCAAGTTCGATTCGCATCGAGAGCCCTCAGACGATCGCCACCGGGTCGAGCATCGACCCGGTCGTTCCGTTGATCTTGAGAGGAAGGGCGATGAACAGGAACTCGTAAGTCTTGTCCCGCGCCAGCTCCTCGAGGTAGATGCCCTCGAACAGGTAGATGCCGTTCTCGATGAGAAGGAGTGTGTGCACCGGTTGCGGGTTGGCAGGGCTGCCGCGGTCTGGTGCGGGCTGTACCTCATAGGTCTCGGTGTCGCTTCCGGTAGCGACGACGCCTTGATCCAGTAGCCAGCGAGCGGCGGAGATGTCGGGGCCAGCCGTCGTGTGGTTTGCCATCTTGGCGGCGTCGGGCCACGCACCGAGGTAGCCGGTCCGGATGAGCACGACGTCGCCGGCCTGGACTGTGACGCCTTGGTGCGCGGCGACCCGCTGGAGCTCGTCTGCATTGACCGGCTGATGCGAGTTCAGAGCGTCGACGCCGAGAAATCCGGGGACGTCGAGCAAAACGCCGCGACGGATGAAGACGGGGAGCTTGGCGCCATCACCGACCGTTGGGCCTCGGTCGCCGAGATGCTCCCGGGCATTGCCGCCGCCGTACCAGTGGTCGTCTTCGCCGATGGTCATGTGTGCCAGGGCGTCGACGTGGGCGCCGCTGTGCGCAGTGCCGCTGACGGTCTCGGCCATGTATTGCAGGTTGACCTCGTTGTGCGGTCCCCATGGTTCGATGCCGTCGCCCCGCAGACCGTTGGGGGTCCGGTACATCGACACTTGGAATGGCGGGTGCGCACCGAACAGCGGCATGCCGGTGAACCGAGGAAGGGCGAGCGAGTACACCTGGCCGCTCTGTGGCATGCGCAAGGCGTCGAGGACCTCGTGCGGACTCTGGACACCAGCAGGTCCTACTTCGCTGTAGCTTGACTGCTGGCTCTCGCTAATTGCTGACGACATCGTCTGCCCCTCTCTGGCGACTGCACTCGATTATCGATAGTACGGTGAGCGTCGTCACTTTGGGAAACGCCACAGCCTTAGTTAGGCCCGCTTGCCCACTGCGGCCATGGTGCTGGCCACAGCCATTGGCATTGAAGCGTCCCAGCGTCCATTGCACCGGCGGGCGTGGACGCGGGGACGGGCTCTGATGCTGATGTGGCTGAACTGCGGGTCAGTACGTCGGCGACGGTGTAGGTGTTTCGAGCGCAACCGTCAGGGGCGGCTCAGTCTTGCTTCGGACCTCGTCCTCGCTCACGTCGGGGGCAAGCTCAACGAGATGCAGTCCGTCAGGGTGAACGTCGATGACGGCGAGGTCTGTGATCACTCGCTGGACGACACGGCGTCCGGTGTAGGGAAGGCTGCACTCCTCGACGATCTTGAACGACCCGTCCTTAGCGACGTGCTCCATCAGCACGATGACCTTCCTCGCTCCGTGGACGAGATCCATCGCACCGCCCATCCCCTTGATCATCTTGCCGGGGATCATCCAGTTAGCGATGTCGCCTGTCTTGGAGACCTGCATCGCTCCTAGGATCGCGGCGTCGATCTTTCCGCCGCGGATCATCCCGAACGACATGGCCGAGTCAAAGAAGGACGCGCCGGGCCGCAGCGTGACCGTTTCCTTGCCGGCATTGATCAGGTCGGGGTCTTCCTCCCCCTCGAACGGGTAGGGACCGAAGCCGAGAATACCGTTCTCGGACTGCAAGACCAGCTCCACGTCCGGCGGCACGTAGTTTGGCACGAGCGTGGGGAGTCCGATGCCGAGGTTGACATACGACCCATCCGACAGTTCAGCTGCGGCTCGAGCCGCCATCTCTTCACGACTCCAACTCATCGTTGGGCCCCCTCTGCGGTCGGCATCTCGACAGGTAGCGCACCAGGCGCGTCAGTTGTGGCAGGTGCGTGAGCCAATGAAGCGCCAGGCGGCTGCTGCACTCGCGTGTCGAGAGGACTTACGGCCCGGGTTCGGCTCATGTCCGTACCGTCCTCCTTTCGATACGCTTGTCGGCTGCCTGCGCAGGCGTGAGTGCGACGACGCGCTGCACGTAGACGCCTGGGGTGTGCACCTGCATCGGGTCGATCTCGCCCGGTTCGACGAGAGTTTCCACCTCGGCGATCGTCACTCGGCCGCACATTGCGGCGAGAGGGTTGAAGTTTCGCGCCGACTCCCGGAAGACGAGATTGCCATGCCGGTCGCCCTTCCAGGCGCGGACGAGGCCAAAGTCGGCGACGATCGCCCTCTCCAGCACGAACTCCTTCGGTCCCTCCGGCGTATGGAAATACTCGGTTGGCTTGGCCGGTGAGGCGATGCGGACGCTACCGTCGACGTTGTAGAGCCAAGGGAGGCCGCCGTCGGCCACCTGCGTGCCGACTCCGGTGGCGGTGAAGAACGCCGGAATCCCGGAGCCGCCTGCTCGCATGCGCTCGGCGAGGGTTCCCTGCGGTGTTAGCTCGACCTCGAGCTCGCCGCGGAGGTATTGACGCTCGAACTCCTTGTTTTCGCCGACGTAGGAGGCCACCATTCGGCGCAAGCGCTTGGCGGAGAGGAGCCTTCCCAGGCCCCAGTCGTCGACGCCGCAGTTGTTGGACACTGCCTCCAGGCTGTGCGGCCCTGCTTGAAGGAGCGCCTCGATGAGCACGGATGGGATCCCGCACAGCCCGAAGCCGCCGACGGCCAGCGTTGCCGCGTTGGGGATGTCGGCGACGGCCTCCGCCGCCGAAGCTACTAGCTTGTCCACGCCATCCAGTGAACGGTGCGCCATCGATAATCGTCAACGGCGGCCTTTGATTCAGTGAGGATCTATTCGCAGACTGAACCGGGGCGTTGGGTAGCGTTCATACAATGAACACCCCATCGGACGTCATCGGTCGCGCTGGGGTCGTGCTTCGAGCACTTGCGCGAGCGGAGCCACAGGGTGCTACCACCTCGGACATCGCAAGGATCACCAATCTCGCGCGCCCGACCGTCCACCGGCTCCTCAGTTCCTTACATGCCGAAGGATTGGTCGACCGGGACGAAATAGGGCGTTGGCTTCTCGGTGCCGAGCTGTACTTGCTAGGAACAGCGGCAGGTGCACGCTACGACGTCACTGCGATAGCGCAGCCCTTTGTGAGGCACCTGTCGGTGGCAACCGGCGAGAGCGCGTTCTTCTCGGCGCGCCGAGGTGACGAGACGATCTGTCTGATTCGGGAGGACGGCAGCTTTCCGATTCGCTCGCATGTCCTGAGCGAAGGTACGAGGTTCCCGTTAGGGGTTGCATCAGCCGGCCTCGCGATCCTCGCGTATCTGCCTGCGACCGAAGTTGATGACTACTTGGCCCGCAACGATCTCACCAGGACCTTCGGACCACAGCACGCCGCTGAAGCCGTACGTGAGCGCCTAGCGAAGACGCGGCAAGCCGGGTACGCGGTCAACCCGGGCCTGATCGTCGAGGGAAGCTGGGGCATGGGAGCTGCGGTGTTTGGGGTGGGGGAGCGGCCCCGATGGGCCCTGAGTCTGACGGGAATCGAACAGCGCTTCGGCGACACGCGTCGGGCAGAACTCGGCAAGCTCTTGCTGAGGACGGCCCATGAACTGACCAAGTCGCTCGAGCGTCGTTGAGATTGGTCTCGTGCCCGTCGAGCCAGGACCTCGACGTTCGCGCAACGGGACCCACCGCTGCGCGTGGTCCGACCGTCGTTCTGCTGTCCACCCTCAACGACGCTTCGTGACGTCGCACGAGTTGTCGTGTTCGCCCCCCACGCCAGTCCTTGGGCCGCACTGCGCACTGGAGTCGCGGTGCCGAGGCGGCGGCAACTGTGAGAGCCGGCCGTCATTCCCAAAGTAGACACTGAAGGAGCGCTGCGAACTGCCTAAGAGGGGCCGGCGAGAGGTATCCGACCAGGCGAGTCGGCGGTTCATCGTCGCTGGATCTGGGGACGAACACGATCGCCGTCGCACAGGGGACTGTCAGTGCGCTTGACCCGTCGACGCGCTCGTGCCGCCGTCGACTGGCAGCCATGCGCCGGTGATGTAGCGCGCGTCGTCGCTGGCCAAGAACAGAACAGCAGGAGCGACGTCGATCGGCTCGCCAAGACGCCCCAGTGCGACCCGGTTCGTCGCTGCTGCGACCGCGGCCTCATCTTGACTAAACGCTTCAGTCATCTCGGTTCGGGTTGCGGCCGGTGCGACAGCGTTGAGTCGTACACCGCGCTCCCCATAGTCAAGCGCCAGTGACTGGATGAAGTTCATGACGGCGGCCTTGCTGGCGTTGTAAAGAGCCTGACCCCAGTCCCCACGGAAGCCGGAGACCGAGCCGACTGCGACAAGGTTGCCCCCCGTTCGCTCGAGCTCTGGCAAGGTGCGGCGCGCGATGTGCACGAATCCGTCGATATTGGTCGAGCGGATCGTCTCCCATTCACTGCCGCCAAGATCGACGAAGTCGCCGTGAGCGTAAGCCGCAGCGTTGCTGACAACCACATCGAGCTGACCGAACCTCTCGATGACCTTGCTGACGGCGGCGTCGACTGCAGCGCCGTCGGAAACGTCGACCTCGACGGCCAGCGTGCGGTCCGCGGGCTCCCCGGCAAGGGTTTCCAGCAGCCGTTCACGGCGGCGGCCTCCGATCGCAACGTTCGCGCCGTTGGCCAAAAACGCCTTGGCGATGGCGCGTCCTATCCCGCTGCCGCCGCCTGTGATGAAGACGGTCTTCCCAGCGAATGCGTAGGTGTTGGCTGTCATAGGGCTATCCGTTCGGGTAGGTGGTACTTATGAATTCAGGCAGCGGCGACTGGAAGCCGGACGAGATACTCGAAGGCCGCAATGGAAGCGCGGGCTCCATCGCCTGCGGCGGTGACGATCTGCTTGTAGGGGTTATCGGTGCAGTCGCCGGCGGCGAAGACGCCCGCCATGGTCGTGCGGCCATGACGATCCACGACCACTTCACCGGAGGTGTTGAGCCCGACTTCTTCAGTGAGCCATTCAGTATTGGGCAGCAACCCGATCTGGACGAACACGCCGTCGATGTCCACGATCCGCCGATCATCGACGTCCGTTGGTGTCCACGCGATGCCGGTGACCCGTTGCTCATCACCGACCACGCCCGTCACCTGTGCCGCCGTCACGATGGTGACGTTGGGTCTCGCCATGGCTGCCTCAACCAGAACTCGGTCCGCGCTCAAGCGCTCGGCGTACTCCAGCAGCGTGACGGATCGCGCGACCATCGAAAGGTCAATGGCGGCCTCCACTCCCGAGTTGCCGCCGCCGACAACGGCGACATCCTTGCCGGCGAACAACGGCCCATCGCAGTGGGGACAGTTCGAGACGCCCCTGTTGCGATACGCATCTTCGCCCGGGACGCCAAGAGTGCGCCACCGCGCACCGGTAGCGATCACGACAGTGCGCGAGGTTAGCCGCGTGCCGCCTTCGAGTAGAACGCTGATCGCGTCGACGTTGGTGTCGGTGCTGGTCGTCAAAGCCGTCACTCGGTGACCCAGGGCGACGTCAATTTCATAGCTTCGGACCTGCTCTTCAAGTTCACGGGCGAACTGTGTTCCTTCGGTGTGTCGCACCGAAGTGAAGTTTTCGATGCTCGCGGTGTCGAGAACTTGTCCCCCGAGGTGCTCTGCGACGATCGCTGTTCGGAGACCCTTCCGGGCGGCGTACACCGCGGCTGTGGCGCCGGCAGGCCCCCCGCCGACCACGAGGACGTCATAGTGGCCGCCCTCGTTGAATGCCTCCGGTACCTGGTCGGGAAAGGCCACGTCCAGGCGTCGCACAATTTCGGCGAGACCCATCCGGCCTTGAGCGAAGACTTCCCCGTTGAGATAGACGCTCGGGACGCTCAACACCCCGCGGGTTTCTACCTCTGTGGGGAAGGTGCCGCCGTCGATAGCAGTGTGCGTCACGTTGGTGTTGAGGACGGCCAGCGCGTTGAGCGCCTGAACAACCTCGGGACAGTTCTGGCAGCTCTGTGAGAAGTAGGTCTCGAAGTGCAGGGGGCCTGCTAGTCCGACCGCTGCATCGAGGAGGCTCTGCTCCCCCTTCACGGCGACGCCCCCAGCTTGGAGGACGCACAACACGAGCGAGGAGAACTCGTGACCGAGCGGGAGTCCTGCAAACTCGACCCGGGCGGGAGCGTCCGCGGCCGCCACGCTGAACGAGGGGACACGTGCTTCGTCGCGCGGATCGGATTCGCTCAGTTGGATGAGCGGGTGTGCACCGAAGTGGGCCAGCAGCTCGCGCACCTGATGGGAAGAATCGCTCTCATCGAGAACCGTGGTGATGATGACCGGTGTGACGAGGAGGTCGAGATAGCTGGTGAGCTGTGATCGCACGGAGTCGTCGAGCATCAGATCTTGCCCACGAGATCAAAGGTGGGGGCGAGGGCCGCTTCGTCGTTGTCCCACTTGGCCGGGCACACCTCGCCGGGATGGGTGGCAACGTACTGGGCTGCTTTGACCTTGCGGAGCAGCTCTGCGGCGTTGCGCCCGACACCGTCGTCGTGGACCTCGAGGACACGGATGACTCCCTCCGGATCGATGACGAAAGTACCTCGCAGGGCTTGACCGGTCTGTTCGACCAGAACGTCGAAGGCGCGTGCGAAGCGCAAGGCCGGGTCAGCCAGCATCGCAAATTGAACCTTTCCGACCGCCGAGGACGAGTCGTGCCACACCTTGTGGGCGAAGTGGCTGTCGGTCGATGCCGAGTACACCTCGACGCCCAGCTTCGCGAATTCGTCGTAGTGCTCGGCGAGATCTTCGAGCTCGGTCGGACAGACGTACGTAAAGTCGCCCGGGTAGAACATCAGCACGTTCCACCGACCGGCAAAGTCCCTCTCGTTCACCTCGATGAACTCGCCATTTCTGTAGGCGTTGAGCTGGAAGGGTGTGATGGTGGAGCCGATCTGTGGCATGTCGTGACGTCTTTCGTTTCCGTGGCCGTGTAGCCGAGCGATGTGATTTAGAACTGCGGCGAGCAGATGGAACTCTGATGTGCTGCCGGACGCGACGGTTTCGCTTGACTCCTGCGCCATCCGTAGCTCGTCGGCGAGGGGCCAGGCGAAGAAAGTTCGTCTGCGCCCGCCATCGTCGGGCTGGATGGGACGTCGCGGCGTACGTGTGCGGTGCGTGGGCAGGAGCAGTGTGATGCGCGTGAGAACGACGGCGCGTCCACCGCTGCCGGCTTGTGGCCGGCGGACCAGCTGGGCCCGATCATCGCTTCAGGCATCAACGCGTCGATCGGTAGCGCCAGGCCAGCGGTCTCCGGTGGGGTTTCCGAAAGAGTCCTTGTGGTTGCGGCCGGGCCGGACGACGCCACCCATGAGATCGCGGAGCGGCTCGACCTCGACGAAGCGCGGGGGACCTGCAAGGCCGTCATCGGCTCGCTCTCTCGTCAGGCACTCGCGTCATGTCTTGAGTTTCGTCGCAACCTGCCCCGAAGACTTGAACGATTCAAGGATGGTCTTGGACTTCGACCGGAACTGTCGGGCACGTTGGCTCTGCGCATTGGGGGACAAGGGCAGAGGTGGGCGGACAGCGCAATGGTGACGCTGCCCGGACCGGCTCAGCGAACCTCCCTGCGACCGCCGGCTGGACGACACGAACTCTTTCGAGTCCGACGGAGCTCGCAGGAGGTTCACCAGTAACGATAAATTCTGCACGAGTCATCAACGTGACTGCATAATGTCTTAGTGGACATTCGCACGGTCAAGCACTTCGTTGTCGTCGCCGAGGAACTGAGCGTGACACGTGCCGCGGAGCGTTTGAGTGCCGCGCAATCGACCGTGTCGGCCGCCCTGCGGAGTCTGGAACGCGAGCTCGGCGTGACGCTGCTCGATCGCACAACCCGACGAGTCTCCCTGACCGAAGACGGTAAGAGGGTTCTCCCCGAGGCGCGGGCGCTGGTCTCGGCGTACGAGCGAATGCACAGCTCTCCTGCAGAAGGCGCCTTGGCCGAATTGCGAAGCCGAGTCCGGGTTGGGCTTTCGGCGCCCGCGAATGTCCTTGACCTTCCGCATCTGATCCGCATCTTCAGCGAACGGCATCCTCAGGACGACCTCGTGATCATGGCTGCACGGGATGGCTTGAGTGACCCAGTCGACGATCTGCGTCAAGGCCGTGTCGACCTTGTCGTCTCGGCCTCTCCAGTCGAGTCCGGTACGGACATCGAAGTGGAGGCGATTGCTGAGTTCCCATTCGTCGCGCTGTTGCCGACTGACCACCGGCTAGGCGGACGCCGGCGACTGCGACTGAAAGATCTTGCAGGTGAACCGTGGATTGATACCGCTGCCGGTTCCAGCAACCGTGTGATCCTCGACGCCGAACTCGCCCGTCGAGGCCTCCAGCGCCACCTCGTAGCTGAGCTCCGCGACCTGGCGGCCATCTCCAGTTTCGTCGCTGCGGGAGTCGGTGTCGCGGTCATACCTGACGCTGTTTCGGCTTCTGGGTGCACGAGGGTCCCGATCGCCGACGCGCCGTATCCGTGGGCGCTATTTCTCTGCTGGCGTCGCGATGTGAGTCCCAGTGTGGCGACTCAGGAGTTTTGCGATCTGATCCGCCAAAGCGCGACCCGGAATCGGGGCAGACGTCCGCCAGTTTAGTGCTAGGAGACCTGCGCAATATAGACCTGTCAGTTCGGGCGCGCCGTACCCGGCTGCGCGAGCAGTAGACCTTCCAGCACGAATTTCAGGTTCCGGTCCGACGTAGTGCGCTTGGGGTCCGTCCCCATCCGGGTGTCGAGATCACAGTGGCGGTAGCCGCGACAGTTCGATCGCGCCCGCTCGGCGAACCCGGTGCTGGCACCCCAACCGAGCCCGGCTCCCGGCCCGCTGGTCATGTCGGGTTCGTGTTACCGGTGCTACGCAGGCGAGGTGTTTCGCGCGCCGTGCATCATCGCCTTCGACCGTTGCAGAGCTCTCAAGCCAGAAGGCGGCTACTGGTCCAACTGCGACATGGTCGCCACGCATCGATCGACCGCAACATATCGAGCCTGGGTCAGGGCTGGTCGTCAGGCATCAGTCGCGGAAGCCGTCCGGAGAGGATGAACTCGGCAAGTTGCCCGCTCACGCCCTCTAGGCGTCCGCCGGACACCAATGATCGGTAGAAGATGGCGCCGGCCCAGATGTCCATGAGCAGGTCGGGGTCTACGTCTTCCGGGAGGTCGCCTCGTTCGACTGCGCTCGCGATGAGTGCTCGACCGTTCCTTCGACGCGGCTCCAGAAAGCTATGCCGAAAGGCTTGGAGGAGTTCCGGATCCCTCTCCAGATGCGCCACCAGCGCCGGCAGGATCGACATCGCTGCGCTGGAATCGGAGTAGTTGCCGATCGTCACCTCGATGGTGCGGATCAGGTCTTCCCGCGTGCTGCCGGTCGGCGGTTCGGGACCCCGGTTGAGGCCTTGCGCAAGAGCTTCGCCGGCCAGGGCCCCCTTGGATGGCCACCATCGGTAGATCGTGCTCTTCCCCACGCCGGCCCTCTCAGCGATGGCTTCGATGGACATGTCGCCGTAGCCGACGGCAGCCAGCAGCTCGACCGTTGCCTCAATGATCGCGTCGTGGGCACGCCGGCTGCGCGGTCGCCCGCTGCTCCTCACTGCGCTCGTGTCGGACGTCGATGCCTCCATGGGCGAATCCTCTCGTTAATCGTTGAAATCCTTGACCGCCCCGTGTGACGAAGGCTACATTCGTTGCGAGATCAAAACGAAACGGATCGTTTCGAAATCGGAAACGCGCTGAAGCCAGTGGTTCCGGTCAGGAGTCAAGGAGAAGGTGTGGCGCTAGTAACAGTGGAACCGGAAGCCCGCGGGGTTACGAGGCCTTCGGCCAATGTGACCGCGGGCATGATCGCCGAGAAGGTTCTGCCGGTCGGCGTGTTCGTGCTGCTGATTATCGCGTGGGAACTCGGCGTCTGGCTGTTCTCTCCTGCGGAATACATCCTTCCGGCACCTACAGACATCTGGAGTGCCGCGGTCGAATCCCGTGATGCGATCTGGACCAATCTCCTAGTAACCACGCGAGAGCTGGTTGTCGGATTCATCCTGGCTGTGGTGGTCAGTCTCCCGCTCGCGATGATCCTGGTTGCGTCAAGGATTGTGTGGCGAGCACTGTTCCCCATCTTGGTGGTTCTTCAGACGGTGCCCAAGGTCGCCGTCGCGCCGCTGTTCGTCGTGTGGTTCGGGTTCACGACGACGCCAAAGATCCTTACGACCTTCTTGATCTGCTTCTTCCCCGTACTGCTGAACACCATCACGGGTCTTAGGTCCGCGCCTCCGGAGATGAACGAGATGCTGCGCACGATGGGGGCAGGAATGTGGTCGACGTTTAGGCGAGTCCAGTTCCCGACGGCACTCCCACACTTCTTCGCAGGCCTGAAGATCGCCGTGACGCTGGCCGTCATCGGTGCCGTGGTCGCCGAGTTTGTGGGCTCCACCGAGGGGCTGGGCTACATGCTGCTCCAGGCCAACGCCAACCTCCAGACGTCGCTTCTCTTCGCGATCATCGCCGTCCTGACCCTTCTCGGACTCGCACTGTTCTACCTAGTTGAGATCATCGAAAGGGTGACAATTCCATGGCATTCCACACGTCGCGACCTCTCAGCGAGAACTCTCTGATGCGGCTTCCGCGAATGAATCAGCGTCGCAGGTCCAGCCTGGGCGCACTGGTGGCCATCGCACTTGCGCTGGGCCTGGCGGCCTGCGGAGACAGCGAAGGCGACACCACGGCGGACGGAAGCAACACCGTCCCGCTGCGACTCAACTTCCCCTGGTACGCCTCGGACCACGCGTGGTTCGCGACCGGAATGGAAGAAGGCATATACGCCGACGCCGGCATCACGCTCAAGGCGGAGGAAGGAACCGGTGGCGCCACCGTCCTCAAGCTCGTAGCCAGCGGAAGCGATCCAATCGGGCTGGTGGATGCCGGTTCAGTCATCAAGGGCACGGCCGCCGGGCTGCCGGTCACGAGCGTCGGGTGTCTCAACCAGCGCAACCCCATGGCCGTCATCGTCAAGGCGGACTCCCCGGTCCAGACGATCGAGGACCTTAAGGGCAAAACCATCGCGGTAGGCCCGGGCGACGTCAACGCCGTCCTGTGGCCCGCTGTGCTCCAGACCAACGGGATGAAGCCTGACGACACCTCGTTCGTTCAGACCGCAGACGCGTCGAGCAAGACGTCGACGATGCTCAGCGGGAAGGCCGACGCCTTCCTCGGTTTCTGGACGCTTCAGCCGTTCGTGATCGAGAACGCGATGGATACCAAGGTCCGATCCCTCAAGTACTCCGACAACGGCGTCGACGCCCTCGGACTGTGCATCGTTGTCAACGACAAGTGGGCAAAGAGCAACAGCGCCGTCCTCAAGAAGTTCCTGGCCGCAACGCAGGAATCCATCGCATTCGCAGTCAAGGACCCCGAGGCCGCAGCCGCCGACTACGTGAAGGTGGTAGACACCGGCGACAAGACGATCGCACTCGGACAGATCCAGGCGTCTACTGATCTTCTGCACTCCGCAGCGACCGAGGGCCAGCCATACCTCGTGCAGGACGCCGCCGACTGGGAGGCGACCTCGAAGCTGATGACCGAGTACGGCGACGTCGAGGCGCCTGACGATGCGCCCGAAGCCTACTTCTCCAACGACTACCTCGAGACGGCAAAATGAGCAGTGCCGCCACCCTGTCTGCTGGGAAGACCGATGAGCGAGGTGTCGCCATCCAGATGGATGCGGTCACCATTCGGTACAACACGAGAACCGGACCGGTTCACGCGCTTGGCCCGATCGATCTCGACATCGCCGCCGGGGAGTTCGTCTCGATCATCGGCCCCAGCGGGTGCGGAAAGTCGACGACAAGCAAGGTGGTCTCTGGTCTCCTCAAACCGTCGGCGGGTGAGGCCCGCGTCGGCGGTGAGCGGATCACCAAGCCACCGCAGTCGATGGGCATCGTGTTCCAAGACTCCTTGCTGATGGATTGGCGGACCGTTCTCCAGAACGTCCTGCTCCCGGCGGACATGCGAAAGCGGCCGAAGAAGGAGTCGGTGGCGACGGCGATGGAACTGCTGGCCAGCGCAGGACTAGCCGGATTCGAGGAGAAGCGTCCGTACGAGCTGTCAGGTGGCATGCGGCAACGCGTCGCAATCTGCCGTGCGCTTCTCCTTGAACCCGAGCTACTGGTGATGGACGAACCGTTCGGCGCTCTAGATGCCCTGACTCGGGACCGGATGGGCCTCGAGCTTCAACGGATCTGGATGGAGCGTCGACCCACCGTGCTGCTGATCACGCACTCAATCTCCGAGGCTGTGCTGCTGAGCGACCGGATCATCGTCATGAGTGGCCGTCCGGGGACCATCATCGCCGACTACCAGGTCGAAACCCCTCGA
This sequence comes from Nocardioides conyzicola, assembly GCF_039543825.1. Taxonomy (NCBI): domain Bacteria; kingdom Bacillati; phylum Actinomycetota; class Actinomycetes; order Propionibacteriales; family Nocardioidaceae; genus Nocardioides; species Nocardioides conyzicola. The sequence continues at coordinate 898,402 of NZ_BAABKM010000002.1, read as the reverse complement.
CCCCGGGAGTTCGCCGATCCGGAGCACGCGACGTACCGCGCCGACCTCATCTCCAAGATCCGGCGTCTCCTCGAACCAGGTGCCGCCGCGGAGCCCGCACGCGGGTAGTGCGAGGCCTGAGCTGTCCCGTCCTTCTTCGACCGGCCCTGGCCGGCAGAGCGATTCTGGAGCGACACGATGTCTCACCCGAATGTCGGAGCTGCAGTGCTGGCCGGCCCGGCCATCGGAGCCTCTGACTTCACCTACCACCGAGCTCGAACGGTTGACGAGGTCGACGACCTCGTGGCTCGGTACGGCGGGGAGGTGCGAGTGATTGCCGGGGGCACGGACCTCCTGGTCCAGATACGCGCGGGACTCCGCGCGCCGGCTCACGTCGTCGACATAGCAGACCTTGGCGAGCTGGCGGGCATCGACCTTGTCGACGGTCGGCTGGTCGTCGGCGCGTCAGCGTCGCTGTGGCGCCTCAGTCAGGATCCGGTGGTCGCTGCACGATTCCGAGCCCTGCGAGAGGCGGCGCTGTGCGTCGGATCCCTGCAGATCCAGAGCCGCGCCACCCTCGTCGGGAACGCCTGCAACGCCTCGCCTGCGGCGGACACCTCGCCGACCCTGCTGGTGTACGACGCGGTCGTGGGTGTCCGGTCGCCCGGCGGCCGTCGTGAGGTACCGATGGAGCAGTTTTGGACGGGGCCGCGAACGACTGCGTTGGGCGTGGGTGAGTGGGTGGAGTACATCGCACTGGTCGACCCGGGCAAGCACGGCTCGACGTACGAGAAGCTCGGCCGGACCCGCGGCGTGGACCTGGCGCTCGTCGGCATCGCATGCGTCGTCAGGGACGGTGACGTCCGCGTCGCGTGCGCTTCGCTGGGACCGACGGCACAACGTCTCGGCACCGTCTCAGAAGTCCTGACCACGGACGGGTCCCCGGCGAACGATGTCCTGGACGAGGCGCTCGCCGCTGACGTCACCCCCATCAGCGACATCCGTGCGAGTGCGCGCTACCGGCTCGCAATGGCGCGGGTGTGCGTTCGCCGCGCATATCAGCGCGCCGCAGCCCGCAACCAGGAGGACCCCCGTGACTGAAGTCGCCGCTGGACCCGTCGAGTCCGCATTCGAGGTGAATGGCCGAAAGACCACGGTATCCGCACCTGCGTCGGCGACGTTGCTAAGCGTCCTGCGAGATCGGGTCGGGCTCACTGGCACCAAATTCAACTGCGAGCAGGGTGAGTGCGGTGCGTGCACCGTCCTCCTAGACGACCGGCCGGTCAACGCGTGCCTGGTGCTGGCCGCATCGGCTCACGGGCACCAGGTCACCACCGTGGAGGGTCTGGCCGACGAGGGCGAGCCGAGTCGGATGCAGGACGCATTCATGCGGTGCGACGCAGCCCAGTGCGGATACTGCACGCCCGGAATGGTCGTCTCGGCGACAGCGCTTCTGTGCCGGACCGCCCATCCGTCGCGTGCCGACATCGAGCAGGCGCTGTCCGGGAACTACTGCCGATGCACCGGCTACGAATCCATCGTCACCGCGGTCGAGGCCGCGGCCGAGGAGCGGGGGCGATTGCAGTGACCGGTCATCCCTCGGCGAAGATCGAGCGCTTGACCGGATCCATCAAGTTCGCCGACGACCTCACGCCGGCCGGGACCCTTCACGGCGCGCTGGTGCGCCTGCCGGTCGCGCGCGCGCGGCTCATCAGCACCGACGCGACAGAGGCTCTGTCCACCGCTGGCGTCGTCCGGGTGTTCACGGCGTCCGACTTCGGCGACGCGGGGCCGCCGCGCTTCGGCCCGGTGGTGCGGGACCAGCCGGTCCTCGCCTTCCGCGAGACCCGCTACTACGGCGAGCCGGTAGCGCTGGTGGTCGCGGAGACCCGCGACGCGGCCGTCGCCGGCGCCGCACGCTTCCGGGTCGACTTCGAGTCCCTGCCGGGTTGGCACACGGTGGAAGGTGCCGCCGCAGCAGATCCGCTGCACACGGACGACTACCCGCACCTCGCGCACGATGACGGACCCAACGTCATGGGGCGGTGGGACTTCGGCTGGGGCGACCTGGCCGAGGCGGAGGCAACATCCGCGCTCGTCCTGGACAACCGGTACGAGGCACCCTTCGCGCACCACTTCGCCATCGAGACCTACAGCGCGGTCGCGATCCCCGAGGCCCACGGCGTCACCGTCAGGGACACCGTCCAGCACCCCTTCCAGCTGCGTCGAGTCATCGCCGACATGCTGGAGCTGCCAGCCAGTAGCGTGCGCGTCCGGGCAACACCGATGGGCGGGAGCTTCGGAGGGAAGGGATACGCCAAGCTAGGCCCGGTCGTCGCTGTCTTCAGCCGCCTGCTTGGCCGACCGCTCAAGATAACTCTGTCAGGAGAAGAGAGCTTCCTCACCGGCCAGCGCGAGGCGTGCGAAGTTCGGATCCGCACGGGCTTCGACGCGAACGGGCGACTGACCTTCCAGGAGCTGCATGCCGACTTCCTGGTCGGCGCCTACGCCGACATCTCCACCCGGGTAGTGTCCAAGTCCGGCCTGCACGCCTGCGGGCCTTACCGGACGCCGGCAGCGAAGGTCGTGGCCCGAGGCCTGTACACGACGACACCGCCGACAACAGCGTTTCGTGGGTTCGGCGCCGGCCACCTCGTGTTCGCTGTCGAGGGGCAGATGGACGAGGCCGCCAGCAGGCTTGGGATCGACCCGGTGGAACTGCGGCTACGCAACATGAAGGAGCGCGGCGAACCGACTGTCGCCGGCGAGACGCCGGTCGACGGTGACTGGCCGGAACTGGTCCGGATGGCGGCCACAGCGATGGACTGGCACGTACCCGTGGCGCCGGGACGCGGCCGAGGTCTCGCCTTCGGGATGAAGAGCTGCGTGCCGGCGACGACCTCGCAGGCGACGGTGCGAATGGCCGCCGACGGAAGTGTCTGTGCCCTCGTCGGGACCTCCGAGATGGGCCAGGGTGCAGTCATGACGTACGCCGCACTCGTCGCCGACTGGCTCGGCCTCGCGCGGGACCAGGTCATCGTCCAGATGGCCGACACAGCCGTCGTGCCGTTCGATGCCTTGACGGCTTCCAGTCGGTCACTTGTGCACATGGGACGGGCTCTGCAGGACGCCGTCGGAAACCTCAGCGACGCCGTCCGTGAACATGCCGCCGACCTCGGAGGGGTCGCGGCGACGGACGTGTCCATCGTCGACGGCGTGGTGAAGGCCGGGGAGTGGCGCGGCACCTACCAGGACGTCATGTCAGCGACTTTCGGTCCTGGCTCGGGTGAGCTCCAGGGCCGAGGCCAGTTCCGGATGTTGCCCGACGCCAACCACGTGCTCGGCGGGCCGACGCCCTTCTTCGAGGCCGTCGTGACCGCCGTGGAACTGTCGATCGATGCCGAGACGGGTCTGCTCGACGTCCACCGCGTCGTCCACGTCACCGACGCCGGACGCATCATCAACCGAACCCGAGCGATCGGACTCGATGAAGGCGGCGTCGTCATGGGAATGGGCCTGGCCCTGTCGGAACAGCTCGTCTACCGAGAGGGTGCGTTGCTCAACGGAAGCTCGCTCGACTATCGGATCCCCTCGATCGTCGACATTCCGCGCGAGTCGGTGAGCTTGTTCCAAGAGAACGGCGACGGTCCCGGACCACAAGGGAGCAAGGGGCTCGCCGAGGGCGGCATCCTGGCCGTCGCGCCGGCGCTCGCTGCTGCGGTGCAGCATGCCACGGGTGCTCGCATCCGGGAGCTGCCCATCACCGCCGAGCGGATCTGGGCAGAGATGCAGGACATCGCCGCGGCCGAGCGAAGCGAGGCTGTGCAGTGACGACACACCCGTGCATCGCTGCGATCGACGTTCACGTTCACGCGGTCCCGCCAGCCTTGCTGGAGCGTGTGGGGCGTGGTGAGTTTCCGGGGATCGAGCTGTCCTCTAACGGCACCTCCTCGATGTTGACCTTCGTCGACATGGCGTCCTCACCCCCGGTCCCTCTGTCGATGACGAGTGCCGCCGCACTTGCCGCGTCGTCTGCCGCTCAGCACGTAGCCCTTCAATTGCTAGGCCCCTGGACCGACTTCTTCGGCTATACGCTGCCTGAGACCGTCGCGGTCGATTGGTGCCGCGCGTACAACATCGAGCTGGTCGAGATGTGCGCGGGCAACCCGCACCAGCTCCCCATGGCGACGATCCCGCTCATCTTTCCGTCCCGAGCGGTCGCGGAGCTGCACGCAGCTCGCGCCTTGGGCTGTCACGGCGTCATGATCGGTACGGACCTTCCCGGCGGCCTTCACCTCGGATCTGCTGAGCTGGATCCCGTGTGGGAGGCAGCCGCCGCGTTGGACATGCCCGTTCTGCTGCATCCCACGCGCCTCGACGTGCCGGGAGAGCTGAACGTCGCCGGTCTCAAGAACGCTGTCGGGAGGGCGGAGCCGACGGCGATCGCGCTGACCCGGCTTCTCTACGCCGGCGTGCTGAATCGGCACCCCGAGCTGTCATTCATCGCCTGCCACGGTGGCGGAGGTTTCGCCGCGGTGGCGCCGAGGGTGCTTCGGAACCACGAGATCGGGTGGTCCGAGACCGACGTCGACGTCCAGGAGGGCGTCAGCCGCCTGTACTTTGACAGCGTCGTGCTCGACCCGCGTCTCTTGGGGTTCCTGGTCGAGGTCTACGGCGCGGACCGGTTCGTCCTTGGTTCCGACCTGCCGTTTCCATGGGAGCCGCACCCGGTCGCAACTCTGATCGCATCCGACCTCGGTGCGGATGCCACCGCCAGCATTGCTCACAAGAACGCTCGCCAGCTGTACCGTTTGCCTTCTGTCCCGCGGTGCCCCGCCTGCTCGGCGTGACGGCGGATGCTTCGTCGTTCGCTCGGCAGGACCGTGAGCGGCGGTCTAATGAGTCGGTCGTGCCCGCCATCGTTCGGTACTGGTGACGGTTCGGCAGGCACGAGGCGCCCGTCCCGGTCGACCGGGACGGACGCCTCGCTCGCTGCGGTGTGATCGCTACGGATCAGTTCACTCGCGCCGTACCGCGAAGCGCGGTATCGGCCACCGAAGAACCAACGAAGACGCGAACGGAACCTGCCGGAGTGACCCAGCCTTCGTCCTCTTCGCTCCAGTACGACAACTGACGACGGTCGATCGTCACTGTGACCCGCCGAGTTTGGCCTGGGCGGAGTTGGACCCGAGCCCAGCCGGCGAGCGAGCGAGCCGGTGTGGGTACCGAGGTCGGCAAGGAACCGAGATACACCTGGGGAACTTCGACGCCCGCTCTGCTGCCGACATTTCGGACGGTGAAGCTCACTCGGATCCGCGCCTTGTTGTCCGAGTTGAGGCGTAGCCCGCCATATCGGAACCGGGTGTAGGTCAGACCATGGCCGAACGCGAACAATGGCTTAGTTCCAGTAGTTGCGTAGCTGCGATAGCCCACGAAGACACCGTCGTCATAAGACACATCGGGGTCCGCAATGCCGTCTAAGGGGCTGGGCACCGGCACGTCGTCTTCGGATGCGGGGTACGTAAGAGGCAGCCTTCCCTGGGGTGCAACCCGGCCGAACAGTACGTTCGCCAATGCCGACCCGACTTCCTGACCGCCGAAGTAGGTCTGAACGACTGCAGGGGCGTCCGGCAGCCAAGGCATCTCGACGGGACCACCGGTCTGCAACACCACGATTGTGTTCGGATTTGCCGCCAGCACCTCGCTGATCAGCTGGTTCTGATTATTGGGCAAGACAAGGTCGTCGCGGTCTCGCTGCTCGCTCTCGTAGTTCGTGACGACCACGATGGCTGCATCGCTGTTGTGTGCCATCTTGGCAGCGGCTGCGATGTCCGGAGAGACGGTTCCCGACGGTGTCTCCCACCCGAGCTTGAGTGCACCCTGGTCGATTGCTGCAAGCGGATGATCTGCGACGTAGTCGACGCGGATGTCATATGGCCTTCCGGCCTGCAAGTCAATCGACTGCGACTCCAGGGTGCGGTATCCGTTCTCGCCGCTCATGTCGATGAGTTCCTTGCCGCCGATCTCGAGACGTGCCGTCCCCCAGCCACTCAGGCTGAAGCGGTACTCCCCGGAAGTTGGCGGCGTAATGGTGCCGCGGTATACGGCGGCACCGGCGGTCTGCCCATTGGCTGCCGGGGGCGGCAGCACCTGGGATGAGCGCAACCCGTCCGAGGCACTCAGTAGGGCGACGTCATAGTTGACTTGCCGCTCTACGCGCACCACGTCGGGGGCAGGAGCACGATCGGTTGTTTTCCAGAAGTACGCCGTCAGGCCGGCCTCGTTGCCTTCCTGCGGGCGAAGTACCGCCGATGGGACCGCCTGGAATCCGCCCAACATGGACGCGCCGTTTACCGGGTCCGTGCCGGGGGCGTAGTCCACCGAGATTCCTCGCTGCTCGGCGAGGTTGCGAATGCCGTCGAGCGGAGAGACGGAGTAGGTGGGCTTGACGTATGGCGCGCCGCTCTGCGCCATGGCGATATTTGCGTCACCTCCAATGACGGCGATGGAGTCGAGGTCGTTTGCCCTCAGCGGGAGAGCAGCGTTGGCTCCCGACCCGTTCTTTAGCAGCGTGATCGCTCTTTCCTCGACTTGTCTGGCCACGGCACCGTGGGCGCGAACCGGCAGTGGACTCACGGTGTAGTTCGTGTCGAACAGTCCGATCCGAAACATGGTGCGCAGGATGCGCAGCACGGAAGCGTCGAGGTCAGCCTCGCTGAGTTCCCCGTTGGCGACTGCCTGGACGAGTCGAGGGCCGTAGAACGCTTGCGTTCCCGCCTCGACGTCGGTTCCCGCGAGTACCGATGGAACGGTGCTGTGCACGGCTCCAAAGTCACTGATCACGAACCCGTCGAAGTTCAACTCGTCGCGTAGCCAGTCGCCCAGGGCGTGGTCGTTCTCGCACGCGTAGGTGCCACCAATCTTGTTGAACGAGCACATGACGCTGCCCAGGCGTGCGTCCCTGATGGCTGCTTCGTAGGGTGGCAGGTACGTCTCGTGTATCGCACGCTCAGAGACGATGGTGTTCTGCCCGTTGGCACGGTTGGTCTCTTGGTTGTAGGCGATGTAGTGCTTCATGTCGGCGATGACGTTCTGAGATTGAACCTCTCGCACGTACGGGGTGGTGATCGCGCTCGTGAGCAGGGGGTCTTCGCTCATCGTCTCCGACTCACGACCCCACCAGGGCTGTCGAATGATGTCGGCGTTGGGCCCAAGGAGAATGTTGTGCCCGGTGCGGCGCGCCTCATCGGTCACCACGCTCGCGTAGCGCTTGGCAAGTTCGGGATCGAAGCTTGCAGCCAGCGCCAGGCCCGCAGGCATCGCTGTGGCGCGATCTCCTGTCCCCGGCACTGTCCAGCCACGGGGACCAATCCCCGCAGTTGCATCCGCCATTTTCATCGCAGGAATCCCAAGGCGGGGGATCGGTGCGTTGTAGTAGGCGTGAGGACCGATGTCGCTGGTCATCAAGTCAGCCTTCTCTTCGATGGTCATCTGTTCGAGAAGGAGGCGTGCTCGTTCGCGCGGCGTGAGAGAGGCTCGGAGCCACGTGCGGTCCTTGCGCGGTACCTCCTCGACTGACCGGGGTGGGCGTGCGCGCCGTTGGTTGTCGATGCCGTCGGGTAGCACTAGGTCGCTACGACGTTCGTTGTTTCTCTGGACGCGGTCGCCTGGGTCGGCGAGGGCCGGAACGGTGAGGCAGACGCTGATTGCGCCTACCAGGAGGATTGATCCGCGTCTGAGCGCGCGAGATCGGTGTGAGGTTGGCATGTTTGCTCCACTCCCGAGATGTTGCTTTATGCAGTGGACCGCGCCTGCGCGGTCAGCGGTCGCAGTGAGCTGGGCGTCCCTCTACGCCCGAGCTGTGTACCAACAGCACTCCGAGGGGGCCTACAGACTTCCTCGCAGCGCCGGCTCATGTGGCCCTGGCCACATTGCCGGAGTCTTATCCAAGGCTCGCGGGCCCGGGTGGGGCAACGGGCGGTCGAGCATTGGGACAGTCCATTCCGAGGAATGAAACCTCACCCTAGCGTTTCCTCTCGATAATCGATAAGATTGCCTTTTGCAGGGAGGTGCAGGTGGTTCGACGGGTCTGCTCGGGCAAGTTCGCGCAACCGACGCCGGGTGTGCGAGCAAACGACCGCGTGCGTCGGTGGCGGGGATGCTGACTAGGCGCTCTCTGTCAGTTGGCGATCTCGTTCGCCCACTCTCTGAAGACGAGTGGGCCGCTGAGGAGCGTGAGATGGACGCGCCTCCCAGCGCCACCTTCGCTGCTTACGTCGAGTTCGATCGCCTACACGCGAGAGTGGCACGAGCCCTCGACGCTCAGCTCCGGCAGGGCTGCCGGATATCCCTGGTTCAATACCGGACCCTCGAAGCGGTGCGGTTTGATCCTCCGTGCCGAACTCGTGACATTCAGGCCTCACTGGACATCACCGCGGGAGCGGCGAGCAAGGTTGCTGGCCGGCTTGTGGAGGCGAGGCTCCTGCGGCGCACGAGCAACCCGTATGACGCACGTTCGTCGCTCCTGGAACTGACAGGCTGCGCCGAGGAACTGATCAGCGAGGCGCGCGCCATCGTCGAGGCCGAGTTGCATCGGTGCGTAGCCGGCTTGCTGAACGACGACCGCCTCCTGCATCTGCGGTTGTTCCTGGCTGCCTCATCCGGTGCGGCGGACGGGACCATTTCAGAGGGGTGACCGGCTAGAACTCGCCAGCGTCCCGGGGCGCCCGTCGCTGCACGATCGAGCTTGTTCGCATGGTCAGGCCCGACGATCCGGCGTATATGTGTTGCCATCGGCCAGCCGCCACGACGAGCACCCGCGACGGCCGCAGCACTGACATCGGGTCTCACCGTTTGGTCTCCTCGAGCCGCGCCAGCATGTCGTTGTACGCCGCGAGAGCCGCATCGCCGTCGGCGTCGTCATCCTCGATCCATGTGCCGCCCCCATGGGCGACCTGGTCAGCGAGGGCTGCGTTGCGAGCTCCATCGAGCCAACGACCGGTCATCCGCGTCCGTCGAGCGGGGGAGGCCACCACGGAGATCATCACTCCGACGGCAGCCAACATCATGAGACCGTCACCGACGGCCCACATCAGTGCGCCGCCCGTGTTGATGTCGTCCAACGCCGGAGGTGCCCACGTGGGGCGCATCGCTGTCATCATCGGGAACGGGTCCGTGCTCGTCTGCAGCAGAACGATCCCTACCAGGGTGTCTGGCACCATCGCCAACATTAGTGCCACGAATCGCAGCAGATATGGCGCCGGCCGGGGGGCGTCCTCCGCAACCGTAGGACCAAACAGGCAAAGCCCCGCACCCACGTAGAGGGCCTTTTCGACGGTGGCCAGTGTCGGGTTCATCGCCATCGCGTCCATAAAGCCGGTCAGGTGAGTGACCGCGATGACAGCGGAGTACACGACGACCCCGGTTAGAGGATGGGTCAGTGTGGCCAGGACGCGCTGAGTTACAACGTTTGGCGCGCCGTGGACCGGGCCGAGAACTTGCAGCGGGTGACCGAGTACTAGGAGCAGCGGAACGGCCATGATCAGGGTCAGATGTTGCACCATGTGCATCCAATAGACGGCCATCGCGTAGCCGTCGATAGCCGATGCGTTGGCAGACCAGAGCAGCGCCAAACCCGTGAGGAAGACCGGCGGACGCCAGCGGGGTACGGGGTGGGCACGCTGCCGTCTGACGAGCGTCAATAGGTAGACGGCGGCGACTAGTACGCAAGCGACGAGCCAACCCCGTGCTGGCGTCCAAGTCGATAGGAACGTGGACCAGGTGAGTGGCGGACGTGGAGGGCTGTCGCCCGCCATTCCATGCGCAATGCTCCCGGTGATGGCATACGCGACCCCGGTAGTCATGTCAGTAGTCCTGCTGTGGGGTTGGACGGGCTGAGGACAACAGGGCCGCGGCCAGCCCCGAGGTCGTGGTTACGACCACGCTGATTAACGTGCCGATTTCCTCGTTCGTGAGGGCGAACCAAATTGCGCCCACGATGGCCGCCACGATCGAGGTTGCAGTAAGCACCACGGACACTGATCGCGCGACGCTCATTGGTGGAGCGATCGAGGTCATTGTCATCTCCTAGACGAGCAGGCCGCCGCCGTCGAGCGTCAGCGTTGTACCAGTGACGTGCGGATTGTCCAGAAGGAACGCAACAGCGTCGGCGGCGTCGGCTGGCTCGCCCACGCGTCCTGCCGGAAGCGACTTTGCGGTCGCTGAGAAGAATGCGCGCCGCTCAGCTTCGGGCATCCCGTCCCACGACGGGGTATCGAAGATGCCGGGGTTGAGAACGTTGACTCGAATGGGAGCCAGTTCAACGGCGAGAGAGCGGCCAAGTCCCTCGATGCCTGCGTTGGCAGCCGTGACCGCTGCCGTCCCCGGTCCAGGGCGGGCCGCCGCGACTCCCGAGAAGAGCACCACACTGGCGTCGTCTGCCAGAAGCGGAGCCAAGCGATGAACGACTCGCCAGTATCCCATCATCTTGCCGACGACTGTGAGGGAAGCCTCCTCGGCGGAGAACTCACGGAACGGTTTGTACTGAAGCTGGGCGGCACTAAGAACCAAGTGGTCGACGTTGCTCGCATCCACGGCCGCGACGACCTCGTCGAGCCCGTCTTCCTTTGTGATGTCCGCGCATACGACGGACACGCCGTTGGCTGCCAACTCTCGTGCAGCATCGCCCTCGGGCGACCGGGTGGTGACGATGACGCGCTCACCTCGACTGAGCAGCAGTTCAGCGACGGCGCGGCCCATTCCACTGGTGCCACCAACGACGACCGCCGTACGCGGACGAGGGCTGGGTGCGGTGGCGCTGTTGACCGCGGTTGAGATGGACATGAGGCTCCTGTCGAGTTGTGGTGCAGACGGCACTAATGAGGTCAGTCGGCGGCCAGAGAGAAGGGGACGCAATCGCGATTGGCACTCTCAGTGAGATGCGAGGTTTTGGCGTGGGGGGACTGGCCGATCACTGAATGTGATCGAGTCCCGAGGTCTGATTAGTCGGCCAGCTTGTCGATTGCGGTGATCTGCTCCGGTGTGAGGACGAGGCCATCCACGTCCCGGTTCGAGCGAAGCCGACCGACGTTGGTCGATCGCGGCAAGCAAATGACGCCATGTTGGATGTGCCAGCGGACGACAACCTGTGCAGCGGACATGCCGTGATTATCGGCGATCCTGACGAGCACGGGGTGCGCCAGGTTGGTGGACTTGAATGGGCTCCAACCGGCGACCACGATGCCGCGCCGCTCGTGCTCAGTGAGGAGCAGCTGGCTGTGGAGGCTCGGGCCGTAGCGGATCTGGTTGAGTGCCGGGGCCTCCTTGTGGGCCGCGGTGAGTTCGTCCAGCTGCGATACGTCGTAGTTGCTCACGCCTACGAAACGGGCCAACCCATCGTCTCGTGCACGCAGGAACTCAGCCCACGTGTCAGGGGCAGACTTGCCTGCCGGGGGCCAATGAACAAGCCACAGGTCGACGGCATCTACCTGCAACGCCTGAAGGCTCTCCTCGATGGTGGCGCGCTCACGCCCGGCGTTACCTTGCGGCATCTTCGTCGTGATGAAGACCTCGTCGCGTCGTAGCCCGCTAGAGCGCAGCGCCCGACCGATCTGCTCCTCGTTGCCGTAGTAAGTCGCCGTGTCGAGGTGGCGGTATCCCATCTCGAGCGCCTGCAGCACGATCCGGTACGCGGTATCGCCCTTCAGCGGCCAGGTCCCGAGGCCTACGGGTGGAATGGCTTCTCGAATGGAGGCCGATCGATCTAGCTTGGTGGACACACCTCAACGCTAGAGATAACCACCTCGCCCGGGTTGGACGAATGAGTCGAGGCCTTGGACGATCGCGCGTGCTGACAGCCGCCCCGTGATGCGAACGCTCGTGGAGCGTTCCCAGGCTGAAGAACTGTCGGTCGAGAGCTAGCCCGCGCCGTTCGGCGGCTCGTCGATCACTAGCAAGGCGGGGCGGGGGCTGCGCACGACGGTCCCAGTGTGTGTGCCCGGTCCGTAGGGACCTGAGTGCCCTCTCCTGTCGTACGAAAGCGCTTCGCCTTAGGCCAACTCGCGGTGGAAAGACGCGGCCCGACCGATGCGAGATCAATCAACGCCGCTACCTGGCAGCGCATCGACAGGCGGCGAGGTCTGGCCGAGGGTCTCGTTCAACGAGCAAGAAGAGGGGCGTAGGACGACTGTGCGGCCTTGACGCCTGCGGCACCAGCGTAGAAGGCCTTGAAGCGCCATGAGCCCTTCTGGCTCGAACGGATTCGCTGCTTAACGGTGAAGTTGCCCGTCTTCGACACCGTCGTGGTCACATTGCTGCGGAGTAACCAGCGGTGTCCCACTTTCTGCCATGTCGTGATCCTGACGATGCGCCCCGCGGGTCCGGCGGAGGTCGAGAGAGTTCCACGCACGACTGCTTTCCCGCCTGCGCGGATGGTAGGACGCGTCTCGAGGGTGAGCTTCGAAGTAGCCATTGGCGTCAGCACAGGTGTCGCGACGGTCACTGTGCGGCCGTATTCGGTGGCTACCGCAACGAGCTTCAGAGGTTGGCCCAAGTCGGCCCTCGTTGCTGTGTAGACGGCAGTAGTCGCTCCGGCGATCGGAACGTTGGCGCGGAACCACTGATAGGTGGCGGACACCGCCCTGCTCCACTGGACGGTGGCAGTGACAGTGGTGCCAATGGTCGCCGTGGACGTATTCAGAGACGCTGACCCAGTGGGGAGTGGTGGGTACGCCGGTGTTACCGGGGAAGTCGATGCTGTGGCGGACTGCCCGCGTCCATCAACGGCTGAGGCCGTCATGACGAGCACCTGTCCAATGTCATCGAGCGTCACGGTGTAGGACGTAGTCACTGCGCTTGGGATTGCCACACCGGAGCGATACCACTGATACGTAGTCGAGGCCGAGATAACGGCTACTGACCACGAGACGTATGCATCCAGTGCTGAACCAACCGTGGCAGTGGTGCCACCGCTCGCGAAAGCCGAACCACTCAAGCCCGGGCAGAAGTTGTAGTTCCCCGTATCGCCGCACGTGTAGCTGGGCGGGTTGGCATCGCTCGGGCAACTGTGAGCCGCGTGGCATCCGTCTCGGTGAGCGAGTGCTGGGGCAGTCGGCGTCGCAGCGAACAAGCCGACAACGATCAGCAAAAGCGCAGCGAGTCGCCGCAACAGGCTCATGACTGTGCATCTAAGCACCACCAGAAGGATTGCACCCCGACAACGATCAATAGCGATGTTTCCCGCGGGGGCGCACGGTCATGGAGCGCTCCCGCGGAGCAGCCAAACTGAGCTGCACGATCCTCTAACGTGGCGGATAGACGCACCTTGCGGGCGAGTTCGGCGTGAGGGCGAGAGGCATCCCCGGCATCGCGAGCGGTAGCGGTTGCGATGGGAACGGGGGCCGTGAACATAGGCTCGACTCATGGCCGATACCGAGATCGAGTTCACCGTCGGAACCGGAGCCATCCTCCCAGGGGTCAGCCTGACCTTCAGGCAACGTTGGTCTGCCCGAGCCGGTGACGTTGTAGCCCCGGCTGCGGCTGCCGCCGGCGGCCTGGAAGAGCTCGACGCGCGACTGGCATCGTCGGAGGAACTTGACGCACTGACTTCGCGCGCGATCCTCGTCGCGGCGGCGAGCGGTCTTGCGAGCAAGCGGCGCCTCTTGGGGCGTGTAGTTGCTGGGGCCGTCTTAGACGACGCAGAGATCGATGAGGCGACAGTACTTACCTCGATCCTGGAAAGAATCGACGCCCCCCATGTACGAGCGCTCGAACAAGTGCGTCGAGCGGAAGCGATCGTTGACGCATCTGGCGAGCGTCGGCAGGCTCATCCGGCCGCCGAGAAGGAACTGCATAGCCAGGTCACGAATGCGGTCGCCGGATTCCCGTCAGCGGTGATTCGAGCGCTGATCGGCGAGGGCCTCCTCAGCGGGACTGTGTCTTGGGGCGGTCACTCAGTTATCAGTGGTCTCACGGATACCGGCGAACAGCTCCTTGGATGGCTCAACATAGAGGCGTAGGCGGTGGCGGCACTGCCAGTCGGATCCTGCACCAGAAATTCGCAGCCTCGGGCAGGCCTCAGCCACAGACGTACCCTGCCCGGCAGGCGGCGGTTCGACGCCGGGTCGAGACGGCGACGACGAGCACGGTCTTCGGGGCTCGACCACGCCGCGGGCGACGACTCGACACGTCATCGAAAAGTCATCAGAAACGACCGGCAGGCCTCCCCAGACGCTCCGATAGACTTGGGGGCGTCCGACGGGGAGTTTCCTCGCTAACCCGAGGTTCTCCGAGGGAATGCTGAGTCTGAGACGGCCGCAGGCGAGCCTCCGATCTTGTCCAGAGGATTCCGGTTCGAATCTGGACCCGGGGACCGGGCCGTAGCCCTCGCCTTCTGCCTGAGGCCGGACATACTCGGCTGCCAGATTCGATCACGGATCGGTCGGATTGATCCATGTGTCCAACTCCCACAGGAATGTGTGCCGCGCAGACTGGGCGGCTAGGTCATCGAATCCGTCGGTCCCGTCACTACGGGCCAACGACTCGTCATCGGCGAGGGCGTTACCGGCATGGCGGAGAATCTCCGCGGCGCGCCACGCGTCGCACGCTCGGACTAGCAGGTAGCGCCGGCCGTTGACCTTGGTGTCATTGATGATGTCGTCGTCACCGACCCAGGCAATCGTCTCGGCGACTCTAGAGCTCAACCGGACGATGAGCGGTGCCAGATCGCGTGGAGGCGCGAGCCCGACCAGTGAGGTTTCTAGTGTCAGCCCAGTTGCGAGCAACGCGCTCAGACGCGTGACGAGCTCGGTCGCCACGCCCCATGGGATCGCGACGCCGGTAGTGGACGTCGCTAGGTCGACTGGAAGGTAGACCCTCCCCGCAAAGTGAACCGCTCCGGCTGCCACCTGCTCAACGAAGTCCGGGCGGCGCCACACCTGACGGTCCGAGCCCGGCTCGATCGGCTTCGGCTCGCCGCCGTCGTCGATCGCATACTCAGGTGCTTGGACGATGGCGACGGCGCTGAGCAATCGCCAGAGCGCCTCTCCACGCGTGATCGGCACTCCGTGACGCTCGACCTCGGTGACGAGGTCGTCGGCGTGCTGATCTGCCCAAGTCTCGACCTCGGCTCGATCCTGATCCATCTCGTCGCCTCCACCACAGAGGTGTCCCACCAGCGCCACCGATTCGCTTCCTGGCCGCGAAACAGGCTTGGCGAACGCTGGGATCAGTGGGTACGCGAGTCCGCCCTCGCGTGATGCGATCTCGGAGTCGGATGGGTTGATCCCGCACCCCGCGAAGGGCGTCGATCATCGCCACAAACGGCGCGGAGCAGGAGTTGTCAGCGACCCAAGCTGCCCAGGCCGGGCACCAGAAATTGACATAGAATTCACATAGACCGCCCGTCAAATCCCCGTTAACAGGTCGTTTCCACAAGTCGGGACGACCCAGGCTGACACGGGCCGGCACCGCCCGACAGGAGCTCGCAGATGACAAAAGCGCAGATCAGAGGCCTACTCAACGATCTGACCTGCGCTTTTGCGTTGGTGCCCCAGGCAAGAGTCGAACTTGCGACCTTTCGCTTAGGAGGCGGCTGCTCTATCCACTGAGCTACTGGGGCGGGCCATGTGCACATTCGTGTTGAAAGCGTCCACTGACGGTGGACAGTTTGGCAGCCGACGGTTGACGACACGAATACGGCCCCTGAGCGTGACCGAACTGGTCGGTGCTCAGAGGCCGTTTCCGTGTGAGGGCAGCACGCGTGCCCCGCTGCCCTGAGGGCGCGGGGTGCTCAGGTGCCCGGTCGCGGATGCGTTCTCTGAGGCATCCACGTACGCGCGACCTGGAGGGCAGCATCAGACGTGAGCCCGGCCGTCACGGCCCGGTCAACGAACACGTGAACCACGAGCACCAGACCCGCGATGAGCACACCGCTCCCACATCCATGCTGTCGATGGAACCTCGTACGAACACCAACTCGTCGGACGAGTAGCAGCGGACCTGAGGAGGGCAGATGGACCACGACGGAGACTTCTCCGCCTACGCGAGCGCCCGCTGGCCGACCCTGGTCCGTTCAGCAGTCTTTCTCGGCTGCAACTTGGATGAAGCACACGACCTCGTCCAGACCACGCTGCTGCGCTGCTACACCGGCTGGCGAAGAGTGGAAAAGGCAACCGACCGCGACGCCTACGTCTACCGAATCCTGCTGAACTGCCACCGAGACAGCCGTCGACGACGTTGGTGGGGTGAACGACCAACCGCCGCCCTTCCCGACGCAGGCTCCGACGATCCGACGCGCCAGGTCGACATGTCCGACGCCGTCAACCGGGCACTGGGTGACCTCTCGAAGGTGAACCGCGAGGTCGTCGTCCTCCGCTACTACGCACACCTCAGCGAGCGACAGACCGCCGAAGTCCTCGGTATCGCCCCCGGAACCGTCAAGAGCCGCCTCTCGCGCGCTCTCAATCAACTCGCGACCAACAGCCATCTGTCCGACCTCGCCGAAGGAACCCAGCGATGACCGACAAGCCCCCCGCCACTCTCGACCGACTCTGGGACGACATCCCAACCGGCAGCGCCCCCATCAAAGACGTTATTGCCGCAGGGCACGTCGCGCGACGCCGCAAGCGCCGCACCGCCCTGGCCGGTGTCGCAACCATGACCGCCGTCATCGTCGGCGGAGGATTCCTAGCCACCCGAGGTCTTCCCGGCACCAGCGGCGACGAGGCAAATCGCGCCATCGCAGCCGATACCGGACAGCCTCTGGTCGCTCATGTCGAGACCGGTGTATCCGAGCCCGTCGCCGCGATGTTCGGCGACGCCAGTTTCACGGACATGGCCGCTTGGGAGTCCGATGACCAGACACTCATCTACGTCTCCGATATGGCCTACAGCAGCAGTTGCCCACCCGAAGCCTCGGCCTCAGTCACGGACAAAGGCGCCTTCATCCTCAAAGTTCGGGACGACGTCGGCGACGGCCCTTGCACGGCTGACGCCGGGCGAGTCACCGTCTCTGTTGATGGCCTCACCGAGCCTCCGTCGGAGGTGACCCTCGTCGCGCACGGGACGATCAGAACTATCCCGGTCCGCTCCACTCCCGTCGAACGGGACGTATATGCGCTCGAATGTCGGACACCCGACCAGTTCGAACAGTCGACGTTCGAGGACTGGACAGGCGAGCAGCCTCGGTATGCGACACCGCAACTGGCTGCAGCCTCGCTTCTGTCCGATGATGAATCCGCCAGTGCACCTGATGAGGTCAATACCGGCAAGGCCCGCGTCGCGCTCCTACGGGCCGATGGCACGACGCGCGCGGTAGTGACAGTGGCCGAGACGGACGGGGCATGGCGTCCAGACACGATCAGCGGGTGTTCGGGCGAGACGCTCGGGCACCACTAACGCTGACCTCTGAGCCAGACGAAGAAAGCCCTTGTTCCGGATCGGCACACTTCTGCTCAATCGTTCGAGGAGCAGAGGCGACCCGAGCGGCACCATAAGTTCTCAACACGGTCTACTGGGGCGTGCCCCGTCATCGTAGTAGGCGGCAGTTTGGCCCCCGCGCCGGGTCACAGGGACAATTCAGGTTCGCACCGTAGGCTCGGGCGCGCCGCCGAGCGGCCCGAGTCCCCGACCTAGAGGTAGATCTGTGTCCGACGCTGAACTCGACGGTACTCCGTCCGAGCCCGGCGACGTGACCCCCCAGGCCGAGGTGCGCAGCGGTCCCAAGCGGCGCGGCAAGGTGCGCAAGCGGCACACGGTGGGCAAGGTCCTCCTGTCCACGGTGGTGGTCCTGGGCCTCGCCACCGGCCTCGGCGTGGTCTTCCTCTACCGGCACCTCAACGGCAACCTCGAGGTCCTCGACCCGTCGTCGCAGCTGTCGAACCGCCCGGACAAGGTCAAGGTCGAGGGCCCGCGGGAGCCGCTCAACGTCCTCATCATGGGCTCGGACACCCGCGACGGCGCCGGCAACAACATCGACGGCCTCACCGGTGGCGGCGAGCGGTCAGACACCACGATCCTGCTGCACCTCTCGGCCGACCGGAAGCGTGCCTACGGCATCAGCATCCCGCGTGACCTGCTGATCGACCGGCCGGAGTGCAAGAAGGCCAACGGGGAGAAGATCGCCGGCGCCGACCAGGTGATGTGGAACGAGGCCTTCGCAGTGGGTGGCCCCGCCTGCACGATCCAGCAGTTCGAGCAGGTCACCGGCATCCGCCTCGACCACTTTGTCAAGGTCGACTTCGAGGGCTTCCGCGGCATGGTCGACGCCATCGGGGGCGTCTCGATGTGCATCCCCGAGGACATCGACGATCCCGACCACCACATCCACATCCCCGCAGGCACCCGCAAGCTGCACGGCAACGAGGCCCTCAACTACGTGCGGGAGAGGTACGTCGTCGGTGACGGCTCGGACGTCGGCCGGATGAAGCGGCAGCAGGCGTTCATCGCCTCGATGGCCCACCAGGTCGTCACCGCGGGCACCCTGGCGCGACCGGACCGGCTGGTGCGCTTCCTCGACTCGGCCACCAAGTCGCTCACCGTGGACCCCGGCCTGAAGAACGTCGTCAAGATCGCCGAGCTGGGCAACCAGTTCAAGAGCATCGGCCTCGACAACATCCAGTTCCTCACGATCCCGATCATGGCGGCGCCGAGCGACCCGAACCGGTTGGCCCTGGTGCAGCCGCAGGCCAACCAGGTCTGGGCCAAGGTCCGCAAGGACGAGCCGCTGACGCGGCGCCTGAGCTCCGACGTGATCAGCGCCGGCGACCTGCCCGGCTCCAGCCCGTCGTCCAGCCCCTCCGGGAGCCCGTCAGGGAGCCCGAGCTCGAGCCCGACCAGCAAGCCCGAGGACGAGGCCAGCGCCCAGGCGCTCGCCAACGCCGGCCTCTGCGTGTGAGTCTGAGCAGATGACCGAGAGCGACTGGGAGCGCCGGCGACGGCTCGCCGAGGTATTCGGCGACGCCCTGCCGGACACGACCGGGGACGAGCGCGACGAGGCGCCGGCCCGGGGGGAGTCGGCCTCGGACGAGTGGCTGCGGCGACAGGTGCCGCCGCACCACGGTGACTGACTAGGCCGTCGGCGGTCGGCCCTGCTGGGCGGCCAGCAGGTCGCGGATCTCCTCCAGCAGCTGCACGTCGGCGGGCGCACCCGGAGCGTCGCTCGGGAAGAATCGCTCCTTGGCCTTCGTGTACGGCAGCACCACGACGAAGTAGACGACGGCCGCCAGGATGAGGAACGAGACCACCGCGGTCACCCAGACGCCGAAGAGCAGCCCGTAGGGCTTCCAGTCACTGAAGTCCGGCTGGTCCCCGAGCTTGCCGACGAGCCCGAGCAGGAGCGCGACCGTTGCCTTGATCACCGCGCCGAACGAGGTGGCGATCACGACCGCAACGGCGAGCTCGATGACGTTGCCCTTGAGGATGAAGTTCTTGAAACCGGTCATGGACTGACGCTAGTCCGAAAATGCGATCGTGACGAAGGCCCGCACCGAGGAGTCGGCGATCCGGGTGACGTCTCCCGGCGCGGCTCCGACGACCACCAACCGCCCGGTGAGGCCGGCCGCGCCGACCTCGGTGGGGGTGTCCGGCAGGGCGAGCACCGGTACGCCGGCCGCGACCGTCTCGGCCGACCTCCCCTGTGGGTCCGCGGCCACCAGGTCGATCCGGTCGCCGACGCGCAGCAGCCCCGCCATGCCGGCGTCCGGCAGCCGGACGGGCACGGCCACCAGCCCGGGGTAGCCGTCGGTGAGGGCGGGACCGACGAGGCGAACGTCGGTCACCGGCTCGCCGGCCCGCATCGGTGCCGCCAGGGTGCGCCCGGCAGGGTCGTCGGCCACACCGTCGGGGACCGAGCCGGGGGCGAACGCGGCCCGGCGTACGTCGTCCGCCTCGAGGACCGCCCCGGCCGGGAGGTCGTGGGCGGCCACCAGGACCGCGACCTGCGGCGGCGGCTTCGCCGTGGTGGCGTGCAGGCCGGCGGCGACCGCGACGGCGGTCAGCAGCCCGGCGAGCAGCCGGCGGCGCCTGAGCACCGCGCGGCGGAGGGTGCGGCGGGTGGTGGCGAGACGGTCACGGACGGCCATGCCGTGACGCTAGGAGAGGACCGGCAGTCGGCGCTCCCGCTCTCCACAGGGTGCGTGGACGAGGTCAGTCGGAGGAGCTGCTGGCGGCGGCCGGGGCCGGCTTCGACTCGCTCTTGGTCTCGCTCTTGGACTCGGACTTCGTCTCGGTCTTCGTCTCCGACTTCGCGACCGCAGGGTCCGTCGCGGTCGAGCCGGCGCGGGAGTCGGTGCGGTAGAAGCCGGAGCCCTTGAAGACGACGCCGACGGCGTTGAACACCTTGCGCAGCTTGCCCTCGCACTCCGGGCACACGGTCAGTGCGTCGTCGGAGAAGCTCTGGACCTGCTCGAAGGCGTGGCCGCACTCGGTGCAGGCGTACTGATAGGTGGGCACGGTTCTCCTCGAGGCATCTCGTCTGGCACTCAACCCGGACGAGTGCCAAGGATACCCGAGGAGGCCAGCGGATCAGGAGCCGAGGCGGACGACCCCTGCCGGCGTCGCCGCCCAGCCGACCGCACGGTCGTGGGGCTCGGCCGGCACCGGCACGCCGACCTCGCTCTCGTAGAGCAGCACGCAGGTGAAGGTGCCCACCGGCACCCGGCCGAGCGCGCGGTCGTAGGAGCCCCCGCCGCGGCCGAGCCGGAGGCCGGTGCGGTCGACGGCCAGCCCCGGCACCAGCACCACGTCGGCGGTGGCCACCGCGTCCGGACCCAGCCGCTCGCCGACCGGCTCCAGCAGTCCGAGCCGGGCCGGCGCGAGGTCCTCCGGGCTCCGGTACGCCGCCCAGTCCAGGTCGCCGTCGGGGAGCAGCACGGGCAGGATGACGCGCTTGCCGGCCGCCCTCAGGGCGTCCAGCAGCGGAGCGGTGCCGGGCTCGCCGTTCATCGAGACGTACGCCGCGACGGTCGCCGCCCGGCGTACCTCGGGGACGGCGAGGAGGTGGTCCGCCGTCGCCCGGGCGGCCGCGACCACCTCGGCGAGCGGACGCCGTCGCCGGTCGGTCAGCAGCCGGTCCCGGACCGCTGTTTTGGCAGGTGATTGCATGGGCGCCACGAGGGAAGCCTACGATCGTGAACATGGGTAGTGCTGGCCTGCGGAAGGCGCGCGACAAGATGGCTGCGGCCGGTGTGGACGAGGTCGCGATCGAGACCTTCGCCCACTACTTCCGGCTCCTCGAGCACGGGGAGACCGGGATGATCCCCGAGTCGTCGATCGACCCGGTGTCGATCGAGTCGCTCGGCGACGTCGCCGTGTCCGACGAGGACGGCGCCGCCGCGATCCGCGCGACCGCGGTCATCAAGCTCAACGGCGGCCTCGGCACCTCGATGGGCATGGACCGCGCCAAGTCGCTGCTCTGCGTCCGCCGCGGCCTGAGCTTCCTCGACATCATCGCGCGCCAGGTGCTGCACCTGCGCGGGGAGTACGACGCGCCGCTGCCGCTGATCTTCATGAACAGCTTCCGCACCTCGGGCGACACCATGGCCGCGCTGGCGCGCTACGACGCGCTGCCGGTCGAGGGCCTGCCGCTGGAGTTCCTGCAGAACAAGGAGCCCAAGCTGCTGGCGAAGGACCTGAGCCCCGCCACCTACCCGAAGGAACCCGACCTCGAGTGGTGCCCGCCCGGCCACGGCGACCTCTACACGGCCCTGCGCGGCACCGGGCTGCTCGACCAGCTCATCGAGGCCGGCTACCGCTACGTCTTCGTCTCCAACTCCGACAACCTCGGCGCCGTACCCGATCCCCGCGTCGCCGGGTGGTTCGCCGCCAGCGGGGCACCGTTCGCGATCGAGGCGGTCCGCCGTACGCCGTCCGACAAGAAGGGCGGCCACTTCGCGCGCCGCAAGTCCGACGGCCGGATCGTGCTCCGCGAGACCGCGCAGACGCTGCCCGAGGACCTCGAGGCGCTGGCCGACCTCGACCGGCACCGGTTCTGCTCGACCAACAACCTGTGGTTCGACCTGGTGGCGATGCAGAACGAGCTCGACCGCCGCGACGGCATCCTCGGGCTCCCGATGATCCGCAACGTCAAGAACCTCGACCCCAGCGACAAGACCACCCCCGAGGTGATCCAGATCGAGACCGCCATGGGTGCGGCCATCGAGGTCTTCGAGGGGTCGCAGCTGATCGAGGTCGGCCGCGACCGGTTCGTGCCGGTGAAGACCACCAACGACCTGCTCGTGCTGCGCTCCGACGTCTACGACATCGGCCGCGACTTCGTGCTCGACCAGGTGGCCGTCGAGCTGCCGTACGTCGACCTCGACAGCCACTTCTACAAGCTGGTCGGCGACTTCGACAAGCGCTTCCCCGAGGGCGCGCCCTCGATGCGGAAGGCGCAGTCGCTGCGCGTCGCAGGGGACTGGACCTTCGGGCACGGCGTCCAGGTCGTCGGCGACGTGGACCTCGACGCCACGTCCGCCCAGCGGATCCCGGCCGACTCGGTGCTCTCGACCGGCTCGGACGCCTGACGGGATGGGTGGACCGGAACCCGAGCTCTGGACGGTCGACGAGCACCGTGCGCGCATCCTCGAGGCGATCGAGCCGCTGACCGACTTCCCCCAGCCGCTGATGGAGGCCCTCGGCCTCTCCGCGGCCGAGGACGTCATCGCCGAGGTGGCACTGCCGTCCTTCGACAACTCCGGGATGGACGGGTACGCCGTCCGCGCCGAGGACGTCGTCACCGCGACCGAGGCGGCACCCGTGCACCTGCCGGTCATCGGTGAGATCGGCGCCGGCCAGGGCGGCCTGATGGCGCTCGCGCCCGGCACGGCGGCCAAGATCATGACCGGTGCGCCGATCCCCGCGGGCGCCGACAGCGTGGTGCCCTACGAGTGGACCGACCGCGGCGTCGCCCAGGTGCGGATCGACCGCGCGTCGACCGCGGGCCAGCACGTGCGCCCGGCCGGCCAGGACGTCTCGGTCGGCGACATGCTCGTCTCGAGCGGCACGGTCCTCGGCCCGCGCCACATCGGCCTCCTCGCCTCCGTCGGCCGCGCGACCGTCCGGTCGCGGCCCCGGCCGCGGGTCGTGGTGATCTCGACCGGGTCCGAGCTGCGCGAGCCCGGCACCCCGCTGGGCCGGGACTCGATCTACGACGGCAACTCGTTCCTGCTGGCCGCCGCCGCCCGGCGAGCCGGCGCCATCGCCTACCGCGTGGGCATCGTGCCCGACGAGCCGCGGACCTTCCTCGACGCGCTCGAGGACCAGCTCGTCCGGGCCGACATCGTCGTCACCAGCGGTGGCGTCTCGCAGGGCGACTTCGACGTCGTCAAGGAGGCGCTGCGGCCGCTCGGCACGGTGTGGTTCGGCTCGGTCGCGATGCAGCCCGGCAAGCCGCAGGGCTTCGGGTTCGTCGGTGACGACCGGACGCCCATCTTCACGCTGCCGGGCAACCCGGTCTCGTCGTACGTCTCCTTCGAGCAGTTCGTGCTGCCCGCCATCCGGAAGCTGATGGGGCGTACGCCCTACGTCCGGCCGGCGGTATCCGCCCGGCTCACTCACGCGATCTCGTCGCCGGACGGGCGGGAGCAGATGGTGCGGGCGGAGTACGACGTCGACCGGGGCGGTGCCTCCGTGACTCCGGTCGGCGGACACGGTTCCCACCTGATCGGCGATCTGGCATCGTCCAACGCGCTGGTCGTGGTGCCCGCCGACGTCACCGCGGTCGCGGCCGGCGAGCAGGTGCAGGTGCTGAGGCTCGACGAGGAGTTCTGATGGCCGACCGTCTGACGCACGTGGACGCATCGGGCGCAGCCCGGATGGTCGACGTCTCCGGCAAGGCCGTCACCGCGCGCACGGCCACGGCGTCCGGTCGGGTGCTGGTGTCGGCGGAGGTCGTCGCGCTGCTCCGCGGGGAGGGCGTGCCGAAGGGCGACGCGCTCGCGGTCGCCCGGATCGCCGGGATCATGGGCGCCAAGCAGACGCCGGCGCTGATCCCCCTCTGCCACCCGCTGGCCGTCTCCGGCGTCACCGTCGACCTGGCCGTCGCCGACGAGGCGGTCGAGATCAGCGCCACGGTGCGGACGACCGACCGCACCGGCGTCGAGATGGAGGCGCTGACCGCGGTCTCGGTCGCGGCGCTCACCGTCGTCGACATGGTCAAGGCCGTCGACAAGGGCGCGGTGATCACCGACATCCGGGTCGAGACCAAGACGGGCGGCAAGTCCGGGGACTGGGCCCGGCCATGACGATGCGGGCCGAGGTCGTCGTCGCCTCCAACCGCGCGGCCGCCGGCGTCTACGAGGACACCACCGGCCCGCTGATCGTCGACTTCCTGGTCGAGCTCGGCTTCGTGGTCGACGCGCCGGTCGTGGTGCCCGATGGCGAGCCCGTCGGCGCCGCCATCGCCGCCGCCGCCGAGGGCGGCGCCCGCGTCGTGCTCACCACCGGTGGCACGGGCCTCACCCCCACCGACCGCACGCCCGAGGTGACCCGGCCGCTGCTCGACCGTGAGGTGCCCGGCATCGCCGAGGCGATCCGCGCGTACGGCGTCGCCACCGGCATCCCCACCGCCGTGCTGTCGCGCGGCGTGGCCGGCGTCGTGGGCAGCTGCCTGGTCGTCAACCTCCCGGGCTCGCGCGGGGGAGTGAAGGACGGCCTCGCCGTGCTGCGGCCGATCCTCGTGCACGCCGTGGAACAGGTCGTCGGGAGCGATCATTGAGCCGCGGCTGGCCGGCCCGGCTGCGCACGGGTGACGTGACGGTGCGGCCGCTGGCCGCCTCCGACGCGCGCGCCTGGCGCGACGCCCGCCGCCGCAACGCGGCCTGGCTGATCCCCTGGGACGCGACCGTGCCGCCCGGCGCGGAGGCGCGGCCCGCGACGTTCCGCAGCCTCGTGCGACGGCTCCACCGGCAGGCGCGCGCCGGCACGACGTACCCCTTCGCGATCGACGTCGACGGCCGGTTCGCCGGGCAGGTGACCGTCAACAACATCGTGCGCGGCTCGGCGCAGTTCGCGTCGGTGGGCTACTGGATCGACCAGCAGTACGCCGGGCGCGGGGTGATGCCGCGCGCCGTGGCGATGGTGATCGACCACTGCTTCACGGTCGCCGGCCTGCACCGGATCGAGATCGCGATCCGGCCCGAGAACTCCAACTCGCTGCGGGTCGTGGAGAAGCTCGACCTGCGGGAGGTCGGCTACGCCCCGAGGTTCCTGCACATCGACGGCGCGTGGCGCGACCACCGCATCTACGCGGTCACCGTCGAGGAGTGCCCGGGCGGGATGATCGCCCGGCTCGAATCCCAACAGTCACACGAGTGAATTTGCGACACACCTGTTGACATCCGAGGTCCGATGAGGCAGCACTCATAACCTCTCTCTCGTGGACATGAGCGCATTGATCTTCGTCGCCCTCGCCGTGGCGTGGGCCGTCTACCTCGTGCCCAAGGCGCTCAAGCACCACGACGAGGTCGCCCGGAGCCGCACGGTGGACCGCTTCTCGCACACGATGCGGGTGCTCGCCCGGCGCGAGCCGGTCGACAAGAAGACGGCCCGTCTGGTGACGCCCGCCCAGGCGACCGCGCCGGCGGCTGCCGAGCCCGCGGCCCAGCCGACGCCCGAGCCGACGGTCCAGGCGGCTCCGGTCGCACCGACCGCTGCCCGCCGCGCCGCCGCGAAGCGCGCGACCAAGCGCCGCCGCAACGTCCTGGCGGCGCTGCTGGTCGTCAACCTCGCCGTGGTCGCCGTCGCCGCCTTCTCGGTCATCGCGTGGCCGTACGTCGCCATCCCGGCGGCGCTGCTCGTCGCCTGGCTGGTCGCGTGCCGCCTGATGGTCAAGGGCGAGCGCAAGGTGCTCGCGCCGACCACGAGGATGCCGGCCGACGCCCCGGTCGAGGAGAAGCCGGTCGAGGCTCCCGTGCCCGCCGTCGCCGAGACCGAGCTCGACGACGAGATCGACCCGATGGTCGACACCTCCGCCGGCATCGCGGCGATCGTCGACCCGGCGATGTGGGACCCGGTGCCGGTCACGCTGCCGACGTACGTCACCAAGCCCACGGCCACGCGCCGTACCGTTCGCACCATCGACCTGGACTCCACCGGCGTGTGGACCTCCGGTCGCACCGACGCCGACTCCCAGCTGGCCCGCGAGGCCGACGAGGCCGACAAGGCCGCGCGGAAGTCGCGTCGCGACGGCGACGACCAGCAGGCGGTCGGCTCCTGACCGAAGCGCTGGCCCTCTCCCGGAGCCGGACCTATCCGGTCGGGGTGGCCCGCGCCTTCGACACCCTGCTGCCGCTGCCGCTGCCCACGCTCTTCTCGCGCCGGTACGCCGCGCTGCCGGCGATCCGTGAGGTGCGCGACCAGGGCGGCGAGTGGAGCATCGTCGGCCAGACCCGCACCATCGTGCTCGCCGACCGGGGCACCATGCGCGAGACGCTGGTGTCCCTGGACCGGCCGACTTCCTTCGGCTACCGGATCGACGGCGTGCACGGCCCGATGCGTCCGCTGGCGTCCTCCATCGACGGCCTCTGGACCTTCGAGAAGGCCGGCACCGGCGTCCGGATCACCTGGTCCTGGTCCGTCCACCCGTCGTCCTCGGCCACGTCCCTGCTGATGCCCGCCTTCGGCCGGATGTGGCAGGGCTACGCCCGCCAGGCCCTCGAGCGCCTCGAAGGACTGCTGCTCTCCTGAGCGTGTCGTGGGGCGATTCGGCCGCTCCCGAATCCGGGTGCTAACGTTTCCGACGCACTTGGGGCTGTGGCGCAGTTGGTAGCGCGTCTCGTTCGCAATGAGAAGGTCAGGGGTTCGAATCCCCTCAGCTCCACCAGTGTGGTCCGGCCCGTCGCTCAGCGGCGGGCCGGATGCTTTTGTCCGTCAGCCGCGGTGCGCGTCGAGGAACTCCCGCACCGTCAGCCCGACCAGAGTCGGCCGGTCGTGGGCGACCAGGTGGCCGGCGCCGGGGACGATCGCCAGCTGGGCGCCGGGGATGCTCTGCGCGATCAGCAGCGTGTGGTCGGGTCGGACCATGTCGTGGTCGCCGGCCATCACCAGCGTCGGCGCGGTGATCGTCGCCAGCACCTCCGGGGTGATCCGCGGCTCGGTGAGCCACATCTGGGTCAGCTTCGCGACGACGACCTCACCGTGCTCGGGGCCGTCGGGGGAGAGGTCGGCGTACTCGCGGTCGAGCTGGGCGGACGCCTCCGCCGTCATGGTGTGCGCGGCCTCCTCGTCGGAGACGAAGGCGTCGGTGTCGACGTTGCCGCTGATCGACACCAGCGATCGAACCCTCCCCGGGTGCTCCAGCGCGAGCAGCAGCCCGAGGATGGCGCCGTCGCTGAACCCCACCACGTGCGCCGAGGCCAGCCCGACGGCGTCGAGGTAGGCGACCGTCTCCTCGAGACCGGCGGCGTAGCTGAACGGGCCGTCGCGGTCCGCCGTACGCCCGTGACCGACGCGCTCGGGGGCGTGCACGCGGTAGGTGTCGGCCAGGGCGTCACCGAGCGGGCGGAGGTGCTCGATCGAGCAGTAGCCGCCGTGGAGGAGCATCAGCGGCTCGCCGGCGCCGACGATCTCGTGGTAGCTCGGGTGACCGAGGAGGTCGACGTAGGGCACGGCGAGCACTCTAGATGGCGTCAGTCGAGCCAGATCACGATCCCGGTGAGGCCGCTGAGGACCGCGGCGACGCCGGACCGTACGGCGTCCCGCGCCCGCTCGGGCGTGAACGACGACGGGTCGTACGTCGAGGACGCGCCGAGCCCCTCGCCCCGGAAGGAGGCGCCGGTCCAGTCGGCGGCGGTGACGTTGTGGGTCGGCTCCGCGAGCTCGGCGCCGACCACCAGGAAGGGCTGGTCGAGGTGGTTGGCGGTCACCGTCGCCAGTGGGTCCACGAGCTCGTTGCCGGCCGTGATGATCAGGTCCGGGCCCATCTTGATGGCCTGGTCGATCTTCGCGATGTAGTGGTGCGGGTCGGTGGCCGTGACGGTCTTGAGGCTGACGTCCTCGTCGTCGGCCCAGTCGCGGACGGCGTCGACGAGCGTGCCGGTGGCGTCGTCGTCGCCGGCGGTGAGCAACACGACGCGGTAGTCCGCCGACGGGCGCACGTCGTCCCAGGAGCCGGGGCGCGGGGTGATCGTCGACTCGGGCGCCGGGGGGAGCGCGGACGCGGTGAACCCGTCACCGAGAGCGCCGATGGCCGAGGGCTCCGCGTGCGGTCCGGACCAGTCGTCGGACGAGCCGCACCCGGCCGCCAGCGCGAGCATCGCGATGGTGGCGGCCAGCGTGAGGGCAGGGCGATGTCGCAGGTGCACAGGAGGTTCCTATCCCATGTCTGGCTGGGATCTGGGCCCGCAGAGGGGTTGGTCGGAGTCCTTTCGTGACGGGTTCGCCGGTGGGCTGCCGTCCGTTCACCTGGGACCGACAACTTGCGCTCGCCAACACGAAAGAGGAGCCGTGCCGAACCCTGTACGCCGCGCTGTCCACGCCGCCCTCGCGGCCGTCTTCGTCCTCACCGCCGTCTTCCTGACCGCGGCCCCGGCGCTGGCTCACGGCTTCTCCTCGGTGGTGTACGCCGACGTCACGTCGCCCGGGTCCGGCCACGTCCGCGCCGAGGTCGGTCTCGAGTACGACCTGCTCGTCGTCTCGGCGGCCGACGCGGAGGACGACGACCCGCTCTTCCAGGACGGCGACGGCGCGTTCCAGGCCGGCGACACGAAGGCGCAGGCAGCCGCGCTCGACGACCACGCCGACACCGTCCTCGCCTACGTGACCGAGCGCTTCGGGGTCGCGGCCGGCGGCGCGGACTGCACGCCGAGCCAGGACGGCGGCGCCACGATCGAGCAGCGCGACGGCGTGCCGTACGCGTTCCTGGTCCTCGACTACACGTGCCCCGGCGCCGCGCAGGAGCACGAGATCAGCAGTCGGCTCTTCCCGGACTCCGAGGGCTACGTCAAGGGCACGAAGACGATCGTCACCTACGACCTCGACCTCCGGTCCGGCAGCGCCGCGCTGGACGCCCAGCAGCCATCGTTCTCGACCCATCAGTCCACCGCCGAGCGGTTCTGGGAGTTCTTCAAGCTCGGCGCCGAGCACCTGCTCCTCGGCCTGGACCACATCCTCTTCCTGCTCGCCCTGATCGCCGGGTCGCGCAGGCTGCGCGAGATCGTGCTCGCGGCGACGACGTTCACGATCGCCCACTCGGTGACCTTCGTGCTGGCCGCGCTCGGCCTGGTCGACGTGCCGTCCGAGGTCGTCGAGCCGATCATCGCGCTGTCGATCGCGGTCGTCGCGGGCTGGTACCTCTGGCGGCTCTGGCGGCACGGCTCCGGGGCCCTCGACATCGACAGCGGCGAGGGCCACCTCAGCCTGGACCGGGCCGGCTGGAGCCGGCTGGCCGTGGTGTTCTGCTTCGGCCTGGTGCACGGCCTCGGCTTCGCCGGCGCCCTCGGGATCGACGCCGCCTGGTCGTGGACGCTGCTGTGGTCGCTGCTCGTCTTCAACATCGGGATCGAGTCCGTGCAGCTCTCGATCATCATCCTGGTGTTCCCGCTGCTGGCCCTCCTCCGACACCGCGCGCCCACCGTCGGGCTGTGGGTCACCGGTGCCATCGCAGCCGGTGTGTCAGCGATGGGCCTTGTCTGGTTCGTCCAGCGTTTGCTAGGGGTCTGAGCAATTCCGCCACGTCTTCCGGAACGTGCCGCCGACACGCTCGTCCGAGTTCATCTCGAGTACATCCGCCACCGAGAGATTCGGCCCGCTGACCAACTCGGGCGGACAGCACCCCTCTCCTCTCTCGAACCCCGAACGGACGGAACTCGATGAAGTTGAACGAATGTGTGCAGGCCTCCGGGTCTGTACGACGTCGCGTGGCCTTCGGCGCCACCGCGGCGGTCCTGGGCCTCACGTCGGTGCTCGGCACCGGCCTGATGTCCACGGCCAACGCCGACGACCCGGCGACCCTCTCTGGTGTCGTCCTCACCGTCGGCTCCTCGGAGTCGCAGCGCGTCGTGTCGTGGTACGCCTCGACCAACACCGCCCAGGTGGTGCAGGTCGCCCCGACCGCGTCGCTGGTCGCCGGTGAGTTCCCGTCCGACGCGGTGACCTTCTCGGCCACGGTCGCCGCCAACTCGGTCAACGGCGGCTTCAACGGCCACGCCACGATCGACGGCCTCCAGGAGGACACGGCGTACTCCTACCGCGCCGGGGCCGCTGGCGCCTGGTCGCCGACGTACTCCTTCAAGACCCAGGACTTCGAGGGCGACTTCGACTTCCTCTTCTTCGGTGACCCGCAGATCGGCGCCTCCGGCAACGTCGCCAACGACGGCGCCGGCTGGGCGGACACGCTGAACGTTGCCCTGGCGGCCAACCCGGACAGCGAGCTGCTGGTCTCGGGCGGCGACCAGGTCGAGACCGCCAACACCGAGTCGCAGTGGGACGCGTTCCTCGCGCCGTCGCAGCTGCGCCAGTACCCGTGGGCGGCGACGATCGGCAACCACGACGTGGGCGGCAAGGCCTACGAGCAGCACTTCTGGACGCCGAACACCGACCGGTCGGCGGCCTTCTACACCGGCGCCACCAACTCGGGCGGTGACTACTGGTACATCTACAAGGACGTGCTGTTCATCGACCTGAACAGCAACGCCTACGCGGCCGGCTCCGACGCCGCGCACATCCAGTACGTCACCGACGTCATCAACGCGCACGGCGCCGCAGCGAAGTACACCGTGCTGGTCTACCACCACTCGATCTACTCGCCGGCCTCGCACGCCAACGACGGCGACGCGAAGGTCCGCCGCCAGGACTTCCCGACGGCGTTCTCCACCCTGGGCGTCGACCTGGTCCTGCAGGGTCACGACCACGCCTACTCGCGCAGCTACCTGATCAAGAACGGCCAGAAGGCGAACCCGGACGAGCAGGCCGGCGCGGCCGAGGTCTTCCAGGGTCCGGGCGGCGTGGTCTACGTGACCGGCAACTCCGCCTCGGGGTCGAAGTACTACGCCCTGACCGCTCCGGTCGCCGGTGAGTTCGGCCCCGACCCGACGGACACGAGCTCCGGCCGCAAGCGCCACTACGCCAACTCGGTGGAGAGCCAGGAGAACAAGCGGTCCTACGTGAAGGTCGCGGTGCGTCACGACAAGCTGGTCGTCGAGGACATCCGCAGCGAGGTCTCGCCCAACGGCACCGTCGGCTCCACGATCGACAAGGTCGCGATCCGTCCGTACAACGGCGAGGGCCAGGCCATCTCGGTCGACGTCCCGCAGGCCGGCCCGGGAGAGTTCGGCTGGTCGATCGACGGCAACAACGACCTGGTCGACCTGGGCCGGGCGGCCGAGGGCCACGGGTTCTTCCTGGCCTCGGGCGACATCAACCCGATCACCGTCACCGACACCCGGCCCTCCGGCGCGGCGTGGGCGGTCAACGGCCAGGTGGCCGACTTCAAGGACGGCGCCAAGACGTTCTCCAGCAAGTTCCTCGGCTGGCAGCCGCACGTCTTCGGCGAGGGTGCGGGCGCCGCGGCCGGTGACCCGGTCGAGTCCGGGTTCAGCGCCGGCACCGGCCTGTCGGTCTCGCGGACCCTGGGCTCGGCCGCGGCCGGTCACTCGCTCGGCGACGCCGAGCTCGGTGCCGACCTCAACCTGAAGTTCCCGACGTCGATCGACAAGGGCAACTACCGCTCCACGCTCACCATCACCGCGGTGAGCTGACGCACCACCACCCCGGTGGGGTGGGCGATCGGGCGCCCACCCCACCACCCCCTCTCACCTGCTGCACGTCTCACGAGGAACACCACATGCCGCGCACCCGCCAGTCCCGCACCGTCGTCCTCGCCCTGCTCGCCACGCTGCTGTCGACCGTCGGACTCGTCGGCGTGGGCGCGGGCACGGCGTACGCCGCCGACGACGACGTCGCCTGGGCGGTCCGGACCGCCTCCAACACGTTCGGGGCGGACCGGCAGAACTACCGCTACACGGTCAACCCCGGCGGCTCGGTCCGGGACGGCCTCGTGGTGGCCAACCACGGCAGGAAGCCGATCGAGCTGGCGGTCTACGCGGCGGACGGCTTCACGACCGACGGCGGCCAGCTCGACCTGCTCACCCCGGACCAGAAGTCGGCCAGCATCGGCGCGTGGGTGCACGCCGACCGCGACACGGTCCGCATCCAGCCCGGGAAGTCGGTCGAGGTGCCGTTCCGGCTGACGCTGCCGGACAACGCGACGCCCGGCGACTACCTCGGCGGCATCATCACCTCGCTGCGGCAGGAGGGGACCGGCGCCAACATGAACGTCGACCGCCGGCTCGCCCTCAAGGTCCGGCTGCGCGTCGGCGGCGACCTGGATCCGGGACTGAGCGTCGAGGGCCTGCACGTCTCGTTCGACGGCCCGAAGAACCCGTTCGGGACCTCTGGCGCCACCGTGGACTACACGATCCACAACACCGGCAACGCGATCCTCGCCGCTGGGCAGAAAGTCTCCGTGACCGGCCCGTTCGGCCGGCTCGGCGTCGACGCCGCCGACGTACCCGACTCGCCCGAGCTGCTGCCCGGGGAGAAGTGGCAGGTCTCGGTGCCAATCCACGGGCTGCGGCCCGCCGTACGCCTGACCGGCACCGTCACCCTGACGCCGCTGATGACCGACGCCGCCGGCTCGGTCAACCCGCTCGCGCCCGTCGACACCACGACCCACGCCTGGGCCGTCCCCTGGGCGCTGCTGGTCCTGCTCCTCGTGGTCGCCGCGGGGGTCGCCCTCGGTGTCGTCCTCACCCGACGGCGCCGCGCCGAGGCCAAGCGCCGCGAGGACGCGCGGGTCCAGGAAGCGGTCGCGCAGGCGGTCCGCGAGAGCGCCGGAGCCGGCAAGTGACGCTCCGTCGCAGCCGGTGGGCCGCGGGTCTCGTCACGGCCACGCTCGCCCTCTCCGGGCTCACCCAGCTCGGTCTCGCCGCACCGGCGTCCGCTGCCGACGGGCCGTGCTCGTACGACGGCGCCGGCTCGGTCGACCTCGACGGCTCTCCGGCGGTCGGTGCCCCGGTCACCGCGACCGTGGTCGGCGCCGGTGCGGGCCAGACCCGCTACACCTGGTCCGGCACCGGCTTCGGCGCCCCGGTCCACGGCTCGACCCTCACCGCGCGCCCCGACGTCGTGGGCGCGCCCGTGCACCTCGCCGTCCAGGTCCGGGGCGCAGGCGGTCGCACGTTCGCGGCGAGCTGCGACTTCCCCCGCGTCGCCTGGGGCCACCTCGCGAAGCCGGCTGCCCCGAAGGTCATCGGTGCGCTCGTCCTCGGGGAGACGCTCCACGCCGCTCCGGGGGCACAGGTCGACCTGCCCGACGGCGCGACCTACCACTACGAGTGGTTCGCCGGCGACAGCCCGAGCGCCTTCGCGACGGGTCCGGACCTCGAGCTCCGTCGCGCCCTGGTCGGCAGCCCGCTCACCCTCAAGACGTTCGTGACCGCCCCGGGCCGGCTGGACTCGGAGTGGTCGGCCCCGACCGTGACCGAGCAGGTCGTCGAGGCCACGCTCGCCCAGCCGGGCGCGCCGTCGATCGCGGGCACCGCCTCGATGGCCGGCACGCTGACCGCCAGCCCGGCCGCGGGCGACGACGTGCCCGACGACGCGGCGTACGAGTACCGCTGGCTCGCCGACGGCGCGGAGTTCGCCACCGGCCCGCAGGTGACCCTGGCCGCCGGCCAGGTCGGCCACGCGATCACGGTCGAGGACCGGGTCTCCGCGACCGGCTACGCCACCTCCGCCTGGTCGGCCCCGTCCGTCGCGACGGCCACCGTGACGCCGGGCGAGCTCGCCGCGCCGACGTCGGTCACCATCACGGGTACGCCGACCGTGGGTTCGACCCTGAGCGCCGTCGTCGCGGGCGAGTGGACGCCGGGCACGCAGGTGGTCTTCACCTGGAAGGCCGACGGCGTCGCGTTCAGCACCGCCCCGGGCGCCATCACGCTCACGAACGCCGAGGCCGGCCGGTCGATCTCGGTCGAGATCGCCGGCTCCCTCGCCGGCTACACCGGTCGGAGCATCGAGTCCGCGGCGGTCGGCCCCGTCGCCGGCGTACCCCTCCCGGACCTGACGGCACCGTCGAAGGTGACGGTCGCCGGCACGCCGAAGGTCGGGCGGACGCTCACGGTCGCCACCACGGGCTCCTGGACGCCCGGGGCCACTCTCACCTACGCCTGGAAGGCGGACGGTCGCTCGTTCGGCACCAGCTCGTCCACGGTCGTCCTGACCGCCCGCGAGGTCGGCAGGCGGATCACCGTGACGGTCACCGGGTCGCTGACCGGCTACCGGCCGGCCTCGGTCGTCTCGGCCGCGAGCGCCAAGGTCGCCGCGGGCACGCTGACGGCGGCGACGCCCAAGATCCAGGGCAAGGCCAAGGTCGGCCGGATCCTGACCGCCAAGCCGGGCCGCTGGACGCCCGGGGTCAGGCTGACCTACCGCTGGTTCGCCAACGGCAAGCGGATCAGCGGAGCGACCTCCTCGCGGCTCCGGCTGACCAGGAAGCTCGACCACAAGCGGATCACCGTCCAGGTGACCGGCCGGCTCACCGGCTACGCCACCGTCACCAGGACGAGCCGGCCCACCGGGAAGGTGACCTGATCGGCTGCGTCGGACGCATGGAAGACTGAGCGCCGTGGAAGCCCGGGTCGACCCCGCCGTGCTGTGGGCGCGCGCACTCGTGGTGGGCTCCCTTTCTTTCGTCCTGGGCGTCATCGGTCACGTGAGCGCCGACGGTCTTCTCCCCGGACCGTTCTTCCTCGCCGTGCTCCTCGCGATGTCCGTGCTGCTCAGCGCGCCGATGCTCAGCCGGCCGGCCTCCTCGGTGCGGATCGTGGCGATGCTGGTCGGCGGCCAGACCCTGCTCCACCTGGTGCTCTCGGTCACCGCCGGCCACGCGGGCGACCGGTCGACGGCGAGCGCCGCCGCCCCGCGGTCGAGCGCCCTGGGCACCCTGCCGGTCCTCGACGGCCGACGGGTCGGCTCGCTCCAGGACGCCTACACCGGCGCGAGCGACCAGCCCGGCGGGCTGGCTCCCACGCTGCCGATCGGCCACCTGATCGGCGACCTGTCCGCGCACGCACCGATGATGGCCGCGCACCTCGTCGTCGCCGCGCTCGTCGGCCTCTGGCTCGGGTACGGCGAACGCTGCCTCTGGACGCTGGTCGCCCTCACCGGCCGGCGGATCCTCGCCGCGGCCTGGGCCTTGCGGCCCGTCGTCACCGCTCCTCGACTCACCTCGGTCACGGCCGAGCGCACCCTCACCGGGCCGCGCTCGGTCTGGCTGGTCCGCCCCGACTCACGACGCGGGCCACCTCTCCTCCCTGCCTGACCAGCAGACCACGCCGCGCCCGCACAGGGCCGTGGCGTACTTGCGCGTTCCCGCGCGCCCACCACTTCGAGGAGAACCATGACCGACGTGCTCGCGTCCCGACGCGACCCCGCAGACCCACCCCGACCCACCCGGCCAACGACCTCCGGCGGCTGGTTCCGAGCCGTGTGGCGGTGGCACTTCTTCGCCAGCTTCCTGGTCGTCCCCGTGCTGCTCCTGCTCGCGGTGACCGGCCTGATCTACCTCTTCCGCTTCCAGCTCGAGCCGCTGCTGCACCCGGACCTGATGAAGGTCGACCCGCCGGCCGGGGCCGTGGCGCAGCCCTACCTCCAGCAGCTCGCCGTCGTGGAGTCGGCGTACCCCGGCTCCACCGCGGTCTCGCTGACCGAGCCCAAGAACGCCCACAGCCCGACCGTCGTCTCGATCACGACGGCCGCGGGTGAGGGTCGTGACGTGTACGTGAGCCCGTACGGACCCGAGGTGCTC
Organism: Nocardioides conyzicola; assembly: GCF_039543825.1. NCBI lineage: Bacteria > Bacillati > Actinomycetota > Actinomycetes > Propionibacteriales > Nocardioidaceae > Nocardioides > Nocardioides conyzicola. Next base: position 862,620 of record NZ_BAABKM010000002.1, on the reverse strand, counting down.
GGCTCCCTGGACCCCGACGCCACCCTCTCCGGGACCGCGATCCGGCTGCACGCCGACCTGATGACCGGGAGCAGATGGGGCGGGTACGTCCTGGAGCTCGGCGCGTGCTGGGCCGTCGTGATGGCGCTGACGGGCTACTACCTCTTCGTGCGCGGCTTCCGCGCCCGGCGGCGCGCGCGCCAGGCGGACCGGCGCGGCGCACGGCTGCGCTGGCGGCACGGCCTGGTGGGGGCCGTGGCGGGCGTCGGGCTGCTGACGTTGCTGGTCAGCGGGCTGCCGTGGACCGACTTCTGGGGCGCGAAGGTGCAGACCCTCGCGACCGAGCGGGGCACGTCGCTGTGGAGCGTCGACCCCGGCGCGGCCAGCAACCCGTCCTCGACCCTCGACGAGTCTCTGCCGCACAGCCACGCGAAGGACATCCCGTGGGCGCAGCAGGACTCGGAGGTCCCTTCGTCCACACCACCGGCCGACGGCGAGGAGCGCAGCGTCGCCAACGTCGACACCGCCCTGGAGGTCGCCGACCGCGCGGGGCTGCGGCACCCGATGACCGTCGCCCTCCCCGCGGCCGACGACGCCGGCGGGGTGTTCTCCGTGATCGGCTACGCGTTCGACGCACCGTCGGACGAGAAGACCGTGCACGTGGACCGGTACGGCGGCGAGGTGCTCTCGACGTACGGCTTCGACGACTACCCGGTGCTGGCCAAGGTCGTCGCGCAGGGCATCGGCCTGCACGAGGGCAGGAGCCTGGGACTGTGGTCGTTCTGGGGCTCGGCGCTGATGTGCGCGGGGATCATCTTCATGTGCCTGAGCGGGCCGCTGATGTGGTGGCGCCGCCGGCCGAGAGGCGCGGCGACGCTCGGTGCGCCGCGCGGGCGGATGCCCGTGAAGGGCACCCCGCTGCTCGCGGTCGGCCTGGTCGCACTCGGGGTCTTCCTGCCGTTCTTCGGCCTGTCGCTGCTGGTCGTGCTCGTCCTCGACCAGCTGGTGCTGCGACGCGTGCCGGCGCTCGGCCGGTGGTTCGCCGTGACCTGAGCGCCCTGGTCAGTGGGAGGCGCGCCGCGCGCTGCGTTCCTCGTGGCGCGCGGTCCGCCTCCGGCGCAGGCGGCGGACCAGCCGCGGGGCGTGCTGCTCGGCCGCCGGCAGGTCGATCAGCCGGTTGAGCAGCTGGTGGTAGCCGGTCGGCGACAGGTCGAACCGCTCGCGGACGGCCTCGTCCTTGGCACCGGCGTGGGAGATCCAGTCCTCCTCGAACGCGAGGATCTCGCGGTCGAGGTCGGTCAGCTGGTCACCTTCTCCGTGCATGGAGAAATCCTCACACGAGGCCGCTGGAGACGAGGAACCGGTCCACCTCGATCCGCAGGGCCACCCGGAGCGGGTTCGGCTTCGGGGTCCGGTAGCGCGCGGCGTACCGCTCGACCGCCCGCTGCACGGAGGCCTCGTCGCTCCGGACCTCCGCGCGGCCCTCGAGCGTCGACCAGCGACCCCCGTCGACCTGGCAGACCGCGACCCGGGGGTCGGCGGCGGCCTGGTGCGCCTTGCGGGAGGCGCCGTTGGTGATCACCCACGCGCACCGCTCCTCGTGGTCGAGCGCCAGCCCGACGGGGACGACGTGCGGGCGCCCGTCCGCTCGCAGGGTCGTCAGCGTGCACAGATGCCGCTCGGTCCAGAACTCCAGGAGCGCTGGGGGGAAGGCCTCCCAGCCAGGCTGCCACGACGTCACGCGCACATGCTGGCACGGGTGGGCGGATACCTTCGAGGCATGCCCAGCTTCGCGCGACTCGTCGACACCCTCCTGGACCGCACGGTCGCCCCCGGCTACACCAGGATCGGCCCCGCCGTACGCCGGCACCTGGCGACCTGGCCGGACGATCCGGAGCCGGACGCGCTGGTCGGGCGTCGCGCCCTGGTGACCGGGGCCAGCAGCGGGCTCGGCGCCGCGACCGTCGAGGGCCTGGCCGCCCTGGGTGCGGAGGTCGTGCTGGTCGTCCGCGACACCGACAAGGGCGCCCGGGTCGTGCGCGAGGTCCAGGGCCGGCTGCCGCTCGCCCGGCTCGACGTGCAGCGCTGCGACCTCGCGGACCTGGACGACGTACGCCGGTTCGCGACCTCGTCGACCGACCACGTCGACGTGCTGGTCCACAACGCCGGCGCGATGCCGCCGACCCGCACGGAGTCGCCCCAGGGCCACGAGATGACGATGGCGCTGCACGTGCTCTCGCCGGTGCTGATGACCGAGCTGATGGGGGAGCGGCTGCGGGACGGACGGGTGGTGCTGGTGACGTCCGGCGGCATGTACACGCAGCGGCTGCGCGACGACGACCCCGAGTTCCTCACCGGCGAGTACTCCGGGACGACGGCCTACGCGCGCAGCAAGCGGGCGCAGATCGAGCTGCTGCCGATCCTGCAGCGGCGCTGGCAGCCGCTGGGTGTCGACGTGCACGCGACCCATCCCGGGTGGGCGGACACCCCCGGGGTCGCCGAGTCGCTGCCGACCTTCCGCAAGATCACCGGCCCGCTCCTGCGCGACGCCGCGGGCGGCGCCGAGACGACCGTCTGGATCTCCGCCACCGAGCCGCCGCCCGAGGGTGGCCGGCTGTGGCACGACCGGCAGCCGCGGCCGACCCAGCTGCTCCGGCGCACGAGGACCGGCGACGTGGAGCGGGACCGCATGTGGGCCTGGGTGTCGGAGCAGCTAGGTCTCTAGATCCACCTGGAGAACCAGATCCGGTCCAGCCACTCGCTGTGCGTGAGCAGCTGGTTGGTCCAGATCGGCCAGAACCAGGCGAAGTTGAGCAGCACCAGCACCAGGTAGGCGCCGACGACGACCACGCCGGCCGTACGCCGGGGGCTGGGTGCGGTCGACCGCCCGAGGATCCGCCCGATGGCCATCGTGATCGCGAGGACCATGAACGGCAGCGTGATGACCGCGTAGAACGAGAAGATCGGCCGGTCGTCGTACTGCAGCCAGGGCAGCCAGGTCGACGCGGCGCCGACGACGACGACGCCGTACCGCCAGTCCCGGGCGCCGATCCACGTCACCAGGGCGAGGAGCAGGGCGAGGCACCCTGCCCACCAGATCGTGGGAGAGCCGAGCAGCAGCACCTGGCGCAGGCAGGTGCTGCCGGCCGGCGCGTCGCAGCCCTGCGTGCCCGGCTGGATATCGGTGTCGGCGGCGACCCCGACCGGACGGTTGAGCAGCAGCCACCCGGACGGCTTCGAGGCGTAGGTGTGGCTGCTGCAGTTGAGGAAGTGCGTGTGGAACTCGTAGACGTCGTGGTGGTAGTACCAGAGCGACCGCAGCGACTGGGTCACCTCGCCGAGCCCGTGGGCGTCGGGCTCCCCGGCGGTCGGCCAGCGGTCGTCGTTCAGCTTGGCCGGGTCGTCGCAGGTCTTGCCCTCGGCGACGAAGCGCGTGTACTGGGTCGAGGAGAGGTTCTCCTCGTACTGGTGGGCGTTGACCAGCCAGCCGGTCCAGCTCGCGACGTACACGACGAGGCCGACCAGGACGATCTGCACGAAGGCCGGGATCCCGTCGGCGAGCACCGACTTCGGCACCGACCAGCGGACCCCGAACGAGCGCCGGGCGCCGGCCGACCAGACCCAGGCGAGCAGCCCGAAGGCCGCCATCGGGTAGACCGCCTCCCACTTCGTGCCGCACGCCAGTCCCCAGGCGACCCCGGCCGCGACCAGCCAGGGGCGGAAGAGCAGGCCGCGGACGGGTCCCCACGCCCGGCCGTCGAGCTGCTCCGGGACGAGGCGGGCCATCCGGGCGCGGTGCCAGTCGCGGTCGGCCACGATGCAGTGCACGCCGCAGAGGATGAAGAACGCGACGAAGATGTCGAGCAGGGCGAGCCGGGAGAGCACGAAGTGCAGCCCGTCGAAGCACAGCAGGAGGCCGGCGATGCAGCCGAGCAGCGTGGAGCCGGTCAGGCGGCGCGCGAGCCGGCACATCACCAGCACCATCAGCGCGCCGACGACGGCGGCCGACACCCGCCAGCCGAACGGGTCCATCCCGAAGGCCTTCTCGCCCAGGGCGATCAGCCACTTGCCGACGTCCGGGTGGACCGCCATCTCGGGGGTGTCTTTCCACTGCCCCGTCGTCTGCCCGGCGAGGATGTGCTCGTTGGCCTTCGTGACGTAGTCGCGCGCGTAGCCGTAGTGCAGCAGCGACCAGCCGTCCTTGGCGTAGTACGTCTCGTCGAACTCGAAGACCCGGGGCTGGCCGAGGTGCCACAACCGCAGGAAGAGGGCCAGCAGCGCGACCGAGATGCTGCCCGCCCAGCCGACGAACGGGTCCTCGGCACGCATCCGGCTCCGGGCCCGCTCCCACGCCGACGGCACGGCCCTGCCCGCCGCGTTGGTCGAGAGGCCGACACGCTCCTGCGGAGGCTCAGGCGGCGCGGCGGTCGTCACGGTGGAAGACTCTAGATCGTGACTCCTGACCCCGGCGTGCTCGTCCTCGCAGCGACGCCGATCGGGCGGGTCGCCGACGCCCCGCCCCGGCTGTCCGAGGAGCTCGCCACCGCCGACGTGGTCGCCGCCGAGGACACCCGGCGGCTGCGTCGCCTCACCCATGACCTGGGGGTCACGGTCACCGGCCGGGTCGTGTCGTACTTCGAGGGCAACGAGTCGGCGCGGACGCCGGTGCTGCTGGAGGCGCTCCTCGCCGGCGAGCGCGTGCTGCTGGTGACCGACGCCGGGATGCCCAGCGTCTCCGACCCCGGCTACCGGCTGGTCGTGGCCGCGGTCGAGCACGACGTCGTCGTCACCGCCGTGCCCGGCCCCTCGGCCGTGCTGACCGCCCTCGCCGTGAGCGGGCTGCCGGTCGACCGGTTCTGCTTCGAGGGCTTCCTGCCCCGCAAGGCGGGGGAGCGCTCGCGGCGGCTCGCCGACCTGCTCCGCGAGCAGCGCACGATGGTCTTCTTCGAGGCACCGCACCGCACGGAGGCGGCGCTGGCCGCGATGGCAGAGGCGTGGGGCGGCGACCGCGCGGCCGCCGTGTGCCGGGAGCTGACCAAGACCCACGAGGAGGTACGCCGTGGGCCGCTCGCGGACCTGGTGACCTGGGCGGCCGAGGGGGTGCGGGGCGAGGTCACGATGGTGGTCGCCGGAGCCGCGCCGTACGCCGAGGTCGGCTCCGACCCCGCCAGCCTGCTGGCGGCCGTCGCGGAGCTCGAGGCGGACGGCGAGCCCCGCAAGGACGCGATCGTCGAGGTCGCCCGCCGCGCCGGCGTACCGAAGCGCGAGGTCTACAACCTCGTGCACGGGGGAGAGAGGAAGGCATGACCGACCGGATCCGCGTCCTGCACCACGACGGCCTGACGTTCGACGTCCTCGACGAGGGGCCCCGCGACGGCAAGCCGGTGGTGCTGCTGCACGGCTTCCCCGAGCGGAGCTCGACCTGGCGCCTGGTCGCGCCGCTGCTGCACGAGGCCGGGCTGCGGACGCTCGCGCTGGACCAGCGCGGCTACTCGCCCGGCGCCCGGCCGCGGCGCCGCCGGGACTACCGGATGTCGAAGCTGGTCGGTGACGTGGTCGCGCTGATCGAGCAGGTCGGCGAGCCGGTGCACCTCGCCGGCCACGACTGGGGCGCGGCGGTCGGCTGGGCCGTCACCCTGCGTCGCCCCGACCTGGTCCGCAGCTGGACCGCGGTGTCGGTGCCCCACCCGGCGGCCTTCGCGCGTGCCATGAAGACCAAGAGCCAGCGCCGCCGGTCCCGCTACATGCTCTTCTTCAACGTCCCGCTGGTCCCGGAGCTCAGCGCGCGCTCGGTCGGTGGCCGCTTCGACCGGAGCATGCGCAAGGCCGGGATGACGGCCGACGAGGTCGAGCGCTTCCGCCGCGAGATCGTCGAGTACGGCGCGCTGCCGCACGCGCTGGGGTGGTACCGCGCCCTCCCGCTGCTCAAGCCGGGCTCGACCGACTACAAGACCACCGTCCCGACCACCTTCCTCTGGAGCGACCGCGACATCGCGATCACCCGCGGCGGCGCGGAGGCGACCCGGGAGTGGGTGGACGCGCCGTACCAGTTCCTCGAGCTGAGCGGGGTCAGCCACTGGATCCCGACCCAGGCGCCGGACGACTGCGCCGCCGCCATCATCGAGCGGGTGCTGGCCTCCGAGGTCGGAGCATGAGGCCTCCGGCCCCCGAGCCGCTGCCGCACCCGGTCGTCGACAACCACTGCCACCTCGACATCGCGCGCGGCGACGAGCCCGCCGTGCCCGTGGTCGAGGCGCTCGCCGCGGCCGCGGCCGTCGGCGTGCCCCGGATCGTCCAGATCGGCTGCGACCTGCCGGGCGCGAGGTGGGCGGTCGAGGCGGCCGCGACGTACGACGCTCTCGTGGCCGGCGTCGCGCTGCACCCCAACGAGGCGCCGCGGCTGGCGTCGCTCGACGACGCGATGGCCGAGATCGAGGCGCTCGCGGGCGCGCACGACCGGGTGCGTGCGGTCGGCGAGACCGGGCTCGACCACTTCCGGACCGGCGAGGAGGGGCGGGCCGTGCAGGAGGAGTCGTTCCGCCGGCACATCGACCTCGCCAAGCGGCTCGACAAGACGCTGGTGATCCACGACCGCGACGCCCATGACGACGTGCTGCGGGTGCTGGACAGCGAGGGCGTCCCGGAGCGCTGGGTGATGCACTGCTTCTCGGGCGACGCCGACTTCGCTCGCGCGTGCCTCTCGCGCGGGGCGTACCTCTCCTTCGCCGGCACGGTGACCTTCAAGAACGCGTCCGGGCTGCGCGAGGCGCTTGCGATCGCCCCGCTCGACCGGGTCCTGGTGGAGACGGACGCGCCGTACCTCACCCCGACGCCGCACCGCGGCGAGCTCAACGCGTCGTACCTCGTGCCGCTCACCGTCCGCGCCATGGCTTCCGTCCGCGGGGATGACCTGGGTGACCTCTGCGCCGCCCTCGACGCCAACACCGAGGTGGCGTTCGGTGGGGGTTGGTAGGTGGTCAGGGATACCCGGTTAACCGGGTATCCCTGAGCTTCTCGGGCACTGCAAGGCCCCAGAAGCTGAGGAAGTGCCTGAGGAGCTAGGCCGGGAGCGGGTCCGGCCGGGCCTCGGCGAGTACGGCGTCACGGTCCTCGGCCAGCACGAAGCCGGCCGAGATCGCGGCGTCCGTGGCGGCGGCGTACGCCGTGAGGTAGTCGTCGTGCGACGACCAGATCGGGTGCGGCAGGGGGAGGGTCCGACCGAAGAGCGCGCAGATCGGTGAGGCGCCGGGCGCGGCATAGCCGGACAGGACGTCGGCGGGCGCGTCGACCACGGGTGTCCGGACCCCACCGACCACGTTGCCGACGGGGTCGAGCACGAAGCCGTCCCCCTCCACCGACAGCCGCGGCGCGGACGGAGCGGGCGCGCCGCCCCGCGCCCACGACTCCAGCCACCGCAGGGCCGCGCGCACGACGTACGCCTGCTGCCCACGGTTGACCGGGTCCGGGCAGCCCAGGAACGTCTCGAACTCGCCGATCTGGAACCGGTCCGCGTGCGCGGCGCCCGCCACCTCCCACAGCCGCAGCAGCGTCGCGTCCGGCTGGCGGGCCGGCAGGTAGGCGATCCGTCCGAAGAGGTCGCCCTCGGTCTGCACGATGATCACCGGCACGTCCGTGTCGTCGCGGACCGGAGTCGGCCGGGCGCCGATCCGCACGGCGAGGTCGATGCCGGCACCCGGCGTGCCGAGCGGCATCGCCGAGCCGGGGCGGCTGTGGATCAGGAAGCCGTCGAAGAGAGCGGTCTGCGCATGCACCACGTTGACGTACGTCGTCAGCGCGAACGCCGACTGCGACTCACCGATCGCCAGCACGCACGTGGCCCCGAGCGACTCGGCGAGCCCACGCGCGACCTGCGTGTAGATGTCGTAGGAGTAGGCGTCGCCGGGATGCAGCAGCGCGCCGTACCTCTCCGGGTCGACCGTCTTCAGCCCGGACGGCCCGGCCCCGGCGTCGACCGCGGCCGACCCGCCCTCGACCCCGATGAACTGCGCGGACACCCCCGCCCAGGCGTGGCCCTGCCGGACCAGCTCGTCGGCGAGGTAGGTCCAGTCCGGACCCGCGTCCGAGCCGCTGCTGACGTTGAGCCACTCGACCACCAGGGTGCCGCTGGACGAGGCTGGCGAGGCCGGTCGGCGCACCACCACGCGGGTCCGGTACGCCGCGTCCGGGTGCGGCTCCTCGGCGTACGAGACCGCCGTCCCGGCGGCGGAGAGCTCGGTCTCGACCCAGCTGGCGGCATCGAGGTCTGGACCGGGCGTCGCGGCCATCAGCGAGACGCCGTTTCCGCTGGTCAGAGGGGTGAAGGCGGCTGTTCGGGGAGCGGGCACGCGGCGACTTTACTCACGAGATCCCTGTCACGGAGGCCCGAAAGATGACAAGTTCGGTTTGCTTTCGCCGCCGAACCTTGGTGGTCTGAACCACTGATGGCCGGGATCGGGACCTGATTTCACCTGCTGTCGGCGGCTGTTTCCTGGCCGCCGACGCCCGAGGCCCGGGGAGCACGACGTTCGGAGAAACGTGCCCGACAACGAGCACACGACCTGGCTGCGCAAGGCCACCACCAGTCGACCCCTGATGATCGCGCTCGCCGCGGTCGTCGTCCTGGCGGTCGCCGGCAGCACCTGGGGCTACACCGCACTGAGCAAGACCGTCACCCTGACCCTCGACGGCAAGTCCGAGGAAGTGACCGCCTTCGGCGGCACCGTCGGTGACGTGCTCGACGCCCAGGGCGTCGAGATCGGCCCGAAGGACGACGTCCTCCCGGCACCCGACGAGGCGATCAGCGACGGCAGCCGCATCTCGGTGCACTTCGCCCGGCCCTTCGAGGTCAACGTCGACGGCAAGCCGACGACGTACTGGGTCACCTCGACCACCGTCTCCCGTGCGCTCGACGAGATCGGCCACACGTACGCCGGCGCCGACCTCTCGACCAGCCGCGGCGGTGGCATCGACCGCAAGGGCATGAAGCTCGACGTCGTCACCCCCAAGGACCTGGTCGTCAAGATCGGCGACCGCAAATCCGTCCACCGCACCCTGACCGCGCTGACGGTCGAGGACGCGCTCGAGGAGCTGGGCGTCGACGCCGACAAGAACGACCAGACCCGGCCCGCGGCCGACCACGTGCTCCACGACGGCGACAAGCTCGTCTTCACCAGCATCCGCGTGGTGAAGAAGCACGTGGCCGGTGAGCCCGTGGACTTCCACACCGTCGAGCGCGAGGACTCCTCGATGTACGAGGGCGAGACCTCCGTGGTCCGCGACGGGCGGACCGGCATCCGCGACGTCACCTACCGCATCGTCTACCGCAACGGCGACGTCACGGTGAAGAAGGTCCTGAGCCAGGACGTCCGGCGCGCGCCGGTCGACGAGATCGTCAAGGTCGGCACCAAGGCGCCGGCGACGAACTTCGGCGGCGGCAACACCGTCTGGGACCGGCTCGCCCAGTGCGAGTCCGGCGGCAACTGGGCGATCAACACCGGCAACGGCTACTACGGCGGCCTGCAGTTCAACCTCGGCACCTGGCGCGCGAACGGCGGCTCGGGCCTGCCGAGCAACGCCAGCCGCGAGACCCAGATCGCGATCGCGACCAAGGTCCGCGACGCGTCCGGCGGGTACGGCGCGTGGCCGGGCTGCGCGGCCTCCCTGGGACTGCCTCGCTGATCCGCGCCTGACATGACGAAGGGCCCCGGTGCAGTGCACCGGGGCCCTTCTTCATGGTGCTGCTACTTCACCTTGACGGTGATCGTCTTGCTCGCCGAGCCGAAGCCCGTCGCGCCGGGGTACGACACCTTCAGCTTGTAGCTGCCCTTCTTCTTGCCGGGCAGCTTCACCGTGGCCTTGCCGTTCTTCAGGGTGACCTTGCCGAGGCTCTTGCCGGCGTACGTCACCTTGACCTTCCCGGTGGCCTTCTCCGACCCGGAGGTCGCCTTGATGGTGACGGCGACCTTCTTGCCAGGCTTGGCCTTGCCGGGCTTGACCGACAGGGTCACCTTGCCCTTCGCGACCTTCGCCGTGCTGGCGGACGTCGCGGTGGTCGAGGTGTAGCCGGACTTGGCGCCCGTCACCGAGACCGAGATCCGGTGGCCCGCATCCGCAGGCTGGACCCGGTACTTGGCGCCGGTCGCACCCTTGATCGCCTTGCCGTCACGCAGCCACTTGACCGAAGACGTCACTCCGGACTGGAACCACTTCGGTGCCTGCGACGTGAGGACGCTGCCGACCTTGGGCGAGCCGCTGATCGTGGCGGCCGACGTCGCGGCCACGAACTTGGCGCCGATCTTGAGCACCTTCGTGTCCGTGGTCTCGTTGGACGACACCACCTGGATCTCGGTGCCGACACCGGCGACCTTGGTCGAGAACCAGCCGTGGCCAGCGTCGGCCCGGTAGTACGCGTCCGGGTTGCTGTCCTCGAACACCGGGACCGCTGCCCGAGCGGGCGCCGACACCGACTGCGTGCCGCCGCTGACCTCCTTGGTCAGGTTGAGCGCACTGTTCTGGTCGACGTCGAAGGTCGCGTCGAAGGACTGCAACCGACCGTTGCCCGCCGACGACGCTCCCGTGCCGCTCCAGGTGAGGATGTCCGGCTGGGCGTCCACCGGGAGGTTGGCGCCGTGACCGGGGTGCTCGCTGGTGTTGTTGTCACCGTAGGCACCGTTCGTGTAGTAGAGCAGCAGGCCGTCCTCGTAGGAGTAGTGGTCGACCTTGTTGGGGGCAGAGCTCGCGTAGTCGAAGCTGTACGGGCCCTGGGTGAGGGTCTTGTCGTAGCCGTCGAAGGTGCGGTTCTCCGCCATGTAGGACTGCGAGAAGTCGTACGTGTACGTGCCACCGACGACCGAGAAGAACCCGTCGAGGGTCCAGTCGTTGCTCGCGCCGAACGAGGTCGTGTAGGACCCCACCGACAGGTTCTTGACCAGCAGGCCCGCCCCGTGGGTGTTGCCGTCCGTGACGTACGACCAGCGCAGCTTGACGGCGTCCCCGGCGTACGCGCTCAGGTCGGCGGTGAGGTCGGAGAAGGTCGTCTGGCTGCCGGTGATTCCGGTGGTGCCGGCGGCCGACTTGCTGGTCGGCACGCTCGTCCACGTCCCGCCACCATCGTCCGAGACCTGCAGGTAGGCGAAGTCGTAGCCGTTCTCGATGCTGTAGGCGACGCTTGCGGTGAGCTGCGGCGAGCCACTGGGCAGGGTGATCGTCGGGCTCGTCGCGGTGACCGTCGTGCCGTCACGGGTGCCGGAGTAGAGGTAGTCACCGCTCGCGGGACCGTTGGCCGTGTCGTGGCCGTCCGGCAGCGTCACCATCACGGCCTGCTTGCCTGCCGAGGTCGCGTGGTACGACGGGCCGAGCGTGACCTCCTGGGGGTCGCCGAGACCATCGACGACGGCCAGGTCGTCGAAGCCGTCATCGGTCTCGGTGCCGTACCAACCGAGGAAGAGCTTCTCGGTCGGACCCATGTGCCCGGCGCCGGAGCCGATCGAGTCCTGGCCGTGGCCGAGCCACGAGCCGGAGTCCATCAGGGTCCAGTAGCCGTTGCTGTTGTCGCCGTCGCCGGTGTCGTAGTAGTCCGGCAGGCCGAGGTCGTGACCGAACTCGTGCGAGAAGACACCCAGGCCGCCGTTCTCCGGCTCCGTGGTGTAGTCGTAGATGTAGTAGCCGGAGTCACCGATCTCGACACCACCCACCGGGAAGCAGGCGTCGCACGAGCCCTCGGCGGGCCCGTCCGTGCCGTAGCCGGCGATGTTGGCCGACCAGCGGTGGGACCAGATCGTCCACGGTGCCGCACCGGCCTCCTCGCCCTCGCCGGCGTGCACCGCCTGGAAGTGGTCGATGTAGCCGTCGGGCTCGTTGTAGTTGCCGTCGCCGTCCATGTCGTAGCGGTCCCAGACGTCGTACTGGGCGAGGTAGTCCTTGACCTGCTGCGGCGTCTTGCCCGCGGTCGCCGCGGCGTACCAGGCGTTGGCGGAGTCGCCGATGAAGTTGGTCATCTCCGGCTGGTTCTCGGCGCCCGCTGCGTCCGAGTAGTACGACTCCGGGTGGTCGACGGTGACCCAGTCGGACACGTCGCCCTCGAGGTCGAACCGGCCGCTGGACATCTCGTCGTAGAGGTCCTTGAAGGACTCGCCGTCCTGCTCGGGCATGCCGTTGAAGAACATGTCCAGGTAGTGCTCGCGGTTGAAGTCCGCCTTCCAGTACGTCGTGTTGTCCGACGCAGCGGGCTCGGGGATCTCGTTGTTGACCGGGCCGGCGGTCTGGGTCGGGAAGGCCGGGTTGCCCGCGCCGTCACCGAAGTCGACCAGGAAGGTCAGCAGCTTGGCCGACTGGCTCACCGGGTAGTCCACCTCGGACCCGTCGGCGCGCTGGATGGTCCGGCTCTTGCCCCGGCCCTTGAGGGTGGCGTCGCCGCTGGCGAGCTCCTGCACGGCCTGCTGGCGCGCAGAGCTCCGCTGGGACGCCAGCGGGCTCGGGCGGTTGTCCAGCTTCTTCGCGCTGTGGTCCGCCTGTGGTGCCGAGCGCAGACCCGAGTCTGCGGCGTTGGCCGGTGCGGTGGTGACGAACGGCAGCACTGCGGCCACCGCCAGTGCACTCACCGCCGATGTGGCACGTCTCATCAACTGATTCCTCCGAGTTTGTCAGGCAACCCCGAGTCGCCTGGTCTGGTGCGAGGACCTTACCTACGGATGGACGGAATGTGACCGCAAAACTTCTGGCGAAATCTGCTGGTTACGCTGGGACTTGTGCCCGACACGTCATCTGACCCACGACTCTTGGGTGCAACCGACGTCCGGGCGCTCGCCGCGCGCCTCGACCTGCGGCCCACGAAGCAGCGCGGACAGAACTTCGTGATCGATGCCAACACGGTGCGTCGCATCGTCCGGGACTCCGGGATCACCGCCGACGACGTGGTCCTCGAGGTCGGTCCGGGTCTGGGCTCGTTGACGCTGGCCCTGCTCGAGGTGGCCCAACGGGTGGTGGCGATCGAGCTCGACCCCAAGCTGGCCGGGCTGCTGCCCGAGACGATCGCGGCGTACGCACCGGCCCAGGCGGACCGGTTCGAGGTGGTGCTGGCCGACGCGCTGCGCGTCGACTCCGTGCCGGGTCCGCCGCCGACCGCGCTGGTCGCCAACCTGCCCTACAACGTCTCGGTGCCGGTGCTGCTGCACCTGATGGCACTGCTGCCCTCGCTGCGGCACGGACTGGTGATGGTGCAGGCCGAGGTGGCCGACCGGCTGGCCGCCGGCCCCGGCTCCAAGGTGTACGGCGTGCCGTCGGTGAAGGCCGCCTGGTACGCCGACGTACGCCGCGCGGGCACGGTCGGCCGCAACGTCTTCTGGCCCGCGCCCAACGTCGACTCCGGCCTGGTGGCGTGGACCCAGCACGAGCCGCCGACCACGACCGTGCCGCGCGAGCGGGTCTTCGAGGTCGTCGACGCGGCGTTCGCGCACCGGCGCAAGGCGCTGCGCGGAGCGCTGCGCTCCCTCGCCCCGGGGGAGGCCGTCGACGCCGCGCTGGAGCAGGCGGGGGTCGAGCCGCTCACCCGGGGTGAGACCCTGACCATCCACGACTTCGTCCGCATCGCAGAAGGACTCCCCACGTGAGCATCACGGTGCGTGCGCCGGCCAAGATCAACCTCCACCTCGGCGTGGGGGCCCCGCGTGACGACGGGTTCCACCCGCTCACGAGCGTCTACCAGGCGGTCGGCGTGTACGACGATCTCACGGTCGACGACGCCGACGGCTGGTCGGTCGACGTCTCCGTGTCCGACTGGATGGACCGCAGCCACGTGCCGCTGGCCGGCGACAACATCGTCGACCGGGCGGCCGCGCTGCTCGCCGCCCACCACGGGCTCGCGATCAGCGGCGACGTGCACATCGACAAGGCGATCCCGGTCGCCGGCGGGATGGCCGGCGGGTCGGCCGACGCCGCCGCCGCGCTGGTCGCCCTCGACCGGCTCTGGGGTGCGAACACCACGGACGACGACCTGCTCGCGCTGGCCGCGCAGCTGGGCAGCGACGTGCCGTTCGCGCTGCTCGGCGGCACCGCGCTCGGGACCGGGCGCGGCGAGGTCGTGGAGCCGGTGGCCGACGCCGGCACCTGGTGGTGGGTGCTGGTGCCCTCGCCGATCGGGCTGTCGACGCCCGAGATCTACCGCCATTTCGACCGGCTCTTCCCGGACGCCCCCGCCGTACCCCCGGTGCCGGAGGCGCTCCTCGCCGCCCTCGCCGCAGGAGACCCGTACGCCCTCGCCAGCGCCCTCCACAACGACCTGCAGGCCGCCGCGCTCGACCTGCGGCCCGACCTGCAGCTGCTGATCGACGCCGGCGAGGCCGCCGGCGCGCTGCGAGGGGTCGTGACCGGGTCGGGACCGACCTGCGTCTTCCTGACCGAGTCGGCCGACGACGCCCGCGAGACCGCGGCCGAGCTGCGCGCGGCGTACGACGTCGTGCTCGTGACCACGGGCGCGGTCGCCGGGGCGCACACGGTGACCTATGTCTAACCTCCTCAACCTCGAGCGCGTCTCCAAGTCGTACGGCGTCCGCCCGCTGCTCACCGAGGTCTCGCTGGGCATCGGGGTCGGTGAGCGGATCGGCATCGTCGGCCGCAACGGCGACGGCAAGACCACGCTGCTCGAGGTGATGACCGGCATCGAGGAACCCGACGCCGGCCGGGTCTCCCAGCAGCGCGGGCTGCTGATCGGCTACCTCCACCAGGGCGACGAGCTCGACGACACCCACACCGTGCGCGAGGCCGTCCTCGGCGGCCGCTCCGACCACGAGTGGGCCGCCGACTACCGGATGCGCGAGATCGTCGAGGTGCTGCTCGCCGGGGTCGCGCTCGACCGGGAGGTCAACGGGCTGTCGGGTGGCGAGCGCCGCCGGTGCTCGCTGGCCGAGCTGCTGCTCGGCGACCACGACCTGATCGTGCTCGACGAGCCCACCAACCACCTCGACGTCGAGGCCGTCGCGTGGCTGGCCCAGCACCTGGTCAAGCGTCCGTCCGCGATGGTCGTCGTCACCCACGACCGGTGGTTCCTCGACGAGGTGTGCCAGTGGACGTGGGAGGTCCACGACGGCGTGGTCGACGCCTACGAGGGCGGGTACGCCGCGTTCGTGCTGGCCAAGGCCGAGCGGTCCCGGCAGGCGTCGGCCTCCGAGATCCGTCGGCAGAACCTCGCCCGCAAGGAGCTGGCGTGGCTGCGCCGCGGGCCGCCGGCGCGGACGTCGAAGCCGAAGTTCCGCATCGAGGCCGCCAACGCGCTGATCGAGGACGTGCCGCCGCCGCGCGACCGCCTCGAGCTGCAGAAGTTCGCGACCCAGCGGCTCGGCAAGGACGTCATCGACATCGAGGACGCCGACCTGGTCCGGGGCGAGCGCACGCTCCTCAAGCACGCCACCTGGCGCCTCGGTCCCGGCGACCGGGTCGGCATCGTCGGCGTCAACGGCGCCGGCAAGAGCTCGGTCCTCAACCTGATCTCCGGTGCCCTCGCTCCCGCGGCGGGCAAGGTCAAGCAGGGGCGGACGGTCGCCATGCGGCACCTGACCCAGCAGCTCGACGAGCTCGACCCCGACGCCCGGGTGCTGCCGATGGTCGAGTCCTACCGCCGGGTCACCAAGACCGCGGACGGGCAGGAGATCACCGCGACCTCGATGCTGGAGCGCTTCGGCTTCACGGGGGACAAGCTGACCGCGCGGATCGGCGACCTGTCGGGTGGCGAGCGCCGGCGCTTCCAGCTGCTGATGCTGCTGCTCGACGAGCCCAACGTGCTGCTGCTCGACGAGCCCACCAACGACCTCGACATCGACACCCTCAACGTGCTCGAGGACTTCCTCGACGGCTGGCCGGGGACGCTGATCGTGGTCTCCCACGACCGGTACTTCCTCGAGCGGGTCACCGACTCGGTGTGGGCGCTGCTCGGCGACGGCCAGATCTCGATGCTGCCCCGCGGCGTGGACGAGTACCTCGAGCGCCGGGCCGGCGGTCTCGCGTCCGGCCAGCTCGACGTGGGCACCACCTCGCAGCAGGCCGCCAACGCCGCCGGCACCGCGACCAAGGCCCGGGTGGGGGGCGCCGAGGAGCGGGCCGCCCGCAAGGCGGTCTCCCGGATCGAGAAGCGGCTGGCCCGGATCACGATCGAGGAGACCGCCATCAACGCGGAGATCCTGGAGCACGCGCAGGACTACGAGCGGCTGGCCGGGCTCAGCGCTCGCCTCACCGCGCTGGCGACGGAGAAGGACGAGCTCGAGCTCGAGTGGCTCGACGCCTCCGAGCTGCTGGAGTAGTCACCTCGACCGCGCGGCGACGGTCGGCACGATGGAGCCGACCGACACCACCAGCACGACCAGGCTGAGCACGCCGTACGTCGTGAGGTCGACGGCGGGGACCGCGAACCCGAGCAGCCCGGCGCTGACCCCGATCACCGCGGGCACGACGGCGACGGTGCCGACCAGCCACGCCACGGCTGCCGTCACCAGCGCCTCGACCAGCGACATCGTCACCAGCTGGCGACGGGTCGCGCCGGTGCGGCGCAGGAGCACGAGCTCGTCGCGCCGACCCGCGGTGGCCATCACCAGGGCGTTCGCGGCGGCGACCGCCACGAACGCGAGCAGCGCGAGCAGCAGCACCAGCGAGAGCCGCTGCTCACCGGCGTCGGCGGTGGTGGCGCTGTCGGCGTACGCCGCCGGCGCGGTCGCGGTGATGCCCTGGTCCGCCAGCTCCTGGCGCACCGAGGTCGGGTCGGCGGTCTCCACCAGGACGGTGTCGGTCGGCGTCGGGACGCCCTCGGCGGCCATCGTCGGCGCGCCGACGAGGTAGCCACCGAAGCCCAGGCCCCGCTCGTAGACGGCGACGACGCGCATCGTCGTGACGCGGTCGCCGGGCAGCCGTGCCTCGACCTCGTCGCCGAGCCCGTGCCCGGTCTCGAAGCGGGCGTCCGTGCTGACGGCGACGGTGCCCGGCTCGTCGAGCGCCTTCAGCGAGCCCGCCACCACCCCGGGGTCGTACGCCGTGCCGGTGCCGCCCTCGGGCAGCACGCTGAGCGGCATCGACTCCCAGGACAGGGCCGAGAGGCCCGGCACGTCCTCGTCGTCGGTGCGGACCTGCGCGGTGACGCCGGCCAGCGGGTAGGCGTGCTCGACGCCGGGAGCAGCCGCCACGGCGCCCGCGTCGAGGGGAGCGTCGTCCGTGGCCGAGACGACCAGGTCGGCCTTCAGCCCGGCGCGCAGCTGCTCGTTGCCGGCCGAGACGACGGCGCTGTTGACGCTGCCCTGCACGGTGCCGACGGCGACCATCACCGCGAGCGGGACGACGACGGTGGCGAGACGACGCGAGAAGCCGCGGCTGTTGGCGAGGGCGAGCCGCGCGGCGGGGCGGCGTACCCGACCGGAGAGCGCACCCGTGCGGTCGAGCAGCCAGGTGACCAGGAGCGGCCCGGCCAGTGCCGCGGCCGCGACGAGCAGCAGCGCGGACGTGGCGGCGGAGGCGCTGCCGACCGTGCCCGGCACCACGAGGGGCGAGCCGGCGGCCAGCAACCCGACAGCGGCCAGGACGGTCGCGAGGGTGCGCCGCACCCTCCCGACCTCACGCTGCTCGACGCCGCTGTCGCGCACGGCGGCGGTCGGGGGCTGCCGCAGCGTCTCGCGGGTCGCGAGCCGGCCGGCCAGGAGCGCCACGGGGAGCAACAGCACGACCGCGGCGACAGCCGCCGTGGGGGCGAGCACGAGAGGGGTGCCGTCACCCAGCATGCCCGCGTCGCGGAGCAGCGGCCGGGTCAGCCCGGCAGCGGCGAGCCCGGGGACGGCACCGAGCGGTGCGGCCAGCAGCGTGAGCAGCAGCAGCTCGGTGCCGATCGCGCGGCGTACCTGCGTCCGGGTGGCGCCGACAGCGCGCAGCAGGGCCAGCTCGCGGCGGCGCTGGCGCAGCGCCAGCGTCACCGTGGAGGCGACGACGAGCACGACGACCACCAGCGCCGTGCCGGCGAAGGACCCGGCGAGGGCGGCCAGCATCCCGGTGTCGTCCTCGGTGCCGGAGGCACGCAGCCCGGACTCGAGCAGGCGACCGGTCGCGGCGAGCAGCGCGGCCGCGAGCGCGATCACCAGGAACGTCCCGGTGAGGCTCCCACGGTGGGCGCGCACCGACGTCCAGGCCTGCTTCACGTCTGTCGTGGTCATCGCCGTCACCGCCCCAGCGCGATCATGCGCGCGGTGATCTGCTCGACGGTGGGCTGGTCGAGCTGGTCGACGAGCCGGCCGTCGGCGAGGAAGAGGACCCGGTCGGCGGCAGCCGCGACGCGAGGGTCGTGGGTGACCACGACGACGGTCTGACCGAGGCGCCGTGCGGTCTCGCGCAGGACCTCGAGCACCTGGGTGCCCGTGCGGGAGTCGAGGGCACCGGTGGGCTCGTCGGCGAGGACCACGGTGGGGCGGGGGAGCAGCGCCCGGGCGATGGCGACCCGCTGGGCCTGCCCGCCGGACAGCTCCCCCGGGCGGCGGTCCTCGAGCCCGGTCAGCCCGACGGCGGCGACCAGCTCGGCGAGCCAGCCCGGGTCGGGCTCGCGGCGGGCCAGCACCATCGGCAGCCGGATGTTGTCGATCACCGTCAGGTGCCCGATCAGGTTGTAGGACTGGAAGACGAAGCCGACGTGCTCGCGACGGAAGCGGGTCAGGGCGTCGCTCGACAGGGAGCCGATCTCGCGGTCGCCGACCAGGATCCGGCCGCTGGTGGGGGTGTCGAGGCCGGCGGCGCAGCTGAGCAGGGTCGACTTGCCGGACCCGGACGGGCCCATGACGGCGGTGAACGAGCCGGTGGGGAGGGCGAGCGAGACGCCGCGCACGGCGTGCACGGGCTCGGCGCCGGGATAGGTCTTGTGGACGTCGATGAGGTGCACGGCCGGTGGGGCCATGGTGGCGGTGCTGGTGGGGGAGTTCATGTCATCGACGCTAGGAGCCGCGCGACCGCCGTACGAGAGCCGTCGTGAGGAGATCCCCAGGTTGCATCTTTCGATGCAGGCACCCGCGTCGACCGGTCAGTCCGGGAGGTCGACGACCTTGTTCTGGTAGGCCCAGACGGCTGCCTGCAGGCGGGAGCGGACGCCCAGCTTGGGCAGGATGCGGGCCAGGTGGGACTTCACCGTCGACTGCTCGAGCACCAGCTCGCGGGCGATCTCGTCGTTGGACATGCCCTGGGCCAGCAGCAGCACGATCTCCAGCTCCCGCGCGGTGAGCAGGTCGGTCCCGCGGCCGGCGCTGACCGGCTGGGTCTGCCGTCGGTCGACGACCTCGCGCAGCACCCGCTTGGTCAGGGCGTCGTCGAGGGTGCCGTTGCCCGCAGCCACGGACCGCACCGCCTGGACCAGCACGGCGGGGTCGGCGTCCTTGAGCAGGAAGCCGGAGGCCCCGGCCTCCAGGGCGCCGAAGAGGTAGTCGTCGATGTCGAACGTCGTCAGCACCAGCACCGGCACCGGGTCCTCGACCCCCGGGCCGCACAGCGCCCGGGTCGCGCTGATCCCGTCCCGGCCCGGCATCCGGATGTCCATGCAGACGACGTCGGGCCGCAGCTCGCGCGCCATCGCGACCGCCTCGTCCCCGTCCGCCGCTGTGCCCACGACCTCGATGTCGGGCTCGGCACCGAGCAGCGTGCTCAGGCCGGCGCGCACCAGCGCCTGGTCGTCGGCCACCACGACCCGGATCATGCGTCCTCCTCGTCCGTCTGCTCGCGCGGCAGCACCAGCGACACCCGCCAGCCGCCCTCGTCGGTGGGGCCGGCCTCGAGCGCCGACCCCGTGAGCTCGGCGCGCTCGCGCATCCCGACCAGCCCGAAGCCCGACCCGGGCTGCGCACGGGCGCCGAGGCTCGGGTCGTTGGCGACGGTCACCCGGACCGTCGTGGGCTCGCGCTCGTCGATGACCACGTGCGTCGCCGCACCGGGCGCGTGACGGGCCGCGTTGGCCAGCGACTCCTGGACCATCCGGTACGCCGCCAGCTGGGCGAGCGGACCCACGCCGGGGTCGGGCCGTTCGGGGCCGCCGAGGACGGTCAGGTCGACCGGCTGCCCGGCACCGGCGCGGTCGCCGACCAGGGCCGCGATGCCCTGGAGGTTCTCGGGACGGGTGTCGCCGGCCTCCTGGTCCTCGCGCAGCAGGCCGACCAGGCTGCGCAGGTCGCGCAGCACCTCGGTGCTCTCCCGGCGCACCTGCCCGACCGCGAGCTTGGCCGCGGCCGGGTCCGTGTCGATCTGGGTCGCGATGGCGGCCGTCATCACGGCGATCCCCGACAGGTGGTGCGCGGCGATGTCGTGGAGCTCCCGGGCCATGGCGGTCCGCTCGCGCGCGATCGCCGCCTGCACCAAGGCGGTCTGCTCGCGCTCGAGCGCCTCCACCTGACGCTCCCGCGCCAGCCGGACCTCGCGTCGCGAGCTGACGATCAGGGCCACCAGCAGGGCCAGGCCGACGGAGCCGACCGCCTGCAGCAGCGACCCGCCGACGGCCGCCGAGGCCTCGGTGTCGGTGCGGACGCCGCTGATGATCCCGCCGGCGGTGACCAGCGCGGCGGCGGCCACGAGTGCGGGCCACAGCGTGGCGACCGGGCGGCACGTCGCGGCGACGTACGTCGCGACCATGACGGCCAGCGAGGTCAGGTTGGTGGCGTCGTCGAGGCCGGCCAGCGCCGCGAGCGGCGCCATCGCGGCGACGGCGACCAGCACGGCCCGCGGCGTGTGCCAGGCCCGGAGGAGCAGGCCGGCCTGGGCCGTCAGCAGGACGGCGCCGGCCCACCACCCGAGCGACGCCACCGCCGGGATATGCGCGGTGGGGTCCGACTCGGCGAGCGCGGGCAGCAGCAGGAACGCCGCGGCGACCAGCAGCCAGCACCCGCCGGCGACGGCGCGACGTCGAGACTCCACGGTGCTCAGCCCGCGAAGGGCGACAGCAGCGTGCGCAGCAGCCCGGCCAGCTTGACCCGGTCCTTCTCGGGGAGCCCGGCCAGGAACGTCTGCTCGGCGTCCAGGAGCTTCTCGAACGCGCTGTCCACCGCGACCTTGCCCTCCGGCGTGAGTCGCACCAGGACGCCGCGGCGGTCGTGCGGGTCCGGGAGGCGCTCGACCAGGCCGCGGTCGACGAGGCGGTCGACCCGGTTGGTCATGGTCCCGCTGGTCACGAGCGTCTCGCGCAGCAGCTTGCCGGGGGACAGCTCGTACGGCGCGCCCGCCCGCCGCAGCGCGGCCAGCACGTCGAACTCCCAGGACTCCACCTGCGCGGAGGTGAAGGCGTCCTTGCGGGCCAGGTCGAGGTGGCGGCCGAGCCGGCTGATCCGGCTGAAGACCTCGACCGGCGCGAGGTCGAGGTCGGGGCGTTGGCTCGCCCACGCCTCGACCAGCTCGTCGACCTCGTCCCGCATGGGTCGAGCGTACCGGAGCGTCGAGAATCTTGACATCAAGATAAATCGGGCAGACGATGACGTCATGACGCACACCTGGGACCCCGACCGCTACCTGACGTACGCCGACGAGCGCGGCCGCCCGTTCGTCGACCTCCTGACGCGGATCGGCGCCACCGCACCGCGCACCGTCGTCGACCTCGGCTGCGGTCCCGGCAACCTCACCGCGCTGCTCGCGGACCGCTGGCCGGACGCCGACGTCGTCGGGCTCGACTCCAGCCCGGAGATGATCGCGTCCGCTCGCGCGACCGAGCCGCGGGTCGCCTTCGACGTCGCCGACCTGCGGTCGTGGGCGCCCCCGGAGCGCGTCGACGTGCTCGTCTCCAACGCCACCTTGCAGTGGGTCCCCGGCCACCTCGACCTGCTGCCGGCACTCGTCGGGCAGGTCGCACCCGGCGGGTGGTTCGCCTTCCAGGTGCCCGGCAACTTCGACGAGCCCAGCCACACGATCCGCGACGAGCTGGCCGCGGAGGCGCCGTACGCCGAGCACACCGCCGGCGTCGCCGTCCCGAGCAGCCACGACCCGGCCGTCTACCTCGACGTCCTCGCCGGCCTCGGCTGCCGGGTCGATGCGTGGGAGACGACGTACCTGCACCTGCTCACCGGCCCGGACCCGGTCTTCACCTGGGTCTCCGGGACCGGCGCCCGGCCCACCCTGCAGGCGCTGCCCGACGACCTGCGGCCGGGCTTCGAGGCGGAGTTCAAGCGGCGGCTCGCGGCGGCGTACCCCGAGCACGCGTACGGCGTCGTGCTGCCCTTCCGCCGGGTCTTCGTCGTGGCCCAGCTCGCGTCGAGTCGGGACTTCTGACGGTCGAGTCGGGACTTCTGGTGGTCAGAACTCCCGACTCAACGGTCACCACTCACGAATCAACCTCCGGTGAGTGCCTTGCGCCCCAGCACGACGACGCCGGCGCCGAAGAACCCGATCAGCGCGAGGCCGAGGGCCTTGCCGCCGTCGTACGTCAGCAGGGCGACGCCGCCCGCGACGGGGACGAGCAGCAGCAGCGCGACCACGAGGAGCGACCAGCTGACCTTGCGCTCGCTCACGACCAGATCTCCCGGGCGAGCGGCGCGACGGCGGTGGCCTGCGCGAAGCCGGCCCGTGCGGAGGCCGGGCGCCGGGCGGGGTCGAGGACGTTCTTGCCGATCGCGGCCACCGAGTCCGCGTCGGGTGAGACCACCAGGTGGGGGACCGACCCGAGCAGCTGGCCGGCGGTCCGCATCGGCCCGAAGGCGCGGTCCACGGGGGTGAACGCGAGCACTCGGTCGCAGTCGGCGAGCAGGTCGGCGTTCGAGCCCGACCGGGCGCCGCCGTCGATGTAGGGACGGCCGTCGATCGGGACGGGCGGGTAGACGCCGGGTACGGCGCAGCTCGCGGCGACCGCCTCGACCAGCGAGACGCCGTCGGAGCCGTCGAAGACGCGGAGCGCGCCGCTGGTGGCGTCAACGGCGGTGACCAGCAACCGGCCGTCGCCGGCCCACTCCTGGACCGGCAGCCGCTCGCGGATGGCGGCGAAGCGCTCCTCCACGGTCGGCGTCCTGCCGGCGGCGGCCCGGCGCACGGCCCACTGGCCGACCAGCCGGCCGAAGGCCTCCAGCTCGCCGCGGGCCCGCAGCATCGACCAGGCGAACCCGACCATCACGCCGGGCCCGATCGACGCCAGCGGCGCCGGGCGAGGCGTGGAGACCTGGTAGGCGTAGAGGTCCGCGAGCGTGTTGCCCGTGGTGACCTGGGCGCCGACGACCGACCCGGCCGACGTGCCGACGACGGCGTCGGCCTCGGTCACGTCGACCCCGAGCTCCTGGAGGCCGAACAGCAGGCCGGTCTCCCACGCGATCCCGGTGATCCCGCCGCCACCCAGCACCAACCCACGTCGCAGCGTCATGCCTGCGAACCTACTGGCCCGCGACCAGCGCGAGCGTGCCGAGGTCGCGGATCGCCGCGCAGGTGCGGGCGATCATCACCGCGAACATCCGGTCGCCCCGCTCGGTCCGGGTGCCGTAGGCGCAGCCGAAGATCGACACGAGCGGTCCCTGGATCATGGCGAACACGTAGTCGTCCCAGCACTGCTCGGCTGAGTAGCCCTCGACGCCGTACGACGTGAGCGCGGCGTGGTAGGCGGCCACGAGCTCGCGCTCGTGGAGCCGCCGGTCGTCGGTGGTGAGGCTGGTGCCGACGAAGTAGGCGAGGTCGCGGGCGGGGAGGGCCAGGCTCAGGGTCTGCCAGTCCACGGCGACCACGCCGGCCCCGCCGTCGGGCGGGAAGAGCAGGTTGTCGAGGCGGTAGTCGCCGTGCACCGGCGCGAACCGCTCGCTGCGCGCCAGCAGCCAGCGCTCGATGACGGTCCCGCAGGCGCGCAGGGTCGCGGCGTCCTCGGCCGGGATGAGGTCGCCGAGGCCGGACAGGAAGAGCTCACAGGTCGGCTCCCACATGTCGAGCAGCAGGGCGATGTCGTCCGGGCCGTTGACCGAGAGCGTGTCGATGTCGGCCAGCGTCGGGTCGCACCATCGCGGGCCGTGCAGGCCGGCGAGGTTGACCACGGCATCGCGGGCCTGGGCGCCGGTGCAGCCCGCGATCTGGTCACCCTGCTCGGCGGGCGCCATGTCCTCGAGGACGATCACGAAGTCCCCCGAGTCCTCGGCGATCTCCGCGAGGTGGCAGTCAGGGGTGCGGACGGCGACGGTCGCGGCGAGCTGCTGGTAGAACCGCACCTCGCCCCGGTAGGCGCCGGCCATCATGTCGCGGGCGGACGTGTCGGGAGGGGGCAGCTTGACGAGCACCGACTCGTCCGCGCCGAAGCGGAGCCGGAAGCAGGTCCCGATCTGGCCGGTGCCGACCTGCTCGACGGCCAGCTCGCCGACCTCGCGGCCCAGGACCTCGCCGAGCCAGGCGGCGGTCAGCTCCTCGAGCATCATCGCGACCGCCCCGGGTTGGTGGGCAGCCCGGCGAGCCGCTCGGCCGGGCGGATCTCGCGCCACGCGTCCAGCACCGGCGCGAGCTCGGTGGGTGTGGCGCCGTGCAGGATGACGCTGTCCGCACCGGCGTCGAGCTGGTCCTGGATGCGTACGGCGCACTGGGCGGCGCTGCCGGTCGCCGAGGCGGCCAGCCACTCCGCGGGCAGGACGTCGTCGCGCAGGTGGCTCAGCTGCTCGACGGTCCCGATGGCGTCGAACGCACCGGGGTAGCCCTGCACCAGGTCGTCGGCGCGGAAGCGCTCCAGCGCGGCGAGGTCCCAGCCGTTCGCCCGCACCAGCACCTCGCCGTACCCCTGGAGGTACGTCGCCAGCCGGCCGACCAGCTTGCGCAGTCGGGCCTCCTCGGTGATCGACTCCTCGACGGTCGCCATCACGGCCCAGACCCGGACCGACGCCGGGTCCCGACCCGCCGTCTCGGCGGCGTCGCGGACGATCCGGACGGAGCGCGCGAGGGTCTCGTCGGACAGGAACGTGTGCAGGACGACGCCGTCCGCGACGCGGCCGGCGAGCTCGAGCGACCGCGGCCCGATCGCCATCATCAGGACCGGGATGTCCTCGTCGAACGAGCTGTCCTGCGAGAGGTACGGGTAGTGGCCGGCGGGGCCGTCGTGGCCCATCACCGCCTGTCCGTGCCACAGCGACCGGTAGATCCCGATCGCGTCCTCCATCTGCGCCCCGGTGATCTTCGGGACCCCCATCACGTCGAAGAGCAGGTCGAAGCCGCGGCCGAGCCCGAAGGCGTACCGGCCGCCGGTCATCCGGTGCATGGTCGTCGCGAACGTCGCGGTGACCAGCGGGTGCCGGGTGTTGTGGTTGGTGGCGGCGGTGGCGATGCCGATGTTCTCGCTCACCGCGCCGGCCGCGCCGGCCATCACGGCGGCGTCCTTGACGTTGAAGCGCTCGGAGAGGAAGACCGAGCCGATGCCGAGGCGCTCGGCGAGGCGGACCTCGGCGAGCAGGTCCCGCGGGCTCGCGGAGTGACCGGCGAGTCCGTAGCAGCCCAGCTCCGGGAGGTCCTGGCCGTCCGGCGGGGACGTGGTGTCAGTCACAGCCGGGCACGCTAGCAGTCGAATTGACACGCGTCAGGTAGTTACCCCGTGCCGGTGAGGAAGATCGGGTTGGTCAGCGCGAGCATCGTCGTGCCCCGCCTGACCTCGGCCCGCACGAACGCCGTACCGCCCGTCACGTCGGCCGTGAGCGTGACGGCGCTGCCCGCGGCGACGGCGGTGCCGAGGACACCGTCGGGACCGATCAGCGTGGCGGTGTCTCCGGACGTGAGGCCGCTCTTCACCTCGAGGCGTACGGCGACGCTGTCACCCGGCCCGCTGGGCACCCGGTCGCCGCACTGACCACTGACGTCGCCGAGGGTCGCGGTGAAGTCGAGGTCGATGCCCGATGACGCCGTGATCCACGAGTGCCCGCCGCGGTAGCCGGCGATGACCGCGCCGACCGAGAGCGACGCGGCCCGCACGACCGTGTGCGCGGCGCCGATCTTCTGGCCGGAGCTGTGGGAGTCGGAGTTGCCCACCGCGGGCAGGAACGTGCCGTCCACCAGCAGCTGGTGCCACTGGTCCACGGCGTTGCTGTTGGTGACCGCGTTGAACCCCGACCACGGCCCGTTCCAGACCTCGATCGCGTCCATGTCGTCGTACCCGAAGTCCCAGCGGATCGAGTCGACCGGGGTGGCCGGGTGGGCGGCGATCGCGAGGCCACCGGCGCCGCGCACCTGCCGGGCGAACCGCGCGAGCCTGCCGTCCTCCGGGCGGTAGCGCCAGTCGATCCACGTGCCGTTCGGCCGCCGCACCGGGAGCCCGGCCGCGAGCCAGTGGCCGGCGCGGGTGGTGACCTCCTCGCCGGGGACGACCAGGAAGTCGGCGGGCACGTGCTTCCCCCAGGTGAGCTGCGCCGAGCTGGTGTTGTGCTCCGAGCTGCCGATGAAGTCGAGGCCGGCCGCCTTGGCGGCGACGTACGCCTGACGCTGCGTCTGCGACCCGTCGGAGTGCACGGTGTGGACGTGCAGGTCGCCGCGGTACCAGCCCGGACCGGTGCCCGGGACCGACGTCGGTGCGATCACGGGCTTGAACTTCGGGCCGGGCTTGCCGTGCCGGAGCGTCACCCGCACCTCGTACGGCGTGCCCGCGCCGTTGATCTGGTAGGGACCGAGCGCGATCCGCCAGCGACCCTTGCTGATCGGGCCCGGGAGGTAGCCCGGCGTCGCGGAGGTCCGGCTCAGCCGGAAGGACCTGCGGGCACCGCCCGACCAGCCGCGGAAGCCCGCCGCGTTGCCGAGCCCGGCGCCGGACGGGTCGAAGATCCCGATGTCGACGACGTTCGTGGTGGTCACGCCGCCCGTGGTCGGGGTGTAGCTGTAGCTCACCTTGATCTCGCGCACGCCGGCCGGCACGTGGAAGGGCAGGTAGACCCAGTCGGGCACGTGCGAGCCGGCGAACCTGCCCTTGAACACCTTCGTCGTCGTGGTGCCGGCGGCGGCCGGCTCGAAGGTCATCAGGGCGGCGCTGGTGGCGACGCCTGCTCCGGCGAGGAGCAGGGCGCGACGGTCGAGGTGGGAGCTCATGGTGGCGGCAGCGTAGCCCTGGTTTTCGGCGGGTGGGCAGGACCGCCGTACCCTTTTCTGGCCATGGCACGTACGTATGAGGTCCGCACCTACGGGTGCCAGATGAACGTCCACGACTCCGAGCGCCTGACGGGGCTGCTGGAGGACGCGGGCTACGTCGCTGCCCCCGCTGACGCGCAGGCCGACGTCGTCGTCTTCAACACCTGCGCGGTGCGCGAGAACGCGGACAACAAGCTCTACGGCAACCTCTCCCACCTGGCGCCGATCAAGGCCGCCAACCCGGGCATGCAGATCGCCGTCGGCGGCTGCCTGGCGCAGAAGGACCGCTCGACGATCACCACGAAGGCGCCGTACGTCGACGTCGTCTTCGGCACCCACAACATCGGCTCGCTGCCCGTGCTCCTCGAGCGCGCGCGGGTGATGGAGGAGGCGCAGGTCGAGATCCTCGAGTCGCTCGCGGTCTTCCCGTCGACCCTGCCCACCAAGCGCGACTCGGCGTACGCCGCGTGGGTGTCGATCTCGGTGGGGTGCAACAACACCTGCACGTTCTGCATCGTCCCCGCGCTGCGCGGCAAGGAGAAGGACCGCCGCCCGGGCGAGATCCTCGCCGAGGTCGAGGCGCTGGTCGCCGAGGGCGTCTCCGAGATCACCCTGCTGGGCCAGAACGTGAACGCGTACGGCGTGGAGTTCGGCGACCGGCAGGCGTTCTCCAAGCTGCTGCGCGCCTGCGGCGAGATCGAGGGTCTCGAGCGGGTCCGCTTCACCAGCCCGCACCCGGCGGAGTTCACCGACGACGTCATCGAGGCGATGGCCGAGACGCCCAACGTGATGCCCTCCCTGCACATGCCGCTGCAGTCCGGCTCCGACAAGGTGCTCAAGGACATGCGCCGGTCCTACCGGCAGGCGAAGTACCTCGGCATCATCGAGCGGGTCCGCGCCGCGATGCCCGACGCGGCGATCACCACCGACATCATCGTCGGCTTCCCGGGCGAGACCGAGGCGGACTTCCAGGCGACGCTCGACGTGGTGCGCGAGGCCCGCTTCGCCGGGGCCTTCACCTTCCAGTACTCCAAGCGTCCCGGCACCCCCGCCGCCACCCTCGACGGCCAGATCCCGCCCGAGGTGGTCAGGGACCGCTACGACCGGCTGGCCGCGCTGGTCAACGAGGTCGCGTG
This sequence comes from Nocardioides conyzicola, assembly GCF_039543825.1. NCBI lineage: Bacteria > Bacillati > Actinomycetota > Actinomycetes > Propionibacteriales > Nocardioidaceae > Nocardioides > Nocardioides conyzicola. The sequence goes on along the minus strand of NZ_BAABKM010000002.1, from coordinate 834,478 downwards.
GGACGAGGGCAAGAGGCTCGTCGGCCGACGGGTCGAGCTGATGGTCTCCGAGGGCGAGGGCCGCAAGGACAAGGTGACCCACCGGCTCTCCGGCCGCGGCCCCGACAACAGGCTGGTGCACTTCACCCCGCCCGAGGACGTCGAGGTGCGACCGGGCGACCGGGTGACCGTCGAGATCACGTACGCCGCCCCGCACCACCTGGTCGCCGACGGCCCGGTCCTCGCCGTACGACGGACGCGATCCGGCGACGCGTGGGCCCATCGACAGGCTCAGGAACCGGGAGCCACGCCGGTCGGCGTCGGCCTCGGCATGCCGACCCTCGGCGTACCGGCGCCACTTCCGGACGCTCCCGCCTGCCGCTGACACGGGTTGTCCACAGGTCCCGAGAGCGTCCTTGATCGGCGCACGAGCGAGGCAGAGGCTGTCGCCCTCATCGATCTCGTCTCGGGAAGGGACCTCCTCCATGCGCACCACCACGATCGGGGCGACCGCCGTCCTCGGCACCGTCGCCAGCTTGCTGACCGCCACGCTGACCACTGCGGACGCCGGCGCCGCAGCGCCTGTGTACGACGCGCGCGCGAAGCTGTCGCGCCACGTCACCTGTGTCCAGGGCGCCTCCGCGGGCATCACCAGACGCACCATCGTCCTCGACAACCGACGCTCCTCGCGCCGCGTGCAGTTCAGGGTCGTTCGCGCCGGTGACCGGTACGCGGATCCGGTCGTCTACCGGTGGGTCGCCGCACACCGGAAGCGGACCGTCGTCGTGTCCGTCGCGCAACGGGCCACGGCCTCGGTGCGGGTCCGGGTCCCGGAGATGGGTCGCAAGAGCCTCGTGCTCTCGGCCATCGTCCCCGCGCAGTCGTCGTGCTACGTCGCGACGGTCCACCCGGTGGCTGCGCTCGGCGGCGTTGGGTGCCAGGGCCACGACTCGGTCGCCAGGATCGTGCTGGACAACCGAGGCACGAGCGACGCCACGGTCGGGTACACGGTCGCGTCGTCGTACGGCGACTCCTCGGCCTCGCTGGCAGTCCGGCCCACGTCGAGCGTCAACTACTACCTGCCCGTTCCCTCCGGGGGATCGACGCATGTCGAGGTGACCGCGCGCGGCAGCAGGGTGCTGTCGACCGACGTCGCGAGCGTCAGCTGTCCGTAGCGATCACTCCGAGCGCGAGGCCCCATCGGCGGACTGCTCGGGGGGCGTCTCCTCGCCGGGCTCGCGCTCGTCCTCGGAGACGTCGCGCAGCCCGTCGGTCGCCGTCTGGCCCGGGCCGGTCGGACCGACCCGCTCGCTGCTGACACCCATCCCGCCGGCGGCGCGCTCGGGTCCGCTGGAGCCGGGCGTGGACCGCTGGAGCTCCTCGTCGCTGTCGTCGCGGCCGGTCACGCCGGGGACTCCTTCTCCGGCTGGTGGTCGGTCTCGTCACCGTCGCCCGACTCGGTGGCCTCGGTGGAGGTGTCCTCGCTGTCCGAGACCTCCTTCTTCACGGTCTCGGGCGCCTTGTCGTCGAGGGCCGGGTTCTCGTCCGGGGTGAGGTCGGGGATCGCGATCGGACCGCTGTCGTCCTGCAGGGCGTCGACGCCCCCGGGGTTGGGCTCGCCGGGCTCGATGACCGGGTCGGGCATGGGGCCGAGGTCGTCGGGCGTCACGTGGATCTCCTCGCAGGAAGTGGCTCAGAAGCCGAAGGTGGAGTACGCCGTGGTCGTACCCGTTCGGAGCGACTCCAACACGGAGCGCTCGTGCGGCACGACCGGGTCCGGCAGTGCGTCGAGCGGGCACCAGCGCAGGTCGGCGGCCTTGTCGGGCTCGACGATCCGCGGCTCGCCGGACCACGAGCGGGCGGTGAAGAAGAAGTCGACGCGCTCGTCGATCGGCTCGTCGTGACCGGTGCGCTGCATGGACGTCACGAACACCAGGTCCAGGTCGGAGACGCCGAGCTCCTCGTGCGCCTCGCGGTGCGCGGCGTCGTACGCCGTCTCGCCGCGCTCCACGTGTCCCGCCGCGGCCGCGGCCCAGTGGTCGTCCATGTAGCCGGTGTTCTGCCGCAGCTGCAGCAGGACCTCGGTGCCGGCGTCCCCGTCACGAAGGAGGAAGACGTACGCCGCCGGCACGACCACGAAGCGGCCGTGCGTCGGGCCCTGCGTCACTCGTCGTCCTCGACGAGCTCGTGCGGCGTGGTCTCCGCCTCGCCGGTGGCGTCGTAGATCGTGCCGGTGTCCTCGGAGAGCACCTCGTCCTCCGCGACGTCCTCGTCGGGCGGTGTCTCCTCGATGTCGAACTCACTCACGGGACCACCTCAGCGGATGTCGTCGTTCTTGCCGTCGAGCTTGTCGAGGGCGTCCTTGGCCTTTGCGGCGCCGCCGGCGATCTTGTCGCTGTGCTTGCCGCCGGTCTTCTCGTCGGCCAGGCCGGCCGCCTTGTCGATCCCCTCGGCGATCTTGTCGCCGTGCTTGTCCACGGCGTCCGAGACCGCGTCCTTCGCCTTGTCGATGAAGCTCATGTCATTCACCTCCACTGCCGTCCGACGGTTCGTCGAGCGACGTCTCCGCATTCTCCTCCTGCTCGCCCGGAGGTGTCGCGTCGTTGCCCTCCGTCATCTCGCTCGGGTGCTCGCCCGGCGGCGTGCGGTCGTCCTGGGTCGCGGTCGGCTCGTCGTTCTCCTCGGGCACCGGTGCAGTCATGTTTGCCACACTAGCCACGTGCAGCCAACCCCCGACCGCGTGCCGATCGTGGCCGTGGTCGGCGCGACCGCGTCCGGGAAGACCAAGCTGTCGCTGGACCTCGCGGAGCGCCTCGGCGGCGAGGTGGTCAACACGGACGCCATGCAGGTCTACCGCGGCATGGACATCGGTACGGCGAAGCTGCCGCCCGCCGAGCGCCGCGGCATCCCGCACCACCTGCTCGACACCCTCGACGTCCGCGCTCCGGCCACCGTGGCCCAGTTCCAGGTGTGGGCGCGCGACGTCGTGGACGACCTGCGCGCCGTGGGGCGGACCCCGGTCCTCGTCGGCGGCTCGGCGCTCTACACCCGGGCCATCGTGGACCGCTTCGAGTTCCCCGCCACCGACACGGCCGTCCGCGACCGGCTGGAGGCCGAGCTCGCCGAGCTGGGACCGGCCGCCCTCTACGACCGGCTGCGCACCCTCGACCCGGAGGCCGCCGGCCGGATGCTGGTCGAGAACGGGCGACGCACCGTCCGCGCCCTCGAGGTCATCGAGATCACCGGCCGGCCCTACAGCGCCTCGCTGCCGACCCTGGAGTACGCCGACCCGCTGACCGTCCAGATCGGCGTGGACATCGACCGCCCGACCCTGGATGAGCGGATCGAGCGGCGCGTGGACCTGATGTTCGAGGCCGGCTTCGTGGCCGAGGTCGAGCGGCTGCTCGACGAGGGGCTGGCCGACGGCCGCACCGCCTCGGTGGCGATCGGCTACCGCGAGGTGGTGGCGCACCTGCGCGGAGAGCTCACCCTCGAGGAGGCCCGCGACCGCACGATGTACGCCACCCGGCGGTTCGCGCGGCGCCAGGACGGGTGGTTCCGCAAGGACCCGCGGATCACCTGGCTCCGGTACGACGACCCCGACCTCGTCGAGCACGCCCTGAGCAAGATCGGTCGGGTGCGCGAGGCTGCCCCGGCGCCAGACTGAGGACATGACGGGACGGGATCGGCTCCGGGAGCTGCTCGACGCGGTGCTCGACGAGGACCACCACCGGCTCGACGACATGGCCGAGGGGGCGTACTCCTCGCCGTACCACTTCACCCGCCAGCTCACGGCCGGCGCCGGTGAGCCTCCGGTCGCGATGCGGCGCCGGGTGATGCTCGAACGCGCCGCCTGGCAGCTGCGGCAGGGCGCCAGCGTGACGGACGTGGCCTTCGGGGCGGGCTACGACTCCGTCGAGGGGTTCAGCCGGGCCTTCTCCCGCGCGTACGGCCAGCCGCCGAGCCGGCCGACGTCCGGGCACCACTGGCTCCCGGCGCCCAACGGCATCCACTTCCACCCACCGACATCTCTGTGGGTGCACTCCAACGAGGTGACCATGAACCCGCTCACCGAACAGCTCGTCCAGCACGACCTCGACGACACCGCGGACCTGATCGACCGGGCCAAGCAGCTCTCCGACGAGGACTACCGGGCCATCCGGCTGCCTGGTGCCGTCGTGCTGTCGTGGGACGGCGACGAGAGCTCGGTCGCGTCCGTGCTCGAGCACCACGTGTGGACCAAGGAGGTCTGGGTCGCGGCCATCGAGGGCGCCGACCTCCCGGAGCGCCGCGGGGACGAGCCGGCGGCCCTACGTGAGCGCCACGACGAGATCGCACCGCGCTGGCTGGCCGCCGTCCGCGACATCGACCGCCGCGGTGGGTGGGACGACGTGCTCGTCGACGCGCTCTGCGAGCCGCCCGAGAGCTTCCAGCTGGGCAGCGTGGTGGCGCACGTGCTCACGTACGCCGCCCACCGCCGCCAGCTGACCCGCCTCCTGATGCGCTCCGCCGGGCTGGACCTCGACCACGGCGACCCGATCGAGTGGCTGCGACGACGTACCGGAGGGAACGCGTGAGCAAGACGGTCTTCTACACGGCGACGACGCTGGACGGGTTCCTGGCGGACGACGACGACTCCCTCGACTGGCTGCTCACGCAGCCGATCGACGAGGACGGCCCGTTCAGCTATGGCGCGTTCATCGCGACGATCGGCGCGATCGCGATGGGATCGACGACGTACGAGTGGGTCCTCGACCACAACGACCGGATCGGCGACGTGTGGGCGTACGAGCAGCCCTGCTGGGTGTTCACGCACCGCGACCTGCGGGTCGTGGCCGACACCATCGAGCTGACGGCCGCGCCGGTGGCCGCGGTGCACGCGGAGATGGTGGCCGCCGCCGGCGGCAAGGACCTGTGGATGGTCGGCGGCGGCGACCTGGCCGCGCAGTTCGCCGAGGCGGGCCTGCTCGACGAGGTCGTGGTGTCGATCGCGCCCGTCACGCTCGGGTCCGGGAAGCCGCTCTTCCCGCGGCGCTTCGACCTGGAGCTGCTCGAGGTCGACCGCAACCGGGCGTTCGTCGGTGCGCGCTACCGCGTCGTGGGACCGCGTTTACCTCCTGGCTGAGGGGGCACGGGCAGAGGAGCACCTACTTCTCGGGAGTTGATCCATGCGCGTCGTCGCTGCCCTCGCGGCCCTGTCCGTCTCTGCCACCCTGGTCTCGCTGTCGGGTCCCGCGCACGCGGCTCCGACGGCCGGCGAACCACCGAAGCACGCCACCGCACGTGGGTCCGGGGGAGCGGTGACCTCGGTCGACCCGTACGCCACCCAGGTCGGGCTGCGGGTGCTCCGCGCCGGCGGCAACGCGACCGACGCTGCGGTTGCCACGGCGGCCGCGCTCGGCGTCACGGAGCCGTTCAGCGCCGGCATCGGAGGTGGCGGCTACTTCGTGCACTACTCCGCGAGGACCGGCAAGGTGCAGACCATCGACGGTCGCGAGACCGCGCCGGCGGCGATGCCGCACGACGCGTTCATCGACCCGAAGACCGGTGATCCCTACAACTTCTCGCCCGAGCTCGTCACCAGCGGCGTGTCGGTCGGGGTGCCCGGCACCCTGGCGACCTGGCAGCGCGCGCTCGACCGGTGGGGGAGCCGCTCGCTCGGCGCGTCGCTGCGCCCGGCCGCCCGGCTCGCCGACCGGGGATTCGAGGTCGACCCGACATTCCGCGGCCAGGTGCAGCAGAACGAGAAGCGGTTCAAGGCCTTCACCTCGACCAGGAAGCTCTATTGGCGCGGCGGGCACGCCCCGCGGGTCGGCAGCACGTTCCGCAACCCGGACCTCGCGGCGACGTACCGGCTGCTGGCGAAGAAGGGGCTGAAGCCCTTCTACGACGGCGCGATCGGCAGCGAGATCGTCCGGGCCGTCCGCAAGCCTCCGACCACGAAGTCCACGAAGCTGCCCGTCCCGAAGGGCTTCCTGGTCAAGCGCGACCTGAAGCGCTACCGCGCCCTCGACCGGAAGCCGACGAAGGTGGGCTACCGCGGGCTGCAGGTCTTCGGCATGGGCGGGTCGTCGTCCGGTGGCTCCACGGTCGGCGAGGCGCTCAACATCCTCGAGCGCTCGGACCTCGGCGGCCTGCCCCGGGTCCAGGCGCTGCACCGCTACCTCGAGGCCAGCGCGCTCGCCTTCGCCGACCGCGGCACGTACGTCGGCGACCCCGCGCAGGTCGACGTCCCGCTGCGCGACCTGCTCTCCGACAAGTACGCCGCCGAGCGCGCGTGCGAGATCAGCCCCACGGCGACGCTGGCCAAGCCGGTCGAGGCCGGCGACGTCACGTCGTACGACGGGCAGTGCGACAAGGCGCGCACCACCGGCACCCGCACCGGTGACACGGAGAACACCCAGACCACCAACCTCACCGTCTCCGACAAGTGGGGCGACGTGGTCGAGTACACGCTGACCATCGAGCAGACCGGCGGCTCCGGCATCGTGGTGCCCGGTCGCGGGTTCCTGCTCAACAACGAGCTGACCGACTTCAGCACGGAGTACGACGCCGCAGACCCCAACCGGATCGAGCCGCTGAAGCGGCCGCGCTCGTCGATGTCGCCGACGATCGTGCTGAAGAAGGGCAAGCCCTTCCTGGCGGTCGGATCTCCCGGCGGCTCCACGATCATCACCACCGTGCTGCAGGTGCTCGTCAACCGGCTCGACCTCGGCATGACGCTCCCGCGGGCGATCGCGGCGCCCCGGGCCACGCAGCGCAACACCGCCCAGGACCTGGCCGAGCCGGCGTTCGCCAAGCGCTGGGGCGGTGCGCTCGATGCGCTCGGGCACGACGTGGTGACCTACGACGACCAGTTCACGGGGACCCACGAGATCGGTGCCGCCACGGGGATCGAGTTCGGTCCGGGCCGGCAGGTGACCGTCGCGGCCGAGCCGGACCGCCGCGGTGGCGGTGCGGCAGCGGTCGTCACCAGGAAAAGGCGGTGACTCGGCCCGTATCGTGGAGGCGTGCCCACCTCCACCTGGACCGAGATCACGACCGTCGACGACCTGGTCGGCCTCCTCGGTGAGCCCAACGAGCGCGCCCGCGACAAGGGTCGTACGGCACTGCTCGACGTCGACCGTGACTGGCTCGCAGCCACGCCGTTCTGCGTGCTCGCGACCGCGTCGGCCCTGGGCGAGTGCGACGCCTCCCCGAAGGGTGACCCGGCCGGTCAGCTCGTGCACGTCATCGACGACCACACCATCGCGCTCGCCGAGCGACCCGGCAACAAGCGGGCCGACGGCTACAAGAACATCCTCCAGAACCCTCACGTCGGCCTGAACTTCTTCATCCCCGGCCGCGGCGACACCCTGCGCATCAACGGCCGCGCCCGGCTCGTCAGCGACGCACCGTTCTTCGACGAGATGCTCGTGAAGGGACACCGTCCGATCCTGGCCGTGGTCGTGGAGATCGAGGAGATCTTCTTCCACTGCGCGAAGGCGTTCCTGCGCTCCGGCCTGTGGAAGCCGGAGACCTGGGACCCCAACGGCACGGTCCCGCGGCGCGCGGTGATCGCCAAGGACGTCGAGCCCAGCGGGATGTCGCTGGACGAGCTCGACGCCTACTACGCCGAGGACAACTACGCGAAGGGCCTCTACGGAGCGTCCCATGCCTGAGTACGCGTTCCTCAAGGGCCACGGCACGGAGAACGACTTCGTGCTGCTGCCCGACCACGACGGCTCGGTGCACGGCGACCTCTCCGACGAGCAGATGGCGGAGCGGGTCCGGGCGCTCTGCGACCGGCGGGCCGGCATCGGCGGGGACGGCGTGCTGCGCGTCGTACGCGACGACGACCAGTGGTTCATGGACTACCGCAACGCCGACGGCTCGCTGTCGGAGATGTGCGGCAACGGCATCCGGGTCTTCGTGCGCCACCTCGTCGAGGAGGGCCTCGTGGATCCGTCCCGGCCGGTCCCGGTCGGCACCCGCGACGGCGTGAAGACGCTGACCGTCGAGGGTGACCTGATCACCGTCGACCTCGGCGAGCCGACGGTGCTCGGTGAGTCCAAGGTCGCCGTACCCGGCCACGCCTGGGTCGCCCGCCACGTCGACATGGGCAACCCGCACGCCGTCGCGTTCGTCGACTCGCTCGACGACGCCGGCACCCTGCTCGAGGCCCCGGACCACGACGAGGCGACGTACCCGCACGGCGTCAACGTGGAGTTCGTCGTACGCCGCGCCGAGCGGCACGTCGCCATGCGCGTCCACGAGCGCGGCTCGGGCGAGACCCGGTCCTGCGGCACGGGCGCCGGCGCCGTGATGGTCGCTGCAGCCGTGGCCGACGGAGTCGTCGGACCTCCCGCGGAGGACGTCGCCTACCGGGTCGACGTGCCCGGCGGCACCCTCACCGTGACCTGGACCGCGGAGGACCGGGTCCTGCTGACCGGTCCGGCAGTCGTCGTGGCCCGGGGGACCACCGACCTCTGACCCGACCGTGACAGTTCCGCTGTCTCGGTGGCTATGCTCCGGGACCATGGACATCAACGGAGCCAGTGCCATCGTCACGGGAGGCGCGTCGGGCATCGGCGCAGCAGCCGCCCGCCAGCTCGCCGCCAAGGGCGCGATCGTCGTGGTCGCGGACCTGCAGGCCGACAAGGGTGAAGCCCTCGCCCAGGAGATCGGCGGCGTGTTCGCCCAGGTCGACGTGACCAACACCGACCAGATCAAGGCCGCGGTCAACGCGGCCGCCGAGATCGCGCCGCTGCGCGCGGTCGTCAACTCCGCCGGCATCGGGTGGGCGCAGCGGACCATCGGCCGCGACGGCGAGTTCGACTCGGCCGCCGACCTCGCGGCCTTCACCAAGGTGATCGCGATCAACCTCATCGGCACCTTCGACGTGGTGCGCCTCGCGGCGACCGCGATGAGCCGCAACGAGCCCGACGCCGACGGCTGCCGCGGTGCGATCGTCAACCTCGCGAGCGTGGCCGCGTTCGACGGCCAGATCGGGCAGGCGTCGTACTCCGCCTCCAAGGGCGGCGTCGTCGGCATGACCCTCCCGGTCGCCCGCGACCTCTCCGCCTCCGGCATCCGCCTCAACACGGTCGCCCCCGGCCTGATCGACACCCCGATCTACGGCGAGGGCCCGGACTCCGAGGCGTTCAAGGCCAACCTCGGCTCCAACGTGCTCTTCCCCAAGCGCCTCGGCGTCCCGGACGAGCTCGCCAGCATGGTGGTCGAGTGCATCACCAACAGCTACATGAACGCCGAGGTCATCCGCGTCGACGGCGGCATCCGGATGCCCCCGAAGTAGCCCCACCTGCGTCGAGTGACGCGAAACGGCCCTCGATCCGCGTGATCGAGGGCCGTTTCGCGTCACTCGACGACATCACCCGGTCAGGCGCGGCGCCCCATCCGCGCCAGGAGCCTCTCCTGGCGCGGGGCGTCGTCGGCCACCTCGACGGGCTGGCGGAAGACGCCCTCGTCGTACGCGTGGTCGCCGAAGCCGACGAACGCCTGCTCCATCGCATCCATGTCGGCGTCGGTGAAGGTGGTGGGCCGCCCGGTCGCGGACCCCAGGTCCCAGCCGTGGACGACCAGGTCGAAGCCGTAGAACGCGTCGAGGGTGGCGCCGATCGTCGTCCGCCCGAAGAAGCCGTCGTACTCGCGCCCCCGGAAGTCGTCGTCCGACACGAGAGGTCGTACGGCGGCCAGGTGGGCCGCCCACACCTCGGGAGGTGCGCCCGCAGGGCGCTCGCCGAGGTCGGCGCCGTGGGTCTCGAAGAACTGGCGCTCGGTGTCGACCACGTGGTCAACGACGTCGGCGGCGGTCCAGCCCTCGCACGGGCTGGTCGCGGACCAGTCGTCGGTGGCGTCCACGGTGGCGGAGAAGCGGTCGGCGGCATCGAGGTAGAAGCTCATGCCTCCACGATGGCGTTTCGGTGTCAGTGGGGATTGAAAGAATCCGACACATGACCGGAGCGCGACCGATCGACCCGACCGAGCGGGCGCACCTGCTCGACGCGTCCGGCTACACCCCGCCGATCCACCGCTATGCGCCGAGCCCCGGCCTCGCCGACGTCGTACGCCGCTACTGGATGCCGGTCTGGTCGTTCCCGGACGGTGCGACCTCCACCCAGCGGGTGCTGCAGTACCCCGTCTGCCTCATCGTCGTGTCCGACAGCTATGCCCTGCTCGTCGGCCCGAGCACCGGCCTGTCCACGACGGAGCTCGCCGGCTCGGGCTGGGCGCTCGGCACGATGCTCCAGCCCGCGGCGGGCCTCGCTCTCGTCGGCGGCCCCGTCGACCAGCTCACCGACGCGGCGGTGCCGCTGGCCGACGACGAACTCGTGCAGGCGATCCGGCAGGCGATCGGCGACGACCCCGACGACCCCGCGCGTCGGCAGGTCGCCGTCGCCGCCGTCGAGGAGGCGCTGTCCGCGCTGCTGCCCGTCGACGACGAGGGCCGGTTGGTCAACGCGATCGTGGAGTACGTCGAGGGCGACACCGCCGTCCAGCGGGTCGGGCAGGTCTGCGAGAAGTTCGCGATCGCCGAGCGCACCCTGCAGCGGCTGACCGCACGCCGCATCGGGCTGTCGCCGAAGTGGTTGATCCAGCGGCGCCGCCTGCACGAGGCCGCCGAGCGGCTGGCCATCGACGACCGGCCCGACCTCGCCCGCGTCGCCGCCGACCTCGGGTACGCCGACCAGGCGCACTTCGGCCGCGATTTCCGGGCCGTCACGGGGCTCACGCCGGGGGAGTTCGCCGCCGAGCCCCGCCCGCCGAGCTAGAGCTCGATCACCAGGTCGGCCCGGTCGGCCGCGGCCTCGACGAGGGCGGCGTTGGCGTCGTCGACCCGCGCGACCCAGGCCCGCGCCTCGTCGGGCGTCTTGCCGAACTCGACGTGCCGCGCGACCAGCCGCTCACGGCGTACGGCGTCGTCGACGTGCAGGTGCCAGACCACCTCCACCTCACGGCGTACGGCGAGCCAGCGCGGCTGGTCGAGCAGCAGGTAGTTGCCCTCGGTCACCACCGTCCCGCTGGCCGGGACCGCGATCGCGCCGGCGAGCGGCTGCTCGAGGCCGCGCTCGAACATCGGCGCCACCACGTCCGGCTCCCGGGCGCGCACCCGGCGCAGCAGCGCGGCGTACCCCTCCGCGTCGAAGGTGTCCGGAGCACCCTTGCGGTCGCGCAGGCCGCGCCGTACGAGCTCGACGTCGGCGTAGTGGAAGCCGTCCATCGGCACCACGGGGAGCCCCAGCGCGGCGGCCGCGGTCGTCTTGCCGACCCCGGGCGCGCCGGTGATGCCGAGGAGGCGGATCCCGCGCGGTAGGTCGGGCAGGTGCATGCGGTCACGTTAAGGGTTCGCCCGCTCAGGCGCGCGAACGTACTCTTGAGGGCGTATGAGTAACGCATCTGACTTCACCCTCGACTCCGAGCTCGAGGAGACCGCCGACTGGGACGACGAGATCGTCGAGTCGGGCTACTCCGGGGCGGATCCTGAGGAGGACCCGACCGTCGGCGCCATGCAGCTCGCTGAGCGGCACCAGCTCCGCCGGGTCGCCGGCCTGCGCACCGAGCTCGAGGACATCACCGAGGTCGAGTACCGCCAGCTCCGGCTCGAGCGCGTCGTGCTCGTCGGCGTCTGGACCGAGGGCTCCGTCGAGGACGCCGAGAACTCCATGGCCGAGCTCGCGCTCCTCGCCGAGACAGCTGGGTCCGAGGTGCTCGAGGCGATCTACCAGCGCCGGCAGACGCCCGACCCCGCGACGTACGTCGGGCGCGGCAAGGTCGAGGGCATCGCCGAGATCGTCCAGGCGACCGGCGCCGACACCGTGATCTGCGATGGCGAGCTCGCCCCCAGCCAGCTGAGGAACCTCGAGGACAAGCTCAAGGTCAAGGTCGTCGACCGGACCGCGCTGATCCTCGACATCTTCGCCCAGCACGCCCGCTCCGGCGAGGCCCAGGCGCAGACCGAGCTGGCGCAGCTCAACTACATGAAGCAGCGCCTGCGCGGCTGGGGTGGCAACCTCTCCCGCCAGGCCGGTGGCCGGGTCGCCGGCGGTGCCGGTATCGGTGGCCGTGGTCCCGGTGAGACCAAGATCGAGACCGACCGCCGCCGGATCAACACCAAGATCGCCAAGCTCCGCCGCGACCTGCGCGAGATGAAGGGCACCCGCGACACCAAGCGCCAGGAACGCCGTCGCAACCACATCCCGAGCGTGTCGATCGCGGGCTACACCAACGCCGGCAAGTCGTCGCTGCTCAACCGGCTGACCGACGCCGGCGTCCTGGTCGAGGACTCGCTCTTCGCGACCCTCGACCCCACGACGCGTCGTACGTCGACCGCTGACGGCCGGGTCTACACGATGAGCGACACCGTCGGCTTCGTCCGGCACCTGCCGCACCAGCTGGTGGAGGCGTTCCGGAGCACGCTCGAGGAGGTCGCCGACTCGGACCTGATCCTGCACGTCGTCGACGGCTCCCACCCCGACCCCGAGGGCCAGATCACCGCGGTCCGCGAGGTGTTCGCCGAGATCAACGCGACCAAGGTCCCCGAGCTGATCATCATCAACAAGGCCGACCTGGCCGACCCGATGGTGCTCGCTCGACTGCGCCAGCGCGAGCCGCACTCGGTGGTCGTGTCGGCCAAGACCGGCGACGGCATCGCCGACGCACTTGCCCTGATCGAGGGTGAGCTGCCGCGGCCGCAGGTCGAGTTCCGGGCGCTGGTGCCCTACGAGCGCGGCGACCTGATCAACCGCCTGCACCAGCAGGGCGAGATCGCCTCGATGGACCACACCGGCGACGGCACGATCGTCGCGGGTCGGGCCAACGCCGACCTCGCCGGCGAGCTCGAGGCCTACGCGCTCTAGGAGCCCACGAAGTCGCGGAATCTCGCGGCGGCGGGGGAGAGCTCCCGGTCCGTGCGCCAGACCAGGCCGATCGAGCGCCGTACGCTCGCGCCGGCCAAGGTGATCCCGACGGTGCCGGACGCTCCGGCGAAGTGCTCGGGCACGATCGCGATGCCCAGGCCGGCGGCCACTAGCCCCTCGATCGTCGCGAGGTCCTGGCTCTCGAAGGAGATCGCCGGGGCGATGCCCGCCGCCCGCAGTAGGTCGTCGACCAGCTGCCGGTAGCCGAAACCCGGCGGGATCATCACCAGCTCCTCGTCGGCGAGCTCGCTGAGCGCGACCCGCTTGCGGCCGCTGAGCCGGTGCCCCGCGGGGACCACGAGCACCTCGCGCTCGTCGAGGAGGGGCGCCCATCCCAGGCCGTCCTGGCGGGTCGTGATCGCGAGGTCCGCGGCGCCGGTCGCCAGGTCGTCGACGATCTCCCGCGAGGGCTCCTGGCGCAGGACCAGCCGCACGCGCGGGGCGACCCGGTGGAAGTCGCGCAGCAGCCGCGGCACCAGCAGCCCCGCCATCGAGTCGAGGAAGGCCAGGCGCACGACACCGGCATCGGGGTCCAGCATCGAGGCGAGGTCGTCGACCAGCTGGGTGTGCCGGGTGCCCAGCTCGCGTGCGGCCGTGACGACGAGCTCGCCCGCCGGGGTGACGCGTACGCCGTCGGGGACGCGTTCGAAGATCCGGACGCCGAGCTCGGCCTCGACCCGCGCGATGGCGCGCGAGAGCGTCGGCTGCGGGACGCCGAGCACCGCTGCGGCATCCGTGACGTGCTCGAGGTCGGCGACCGTCAGCAGCCAGTCGAGGTCGCGAAGCATCATGCACGGATCGTATGACGATCAGGCATTCGACACATTGGAAGTATGACGATCGGCGCGGCACAGTCGACGCCGTGGAGATCGAGGGACATCGCCCGGGGAGCGCCGACTACCGCCGCGTGGTCGCGGCTCTCTTCGTCGCCGGCCTCGCGACCTTCGCCCTGCTCTACAGCACGCAGGCGTTGCTCCCGGACCTCGCCACCGCCTTCGGGGTCTCGACCTCCGCCAGCACCCTCACGCTCTCCCTCACGACCCTCGGGCTCGGCTTCGCCCTCCTGGTGGCGGGACCGGCCTCCGAGCTGCTCGGCCGGACCCGGCTCATCCACGGGTCCCTGGCCGCCTCGGCGGTCGTGGCGCTCGCCTGTGCCGTGGCGCCGACCTGGTCGAGCGTCCTGGTCCTGCGGTTCCTCGAGGGCGTCGCCCTCGCCGGGCTGCCCGCCGTCGCGACGGCGTACCTCCGTGAGGAGCTGCACGTCTCGGCGCACGCCCGGGCGGCCGGTCTCTACATCGGTGGTACGGCGCTCGGAGGCATGTCCGGCCGCCTGCTGACAGGGGCGGTCGGCGAGCTCGCGGGATGGCGCTGGGCGCTGGCGGCGTCCGGTCTGTTGGCGGTGGGCTGCGCGCTCGCCGTACGCGTGCTGCTGCCGCCGTCCGCCCACTTCGTCGCCTCGCCGCCCGGGCTCCGGCTGGTGCTCGGCCGGACCCTGCGCGCCGTCTCGGACCCCGCGTTGCTGGCGCTCTACGGGATCGGCGGCTGCTCGATGGGCATGCTGGTCGCCGTCTTCAACACCCTCGGCTTCCGGCTCGAGGCGGCGCCCTTCCACCTCGGGCTGGGCGCCGCGAGCCTCGTCTTCCTCGTCTACCCGCTCGGCACGCTCAGCTCCGCGGTCTCCGGCCGGATGGCCGACCAGCTCGGCCGTCGGGCCGTGCTCCCCTTCGGGTGCGTCCTCGCCCTGGTCGGACTGCTGCTGACGCTCTCCCACTCCCTGACCGCGATCGTCGTCGGCCTCGGGCTGCTGGTCGCCGGCTTCTTCGTCGTCCACGGCATTGCCAGCGGCTGGGTGCCGGCGCGCGCCCACGCGGGCGGCGTCTCGGCCGCCCAGGCGGCGTCGCTCTACCTCTTCGCCTACTACCTCGGGTCGTCGGTCTTCGGCAGCGTCGCCGGCCCCGCGTGGACCGGCGCGGGCTGGTTGGGCGTCGTCCTGCTCGCGCTGCTGCTGCTCGGGGTCACCGTCGTGCTCGCCGGCGTCCTGCGTCGTACGCCCGCCCTGGTCGCCGCGCCCTAGACCCCGGCGATCGCCTTGAGGTCGGTGAGGATCTCCTCGAGCCTGCCGACGAGCGACAGGTGTCCCTCGTCCTCGAAGAGGTGGGCCCGGGCGCCCGGGACGTGCGCGGCGAGCCACTCGCCGTGCTCGTAGGGCACCATCGCGTCCTGGCGCCCCTGCCAGATCGCGACCGGCACCCGGATGTCGGCGAGCTCGAAGCCCCACGGGCTGACCGCGGCGATGCCGTCATCGCGGACGCCGACGGCTCCCTGCGCGCCGGCGGCGTTGAAGGTGCGGCTCATCCAGTCAGCGAACTCGTCGGTGACCATCGCCTTGTCGACCGGCGTCACGAGGCCGCCCATCGCCTCGGCCACCTCGTCCGGCGACGCCGCCAGCATCGGCAGCATGTGCTCCTCCACGAACGGCCCGTAGACCTCCGGCCCCTGCTCGGCGGCGTGGTACTCCTCGTGGTTCTCCTCCGCCATGCCCGCGAACCAGTCCAGGCCCTCCCCGTGGAACGGCGCGACCCCGGCCAGGGACGTCGCCGCACGGCACCGGTCGGGCAGCAGCGCGGCGCAGGCGAGCGCCCGCGGTCCACCGCCGGACCAGCCGAGCGTGACGAACTCGTCGATGCCGAGGTGGTCGAGCACCGCCACCGACTCGACCACGTCGTCGACGTACCGCCCCGGTGCGGGTCGCGGCGTCGAGCCGCCGTACCCGGGTCGCGAGATCGTCACGAACCTCAGGCCGAGCGCCCGCGCCGTCGCGTCGAACGGTGGGTACGCCGCGGCCGCCGACGGAGAGCCGCCGTGGAAGAGGAGGCCGAACCCGTCCGGGTCCCCTCCCACCAGGATCTCGATCGTGCGGCCGTCGGGTCCGGGGACGTTCAGGAGGTCGCTCACGGCCCTAGAAGATCACGATTCGATAGCGGAGCCGCCCAATCTCCGTCATTCCGGAACATCTCAGCCGTCCTAACGCTGAGTCTGGTGGTGAAGCACTCGGGGAGCGTAGGAGCTTGATGGAGTCAGTACGACGGTCGTGGCTGGTGGGCGCGATCGCGATCACGGTGATGGCGGCGGCCCTGACGGTCGCCCTGGGCGTGCGCGCCCAGAGTGCTGACGTGACCCGGTGCGAGCGGTTCAGCGCCGACTCGCGGACCCGTGCGGCAGCCGTCACCGGCTCGGGGGAGCGCGTCGTCGTCATCGGCGACTCGTGGTCGGCCGGGCTCGGCCTGGACCGCTCGTCGAGGTCCTGGCCCTCCCGCCTGGACGGCCGGGTGCACGTCGCCGGCTTCTCCGGCTCCGGCTTCAGCTCCCACGCCAGCCCGTGCGCCCACGTCGACTTCGCCGACCGCGCGGCCCGCGCCGTGCGCGGCGGCGCATCCCTCGTCGTGGTCGAGGGCGGCCTCAACGACTACGACCAGCCCGACGCCGCCATCCGCGCCGGCTTCTACCGCCTGATGCACCAGCTCCGCGGCCACCGCGTCGTCGTGGTCGGCCCCGCCAGCGCCCCTTCCCGCGCCCGAGCCGTCCCTCACGTCGACGCCCTCCTGGCCTCTCTCGCCGCCCGCTACGACGTCCCCTACATCAGCACCACCAGCCTCGACCTGCCCTACCGCGACGACCGCCTCCACCTCACCCCCGCCGGGCACACCGAGTTCGGCGACTATGTCGCCAGCCAGCTCGCCGCCCTCGGTGGTTGAGGAAACCATCGTCGACTGCCAGTCGGCTGCCAGTCGGCTGCGGGTCCGCTCGGGTCGGCCGCCGATAGGCAGCTACGCCGGGTACGGCGGGCGGTGGGTTGCGGTCCGCGGCCGGGTTTCCGGTCGCCGGCAACCACCCCACCGGAGGCCGCGAAAATCCCGCGGAAATATTTCGGGAAAGTGTCCACATCCCGGTCAAAACAAGGGTTTTCAGGGTCTGAATGTCGGTGGCCAGTGCTTGGGTTGACCTATGAGCGAAGGCCAGGACGCCACTCGATCCGGGGAGTCGTACGACTCGCCGGACCAGGTGCTGGCCGCGCTTCACGCCAACCACCAGGTCCTCGCAACTGCCGAGGTTGACCGGCTGCACCTTGCCGTTGCGTGGGCGGTCATGAACCCGACCGACACCCTGGACGATGCCGCCACCGTGGACGGCACTCAGGGCGAGCTCGCGGTCGCCGGACCTGGGGCACCTCTGGTGGCGGAGTTCTGCGTCGGTGACCTCGCGTTGGCGTTGGGGATGTCGACCGACGCGGGGCGCACGTACCTGGGGGACGCCGTGGAGATCCGCTACCGGCTCCCGAAGATCTGGGCCGCGGTCACGTCGGGTCGGGTGCAGGTGTGGAAGGCCCGCAAGATCGCCCAGGCCACCAAGCCGCTCTGTGCAGCGGGTGCGCGGCACGTGGACGCTCACCTCGCGCACGACGTGGGGCGGTGTTCGTTCGCGCAGATCGACCGCGCCGTCGAGGACGCGATCCGCCGGTTCGACCCCGACCTCGCCGAGAAGCGGCGCCGGGAGGCCGCCGACGAACGCTGCCTCGACGTCGACCTGGACCAGGTGTCGTTCAACGGGACCGTCCACGTCGACGGGGAGCTGGACCTGGCCGATGCGATCGACTTCAACGACGCCATCACCGCCGGCGCCAAAGAGCTCGCCGACCTCGGCTCCACCGAGTCCCTCAACGTCCGCCGCTCCCTCGCCGCCGGGGCCTTGGCCCGCCGGGAGCTGACCCTCGACCTCCAGACGGGAGAGCGGCCGGCGCCGCGGAAGCGGGAGCTGGTGATCTACGTCCACCTCTCCGAGCACGCCGTCACGGGTGGCGCCGCGGGTGTCGAGAACAGCCGCTCCGCGGTGTCCGTCGAGCAGGTGAAGGGCTGGTGCGCCGGCACCAACACCCGGGTCACGATCCGCCCGGTCATCGACCTCAACGAGCACCTGCACACCGACGCCTACCGGCCCACCGACCGGATGCGCGAACAGGCGGTGCTCACCAACGCCACCTGCGTGTTCCCGCACTGCACCAGACCCGCCCGGCCGGCCGACCTCGACCACCTCGAGAACTTCGACGGCACCAACACCGAGTCCCCCAACCTCGCACCCCTCTGCAGAGGCCACCACCGGTACAAGACCCACGGCGGATGGACCGTCGTACGCACCGGACCCACATGGTTCACCTGGACCACCCCGTACGGGTACTCCTACGCCTGGGACACCACCCACACCCGACATACCCACTGAAACCACCCCGCCGGCACCGCCGACGGGGTCACAGCCATGTCGCGGGTGGCGTCAGCCGCCGACCAGCACCGGTCGCGCCTCGACCACCCGCAGCTGCTGCGGGGTGCCTGGGATCGTGACCGTGCCCGCGACGTCGCGCCACGGGCCGCCGCCGACGCGGAACTCGGCGGCGTACGTCGCGTCCACGCGCGGGCTCACCCGCCCCTTCTCCAGGTAGGTGTGGGTGATCTTCAGGTCCGGGTACGCCGCACCCGGGCTCGTCGTCCGCTCCGACTCACCGTCGCCGTACCGCCACCCGAACGACGCCGGCCAGATCCGCAGCTCCACCCGCTGCCCCAGCAGCGTCACCGCGCGGGTGAACTCGCCCTGCTCGGTGTAGAAGTTCGTCTCGAAGTTCACCAACGTGCGGCCGTTCGGTGGCTGGATCACCAGCTTCGCCTCCGGCAACGGGATGCGGCTAAACGCCGAAGCAACGATGCCGGGAGTCAACGCCGGCGGCGTCTCCACGTCCTCAGGGTCGCAGGCAACCGTCCAGTTCGCGCCAGCGCAGAAGCCGTTGAACAGGCCACTGCCAACATCGACATGTCCGGCGAACACCGCAGTCTGAGCGGTGGTCGCGGATTCGTTGGTCTCCTCGGTTACGCCGGCCCAAAGCCCGCCGATCGTGGTGCCGACGTGTACCGGCTTGTTCTTCTCGTTGGACCCAAGGGCTGCTGCGCTGGTTGTGAGTGCGGCCATCACCGCACTCACAAGGCTGGCCACGATAAGTCGTGTAATCACCCGAGCTTCATCTCCTGAACCGTCCAACCGGAGCCGGCAGGCTTGAGTAGCAAACTCACTTGCAACGTGGCGGGATCGACGATCTTGACGACTTGGTCGTCTGCATCCAGCCATCGCTCCTCGGCCGTTCGTAGCGAAAGGCTCCATTCCGACTCGCTGGACTTAGTGGCCGACTCGACCGTCCAGCGTCCACCTTCGATGCGTCCGCCGTCCTCGTATGCGGCGGAGAGGTTCCGAGCGATGACCTGGCAGTTCTTGCAGCCTGGCGCCATCTCCAGAAATGGCGTGG
Source organism: Nocardioides conyzicola (assembly GCF_039543825.1). Taxonomy (NCBI): domain Bacteria; kingdom Bacillati; phylum Actinomycetota; class Actinomycetes; order Propionibacteriales; family Nocardioidaceae; genus Nocardioides; species Nocardioides conyzicola. The sequence goes on along the minus strand of NZ_BAABKM010000002.1, from coordinate 815,239 downwards.
GATCTCCTGATGAGATCGAGTTGGTGACCTCGGAGAAGAACTCATCGATGAAGGCTGCTTGTGGGTCCACCTCAGTTGTAGTCGGCGACGTCGGAGCCTCCGACGAGGGCGGCGCGAACTTCGGCTTGGGCTCGTCGTCGGAGCATCCGGCGAGCAGGAGCACCGGGATCAGGAAGAGGGCGGTGAGGGCCGCCCGAGTACGGCTCACGTCGCCGATCATGCCCCGCCGGGCAGGTCCACAAAACCGCGACGACGCCGACCTGTGGACAACCGTGCGAGACTCCCGGCGTGCGTCATTCCCTGGCGGGCCGGGCCGAGAGCCCGATGCAGGCCCGGATCCTCGCCCAGCTCCGCGACGAGGGGCCGCTGTCCAAGGCCCAGCTCGCGGACCGACTCGAGGTCAGCCGTACGACGGTGGCGGCCGAGGTCGCCCGTCTGGCGGAGCTCGGCCTCGCCCAGGAGGCGGGACCGGCGGCGTCGCGTGGGGGGCGTCGTTCGACGCTGGTCGACCTGTCGCCCGACATCCGGTTCGTGGGGATCTCGATCGGCGCCACCGGCATGTCCGTGGGCGTCACCGACGGCCGGCTGACGGTGCTCGCGACCCGGGACCGGGCGAGCGACATCCGGCAGGGACCCGAGGTGGTGCTGGCCTCGGCTCTGGAGCTGGTGCGCGAGGTGCTTGCGGAGGTCGGCGTCGAGCAGGTGATGGGCGCGGGCATCGGCGTACCGGGTCCGGTCGACTTCAGCCGCGGCGTCTCGGTGTCGCCGCCGATCATGCCCGGGTGGGACGGCTACCCGGTGCGGGACGCGGTCTCCCGCGAGCTCGGCTGCCCCGTCGTGCTCGACAACGACGTCAACGTGCTCGCCGTGGGCGAGCAGCACGCGGGGGTCGCCAAGGGTGCGCAGGACTTCCTGTTCGTCAAGATCGGCACCGGCATCGGCTGCGGCATCGTCATCGACGGCCAGCTCTACCGGGGCGTCAACGGGTGCGCCGGCGACATCGGCCACATCCGGGTGGAGGACTTCGGCCCGACCTGCGCGTGCGGCAACACCGGGTGCCTGGAGGCCTTCTCGGGCGGTGCGGCGCTGGCTCGTGACGCCACGAGCGCCGCCCGCAGCGGCCGGTCGCCGGTGCTGGCGGCGCTGCTCGCCGAGAAGGGCGAGCTCACCGCCGCCGACGTCGGCCTCGCGGTCTCCCAGGGCGACGCGCAGGCGGTGCAGCTGATCCGGGAGAGCGGGCGGCACATCGGCGAGGTGCTGGCCGGCCTGGTGTCGTTCTTCAACCCCGGCCTGATCGTGGTCGGCGGTCGGGTCACCCTGCTCGGGCACGCGCTGCTCGCCGAGATCCGCGGCGTCACCTACCGACGCTCCCTCCCCCTGGCCACCGGCAACCTGCCGATCGTGCTCAGCGAGCTCGGCGACGAGGGCGGCGTCATCGGCGCGGCGCGGATGATCAGTTCGTCGGTGTACGCACCCTAGGGCGACCACAGAGCCCGAACTTTCGAAGGTTACTTTGCAAAGTTTGTGCACGACTTTGCATTCTTTCGCCCGAAACGCTTGCGGGCGCCGTCTCGTTCGGCCTACTTTGTGCGGCATCTCAACAAATGAGTGACCGCAGTCACAGGGACTGACGGCGCTCGCCGCGAGGGTCGGGAGGTCGCCGGGTGCGCAGCGCCAAGCTCTCCCTCGTCCTGCGCCAGCTGCGCGACCACGGCCCGCGGTCGCGCGCCCGGCTCGCCGCCGAGCTCGGGATGACCCGCTCCGCGGCGTCGGCCCTGGTCGCCGAGCTCGCCGAGCTCGGCCTGGTCCGGGCCGCCGGCATCGAGCGCGGCGGGGTCGGTCGCCCCGGCACCTCCGTCGAGCTCGACGGGTCCGCCGTCTGCGGGATCGGCGCCGAGATCAACGTCAACCACGTCGCCGCCATCGCCCTCGACCTGGCCGGCAACGTGGTCGCCGAGCACCGGCTCCCGCTCGACGCCCACCGCGTCGCCGTCGACGAGGTCCTCGACCGGCTGGTCGAGCTCATCGAGCGCACCGAGGCCGACGTCCGAGCACGCGGCGGCCACGTCGTCGGCGCCACGGTCGGCGTCGCCGGCCTGCTGGACCGGACGCGCGAGATGCTGACCGTCGCACCCAACCTGCGCTGGCGCGACGTCCCGGTCGGCGCCGAGCTGCGCGGCCGCCTCGGCGCGGCGTACCCGATCTCCATCGACAACGAGGGCAACCTCGCCGCGATCGCCGAGGCCACGCCCGGTGACCCGAACCGCCAGGACATCCTGGTGATCTTCGGCGAGGTCGGCGTCGGTGGCGGGATCATCGCCGGCGGGCGCCTGCTGCGCGGACACCAGGGGTACGCCGGCGAGTTCGGCCACATGATCGTCGACCAGGGCGGCCGTCGCTGCGGCTGCGGCCGGGTCGGCTGCTGGGAGACCGTCAGCGGTCTGCGGGCGCTCCTCGACGCGGCCGCCGACCCCGACGACCCGATGCGCGACCCCGCGATGTCGCTCGACGACCGCCTCGTCGAGCTCAACCGCCGCGCCGACCTGGGCGACATGCGCACCATCGCCGCGCTCGACAGCGTCGGCGGCTGGGTCGGTGTCGGTGCCGCCATGCTGACCAACGCGCTCAACCCGGCCGCGATCGTGCTCAGCGGCTACTTCGCCGAGATCGGCCAGCGGATGCGCCCGGCGATCGAGGAGCACCTCCTCGGCGGCGTGGTCGCCCCGCAGGCGGCTGGCACCCGGGTCGAGATCTCGACGCTCGGCTTCACCGCCGCGGTGCGCGGTGGCGCCGCCGTCGCCCTGGAGGCCGTCTTCGACGACCCCACGATCGTGGCGTCGCCGCCCGCCGCACTCATGGGAGGAGCTCGATGACCGCCACCACCACGGCACCGCTGCTGCAGATGACCGGGATCGTCAAGGAGTTCCCGGGCGTCCGTGCGCTCGACGGCGTGGACCTCGACGTCCGCCCCGGCGAGGTGCACTGCCTCCTCGGCCAGAACGGCGCCGGCAAGTCGACGCTGATCAAGGTGCTCTCCGGCTTCCACCAGCCCGAGGAGGGGACCATCTCCTGGGACGGCGAGGAGACGCGGTTCTCCTCGCCCGCCAAGGCGATCGGGCACGGTGTGGCGACCATCTACCAGGAGCTCGACCTCGTCCCGCACCTCGACGTCGCCGAGAACGTCTTCCTCGGCCACGAGGTCTCGCGGGCCGGGTTCACCCAGCGCAGCCGGGTCAACAAGCGGGTGCGCGAGCTGCTGACCCGCCTCGGGCACCCCGAGATCTCGCCGTCGCGCATCGTCGACGAGCTGCCCCCGGCCTCGCAGCAGATCGTCAGCATGGCCCGCGCGCTCTCCCACGACACCCGGCTGCTCGTCCTCGACGAGCCGTCCGCGGTGCTCGACCAGGAGGGCGTGCACAACCTCTTCCGGGTGATCCGCGGGCTCACCGCCGAGGGGGTGGCGGTCGTCTACATCTCGCACCGCCTCGAGGAGATCCGGGAGATCGGCGACCGGATCACGGTCCTCAAGGACGGCCGCACGGTCTCGACCGGCCTCGCCGTCGCCGACACCCCGACCGCCGAGCTGATCCGGCTGATGACCGGCCGCTCCATCGAGTACGTCTTCCCGCCCCGCACCGAGACGCCCCGCGAGGGTCGCGTGCCGGTGCTGGAGGTGCGGGACCTCAGCCTCGCCGGCGTGTTCACGGGAGTCGACCTCACCGTGCACGCCGGCGAGATCGTCGGCCTCGCCGGTCTCGTGGGCGCCGGTCGGTCCGAGATCCTCGAGACCGTGTACGGCGCGCGCCGGGCCACCACCGGGACCGTCCACGTCGACGGCAAGCGACTGCGCAGGGGATCGGTCACCTCCTCGGTGCACGCCGGGATGGGGCTGGCGCCCGAGGAGCGCAAGAGCCAGGGCCTCCTGCTCGACGAGGCGGTCTACCGCAACATCACGGTGTCGTCGATGACGCGCTTCGCCCGGCTCGGGTTCCTCAACCAGGGCGAGGAGCGCCGTCGCTCCGCCGAGCTCACGGCCAGCCTCGACGTACGCCCCGACGGTGTGACCCGAGCGGTCCGCACCCTGTCCGGCGGCAACCAGCAGAAGGTCGTGCTGGCCCGCTGGCTGCTGCGCGAGTGCCGGGTGCTCCTGCTCGACGAGCCCACCCGCGGCGTCGACGTCGGCGCCCGGAGCGAGATCTACCAGCTGATCCGCACGCTGGCCGACAGCGGCGTCGCCGTCGTGGTCGTGTCCAGCGAGATCGAGGAGGTGCTCGGGCTCGCCGACCGGGTGCTCGTCGTCCGTGAGGGCGAGGTCGTGCACGAGTCCGGCGCCAGCGAGATCGACGAGTCCCGGGTCCTGGACCTGGTCATGGAAGGAAAGGTCTCGGCATGAGCCAAGACAGCGTCAGGGTCGAGAAGGCCGCACTCGAGACCGCACGGGAGCCGAACCCGGTGCTCGCCGTGCTGCGCTCCAGCGTCGGACGCAACGCGGGGCTGGTCGTCGCGCTGCTGCTGATCTGCATCGTCGGCTCCATCACGGCCGGGAGCCGGTTCGCCGACTGGGACAACGCCACGACGATCCTGCGGCTGGCGGCGGTCACCGGCGTCGTCAGCATCGGGATGACGTTCGTCATCATCGGCGGCGGCATCGACCTCTCGGTCGGCGCGATCGTCGCCCTGTCGTCGGTCTGGTGCACCACGGTCGCGACCCAGGAGCTCGCGCAGGACACGTCCTGGGTCTGGATGGTGGTCGTCGCGCTGCTGGTCGGCTCGGCGTGCGGCCTCGTGAACGGACTCCTGATCGCGTACGGCGGGATCGTGCCGTTCATCATGACCCTGGCCATGCTGGCCAGCGCCCGGGGCCTGGCCGAGATCATCAGCGACAAGAAGACCCAGATCGTCAACGTCCCGGGGTTCGACGACTTCTTCGACCGGGACGTCCTGGGCATCGACGTCCAGATCTGGCTGTTCGCCCTGGTCTCCGCCGCCGGCTGGGTCCTGCTCAACCGCACCACGTTCGGGCGCCGTACGGTCGCCGTCGGGGGCAACCCCGAGGCCGCGCGCCTGGCCGGCATCAACGTGAAGCGGCACACGGTCTACCTCTACGTGCTGATCGGCTTCTGCTGCGGCATCGCCGCCCTGATGCTGGTCGCCAAGACGACGACCGGCAGCTCGACGCACGGCACCCTCCTGGAGCTCGACGCGATCGCGGCGGTCGTCATCGGCGGCACCCTGCTGACCGGCGGCCGCGGCACGATCGTCGGCACCGTCCTCGGCGTCCTGATCTTCTCGACGATCACGAACATCTTCATCCTCAACAACCGCTCCTTCTCCGAGCAGTCGCTCTTCAAGGGAGCCATCATCGTCGCCGCCGTGCTCCTGCAGCAGCGGTTGGCGTCTCGGAGCAGCACCTAGCGAAACATCACCGCACCACCTCACATCCGCATCACACCTCCGCACCACTCAAGGAGCACCACCATGTCCCTGCGGTCCACCACCCTGAGAAGGAAGCGCATCGCCTCCGGCCTGGTCGCCGGCGTCGCGGTCCTGTCCCTCGCTGCCTGCACGAGCAACGACTCCGGCGGGGGCGACGACGACGCGGCCGACGCCCCCACCACCGCGGCCGCGGCGGGCTCCAACGACGAGTCCGGCGACAAGGTCGTCATCGGCTTCTCGGCACCCGCCGCCGACCACGGCTGGATGGGATCGATCACCGACTCCGCCAAGAAGGAGGCCGCGAAGTACGACGACGTCGAGCTCAAGGTCGCCGAGGGCACCAACGACGTCAACGTCCAGATCAGCCAGGTCGAGACCTTCATCAACGACAAGGTCGACGCGATCGTGCTCCTGCCCTTCGACGGCGCGGCCATGACCCCGATCGCCCTTAAGGCGATGGCGGCGGGCATCCCGGTCATCAACGTCGACCGCGAGTTCGACGACCCCAACGCGGCGCGCGTGACCGTCCTCGGTGACAACTACGGCATGGGCGTCTCGGCCGGTGCGTGGGTCTGCAGCGAGGCCGACGGCAACAAGGACGCCGTCGTCGCCGAGATCGCGGGCATCGACTCGCTGCCGCTCACCCAGGACCGGAGCCAGGGCTTCAAGGACGCGCTGGCCGAGTGTGGCCTGGACGTCGACAACCGCGTCGCCGCCGACTTCACGGTCGAGGGTGGCGAGGAGGCGGCCACGAACCTGCTCCAGGCGGCCCCGAAGATCGACTTCCTCTGGAACCACGACGACGACCAGGGTGTCGGCGTCCTCGCGGCCATCAAGAACGCCGACCGGGACGAGTTCGAGATGATCGGCGGCGCCGGCTCGAAGAACGCGATGGATCTCATCAAGAGCGGCGACAGCGTGCTCAAGGCGACGGTCATCTACCCGTCGACGCAGGCCGCCGACGGCGTGAAGCTCGCTCGCCTGCTGGTGCAGGGCAAGGCCATGAGCGACCTGGTCGAGGTCGAGGTTCCTCGCAAGGTCCAGCTCTACGCGCCGGTCGTGACCGCGGACAACGTCGACCAGTTCATCGGCTCCGCCTTCAAGTCCTGACCGACACCTGCCCGCCTCCGGCCCCCTCTCCGTCAGGGGCCGGGGGCGGGCACCTCCACCTGGGAGACCGCATGACCGACCCGAGCAGTTCCCTGCGTGTCGCGATGATCGGGCACGCGTTCATGGGCAACGCCCACTCGCAGGCCTGGCGCACCGCTCCGCACTTCTTCGCGTTGCCCGCCCACCCCGTGATGGCGGTGGTCGTCGGTCGCGACGCCGACCGGGCCGCCGAGGCGGCAGCGCGGTTGGGGTGGGCCGAGAGCTCGACGGACTGGCGCGAGGTGATCGCGCGCGACGACATCGACATCGTCGACATCTGCACCCCCGGCCACACGCACGCCGAGATCGCGATCGCGGCGCTCGAGGCGGGCAAGCACGTGCTGTGCGAGAAGCCGCTGGCGAACACCGTCGCCGAGGCCGAGGCGATGAGCGCCGCGGCCGACCAGGCACGCGCACATGGGGTGCGCGCGATGGTCGGCTTCACCTACCGCCGGGTCCCGGCGATCGCCCTGGCCCGCCAGCTGGTCGCCGAGGGACGGATCGGGGAGGTCCGCCACGTACGCGCGCAGTACCTCCAGGACTGGATCGCCGACCCCGAGGCCCCGCTGTCGTGGCGCCTGGACAAGGAGAAGGCCGGTTCCGGCGCCCTCGGCGACATCGGCGCCCACATCGTCGACCTGACCCAGTTCATCACCGGCACCCGGATCACCGAGCTGACCGGCCGTCTCGAGACGTTCGTCAAGGAGCGCCCGTACGCCGCGGGCGACACCTCCGGCAGCCTCGGGGGCGGTGGCACCGGCACGGAGCGCGGGCCGGTCACCGTCGACGACGCCGCGTCGTTCCTGGCGACCTTCGCCGGTGGTGCGATGGGGGTCTTCGAGGCGACCCGCTTCGCGACCGGCCGCAAGAACGCGATCCGGATCGAGGTCAACGGCTCGTCCGGCAGCGTGGCGTTCGACTTCGAGGACATGAACGTCCTCGAGTTCTTCGACGCCTCCGACGACGCGGAGGTCGCCGGCTTCCGGCGCATCCTCGCCACCGAGCCCGAGCACCCGTACGTCGCCGCGTGGTGGCCGCCGGGACACGGGCTCGGCTACGAGCACGGCTTCACCCACCAGGTCGTCGACCTCGTCACCGCGATCGCCGACGGCACCGATCCCAGTCCGTCGTTCGCCGACGGCCTCAACGTCCAACGCGTGCTGGCCGCCGTCGAGTCCAGCTCCGACACCCGTACCTGGCAGGAGATTCCCCCCGCATGAGCGACCGCTTCACCCCCAGTCCCGACGACAAGTTCTCCTTCGGCCTCTGGACCGTCGGCTGGCAGGGCGTCGACGTGTTCGGTCCGGCCTCCCGCGACCTCCTCGACCCGGTGGAGGCGACGTACACGCTCGCCGAGCTCGGCGCGGCCGCGGTGACCTTCCACGACGACGACCTGCTGCCCGACGACGCCCAGCGCGAGGCGACGCTCGACCGCTTCCGCACGGCGCTCTCCGACACCGGGCTCGTCGTCGAGATGGTCACCACCAACACGTTCTCCGACCCGGTCTTCAAGGAGGGCGCGATCACGGCCAACAACCGCGAGGTGCGCCGCTACGCGCTGGCCAAGGTGCTGCGCAACATCGACCTGGCGGCCTCGCTCGGCGCGAAGACGTTCGTGATGTGGGGCGGCCGCGAGGGTGCCGAGCACGGCGGCTCGAAGAACGTGCCCGCGGCGATGGACCGCTTCCGTGACGCGCTCGACACCGTGTGCGCCTACGTGATCGAGCAGGGCTACGACATGCGGTTCGCGCTGGAGCCGAAGCCCAACGAGCCGCGCGGTGACATCCTGCTGCCGAGCATCGGGCACGCGATCGCGCTGATCTCCGAGCTCGAGCACCCCGAGATGGTCGGCGTGAACCCCGAGGTCGGGCACGAGGAGATGGCCGGGCTCAACTTCGCGCACGGCATCGCCCAGGCGCTGTGGCACGACAAGCTCTTCCACATCGACCTCAACGGGCAGCACGGGCCGCGCTTCGACCAGGACCTCCGCTTCGGCGCCGGCAACCTGCGCGGCGCTTTCTGGACCGTGGACGCCATGCTCGGTGCTGGCACCGACCGGCGCTACGACGGCTACGTGCACTTCGACTACAAGCCGCCGCGGGCCGAGGCCATCGACGGCGTCTGGGAGTCGGCGCGTGGCTGCATGCGCAACTACCTGATCCTGCGCGAGAAGGTGCAGGCGTTCCGGGCCGACCCGGAGGTCGTCGCCGCGGTCGAGGCCGCCGGCGTCATGGAGCTCGAGCAGCCCACGGTCGCACCGGGGGAGTCGCTCGACGACGTCCGCAACGCTGCGTACGACCTCGATGCGCTGCGTGCCCGCAGCGTCGCCATGGAAGCCCTCGACCAGCTCGCGATGGAGCACCTGCTCGGTGTCCGCTGAGCCCACCACCGGAAGGAACTGACATGCCACGACCGATCACGCTGTTCACGGGCCAGTGGGCCGACCTGCCGTTCGAGGAGGTCGCCGGGCTGGCGGCCGGGTGGGGGTACGACGGGCTCGAGATCGCCTGCTGGGGCGACCACCTCGACCCCTGGCAGGCCGACGACGACGCCTACGTGCAGGGCAAGCTCGACCTGCTCGAGAAGCACGGGTTGTCCGTCTACGCGATCTCCAACCACCTCAAGGGCCAGGCCGTCTGCGACGACCCGATCGACGAGCGGCACGAGGCGATCCTGTCGGCGAAGGTGTGGGGCGACGGCGACCCCGAGGGGGTGCGGCAGCGGGCGGCCGAGGAGATGAAGATGACCGCCCGGCTCGCGCAGAAGCTCGGCGTGAAGACGGTCGTCGGGTTCACCGGCTCGGCGATCTGGAAGTACGTCGCGATGTTCCCGCCGGCGACCGAGGAGATGGTGGCTGCCGGCTACCGCGACTTCGCCGACCGGTGGAACCCGATCCTCGACGTCTTCGACGAGTGCGGGGTGCGGTTCGCGCACGAGGTGCACCCCTCCGAGATCGCCTACGACTACTGGACGACGGTCGCGACGATGGAGGCGATCGGGCACCGCGAGGCGTTCGGGCTCAACTGGGACCCGTCGCACTTCGTGTGGCAGGACCTCGACCCGGCCGGCTTCCTGTGGGACTTCAAGGACCGGATCTACCACGTCGACTGCAAGGACGCGAAGCGTCAGACCGGCAACGGCCGCAACGGGCGGATGGGCTCGCACCTGCCGTGGGCCGACCCGCGCCGTGGGTGGGACTTCGTGTCCACCGGGCACGGGGACGTGCCGTGGGAGCAGTGCTTCCGGATGCTCAACACCATCGGGTACGACGGGCCGATCTCGGTGGAGTGGGAGGACGCCGGGATGGACCGCCTGGTCGGTGCCCCGGAGGCGCTGGAGTTCGTGAGGCGGCTCGCGTTCGACGCACCCACCGCCGCCTTCGACGCGGCGTTCTCCACGAAGGACTGAATCGTCCCGGACCGACCGGTCCGGGAGCACGTGCACGTCTCGGGAAGGAAGTTCGTCATGTGTTTCGGATATGACGGCGAGGGCGCCCTGCGCCGCTCGCTCGAGGAGAAGGGCGCCAGTCGGCGCACGCTGTTCCGCGGCGCGGCCGCGGGAGTCGCCGGCGCCGCCGTACTGGGGTCCGGCTTGGTCGCGCCCGCGGAGGCCCACGGCGGCCGCGGCCACGGCCACCGCCCGCGCAAGCGGACCGTCGAGCACGACCGGATCAGCATCCAGCTCTACACGCTGCGGGCCGCGCTCGGCGGGTCGCCCGGCTTCGACGCCGTCCTGACCCGGCTCGCCCAGTACGGGTACGAGAAGGTCGAGATGGCCGGCTACTACGGCAAGACGGCCGTGCAGATGCGGGACTTCCTGCGCGGCATCGGCATCAAGGCGTCGTCGAGCCACGACGGCATCAGCGCCGACGCGGCCGCGCTGCGGACCAAGCTGGAGAACGCGGTCACGCTCGGCCAGAAGTACGTCGTCGTGCCCTACCTCAACTCGACGTCGCTGTCGGACTGGCAGACCTGGGCCGACCAGATGAACGCCGAGGCCGCGGTCGCGAAGCGGTACGGGCTGAGGTACGGCTACCACAACCACGCCCACGAGTTCACGATCGACCTCGGCGGCGGGCTGACCCCGTGGGAGGTGCTGACGTCACGGCTCGACAAGCGGCTGGTGCACCTCGAGGTCGACCTCTACTGGGCCTACACCGGTGGTGTGAACACCGGAGCCGCCGACCCCAACGGGTTCGCGATCGACGTGGTCCGTCAGGCGCCGCAGACCGTCCGGCAGTTCCACGTGAAGGACCGCGACGGCGCCACCGGCGACATGTGCGACCTCGGCACCGGCGTGCTCGACTTCCCGCGGATCTTCCGCAGCCACGAGGTCGAGGAGTACATCGTCGAGAACGACACCCCCGACGTCACGCCGCTCACCACCGCCGCCGTCGGGCACCTCTACCTCGACCACGTGGAGTACTGAGGCGCACGCGCGGGCTGTAACGCCGGGTTACGGACTGTTCCCACCAGGTTGCAACACCCTGGGAACAGCAGCTAACCCGGCGTTACAGCCGCTCCTGGGGACAGCCTCAGCGAGAGGGGTACCCCGCGGCTAGGGTTCTCGGGTGCCTGACGCCCCCACCGTGACCGAGCTGCTGGCGACCGCCGTGGCGGCGCTCGGCGGGCAGGAGCGCCCGGGCCAGGTGCAGATGGCCGAGGCGGTCACGCACGCGATGGAGCAGGAGGAGCACCTGCTCGTCCAGGCGGGCACCGGCACCGGCAAGTCGCTCGCCTACCTGGTGCCCAGCCTGCTGCACAAGGACCGCGTCGTCGTCGCCACCGCGACGCTCGCGCTGCAGCACCAGCTGGTCGAGCGCGACCTCCCGCGGCTCGTCGAGGCGGTCAAGGCCGCCCCGATCGGCGGGGACGTCGACACGTCGTACGCCGTCCTCAAGGGCCGCTCCAACTACGCCTGCCTGCACCGCATCCGCGAGGGCGTGCCCGACGAGCAGGGCGCCCTCGAGGTCGTGCTGCCGGAGGGGTCGCTCGGCAAGAAGGTGCTGGAGCTGCGCACCTGGGCCGAGGCCGAGGTCGAGGGCAAGGGCAGCGGCGAGCGCGACCGGGCGCCGCGGCACACCGACCGCGAGTGGCGCCAGGTCAGCGTCAACCACCGCGAGTGCCTGGGCGCCGCGAAGTGCCCGTTCGGGCAGGAGTGCTTCGCCGAGGTGGCCAAGGAGAAGGCGCACCGCTCCCACCTGATCGTCACCAACCACTCGCTCCTCGCGATCGACGCCATCGAGAGCGTCCCGATGATCCCCGACTACGACGTCGTGGTGATCGACGAGGCCCACGAGCTGACCACCCGCGTGACCCAGGCCGCCACCGACGAGCTCTGGGCCGCCGAGGTGGAGCGGGCCGCCCGGCGCAGCCAGCGCCACATCGAGGGCGACCAGGCCAACGACCTGGCCGACGCCGCCGACGCCCTGCGCGACGCGATCGCCGAGGCGAGCCCGGGCCGGTTCGACCGGATCCCCGAGGAGCTGTCCGACGCGCTGGTCCTGGTGCGCGACGCCGCCCGCGCGTGCGTCTCGGCCTACCCCAAGGCCGGCGAGGACGCGGATGCCGGCCTCACCCAGGCGAAGGGCGCCGTGCAGGAGGTCTTCGCGACCGCCGAGCGGATGGCCGCCGACCTCGACTCCGACGTGCTCTGGATGTCCGAGGGCACCGAGCGGATGCCGCCGCGACTGTGCGTCGCGCCGCTGCAGGTGTGGGGGCCCATGCGCGACCGGCTGCTCACCGACAAGACGGTCGTCTTCACGTCCGCGACCCTGATGCTCGGCGGCGACTTCGCGACCGTGGCCACCAGCGTCGGCCTCAAGCCGTCCGAGCGGGTCCTGGGGAGCGACGCCGCGCCGGCGCCATCGGGTGACGCGATGCCGTGGCGCGGGCTCGACGTGGGCAGCCCGTTCGACTACGGCCGGCAGGCGATCCTGTACGTCGCCAAGCACCTGCCGCCGCCGGGCCGCGACGGCATGAGCTCGGCGATGGTCGACGAGATCGTCGAGCTGGTCGACGCGGCGGAGGGCCGGACGCTGGGGCTGTTCTCCTCACGGCGCGCCGCCGAGGCCGCGGCCGAGGCGGTCCGCGAGCGGCTGCCCCACCTGACCACCCTCGCCCAGGGCGACGCGCAGCTGCCTGAGCTCGCCGCGCAGTTCGTCGGCGACCCGCACACCTGTCTCTTCGGCACGCTCAGCCTGTGGCAGGGCCTCGACGTGCCCGGCGACACCTGCCAGCTGGTGCTGATCGACCGGATCCCGTTCCCGCGGCCCGACGACCCGCTGCTCAGCGCCCGCCAGAAGGCGGCCGACCAGGCCGGCGGCAACGGGTTCATGCAGGTCGCTGCCACCCACGCCGCGCTCCTGCTGGCGCAGGGCTCCGGCCGGCTGATCCGCACCAGCACCGACCGCGGCGTCGTCGCCGTGCTCGACCCGCGGCTCGCGACGGCGCGCTACGGCAGCTTCCTCAGGGCGAGCCTGCCGCCGATGTGGACGACGACCGACCCCGCCGTCGTACGCCAGGCGTTGAAGCGGTTGTCAGCGGATCGCTGAGATCCGGTAGCGCATCGGGCGGTTGTCGTCCTTCGGGACGCCGCTGCAGGAGTACGAGACCCCGTCGACCGGTCCGCTGAAGCACCTGGCGTAGCGGATCCCCGCGTTGGAGAGGGTGACGTCGACCCGGGTGAGGTGGCGTGAGTCGAAGGGCAGCCGCATCGTCGCGTTGCCGGACTTCGACAGCTTGACCAGCTTGCTGCTGGGACGGCCCTTGGCGTCGTACCTCGTCACGATCGCCGCCACGCCGCTCGCGCGGTTGGGCAGGTCGACCTGGACCCGGAGCCGCCAGCGCTTCATGCTCGCGCTGGGCTTCACCGCCAGGGTGGAGGTGGCCAGGTGGTCGACGCGCGAGGTCTTCCAGCGCGTGTCGTGGCTCCGCGGGGTGAAGGTCCAGGTGTGCGCGGCACCGGCGGCGCGGTAGTGCGAGCCCTCTTCGTACGCGCGGGCCGGCCGCCGGTTGGCGTCGCCGAACTGGGCGTAGACCCGTCGCAGGTCGGTGCCCTGCGAGGCGAGCTCCTTGCTGACCGCCCGGATCGAGTAGAGGTCGTGCTGGGTGCCGCGGGTGCTGTCCGCGCGCTGCCAGATCCTGCGCACGATCACCGGCAGCCCGCCCTGCGACTTCGAGAAGCGCTCGGAGAGGTAGCGGAAGAAGATCCACTCGCCGTACTGCCGCAGGCTGCTGCTGTTGAACTGGTCGAGCGACTGGCGGGGCTGGGCCAGCGGGCTGAGGGGGAGGTACTGACGGTTGTCGTTGATGTCGTCGTACACCTCGTCCTCCGCCCAGGTGGCCGTCGCCTCCATGAACCAGGCGTCCTCGTAGTAGTCGTAGGCGAACTGGGTGGCGTGGAAGAGCTCGTGCGCCGCGGTCACCCGGAGGTTCTGCGCCGGCGTCAGTGCCGGGAAGCTCGAGAAGTTGTGGTCGAACGCGCAGTACGCCGGGGTGTTGTACGGCCCGTTGCGCGGCGGGGCCACGGAGCCGTCGCAGAAGCCGTAGAGACCCTGCTGCCCGGCGGCGCTGAAGTCGACCAGGTAGATGTCGAGCCGACTGTCGCCGCCCGCCGTGCCGTCCGGCATCGGGGCGCGGTAGCCGGCCGCCTTGTACGTCGCCAGCACGTGCTCGGCGACGTTGCCGGCGTCGTTCACGAAGTCGGAGGTGGCCTGGCCGTTGTCCCAGTGGACCAGGACGTTGTCGCCGAACGCCCGGGTCTGCTCGTTGGTCCACCCGTAGACCTGCGGCGGGCGGCTCAGCAGCCGGGAGGCCTGGGCGCGGTCCGTGCGGGAGAGCTGGTCCTGGCGGATCCGCAGGTCGCGCAGCGCGAGCGTCAGGTCGCGGCCGTCGGCGTCGGCGGCTGCGGGGTCGGCGAGGATCGACTGCACCTGGTCCAGCGCGTCCGCCGCGGCATCGGTCGACGCGGTGGGCTCCGGGTTGCCCGTCTCGGCGTGAGCGGGCATCGACAGAGCCCCGCCGACGAGCGTGGCGGCGAGCAGCGTGATTGCGGGCAGGGTCAGGCGACCGAGAGGAATACGCACCCCCCTACTGTCCACGACCGGACCAAGAAACGCCCAACCCGGCGTGTCGGCCGGCGCCTACAGCAGGGCGCGGCCGTCGTAGCCGCCTCGGGGGTGACCGGCCTTGAAGAAGGAGGCGAGGGTCGGGGCGACGTCGACGGTGCGGGCGACGCGGGTGTCCGCACGACGGCGTACGACGGAGTGGCCGCCGGCGATGAAGAAGGGGATCGCTCGGGTGGCGGGGTGGCCGTGGTTGCCGGGGATCGGGTTGGAGGTCGCCGGGTCGGGGTCGCTGAAGCGCCAGCCGGCCTTGCAGAAGACGACCACGTCGCCGGCCTGCGGGCCGAGCCGCAGGGTGCGTTCGCGGCGGTCGTGGGCGGACAGCACCCCGGGCTGGGCCCGGGCGATCCGCCGCATCCGGCGTACGGCGTCCGCGCGCTGCGACGCCGGACCGGTCCAGTAGAGGAGGTCGGCGCCGCCGTTGTCGGCGATCTGGACCTTGCCGGCGAGGAGCGGGTCCGCGGCGAGCGGCGCGGTCAGGCTGATCACGTGGTCGGGCGTCGACCAGTCCATCGAGTGGTCGGCGAGCACGATCACGATCGAGTGGCTCCACTTGCCCTGGTCGTGCAGCGCGTCGATGAAGCGGCCGACCTGCGCGTCGGTGTCGGCCAGCGCGGCCCGCCGGGTGGCCTTCAGCCCGAGCGGCCCGGTGATGTCGGCGTGCCCGAACCGGTCGATGTCGCCGAGGTTGACGAACATCAGGTTCGGGTCGAAGTCCTCGAGCATCGTCAGCGCCGCCTCCATCGTGAAGACGTCGGGCGCGTGCTCGGTGATCGGCAGCGTCGGCCGCGGCTCCCACCGGTGCGTGGCGCGACCGCCGAAGACGCCGTAGAGGTACTCCTTCGACAGCACGGTGCCGGTCGTGGCGCCGCGACGGTTGAGCCGCTCGATGATCGTGTCGCAGCGGATGTCGCTGGCCCGGTCCAGGTCGCGCACGACCTTGGCGCGACGGTCGTAGATCGAGTTGGCCGGCACGCCCGTCCGGTCGGGGCGCAGCCCGGTCATCATCATCACGTGGTTGGGGATGGTCTCCATCACGGGCATCGACGCGGCCCGCGGGAAGCGCAGCCCGCTGCCGCGCAGCGCGGCCAGCCGCGGGGTCAGCCCGCTGTCGAGCTCGTCGGGTCGGCAGCCGTCGATGACCAGCACGTAGGCGCGCTTGCGCGGACGGGCGGCGTACGCCGCGGCGCCGGGCAGACTGGAGAACACGAGGCCGGCGGCGCCGGCCTGGAGGAAGGTACGGCGCTCCAGGTTCACAGCGGCTTCGCCACCTTCTCGATGCGGCCCGTGCCGGTCTTCGTGGCGTACGACGTCGACCAGGTGATCGGGGTGTCCCGATCGGCCCGGTCGCCGATGACGTACCAGTCCATCTGCGCCCGAGTCGCCGTCAGGTCGAGCACCGAGAAGCCGTGGCTGTCGAAGTCGACGTACTGGATGTGCCGGTTGTTGGCCTTGATCAGCTCCTCCACCGCGACGCTCGTGGTCCGCGGCGGTGTGCCGGTGATGTCCTTGAGGTTGTTGGAGGTCACCGACGAGCACACGAACTCGACGCCGGCGGAGTCACCGAGGGGGTACGTCGACGCGTCGTACGGGAGCTCGGCCGCCCAGCCCGAGTGGATGTCGCCGGTGATGAAGAGCGCGTCGGTGACCTGGTGGTCGCGGATGTGGGCGAAGACCTCGCGGCGGTCGTCGGTGTAGCCGTCCCACTGGTCGACGTTGTAGGCGACGCCGTCACGCGGCAGCAGCCCGGTCACGTCGTCGACCGGGTCGACCAGGCCGTCGGGCAGGGCACCGAAGTCGACCGGCGCGATCATCACCGGGTTGCCGACGACCTTCCACTGCCCGCCGCCGCGGCGGAGGCCCTTCTTGAGCCAGTCCATCTGCTGCCGACCGGTGATGGTGCGGTCCGGGTCGCTCACGTGGCCGTCCGGGACCTTGAGCTGCTCGTCGCGGTAGGTGCGCAGGTCGAGCATGCTCAGCTCGGCGAGCCGGCCGAAGCGGAACCGCCGGAAGAGCCGGTCGCCGTCGCGCAGGGCCGCGGTGCCGTTCATCCGGACCGGCATCCACTCGTCGTACGCGCGGTGTGCGCGGGCCCGGCGTCGTACGAAGGAGCCCTCGCCGGTGGTGTGGTTCTCGGCGCCGGCCTTCCACTGGTCGTTGGCGACCTCGTGGTCGTCCCAGGTGATGATCCACGGGTACTTCGCGTGCAGGTCCTGGAGGTCGCCGTCCTGCTTGTACTGCGCGTGCCGCTGCCGGTAGTCGGCGAGCGAGAGGACCTCGTGCGACGGCACGTGCTTGCGGATGTCGCGGTCGTCGTTGCCGTAGCCGTACTGCCCCGGGCCGTACTCGTAGAAGTAGTCGCCGAGGTGGATGACCGCGTGCAGGTCGTCGCGGTCCGCGAGCCCGCGGTAGGCGCTGAACCAGCCCGCCTGGAGGTTGGCGCACGAGACGATCCCGAAGCGCAGGTGTTTGGGCGAGGCCGAGACCGCGGGCGCCGTCCGGGTCCGCCCGACCCGGCTGGTGTGGCCGTCGAGCAGGAAGCGGTAGTGGTACCAGGTCGCCGGCTTCAGCCCCGTCACGTCGACCTTGACCGTGTGGTCGCGGCTCGGCCCGGTGCTGAACGTGCCACGACGTACGACGTGCCGGAAGCGGCGGTCGGTCGACACCTCCCACGCGACCTTGACGCGCGGGCCCTTGCCGGAGCCGGGGGTGCTGGCCGCGGTCGGCGTCACCCGGGTCCAGATGAGGACGGCGTGGGGGAGCGGGTCACCGGAGGCGATCCCGTGGCGGAAAGGCCGGTGGCCGGCTGCGGCGGCCGGCCCGGACGGGAGGCCGGCGACGGTGAGTGCCGCGGCACCCGCGGTGCCGGTGGCGAGGACGGCGCGCCGGCGCAGCTGGGCGTCGGCGAGGGGGAGCGACGGTGGCATGTCCTCAGTCATGCCTCAATCAACGACCGTTGACTCCTCGCGTGATGGTCGTTCATCCAATGTTCTCCGAGGCCAGAGCGACGGCAGCGAGATCCGGCCGATCGCCTGGGCGGCCGCCCAGCCCACCAGGATCACCAGCCAGCCCATCAGCGCGTCGATCACCCAGTGGTTGCCGGTGCCCACGATGACGATCGCGGTGCCGAGGGCGTACGCCCAGCCGAGGACCCGGACCCACTTGCGGGTCGCGTAGACCTGCAGCGCCAGCGCCACCCACAGCGACCACCCGGCATGCAGCGACGGGAACGCCGCCAGCTCGTTTGTCAGACCGCCGAGACCGCGGGGAGCCGAGGCATCGGCACCCCACCAGCCGTCGGCCGCGTGCAGGCTGAGCACGTCGACGTACCCGCTGAGGAAGCGCGGCGGCGCCGTCGGCATCATCAGGTAGGCCGCGAGGCCGAGCAGCGTGCCGATCACCAGGGCCCGCCGGGCCGGACCGTAGCGGTCGGCGCCGAGCCGCCAGAGCCAGACCAGCACGGCGGCGGTGACGACGTAGTGCAGCGTCGCGTACCAGTAGCTGCCGGCCAGGCCGAGCACCGTGTGGTCGGTGAAGAGCTGGTTGAGCGGGCCCTCCCAGCTGATGCCCAGGAGGTCCTCGATGTGCAGCAGGTCGTTGGCGCGGTTGAGCGCCGGCTGCAGGCTGGTGTCGGCCAGCAGCCGGGCCAGGCTGTAGAAGACCCAGAGCGCCAGGATCAGGAGCAGCTCCATGATGGCGCGCGCCCAGCCGGGCATCGTCCGTTGGCGGGCGAGAGCAGGTGCCGTGGTCACAGCACCAGCGTCTTTCATCGGCCCTCCCGTGGCATCGGGGATCTCCCCCTAAAGCAACCCAGGGTCCGATCAGGTCATTCCCGGGTGATCAGACCCGCCTCAGGACCGCGGTCACCTTCCCGAGGATGGTGGCGTTGGTCCCGTCAATGGGATCGTAGTTGGCGTTGTGTGGCAGCAGCCACACCTTTCCGTCCTTGCGCTGCAGTGTCTTGACCGTGGCCTCGCCGTCGATCAGCGCCGCGACGATCTCGCCGTTGTCGGCGGTCTGCTCCTTGCGGATGACCACGTAGTCGCCGTCGCAGATGGCCGCCTCGACCATCGAGTCGCCGGAGACCTCGAGCAGGAAGAGCTCGCCGTCGCCGACCAGCTGCTTGGGGAGCGGGAAGACCTCGTTGTAGGTCTCCTCGGCCAGGATCGGGCCGCCGGCCGCGATCCGACCCACCAGCGGGACGTACGCCGCGGCCGGCACCTGGTCGCCCAGACCGGTCTCGTCGTACGACGACTCGTCGGCGCTGCCGAGCGAGCGCCGGGCCGCCATCACCTCGGGCAGGAACACCTCGAGCGCCCGCGGCCGGTTGGGGTCGCGCTTGAGGAAGCCCTTCGCCTCGAGCACCTTCAGCTGGTGGGCGACGCTCGAGGAGCTGGTCAGCCCCACGGCCTCGCCGATCTCGCGCATGCTCGGCGGGTAGCCGCGCGTCTCGATCGCGTCCTTGATCGTCGCGAGGACGCGCTGCTGGCGGGGGGTGAGCCCCGTGGCGTCGGGCGGCCCGTCGGGCAGCTCGCGCACCGTCATCTTCTTGACCATGGGGGTCACGCTAGCCATCACGGGCGCTCTGTTCAAACATTTGTTCGAACGGGCGTGTCGGCCCCGCTCTCATGTCCGCCGCCGCCGGATCTGCCAGAACGTGAGCGCGGCGAGGCCGGCGGACGCGACCAGGTAGAGCCCGGTCTCGGCGTACTGCAGCGGCCAGAAGTGGGTGCGGGGCTGGTAGACGAGGCGCTGCCGGTAGCCCGCGTCGGCGAGCTTGCCCAGGCAGGTGTCCAGGGTCCCGGGCGCCGGCTCGACGCGCGCGGTGCCGCTCTCGTGCTCGCTCGGGGGCTGCGGCAGGCAGTCGGTGACCGCCGAGGGCAGGGCGGCGACGTCACCGTCGGCGTCGACCGTCTGGTTGGACAGGACCCAGTCGCCCGGCCCCTTCGCCTGCACGCTGATCCGCCACGTCCCCGAGCCGTCCGACAGGATGCCGTCGAGGTTGGACTCGGAGATGACCGTGTACGACGTGGTCGCCGGCACGAGGTGCGGGCGCACCCACAGCGGCACCGCGACCTGGACGCACACGTAGACCGCCAGGGTCAGCGCCATCGCCGGGAGCGAGCGCCGCAGCACCAGGCCGAGCAGGGTCCCGAGGAGCAGCGCGAACACGGCGTACCCCACCGGCACGAGGCCGCGCATCGCGAACGAGACCGGGGTGAGCCGAAGCGGCAGGCTGCCGTGCTGGGCGCCGGTCACCCCGTCGAGCGGGTGTGCCCACCAGGTGATCGCGAGGCTCAGCGCTCCGACGACCACCACCGTGGCCAGCACGGACAGGCCGAGCTTGACCGCGAGCCACCGGCTGCGCGTGACCGACTGGTTCCAGACCAGCCGGAAGGTGCCGGTCTCGAGCTCCCGCGCCACCAGCGGCGCACCCCAGAAGACCCCGATCAGCGGTGGCGCGACCGCTAGCAGGAGGACGCCGCCGTAGAAGAGCAGCCGGTCGTTGCTGGTGAGCAGGTCGTAGATGCTGACGTCGCGACTCGCGAGGTCGGCGAGCCTCGGGCCGGTGACCGCGAGGACCACGCAGGCCGCCGCCGCCAGTCCGACGGCGATGAGGAGCTGGGTGCGGAACTGCCGCCAGGTCAGCCAGATCATCGGAGCACCTCGAGCTCGGGACGGGGGGAGGCGGCGGCCGCAGCGCGCTCCATGTAGGCGAGGGCGAGGTCCTCGAGGCTCAGGGCCGTGACGGACCAGGCCGGGTCGAGGATCGGCGCGGTCGTGCGGACGACGTACGTCGACTGCCGGTCGGTGTGGCTGGCCGAGACGACGTGGAGGTCGGCCGGCAGCGTGTCCGGCTCGCGGCGCGGGCCGGAGAGCCGGTGGTGGGTCGCGAGCACGTCGTCGACGTCGCCCGCGACCCGGATCTGGGAGTCGACCAGGACGGCCACGTGGTCGCAGACGCGCTCGAGGTCGGAGATCACGTGGGAGGACAGCAGCACGCTGATCTCGTGCTCGGCGACCGCCTCCATCAGCGCCGAGAGGAACTCCCGACGCGCCAGTGGGTCGAGGCTCGCGACCGGCTCGTCGAGGACGAGCAGCTCGGGGCGCTTGGCGAGGCCGAGGGTCAGGGCGAGCTGGGCGCGCTGGCCGCCGGACAACCGACCGGCCTTCTGGCCCGGGTCGAGGCCGAGACGCTCGATCCGGCCGCGGGCGATCGCGTCGTCCCAGCGTGGGTTGAGCCGGGCGCCCAGGCGCAGGTGCTCGGCGACGGTGAGCCCGGCGTACGTCGGGGTGTCCTGCGCGACGAAGCCGACCTTCGCCAGCTGGGCCGCGCCGGCGCCGGGGACGCCGCCGCACACCTCGATCGACCCGACGGTCGGGGCCAGCAGGCCGACGACGAGGTCGATTAGCGTGGTCTTGCCGGCGCCGTTGGGCCCGACCAGCCCGGTGACCCGGCTCTCGGGGATCTCGAGCGAGCAGTCCCGCAGCGCCCACTTCTTCTGTCCCAGCCGCCGGCGGTACTGCTTGCCCAGGCCTCGCGCGGCGACCACGGCGGTCATGCGATGTCCTCGTTCACGGAGCGAAAGGTGCTCACGAAGAGCGCCTCGATGCTCTCCTCGTCGAGCCCGGCCATCCGCGCCTTGACCAGCCAGCGGGCGAGGTCGCGGCGCAGCGGCTCGTGCGCGGCGAGCGAGGAGTCGGCGAGGGTCCGGGTGACGAAGGTGCCCACGCCCGGACGGGCGGCGACCAGGCCGTCGCGCTCCAGCTCGCGGTAGGCCTTGAGGACCGTGTTGGGGTTGATCGCCAGGCTCGCGACGACGTCCTTGACGGTCGGCAGCTGGTCGCCCTCGCTCAGCAGGCCGAGCCGCAGGGCCCGGCGTACCTGGTGGACGACCTGGAGGTACGGCGAGACGCCGGACCGCGTGTCCAACGAGAACTCGATCATCAGGACTCCATTCATCTAGGTGACTAGCACAATAGATCGATGTCGCCCGACAAGTCCATCGAACAATTGTTCGGCCGAAATGCTTGCGTCGTTCGAACAGGTGCTCTAACGTCGTACACACGTTCGATCGAACACCTGATCGAGACGGTGGCCCAGACGGAGCAGGACCGACTGTCGGTGGTCGCCACTAGAACTGGTGTCAACGAGAAGACCACCTTCCCCAGGAGCCCCACATGAGCACGATGACGATCGACCAGACCCTCACCTTCCAGCGGGTCCAGGCCCGGCCGAGCGGCAGCGTCCGGCTCACCCGCCGCGGGCGCGCCGTCGTCGTGGTGCTGGCGCTGATGGCGGTCCTCGCCGTCGGCATCATGGTCGCCTCGGGCTCCGTGGCCACCGGCGACGCCGGCACCCCGGAGCCGACGACCGTCGTGCTCGTCGAGCCGGGCGACACCCTCTGGGGGATCGCGTCCGCGGCCTCCGACGACGGCGACGTCGCGTCGATGATGGACCGGATCGAGAAGCTCAACGCGCTCGACCACAGCTCGCTCCAGTCGGGGCAGCGCCTGCTCGTCCCCGTCAGCTGACCGGGCGACACACAGATTTCGTCGGGCGATTCGACCCCGCCCGACGGACCGGGGAAGACGAGGGGCGGAGCCGTGAGGCTCCGCCCCTCGCGGCATTTATCGTGAGCGCATGGCCGGCTACTCAGGCACCGCGCTGCTGCGCAAGCTCGGGGTCAAGGACGACCACCGGGTGCTGCTCGACCGGGCTCCGGACGGGTTCGAGCTGGAGGAGACGGGCGCGCGCGTCGTACGCCGGCTGCCGGCGTCGGGCCTGGACGTGACCCTGACCTTCCACACCCGGCTGGCCGAGCTCGAGGCGAGGCTGCCGGTGCTGTTCGACCGCACCGTCACGGCGGGGATGGTCTGGGTCTGCTGGCCCAAGCAGGCGGCGCAGCGCCGGCTCGGCATCGCCAGCGACCTCGGCGAGGGCGCGGTGCGCGACCTCGGTCTGCGGCTCGGCTGGGTCGACGTGAAGGTGGCCGCGATCGACGAGACCTGGTCCGGCCTGAAGTTCGTGCGCCGGCTCCGGGATCGCTAGCGAGCGGCCCGGCGCCCGCCGATCGGCCGAGGAGCGTCGGGGTCGACGGGGGAGTCGGCGGACTCCCGAGGGGCCGGAGCCCGGGTGATGCCGAGCTGGCGCAGCAGGCGGGCGACCAGCATCAGCCCGAAGAAGAGGCACGCCACCGCGCCGACCGACGCGATCGCCAGGAACCACCATGCCTGGGAGTCGCCGCCGCGCGCGGTCGAGCCGAAGTCGATCGCGGCGTACACGAGGTAGCCCCAGGCCACGACCGCCAGCGTGATGCCGAGGGCGAGCACGAGCAGGACGGGCCGGAACGATCTTCCTCGTCGCGGGCCACGGCGCGACCCCACCCGCTTGCCACCCGTTGCACCCGTCACCGCGCCATTGTCACCGATGGACCCTGACGTCCTGGGATGCCGCGTCACCGCGACGCGCCGTTCATCCGAAAGGGTGATCTACCCTGATCGGGTGGGGAGCTACCGCGAAGGTTCCGGCCCCGTCGGACTCGCGGGAGCGGCCGACGTCGACTCGGTCGCGCGAGCGGTGCTGCGCGAGCTCCTCGCGCTGCCGGACGTCCGCCGCGTCGGCGTCGCGCTGGTCGAGGGCGGTGGCCGGCGGCTCCGCTTCCTGACCGCTCCCGACGACGTGCTGGACGAGCCGGCGCAGTGGTGCCACATCGACGCGTACGACGACGTCCCGCTCACCAGCGTGGTGCGCACCGGTGTCCCGGTGCTGGGTGACCTCGACGGCTTCGGCGAGCGGTACGCCGGCCTGGTCGCCACCCAGCGCGAGGCGGGCACCCGCGCCCTGGCCGTGCTCCCGCTGCCCGGCATCGCCAGCCCGATCGGTGGGCTGCTCGTCTACTACGACCGCCCGCAGGACTTCTCCGACGCGCAGCGCGGCGTGCTGACGACCCTGGCCCGGCAGGCCGCGGACGCCGTACGCCGGGTGCGGGCGCGCGGCGTGGGTGCACCGGAGGGCACGGCCCCGACCGGCGCCGCCGCACCCGCACAGACCGCCTCGCTCTCGCTCGAGGACGACCCGCGGGCGCCGGGCCTGGCCCGGAGGTTCCTGCGTCAGACCCTGGCCGGCTGGGGCGTCGCGGACGACCCGACGGAGACCGCCGAGCTCTGCCTCTCCGAGCTCGTCACCAACGCCGTCATCCACGCCGGCGCGACCAGCGAGCTCATCCTGACCCTCGACGACGGCATGCTGACGGTCGCCGTACGCGACCACGGCGGCGCGGCCGCCACGTCGGCCGAGGTCCTCGGCGACGACGACCCGCTGCGCGTCTTCGGCCGCGGGCTGGTGCTCGTCGACGCGCTCAGCGACAGCTGGGGCTCGGAGCAGGACGCCGTCGGCACGACCTCGTGGTTCGTGCTCGATCTCCCCGACGACGCCCGCTCCGCTGCCTCCTAGGCTGTCGTTGGCCCGTGCTTCTGCACGAAGTCGAGCGCGGTCTGGGCGACCTCGCGCCAGCCGTGGTCGATGGTCAGCGAGTGGCCGCGGTCCTTGATCTCGACGATCTCGGTGAGGGCGTCATTGCGCTTCTGCCGCTTGTAGCTGGAGTTGGTGATCGCCCACGGGACCGTGTGGTCCTTCTCGCCGGAGATCAGCAGCAGCGGGCCGCGGTCCTCGGCCTTCTTGGTCTTGACCTTCACCTGGCTGAAGGGGTTGAGGTTGGCCGAGGCCGCCTCGAAGAGCGGGGCTCCAGGGGCGGCGACGTGGTACTCCGTGTAGAGCTGCTGCGCCTCGTCGTCGTCGAGCGCGTTGGCCCAGCCGTACGTGAACTCCTCGAGCGTCAGCGTGACGGCCTTGCCGGAGTTGGCGGGGTTGCCGAGCACCGGGAACGCCGACTTGAGCGACGAGACCGGCAGCGGCAGCACGCCGCGGAAGGGTGCCGGGTCGATGGCGACGGTGACGGCCGAGACGCTCTCGCCGGCGATCTTCTGGGCGATCAGGCCCCCGAACGAGTGGCCAACGACGGCCGGCTTCGTCGACAGCCGGGCGATCGCGGCCAGGTAGTGGTCGGTGACGCCCTGCACCATCTTGTGGGCGAAGACCTCGGGGTGCTCCCGGGCCTCGGTGATCGACTCCGGGTCGTCGGGCCAGCCGGGCGCGATGGTCGCGTAACCGGCCTCCTCGAAGAGCTCGCGCCAGCGGTCCCAGCTGCTGGAGAGCAGCCACAGGCCGTGCACGAAGACGACCGGCTGCTTGCCGGAGGAGTTGGCGACCTCGATCTCGGCGAGCTCGTTGTCGGTGAGGGTGGGTGTCGGGTCGGTCATGGGTGCTCCCGGATGCGTGGAGGGGGTGAGGTTCCGACGCTAGAGAGCCGTCCACCCTCTGCACATCCGTCACCTGACCTAGGTGTGCCGCCCCTACGATGAATCGCATGTCAGGGTCCGCCGGATCGGGTCTCTGGGCAGGCGAGCTCGACGGGCTGGTGGGTCGCGACGACCTCCTCGCCCGACTGCGCGACCTGCTCGGCGAGGGTGGGCGCTGCGCCGCGCTGGTCGGCATCCCCGGTGCGGGCAAGAGCGCGGTCCTCGGGTGTACGGCGCGCGCGGCGGCTGCCGAGGGGTGGACCGTCCTCACCGTCACCGGTCATGCCGCCGACCAGGGGCTGCCGTTCGCGGCGCTGGTCGACCTGCTGGCCGGCGCCGGTGCCACCGACGCGCTGGAGCAGGTCTTCGCCGGCGACCCGCTGCGGCTGCGGCTCGACGTGGCCGGCCGGCTCGAGCAGCGGGCCGGGTCCGGCCGGCTGCTGGTCGTCCTCGACGACGTGCAGTGGTTCGACGAGAGCTCGCTCGCGGTGCTGGGCTTCGTCGCCAACCGGCTCGCCGGCACGCAGGTGTCGGTGGTGGCGGCGGCCCGAGGGGAGCAGCCGCCGGACGCGTTCCTCGGCCACCCGACCGTGGAGGTCCCGGCGCTGTCGGAGAGCCAGGCCGGGCTAGTTCTGCGGCGCGCCGGCCTCGACCTGGACGCCCTCGCCTTCGCGGCCGTCATCGACCGGTCGGCCGGCAACCCGCTCGCGCTGCTCGAGCTCGGCCGCGCGGCCAGCTCGGGGGTCGACGAGCTGGGCCTCTCGACGGTCGAGGCGGCCTTCGCCGCCGAGCTGGTCGACCTGCCCGCGCCGACCCGGCGGGTGCTGCTGCTCGCCGCGGCCGGCGGCGGGGACCTGGGCGTCCTGGGCCGCGTCGGTCGGCCCGGCCAGATGGTGGCCGCGCTGGCGGTCGCCGAGACGACGGGCCTGGTGCGGGTGGTCGAGCGGCAGGTGCAGTTCCGGCACCCGCTGGCCCGCGCGGCGGCGTACTCCGTGGCCACCACCGAGGAGCGGCTGAGCGCCCACGACGACCTCGCGACGGCGTACGACGACGACCCCGACCGCCGGGCGTGGCACCGCGCCGAGGCGACGGTCGTCGCCGACGAGGACGTCGCCGTCCAGCTGGTCGCCGCCGCCGAGCGCGCGAAGCGTCGGGGCGCGGGCTTCGAGGCGACCCGGATGATGATGCGGGCGGCGGAGCTCAGCCCGCTCCGCGCCGACCACGACGAGCGGATGCTCGCGGCGCTGGCGATGGGCTTCCCCGTCGGGCACTTCGAGTGGCTGGCCCAGGCCGCGGCGCGGCTGCGCGAGGAGAGCGACGACCCGGCGACGCGGGCCCGGGCGAGCCACTTCGTCGCCTACGCGCTCGCCCAGACCATGCGTCAGACCGACGCCCGGCTCGCCCTCGTCGACGCGCTCGACCAGCTGGTGCACGTCGACCAGGGCTTCGGCTGGGCCTCGCTGACGACGCTCGCGACGCTGACCTATGCGACCGGGGGAGACACCCGGCTGGTCGCGGACTGGCTGGAGCGCTACGACCGCGAGGCGACGCCCTCGGAGGGACCGGCGTTGGTGATGGAGCGGGCCGCCCGGGCCTGGGTCCGCGCGCTCATCGACCCGCTCGCCCGGCCCGCCGACGTCCTGGCGCTGGTGCGCGACGCCCCGCCGTTCGACGCGTCGTACCCGCCCGAGCTCGTGGCCTCGCAGGAGATGCTGCTGGGCGCCGCCGCATGGATCCTGGACGAGCCGACCGTCGCGCGCACCCGGCAGCGCCGGGCCGTCGAGCTGATGCAGCGCGCGGAGGGGTCGGGGCAGCTGAGCCAGACGCTGGCGTGCCTGGCGCTCCTGCACTTCGACGTGGGGCTGTACGACGAGGTGGAGCAGGCGGCGCGGATGCTCTCCGACGTCGCCGAGGTCGAGCAGCTGTCGTACGCCGCCGGCAACGCCCGCGAGCTGCGGGCCCGGGTCGCGGGCGTCCGCGGTGACGTGGCGCTCGCTCGCCGGCTGTGCGCCGAGGTCCTGCTCGACATCGAGATCGGCGAGTGCCTGGCGCTGGAGATGAGCGTGCGGGTGGCGATGTCCTACGTGCACTTCGACGAGCACGACCCGGTCGGCGTGCACGAGCAGCTGCGCGGCCTCTTCCGTCCCGACGGCGAGCCGGTGCACCAGTACCTCGGCTACCGCCACCTCGCCGACTACGTCGCGGCCGCCGTCCGGGCCGGGGCGGCCGACGAGGTCGGGCCGGTGATGGAGGTGGCCGCGCTCCGGATGACGAATCCCGGGCCGCGGCACCGGCTCCAGCTGGCCCGGGCCCGCGCCCTGATCGCCGACGATCCCGAGCCCTTCCACCTCGAGGCGACCGCGGACCCGGAGGCCGCGCAGTGGCCGTTCGAGCTGGCCAACGCGCAGCTGGAGTACGGCGTCTGGCTGCGTCGCCAGCACCGGCCGACGGCCGCGCGCACGCAGCTGCGGGCGGCGTACGAGGTCTTCGGGCGTCTCGGCGCCCGGGCCTGGGCGGACCTCGCTCGCACCGAGCTGCGGGCGGCCGGGGTCGCGACGGCGCAGTCCTCGTCGTCGGCCTGGGGCGACCTCACCGCGCAGGAGCGCCAAGTGGTGCGGCTCGCGGCGTCGGGGCTGACCAACCGCGAGATCGGTGCGTCGCTCTACCTCTCACCGCGGACGGTGTCGGCGCACCTCTACAACGCCTTCCCCAAGCTGGGCGTGACCGCCCGGTCGCAGCTGCGCGACATCGTCGAGGCCCGCGAAGGGTCCTGATCGCGGTCAGGCGGCGCTGGGGACCTCGAGCTGCTCGCGCATCCGCGACATCAGCCGGGTGAGCAGCCGCGACACCTGCATCTGCGTCACGCCGATCTCCTTGCCGATCTCCGACTGGGTGGCGCCGCGGAAGAAGCGCAGCTCCACGATCTTGCGCTCACGCGGGGTGAGGCGAGCCAGCAACGGGGCCAGCACGGCCCGCGCCTCGGCGACGTCGAAGTCGTGGTCGAGGCCGCCGAGCCGCTGCGTGAGCGACTCGTCGTCCGCGCCGACCGGCGCGTCGAGGGAGACGGGGGCGAAGCAGCCGGTGGCGCCGAGCGCCTCGACGACGGCGTCGAGCTCGAGGCCGAGGTGGGCGGCGATCTCAGAGGGTCGGGGCGCCCGGCCGTGGATCTGGAAGAGCTCGCTCTCGCAGCCGATGATCTTGCTCTGCGTCTCCTGGATCGACCGCGGCGGGCGGACCATCCAGCCGAGGTCGCGGAAGTGGCGGCGCACCTCTCCGCGGATCGTGGGGATCGCGAAGCTGAGGAAGTCGAAGCCGCGGTCGGGGTCGAAGCCGCGCACGGCCTTGACCAGGCCGAGGTAGGCGACCTGCTCGAGGTCGTCGGTCGCGATGCCCCGGCTGCGGAAGCGGCGGGTCGCGTCGACGGCGACCTTCATGTTGAGGCGGATCAGCGCCTCGTCGATCTGGGCGCGCTCGCCGGCGTCGGCGTCGCGTCGTTCGGCAAAGAGTCGAGCAGTCGTCTCGGAGCGGGTCTCGTTCGGGACGGCGGTCGGTGCTGCGGGCATCGCGGTGACCTTCTTCGTTCTCACTGCGCGGCTCGGGGGTGGGCCGTCACCTGTGATTTGCCGTCGGTAGTGCAAAGTAAAACCACCCCTCCGGGTGAAAGACGTCATCGCTTCTCGTGCTCAGGCGGAGAGGGGCCGGACCGACACGCCGCGACACGCGCGCGCCCGACACGGATTTCGGCGTACGGCGGGCCGCTGACCTGCGGTTTTGCGACGCCGCGGCGCCCCGGCCCAGGAACTTCTCGCGACCACTTGCACCCGCCCCCGAGCGGGCGTACGGTTACCACTACATCTAGTACTTACACCGATGTAGTTATCCACATCTAGTTCACAGATGGATGCGGAAGACCCACAGGTGAAGGCTTGTTGTACACAGTGTGACCCCCGTTTTCCACAGGCCAGCGCACCCCGTCACGGGGTGTTTGTAGCGCGCCCACATCCGTCGAGAGGAGAGACCCGTGCACTGTCCGTACTGCCGCCACACCGACACCCGGGTCCTCGACTCGCGGGTGGCCGACGACGGCGGCTCGATCCGCCGCCGGCGTACCTGCTCGTCCTGCGAGCGTCGCTTCACCACCGTGGAGCTGATGCAGCTGACCGTGCTCAAGCGCTCCGGCGCGAGCGAGCCGTTCACGCGGGACAAGGCGATCGCCGGCGTCCGCAAGGCCTGCAAGGGCCGGCCGGTCTCCGAGGACGAGCTGGCCTGCCTGGGCCAGGCGGTGGAGGACGCGCTCCGGCTCGCCGGCGCCGCCGAGATCCCCGCCCACGAGGTCGGGATGGCCATCCTCGGCCCGCTCCGCGCCCTCGACGAGGTCGCCTACCTGCGCTTCGCGAGCGTCTACCGGGCCTTCGAGTCCGCGGACGACTTCGAGGACGAGATCGCCACGTTGCGCGCCGAGCGCGGCGTGGCCGACACCCCTCAGCCCGTTCCCACGGGCTGACCACAGACGGCCCGGCGTGCGCAGTGGGGAAGCTACGTGCGCCGGGCCCACCAATCGTCGCCATCGAGGCTCCGCACGACCGGAGCCGGTGTCGGTGGCAGCAGTAATGATCGAAGCAACACCAACCTCGAAAGACGGGACGCAAGAGGGATGACGGAGACGGTGAGCGGCAAGGCCGCCAAGGCAGGGGCCGGACTGAAGATCGAACGGGTCTTCAGCACTGCGGGAGTGCACCCGTACGACGAGCTGACGTGGGAGCGTCGCGACGTCGTGCAGACCAACTGGAAGACCGGTGTCACGGTCTTCGAGCAGCGCGGGGTGGAGTACCCCGACTTCTGGTCGGTCAACGCCTCGACCATCGTCACGACCAAGTACTTCCGCGGCGCCGTCGGCACCGACGTGCGCGAGTGGAGCCTCAAGCAGCTCATCGACCGCATCGTGAAGACCTACACGAAGGCCGGCATCGACCACGGCTACTTCGCGGCCGAGGCCGACGCCGAGGTCTTCGAGCACGAGCTCACCTGGCTGCTCGTGCACCAGTACTTCTCGTTCAACAGCCCCGTCTGGTTCAACGTCGGCACCCCGTCGCCGCAGCAGGTCTCCGCCTGCTTCATCCTCTCCGTCGACGACTCGATGGACTCGATCCTCAACTGGTACAAGGAAGAGGGCTTCATCTTCAAGGGCGGCTCCGGCGCCGGCCTCAACCTCTCCCGCATCCGCTCCTCCAAGGAGCTCCTCTCCTCCGGCGGCACGGCGAGCGGTCCCGTCTCGTTCATGCGTGGCGCGGACGCCTCGGCCGGCACCATCAAGTCGGGCGGCGCCACGCGTCGCGCGGCCAAGATGGTCGTGCTCGACGTCGACCACCCGGACATCGAAGAGTTCGTGATGACGAAGGCCAAGGAGGAGGACAAGATCCGCGCCCTCCGCGACGCCGGGTTCGACATGGACCTCGGTGGCGCCGACATCACGAGCGTCCAGTACCAGAACGCCAACAACTCCGTCCGGGTCAACGACGCCTTCATGCGCGCCGTCGAGGACGGCACCGAGTTCGGGCTGCGCTCGCGCGGCACCGGCGAGGTCATCGAGACCGTCGACGCCCGCGAGCTCTTCCGCAAGATCAGCGAGGCCGCCTGGGCCTGCGCCGACCCGGGTCTGCAGTACGACGACACGATCAACGACTGGCACACCAACCCGGAGACGGGCCGGATCACCGCGTCCAACCCGTGCTCGGAGTACATGTCGCTCGACAACTCCTCGTGCAACCTGGCGTCGCTCAACCTGCTGAAGTTCCTCAAGGACGACGACACCTTCGACGGCGAGCGCTTCGCCAAGGCCGTCGACTTCATCATCACCGCGATGGACATCTCGATCTGCTTCGCCGACTTCCCGACCGAGGCGATCGGCGACACCACCCGCGACTACCGCCAGCTCGGCATCGGCTACGCCAACCTCGGCGCCCTGCTGATGGCGATGGGCCTCGGCTACGACTCCGACGGTGGCCGCGCGATGGCCGCCACGATCACGTCGCTGATGACCGGCCAGTCCTACAAGCGCTCGGCCGAGCTCGCCGGCATCGTCGGCCCCTACAACGGCTACGCCCGCAACGCGGAGGCCCACAAGCGGGTCATGCGCAAGCACCAGGCCGCCAACGACACGGTCCGCACGCTCGGCATCGCCGACCGCCAGGTCCACCAGCTCGCCACCCAGGCCTGGGCGGACGTGCAGGAGCTCGGCGCCGTCAACGGCTTCCGCAACGCGCAGGCCTCGGTGCTCGCGCCGACCGGCACCATCGGCTTCATGATGGACTGCGACACGACCGGCATCGAGCCGGACTTCTCGCTGGTCAAGTTCAAGAAGCTCGTCGGCGGCGGCTCGATGCAGATCGTCAACCAGACGATCCCGCGGGCGCTGCGCAAGCTCGGGTACGTCGAGGAGCAGGTCGAGGCGATCGTCAGCTACATCGCCGAGCACGGCCACGTGATCGACGCCCCGAGCCTGAAGACCGAGCACTACGAGATCTTCGACACCGCGATGGGCGCCCGCGCCCTGGCCCCGATGGGCCACGTCCGGATGATGGCGGCGGCCCAGCCGTTCCTGTCCGGCGCGATCAGCAAGACGGTCAACCTGCCGGAGTCGGCGACCGTCGAGGAGATCGAGGACATCTACCTGCAGTCCTGGAAGCTCGGCCTCAAGGCGACGGCCGTCTACCGCGACAACTGCAAGGTCGGCCAGCCGCTGGCGACCGGCAAGGGCGAGAACAAGGGCGCGGACTCCAACGCTGCCGCCGTGGTCGAGGCCGAGCCGAAGGTGATCGAGAAGGTCGTCTACGCCCCGGTCCGCAAGCGCCTGCCGAAGTCCCGCATCGCGCGCACCACCTCCTTCACCGTGGGTGGCGCCGAGGGCTACATGACCTCGGGTGCGCACGAGGACGGCACGCTCGGCGAGATCTTCCTCAAGCTGGGCAAGCAGGGCTCGACCCTGGCCGGCGTGATGGACGCGTTCTCGATCTCGATCTCGATCGGCCTGCAGTACGGCGTGCCGCTGGAGACCTTCGTCTCGAAGTACACCAACCAGCGCTTCGAGCCCGCCGGCCTCACCGACGACGCCGACATCCGGATGGCCCAGTCCGTCATGGACTACGTCTTCCGGCGCCTGGCCCTCGACTACCTGGACTTTGAGACCCGCGAGGGCCTCGGCATCTACTCGGCCGACGAGCGCCAGCGCTACCTCGAGACCGGCTCCTACGAGCCCGTCCCCGAGACCGGCAACAACGCCGCCGACCTCATCGAGATCGACGTCCTCGACGCCGGCCCCGTCGTCGAGACGGGCACCTCCGTGGTCGAGACCCCCGTGGCCGAGACCCCGGACGTGGAGGCAGCCGCCGCCAAGCCCGCCCCGGCCACGGCCCACACCTCGGCCGAGCTCCTCGAGCAGATCACCGGCACCGCCGTCGACTCGCCGCTCTGCTTCACCTGCGGCACCAAGATGCGCCCCGCCGGCTCCTGCTACGTCTGCGAGGGTTGCGGCAGCACCAGCGGCTGCAGCTGATCACGCGTGTTGAACGAGGCCCCCGGCGACAGTCGGGGGCCTCGTCCCATTTCGGCGTAGGTCCCGAATAACGTCATACGGAAAGAGCCCTAGAACGCTCCATCCGTATGACGTTATTGGGTGCCCTCGACGGTCGCGCGAATCTAGCGGGCACGCTTGTGCGTCGTGGGTCAGAAGCCGCGCGAACCTCCGCCACCCGACCCGCGCGAGCCCCCGCCGCCGGAGCTCCGGGAGCCACCTCCGCCGCCCGACGAGTGGTGGGAGCCGCCGCTGCTGCTGCCGAAGCTGGAGAACGAGGACCGGCGCGAGGCGCTGGCCGCCGCGGCTCGGCGGCGCGCGGCGTCGCGTTCCTCCTCGGCCTCGCGCCGGTCGCGGCGGGCCATGGCGACGGCGTCGTTGGCCGTGCTGCGAGCCGCGTCGGCCCCGCGTCGGATCTGATCGAGGGTGGCGAGCCCGGAGGCTTGGTCGAGCAGGGCCGCGGCCTCCTCGGCGGCGGCACGGGCGTGGCTGCCGATGTCGGGGCGGCCGACCTCGCTCCGGGCCTCGGTGACGGCCGCCTCGGCCGCGCGCAACGAGCGCTGGGTCTCCTCGTAGTCGGTGATCGCGGCCGTGACGGTGGCGGTGCTGGCGGCCAGTCGCGCCGCGACGGCGTCGAGGTCGGTCTTGAGTCGGAGCAGCGGCGCCTTGGGGGCCGCCGCCTGCTCGCCGAGCGCGGCGGCCTCGGCACCGATGGGGCGGATGTCGGGGGCGGTGGCCAGGTAGGAGATCGCCGCCGCGTTGTCCTCGACCTGACCGGTGAGGGCGTAGGCCTCCGCGGCCAGCCGCTGTCCGGTGAGCGGGAGCTCGGTGGTGAGCTGCTCGAGCTCGCGCTCCCGCACCCCGGCCGTCGCCGCGTCCGTCGCGATGGCGTCCGCGGCGAGGCGGGCGGCGGTGATCTGCTCCCGGGCCAGCCGGAACTCCTGGGTCGTCATCGACGAGTTCGCCCGGATGGTCGCCAGCGCGTCGGTCAGTGCGACCCGCGCGACCTTCGCAGCGTCGACCCGGCCGCGCACCCCCTCGAGGCACGACGCGTCGTACGTCGCCTCGAGGTGCTCGGTCGTCACGTAGGCCTCGGCGATCGCGGTGTCGAGCTCGGTCGCCCGGGCCTCCAGGGCGGCCGTGTCGGTGCCCAGGTCGGCGAGGTAGCCGGGGAGGCCGGTCAGCCAGGCCTCGTGTCCGGCGACGGTGGTCATCGCCGCCGCCACCACGGCGTCGGCGTCGCCCCATCGCAGCTGGCCGCCGAGGGTCTCCGCGTCGCGGGCGGCCTGTTCGGCCGCCGTCCGCGCACCGTCGATGTCGGCGGTCCGGTAGCCCTCGCCCTGCCGCTCCGCGAGGAGCGTGGTCAGGCGGGTGGCCGCGGCGCGCAGCTCGGCCACCCGGGCCGGGAGCTGGTCGCGGACCTGCTCGAACGCTGTGACGGACTGCTCGACCCGGGTCAGCGCCTCTCGTGCTGCGCGCAGCTGGGCGGTGGTCTGCTGGACGGGGACCACTCCGCCTGACGCCTCGTCCGCATCCATCTTCGCGACGGCTTCGGTCGAGTAGGTCTGGGACCTCTCCAGGTAGCCGGCGGTGGCAGCCTCGAGCGCCGCGACCGCTGCCGCGTGCTCGGTCCGGATCCGGGTGACGGTCGCGTCCGAGACCTGGGGCAGCGCGTCGACCCGGGCGGCGACGTACTCCCGCCCGCCGTCGACCTCGACCCACGTCGTCGCCATCTCGTCGGTCGCGCCGCTCAGCGTGGCGCGCGCGTTCGTGGTCGCGGCCCGCCATCGCCACAGCCTCGTCCCGCCGTACGCCGCGGCGCCGACGACGCACAGGCCGCCCAGCCCGCCGAGGACCCAGTTGCTGCCGGTCCCCGAGCCGGAGGCCTGCTCGGGTCCGCCGAGCGGGATCGAGCTGTCAGGGTCCGGGTCGGTGCTCGGCGTGGGCGTACGGGCGTAGGCCCGCGCGTAGATCGTCAGCCCGTCGACCATGCCGGCGGTCCAGTCGCCGTTGCCGAAGTTGGCTCCCATGCCGTCGACCTCGGCGTGGTCGCGGGCGGCTTCGAACGTCTCCAGCGCTGCCCCGTCGTAGTGGCTGCCGAGCTTGCGGTCCTGAGTGGCGACGCCGAGGATCAGCAGCGACCTCGAGCCGTCCGCCTGGAAGCCCCAGCCGTGGCACTGTGCCCGGGCGTCGAGGAGCAGGTCGTAGAGGTCGCGGCCGTTGGTCGTCCTGAACGACAGGACCTTCACCACGACCTGGTCGTCGAAGCGGGCGGCCGCCCGCTCGACCGCGGCGTCGTCGAGGACGTCGGCGCGGTCGGTCACGACCTTGTCGGAGCAGAGCGGCGCAGCGGCGGCCGTGCCGGAGGCCGCGAAGCCCAGGCTCCCTGCCGAGGCCACGAGGGCGAGGCCGAGGGCCACGAGATACCTGCGCATGCGCACATCGTGCCCGTCTGGACCTGCCGCAACCCGACGTCTCAGGCGGTCTCCGCGGCTAGGTGCTGCGGACCAGGCGTACGGCGCCCTCGCGGCGCGGGTCGGCCGCGGCGACCAGGTGCCCGTCGGGGTGGACGAGCGTGACGCCGACGCCGCCGTAGTACATGGTCAGGCCCTCCTCGGTCTCGCGCTTGACGACCTCGTCGGGACGGCCGGGGTGGTGGACGTGCACGCGGGGGTGGTGGACCGCCTCCTGCAGGCTCAGGCCGCCCGCGATCCCGGCGAGGACCTGGGTGATGGCGGTCGCGATCCGGCCCGCGCCGGGGGAGCCGATGGCGAGGACCGAGCCGTCGGCGTGACGGCCGACGGTCGGCGCCATGTTGGACAGCAAGCGGGTGCCCGGAGCCAGGGCGTGGAGGCCACCGGGGTTGAGCTCCTGCTCGCCGAGGGTGTTGTTGAGCCAGATGCCGGTGCCCTGGGCGATCATCCCGGAGAAGTAGCCCGACGACACCGTGACCGCGCAGGCGCCGCCCTCGGTGTCGGTGGCGGAGCAGTGGGTGGTCGAGCTCGACTCCAGGAGCGAGGCGGGACCCCGGCCGAGGACCTCGCGCTGGATACGGATCATCAGCTCGACGTCGGCGTCGGTCCAGGCGCCCTGCGGGCGGCCCTCGAGGAGCCCGAGCATCGCGGCGACGCTGATGCCGCCCACGGTGGGCGGCGGCGTGGTGGCGAGCGTCCAGCGACCGGCGCGGGTGGCGAGGGAGGGGCGGGTGACGGGCGCGTACGCCGCCAGGTCGTCCGGGCCGAGGAGGCCACCGCGCGCGCGGACGTCGGTGGCGATCAGCCGGGCGAGGTCGCCGGTGTGGAGCGCCACCGCGCCCTCGGTGGCGATCAGCTCGAGCGAGTCGGCCAGGTCGGGCACGACCACGAGGTCGGTGACGATCTCGCCTTGGAGGTCGTGGACCGCCGCACGGCTG
The DNA here is from genome assembly GCF_039543825.1 of Nocardioides conyzicola. Taxonomy (NCBI): domain Bacteria; kingdom Bacillati; phylum Actinomycetota; class Actinomycetes; order Propionibacteriales; family Nocardioidaceae; genus Nocardioides; species Nocardioides conyzicola. Next base: position 779,185 of record NZ_BAABKM010000002.1, on the reverse strand, counting down.
GTCTCGTCCCAGCCGAAGATCGAGTCGTGGACGTACTCCAGGTAGTAGCGCGACGCGGCGCTCAGCCGGAAGCCGCCGCGCGCGACGTCGATCGCCGGCGCGACCACCTCCCGCCAGGGCAGCCGCCCGTCGCGCCGGTGCGCCTCCTCGAACGCCGCCACCGAGCCGTGCGCCGCCACCGACCCGGGTCCGATGGTGATGTCCACGCCGCCGCCGTACCCGGTGTGGATGTCCCAGGTGCCGCCGCCGAGCGGTCCGCCGCCGCGGCCGGGCATGTCCATCCAGCCGTCCACCGTGTACGGCGCGCCGCCGCCCGACGGCTGGATCGTCACGAACCCGCCCGAGCTCAGCGAGACCAGGCCGACCTCGTTGACCATCGTCACCAGGGACGCGGCGAGCGCGGCGTCGACGGCGTTGCCGCCGGCCCGTGCGACCTGCTCGCCGGCGTCGGCGGCCGCCTCGTTGGGGGCGGCGATCGCGACATCGGGCATGAGCGCACCGTACGGCAGGCGCCTACCGGAATCTCGGTAGATCCTGGGGCAAAGCCACCGTCGACCTCGGCAACGGAGGGAGCATCGGCCATGCGCACTCGTGGACCGGCGGCATCCGTGGTCGTCGTCTGTGTCGGCGTCGTGCAGAGCGCCGGGGCCTTGCCTGCCGTGGGACAGGCGGCGGGCAGGGCCTCGGTCATCACCTCACCGATCAGCGTGCGGGGGCCCTGAGCCTGGACTTGACCTGAAGCGCTTCAGGGTCGGCACAGTGGAGGGGTGTTGATCCATGAAGTCTCCGAGCGCACGGGCCTGAGCCAGGCCACGCTGCGCTACTACGAACGCATCGGGCTGGTCCCGCCGATCCCGCGCGACGAGAGCAGCGGGCACCGCTTCTACAGCGAGGAGGTCGTCGACGACCTCACCTGGCTCTCGTGCCTGCGGGCCACGGGCATGGGCATCGAGGACCTGCGTCGCTACCGCGACCAGCGGGCCGACGGCGACGCGCGCGAGCAGAAGCTGCTGCTGCAGCGGCACGCCGTACGCCTGCGCGCCGAGCTCGACCAGCTGCACGCCCGGCTCCACTACATCGAGACCAAGGAGCGGCTGTGGGCCGCGCGCGAGGCCGGGGACGCCGTGGCCGAGGCGGCCGTCGTCGCCGAGCTCCAAGCAGGAAGGGACATCCGATGACCAGGGTCCTGGTGACCGGTGGCTCGGGCTACCTCGGGTCCCACACGGTCGTCGCCGCGCTGGGCGAGGGGTACGACGTGCGCACGACCGTTCGCGACCTCGCTCGCGCCGACGACGTGCGCGCGATGGTGGCGGAGGGTGGCGCCGATCCGTCGGGGATCGACGTCGTGGCCGCCGACCTGACCGACGACCGCGGCTGGGTCGACGCGGTGGCCGGGTGCGACGGCGTGCTGCACGTGGCGTCGCCGATCCCGCTGGCGCAGCCGGACGACCCGGACGACCTGGTCGTCCCCGCCCGAGAGGGGACGCTGCGGGTGCTGGCCGCGGCCCGGGCCGGCGGCGTACGGCGGGTCGTGCTGACGTCGTCGTTCGCCGCGATCGGCTACGGACGATCGGTGGGCCGGCCGTGGACCGAGGAGGACTGGACCGAGCCGAGCGAGTCGCTCGCGCCGTACCCGCTCTCGAAGGTCATCGCCGAGCGGGCCGCGTGGGACTACGCCGATGGCGGTCCGGAGCTGGTCGTGCTCAACCCGACCGGGATCTTCGGGCCGGTCCTGGGGGCGAGCGTCGGGAGCTCCGCGGGCCTGGTGATCGGCCTGCTGTCGGGGCAGTTCGCCGAGGCGCCGCGGCAGTCCTTCGGGATCGCGGACGTCCGCGACGTGGCGCAGGCCCACGTACGCGCGCTGACGGCGCCGGAAGCGGCGGGTCAGCGGTTCCTGCTCACCTCGCCGCCCGCGACGTCGTGGCTCGGCATGGCCGACACGCTGCGCGAGCGGCTGGGGGAGCGGGCGGCACTGGCGCCGACCCGCGAGGTCGACGGCGACCCGGTGCCGGTCAACGAGTTCGACGTCTCGAAGGCGCGCGCGGCCCTCGGCTGGGACCCGCGGCCAGCGGCCGACACGATCGTGGACACCGTCGCGAGCCTGGACCGGTTCGGGCTGCTGGGCTGAGGCAACCCGCTCATCCACAGGCCTGGCGGATACCTGCGAGTTCTCCACAGATCGCCGAATGGGTCTGGCGACGCCGGCCTCCGCGACGTTCAGTGGTGGACATGACTCGTGACCACTCTTCCCGGACGAACCCGGGCTTCCGCCGCGGTCGTCGCATCAGCGACCTGATGACGCACGACTACCACGCGTTCCTCGACAGCTCGTTCGCCGCCGAGCGCGCCGGTGACGCCGCTACTGCGCTCGAGTACCACCGCGGCATCCCGATGTTCCAGCGGAGTGGCCACGTCGTCCTCCTGAGGCAGCTGGCGGACCTGGCTGACGAGATGACGCCGTGGATGTGGGCGCGCTGGGCTGCCTACCAGTGCACCCGATCGGAGGATCGTGGAAGTGAGGGCGCTGCTATCACCCACGTCGCACTCGACTACACGCTGAAGATGTTCTGCGTCGACGAGATCGAGGCGACCTACCTCGACGGTGGCGATCCGGTGAAGATCGCCGCACGGACCGCCGGCGAGCACTGGGCCTTCCACCAGATCTGCAGCTACGAGCTCCAAGGGCTCGAGTGCTTCCTCGACACGACGGCGACCGGGCGTCTCGCCGAGAGCGCCTCGCTGGCGCGTGGCTGGGTTGACGCGCGGATCGGCGGGTACCGAGTGGAGTCGAGCGCCCCGGAGCCCCTGGTGGTGCGAGGTCTCGCCGAGGACCGGTCGATCCAGCTTCTCGACCTCGGCGGACAGGTCCACGCCGACGACGCCGGCTGGCTCCTCGGGCGGCTGGTGCCGAGCGGCACGACACCGGCGCTGATGTTCGACACCCGTCCGCTGCCGGTGGACGAGCGGACGGCCCGCGCAGCCTCGACCGGAGACCGGCGAGGTGCCTGGATCACTGCTCTCGTCGAGGCGATGAGCTCGGGGCGCGTTGATCCGGCAGTCGTCTGGAGCGAGGACCGTGAGCTCGTCACCGACGTCCCCAGCCTCGCGCTGGTCACACGGGCGACGCCGAAGGGAGCGCTGGCCAGCACCCTGGACCAGCTCGCGCGCGGTCGCGACGAGGTCGGACGCGCGGCGTACCGGATCCTGCGTGATGTCGCGGCAGGTTCGTTCGGTGGCAACGGCGATGCGCCGTACGTCGGGGCGGCGGCTGTCAACGCGCACGGGTACGCCGAGGCCCGTGGCGGCCTGGTCCTGGGCGAGCATGGCGCGAGGTGGGAGCACTGGGCCGACCGGGTCCCGGATCCCGCGCGTGGCCGGCTGCTTCGGCTTGCCGAGCTCAGCCGAGCGGCCGCCTAGTGTGCTACGCGTGCTACGTTGACCAGGTGGAGACGGTGAGTCATCGCGAGCTGCGCAACCGCAGCGGTGAGGTGCTGCGTGCGGTCGAGGCAGGCGAGTCGTTCACGATCACCAACGCCGGCGTGCCCGTCGCCCGACTCGTCCCTGTCTCCGACCCGACGCCGGAGCTGCGGCGAGTCCGTCCGGCGCGCCGGCAGGGCGGGTTCTCCGATCTCCCCCGAGTGGAGCTCAAGGGCACGGTGCAGGGCGAGCTCGACGCGCTGCGTGACGAACGCCTGTGACCCGCTGCTACCTCGACACGTCCGCTGCGGCCAAGCTGCTCGTCGCCGAGCCGGAGTCCGTGGCGCTGGCGCGGTGGCTCGATCAGCCGGCTCTACGACCTGTCGCGACCTTGCTGCTCGAGACCGAGCTGCGCCGGCTCGCCGTACGTCTCGGCCTCAGCCAGCAGGCGGTCACCGGTGTTCTCGCGGGAGTGGAGCTGTACGCGCTCGCCGACACCGCCTACCGGGAAGCCGGGACCATGCCGCGACGCGACCTGCGCTCGCTCGATGCACTGCACCTCGCTGGTGCACTGCGACTCGACGTCGACTTCCTGGTCACGTACGACGACCGTCTGGCAGCTGCCGGAGCCGAGGTCGGGATCACCGTCGTCGCGCCCGCCTGATCGCCTCATCCAGGGACTCTGAGTCCCGGGATGGACGCGGCCTTCATCCGGTCCGCCGACCGGGGCACCGTGGAGGCATGACCACTCAGAAGATCGCCCTTGTCACCGGAGCCAACCGCGGCCTGGGCCGCAGCGAGGCGCTCGCCCTCGCCGCGTCCGGCGTCGACGTCATCCTCACCTACCGCAGCAATGCCGACGAGGCGCAGGACGTCGTCGCGCGGATCGAGGCGCTGGGCCGGAGGGCCGCGGCGTACCGTCTCGACACGACCGAGACCGACACCTTTGCGGCGTTCGCCGACGACGTACGACGGGGTCTGACGGACTGGGGACGCGACACGTTCGACGTCCTCGTCAACAACGCCGGCGCGATGCTGGAGACCCCGCTGGGCGAGACGACGTCCGACCAGGTGCAGCAGATGACGGCGGTCCACTTCACCGGACCGGTCCTGCTCACCCAGGAGCTGCTGCCGCTGGTCGCCGACGGAGGGCGGATCATCAACACCTCGACCGGGCTGACCCGCTTCACCGGCGACGCTTCGTACGCCGTCTACGCCTCGATGAAAGGCGCGATCGAGGTCTACACGCGCTACCTCGCCAAGGCCCTCGGCTCGCGGCGGATCGCGGTCAACACGATCGCGCCCGGTGCGACGGGCACGGACTTCGGCGGCGGCTACCTGCGCGACAGCGACCAGGTCCGCGACCACCTCTCCGGGCTGATCGCGATGGGCCACGTCGGCGACCCCGACGACATCGGTGCCGCGGTCGCGGCGCTCGCCTCGGACGCCATGGGCTGGGTCACCGGCCAGAGGGTGGAGGCATCCGGTGGTATGAACCTGTGATGGACCGCGCCCAGCTCGCCGACTTCCTGCGGACCCGGCGCGAGGCGCTGCAGCCGGAGGACGTCGGTCTCCCGCGCGGGCCGCGGCGGCGTACCGGCGGTCTGCGCCGCGAGGAGGTCGCCGCCCTGTGCGGGATGTCGGTGGACTACTACTCGCGGATCGAGCAGCAGCGGAGCACCACGCCGTCCGAGCAGATGCTGGCCGCGCTCGCCCGCGGGCTGCGGCTCTCGCTCGACGAGCGCGACCACCTCTTCCGCCTCGGCGGGCACGCGGCCCCGCAGCGTGCGCTGCGCACGGACCACGTCGACGCCGGGCTGATGCGCGTCATCGACCGCCTCCAGGACACCCCGGCGATGGTGGTCAACGGGCTCGGCGAGACGCTGCTGCAGACCCCGCCCGCGGTCGCGCTGGTCGGCGACGAGACGTCGTACGCCGGGCTGGCGCGCAGCGTCGTCTACCGCTGGTGGACCGATCCCTCCTCGCGGGACCTCTACCCCGAGGAGGACCACGACCTCCACGGCCGGATCTTCACCGCCGACCTGCGCGCGGCCTACACCCGCGACGGGGCGGGCTCGCGCGCCGAGGAGCTGGTGGAGGAGCTGCTCGCGACCAGCCCGGACTTCGCGCGGGTCTGGGCCGAGCACGAGGTCGGCGGTAAGCACACCAAGTTCAAGCGGATCCGACACCCCGAGGTGGGCGTCGTCGAGGTCTACTGCCAGACCCTCTTCGACCTGGACCAGTCCCAGGGGCTGCTCGTCTTCACCGCCGTGCCGGGCAGCGAGAGCGCCGAGAAGCTGCGCCTCATCTCAGTGATCGGGTCGCAGCAGCTGCAGTCCTGAGGGCCGGCGCTCGGTCGCGGCGAACGTCCGCTGGTAGGCGATGGCGCGCAGCGGCGGGCCCGCGGTGACGCCGAAGTGCGGCAGCAGGTCGCGGTCGTACGCCGGCGCCCGGACGAACCCGAGCCGCTCGTAGAGCCGGATCGCGTCGGTCATCAGCTCCAGGGTGTGGAACGCGAAGACCGGCGCGCCGTACTCGTGGGCCAGCTCCTCGCACGCCGCGACCAGCGCCCGGGCGACGCCGTGGCCCCGCGCGTCGGGGTGGACGGCGAGGGCGCGGCCGCCCGACCAGCCGGCGGGCCAGCCCAGGCCCTGGGCGGCGCTCTCGGGGTAGAACGCGGCCGAGCCGCGCACGACCCCGTCGACCTCGGCGACGACCAGCGGGCCGTGGCTCGCGTGCAGGTCGAGGTCGAGCAGGTCGGCGAGGTAGCGGTCGAAGGCCTCCGGGCCGACCGCCATCTCGTACTGCGCGTACGCCGCGGTGATCACCGCGCGCATCGCGGCGTGGTCGTCCCGGGTCGCCAGGCGGACGGTGACCGCGCCGCAGCCGGCCGGTTCCTCCACGTACGTGGACACGGACATGTCGTTGCTCCCATCAGTCAGGTGTCTGTCGGGAGGGGCACGACGGCGAGGAGCGCGATGTTCACGCGAGGCCGAGACGGGTCGCCTCGGCGGCGGCCTCGTGCCGGGAGTGCACGCCGAGCTTGGCCAGCACGGCGGCGACGTGGTGGTCCACCGTCCGGGTGGAGAGCACGAGGCGATCGGCGATCGCGCCGTTGGACAGGCCGGCGGCGAGCAGCCGCAGGATCTCGACCTGTCGGGCGGTCAGCCCGGCTGGGTTCTCGACGACCTCGCCCGCGGGCCGACGCGGCACCCGTCGTACGCCGAGGTCGCGCAGCCGCGCCCGGGCCAGGTCGGCGGCCGGGCGCGCGGCCAGGCCGTCGAGCACCCCGATCGCCTGCTGCACCACGGCCGGGTCAGCCGACTCCAGGAGGTCCAGCGCCTGCTCGTACGGGTCCCCGTCGGCCGACCCGTCGCCGCGCGCCCCGGCCGGGTGCCCGAGCCGGGCGAGGTGGCGGCGTACCTCGCGGCGCTGGACGTCGCAGCCCGGCCGGTCCGTCCGCGCGAGCAGGAGCTCGGGCCAGTGGCCGGCCAGCTCGGGGCGTCCCTGCAGCCACGCGTCCTCGAGCACGACCACGCCCGTGGGGACCAGCCACTCCAGGACGTCCGCGCGCTCGGCGTGCCGGACGCACTCGGCCAGCAGTGCGGGAGCGTCGGGGTGGCCCTGGCGCACCAGCAGCCGCGCGAGCACCGGCAGCGTCTCGCGCCCGATCATGCCGGGGTCCCCGCGTCCGTCGACCAGCTCGCGCAGCCCGGCGACGGCCTCGGCCCACCGGCCCTGCATCGCCAGCCGGCGGTAGCGCCGCGCCTCGAACATGTAGGCGTGGACCGGGAAGTCGCGGTCCCGGGCGTACTCCTCGCCCTGCGCGATGAACGCCAGCGCCTCGTCGTACCGGCCGAGCCGCCAGGTCCCCTCGGCCAGGTTGTAGTAGCCGCGCAGCACGCCCTCGTGGTGGGCGTCGGCGCGGGCCATCTCGATGCTCGCGTGGAGGTCGTCGAGGCCACCGAGGTCGCCGAGCTGCAACCGTGCCGAGCCGGTGTAGTTGCGGGCGAGCACCCCGATGTCGCGAGCCCCGAGCTCGTCGGCCAGCTCGCGGGCGGCGTCCAGGTGCACGAGCCCGGCGGTCTCGTCGTCCACGACGACGAGCAGCCCGCCGAGGTTGACCAGCGCCAGCGCGTGGTCCGTGGACCGCCCCTGGCGGCGCGCGAGGTCGAGGGCGCGGACGGCGGCCACCCGCGCCTCGGCGGTGCGCTCGGTCAGCCAGAGCTGCCGCGAGAGCGTGACCACCGCCCGGACGAACTCGCCACCGCCCTCCGCCCGCTCCCACAGGGTGACCGCGTCCTGCGCCGCCGCGGCGGCCGCGTGCAGCTCGTTGCTGTGCGACAGCGCCCAGGCGTACGCCTCGGCCAGCCTGGCCCGTCGCTCTGCCGGCAGCTGCGGGTCCCGGTCGAGCACCAGGCGGAAGCACGACGCGGCCTGGCGGTAGGCGCCCGACCGCGCCGCCGTACGCCCCGCGACCAGCCCGTGGGTGACGACCGCGTCGTCGTCACCGGCGGCGACGGCGTGGTGCAGCAGGCGGAAGGGATCGGGCGACGGCATCGACAGCAGCGCGCGCAGCACGTTGGCGTTGAGCTCGGCGCAGAGGCTCGCGGGCAACGAGGCGTCGACGGTACGGCGAGCCAGCTCGTGCCGGAAGCGCACCAGGTCGCCCCGCATGGTCAGCACCCCCGCGGCCTCCGCCTCGGTGATCGGCGTGAGGTCCGGCTGCAGCGTCCGGAGCAGGCCGAGCTCGACGCCTCGGGGCACCACGGCCAGGCGCTGCACGGCCCGCTGGGCGTCGTCGCTCAGCTGCCCGACCCGGCCCAGCACCGCGTCGACGACGGTCGCAGGCACCTCCTGCTCCGGAGCGGCGAGCACCTCGGTGACGTAGAAGGGATTGCCCAGCGTCAGCCGGTGCAGCTCCTCGGCGTCGATGTCGACGCCGGCCGCGAGCTCGCCGACGGCCTCCGCGCTGAGCCGGTCGAGCCGCAGGCGGACGACGTCGGCGCCGGTCATCCGGCCGAGCACCCTGCGCAGCGGGTGGCTGCCCACGACCTCGTCGTCCCGGTAGGTCACCAGCAGCAGCGCCGGCAGGTCCGGCATCCGGCGGCTGAGCAGGCGGAGCACGTCGAGGGTCGCGCCGTCGGCCCAGTGCGCGTCGTCCACGACCAGCACGCTCGGCGCGGCCGCCAGGTCGTCGAGCGCCGCGGCGTACACCGCGTCCGGTCCGGGGTCACCGGCGAGGGCGGCCGCCAGCGCGCCGTCGTACCCGCGGACGGCGTCGCGGAGCGGGCCGAGCGCCCGCGGCGTGAGCAGGTCCTCGCAGCCGGCGGCCAGGACGCGGGTCCCGCGGGGGAGGGTCTCGGCGAACGACCGCAGCAGGCTGGTCTTGCCGATGCCCGCCTCGCCCGACACCAGGACGGTGGCGCCGTGGCCGGTGGCGGCCCGGGCCGCGAGCGCCGTCAGCGTCCGCAGCTCGCCCTGCCGCTCCAGGAGGTCAAGCGCCACCGGTCAATCGTGGCACCGGCAGCGTGGGCGCGTCACCGCTGTTTCGGATGGGCAGTCCACCGCGTTCGGATGGGCAGCCGTTGCCGATGCCGGCGACCGGCCACCCGGCCGAGCCTGGGTGGCATGGACGCACACCCCACCCCCAGCGGTTGCCGTCCCGGCGGCTGCGCCGGGCTGTGCACCGAGGACGGCCTGGCCCGGGCGTACGCCGAGCATCACCCCCGGATGCTGGCCCGGGCCAGGCGCATCGTCGTCGACCCGCACCTCGCCGAGGAGGCGGTGCAGGAGGCGTTCACCCGGGCCTGGCGGGCCTGCTCGACCTTCGACCCCGCCGTCGGCCCGCTCACCGGGTGGCTGCTCACCATCACCGGCAACGTGGCGGTCGACCTGGTCCGCGCACGCACCCGGCGGCCGCCGGTCGCGCCCGGGGACGCGGGCGTCCAGGAGGGAGACGACACCGGCGACATCGACCGGCTCCTGCTGCGGGCCGAGCTGCGCGAGGCGCTGCTGGCCATCAGCGAGGAGCAGCGACGGGCCGTCGTCGAGACGATCGTCCTGGACCGGCCGGGCGGCGAGGTGGCCCACGACCTCGGCATCAACCCCGCCACCCTGCGCACCCGGGTGCACTACGGCCTGCAGCGGCTCCGGGTCGCGCTGGCGCCGCCGGTGCCCTGCTGAGCCGTCCCCGTCATGATGGCGCCATGACCTTCGACCTCGCGCGTGTGCGCAGCGACTTCCCGGCCCTCGACGGCGGTACGGCGTACTTCGACGGCCCCGGCGGAAGCCAGGTCCCGCGCCAGGTCGCCGAGGCGATCGCCGCGACGATGACGGCCGGGCTCTCCAACCGCGGCACGGTCACCGCCACCGAGCGCCGGGCCGAGGACGTCGTCGTCGGTGCCCGCAGCGCGGTCGCCGACCTCCTCGGCTGCGACGCCGACGGGGTGGTCTTCGCGCGGTCGATGACCCAGGCGACGTACGACGTCTCCCGCGCCCTCGCGCGGCAGTGGGTGCCCGGCGACCAGGTGGTGGTGACGCGGCTCGACCACGACTCCAACATCCGCCCCTGGGTGCAGGCGGCGGAGTCGGCGGGGGCGGAGGTGCGGTGGGTCGGGTTCGACCGCGGCACCGGCGAGCTCTCGGTCGACGACGTCCGTGCCGAGCTGACCGAGCGCACGCAGGTCGTCGCGGTCACCGGCGCCTCCAACGTGCTCGGCACCCGTCCGGACCTCCCCGCGATCGCCGAGGCCGCGCACGCCGTGGGCGCGCTCGTGTACGTCGACGGCGTGCACCTCACGCCGCACGCACCGCTCGACGTCGTGGCGCTGGGCGCCGACTTCTTCGGGTGCTCGCCCTACAAGTTCTTCGGGCCCCACCACGGCATCGTGGTCGCCGCCCCCGAGCTCCTCGAGCGGCTGCACCCCGACAAGCTGCTGCCCGCGACGGAGCGGGTGCCGGAGCGGTTCGAGCTCGGCACCCTGCCCTACGAGGTCCTCGCGGGCACGACGGCCGCGGTCGACTACATCGCGGGGCTCGCCTCTGACGCGCCGGACCGCCGCACCCGGGTGCTCGAGTCGATGCGGGCGCTCGAGGAGCACGAGGACCGGCTCTTCGAGCGGCTGCTCGCCGGGCTCCAGGACATCGACGCCGTACGCCGTCACGGCGCGCCCGCGCGACGTACGCCGACCGTCTACTTCTCGGTCGAGGGGCGCAGCGACCGGGAGGTCTACGAGCACCTGGCCGGCCTCGGCGTCAACGCGCCGGCCAGCAACTTCTACGCGATCGAGGCGTCGCGCTGGCTCGGCCTCGGGGACGGCGGAGCGCTACGCGCCGGGCTGGCGCCGTACACGAACGCCGACGACGTCGACCGACTGCTGACCGGGATCGCCGCGATCGCGTCCTAGACGCGGCCGGTCAGTCGCAGTTGTCGCAGGTGCCGTTGGCGGAGAGGGCGAGGAAGCAGGTCGGGCAGATGGCCACGACGGGCTCGATGCCGTTGGTGCGACGGGCGTTGGCGATCGTCGTGGTCGGGACGACCTCGGCGGTCTCGGCCTTCTCCGGGGAGAGGACGTCGAACTCGAGGTTGCGCAGCACCTTGGCGGGGCCGGTCTTGCCGCCGGAGAAGTCCGCGGACGTCGCCGCGGTGCCGGTCGCGTAGCCGAGCGCGGCGCCGACGATCGCCTTCGGGTCGTAGCTGTTGCTGGCGTGCCGCAGGACGTAGTCCTTCGACGGGGTGAACCCGTACTTGCTGAGGAACTCGTCCTGGCCGACCTCGTCGTACTCGTGGATCGCGGCGAGCACGTGCTGACGAGTTACTGCTGTCCAGGCGACCATGTGCTCACAGTAGGTCCGCGAGGGTGCGTTCCGTCATTCCGCGCGGGGCGTCAGCGCCGCGGGCGGTCCCGCCAGGCGGCCGTCGACCACAGCGCCCAGGCGACGAGCACCGGCTGGAAGAAGAGCCGGATGAAGCGCTTCTGGTCGGTGTCGAGCCCGAACGCGTCGGTGTGCTCGGCGTACTGCGCGATGTTGCCCGGGAAGATCGCGATGAAGAAGGCGGCGGCCAGCAGGCCGACGCCGATCCGCCCGCGGCCGAAGGCGATCAGCGCGGCTCCGAGGCTGATCTCGACGATCCCGGAGACGAGCACCACCGGGTCGTCGGCGACGGGGAACCAGTCCGGGACCTGGGCGACGAACTCGTCGCGCGCGAAGGTCAGGTGGCTGATCCCGGCGAAGACCAGGATGGCCCCGAGGGCCCTCCGGGCGACCGTGCGCGGGGCGGAGGTGGGCGGCGCATCCAGGAGCGACATGTCCCGACTGTAGGTCGCCGACGTACCGTGGCGGGATGAGCGACTACCAGGTGGTCAACCCGGCGACGGGCGAGGTCGAGCGAGAGTTCGAGACGGCGACGGATGCGGAGGTCCAGGAGGTGCTGGCGCGGTCGCACGCGGCGTACGCCTCCTGGAAGGCGACGGACAAGAGCGAGCGGACGAAGGTGCTGCTGCGCGTCGCCGAGCTGTACGACGAGCGCCGCGACGAGCTCGCAGCGATCATCGGCCGGGAGATGGGCAAGCGCTTCGCCGAGGCGAAGGGCGAGATCAGGCTGGTGGCCTCGATCTACCGCTACTACGCCGAGGAGGGTCCGGGGCTGTTGGCTGACACCCCGCTCAACCCGGCGATGGGCGGCGACGCGCTGGTCCGCAAGGAGCCGGTGGGGTCGCTGCTCGGGATCATGCCGTGGAACTTCCCCTACTACCAGGTGGCCCGCTTCGCGGCGCCCAACCTGATGATCGGCAACACGATCATCCTCAAGCACGCGCCGCAGTGCCCGGAGTCGGCGCTCGCGATGGAGCAGATCTTCCACGACGCCGGGCTGCCGGCCGATGCCTACATCAACGTCTTCGCCACCAACGACCAGGCCGCGGACATGATCGCCGACGAGCGCCTCGTCGGCGTCTCCGTGACCGGCAGCGAGCGCGCCGGTGCCGCCGTGGCCGAGGTCGCGGGACGCAACCTGAAGAAGGTCGTGCTCGAGCTCGGCGGCTCCGACGCCTTCATCGTGCTCGGCGCCGACGACCTCGGTGCAGCCGTGAAGGCCGCGGTCCAGGGCCGGATGGGCAACGCCGGTCAGGCCTGCAACGCGGCCAAGCGGATGATCGTCGTCGACGAGCTGTACGACGACTTCGTGGAGCAGTTCACCGCGGCGATGTCCGGCCTCACGCCGGGCGACCCGACCGACCCGAGCTCGGCGTACGGGCCGCTCTCCTCGGAGGGCGCCCTCACCAACCTGCTCTCCCAGATCGAGGACGCCGTGGACAAGGGCGCGACGGTCAAGGTCGGCGGCAAGCGGGTGGACCGGCCCGGCTCGTTCATGGAGGCGACGGTGCTGACCGACGTGACGCCGGAGATGCGCGCCTACAAGGAGGAGCTCTTCGGGCCGGCCGCGGTGGTCTACAAGGTCGCCGACGCCGACGAGGCGGTCGAGCTGGCCAACAGCTCGCCCTTCGGGCTCGGTGGCGTCGTCTGGAGCGAGGACCCGTCGTACGCCGAGGAGGTCGCCGACCGCCTCGACACCGGCATGGTCTGGATCAACACCGCGCAAGGCTCGGCCGCGGACCTGCCCTTCGGCGGCACCAAGCGCTCCGGTGTCGGGCGCGAGCTCGGGGCCTACGGCATCGACGAGTTCGTCAACAAGAAGCTCATCTACAAGCCGAAGGTCGGCTGACCATGCGCGCCCGGCTCGTGGCCGCGGGCATCACCGCCGCGGCCGCGGGCATCGGCTTCCTCGGGACCAAGCCGGACAGCGCGTGGTACCGCTCGCTCGACAAGCCCGCCTGGCAGCCGCCCGCCGTCGCCTTCCCGCTGGTGTGGACGCCGCTCTACGGGCTGATCGGCTGGGGCACCGGGCGCGCGCTGGACAAGGCCGGGCCGGACGGCGGGCGGATGCTGGCGCTCACGACCGCCGACCTCGCGCTCAACGCGGGCTGGTGCTGGGCGTTCTTCGTGCGCCAGTCACCGGCGACCGGGCTCGGCGTCATCGTCGCGCTCGACGTCGTCAACGTCGCCCTGGTCCGCGAGGCGGCCAAGCACGACCTCACTGCGGCCCTCGCGCTGAAGCCGTACGCCGTGTGGTCAGGCTTCGCCACCGCGCTCAACGCCTCGATCTGGTGGCGCAACCGGGTCGGCCATTCGGCCATTTCTGGGCCGCATCCATAGCACCGGGCAGTGCTCGCGGCCTAGCGTCCGACCCGAACGGGGAGGTCGCGATGACCGAGGCGGAGACTCAGGACGAGACCGCGCGTGCCCTGCTCGCCCTGCCGTCGGAGTGGACCGTCCTGGAGGACGTCGCCTGGCCCGGCCGCAAGGTCGCCGACATCGACCACGTGGTCGTCGGGCCGGGCGGGGCCTTCGTGGTCGTGTCGGGCCGGACCGGCCGGTCGGCCGTGGCGGCAGGTACGGCGGCCGCCGACGCGCTCGCGAGCGGCGCCCGGCTCAGCCGGAGGACCGTGCACGCCGTGCTCTGTGCGGCCGAGCCGGGCGACGACCAGCCGTCGGGCGTCCTCGTGTGCACCCCCGAGACGATCGTCGCGATGCTGCTCGGCCGGCCGCGGGTGCTCGAGCGCGACCAGCTGGTCGCGGCCCGCGCCACCGTCACGTCGGTGGTAAGGCGCGGACGCGGGCCTCGCCGTACCTTGACCGGCGGCGGCAAGCGCCGCGTCCGGCACATCGGATCGACCGGCCGCCTGGCGCTCTTCCTGCTGCTGACCGCCGCCACGATCGCCGCGGTGCCGTGGGCGGCCGCCCGGTACGAGCAGGCCCGCGCCGGCAACCTGCCGGAGACGCCCCGGGTCGGGGAGACGATCTGGGTGGCCGGTACGACGACCCGCCCACCGCTGGAGCTCACCGCCGAACGGGTCGAGGGCCCGGGACGGCGGTACGTCGTGCGGCTGACCGTGCGCAACGACGGCAGCGAGTCGTTCGCGATGGACAGCCTGGTCGCGAGCCTCGGCCTCGACGACCTCCGCGCGGCCGCGTCGGTCGGCCGGTCGGGGAGCGACCTCGCGGGGGTCCGGCTCGAGCCCGGCAAGGAGCGGGTGGTCACCTACCGGTTCGCGCTGCCGCCGGACCGGGCGGCCGAGACGTTCTCCGTCGCGGTCAGCGGCAGGCCGACCGACGAGGCGCACTGGGTCGTGTCCTAGCCGGAAGGCGGACGACACGAGTCCGGTTTGCCGGCGTCGGCCGCCGGGCACGGTCGCGGCATGACTCCTCGCAGCGTGACCGTCGGCCTCCTCACCACCGGCGTCGTCGTCGCCACGACCCTGGCGGCGCCCGCGCAGGCGGCATGGACCCCGACCGTGCGCTGGCACGGCGCGGTCACCCAGGCCTGCAAGAAGCCACTCGACAACGGGAAGGTCCGGGTCCGGGTGCGGGTCAACAACACCCACGGCACCGACCGCGCGGCCGGTGGCCTCAACCGGGTGCGTGCCAACGGCCAGCCCGGCAACGCCTGGACCTACACGCGCACCGTCCGCCCCGGCGCCGTCAGCAACGCCGTGACGCTCGACTTCCAGCGGGGATCGCGCGTCTGGCTGATCGTCGGCAGCCAGGTCGGGATCACCGGCGAGCGCGCCTACGGCCTGGGTGCCCTCGACCGCTGTTGAGGCGTGGCACGATCGATCGATGACGTGGCGTGGGGTGGGCCTCCTCCTCGGGCTCGTGCTCGTCGCCGGCTGCGGTGACCGGACGACCGAGCCGTCCGGCATGCGCGAGCCGACCGGGCAACCGCGGCCCGTTGTCCTCGAGCCGGGCCAGCTGGTCTGGGCGCAGCGCTCGACGATCCACGTCGGCGAGAAGACGTACGACGTCAGCCCGCAGCTCGTGCAGTCGATGAGCTGGACGCCGTACGGGCTCTACCTGAGGCTCACGAAGGACCCCGACAACGGGCCGTTCCACGAGTCCTTCTTCGACGGGACGACCCTGGAGCCGGTCCGCGACGTCTACGCGTTCGACCGCGTGATCACCTCGCCGAGCGGAAGGCTGGCCGCCTGGGTCGAGCGCAACGGCCCGAAGCGTCCGGCCGGACGGGTCGCCCAGGCCGTGGTCGTGGACACCGCGACCGGCGAACGGGTCTACGAGAACGCCGACGGCATGGGCGGCGAGAAGGGCGACGACCTGGCCGACCGCTACGAGGAGCTGTCGCCGGGCGTCATCGACCTGACCGACGAGAGGCTGGTCTGGCGCAACGCCGAAGGCAGCGGCGCGATCGTGACCTCCGACCTCACCACCGGCGAGAGCACCACCTCGGAGCACGGGCCGAGGCTCGAGCCGACGACCGGCTATGACTTCTGGTCGCCCGACGGACGCTACCGGGTGGACGCCCGCACCACCGGCAAGCTGCGGGTCAGGCACCGCCAGGTCGACTTCGGCCACCGCTTCCAGACCCAGGGCGGCTGGCTCGACGACCACACGATGCTGGTGCTGGCGCAGGACCGCTTCCCGATGAGCTTCGACTCGACCGTCCCGGACACGATCCCCGGCTACCTGCTGGCCTGCGACCTCGACGCCGCCACCTGCAAGCAGCTGCTCGAGGTGAAGGGGGCGCGGGAGGTCGTGTTCCCCGGCGTCGACGCGGAGTACTGAACCTTCCCAGAGGTACGACGACCGGTCACCTCGTCGTCACCGGGATGCTGCCTGGGAGGCGCACCGTGGCCGGTATGTCCACTCTCGGGAACCACCTCCACCGACGTACCCTCTTCCGCGCCGGCGCCCTGGGCGCTGGCGCCGCGATCATCCCGGCCGGCGCTGCCAGAGCCGCCGGCCTGATCTCCCGCCGGCTCGAGCTGCCGTACGGCGTGCAGACCGGCGACGTGACCACCCGCGAGGCCGTGCTCTGGGCCCGGTCGTCGGGGCGCGGCCGGCTCGTCGCCGAGATCAGCAGCGGGCGCCACCGCGAGCGCATCCTCGGGCCCTGGGCGACCCCCGACACCGACTACACCGCCAAGATCGCGCTCGACCGGATGACACCGGGCCGCGGGTACGACGTACGGCTGTCGTTCGAGGACGAGCGCGGGCGGCGCGGCGAGAGCCAGGTGGCGAGCTTCGCCACCGCCTCCGAGCGGCGCGATGCGACCAGCTTCGTGTGGACCGGGGACAGCTGTGGCCAGGGGTGGGGGATCAATCCCGACCTCGGCGGCCTGGTCGGCTACCGGCGGATGCTCGACACCCGCCCGGACTTCTTCCTGCACTCCGGGGACACGATCTACGCCGACGGCCCGATCGCGGAGACCGTCACCGAGCCGGGTGGTGCGGTCTGGCGCAACGTCGTGGCGGAGGGCGTGGGCAAGGTGGCCGAGTCCCTCGACGAGTACCGCGGCCGGCACCGCTACACCCGGCTCGACGCCAACTTCCGCGACCTCGCCGCGGACGTGCCGATCATCGCGCAGTGGGACGACCACGAGACCCACAACAACTGGTACCCGGGGCAGGTCCTCGTCGACGACCGGTACACGGAGAAGCGCGTGGACGTGCTGGCGCTACGGGCGCGTCGCGCGTGGCAGGAGTACCAGCCGATCGCCGATCCACGCGCCCACCGCCGTGGCGACGGGTTCGCGCCGTCCCGGATCTACCGCAAGGTCGAGCGCGGCCGGCACCTCGACGTCTTCTGCCTCGACATGCGCACCTTCAAGGACCCCAACACCTCCGGCCTCGAGCCGGGAGGCACGCACATCCTCGGTGCCGAGCAGACCGACTGGCTGATCCGCGAGGTACGGCGCTCGCGTGCCACGTGGAAGGTGATCGCCAACGACCTGCCGCTCGGGCTCGTCGTCCCGGACGGGCCGGTCAACCAGGAGAGCCTGTCGAATCGCGACCCCGGCGCTCCGCTCGGCAAGGAGCTCGAGATCGCCGGCGTCCTGTCGGCCTTCAAGAAGGCCGGGGTGCGCAACGTCGTCTGGATGACGGCGGACGTGCACTACTGCGCGGCGCACCACTACGACCCCTCGCGCGCCGCGTTCACGGACTTCGACCCGTTCTGGGAGTTCGTCGCCGGGCCGATCGCCGCAGGCACGTTCGGGCCCAACGAGCTCGACGCGACGTTCGGACCGAGGGTGGTCTTCAGCAAGACCGCCGCCACCGCCAACGAGTCGCCGCGGACCGGCAACCAGTTCTTCGGCCACGCCGCGGTCGGTGACGACGGGCGCATGACCGTCACCCTGAGGGACCTGTCAGGTGCGGTGCTCTTCAGCAAGGAGCTGGACCCGGAGTGACGGCGGTCTATACGGAGACACCCGCAACTTAGGTGACCCTTGCCGGCGGGTGCACACTGAGGAGCATGACGGCCACGCTCGAGCGCCCGACCACCATCGCCGGAGGACTGACCCCGGAGCAGGTCGAGCGCCTGGGAGCGGAGCTGGACGCGATCCGGCAGGACGTGCTCGACAGCCGCGGGGCGCGCGACGCGGCGTACATCCGGCGCGTGGTGCGGGCACAGCGGCTGATCGAGCTGGGCAGCCGCGCGGTGCTGATGCGCAGCCGCAGCCGCAGCATGTGGGTCCTGGGCACGGCGGGCCTGTCGCTGGCCAAGATCCTCGACAACATGGAGATCGGGCACAACGTCCTGCACGGTCAGTGGGACTGGATGCGCGACCCCAAGATCCACTCGTCGACCTGGGAGTGGGACCACGTCTCGCCGGCGGCGCAGTGGAAGAAGGCGCACAACGAGACCCATCACACGTACACCAACATCATCGGCCAGGACAACGACCTCGGCTACGGCATCATGCGCGTCGACGAGGACCAGGAGTGGAAGCGCCGCTACCTGGTGCAGCCGGCCTGGAACTTCGTGACGGCGTGCATCTTCGAGTACGGCATCGCCATGTTCGACCTCGACCTCGGCGACCACATCCGCGAGAAGCGCGACATGTCGCCGGAGAAGAAGGCCGAGGTCCGGCTGACCCTGGCCAAGGCGCGGCGCCAGCTGGGCAAGGACTTCGTGGTCTACCCCGCGCTGTCGGGCCCCGCGTGGCGCTCGACGCTCGCCGCCAACGCGACGGCCAACCTGGTGCGCAACCTGTGGAGCCACTCGGTGATCATGTGCGGCCACTTCCCCGAGGGAGTGTCGACCTTCGAGCAGCCGGCGCTGGACGAGAAGGAGACCAAGGGGGAGTGGTACGTCCGTCAGATGCTCGGCTCGGCCAACATCTCTGGCTCCCGCTTCCTGCACCTGATGACCGGCAACCTGTCCCACCAGATCGAGCACCACATCTACCCCGACCTGCCGAGCAACCGCTACTTCGAGATCGCGCCGAAGGTGCGGGCGCTCTTCGACAAGTACGACCTCGACTACAACGCGCGGCCGCTGGTCAAGCAGGTCGCCAGCGCCTGGCACAAGGTCATCCGGCTCTCGCTGCCCAACGGCTGGCTCGAGCAGACCAACCGCCGCAACCTGGTCCCGCAGCTGCGGCAGCTGGTCAAGCGTCCCGTCTGACCCTGCTGCGGAGCGCTGGCCTGGTGGGGGTCGCCGCCGGCTGTAACGCCGTGTTATGTGCTCTACCCTGGGGGTTGCAGCACGGGGCAACAGCCGGTAACCCGGCGTTACAAGCGCGATGGGCGTCGCATCAGGGACGGCGGACCCCGCCGTAGATGCCGCGGCGCACGATCCACGGCTGGAGCACGCTGTCGATCGACCAGGCCGGGAAGCGGAACGCCTTGCCATTGGGGGCGAAGACCTCCAGGCCGTTGTCCTGGACGCCGAGCACCGACCCCCAGCGACCGCGGGGTGCCTTGAACTCCCCGAGCGGCTTGCCGGCGAGGTGCGCCCGGATGTTCTTCGCGAGCAGCTTGTCGGCGCGGTTTCGCGCCGACGAGCGGATCGGGTCGGTCGCGGCGACGTCGCCGATGGCGAAGACGTCGTCCGTGCCGACCACCCGGAGGTCGGGGGAGACCCGGACGAAGCCGTCGTCGTCGAGCAGCTCCGGGGGGAGCCAGCCGGTGTTGGGCCGGACCCGGCCGATCGCCCAGACGGTGGCGTCGGCGGCCGCGGCCGGCTGGCCGGTGCTCCACTCGACGGGCTCGGTGGTGATCCGGTCGCACGCGAACCCGTCGGGTACGACGGCGCGGTGGCCGGCGTGCAGCGCGACCCCCCGGTCGGCGAGCCGGCGCTCGACCGTGGTCCAGACGGCCGGGTGGTGCCGGGGCAGCGGCCGGTCGCCGGGGAAGTAGAGGGCGACCAGCTTGTCGGGCCAGGTCGTCGCGAGGTTGGCGGCCGTGCTGACGGCCGCCGCGCCGCCACCCACGACGTTGATCGAGGAGGCCGCCGCGAGCTGCTGGTGGGCGGCGTCCAGCGAGGCCTCGACCTCGTCGGCCGACTGGAGGTCCGGCCGACGCCAGAAGCCGTTGGTGACGCCGGTGGAGACGACGAGGACGTCGTACGCCTCCTCGGACGCGCTGCCGCTGGCGAGGCGTACGCCGACCGTGCGGGCCTCCAGGTCGACGCCGGTGAGCGTGCCGTGCACGGTCCGCGCGCCGTCGAGCCGGCGGTAGCGGTCGAACGGGACGTAGTAGTCGCGCGCCCACTGGTCGGGCCGGGCCAGGCGGGTGCCGAGCTCCTGGCCGCTGACCAGGGCGGACTTGGCCGAGATGCCGACGACGTCGACGTACCGGGCCAGGTGGATCGCGGTCAGCAGGCCGCTGTCCCCGAGGCCGGCGACGACGACCCGGGGGCGGGTCATCGCGGTGGCCGGGGCAGCAGCTTGGGCACCCGGTCGATGACGTCCTGGTAGCTGGGGCGGCGCTCGAGGCTGCGCTCCTCCATCATCGGGATGCTCGCGCCGAGGAAGAGCGCGACCATGGCAAGCGCGCCGACGAAGACCCACCACCAGTCGGACGGGGAGGTCGCTAGGCCGAAGATGCCCAGCGAGAGCCAGAAGCCGATCTCACCGAGGTAGTTGGGGTGGCGCGACCAGCCCCACAAGCCCTGGTCCATCGCCTGGCCGGGCTGCTTGGTGCGGGCGAACCGGTACATCTGCAGGTCGGCGGTGTACGTGAGCGCCACCGATCCGAGGCCGACGACGACGGCCACGATGTCCAGCCAGCCGACGTCGCGGCCGGTGCGGGTGACCGCGACGTACACCGGCACCATCCCGAGGAAGACCTGCAACGTCGGGACCACGTGGATCGCGAAGAGGTCGACCAGCGGCTCCATGCTGCCCTTGCCGTCCTTCAGCAGCGGGTAGCGCCAGTCCTCGTGCGGGAAGCCCGGGAACGCATAGATCCAGTTGCCGGTGAGCCGGACCGCCCAGACGAGGATCACGCCGATGACCAGCCAGGCGCGCAGGTCGTTGACGTCCGGTGTGCTCTCGCTCCACCAGTAGATCGCCAGCAGCGGCGGGAGCACGCTCCAGTAGGCGTCGTAGAAGCTCGAGTTGTGGTGGATGCGGCTGAAGACGAAGATCACGAGCGTCGCCAGGACGTCGGCGATCAGGCCGTCCAGCCACAGGTGGTCGGTGTCCGGGCCGAGGTACAGCCAGGCGGCGCCGACGGCGATCGCGAGGACGTAGGCCAGGCCGACTCGCGTCAGCGACGCAGCTTTGCTCACGGGCAGACGGTACTAGAACAGGTTCTTGTTCTGGGCCCGAAAGGGTCAGGCGATGTCGAGCTCGCACCAGACGGTCTTGCCGTCCGGGCGGGGGAGGACGCCCCAGCGCGAGGCGAGCGCGTCGATGAGGATCAGCCCGCGACCGCGCTCATCGAGCTCCGAGACGCCGGTGTTGGGCCGGGGCACGACGGTGCTGCTGTCGCTGACCTCGAGCCGGATGGCCCGGTCCCGGACGGCGGCATCGAGGTACGCCGAGCCGCGGCCGTGCTCGACAGCGTTGGTGACGAGCTCGGTGGCCAGGAGGACAGCGGTGTCGCTGATGTCCCGGTCGACCTGCGCGGTGTCGAGCAGCTGGCGCAGCTCTCGACGAGCGAGCGACCCGGTCTGCGCCGACGGCTCGAGGGCCATCCGCGTCGACAGTCGCGTCGAGTGGCTCGACGTCGACCCACCGGTGCAGCTCATGATCTCCTCATTTCCGGACCTGATCGGTCTTCGGCTACACAGGGTGTGCCCCGTACAACGGCTCGGAAACTGATGTCCAGCGACGGATCCAAGTTTGTGCGGGAACTCACCCCACCGAGGCAGGCACCGAAGCGGACGGCAGCCCCGAGAGCGGCAGCGAGGGCACCGTGGGCAGGGTCGGGCTGCCGGACGGACCCGCGCCGCGCGGCGACGGCGGTGCGTGCGGCGTCGCCGATCTCGTCGGCGACGATGTCCTGCTCGACGGTGGCGGCGCCGAATCGGACGGCGTCGAGGTCTCGCTCGGACCGGGAGTCGTCGGCTCCGGGGTCCCGGAGGTGCCGGCGGTGTCGGCGGTGGTGGGCGTCGCGGGTGCCGGTGGATGCGTCGGCTCGGGCGCGTCGGGCGACCAGGGTGCCCACGACGCCCCGGTCGCGGACGCGATGCCCAGCGTGGCGAGCACGGCCAGCAGGACCGATGCGACGGCGACCAGCACGGTCCTCCGGCGGGAGGTCGCGGGAGCCGGTGTCGACGCGGCGGCCTCCGCGGCGAGCCGCCGGGTGAGGTCCGGGTCCGACCGGCGCCGCGAGGTGTCCGCGCGGAGGCCGCGACGCAGCTGCCGACGCGATCCCGGACTCCCCATGCCCCGACGATGCCACGCGATTGCGGCAAACGGGTGAGGAGAGGGCCCGAGAGGGGCACAGTTCGACCGGGAGGCCCGCTCGGGAGGGTGCCGTTGATGGTGCGCGCACAGGGAGATGAGCTGGTCGCGCGCGCCCGCGACGGGGACGAGGCGGCCTGGGCCGAGCTGTATGGCGACCACGCGGAGCGCCTCGTGGTCTGGCTGCGCCACCTGCACCACGAGGACCCGGCCTCCGACGCCGAGGACATCGCCGCCGAGGCGTGGCTGACCGCGGCCCGGCGGGTCGCCGACTTCGAGGGCGACCGCCACGACTTCGCCGGGTGGCTCTTCGGGATCGCCCGCAACGTGTCGCGGAGCCGCTACCGCGTGTCCCACGCGCGGCGTACGACGCCGCTGGCCGCCGACCAGCTGGAGGCGGCGTCGGGTGGCACCGGCGATCCGGCGCCGCAGGTCGTCGGCGCGGACCTGGCCCGTCGGCTGGTCGCCACGCTCCCGGAGCGGGAGGCCCAGGTCGTCGCCTGCATCGACGTGGTGGGCCTCGACGTCGCCGCCACCAGCCTGGCGCTGGGCATCAGCGCGACCGCCGTCCGGGTCGCCCACCACCGCGGGCTGCGGCGCCTCCGCAAGCTCGTTGCGGCAGGCGGGACCGCCGTCGATGTAACGATCGGCGGCGTCTCAGGCATGTGAGGGGAAACCGCACTCTCGGGAGGCATCATGTCCAAGCTCTTCGTCTCACCCGCCGGCCGGCTCACGGCCGTCGTTCTCGCCCTCGCACTCTGCCTCGTCGGCTTCCAGGCCGCCGACGCCTCGAGCTCCGGCTCGACCCACCGGGCCACGGCCGCCCCGGTCGCCCAGACCAAGGCCGGGAAGCTCACCTCGCGCGTGGTCGGCGAGACCAGCAAGGGTCGGCAGGTCACCGGCGCGTTCGTGCCGCTGAAGTTCTCGCGGCACGACGGCAAGGTCTTCGTCCGCGGCCTGGTCCAGGGCGTCGTGCACGAGAAGAACGGCTCGACGACCCGGTTCGCCCAGCTCAAGACGCTCCGGGTGAAGTCGATCAACGGCACCCCGGTGCGGGCGGGCGACCGGGCCGCCGCGCTCGCGACCTGCGACATCCTGCACCTGGTGCTGGCGCCGCTCGACCTCGACGTCCTCGGCCTCCAGGTCCACCTCGACCGGGTCGTGCTCAACATCGTGGCGGTCGCCGGCGCCGGCAACCTGCTCGGCAACCTGCTGTGCGCCGTCACGGGTCTGCTCGACGACTTCGGGCTGCTCGCCCAGCTCGTGGCGCTGCTCAACCAGATCCTGGCGCAGCTCGGCCTCGGCTGAGGGGCGCGCGTCGGCTGTAACGCCGGGTTACTGCTTGTTCCCAGGGGGTTGCAACCCCCGCTGAAGAGTCAGTAACCCGGCGTTACAGCTGCGGGTCCGCTCGGGTGGCCACACCAGCCGCTCACCATGGTTGACATCCTGGGGTGCTCGCCGCCGCCGCGGCCATGTGCCGGTGCAGGCGGTCGAAGAAGGTGCCGTGCGCGACGGCCAGCAGCACGCCGAAGTCGGGTTCCACCCCGCCAGCGTAGGGGGCCGCCTCATCTCTCTGCGCCGCACGTTGTTGCACCATATGGGGGTTTACACCGGACGAATCGCCGTGATGTGGTGCCCGAGGTGGACATCGGGGTCCACCCGGCGTCCCCTCGTGGAGGCCGACCACCTGCTCGGAGGAAATACGTGAACCGACGCATCTCGGGCGTCCTCGCTGCGGCCGCCACCCTCGGGCTCGCGCTGGGGCTCGCCGCCACCGGCGTCGCCACCGCGGCCCCGCACCACGCGAAGCCCCACCACGCCAAGCATCACGGGCACCCCGGCTACACCCCGCCGCCGATCGCGTGGGGCGAGTGCCCGACGGCCAGCCTGCGCAACGCGGGCGCGACCTGCGGGATGCTCACCGTCCCGCTCGACTACGCGAAGCCGCGCGGCGAGAAGATCCAGCTCGCGGTCTCGAAGATCGCGCACAAGACCTCCGACGCCGCCGCCCAGGGCCCGATGCTGGTCAACCCCGGCGGTCCCGGAGGCTCCGGGCTCGGGCTGGCCCGGCTCGGGGCGTTCGTGCCGAACGGCGGCGGTGACCCCTACGACTGGATCGGCTTCGACCCGCGCGGCGTCGGCCGCAGCGTGCCGTCGCTGAGCTGCGATCCCGACTACTTCGCCCCCGGGCGCCCGGCGTACGTGCCGGACCACCGCGGGGTCCGTGAGTTCTGGTGGGCCAAGTCCTCGGCGTACGCCGACGACTGCGCCGCCGCCGGCGGCAAGCTCCTGCGCCACACCCACACCACCGACTGGGTGCAGGACATGGACACGATCCGCAAGGCGCTCGGCGCGAAGAAGATCAACTTCTACGGCTTCTCCTACGGCACCTACCTGGCGCAGGTCTACGCGACGAAGTACCCCGACCGGGTGCGCCGCTTCGTGCTCGACGGCGTGGTCAACCCGACCGACGTCTGGTACGACGCCAACCTCGAGCAGGAGAAGCAGTTCGACAAGAACATCAACACCTACTTCGACTGGATCGCCGACAACGACGCGGCGTACGGCCTCGGCACCGACGGTGACGCCGTGCGCGACCTCTACTACGACGTGCTCGACCAGCTGACCGACCACCCGGAGGCCGACTTCGGTGCGGCCGACTGGAACGACGTCTTCGTGGGCGCCGCCTACTACGTCTACGACTGGGACGCCGTCGCGCACGTGCTCGTGGCGGCAGCGGATGGGGACCTCGGTCCGGCCAAGGAGTACTACGGCGACCCGACCGGGCCCGGCTCGGACAACACCTTCGCCAACTACCTCGCGGTGCAGTGCACCGACGCGCCGTGGCCGTCGAAGTGGAAGACCTGGGAGAAGGACGCGTGGCGGATCCACTCGTACGCGCCGTTCCTCGCCTGGAACAACACCTGGTACAACACGCCGTGCCTCGACTGGGCGGCCCCGTCCGCCCGGCCGGTGGACGTGAAGGGCAAGAGCGCGCCGCCGATCCTGCTGATCTCGGAGACCGAGGACTCGGCGACGCCGTACGCCGGCGCGCTGGAGGTGCGCAAGCGCTTCCCGCGCTCGGTGCTGATCGAGGGCGTGGGCGGTACGACGCACGCGGGGTCGCTGTCCGGCGTCGCCTGCACCGACGACAAGATCGCCGCCTACCTGCTCACCGGTGCGCTGCCGACGCGGGTGCGCGGCAACCGTTCCGACGCGCAGTGTGAGCCGGTGCCGCCGCCGGAGGCGACGTCACCGACCGCGACCGCGCGCAGGTCGGCCGCGGCTCAGGACCGGCTCGGCTCGCTCCGGGACCTGATCACGGCGGCCCAGCTCAAGCGGTAGTCGTCGCCACCGCGTCGTCGTGCTCGGCCTCCGCCTGGGGGCCGGGCACGACGTGCGTCACGGCCTTCACGACCGGGACCAGCACGGAGACCACGGCCGCGGCCGTGGAGGTGATCGCGAGCAGCAGGAAGCCGTGGGTGTAGCCGGACTCGGTCGGCACGCCGGTCGGCAGCAGGCTGCTGGTGACCACGGTGGCGATCACGGCCGAGCCGATCGCGCCGCCGACGGTACGGATGTTGGTGTTCATGCCGCTCGCGACGCCGGTCTGGCTCTGCGGGACCGCGGCGACCACGAGGTTGGACATCGCGGCGAACGCGAGGCCGAAGGCCAGTCCGAGGATCGAGGTCTCGATGAGCACCATCCAGAGCTCGCCGTGCGCGAAGGCCATCCCGAAGGTGCCGACCGCAGTCAGTGTGGCGCCGACGACGAGGAGGGCCTTGGAGCCGAAGCGGGCCGCGAGGCGCCCGGCCGCGATGCCACCGATGAAGGTCGCGACGGTCTGGGGCAGCAGCAGCAGCCCGGACTCGCTCACGCTGACGCCGAAGCCGTAGCCCGCGACCTCGGGGGTCTGCAGGAACTGCGGCACGAATGCGAACATCGCGTACATGCCCATGCCGAAGAGCAGGGCGACCAGGTTGACGGTCCACACGGTCGGGATGCGCATCATCTGCATGTCGATGAGCGGCTCCTTGCTGCGCGCCTCGGCGATCACCCAGACCGGCAGCATGACGGCGGCGATCACGAACAGGCCGATGACCTTGCCCGACGACCAGCCCCAGTGGTGGCCCTGGCTGACGCCGACCAGCAGCGCCACCAGCCACACCGACATGAGGAGCGCCGTACCGACGTTGATGCGGCCGGGGGTGCGCTCGGGCGACTCGGGGACCCACACGGCCGCGGCGACGGCGGCGACGATGGTCATCACCATCGGGATCCAGAAGAGCCAGTGGTAGCTCAGCGCGTCGACCAGCGGTCCGGCGATGACCAGGCCGACGCCGCCACCGACGGCCAGCAGCGCGGCGGCCATGCCGATCGCCGAGGCGACCTTCTCGCGGGGGAACTCGTCGCGGATGATGCCGAAGGTCAGCGGCAGCACGCCGCCGCCGATGCCCTGGATGACCCGGGCGGCGATCAGCACGCCGATGGTGCCGGCCACGGCGGCCAGCAGCGAGCCGACGGCCAGCGCGCCGAGCGCGACGACCAGCATCCGCTCCTTGCCGACCTTGTCGCCGACGCGGCCGATGATCGGGGTGAAGATCGAGGCGGACACGAGGTACGCCGTCAGCACCCACGTCACCGTGGCCTGGTCCGTGTGGAGGGCGGCCTGGATGGTGGGCAGCACCGGGTTGACCATGGACTGGAGGAGCGAGAACGACGCGACCCCGACGCACAGCACCAGGAAGGTGAGGCGGTAGTCGGTCCGGCGGGCGAGTGCAGTAGTCATCTCAGCGTCCAACCCCTCGCGGTATCGGTTGATTCCGTCAACCTTCGCGAATCCAGTGTGATCCGTCCCTCCCCGTAGCCTGGGCGCGCCATGTCACTCGACCAGCTCTGCCACCACTTCGACGCCGGACGCTGCCGGTCGTGCAGCTGGCTCGGGCTGCCGTACGGCGTGCAGCTGGTCGACAAGCAGCGCCAGGTGGCCGCGCTCGTGGAGGCGCCCTGGGAGCCGGCGGTCGCGAGCGCGCAGCTCGGCTTCCGCAACAAGGCGAAGATGGTCGTCAGCGGATCGGTGGACGACCCGACGCTCGGCATCCTCAACCCTGCCGGTGGCGGCACCGACCTGCGCGACTGCCCGCTGCACACCGCCGGGATCCGGGCGGCCCTCCCCGTGCTGGCCGACTTCGTGCGGACGGCCGCGCTCACGCCGTACGACGTGCCGGGCAGGCGGGGCGAGCTCAAGCACCTGATCGTCACGGAGTCGCCCGACGGCGAGCTCATGGTCCGCTGCGTGCTGCGCTCCCAGGAGCCGGTGGCGCGGATCCGCAAGCACCTGCCCGCCCTCCGGGCGGCGCTGCCGGCCCTGGTCGTGGCGTCGGTCAACATCCAGCCCGAGCACAAGGCGATCCTCGAGGGCGACCACGAGATCGTGCTGACCGAGCAGGAGACGCTGCGGATGCGGGTCGCCGGGCTGGACCTGCACCTGCGGCCGCAGAGCTTCTTCCAGACCAACACGGCGATGGCGGCCGAGCTCTACCAGCGGGCCCGGGCCTGGACGGCCGACCTCGCACCGGCCTCGGTGTGGGACCTCTACTCCGGCGTCGGCGGCTTCGCCCTGTCGCTCGCGCGGGCTGGCGTGGCGGTGACCGGCATCGAGGTCAGCCGGGAGGCGGTCGCGAGCGCGAACCTGACGGCGGCGGACTCCGGGCTCGCCGACGTGCGCTTCGAGGTCGGCGACGCGACGGCGTACGCGCTCGGCTCCGGCGCCCCTCCGGACCTCGTGGTGGTCAACCCGCCTCGTCGCGGGATCGGGCCGGAGCTCAGCGGCTGGCTGGAGTCGTCCGGCGTGGAGCACGTCCTCTACTCGAGCTGCAACGCCGTCAGCCTGGCCAAGGACCTCGCCGCGATGCCGTCGCTGCGACCGGTGCGCGGGCAGCTGCTGGACATGTTCCCCAACACCGGGCACTACGAGGTGCTCGCCCTGCTGCGGCGCCGATGAGCGCCCGGGACCGGCTGGCCGAGGAGCGGCGACGGACCACGCAACGGCTGGCCGAGCTGCGGGGCGACTACCGCGGCTTCGTCGAGGCGTCCAAGGACACCAACGCCGACGACGAGCACGATCCCGAGGGTGCGACGATCGCCTTCGAGCGGTCGCAGGTGGGCGCCCTGGTGCGCCAGGCCGAGACCCACCTGACCGAGATCGACGCGGCCCTGGGTCGCCTCGACGACGGTACGTACGGCGTCTGCGCGGTCTGCGGGCAGCCGATCCCGGCGGCGCGGCTGGAGGTGCGACCCACGGCCACGACCTGCGTCGGGTGCGCTACTTCGGCGGCAACGTAGCGGCGTAGTCGAGCCCGATCCCGGCCCAGCGCTCCACGTCGGCGTACGTCGCGACGCCGGGCGGGTCGACCCGCAGCCACCCGGTCATCGACCGCTCGCGCATGACGAACGCGTCGGTGTGCGGCTCGGCCAGCAGCTCGTCGGTGCGCTCGGGCGGGACCCGGAGCAGCAGCCCGCCCTCCTTGCTGGCGGCGACGGCCATGTTGCCCTCGACCAGGAAGGCCAGCCCGCCGAACATCTTCCGCTCGCTGACACCCGGCACGCCGGCCGCGATCTCGCGCAGCTGGTCGGCCAGCTTCTCGTCGTACGCCATGGTCCCGATTGTGCCAACCTGGAGCATGAGCATGAGTGAGGTCAGCGGCACGTCGTTCACGCTGGGCACGGCCTTCCGGCCGGGGACCGTGGATGCGGACGCCGTGCACGCCATGGTCAGCGTGCTCGACGCCCAGGATGCCGCGCCGTCGATCGAGCGGCTGCGGGCGTGGGCGCTGGCGGGTGCCGACGTACGCCGGGGCGACACCTGTGTCGACATCGGGAGCGGCACCGGGACGATGACCCGCCGCCTGGCGCGGCTGGCGGGACCGGACGCCCGGGTGCTCGGCATCGAGCCCAACGCGATGCTGCGGCGGGTGGCGGAGGAGCGCTGCGCGTCCCACGGGGTCGAGGTCGAGTTCTGCCAGGGGCTGGCCACCGAGCTCCCCCTGCCCGACGAGAGCGTCGACGTCGTCTGGTGCGAGCGGGTGCTCCAGCACGTGCCCGACGCCCAGGCCGCGGTGGTCGAGATCGCGCGGGTGCTGCGGCCGGGCGGACGCGCGCTGCTGCTCGACTCCGACCACGCCTCGCGGGTGGAGTCGGACATCGACCCGGTTGTCGGCCGCGCGATGCTCGACGCCTTCATGTCCCAGATCGCCAACCCGACGGCTGCGCGGCACCTGCCGCGCCAGGCGATGACCGCCGGGCTGCACGTCGATCCCGACGTCGGCTCGTCGGCGCTGGTCTATCCGCAGGACGTGCTCATGGGCTCGCACATGTCCCGGCTCGCCGCCGACCAGGCGGTGACCGACGGGACCATCACGCCCGCGCAGGCCGAGGAGACACTGCGCACCCAGTCCGCCGCGGCCGATGCGGGCTGGGCCTTCTCGGCGATCACGGTCTTCGGGTTCGTGTGCCGCAAGGACTAGCCGAAGCCCGAGGTATCTGCCGTCGTGTCGCTCGCTCCTGAGCGACATGCAGACTCTCAGCGCAACTCGCCCGGACTGGAGCTCGCTCACCGCCGCCGAGAAGCAGCGCCGGCTCGCCGGGCTCCGCCAGCGCCAGCACCAGCAGGTGGCCCGCGATGCGCGGGTGCTGCTCTTCGTGCGCCACAGCTGACCTGACACACTCGCTGCCATGGAGCAGCGCACCCTGAGCAAGAGCAAGATCTCCGTCGTCGCCCTCGGCACCTGGCAGCTCGGCGCGGACTGGGGTGACGTCTCCGAGGACGACGCCCTCGCGGTCCTGGAGGCGTCGGTCGACGCGGGGGTGACCTTCTTCGACACCGCCGACGTGTACGGCGACGGGCGCAGCGAGCAGGTCATCGGCAAGTTCCTGAAGTCCCACGACGGGATCACGGTCGCCACCAAGATGGGCCGCCGGATGGACCAGGTGCCTGAGAACTACTCCCTCGACAACTTCCGCGCCTGGACCGACCGGTCCCGGCGCAACCTCGGCGTCGACACCCTCGACCTGGTGCAGCTGCACTGCCCGCCGAGCGCGACCGTGGACGCGGACGCGACGTACGACGCCCTGGACACGCTGGTCGACGAGGGGGCGATCGCGGCGTACGGGCTCAGCGTCGAGACCTGCGACCAGGCGCTGTCGGCGATCGCTCGGCCGCACGTGGCCTCGATCCAGATCATCCTCAACGCGTTCCGGCTCAAGCCGCTGGATGAGGTCCTGCCGGCGGCCCAGGAGGCCGGCGTCGCGATCATCGCTCGGGTCCCGCTGGCGTCCGGGCTGCTGTCGGGCAAGTACGACGAGCAGACGACCTTCGCCGCCGACGACCACCGGACCTACAACCGCGACGGCAGCGCGTTCGACGTGGGGGAGACGTTCGCGGGCGTGGACTTCGAGACCGGGGTCCGGGCGGCTCGCGAGTTCTCGGCGCTCATCGACGAGGTCGGCCCGACGGGCCTCACCCCGGCCCAGGTCGCGCTCGCATGGACGTGGCAGCAGCCCGGCGTGACGACCGTGATCCCGGGGGCCCGCAACGCCGAGCAGGCCCGCGCCAACGCGGCGGCCGGCGACGCGGACCCGCTGCCCGCGGCGCTGCTCGACGGCGTCCGCCGCATCTATGACGAGCACTTCCGGGCAGCGGTGCACCACCGCTGGTGAGCTCAGGCCAGCAGCTTGCGCAGCCGCGCCTGCTGCTGGAAGCGGCGCTGCCGGCGGCGCAGGTTGCTGCGGCGGGTGCGGACGGTGCCGTAGTGGTCGACCTCGAGCTCGGCGAGCATGAGGGCGGCGGTGGGGTCGGCGATCGAGATCGAGGCGATCATCGTGGTCATCTCCTTGAGAGGTCGTTGTCGATGACCCCAAGGTGCTCGTCTGAGGCACCCGCCCACATCGGAGGAACTCCCTAGGTTGTCCGGCCGTGCGCGTGGCCGGGGTACCTCAGACCGGCTCGTCGGCATAGCCACGGACGAGTTGGTCGCTCTGAGGGCAGGGGGACAGCCATCTCGCCCGTGGCTATCCGGATCGATCCGACAGGCTTGGGTACCCCCTGGGGGTATGTTACGGTCGGTCGGGTGAGCACCACCCAGACGTTGACCGAGTCGACCCTCGACATCGAGGGGATGACGTGCGCGTCCTGCGTCAACCGGGTGACCAAGGCGCTCACCCGGGTCGACGGCGTCGTCGACGCGTCGGTCAACCTCGCGACCGAGACCGCGGCGGTCACCTACGACCCGCAGGCCGTGGACGCCGCCATGCTGAGCGCCGCCGTCGAGAAGGCGGGGTACGCCGGGACGCTGCGGCAGGCAGCACGGCCCGAGCAGCGGACCGACCCCGCCGCCGAGCTCGACGCGCGCCGCGACACCGAGATCGCGAAGCTGCGCCGTCGGTGGCAGGTCGCGCTGGCGACCGGCCTGGTGTTCATGGCCGTGATGTACCTGCCGCTCCACCTCGACACCATGGACTGGCTGATGCCGCTCCTGCTCGTCGTCGCGACGGTCGTCCAGTTCTGGGCCGGCCAGGACATCTACCGCCAGGCGTGGGCCAACCTCAAGCACGGCGCCACCAGCATGGACACGCTGGTCGCGCTCGGCACCGGCGTGGCCTACGGGTACGGCGCGTTCGTGGTGCTCTGGCCCGGGCTGGCCGAGCGGTGGGGCCTGCCCCTGCACCTCTACTTCGAGAGCGCCCTGATCGTCGTGGCGCTGATCCTGTTGGGCCGCTGGCTGGAGCTGAAGGCCAAGAAGCGCACGGCCTCCTCGCTCCGCGCCCTGGTCGACCTCGCTCCCGCGACGGCACGGGTGCTGCGCGGCGAGGCGGAGGTCGACGTACCTCTCGCCGCGGTCGCCGTCGGTGACCTGGTCCGGGTGCGCCCGGGGGAGAAGCTGCCCGTCGACGGCGTCGTCACGGACGGCCGCTCAGCGGTCGACGAGTCGATGCTGACCGGCGAGAGCGAGCCCGTCGCGAAGACGGTCGGGGCCACGGTCATCGGCGCCACGGTCAACACCACGGGCACCCTCGTCGTCCGCACCACGGCGGTCGGCGCCGACAGCGCGCTCGCGCAGATCGTGCGGCTGGTCGAGGACGCCCAGGCGTCCGCGCCGCCGATGCAGCGCCTGGCCGACCGCGTCTCTGCGTGGTTCGTGCCGGCGGTCCTGGTGGTCGCGCTCGCGACGTTCCTCGCCTGGCTCGCCTTCGGTCCCGACGGTGATCGCCTGACCCTCGCGATCGGTACGACGGTCGCGGTGCTGATCATCGCCTGCCCGTGCGCCCTCGGGCTGGCCACGCCGACCGCGGTGATGGTCGGGACCGGCCGCGCCGCCGAGCTCGGCATCCTGATCGGCGACGGCCTCGCGCTCGAGACCGCGCGCCGGCTGACCGCCGTCGTACTCGACAAGACCGGCACCATCACCCGTGGTCAGCCCGACCTGCACACGATCACCACCGTCGACGGCTGGGCCGGCGACGAGCTGCTGGCCCTGGTCGCCGCGGCCGAGGTCGGCAGCGAGCACCCGGTCGGCGAGGCGGTCGTGCGGGCCGCACACGAGCGCGGGCTGGCGATCCCCCCGGTCACGAGCTTCGACTCCACCCCGGGTCACGGCGTGGTCGCCAGCGTCGCCGGACGCACCGTCGTCGCCGGCAACGCCGCCCACCTCTCGGCGTACGGCGTCACGGCCGACGGGGCCGGGGTCCTGGTCG
The DNA here is from genome assembly GCF_039543825.1 of Nocardioides conyzicola. Classification (NCBI taxonomy): domain Bacteria; kingdom Bacillati; phylum Actinomycetota; class Actinomycetes; order Propionibacteriales; family Nocardioidaceae; genus Nocardioides; species Nocardioides conyzicola. The sequence goes on along the minus strand of NZ_BAABKM010000002.1, from coordinate 746,300 downwards.
CCGTCGACGGCGCGTACGCCGGCCGCCTCGAGGTCGCCGACACCGTGAAGCCCACGTCAGCCGCGGCGATCGCGGCCCTCAGGGAGCTCGGCCTCGAGGTCTGGATGGTGACGGGCGACCACGAGGCGACCGCGCGCGCGATCGCGGCCGAGGTCGGCATCGACCACGTGCTGGCCGGCGTACGCCCCGGCGACAAGGCGGACCGGGTCGCCGACCTCCAGGCCGCCGGCCACGTCGTGGCGATGGTCGGCGACGGCGTCAACGACGCCCCGGCGCTCGCCCGCGCCGACCTGGGCATCGCGATCGGCACCGGCACCGACGTCGCGGTGGCCGCCTCCGACGTCACCCTGGTCGGTGGCGACCTCGGTGGCGTCGTGTCGGCGATCGAGCTGTCCCGCCGGACGGTGACCACGATCAAGCAGGGCCTCGTGTGGGCGTTCGCCTACAACGTGCTGCTCATCCCGGTCGCGGCCGGCGCCCTCTACTGGTGGGACGGCCTCCTGCTCGACCCGGTCCTGGCCGGCGCGGCCATGGCGATGAGCTCGGTCAGCGTCGTGACCAACGCGCTCCGGCTGCGTCGGCCGAGCCGGGGGCGCGTCCTCGACGGCGCCTACCTGGCCGGGATCGCGGTGCTCGCGGTCGCGATCGGCGTCGGGTTCACCTGGCTCAGCCGCACCGACCAGGCCGAGCGCGGCATGAACGGTGTGCTGTCCTTCCAGGAGGGCATGGGCATGCCGATGCGGCCGCAGATGAGCGTGATGGAGGAGACCGACATCCCGCCGATGAGCGCCCACGACGCCGGCCTGACGGTCGCGTACGACGTGCCCGCCGTCGTACGTCCCGGAGAGCCGGTCACGATCACGATCGCCGTCCGGGACGCGGACGGGAAGCCGGTCGACGACCTGGTCCGCACCCACCAGGTCTGGATGCACCTGATCGTCACCCGCGCCGACCTGGGCACCTTCGCGCACCTGCACCCCGAGCCGACCGGCGAGGCGGGGGTCTTGGCGGTCGACGCGACGTTCCCGACCGCCGGCACGTACGCGCTCCACACGGAGCTGCGCCAGCAGGGGCAGCTGGCCGACGTCCTGGACGTCCACGAGGTCACGGTCGCCGGGGACCCGCCGCCCGCCGTACCGGTGCCGGCCTCCGACGTCCGCGAGGCGACGGTCGACGGCGTCCGGCTCACGCTCGACGGCGACGCGCGGGTCGGTGAGACCAGCGACTTCACCCTGGGCGTGCCCGACGGCCTGCAGCCCTACCTCGGCGCGGCCGGTCACGTCGTGGTGATGCGCGCCGACGGCAGTGGCTTCCAGCACCGGCACGCGGAGACGTACGACGACCGCGGGCGGCCAGTGCCGGCGCTCCCGGGCACGACGTTCGGGCCCGAGCTCGACCTGCACGTGCGCTTCGACCGGCCGGGCGCCTACCGGCTCTGGGCGCAGGTGCGCCTCGCCGACGGCACGGTGGTGACCGCGCCGTTCGTGGTGCACGCGAGCTAGAGCTTGTCGAGGAACTTCCGCTTGGCCTCGTCGAACTCCTGCGGCGTGAGCATTCCTGCGTCCCGGAGCCGGCCCAGTCGCTCCAGCTCCTCGAGCGGGGTGGGGCTGTGCCCGGCGACCGGAGCCTCGTCGGGTGCCGGCCCGGCCTGCGCCACGAGCCGGCGCAGCGTCCGGGCCATCGGCTTGACCTCGGCTTTCGGGACGCGGGCGAAGATCAGCTTCGCCTCGCCCATGTGGACGGTGAGGTAGCCGGTCCAGAGGCCGACGACGTCCTCGACCTCGGTGATCTGGTGGAAGGGCACGTCGTGGCGCGGGACCGCCTCGTCGCCGATCCGGACGACGAGTCGCTCGTCGGTGAGCTCGAGGTGAGCGGGCATGCCCTGCAGCCGCCCGGTCGCCGTACGGCTCTCCTCGTCCACGCCTGCCAGCCTACGGCTACTGTTGGCATCGATGAGCGAGCCGGACTACTGCGACCTGTGCGACCTTCCGCGGAGCACGTGCATCCACGGCAACCCACCACCGCCGCCCCCGCCGGCAGCGAGCCGGGCGAGCACTCCCCGGGCCACGCCGGTGACCCGCCGCAAGGTGGCCCCCGCCGCCGCTTCTGCCCGCGCCGTACCCCGCAAGTGGACGCCGCCGGACGCCTTCCGGCTCCAGATCCTCGAGGTGCTGCGCGAGCACGGCGGCAGCCTCGAGCAGGACGAGCTCTTCGTCGCCCTCGAGGCGGCGATGGGGGAGCGGCTGACGACCGCCGACCACGACACGACGCCGGAGGGCGAGCTGCGCTGGCGGTACGCCGCCCGCCGGGCCCGCCAGGCGTTGCTCGCCGAAGGCGTGATGACCAAGGGTCAGCCCGGCATCTGGGCGCTCGCGGACTGATCGGCACCTCACCGATGGCAGAGCGCAACGTCCTCGGTGGCGATCTCCAGCCGTGCGGCACCGAGCCGATGACCGGGTTCTACCGCGACGGCTACTGCTCGTGCGGGTCCGAGGACGTGGGGCTGCACGCGGTGTGCGCCGTGGTGACCGAGGACTTCCTGCGCCACCAGCGCACGGTCGGCAACGACCTGTCGACGCCGCGGCCGGAGTACGGCTTCCTCGGCCTCGCCCCGGGCGACCGGTGGTGCGTCGTCGCCTCGCGGTGGCTGGAGGCGTTCGAGGACGGCCTCGCCCCGCCCGTGGTGCTCGCGTCGACGAACGCCCGCGCCCTTGAGATCGTGCCGCTCGCGCACCTCGAGCAGCACTCCGTCGACGTCCCAGGGGACCCCAGCTCGCTGCTCTGAGGGTTGAGTCAGGAGTTTCGACCGTCGAGTCGGGAGTTCTGGCGGACTCGACCGTCACAAGTCCCGACTCGACCGTCACAAGTCCCGACTCGACGGTCAGGGGACGACCGACGACCCCTCCGGCAGCGGCTGGCGGCCGGTGAGCGCGAGCAGTACGTCGGTGCCGAGCCCCTGCTGCAGGGCGCTGGCGCTCGCCAGCGCGAGGGTGTCGGCCAGCGCGTCCGTGGGCGGCTCGAAGGCGAGGCCGGTCGCGCGGGCGATGTCGAGGGAGTGGACCGTGAGCTCGAACGTCCGGGTCGGGAGGTAGTCGCTCACGCGCATCCCGCCGGCGGCGGTGGTGACGACGGCGTCGACGCCCTCGAGCATGTCCAGCGCCAGCTCGGCCTCGTCGCGTGACCGGCGCAGCGTGGCCAGCGGGTCGTCGCCGAGCGCGACCCCGGCCTCGATGCCCCGCTGGTGGACGGAGTCGCGGGCGGCCCCGTGGACGAGCCGGTTGACGACCGAGAAGTAGTCGGCCGCGTCCTCCACCTCGACCACGGCCACCGGCGTGGCCAGGTAGGTCGCGACGGTGACGAACGAGCGCCCGGTGTGCCCGATCAGCGCGCGCAGGTCCCAGTTGCCGAGCCCGGGCTCCGCGTACCTCTCGAGCGGCACCCGCTCGGCGAGGTCGAGGAAGGCTGCCGCCGCGAGCTCGTACGTCGCGCGGCTGTCGTCGAGGCTGGTCATCCTCCGAAGGTAAAGCCTCGGGGGATTTTCGACGTCGAGGTGTGACGCCCGACACGTCCGGGTAGTACGGTCATGTAACCGGTTTCATCCAGGCAACCACTCGGGAGGTGAGCGCCGGTGCGAGCCACCATCCGCGACGTGGCGCGTGAGGCGGGCGTCTCCATCGCCACCGTCTCCCGCGTGATGCGCGACTCCGACGCCGTCCGGCCGGCCACGCGCGACCGGGTCCGGGCCGCGGCGTCGGCCCTCGAGTTCGTGCCCAGCCAGCTCGGCCGCCAGCTCGCCGAGCGCCGGCACGCGGCCAACGGGATCGTCTTCCCGGACCTGTCCGGTCCCTACTACGCCGAGGTGGTGCTCGGCTACGAGTCGGTCGCCGCCGAGCTCGGCCGGTCCGTGCTGATCCTCTCGACCCGTGGCCGTGAGGAGGCGGACGCCGCCGTGCACGCCATGGCCGAGCGCTGCGACGGGCTGGTGATCCTCGGCCGCACCGTCTCCGACGAGAGCGTCGAGCGGCTCGCCGCCCGCGGCGCCCACGTCGTCCTGGTCGCCCGCCCGCCCGTCGGCGGCGTCGACTCCGTCAACGCGGAGAACCACACCAGCGCCCGCGCGCTCACCCAGCACCTCCTGGACCTCGGCGCCCACCGCCTGGTCTTCGTCGGGGATCCCTCGACCTCCCCCGACGTGGCCGAGCGCTTCGCCGGGGTCCAGGAGGTTTCAACGGACGTCGAGCTCCACCACGTCGACGACCTCGACGAGACGGCCGGCGCCCACCTCGTGGGCGACTACCTCAACCGCGCGCTGCCCGACGCCTTCATCTGCGCCAACGACGAGCTCGCCCTCGGCATGCTCGGTCGGCTCCGCGCCGCCGGCGTCGACATCCCGGGGCGTGTGAAGGTCACCGGCTGGGACGACGTGATGGCCGCGCGGTACGCCGGCCTGACGACCGTGCGGCAGCCGATGCGCGACCTCGGCTCCACCGCCGCGCGCCTGCTCGACGAGCTGATCGTCGGCACCCGCAGCACCCCACGACACGAGGTCCTGCCCACGCAGCTCGTGATTCGCACCAGCACCACTCTCGGGAAGGAACACGCATGAAGCGCACCACCATCACCCTGGTCGGCCTCGCCACCGCCGCCAGCCTCGCGTTCACCGCTTGCGGACGCGACGACGACGCCGGAGCAGGAGGCGAGGCGCAGAGCACCGCGATCGCCGACGGCAAGGCGAAGGGCACCATCGAGGTCTGGGCGATGGGCACCGAGGGCGAGAAGCTCGGTGACTTCGTCGAGGAGTTCGAGGACGCCAACCCCGACGCCGACGTGAAGGTCACCGCCGTCCCGTGGGAGGCCGCGCACGACAAGATCTCCAACGCGATCGCCGCGGGCGAGGGACCGGACGTCAGCCTCATCGGCACCACGTGGATGGGCGAGTTCGCCGAGGCCGGTGGGCTGATGCCGACGCCCGAGGGCCTCGTCGACGAGGCGGACTTCTTTCCCGGCGCCTGGCAGTCGACCGAGGTCGGCGGCACGTCGTACGGCGTGCCCTGGTACGTCGAGACGCGCGTCCTCTACTACCGCAGCGACCTCGCCAAGAAGGCCGGGTGGGACCAGGCGCCGACGAGCTGGGACGACCTGAAGCAGTTCGCCGAGGACCTCAAGTCCAAGGGCGGCGCGAAGTACGGCCTCAACCTCCAGCCCGGCCAGACCGGCTCGTGGCAGAGCTACCTGCCCTTCGCCTGGACCGACGGCGCGACGCTGACCAACGACGACGGCACCGAGTACACGATCGACTCGCCCGAGATGGCCGAGGCGCTCGACTACTACACGTCCTACTTCGACGACGGGCTGTCGATGACGCGCACCCTCGACCCGGGCGAGCTCGAGAGCGGCTTCGCCGACGGCAGCATCGGTTCCTTCATCTCCGGTCCCTGGCACGCCGGGCTGGTCGAGGACGCCGGGGTCGACGAGAGTGACTACGCGGTCGCACCGCTGCCCGGCAAGGACGACGGCATGGGCACGTCGTTCGTCGGTGGCGGCGACCTCGCCGTCTTCAAGGACACCGACAACGCCGACGGCGCCTGGAAGTTCGTGCAGTGGCTCTCCGAGCCCGACGTCCAGCAGGAGTTCTACGACGAGGTCGGCGACCTGCCGGCCGTGCAGGCCTCCTGGGACACCGGCGAGCTGTCGACCGACCCGCAGCTGAAGGTCTTCGGCGAGCAGCTCAAGGACGCGCAGTCGCCGCCCTCCGTCCCCACCTGGGAGCAGGTTGCGGCCTCCATCGACGGTCTCGTCGAGCAGGCGTCGCGCGGCGACCTGTCCGGCGAGGACGCCGTGAAGCAGATGCAGTCCGAGGCCAAGTCGATCGGCACCGGGCTCTGAGATGAGCGCCACCGCCGTCCACCAGGACCCCACCCGGCGCGGCCAGGCCGTGGCCGGGTGGATCCTCGCGTCGCCGTTCGTGGTGCTCTTCCTGGTCTTCACTGCCGGCCCGGTGCTCGCGAGCCTCGGGATGAGCTTCACCGACATGCGCAGCACCGACCTGCGGCACCCGTTCTCGGTGGAGTTCGTCGGCCTGGCCAACTACGTCGACCTGGTCCAGGACCCGCTCTTCCGCAAGGTCACCTTCAACACGCTGCTCTACCTGGTGCTCGGCGTGCCGCTGACCATGGGCATCGCGCTCGCGGTGGCCGTCGGCCTCAACGGGCTGAGCCGCTCGCGCGGCTTCTTCCGGGTCGGCTTCTACCTCCCGGTCGTGACGAGCATCGTCGCGGTCTCGGTGGTCTGGAAGTACATCCTCCGCGACCAGGGTGGCCTGCTCAACGCCGCGCTCGGCTGGGTCGGCATCAACGGGCCGGCCTGGCTCGACTCCACGAGCACCGCGCTGCCGTCGCTGGTCGTGATGGCGGCGTGGCGCAACTTCGGCACCCTGATGGTGATCTTCCTGGCCGGGCTGCAGACCGTCCCGCGCGAGCAGGTCGAGGCGGCCGAGGTCGACGGCGCGTCGGGCTGGAGCCGCTTCCGCTACATCACGCTGCCGGCGCTGCGTCCGGTGCTGCTCTTCGGGGCGGTGATCACCGGCATCGGCTACCTCCAGTTCTTCGAGGAGGCCTTCGTGATGACCAAGGGCGGCCCGCTCGACTCGACGAGGTCGGTCACGTTCTTCGCGTTCGACCAGTTCGGCTACGGCAACTACGGGTACGCCGCGGCCGCCAGCTACCTGCTCTTCCTGGCGATCGTGCTCCTCACCTTCTTCCAGTTCCGCGTGCTGCGGACCAAGGACTGATGACATGACCCAGACCCTCGATGCTCCCACGGTCGACCCGGTCGAGCCGGCCCAGCGACCGCCGAAGCAGAAGCGCGGCGCCGACGGCCTGCGCACGCCCGGTTGGCTGTACGTCGTCATGGCCGTCGGCCTGCTCGTCGTCGTCGTGCCGTTCATCTGGATGGTCCTGTCGTCGTTCAAGCCGGAGCCGGAGGTGCGCGCGATCCCGCCGACCTGGTGGCCCCACGACGTCACGACCGAGAACTACGACCAGCTCTTCACGCGGCTCGACTTCCCGACGTACTTCTTGAACTCGGCGATCGTGGCGCTGGCCGTGACGCTGGGCAACGTCGTCTTCTGCTCGATGCTCGGCTACGCCCTGGCCAAGCTGGAGTTCCCCGGCAAGCGGGTGCTCTTCGCGCTGGTGCTCGGGACGCTGATGGTGCCGGGCGTCGTGACGTTCGTGCCGCTCTTCGTGCTGACCACCAACCTCGGGCTGACCAACACCCTGCCCGGGATGATCCTGCCGTTCCTGGCCGGGCCGTTCGGGGTGTTCCTGATGCGGCAGTACGTCCTCGGCCTGCCCGACGAGCTGATCCAGGCCGCCCGCGTCGACGGCGCCGGCGAGCTCACGATCTTCGCGCGGGTGATCATGCCGCTGTGCGGGCCGGCGATCGCCACCCTCGGCGTGCTCACCTTCCTGGCGTCGTGGAACAACTTCCTCTGGCCGCTGGTGGTCGCCACCTCGGAGGACAAGTACACGCTGCCCGTCGCCCTTGCGCTCTACGCCGTCGGCCAGAACGCCACCCAGTACGGCCTGCTGCTCGCCGGCTCGGTCGTCGTGGTCATCCCCGTGCTCGTCGTCTTCCTGCTCCTGCAGCGCTTCATCATGCAGGGCGTCGCCATGACCGGAATCAAGTAACCATCACCCGTCAGGAGATCCACATGCGCAACTCGGTGCGCACCGTCCTGGTCGCTGCTCTCGCGACCGTCCTGCTCGCTCCGCTCTCGGCCTCGGCCGACCTGGAGACCGAACGCCGCGGCCACGACCAGACCCTGGAGAGGTACGCCGCGGACACGTGGCGTTCGGTCCGGGCCATGGTGGTGCCCCGCACCGGGCTGCCGGCCGACAACGTCGGCGGCGGGCTGAAGGCCTCGTCGCGCGCGGCGTACACCTCGCCGACCAACATCGGCGCCTACCTCTGGTCGACCGTCGCGGCCCGCGACATCGGGCTGATCAGCGACCGGGCCGCCCACCGCCGCCTCGCCCGGACCGTGCACACCGTCGCGGGTCTCGACCGGCACGAGGGCTCGGGGATGTTCTACAACTGGTACAGCCCCACCACCGGCGCCAAGCTGCGCACCTTCCCGACCGACGGCAGCACGATCAAGCCCTTCCTCTCGAGCGTCGACAACGGGTGGCTCGCGACCGCGCTGCTGCTCGTCTCACGCGCGGACCCGTCGCTGAAGAGGCAGGCCGATGCGATCCGCAAGGGCATGGACTTCGGCTGCTACTACAACGAGGCCGAGGGCCAGGGCGGCCAGATTCGTGGCGGCTTCTGGGACGAGGACCCGCAGGAGTCGGCCGCCGTCCCCGGCGACTACTGCGGCCTCGGCACCGACGTCTGGTACACCGGCCACCACTACGGCGCGTTCAACACCGAGCCGCGGATGGCGTCGTACCTCGGCATCGCCTCGGGGCAGATCCCGGCCAAGCACTACTACGGCACGTTCCGCACCTTCCCCAACGACAGCTGCGACTACGCGTGGACCGAGACCAAGCCGGTCGGCTCGTGGCGGACCTACACGGCCGGCGGCGAGAAGATCGACGTCTTCGAGGGGGCGCTGCCCTATCGCGGCACCCACATCGTCCCGACCTGGGGCGGCAGCATGTTCGAGGCGCTGATGGTGCCGCTGTTCGTGCCCGAGGAGAAGTGGGGCCCGCGCTCGTGGGCCGTCAACCACCCGCGCTACGTGCGCGGCCAGATCCAGCACGGGCTGAAGGAGGCGAAGTACGGCTACTGGGGCTTCTCGCCGTCCAACAACCCCGCCGGCGGCTACCGCGAGTACGGCGTCGACCAGCTCGGCCTCGACGGTCCCGGCTACACCTCCGACCAGGAGCGCACCACCGTCGACCAGCCCTTCGAGGGCTGCCCTGACCGTGCGGGCTCGCCCGCCCCGACGTCGTACGGCGACGGCGTGGTCACCCCGCACGCGTCGTTCCTGGCGCTGCGCTACGCGCCGAAGGCGGCGCTGGCCAACTTGGCCAAGCTCAGGCGCCACTTCGACGCCTACGGCAAGGGCGGCTTCTACGACGCCGTCGCCGTCCGCAGCGGCCAGGTGTCGAAGCACTACCTGTCGCTCGACCAGGGGATGGTGATGGCCGCGCTCGGCAACGCGCTGGCCGGCAACGACATGCGGCGCTACGTCGCCAAGGGAGCGATGGAGTCGTCGCTGCACCCGCTGATGAAGCAGGAGGTGTTCGCCCGATGACGGACGCGAAGCAGGACTGGGACGACCGGATCGGCGTCCGCACGGGCGTCGCCTTCGCCGGCAACGCGCCGGAGCTCGAGCCGCCCGACGGCCTGGTCGCCGTCGCCGGCGGCTCGCAGGTGACCCTCGACTGGAAGCCGGTCGACGGCGCCGTGGGCTACCAGGTCCACGTGGCCGACGGACCGGACGGCCCGTGGTCGGAGCTCGACCACGCCGGCCGGGACGTGCTCGCCGTCCCGCACCCGCCGTACGTCGACACGACCGGCGCGCCGGGCGAGGAACGGTGGTACGCCGTCGCGTCGCTCTCCGACGTCCACGTCGAGGGCCGGCTCTCGTCCTCGGTGTCGGCGGTGCCGCTGGCCGCGGCCGGCTCGGTCACGGTGTCCGTCGACACCGGCTCCGACCTGGGCGAGCTGGACCGCCCGTGGCGACCGATGATCGGCTCGGAGCACCTGTCGCACGCGCTCTCGACCGACACCACCGGCGGCCGCGTGGTCGGCGAGGAGCTCTCGTCGGCGCTGCGCGCCGCGCACGAGGAGCTCGGCGTCACCCACGTGCGGGCGCACGGCATCCTCTGCGACGACCTCGGGGTCTACCGGGAGGACGACGGTGTCCCGGTCCACGACTTCTCGGGTGTGGACCGGGTCTACGACCACATCCGCTCGCTCGGCCTCTACCCGGTCGTCGAGGTCTCGTTCATGCCGCACGACCTGGCGAGCGACCCCTCCACGACGGTCTTCGACTACGACGCCATCGTCTCGCCCCCCAAGGACTGGGGCCGGTGGCACGACCTGGTGCGCGACCTGACCGCGCACCTGGTCGAGCGGTACGGCGACGAGGTCGTCGAGCACTGGTCGTTCGAGGTGTGGAACGAGGCCAACCTCGAGGTCTTCTGGTCGGGCACGCCCGAGCAGTACCTCGAGCTGTACGACGTCACCGTCGCCGCGGTCCGCTCCGTCGACTCCCGCCTGGTCGTGGGCGGCCCGTCGTCCGCGGCCGCCGGCTGGGTCGAGGAGCTGCTCGCGCACGCCGAGGAGGCCGACGTACCCGTCGACTTCGTCTCCACCCACACCTACGGCTCGCCGCCGCTGGACTTCCGGCCGACGCTCGCGCGCTACGGCCGCGAGGGCACGCCGATCTGGTGGACGGAGTGGGGCGTCACGCCGACGCACTTCAACGAGGTCAGTGACGCGGTCTTCGCCGGCACCTTCCTGCTGCGCGGGATGGCCTCGGCGATGGGCCGGATCGAGGCGCTGTCCTACTGGGTCGTCTCGGACCACTTCGAGGAGCTGGGCCGGCCGCCGGGCCTGCTGCACGGCGGGTTCGGGCTGCGCACCGTCGGCGAGCTGCGCAAGCCGCGCTGGTGGGCGCTCGCCATGCTCGAGCGGCTCGGGCCGCGCCGGTTGTCGGTGTCGTCCACGGGTGACGGCGCCGGGTCGCTGGTCGAGGTGCTGGCGGCGTCCGGGCCGACCGGGACCACCGTGCTGCTCTGGAACCTCACCCTCGACCAGACCAAGGCGGGCGGCTCCGACGAGCTGGCCCGCGACGTCCGGGTGGAGGTCACCGGGCTCGCCCCCGGGACGACGTACCAGCTCGTGCACGAGCGCGTGGACCAGCACCACTCCAACGTCGCGGCCGCCTGGGGCCGGCTGAAGGAGGACGGCCAGGACTGGCCCGACGACGAGCAGTGGGCACAGCTGAGGGCGGCCGACCGGCTCGAGGAGGCGGCGCCCCCGGCGACGGTGATGGCCGACGCCGCCGGCACCGTGAGCATCGACCTCGTGCTGCCGATGCCGGCGATGAGCCTGCTGACCCTGTCCTGACCAGTCGCGGCTTTTGTCCGAAATGCTCGCCTGGCCGGTGTGGCCGTCCTAGCCTCAGGTGTTCGGTCCACCCAACCTGAAGGACAGTGTCATGACGGAGACCAACGACCCGACGGCCGTACCGCCGCCGTACTCCACGCCCGCCCCTCCCGCCGGCGGCGTCCCCGCCCCTGCCATGGCCGGCGGGCCGCTGGCGCCGATGGCCGGACCGGCCGACGGCCCGATCGGAAAGGTCCGGAGCACCGGCACCTGCGTCCTGCTGACGATCGTCACGCTCGGCTTCTACACCTGGTACTGGTACTACAAGACGCACGACGAGATGAAGCAGCACACCGGCAACGGCATCGGCGGCCCGATCGCCCTCCTGATCGCGATCCTCGTCGGCATCGTGATGCCCTTCCTGACCTCCAACGAGGTCGGTGGCCTGTACGAGCGCAAGGGCAGGGAGAAGCCGGTGACCGCGATGACCGGTCTCTGGTACCTGCTGCTCGGCTGGCTGTTCTTCATCGGCGCGATCGTGTGGTTCGTGAAGACCAACGGTGCGCTGAACGAGTACTGGAAGTCGCAGGGCGCCGAGGGCTGACCGGCCCCACTCAGGTCCGGACGGCGACCTCGACCCCCAGGCGGGCTCCCGCCTGCAGCTCGAGGTCGTCGCCGGACCAGAACATCCCGGGGTCGTAGTAGTTCGTGGGCCGGTCGGCCCCGAGCAGCCCCATCGCGCCGTACGTCGCGGCGACGACCTCGGCGCAGTAGGTGAGCTCCGCGGACGCGGCTCGCCGTACCCGCCCTCGCGCCCAGCGGCCCACCAGCTTGGCCGTGGAGGGGAAGGGCGTGCCGTCGAGGCGGGCGATCGTCTTCAGCACCGCGTCCTCCATCGCGGGGGTGACCTCGGCGTCGAGCTGCCGCAGCCACGCCTGCTGCTCGTAGCGCCCGGTCCACTGGACCACCGCCTCGCGCAGGTCGTGCAGCTGCACGCCGCGGTGGTGGCTGTCGGTCCACACGTCGCGCAGGCCCTTGCCGAGCTCGGCGTGCCACATGAGGGGCGGGAGGTCGTCCAGGACGACGGCCATCCCCACGTGGTTGACGGGCGCGTTGGTGACGACCCGGATAGCGTGGTCCGCGGCCGAGCTGCCGCGGAAGAGCCACAGGTCCCCGGTGCGGGTCAGGTCGACCGCCTGGTCGAGCGTCAGAGTCATAGGAGGATCCTCGTGAAGCTGTGGAAGGTGCTCGGACTGGCCGGGCTGGCGGGCGTCGCCGCGTCGGGAGCCATCATCGCGCGTGACCAGCGGCAACGGGCGCAGCTGTCGCCCGAGCAGGTCCGCGACCGGCTCCACGAGCGGCTGGAGAAGTCCCAAGCCAACTCACAGTGATCTCCAAGCGGGCGCGCGCACGATGGGCGTGCTCGCCAGGGTGGCGGGCATCCCACCGAGAGGAACCCGCCATGAAGGTCATGAAGAACGAGCACCGCCAGTCCTGGCGCGCCGCGTCGAGCCAGGACAAGCAGCAGCGGCTCCAGGCGATGCGCGAGCGCCAGCAGCGCCAGGTCGAGTTCGAGATGCTGCGCCTGAACCTGCGATGAGCTGCCCCATCACGTCAGGCCCGGGACGTCCTACGAATCGTGGTCTCCGGACCACCGTTGGTACGACGTCCCGGGCCTGGCTGCTCAGGCGGCGGCGGCCCGCACTCGGTCGGCGATTTGGGTGAGCCACTCGCGGTAGGTGAGATCCCCCGGAGGGAGGACCTGACAGCCGAGGTCGTCGACGAACGCCTCCAGCTCAGGCTCCGTGGAGAACTGATCGAGTGCTCGCTGCACCTCGGCGGGGAGGGCGGGGGCTAGGTCGGGTGACTCGAGCACGAACAGGTCGATGTTGTCGTCGATCGTTCCGAACGCATCGAAGTCCTGATGCAGATAGGCGCCCATGAGTTGCCACAGGGCTGGCCATTCTTCCTCGGTCGCGACCCTCATGGTTGAGGGAACCCAGTCAGGAGTCGCCAGCCGCTCGGCATGGTCGCGTCTCGTTGGAGCACCGCCCTCACCCCTGTCACGTTCGACATCGCACCGGTCCTGTCCATCGTCTGGCCCGTGATGTAGCCCATGTCTCCATCCAGCCTCAATCGAGTCCCGGATCCTTCTAACCAAGCCTGAACGCGGCCCTGATGTGCCTCGATCAGGTTAGAGAGCGTGCCTTCTGCCGAGTCGACATCCGGAAATGTTGACGCGCTCTTCTTCCCGCGAACCTCGAGTTGAAATAGCAGGTCGGAGCGGGACTGAGCAACGTGTTCGCCCATGGTGTGACTCCCCGAGTGTTCGTGGCGGGTCAGCCATCCGGGTCGCTGCTGCATCACTCGAGTCGTCGACTTGCCTTCCGTCAAGATCACCCGTGCTGCATGGATCCGCTCGGTGGTCGCGCTGATCTCGCCGGCGGTGGCGGCGGCGGACCGGCTGCTGAGCGCCGGTCCGGAGGTCAGCACCCGCAGGCCGTCGAGGATCCCCCGCGCCTTGCTGCTGGCAGCGGCGATGCGGGCGGCGCCGGCGGTGCCGGCGGCTCCGGCGGCGGCACCGCCGGAGAGGAAGGTGAGGCCGCCGGCGATGATCGCGCCGATGGCGAGCTCCTCGACCAGGTCCTCGAGCAGGTCGCGCAGCTCGCCGCGCTTGGCGTCGACGTGGTCGGCGTAGTCGGAGCACGCGGCGCCGAGGGCGCCGAGCCGGGTGGACAGGTCGTCGACCCGGTCGCGGACGTCGCGGATCACGGCGACGGCGAGGGGGATCTCGGGGGAGCGTTCGCCGTCGAGGGCGGCCAGGGCCGAGTCGCAGTGGGCCGACAGCAGTCCGACGGTCTCGCCGGCGACGGTCCACGCAGCGGCGGCCGCGCGCACCCGGCCGGTGTCGGCGTTGGGCCAGAAGACGTCCTGCAGCAGGTCGAGCACGAATCCCGCGGGACCTCCGGGTCCGCCGGAGTCGGCGCCGAGGGAGGACGGCGGGGTCGCGAGGAGCACACCGACGGCGCGGTCGGCGACGGTCCGCGGACCGGTGACGGCGCGCGCCCAGCCGGGCAGCGTCGAGCGGGCCTCGGCGTGCGCGTGGTTGCCGAGCGACGCCTCGACCATCCGGCCCAGCGTCCCGAACGCCCCGACGGTCGACTCCAGGGCGGCGACGGTGGCGGCCGCGGCCTCGTCGTACGACGCCGCGAAGTCGGTCGCCGTGGAGTCGTCGCCGGCCATTCCGGCGTACCCTCGGAGCCGTCCGGCCAGCCGGGTCGCGGCCTGGGCAGCGAGCTCGTTGCCGCTGACGAGCGCCTCGACCGCCGACGCGTAGCCTTGCTCGCTGACGAGCAGCCTCATGAGACCTGCTCCCACATCCTCAGGTTGGTCGCGGCCGCGTCGCCGTAGCTGCCATGCGCCACCCGGCCGGCGGTGCGCATCGACGCGAGCGCCTCGCCCATCTGCCGGCAGCCCGCCTCCCACTCGGCCTGCGAGCCCTGCTGGGCGACGGCGGCCAGCCCGCCCCAGGTCACCTGGAGGGCCGACACCCGGCGGGCGACCTCGTCGAGCAGATCGTCCAGAGAGGCGCGGCAGCGCGCCATCTCCGCGACCGTCTCGTCCAGCAGGTCGAGGTCGACCTCGAAGCTCGAGAACCCAGCCATCAGCCCAACCTCCCGGCGAGACGGTCCAGGCCGGCCTGCGCGCCGAGGTCGCGCTCCGTGAGGTCGAGGTGGACGGCGTCGAGGAGCCGGCCCATCGTCACGAGCCCGTCGAGCACCCGCTCGGCGCCGGTGCACCACTGCGACCAGCCCTCGGCGTACGACGCGGCAGCGGTGCCGCGCCAGCCCCCGTCGAGGAGCGTGTCGACCTGGTGGGCGACCCGGTCGCGGTCGGCGCGGAGCCGGTCCGCGGCTGCGGCCACGTCGGCGACCGCGGCGCGGAAGGCCGGGTGGTCAGCGATCAGGTCCATGAACAGCAGCATCCCCGGGCCGAGGGCCCGGGGACACCACCGTTCGTCGATCTGTGGACAACTCCTACGGCAGCGGGTCGACCTCGTCGTACCCGCCCACGCCCGCGGCCAGCAGCCCCAGGTGGTGGTTGCCGTCGCCCAGCAGGTGGTCGAGGGCGGTGAGCCGGCTGGTGTAGGTGCCGATGCTGTACTCCGCCGTCATGCCGATGCCGCCGTGCAGCTGGATCGCCTCCTGGCCGATGTGCCGGCCGGCGCGGCTGACGCCGAGCGAGGCGCGAGCGGCCGCCGTGGCCGCCTCCTCCCCGGAGCCCTCCGCCAGGACCATCGACGCCCACGTCGCGAGGCTGGTGGCCAGCTCGAGCGAGACGTACATGTCGGCCGAGCGGAAGTTCAGCGCCTGGAACGTGTTGAGCGTGACGCCGAACTGCTTGCGGCTCTTGAGGTACGCCGTGGTGTTCGCGAGCGCGACCTCCATCAGCCCGATCGCCTCGTTGCACGCGGTGATCCGCGCGATGTCGAGCACCCGCGCGATGAGCCCGGCGCGGTCGCCGGCGGCACCCAGCGGCACAGCCGGGGTGTCGGTGAAGGTCACCTTCGCGGCGCGCCCGCCGTCGTGGGTCGTGTAGCCGTCGCGGGTCAGCCCCGTCGCGTCCGAGGTGACCACGAACAGCCCGGTCCCACCGTCGGGAAGGGCGGCCGAGACCACGAGCACGTCGGCGCGTACGCCGTGGGGGACCGGCTCCTTGACGCCGCTCAGCGTCCACGAGTCACCCTCACCGGTCGCCGTGACCGCCGACGCGGTCGGCTGCCAGCGCGAGCCGGGCTCGGCGTGCGCGAAGGTCGGGACGCTCTCGCCGCCCGACAGGGCACCGAGCAGCTCGGTCTTCTGCTCCTCGGAGCCGGCCGCGGCGATCAGCCCGCCGGCCAGCACCACCGCGGTCAGGAAGGGCTCGGGGGCGACAACCCGACCGAGCTCCTGGGCGACGATGCCCACCTCGATCGCACCGGCGCCCATGCCGCCGTACTGCTCGTCGAAGGGCAGCCCGAGGATGCCCATCTCGGCGAGCTGGGTCCAGACCTTCTCGCTGAAGCCGGGGTCGTCGGCCGCGGCACGGCGACGGTTCTCGAAGTCGGAGTAGGCCTTGCCGACCAGGCCGCGGACGGCCTCGCGCAGCGCCTGCTGCTCCTCGTCATAGGTGAAGTCCATGTCTCCTCCTCAGAGTCCCAGGATCGTGCGGGCGATGATCTGGCGCTGCACCTCGTTGGAGCCGCCGTAGATCGAGGCCTTGCGGAAGTTGAGGTAGACCGGCACGGAGTGCGTGGCCCACCAGGGCAGGTCGGTCCCGTCGGTCGCACCGCTGGCGACCGAGGCCGGCCCGGCGAGGTCGACGATGAGCTCGGTGACCGCCTGCTGGAGCTCGGTGCCCTTGAGCTTCAGCACGGACGAGGCCGGGTGAGGCTTGCCGTCGGCGGAGTTGGCCACGACGCGCAGCGCGGTCAGCTCGAGGGCGAGCAGCTCGTTCTCGAGCTCGGCGATCCGGGTCGAGACCAGCGGGTCGTCGAGCAGCGTCCGGTCGTCGCCGACCGAGATGCTGGCCGCCCACTCCTTGGCCTGGGCCAGGGAGCTCTTGGTGGCTCCGACGGGGGCGACGCCGACGCGCTCGTTGCCGAGCAGGAACTTGGCGTAGTCCCAGGCGCGGTTCTCCTCGCCGACGAGGTTGTCGACCGGCACGCGCACGTTGTCGAACCACACCTCGTTGACCTCGTGGCCGCCGTCGATGAGCTCGATCGGGCGTACGTCGACGCCCTCGGAGGTCATGTCGATCAGCAGCAGCGAGATGCCGGCCTGCTTCTTCACGTCGGGGTTGGTGCGGACCAGCGTGAAGATCCAGTCGCCGTACTGGCCCAGCGTGGTCCAGGTCTTCTGCCCGTTGACGACGTACTCGTCACCGTCGCGCACGGCGCTGGTGCGCAGCGACGCGAGGTCGGAGCCGGCGTCGGGCTCGGAGAAGCCCTGCGACCACCAGATGTCGAGGTTGGCGGTCTTCGGCAGGAACCGCTCCTTCATCTCCTGGGAGGCGAACTGCGCGATCACCGGGCCGATCATCGAGGCGTTGAAGGCGAGGGGAGTCGGGACGAACGCCCGCTGCATCTCCTCGTGCCAGATGTGGCGACGCAGCGGGGACCAGTCCTGGCCGCCCCACTCGACGGGCCAGTTCGGCACCGCGAGGCCGGCCTCGTTGAGGATCTGCATGCTCTGGACGAACGCGTCCTTGCCGAGCTCGCGTCGGTCTCGTACGGCGTCGCGGATCTCCTGCGGGATCTTCGTGGTGAAGAACTCCCGCATCTGGTCGCGGAACTCGGCGTCCTCGGCCGACAGCGCCAGCTGCATCGGTGCACCTCCTGGGTGGCTCTGGTGAACACCCCACATCATGCCGCGTCCACGAAGCGACCGCTCAGTAGCATCCGTTTTTCCGCGGGTCCGGGAGGGGTCGTTCATCCATTTTCGGGAACCTGGGGCAGCCCCGGGAGGATCGGACGTAGCCTGGGGAGAGATCTCGGGAGCTACATGGGAATGGAACTGGGGAGCGCAGTGCGTCGGGGAGTTGTGGTCGTGGCGACGGCGCTGGCCGCCGTCGCGTCAGGCGCGCTCGTGGGCGCCTCCGCGTCCGGTGACGCCGTCGTCGTCGTCCGCGGCACCGACCTCCCCGCCGGCAACCGGGCCCAGCTGACCATGGTCGGCTGCGACGCCGTCTTCGACCGCGCCGCCGAGTCCCTGCAGCCGATGATCGGCGTCAACCAGGGCACCGGCGGCCTCGGGAAGCGCAGCCTCGCCTTCGACCCGGCCGGCGGCAACGCCGTCGGCGTCGTGGGCTACGTCGAGTCGATGGCTACCACGTCCGTGGCGTCGATGGCCGTGCGCGCCGAGTCCGGGACGACCGGGGTCGCGTACGCCGGCTTCCAGGCGCCGGCCGACACCGGCACCGACCTGATGTGGATCGGCCGGGCCGAGGTCTCCGCCCCTGCGAGCACCGGCTGGACGACCGTCCCGGTGACCGGGCTCGGCTACGTCTGGACCAAGTACGACATGTCCACGCGGGAGCAGGTCGCCACCGTCGGCTCCTCCGGGGTGCCGGCGTTCGTCCGGGCGATGGGCGGCGACGGCTACGGCTTCTACTCCGTCGCCTTCGGCTGCGACGGCAACCCGGTCAGCCTGGACGGCTGGCAGATCGGGCGGCCGGGCGCGTCGACGACGTACGACTTCGAGGGCTACCGGTCGACGACCACCATCGACGGGCCGTCCGCGCCGGTGACCGCGGGTGATCGCGTGACGTTGACCGGCACGGTCGCGGACGACCGGGGTACGCCGATCGCGGGTGCCCGGGCCGTGCTGCAGGCGAAGCAGCCCGACGGGACCTGGGACACCGTCCAGGTCGACCAGGGCGCCCACGTCCGGGCGACCGTCCGGGTGCGCCAGACGACGACGTACCGCTGGAAGGTCTTCAGCACCCCGATGACGGAGGGGAGCACGTCCGACCCGTTCACGGTGACGGTCGCCGACCCCGCCGAGCCCACGGATCCGGCGACTCCCACCGACGGCCCGACCGACCCCGGCGACGAGCCGTCGCCCCCGACGGGCGAGCCGACGGAGCAGCCCTCGGCACCTGCGTCCTCGGACGCGCCGGTCGAGCCCGCCGAGACGCCCTCGGTGGAGCCGACCCCGCCCGCCGACCCCCCGGAGTCGGAGCCGGCGAGCGAGCAGCCGGCCGCCACGACGTCGGAGCCGGCGGCCGCCGGTGCCTCGGAGGACGCGGCCGGATAGCGTGGGGCCATGCGACCCCTCGTGGTGATGGGTGTCTCGGGCTCGGGCAAGTCCACCGTCGGCGCGGCCATCGCGCAGCGGATGCGGGTGCCCTTCGCGGACGCCGACGACCTGCACCCGTCCGCCAACATCGCCAAGATGAGCCGGGGTGAGTCCCTGAGCGACGAGGACCGGTTCCCCTGGTTGGAGATCGTCGGCGAGTGGCTCGGCGTCCACGAGGACGGCGGCGGCGTGATGAGCTGCTCCGCACTGAAGCGCAAGTACCGCGACCAGATCCGCCACCACGCGCCCCACGTGCATTTCCTGCTCCTCGAGGGGTCCCCCGAGGTGATCGCGGTCCGGCAGGCGGGCCGCCCCGGCCACTTCATGCCCGCGTCGCTGTTGACCTCGCAGTTCGCGACCCTCGAACCGCTCTCGCCGGACGAGGACGGCCTCGTCCTGGAGGTCGACCAGAGTGTCGACGACATCGTGCAGGGGTACGTGGACCACATGAACCGTGAGGATCGTTGATGTCCGCCCTGCTCGCCCTGCCGCTCGCCGGCACCGATCTGGTCGAGCCGGTCGCCGGCGGTGGACAGCTGGTCGCCGCCGCACTGATCGGCATCGGCCTGATCGTCCTGCTGATCACCGTCCTCAAGCTGCACCCCTTCCTCGCCCTGATCCTCGGCGGCCTGACGGTCGGCATCGTGGCGGGCGAGAACGTCAACGACGTGCTCACGTCCTTCACCACCGGGTTCGGCACGACCGCGGCCGGCGTCGGCTCGCTGATCGCCCTCGGTGCGATGTTCGCCAAGCTGCTCGCTGACTCGGGCGGCGCCGACCAGATCGTCGACACGATCGTCGGCAGGGCGTCGGGGCGGATGCTGCCCTGGGCGATGGCGCTGGTGGGCGCGATCATCGGCCTGCCGATGTTCTTCGAGATCGGTCTCGTGCTGCTGATGCCGGTCATCTACCTGGTGTCCAAGCGCGCTCAGGTCTCGCTGGTGACCGTCGGCATCCCGGCCCTGGCCGGCCTCTCGGCGATGCACGGCTTCGTGCCGCCGCACCCGGGCCCGGTCACCGCCATCGGCTACCTCGACGCCAACCTCGGCGTCACCCTGGCCCTCGGTCTGGTGGTCGCGATCCCCACGATCATCGTGGCCGGACCGCTCTTCGGGATGCTCGCCGGCCGGTGGGTGGTCCTGGACGCCCCCGACACCTGGGAGAGCGAGGAGCGAGAGGTCTCGGAGCGACCCTCCTTCGGCGTCACGCTCGCGACCGTCCTGCTGCCGGTGGTCCTCATGCTGAGCAAGGCGGTGGCCGACATCGTCGTCGACGACCCCGACCGCACGGTGCAGCAGGTGTTCGACGTGATCGGCAACCCGTTCGTCGCGCTGCTCATCGCCGTGCTGGTCGCGATGGTGACCTTCGGCCGTGGCTCCGGGATGGGGCTGCAGAAGATCTCGGACACGGTCACCGCGGCCCTCCCGCCGATCGCCGGCATCCTCGTGATCGTGTCGGCCGGCGGCGGCTTCAAGCAGGTGCTGGTCGACACCGGCATCGGCACCCGGCTCGCGGACTGGGCCGACGGCGCCAACGTCTCGGTCCTGCTGCTCGCCTGGGTCCTGGCGGTCCTGATCCGGCTCGCCACGGGCTCGGCGACGATCGCCACCATCACCGCCAGCTCGCTCATGGTGTCGCTGGTGGACGGCCTGTCCACCGGCGAGGTCTCGCTGGTCGTGCTCGCCGTCGGCGCCGGGTCGCTGTTCTTCTCTCACGTCAACGACGCCGGCTTCTGGCTGGTGAAGGAGTACTTCGGCATGACCGTCGGCCAGACGATCAAGACCTGGTCGCTGATGGAGACGGTGCTGTCGGTGACCGGCCTCTTCGTGGTGCTGATCCTGGGGATCTTCATCTAGCCGGGTTCTTCTGCCGCTAGCGTGCGGAGGGTGGGCACGCCGGAGGATCCGTCGGACGACACCCCGCCGACCTACCGGACCGATCCCGTGCCGGTGGAGCCGGAGGTGCCGGCGCTTGTGCCGTACGGCCCGGCACCGACCGGCCTGGCCGACTTCTCGGTCGCCCCCGGCGCCGTCGCCCGGGTCGGCAGGCTGCCGAGGACGCTCTTCCTGATCCCGGTGGTCGCGGTCCTCGTGGTGGTCGTCGGCGTGGTGGCCGCGGTCCTCGGGGTCGGCAGCGGTGACGACGAGGTGGACGCGGGTGCCGCGGGACCCGCCGACGCCCAGGTGCTCACCGCGGAGGGGTACGACGAGCTGGTGGCCGCCGTCGAGGAGGAGACCGGAGGCACCACGGTCTTCGACGCGGTGCTCTACCCGGCGTACGCCGTGGTCTCGGTGCCGGTCGACGCGACGACCAAGCGTCAGGAGTCCTGGTACTGGGACGGCACGGACCTGCGGTCCAACAACAGCAAGAGCACCGCGTCGTTCGACCGGTTCGACCTGGCGAGCGTGGACGGTGCGGTCGTGGTCGACCTGGTGGACCGGGTGCGCGACCTCGTCGAGGACCCGACGTCCTGGTACGCCATCGTGCGCACCTCCGACCCCGACGGGGCGACGATGTGGGCCTACGCCAGCAACGAGTACGACGAGACGGCGTACCTCGGGGCCGCGGCCGACGGCACGATCACCTACGACTCCACCCAGCACTGACGACAGGCCCTGAGCGGAATCCGCGCGAGCCCCGCGGTGTTGCACAGGTATGAGCGAGAAGCCTGTGCTGGTGCCCGACGCCAGCCACCCGATCACCGTCACGCCGAACCCGGACCGCGTCGTCGTCACGCTGGGAGACCGGACGCTCGCCGACACGACGTCGGCCCTGACGCTGCAGGAGGCGAGCTACCCGGCGGTGCAGTACGTGCCGCTGGCGGACGTCGACGCGGCCGTGCTGGAGCGCACCGACCACGCGACGTACTGCCCCTACAAGGGCGACGCCTCCTACTACAGCCTCGTCGTCGATGGGGACACCCACGACAACGTCGTATGGACCTACGAGACGCCGTACGACGCGGTCGCCCCGATCGCCGGCCACGTCGCGTTCTACCCCAACGTGGTCGACGTGCGGACCTACCCCAGCTCGTAGAGGTAGCGGCTGCTCGGCACCAGGTCGAGGTCGCGGTCGGCGCCGAAGCGCGCCACGCTGGTCATCAGCTCGGTGAGCCGGCGGTTGAGCTCGGCGTCGTCGCCGCGGCTGCCGTAGAAGGCGTGCATGTCAGTGATGCCCGCGCTCGGGAAGAGCTCCTCGACGAACGCGTCGAGCCGGGGCGCGTCCGGGGTGACCGCCTCCAGCACGATGTTCTGCACGTAGCCGAAGGTCGCCTGGGTGCGCACCGCGATCGGCGTGTGGTCCACCATCCAGATCTGCAGCCACTCCTCGCGCGGGAGGTCGGCGGGCCGGCGCAGCACGGCGACGTTGGCCAGCGCGTCGGCGCGGGATCCGTCCCACGCCTCCGGCGGGTCGAGGCGGCGGCGCTCCTCGACGGCGTACCCGTGCACGGTGGTGACCACCGTGCCCAGCACCTCCGCGACGGGTCCCGCCTCGACGTCCCAGACGCTGACGAGCGCGCCGATCGGCTGCTCGAACTCCGGGATCCGCATCGCCGCGGCGACCGGCTCGTCGTCGACGTTGAGCTGGAGCCGTCGTACGCCGGCCGTGGCGAGCCGCTCGTGCAGGGCGGGGTCGTGCAGGGCCGTGGCGAGGCCGTCACCCCAGAGCGCGAAAATAACCTTGGTCACGGGGCCACACGGTAGGGCATCCTGCGGCGGTGACGAGGGGGATCCGGCTGCCGGCGGTGCTGCGCGACGAGCCGCAGTACCGTCTGCTCTTCGGCAGCCAGGTGCTCTCGGTCCTCGGCGACCGCGTCACGATGGTGGCCCTGCCCTTCGCCGTGCTCGCCACCGGCGGTGGCGTGGCAGAGGTGGCGCTGGTGTCCGCGGCGCAGTTCCTGCCCTTCGTGGTGCTCGCGCTGCCGGCCGGCGTCTGGGCCGACCGCTGGGACCGCAAGCGGATCCTGGTCGTGTCGGACGCCGTGCGGCTGGCCTGCCAGGTGCTCGCGGCGGTGCTGCTGCTGACCGACATGGCGCACGTCGTACACCTGGCCGTGATCGCGGCGGCGTACGGCGCCGCCGACGCGTTCTTCGCCCCGGCCTTCAGCGGACTACTGCCGACCACGGTCGCGCCCACCAACATCCAGCCGGCCAACGCGCTGCGGGGGCTGTCCTACTCGGTCGGCTCCATCGTGGGCCCGGTGATCGCGGGCGTGCTGATCGCGTTCGCAGGCGGGCCGGGCGGTGCGCTCCTCTTCGACGCCGCCACCTTCGCCGTGTCGATCGCGCTGCTGCTGCCGATGCGGGCGGGGGTGGTCGACGCCGTCGTGTCGGCGGAGGACCCCGCGGCGACGACCGACCACTTCTGGACCTCGCTCCGGCAGGGCTGGGGCGAGGTGCGGTCCCGGTCGTGGGTGCTGGCGTTCCTGGGCGGCTTCGCGGCGTACCACGTGGTCGTGCTGCCGGCGATCTTCGTGATCGGTCCGGTGCTCATGGAGGAGGAGCTCGACGGTGCGCGGTCGTGGGCGATCATCGTCGCGGCCTTCGGCATCGGCTGCGTGCTCGGCGACCTCCTGCTGCTGCGGTGGCGCCCGGCCCACGCGCTGCGGGTGGCGGCGGTGCTGCTGGTCGGGGCGTCGGGCCAGGCGGCGTTCATCGGGTCGGGGCTCGGCACGTGGGGGATCGCGGGGCTCGAGCTGCTCGCCGGGGTGTGCGTGACCGGCGCGTTCACGCTGTGGGAGACGTCGCTGGGCGAGCACATCCCGTCGGCCTCGCTGTCGCGGGTGTCGTCGTACGACTACCTCACCAGCGCCGGCATGATCCCGCTCGGCAACGTCCTCGCCGGCGCCGTCAGCGCGTCCCTCGGCCTGCAGGTGACGCTCGTCTGGATGACGGTCCTCGGCGTCGGCGCCGCTCTCTGCGTGGTCGCCGTGCCGGGGGTGCGGGGGTTGCCTCGGGCGGCCTGAGGTCGTCCCAGGGATACCCGGTTAACCGGGTATCGCTGAACTTCTGGGGCTCTGCAGAGCCCCAGAAGTTCATGAAGTGCCCCAGGAGCACGCCGGTCGCCCGCTCAGAGCACCGAGCGGTAGACCTCGACGGTCCGCTCGGCGATCGCGTCCCAGCTGAAGGACTCGATCGCCCGCACCCGGCCGGCCCGGCCCATCTCGGCGGCACGGGTCGGGTCGGACACCACGGCGATCAGCGCCTCGGCGAAGTCGGCGACGTACTGTTCCGGGTCGAGCGGCGTGCCGGTGCCGTCGGTGGCCTGCAGGATCGGCACCAGACGGCCGGTCTCGCCCTGGACGACCACTTCCGGGATGCCGCCGGTGGCGGTGGCGACGACGGCGGTCTCGCAGGCCATCGCCTCGAGGTTGACGATGCCGAGCGGCTCGTAGATCGACGGGCAGGCGAAGACGGTGGCGGCCGTGAGCAGCGCGACCACGTCGGGACGCGGCAGCATCTCCGGGATCCAGACCACGCCGGAGCGCGAGGCGCGCAGCCCGGCCACCAGCCCCTCGACCTCGGCCATGATCTCCGCCGTGTCGGGTGCGCCGGCGCACAGCACGACCTGCACCTCCGGCGGCAGCTGGGCGCACGCGCGCAGGAAGAGCGGCAGCCCCTTCTGCCGGGTGATCCGGCCGACGAACACCACCGACGGCCGGTCCGGGTCGACGCCCAGCTCCCGCACCCGGTCGGGAGCGACGCGGGGTGACCAGCCGGCCGTGTCGATGCCGTTGTGCACGACGTGCACGCGCGCCGGGTCGATCGCGGGGTACGACGCCAGCACGTCGTCGCGCATCGCCGCCGACACCGCGATCACGGCCGCCGCTGCCTCGTACGACGTCCTCTCGACGTACGACGAGACGGCGTAGCCACCCCCGAGCTGCTCGGCCTTCCACGGCCGCAGCGGCTCGAGCGAGTGCGCCGAGACGACGTGCGGCACGCCGTGCAGCAGCGAGGCGAGGTGCCCGGCGAAGTTGGCGTACCAGGTGTGCGAGTGCACCAGCTCGGTGCCCGCGCAGCCGTCGGCGATGGCCAGGTCGACCCCGAGCGTCCGCAGCGCCGCGTTGGCGCCGGACAGCTCGGCGAGGTCGGCGTACGACGAGGTCAGCGGCTCGTCGCGGATGGCCCCGAAGGCGTGGACGTGGGCCTCGACGTCCGACCGCGCCCGCAGCGCGCGGACCAGCTCGGCGACGTGCACGCCGGCGCCGCCGTACACCTCGGGTGGGTACTCACGGGACAACACGTCGACTCGCACGATGTCGAACCTACTCGGGTCGGACTACGTTGAGTCCATGGCTATCGGTTCCCGGAAGAAGGTCCTCGCGATCGTGCTGGCGGGAGGCGAGGGCAAACGGCTGATGCCGCTGACCGCGGACCGCGCCAAGCCGGCGGTGCCGTTCGCCGGCATCTACCGCCTGATCGACTTCGCGCTGTCCAACGTCGTCAACAGCGGCTACCTCCAGGTGGTCGTGCTGACGCAGTACAAGTCGCACAGCCTCGACCGGCACGTCACCCAGACCTGGCGGATGTCGACGATGCTCGGCAACTACGTGACCCCGGTGCCGGCGCAGCAGCGGGTCGGCAAGAACTGGTACCTCGGCAGCGCCGACGCGATCTACCAGTCCCTCAACCTGATCAAGGACGAGAAGCCGGACATCGTGATCGTGGTGGGCGCCGACCACGTCTACCGGATGGACTTCCACCAGATGGTGAAGGCGCACGTCGCCAGCGGCGCGGCCTGCACCGTGGCCGCGATCCGGCAGCCGATCGAGCTGGCCGACCAGTTCGGCGTCATCGACGTGCACCCCGACGAGCCCGCCAAGATCCGCGACTTCCTCGAGAAGCCGACCAACCCGGTCGGCCTGCCGGACAGCCCCGGCGAGGTGCTCGCGTCGATGGGCAACTACGTCTTCGACGCCGACGCGCTCGTCGAGGCGGTGACCCGCGACGCCACCGAGATCGGCTCCAAGCACGACATGGGCGGCGACATCGTGCCGTCGTTCGTACGCCGTCAGCAGGCGGCCGTCTACGACTACAAGAACAACGACGTCGCCGGCTCGACCGACCGCGACCGCGGCTACTGGCGCGACGTCGGGACGATGTCGTCGTACTACGACGCGCACATGGACGTCGTGTCGCCGCTGCCGGTCTTCAACCTCTACAACTTCGACTGGCCGATCTACACGTCGTACGGCCCGCAGCCGCCGGCCAAGCTGGTGAAGGGCGCCGCGGGGCAGGCGCCGTTCGTCGACGAGGCGGTGCTGTCGCCCGGTGTGGTGGTGACCGGCGGACGGGTCCAGAGCTCGGTGCTGTCACCGGCGGTCCGGGTCGGTGCCGGCGCGGAGGTCGTCGGCTCGGTGCTGATGAACGGCGTGCGCATCGGCGACGGCGCGGTGGTCCACAACGCCATCCTCGACAAGAACGTCGTGATCCCGCCCGGCGCCACCATCGGCGTCGACCTCGAGGCCGACCGGGCCCGCGGGTTCCTGGTCGAGGACGGGTTGACCGTGCTCGGCAAGGACCAGGTCTTCCCTGCCTGAGGTCAGCGCAGCCCTGCGGTGATCTCGGCCAGCGCCTGGTCGAGCCCGACACCCGGCGCCCAGCCCCACGCCCGGGCCCGATCGGCGACGATCCGACCCGTCCACGCGGGACCGTCCTGCCACTCCGGCTCGACGCCCAGCGCGGCCGTGACCGTCCCGAGGTAGTCGCGCTGGGTGGCCGGGGGAGCGGCGAGGTTGACGGCGGTGCAGCCGCCCGCGACCGGACCGGCCGCCGGGTCGTCGGCGGTGCCGATCCCACCGGTGGCGACGTCGGCGAGGAACGCCGCGAGGTCGTCGACGTGCACCCACGAGAACGTCGCGTCGGGCGTCGTACGCCGCTCGGACGCGTCGTCGCGGACCTCGGCGGGCCGCAGCGTGTTCCACACCGAGGTCTCGCCGGCGCCGAGGATGGCGGGCGGTCGCACCAGCACGCGGGTCAGTCCGTCGACCGCGGCCAGGGCGGCGTCGGTGTCGCGCTTGGTGACCGAGTAGGCGTTGGCGTCGTCGCCGACCAGGTCGGACGACTCGTCCACGTCGCCGACGCCGGGCGAGCGGTCGTAGACGGCGGCGGTCGAGACGTGCACCAGCCGGTCGACGCCTGCCCGGACCGCCTCCCGCGCGAACGTGCTCGTCGCCTCGACGCCGACCTGCCGCTGGGTCGCGGCGTCGCTCGCCATCGGGTGGACGGTGGTGACGGCGGCGCTCGCGCCGGCCAGGACCGAGGCCGCGAAGTCGGCGTCGCCGAAGTCGCCGACGTGCTCCTCGACGCCCGGCAGCACCGGCGCTGCCCCGGCGCGACGGACCACCGCCCGCACCGGGACGCCGCGCTCCGCGAGCGCCTGGCAGACCCGGGCGTCGACGAAGCCGTTCGCGCCGGTGACGACGATGGGACCGGAGAGTGTGTCGCTCATGGCGCCCAGCGTGGCACGCGGTGCCTAGAGGACTCCCGCGGCCCGCGCCGCCTCGCCGTACGCCGACGCGAGCGACTGCACCGTGTCGTGGGCGTTGAGCCCGCTGGGGTTGGGCACCACCCACAGCTCGGCCCCGGCCAGCGGCTCGGCCTGGCGGCCCACGGTTGCGCGGGGCACCGAGAACGCCGCGCGGTAGGCGGTGACCCCGAGGATGGCGACGACCGTCGGAGTCGTCCGCTCGATCCGCTCGACCAGCTGCCGACCGCCCTCGCGCAGCTCCTCGGCGGTGAGCTCGTCGGCGCGGGCGGTCGCCCGGCGTACGACGTTGGTGATGCCGAGGCCGCGCGCCCGGAAGTAGTCCCGGTCGTCGTCGGTCATCCCCGCGCCCGCGTCGACCGGCCGGTCGATGATGCCGGCGGCCAGCAGCGCGGGGTAGAAGCGGTTGCCCGGCCGAGCGAAGTGGGTCTGCACGGCCGCGGTCCACAGCCCCGGGTTGATGCCGACGAACAGCAGCCTCAGCCGGGGGTCGCCGGGACCGGGGAGCAGGTCGGGCACCTCCGCGTCGCGGTAGGACTCGAGCTCGGCTCGGGTGAAGCGGGGCACTCCGGAACCGTACGGCAGCGGCTACCGTCCCATCATCATGCGCCGCACTCTCGGGACCGTCCTGCTCCTCCTCGCGCTGGTCGGCTGCGGCTCGGACTCCGACCCGGGGTCGAGCGCCGGCTCCGGTGGGAGTGACGGTGCGCCGCAGGTCACCACGGTCGCGATGCTGACGGGTACGTCGGCGGGCGGGGTCGTCACCACGCGGCCGACACCGGTCGCCGACGAGGCCGCGGCGCGGGAGTACGGCGCGGGCTTCCGCAACGACCGCCTGCAGGGCGAGATCGTGGACGCGGTCGCCGGCGCGGACGTGCCGGCGGGCAAGCAGCTGGCGCTGGCGGTGGTGGCGATCGGTTGCGAGGTGCCGACGAAGGTGGTGGGCACGGGCACGGCCGACGCCGTCACGCTCCGCGCCGTCCTGCCCTCGCCGACCAAGGAGTGCTTCGCGCCGATCACGACGGTCGCGCTGGTGCTGCTGCCCGCCTAGCCCTTCGGCTTGCGGTAGGTCACCTCGAGCGCGTTGGCGACCCGGCGTAGGAAGCCGTCGGACGGCGTGTTCACGACGCGGTTGCGGCCCTCGAGGCCGCGCGCCACCATCGTCGACGACCCGCCGCCGTCGAGGTTGAGCGCCTGGTCGGCGCCCAGGTCGACCATCAGGTTGGCCAGCTCGAGCATCGTGTAGCCGCGACTGCCCGCACGCCGGCCGTCGATGACCAGCAGCAGGATCTCGCCGGTGTCGTTGTCGACGCCGATCGCCGTCCGCGGGTGCATCACCCGGTTGTCGATGACGCTCACGACGCCATCGGTGACCAGCAGCTGGTTGCCGGTGATGGCCATCCGCGGGTGGCCCCGGAGGGCGGCGCGCACCACGACCCGCATGCCCTTCTTGAGGCCGCGGAGCTGGCGCACCCCGGCACCCCGGCCGATCAGCACGCCACCCGGGATCACCTTGCCGGCCTTGAGCCTCGTGGCCACCCGGACGACCCGGTGGTGCTTGATCCACACCGCCCGGACCTTCGTGCGCTGGCCCTGGGTCACGGCGTAGCCGGCCGTCGGTCCCCAGCGCGGCGTGTAGTAGCCGACGCTGTCGGCCGGCACGTACGGCGAGTTCAGGGTGGTCAGCGTGATCTCGGGGTGGTGCCGCACCCGCAGGTCCAGCGGCAGCTCGCCGATCCGCGGCCGGCCGCGGTGGTCGAGGTAGAAGGCGGAGTTCCAGCCGCTCGTGCGGCCGTGCAGCACACCGTGGGCGCGGTCCTTGCCGAGGCCGAGCGGGGCGCCCGTCCGCCCGATGTCGTAGAAGTCCCCGTTGACGCCGGCCACCGCACCGCCGCGCGCGAGGATGTCGGGCACGGTCGCGACGCCGCGCACGGTGCCCGAGTCGGCGTAGTCGAGCCGCAGCCCGGGAGTCCGGGGATCGAGGGTGAGCAGGTGCGCCTGGATGGGGCCGCGGGCGTCGGTCTGCGTCCAGCGTGTGTAGGTCACGCCCGGGACGACCGCGCGGGTGATGACGCTCGAGCGCTGCGAGGCGCCGAGCCGGCCGACCACGTCGGGTGCGATCCAGCCGGGCTCGTCGCCCGAGGTGTGCCGGGGGTGCAGCACCCGCCGGTCGGCGTGCTCGGACCTCTCGGCGATGGCCGGCGAGCCGGTGACGAGGGCGCACGCGAGCACGCCCACGACCACCGACACCCGAGTCCGCACCCGCCCCAGGGTAGGTCGCCCTCGGCGCGGATCAGGCAGGAGCTCCGCGTGTCGTCCTACCCTCAGCGGCATGGGCGAGCCGTGGAACGCGTTCGTCGAGGGCGACAACCTCGACGTGCTGCCGACGCTGCCTGCTCGCCTCGGCCGCGCCGTCGACCTGGTCTACATCGACCCGCCGTACAACACCGGCAACGACTTCGCCTACCACGACGACTTCCGGGAGGACGGCTCGCGGCGCAGCCGCCACCAGGCCTGGGTCGCGATGATGCGGCCGCGGCTGGAGGCCGCGCGCGAGGTGCTGGCCGAGACAGGCGCGATCTTCGTCAGCATCGACGACAACGAGGTCGCGCACCTGCGGCTGCTGATGGACGAGGTGTACGGCGAGGACAACCTGCTCGCCCAGGTGGTGGTCAACCTCAACCCGAAGGGCCGCCAGCTCGGCAAGGGCTTCGCGACCAACCACGAGTACGTCCTGGTCTACGCGCGCGACGCCCGGCGTACGGTCCTCGACGCGAGCAGCGCCGACGGCGTCGACGAGCGCGACTTCCCGCTGACGGCGCCGGACGGGCGGCGCCACCGGCTGCTGCCGCTGCGCAACACCAACAAGAAGTTCAACCCGGTCACGGCGCGCACCCTGCACTTCGCCGTCTGGGGCGATCCCGGGAGCGGGCGGGTGAGCACGACGCCGTTCGACGGGGCGGTCGAGATCGAGCCCGTCTTCGGTGACGGCCGGCCGGCGGTCTGGCGGTGGAGCCGACCGCTCATCGA
The DNA here is from genome assembly GCF_039543825.1 of Nocardioides conyzicola. NCBI lineage: Bacteria > Bacillati > Actinomycetota > Actinomycetes > Propionibacteriales > Nocardioidaceae > Nocardioides > Nocardioides conyzicola. Next base: position 715,878 of record NZ_BAABKM010000002.1, on the reverse strand, counting down.
CGAGCGCCCCGAGGACGTGGTCTGCCGCGTGGTCAAGGGCAAGAACGGCGACCGGGTCGACGTCTACCAGCGCGACTGGCTGCACCGCGACGTCCCCGGTGGTCGACGCAAGAAGCTGCGCACCATCTGGCTCGCCGAGGAGGTCGGCTCGACGGACACCGCCGTCGCCGAGCTCAAGGAGCTGGTCGGCCACGTCTTCGAGTCGCCGAAGCCGACCGGGCTGGTCCGCCGGATCCTCGGGACGATGCCCGACGACGCGCTGGTGGTCGACTTCTTCGCGGGCAGCGGTACGACGGGGCACGCGGTCGCCCTCCAGAACGCCGCCGACGGTGGCTCACGCCGCTGCGTCAGCGTGAACTCCGCCGAGCCCACCCGCCCCGGCTCCAACGCCCGCAACGCCGGCCTGCTGACGGTCGCCGACATCACGCGGGCCCGCCTGCAGGCCGTCGCAGACACCGTCGGCGGCGGCTACGAGGAGCTCGCCCCTTAGGTCGGCACGGCCAGCCGGTCCAGCACCGCGCGCAGGGGCGGCCACCGGTCGCGGCCGCGCCGCGTCACGGCGTACGCCCGCATGGTGACCCGCGGGTCGGTCAGCGGCAGCACGCGCACGCCGCGCCGGGACGCCGGGCCGCGTGGCAGCAGCCCGATCCCGCGCCCGGCCACGATCAGGTCGTCGACCAGCTCCAGCGCGTCGATCCGGTGCACGATCCGCGGCGTGAAGCCGGCCATCGAGGCGAGCGTGCGGAGCACCTCCTCGTCGGCGGTGTTGCGAGAGTTCACGATCCAGTCGCGGTCGGCGTAGGACGCGAACGGCGCGCGCCTCTCCCGGGCCGGCACGCCGAGGCCCCAGTCCACGCTCCACAGCTCGGCGACCTCGTGGTCGCTGCGCCAGGAGAGAGGTGCGAGGTTGTAGTCGTAGGTGAGCGCGAGGTCGACGTCGTCGCGGGCGAGCAGGTCGAACGCCTCGAGCGGCTCGTACTCGTGCACCCGCACCTCGATGCCGGGGTGGGTCTGCGCGAGGTCGTCCATCGCGGGCAGGAGCGAACGCCGGATGGCGGTCGCGAAGCCGGCGACCCGCAGCACCCCGACAGGTTCGGCGGCCGGGTCGAGGTCGAGGCGCGCGGCCTCCACGGCGGCGAGGATGGTGACCGCGTGCTCGGCCAGCCGGTGGCCGGCGGGGGTCAGCCGCACCCGGCGGCCGTCCGGCTCGACCAGCGGGGTGTGCACCTCGCGGGCCAGGGCGGCGATGCCTTGGGACACCGCGGACGTCGTGGTGCCGAGCTCGGCGGCGACCTCGTGCATCGACCCCAGCCGGGAGAGCTCGAGGAGCAGCCGGAGCCGACGTACGTCCATGTCACCATTGTTCAGATCTGCTGAACGATATGTCCAGCAAAGACACGTGGACGTGTACGGATCTCCGGGTCTCTACTGAGGGACATGAAGTCCCAGTCCCGGACCGGTGCCTCGATGGCGATGGTCTCCATGCTCTGCGTCCAGCTCGGCCTGGCCGCCTCCGTCGGCCTGATCGACCACGTGGGCGCCGAGGGTGCGGCCTGGCTCCGGCTGACCTGGGCCGGCCTGCTCATGCTGGCCATCGTCCGGCCGCGCGCATCGGCGTTCAGCCGCGAGGCGCTGCGCGCCGGCATCGCCCTCGGCGTCGTCACCGCCGGGCTCACCATGCTGTTCATGGCGGCGGTCGCCCGCCTGCCCTTGGGTACGGCGAGCGCGCTGGAGTTCCTCGGGCCGCTCGGTGTCGCGGTGGTCCGCAGCCGGGGGACCGGGCGCCTGTGGGCACTGCTCGCCGCCGTCGGGGTGCTGTGCCTGACCCAACCCTGGGCCGGTGCCGCCGACCCGGTGGGGGTCGCCTACGCACTCGGCGCGGCCGCCTGCTGGGCGGCGTACATCCTGCTCACCCAGCGGGTCGGCGACCACGTCAGCGGGATCGCCGGGCTGTCGATCTCCATGCCGGTCGCGGCACTGGTCGCGACCGTCGTCGCCGGACCGGGCGTCATCGGGCAGCTGACGCCGGAGCTGGTGCTCATCGGTCTGGGGCTGGCGATCCTGCTGCCCGTCGTACCGTTCACGCTCGAGCTGCTGGCCCTCCGTCGCCTCACCGCCGGCGCGTTCGGCACGCTGATGGCGCTGGAGCCGGCGTTTGCGTTGGTCATCGGGTTCGCCGCGCTGCACCAGGTGCCGAACCTGCTCGGCGTCGTCGGTGTCGGGTTCGTGGTTGCGGCGGGGGTCGGTGCCGAGCGCAGCGGTGCGCGCGCGGACGCGCCGTCAGACGCCGGCGGCCTTCTCCAGCGCGACCAGCTCGCCGTCGAGGTAGGTCAGTAGCCGCTGCAGGTGCGGCACCGTCCGGCGGCAGCCGATCAGGCCGAAGCCCAGGTTGCCGTCGTACGAGATGCACGTGATGTTGAGGGCCATCCCGTTGATCGGGATCGACAGCGGGTAGTGGCCGACCAGCTTGGCGCCGTTCCAGTACTGCGTCTCGCGCGGCCCGGGGACGTTGCTGATGATCAGGTTGTACGGCGGCCGCACCAGGCCCGACATCCGCAGCATCGGTGCGGCGATCGCCGGCGCCTGGCCGAGCGCGCTCATCGCCATGATCTGGAGGGGCGTCATGGTCGACAGCGCCTCCTTGCCGTCCTGCATGGCGGTGTGGATCACCATGAGGCGGTCGATCGGGTCCTCCAGGTCGGTGCCGAGCTGGCACATCACCGAGCCGACGGCGTTGCCGCCCTCGGTGGAGGCGATGTGGGACTCCTTGGCCTTGAGCCCGATCGGCACCATCGCGACGAGGGGCGTGTCGGGGAGCGCGCCGAGCTCGAGCAGGTAGCGGCGTACGGCGCCGCCGCACATCGCGAGCACGATGTCGTTGAGCGTCGTCCCGGTCGCCTGGCCGATCGCCTGCAGCCGCTCGATCGGCCAGTCCTGCGCGGCGAACCGTCGTGAGCCGGTGATCTTCTCGTTGAAGATCGTGCGCGGTGCGTAGAGCGAGAGCGACGAGGTCTCGTTGCGCACGCCCTTGCTGATGGTCTTGATCAGCGCGCCCGGCAGGCCCGCGGCCTCGGCGGTGATGCCCAGCGCCGAACGCAGGGCCATGGTCGGGATCTCGGAGAGCTCGGTCTGCTCGCGCGGTGCCTTGGTGCGGCCGCGGCGGGTCCGGGCGTCCCACGGCGGCGGCATGTCGCGCAGGTCGGGGTCGGGGCTGAGCGTGCTCTGCACCAGCCGCATCGCCGAGATGCCGTCGACCAGCGAGTGGTGGACCTTCGTGTAGAGCGCCACCCGCCCGTCGCGCAGGCCCTCGATGACGTGTGCCTCCCACAGCGGCCGCTCCCAGGCGAGCCGGGTGCTGTGCAGCCGGCTGCTGAGGTCGAGCAGCTCGCGGATCCGGCCCGGCTTCGGCAGCGCGCTGTGCCGGACGTGGTGGTCGATGTCGAACTGCTCGTCCTCGACCCAGGTCAGCTGACCGGCCGTCGAGATCGAGCGATGGGGCCGCTTGAGGAAGAGCGGCGCGATCTCCTCGACGTCACGCATCGACTCGTACATCTCACGGCCGTAGCTGCGGCCCGCACCCTCCGGCTTCTCGAAGAGCTGGAGGCCGCCGACGTGCATCGGCATGGAGCGGTTCTCGACGAGGAGGAAAGCCGTCCCCGTCGGATCGATCAGCGAGCCCACATCGCCCCTCACATAGGTGTGGCGTCCGAGTGTGCATCCTCGTGACGGCCGCCACAAGGATGTAACGCTCTCGGCCCGTCGCGCGCTGTCCGTAACGTGACCTCAGTGAAGCGCACCGCCGTGACCGTTGCCGCCGGGCTCGTCCTGTCGCTGGTGGTGGTGTTGCCCACGGGGTCCGCCAGTGGAGCGCCGACCTGGGTCGACCCGGCCGACCTCCCGGACGTCGAGGGAGTCACCCAGCTGCACGTCAGGGGCGCCTCGCTGCTGTGGGTGGATGCGGCGTCCGGGGACATCCTGTCGGCCGCGCGATCGGCGGACGGGACGTGGACCGAGCCCACGGTCCGGGCCGATCCCGCGAGTGATGCGGTGATCGACGACACGGGCAGGTACGGGCCCGACGCCTACACCGTCGGCGACCAGCTGTTCGTCCTGGACGCAGACGGCCCGCGCCCCCTGGGCGACGCGGTCCCGGGGGTGGCCCACGGCTCCGGGCAGGGCGTCGTCTGGGCAGAGCCGGTCGAAGGCGGTCAGCGTCTCGTCTCCTCCGAGGACCCATCGGCGCACCGAGTCGTCGTGCCGACGGCTGACGTGACCTACCTGGACCTCGTGGCTACGGAGTCCGAGCTCCGCGAAGGGGGCGTCACGCAGTTCTTCGTGTGGATCTCCCGGGCGCCCGGTGGCACCCCGCGGGCGTGGGCGTCGAGGGGCAGGACAGGCGAGGCGCCGGTCGCCCTCAGCGCCGCGGGCGCGACGGCCTCGTCGCTCGGGACCAACGAGGACGGGCTGGTGACGTGGACCGAGGAAGGGACCGACGGCCCGGCGGTGGTCCGCGTCGGCGATGCCGATGCCGACACGGGGAAGTGGCACGTGCGCACCGTGTCCACCGGCACCGGTGACGCCGCGCAGCCCGTCGTCGGCTGGGCCCACGAACCCGGAGCCGCGAACCGGTTCGTGACCTGGCGCGAGCAGCGCGGCGACACCTGGGTCGTGCTGAGGGCCACGGAGAGCGAGCGCAACGGCCCGTGGTCCGCTCCCGTCACGGTCGCGTCCGGTCCGGGCGTGCTCGCGGCACGGCAGTTCGCCGCTCGTGACGACGCCGTCGCGATCTGGTGCCGGCCGGCGGCCGCCGGCTGCACGATGCAGGCCAGGACCACCGGTCCCACGCTCGGCCCGGTCGCGACCCTGGGGACGGTCGAGGACGCCGCCGCCGCATCGATCGTTGCGCCGAGCGACGCGTTCGCCTGGTTGGACGGCACCCCGGGTGTGCGTATCGCGGCTCTCGACGCCGAGGCGCCGCGGTCCATGTACTCGGTCGTCCCGGCTGCCGCGTTCTCCGGTACGGCGATCGCGCGCTGGTCCGCCCCGCTCGACAACTGGAGCGCCGTACCGTCCTACCGCTTCCGGATCAGCGACAGGGGCCCGCGCTCGTTCAGCGGCCTGGAGGACTGGGACACGCCGGTCAAGCCGACGACGGCTACCACCAGCAAGCTCACGGTGGAGCCGGGGCACACTCGGTGCCTCGGGGTCCAGGGAGTCGATGCCGTGGGCAACCACGAGAGCGCCGGGCGCCTGTTTGCCGGCAACGGCTCGTGCGTGACGGCACCGCTCGACGAGCGTGAACTGGAGCGGTCGAAGGGGTGGACGAAGGTCTGGGACCGCGACAGCCACAACCACACGCTGCTGCGGACACGGAAGGCGGGTGCCACCTTGACCTTCGAGCGCTACTCGCTCCAGCGGATGCTGCTCCTGGTCAAGCGGGTCCCGAACGGCGGCACCGTCGTCGTCCGCCTCAACGGTCACAGCATCGGCACGATCGACACCTCGGGGCCGGTGCGCCGCCGCACGGCGTACCTTGCCAAGAAGCTGCTTGCTTCCGGCGACCTCAAGGCACGGACGCTCACGATCACGGTCGTCTCCCGGGGCAAGCCGGTGCTGGTCGACGGCGTGCTCCTCGCGGACCACATCCAGAAGGCGAGCGAGGTCAACCGGCTCACCAGCCCCTGATCCGCGTCAGGGCTTGTGCTTGCCGGGCTTGGGACCCTTCGGGTGCGCCGGACCCTTCGGGCCCTTGGGCTTCTTCGGCTTCTTGCCGTGGGGGTGGGTGACCGGCGTCGCCGGCGGAGCTGACTTCGCGGCCGCCGACGCGGACGAGGAGGCCGACGCCGTGACAGCGGTCGCGGCGGGGCCCGTGGACACCCGCAGCACGACGGTCGCGGGCTCGCCGCCGTCGTACACGCCCGGTCCCGGGGACTGGCGGAGCACGACGCCGCGCGCGGCCGATCCGTCGACCGGACGCCGTACGACGTCGAAGCCGGCCGCGCGGAGCTCCTTGGCCGCGGCGGCGACCTGGTCGCCCCGGACGCTCGGCACCACGAGCTCCTCCGCGGCCCCGGCGGGCGGGGTCGCGTCGTCGCCGTTGAGGACGACGAGCGTGGTGCCCACCCCGAGCAGCAGCACGGCCGCCGCGGCGATGGCGACCAGCCGACGACGGTCGAAGAACCGGTGAGGAGTGGCGACCGCGGCGGGCATCGGGGGCAGCACGACGGTCGGCTGCTGGTCGAGCATCGCCACCCGCTGGGCCACCTCGGCGGCCGTCGGCCGGTCGCCCGGCTCCGGCGACAGCATCGTGCCGACCAGCGTCCGCATCGGGGCGGGCACGTCGGTCCCCAGCTCCGGGGCGTCGTCGTTCAGGCGGGCGAGCAGGGTCGCCGCCTGGGTCTCCCGGCGGAAGGGCGACGTGCCGCTCAGGCACTGGTGGGCCACGATGCCGAGGGCGTAGATGTCGGACGCCGCCGTGGCGCGCTGGCCCCGCACCTGCTCGGGGCTGAGGTAGTCGGCCGAGCCGATGATCTGGCCGGTCTCGGTCAGCGGCTCGGTCGTGTCGGAGCGGGCCACGCCGAAGTCGACGAGGACGGCGCGGCCGGTGCCGGTCACGAGGATGTTGGAGGGCTTCAGGTCGCGGTGCACGATCCCGGAGGCGTGCGCGACGGCCAGCGCCTGGGCGAGCTCGTCGAGCAGGGTGGCGACGGTCGCGGGGTCCAGAGGTCCCCGCTGACGGAGCACCTCCGACACGGGCGTCCCCTCGACGTGCTGCATCACGACGTACGGCGTCGGCCCGCCCTCGCCGGGCGCCTCGCCGTAGTCGTAGACCTGGACGATCCCTGGGTGCTGCAGCCCGCCGGCGAACCTGGCCTCGGCCTGGAGCCGGGACCGCGTGACGTCGTCGACCTCGCGTCCGTGGTGGAGCAGCTTGACCGCGACGATCCGGTCCAACCGGGTGTCCCGCGCGCGGAAGACCGTCCCCATGCCGCCGGAGCCGATCCGTTCGATCAGCTCGTACCTGCTGTCGAGCAGGTCCCCGGGCGCGCGTGTGTCCACGAGCGGTCTGTACCCAGCCGGCACCTCCGAGAACCCGGGATGCAAGGGGTTTCACCGTTGCGGCGGGGCGGCCGTCCGCGATGAGGTCGAAGCGCCCGCTCCAGCCCCTCTCGGGAGGTCTCATGCTGCGTCGCCTGTTGCTCGTCGTCCTGGTCGTCACCGGTCTTGTCGCCGTCCCCACCGCGGCCCAGGCCGCGACCTACTCCGCCCCACTGAGCCAGGCCGTTGCGGACCTGCCGGTCGCGGGCGAGGTGCGCACGGGGTACGACCGGGACCTGTTCACCCTCTGGGTCGACGCCGACGGGGACGGCTGCAACACCCGCTACGAGGTGCTGATCGCGGAGGCCGAGGAGGCGCCGTCGGTCGGGTCGGGATGCGCGCTGAGCGGTGGGCGCTGGTACTCCTACTACGACGGGGTCTCCCAGACCGCTCCGGCGGATCTCGACATCGACCACATGGTGCCCCTCGCCGAGGCCTGGGACTCCGGGGCGCGGAGCTGGTCGAGCGCGAAGCGGGAGTCCTACGCCAACGACCTGGGCGACTACCGGACCCTGGTGGCCGTCACCGACTCCGTGAACCAGACGAAGAGCGACCAGGACCCGGCCGAGTGGCTGCCCGCCCAGCAGCGGTGCCGCTACGTGCGCGAGTGGGTGGCCGTGAAGCACCGCTGGGCGCTCAGCGTCGACAGCGCCGAGAAGAGCGCGCTGACCTCCCTCGCCGCCGGGTGCGACGACACGACGATCTCGGTGGAGCTCGCCGGCTGAGCCCGGCGCGGGCCGGGTCTCGTCCACAGAGCGGCTTCCGACACCGGTCCCCACAGGGGGCCTGCGTCGGCCCGGCGGACGTCCCCGTCCGCTCCTAGCGTCGTCGGCGCACCGGATGGGCCGGTGCGTCAACCTCGGGAGCATCCATGCGTCATCTGATCGTCCTGACCGTCGCCGTCGTCGCGGCCACCCTCGGCTGCGGGTTCGGGGTGACCGCGATCGCGGCCGGCTCCGGCGACGACGGCGGGCCGCCGGGCGACACGATCGTCGCGGTGACCGGTGACGCGGCCAACGGCTTCGAGATCCAGCACTACGACGGGACCTCGCTCTACCCGCCGACCGACTCGGAGGCGCGGGCCGAGTGCGGTGAGTACGACAAGCGCATCGACCGGGTGCGCTGCCGGGTCGAGGTCCGCACCTGGTACCGCGACCTCGCCGACCTCCAGCAGGCGCTGGACTGGGCGCACGCCCCGTAGGTCCGGTCATGACAGGATCGCGGCCATGGAGGCGGGTCCGCTCGACCGGATGTGGGATCGCGGCCGCACGTCGGCCAGGTCCAGGGTCGCGCGCTGGCGCTCCAAGTGGTGGCAGATCGGCCAGTGCGCCCTGGCGGCGGGCGTGGCCTGGCTCATCGCGGCCGACCTCTTCGGGCACACGACGCCGTTCTTCGCCCCGGTCGCCGCCGTCGTCGCGCTCGGCACCTCCTACGGGCAGCGCCTTCGTCGCGTCGTCGAGGTGACCATCGGCGTCGCGGTCGGGGTGTTCCTGGCCGACCTGCTGGTCGCGTGGCTCGGCTCCGGGTGGTGGCAGATCGGCCTGATCGTGGCGCTGTCGATGACGGCCGCGTTCCTGCTCGACAGCGGGCAGCTCCTGGTCACCCAGGCGGCCGTGCAGTCGATCGTCGTCGCCGCGCTGGTGCCCGACCCGGGCGCGGCCTTCACCCGGTGGACCGACGCGGTGATCGGCGGTGGTGTCGCGCTGCTGGCGGCGACGGCGGTGCCGGCGGCGCCGCTGCGGCGACCGCGCGAGCAGGCGGCGGTCGTGATGCGCAAGATCGCGGCGCTGCTGCGTGCCGCGGGGGAGGTGATGGAGGACGGCGAGGTCGAGCAGGCGATGGACCTGCTGGCCGACGCGCGCTCGACCGACTACCTGATCCGCGAGCTCCAGGCGGCCGCCGACGAGGGGCTGTCGGTGGTGGCGTCCTCCCCGTTCCGGGTGCGCCACCGCGGTGACCTGATGAAGATGTCCGAGCTGGTCGACCCGCTCGACCGCGCGCTGCGCAGCACCCGGGTGCTGGTCCGACAGACCGCCGTGGCGGCCTACCACCGACGGCCGGTCCCGAGCTCGTACGCCCACCTGGCGCACGACCTCGCCGACGCCGCGGACCTGGCGTCGGCGGAGCTCGCCGCCGACCGGATGGCGGTGGCCGCGCGGGTGCCGCTGCTCGCGGTCGGTGAGGCCAGCGGCCGCGTGGAGCGCACCGACGTGCTCGCCGCGGAGGCAATCCTCGCGCAGCTGCGCTCGGTGGTCGTCGACCTGCTGATGGTCTCCGGGCTCGGCCAGCTCGAGTCCACGGACGCGCTGCCGCCGCCACCGCGATGAGCCAGCGGTGGGTGCTCCACGTCGACCTGGACGAGTTCCTGGCAGCCGTCGAGGTGCTGCGCCACCCCGAGCTCGCCGGCCTCCCCGTGGTGGTCGGAGGCCGGGGTGACCCGACGGAGCGGGGCGTGGTGTCGACGGCGTCGTACGCCGCGCGCGCCTTCGGTGTCGGCTCCGGGATGCCGCTGCGCGTGGCCGCTCGCAAGTGCCCCGAGGCGGTGTTCCTGCCGGTCGACAAGGAGGCCTACACCGTCGCCTCCGACGAGGTGATGGCCACGTTGAGGTCGCTGGAGTGGGGTGGCGTGCCGGTGGTCGTCCAGGTGCTCGGGTGGGACGAGGCCTTCCTGGGCGCCGGGCCGGGGCACGGCGACCTCGGCGACCCGCGGGCGTTCGCCGACCACGTCCGGGCGGCGGTGCTGGAGGCCACCGACCTGCACTGCTCGGTCGGCATCGGGGACAACAAGCTCCGGGCCAAGATCGCGACCGACTTCGGCAAGCCGCGTGGCGTCTGGCAGCTGACGGCCGACAACTGGGACGAGGTGATGGGCGAGCGCCCGACCACGGCGCTGTGGGGGATCGGCGCCAAGACGGGCAAGCGCCTGGCCGGGCTCGGGATCGACACGGTCGACCAGCTCGCCCACTCCGACGCGCGGGTGCTGGCGGCCGAGATCGGGCCGTCCACCGGCCCCTGGCTGCACCGCCTCGGCCGAGGCGAGGATCCGAGCCCGGTCGACGCGACGCCGTGGGTGCCCCGGGCGCACGGACGCGAGGAGACGTTCCAGACCGACATCGAGGACTGGGACGAGGTCGCCGACGCCGTACGCCGCATCGCGCGCCGCGTCGTCGACGACATCGACGCCGAGGGCAGGCCGGCGGCGCGGGTGGGCCTGAAGATCCGGCTCAAGCCCTTCATCACGCTGACCCGCAGCCTCACCCTGCCCGAGCCGACCAACGACCCCGACGCCCTCGCTGAGGCGGCGGTGTCCCTGCTCGACCGGGTCGAGCACGACCGGGCGGTCCGGCTGCTCGGCGTACGCCTCGAGATGGTGGCGCCGCCCGAGGGCTACGGCTAGAGGCTGTCGCGCAGCTCGCGGACCACCGAGTCGACGACGGCGACGAGGTCCCCCTCGTGCTCGGCCGCCACGATCCGTTGGCGTTGGTACGACGCGCCCCGCCGCGGCACGTCGAGGACGGAGGCGAGCTCGGCCGAGCACCCCAGCCGGTCGGCCACCGGGGCGAGGCGCTCGACGAGGTCGGCCAGGTCGTCGGTGACCAGGCGTTCCTGAGACGCGGCGTCGGTGATGATGATCGCGTCCAGCCCGTAGCGGGCCGCGCGCCACTTGTTCTCCTGCACGTGCCAGGGCGGCAGCACCGGCAGCTCCTCGCCGCCGGCGAGCCGGGTGTCGAGGTCGACGACCAGGCAGTGCGTCAGCGCGGTCAGGGCGGCGAGCTCGGTGATCGTCGAGACGCCGTCGCAGATCCGGTTCTCCAGGGTCCCGAGGTGGGCCGCGGGCCGGACGTCCCAGCGGATCTCGTTGAGCTCGTCGATGACGCCGGTGGTCATCTGGTCCTGCACGAACGACTCGTACTCCGACCAGCTCGTGAACTGGAAGGGCAGCCCCGCGGTCGGCAGCTGCTGGAACATCAGTGCCCGGTTGGAGGCGTAGCCGGTGTCGACCCCGGCCCAGACCGGCGACGACGCCGAGAGGGCCTGCAGGTGCGGGTGGTAGTTGAGCAGCGCGGACAGCACCGGCATCACCCGCTCCTGCGACGGCAGCCCGACGTGCACGTGCACGCCCCAGATCAGCATCTGCCGGCCCCACCACTGGGTCCGGTTGATCAGCTCCTCGTAGCGGTGGCCCTCCGAGAGCTGCTGCACGGTCCACGACGCGAACGGGTGGGTGCCCGCCCCGAAGAGATCGATGTCGAGCTCGTCCCCGGCCGGGATCACTGCCGCGAGGGTGCCGCGCACGTCGTCCATCGCCTCGCCGACCGTGTGGCACACCCCGCTCACGACCTCGACGGTGTTGCGCAGCAGCTCCTTGTGCAGCTTGCCCGGGTCGGCCAGCCGCGGCTTGCTCCGCGCGAAGAGGTGCGTGGCGTCGTTGCGCAGGTCGCGGGTGCGCCGGTCGACCAGCGCGAGCTCCCACTCGACGCCCAGCGTCGGCTCGGGGGATCCGTGGAAGTCGATGCGCACGCAGCACAGCGTTCCACAGCTCAGCGCGGGAGGGCGTCTCCCAGGCGGGCGAGCCACGCCGCCGCGGTGTCCCCGTCGTACGGCGCCCGCCCCGCCAGCACCTGCGCGTGCACGCTCTCGCACGACGCGACCGCGGCCCGGGCGACCTCGTCGGGGTAGCCGAACCGGACCCGGTGGTCCGCGAACTCGTCCTCGTCGTCGATCCAGACCCGCCCGGTCGGCCCGCAGATGACGTCCAGGTCGAGGTCGACGGCGCGCACGACGGATCCGTCCCACACCGGTGGCGTGGTGATGTCGACGTACACGCGCAGCGGTCCGCCGACGTCGTGGAACGTCGCGAGCCAGCCACGACCGTCGTCCGCTCCGGAGGCCGGCACCAGGCCGAGCTGGTTGGTCTCCGCGACGTACGACGCACCGGGCCGCGTCATCCGGGTACCGGCTGCGATGCCCAGCCAGTCGCCGTGCGCGTCGCTGCCGAGGAAGGCGCAGTCGAACTCCCAGTGCGGCCGCCCACCCCACTTGGTCATCACCACGCGGAGAGGGTCGCCGGGGTTGTGTGCCACGTCCGTTGTCTACACGATGCACGATCACCAGGGGACTGCCACCATGGCGGCCATGCCCGAAGCACGCGAGCTCAACCTGACCCTGGACTTCTGTCTCCGGGTCGGTGAGCTGCTGCTCTCGTCCGGCGCCGGCGCGGCGGACGTCACCGCCGCGATGCAGTCGCTGTCGTGGCAGCTCGGCGCCCGCAACCCCGAGGTGGACGTGACGTTCACGTCGTTGTCGATGAGCTACCAGTCCGACCCCGAGGAACCGGCGTACGTCCTGATCCGGCAGGTCAAGCACCGCGACATCGACTACGAGGACCTGACGCTCGTCGACCACCTCACGCGCGACGTGCTCAACGGCGACTGCGACCTCAAGGAGGCCCGCACGCGCCTGGGCCGGATCGTGTCGTCCGGCCACGCGCTGCCGCGCTGGGCGGTCAGCCTCGGGTGGGGCGTGATGTGCGCGGGTGTCGGCCTGCAGCTCGGAGGTGACCTGGCGGTCGTCGTGATCGCCTTCTTCGCCGCCGTCAGCATCGACCGGCTCCAGCTGGTGATGTCGCGGCGCCGACTGCCGGCGTTCTACCGACAGGTCGCCGGCGGCGGGATCGCGACGGTGATCGCGGTGCTCGCGGCGGCCATCCGGCCCCTCGACCTCGACCCGTCGCTGGTCGTGACCGCCAACATCATCATGCTGCTCGCCGGCATCGGCTTCATGGGCGCCCTGCAGGACGCCCTGTCCGGCTTCTACGTCACCGCGGGTGCGCGGCTCACGGAGGCGCTGCTCGCCACCGCCGGCATCATCGCCGGCGTCAGCGGCGGCCTGACCTTCGGTGAGGTGATCGGGGTCGACGTCGGCCAGATCGAGCCCGGCGTCGGGGCCGACCTCAAGGGAGTGCCGGTGATGGCACTCGGGGCCGCCATCTGCGCCGCGGGCTTCGCGTTCGCGTCGTACGCGCCGCGCCGCAGCTTCGTGCCGATCGGGCTGATCGCCGCCGCGGCGATGGCGATCTCGCAGTCGATCACCATCGGCGGGTTCGGACGCACCTGGCCGACGGCGTTCGCCGCCACGTTCGTCGGGTTCATCAGCTACGGCATCGCCGCCCGGCTGCGGATCCCGCCGCTGGTGATCGTCGTGTCCGCGGTCGTGCCGCTGCTGCCGGGCCTGTCGATCTACCGCGGCCTCAGCCTGCTCGCGGAGGGCGGCACGCAGACGTCGGAGGGGCTGCTCGCGCTGATCACCGCAGCCTCGGTCGCGATCGCCCTGTCGGCGGGCGTGATCCTCGGCGAGTACGTCGCGCAGCCGGTGCACCGCGAGGCGCAGCGGCTGGAGAACCGCCTGGCCGGCCCCCGTCTGGTGGGCCCGCTCCGCGCGCGGCCGTCACGCGCCAACCGGCGCGAGCGCCGCAAGCGGCAGGACGAGCCCTAGACGACCTTGGTGGGCGCGAGCTTCTTGGCGCGGTTGGCGACCACGTCCTGGTAGCGAGAGCCGAGCAGCTTCGCCAGCTGGTGCACGGCGTGGGCGTCGATGCCCACCAGCACCCGCGCCTTGTCGGTCTCCACGCCCTTGAGGATGATCTCGGCGGCGCGCTCGGGCGCCATCCGGGCGAGGCTCTTGTCGAAGAACTTCGCGCTCTCGACGCCGTCCTCCTTGTCGGAGTAGCGGGCGTTGCGGGCGATCGCGGTCTTGATGCCGCCGGGGTGCACGACGGTCACGCCCACCGGGTGGCCCGCGACCAGCATCTCCTCACGGACTGCCTCGGACAGCCCGCGCACGGCGTACTTCGCGGCGTTATACATGCTCTGGCCGGGCATCGAGATCAGCCCGAAGAGCGACGAGATGTTCACCAGGTGACCGTCGCCGGAGGCGATCAGGTGCGGCAGGAACTCCTTGGTGCCGTGCACGACGCCCCAGAAGTTGATCCCCATGATCCAGTCCATGTCGGGGTACTCGAGGTCGACCAGGTCGCCGGCGAGCGCCACCCCGGCGTTGTTGATGACGAGGTTGACGCCGCCGAAGTGCTCGACGACCACGGCCGCGTACGCCGCGAACGCGGCGCGGTCGGCCACGTCGAGGTGGTCGGAGCGCACCTCGCGGGCTCCCACGTTCTTGACCAGGTCGACGGTTTCGGCGAGCCCGTCGTCGTTGACGTCGGAGAGCGCCAGCCGGGCGCCCCTGCCGGCGAGGTCGACCGCGAGCGCGCGGCCGATGCCGGAGCCCGCGCCCGTGATCACCGCGACCTTGCCGTTGAAGCTCTTCATGCGGGGACGTCCTGTCGGGTCGAGGTGGTCGTTCGTCGTACGTCGTAGGCGTCGGCGTCGAAGCGCGCGAGCTGGCGCCGGAAGGTGATCGTGGACTTCGGCCACAGGGTCGTGTTGCGCCCGTGCTCGTCGAGGTACCAGCTGGAGCAGCCGCCGCGGGTCCACACGGTGCGCCTCATCCGGCGCTGGAGGTCGGTGTTCCACCGCTTCGTGGCCCGGGGCCGCGGCTCGATCGAGGACCAGCCCCGCGCGCGCATGGTGCGGATCGCGTCGCGGACGTAGGCGACCTGCGACTCGATGATGAAGACCATGCTGGTGTGTCCCTGGCCGGTGTTGGGGCCGACCAGCATGAAGAGGTTGGGGAAGCCGGGGATCGTGGTGCCCTTGTAGGCCGCCATCCCGCTCTCGCGCCAGGTGTCGGCCAGCGTCCGGCCGCTCGTGCCCGTGATCTGCTCGGTCACCGGCAGCTCGGTCGTGTAGAAGCCGGTGGCCACGACCAGCACGTCGACCGGCCGCTCGACGCCGTCCGAGGTGACGATCGCGTCGCCGGTCACCTTGGCGATCCGGTCGGTGACCAGCTCGGTGTTGTCGGCCGCGAGCGCCGGGTAGTAGGTGTTGGAGCGGAGCACCCGCTTGCAGCCGAACTCGAAGTACGGCGTCACCTTCGCGCGCAGCGCCGGGTCCTTGATGCCCTTGGCGATGTTGGCGGCCGCGGCCTTCTTGGCCGGCGCGGCCATCCTCGGCTCGATCGTGAACGCCGGCACGTAGCCCTCGTGCGCCCAGTAGATGCCGGTCCGGTAGAGCCGGCCCAGGGCCGGCACGGTGCGGAGCAGGCGGCGCTCGAGGGCGCCGTACGTCCGGTCGTTGCGCGGGATCACCCACGGCGCGGTGCGCTGGTAGACGTCGAGGTGGCCGGCGACCTGCTGCATCTCGGGCACGATCTGGATCGCGGAGGCGCCGGTGCCGATCACGGCGATGCGCTTGCCGGTGAGGTCGACGGAGTGGTCCCAGCGCGCCGAGTGGAAGAGGTGGCCCTGGAAGTCCTCGATGCCCTCGATGTCGGGCAGCTTGGGCTCGGACAGGCCGCCGGCGCCGAGGATCAGCGTGGTCGCGGTGATGGTGCGGGGGCCGGCGGGACCGGTGACCTGCGCCGTCCAGCGGCCGGCCGCCTCGTCCCACGAGGCGTCGTCGAACGCGGTGTCGAACACGAAGCGGTCGAGGGTGCCGGACCGCTCCGCGACACCGCGGATGTAGTCCTGTATCTCCGGGCCGGGGGAGTAGGAGCTGCTCCACTCCGGGTTGGGCGCGAAGGAGAACGAGTAGAGCTGGCTGGGTACGTCGCACGCCGCGCCCGGGTAGGTGTTGTCGCGCCAGGTGCCGCCGACGTCGGAGGCCTTCTCGACGACGAGGAAGTCGCGCTCGCCGTCCTCCTGGAGCTTGATCGCGGCGCAGAGTCCCGCAAAACCGGCACCCACGATGAGATGGTCGACGTGTTGCACCTTCATGCGCCGACCGTACTTCCGTTATTGAACGACCGTCAATAGAGTGAGCACGTGAGCACCACCCCCCGCACCCGGTTGTCGCCCGAGCAGCGACGCGAGCAGCTGCTCGACCTCGGGGTCCGGCTGCTGGCCCACCGCTCGCTCGACGAGCTGTCGATCGACCTGCTCGCCGAGGAGGCCGGGATCTCCCGGGGTCTGCTCTACCACTACTTCGGCAGCAAGCAGGCGTTCCACGAGGCCGTGGTCCGGCACGCTGCCGACGACCTGATCGCCCAGACCACACCGCCGACGGACGGCGACCCGATGGAGCGGCTGCTGATGTCGGTGACGGCGTACGTCGACTACGTGATCGCCAACCACGAGGGCTACGTGTCGTTGGTGAAGGCGGCCGCCGGCGGCAACGAGAGCCTGAGGGCGATCTACGACGATGCGCGGTCGGCGCTCAACAGCCGGATCTTCCGCGAGGACGTCGACGGCGAGATCATCCCCGACACCCCGGCCACCCGGCTCGTCGTACGCGGCTGGTCGGCCATGACCGAGGAGCTGGTGCTCGCCTGGATCGACGACCCCGGCGGCGTCAGCCGGGAGCGGCTGCTGGCGATCGTCGCGGGCTCGCTGCGCGCGGTCGTCGGGATCATCCCTCCAGGGTGACGTCCACCGTCGTGTCGCCGGGTGTCGACCGGAGCGTGACTCGGCCACCGTGCGCGGACACGATCGCGTCGACCAGGGACAGGCCGAGGCCGACGCCCATCTCCTGACCGCGGGTCCGCGCGACGTCGCCGCGGGCGAACCGCTCGAAGGCGTGGTCGACCAGGTCCGGTGGGAAGCCGGGGCCGTCGTCGTGGACGGCGAACCCGTCGCGGCGGACCGCGACGGTCACCGTCGTCCCGGCCGGCGTGTGCTTGCGGGCGTTGGTCAGCAGGTTGGTGATCACCTGGTGCAGGCGCAGCCCGTCGCCGGGGACCATCGCGGGGGAGTCGATCAGGTCGTCGGGGATGTCGACCCGCCAGCGGTGCTCGGGGTCGATGACCCGCGCGTCCGAGACCGCCTCGACCAGGAGCCGGGTCAGGTCGACGGGCTCGCGCTCGAGCGGGCGGCCGGCGTCGAGGCGGGCGAGCAGCAGCAGGTCCTCGACCAGCGAGGTCATCCGGTCGGACTCCTCCTCGACCTTGTCGAGGGCGGTGCCGAGCATCGCGGCGTCGTCGGGACGTCGACGGGCGAGCTCGGTGTAGCCGGCGATCGTCGCCAGCGGCGTCCGCAGCTCGTGCGAGGCGTCGGCGACGAACTGCCGTACCTGCTGCTCGCTGCGGTGCCGGGCGGCCAGCGACGTCTCGACGTGCTCGAGCAGCGCGTTGAGGGCGGAGCCGACCTGGCCGACCTCGGTCCGCTCGTCGGTGAGGTGCTCGGGCACCCGCTCGGTGAGGTCGATCTCGCCCTCGGCGAGCGGCAGCTCGGACACCGAGTGCGCGGTCGCGGCCACCTCGCGCAGCGGGCGCAGCTGGCGGCGTACGACGACCAGGGCGGCGCCGGCGGCGACGACGACGGCGAGGACGGCGAGCGCCAGCTCGAGCCACATGAGGTCGGTCAGCGTCTGGTCGACCTCACCCTGCGGCAGGCCGACCACGAGGTCGCCGTCGGCGAAGGCGTCGCTGGCAGCCACGCGGTAGGTGCCCATCCCGGGGATCTCGACGCTGTGAGTGTGTCCATCGACCGGGACGTCGGCGACCGATCGCGCCGTCGACGTGGAGAGCGTCTTCCTTGCAGGAGGACCGGTGCCGTCGTCGCTGATCATCTGGCCGGCCGGCTCGCCGCTGTCCGGGAGGGCGACGACCACGGTGCCGACCTCGGACCCGAAGCCGGGAGCGCGACCTGCCCCGTCGATGGTGCGGCTCAGGGCCTGCTGCACCTGGCGGTCGAGCTGGTCGAAGAGATAGGTGCGCATCGCGATCGTCGTCGATGCACCGATGAGCACGGAGACGACGAGGACCAGCAGGACGGTCGTGACGACCAGCCGCGACGTCAGCGACCGGAACCGGTCGCGGAGCCTGGTCATGACGCCGGCTTGAGCACGTACCCGGCGCCGCGCATGGTGTGGATCATCGGCTCGTGCCCGGCGTCGATCTTCTTGCGCAGGTAGGAGATGTAGAGCTCGACGACGTTGGCCTGGCCGCCGAAGTCGTAGTTCCAGACCCGGTCGAGGATCTGCGCCTTGCTGAGCACCCGGCGCGGGTTGCGCATCATGAAGCGCAGCAGCTCGAACTCGGTCGCGGTCAGGGTCACGTCCTGCCCGCCGCGGCGTACCTCGTGGCTGTCCTCGTCGAGCTCGAGGTCGCCGACGGTCAGGACGGACGACGTCACGGCCTGCTGGGCTCCGGCCCGCCGCATCAGGGCGCGCAGCCGCGCGACCAGCTCCTCCAGGGAGAAGGGCTTCGTGACGTAGTCGTCGCCGCCGGCGGTCAGGCCGGCGATGCGGTCCTCGACGGCGTCGCGGGCGGTGAGGAAGACGACCGGCAGGTCGGGCTGGGTGGCGCGCATGCGGCGCAGCACCTCGAGGCCGTCGAAGTCCGGGAGCATCATGTCGAGCACCACGGCGTCGGGCTTGAGGTCCTTGGCGGCGGCGACCGCCTTCGCGCCGGTGTGCGCCGCGCGCACCTCCCAGCCCTCGTAGCGCAGCGCCATCGACACGAGCTCGGCGATGTTCACCTCGTCGTCGACGACGAGCACGCGCAGGGGAGAGCCGTCGGGTCGGGTCAGGTCCATGCCGGACACCTTGCCGACAGTACCTGTGCCTTTCCTGTGAGCGCCCTGTGCTGACCTCAGGACATGCTCACCGCTCGGCCACAGGTTCTGCACAGGTCGCCCCGTCACCCTCAGGCCATGACCGAGCAGACCGTGACCGTTCCACCCGAGACTCCACCGGCCGAGCCGGCGCCGCCGAAGGTGCGCCACACCCTCGGCCTCCCCGTGGTCGGCGCCGTCGCCGCCGCCACCCTGCTGATCGGCGGCCTCGCCGGCGGCATCATCGGGTACGCCGTGCACGGCGACTCCGACGGCGGCCGGCCCGACTTCCGGCAGGGTGGCCCGGGCCAGCGCTTCCAGCAGGGCGGGCCCGGCCAGCAGCAGGGTCAGCATGGCAACCCGCCGCAGCCGCCCAGCAACCGCTAGCTAGCCGGCGATGTCCCGCACGGCCAGGGAGGCGAACACCATCGCCGAGCCGAGCGGGGCCCCCGGGCCGGGGTAGACGCTGCCGAAGACCGAGGCGACCGAGTTCGACGAGGCGTAGAGCCCGGCGATCGCCGAGCCGTCCTCGCGGAGCACCCGGCCGGCCGCGTCGGTGACCAGGCCGCCCTTGGTGCCGAGGTCGGAGAGCACGAACCGGGCCGCGAGGTACGGCGGCTGGTCGCACGGCGTCAGCGCCTTGTTGGGCCCGGTGCCGCCGGCGAAGAACGTGTCGTACTCGTCCTCGCCGCGCCCGAAGTCCTCGTCGACGCCGCTTACGCAGAAGCCGTTGAAGCGCTCGACGCTGGCGGCGAGCGCGTCGGCGGGTACGCCGGTCAGCTCGGCCAGCTCCGCGAGCGTGTCCGCCTGCACCCAGGTGCCGGCGGCGAGGTGCTCGGCCGGTTCGCCCTCGGGCATCGCGATCGCCGGCAGTCGCCCGCCCTCGCGGGAGTCGAAGACGAACCAGGACGGGATCCGCTCCGGCGCCTTGGCCATCTCGCGCCCGAACCGGTCGTAGGGCAGGCACTCGTTGGCGTAGCGCTTGCCGGTCGCGTCGACCATCAGCCCGGACCGGAAGCCGAGCGTGAACGAGCCGCCGCCGTCCGGCTGCTCCAGGCCCGGGCAGAACCAGCCCACGCCCCGGAAGTCGGTGGCCGCGCCGATCGAGATGCCGGCCTGGATCGGCTCGCCGGTGTTGGTGTCGCGGGGCGCCATCGTCCAGGCCACGTCACCGGGCACGCCGTGCTCGGCGCGCAGCGCGGCGCTGCCCTCGAAGCCGCCCGCGGCGACCAGCACGCCCCGTCGGGCGCTGATCACCAGCGGACCCTCGGCGGTCATGGCGGCGACTCCGACGACGCGTTGGTCGTCGACGACCAGCCCGGTGACGGGCAGGTTGGTCCGGATCTCGCCGCCGGCCGCGACGTACAGCGCCGCCAGCCGGGCGATTAGGGCCTGGCCGCCGCTGAGGGTGTTGCGCCCGCCCTCGCCCGCGCGGTCGCGCTCGACCGGCGGGCGCACCAGCTCGGCGACCTCGGGCGGCAGCTCGCCGCGCTTGATGCTGACGGGCTGGATGGAGCGGCCCATGGTGACGCGACCGGGGGCGTCGTAGTACTCGGCGAACGGCAGCCACTCGAAGGGCAGTCCCGCCTCCTCGAGCTCGGCGACCAGCTCGGGGGAGTGGGCGAGGAACGCCTCCACCTTCGCGGCGTCGGGGTCCTCGAGGATCGCGCCGAGGTAGTCGCGGGCGCCCTCGGTGGAGTCACCGATCCCGGCGCGCTGCTGCACCTGGCTGCCCGGGAGCCAGCACGCACCACCGGAGTACGCAGAGGTGCCGCCGATCAGCGGCGTCTTCTCGACCACGACGGTGGACAGACCGGCCTTCTGGGCGAGGAACGCCCCCGTCATCGCCCCGCCTCCGGAGCCCACCACCACGACGTCGTACTGCTGTGCCTCGGTCATGCCGGGATCCTAGAACACGTTCTAGATGCAAACCCCGTGGACGACCCCGGCACAATGGATCCGCCATGACCGACGAGCTCCAGATCTCCTATCCGCCGGAGCTGCCGGTCAGCCAGCGCAAGGACGACATCGCCGAGGCGATCCGCGACCACCAGGTCGTGATCATCGCGGGCGAGACCGGGTCCGGGAAGACGACCCAGCTGCCGAAGATCTGCCTCGAGCTCGGCCGCGGCGTCCGGGGCAAGGGCGGCGGCGGGCTGATCGGGCACACCCAGCCGCGGCGGATCGCGGCCCGCTCGGTCGCGGAGCGGATCGCCAGCGAGCTGGGGAGCGAGCTCGGCGACCTGGTCGGCTACCAGGTCCGGTTCACCGACCGGACCTCGAAGGCGAGCCGGGTCAAGCTGATGACCGACGGCATCCTGCTGGCCGAGCTCCAGCGCGACCGGATGCTCAAGAAATACGACACGATCATCATCGACGAGGCGCACGAGCGCAGCCTCAACATCGACTTCCTGCTCGGCTACCTCAAGCGGCTGCTCCCGCGGCGGCCGGACCTCAAGCTGATCATCACGTCGGCGACGATCGACGTGGACCGCTTCGCGCAGCACTTCGACGCCCCGGTGATCGAGGTCTCCGGGCGGACCTACCCGGTCGAGGTGCGCTACCGGCCGCTCATGGACCTCGACGGCCAGGACGAGGACGGCGAGGTCGTCGTGCGCGACCAGACCGAGGCGATCGTCGACGCGGTCAAGGAGCTCTCGGCCGAGGGGCCTGGCGACATCCTGGTCTTCCTGCCTGGCGAGCGCGAGATCCGGGACACCGCCGACGCGATGAAGGACCTGCCGCGGACGGAGATCGTGCCGCTCTACTCGCGGCTCTCGGCGGCCGAGCAGCACCGGGTGTTCTCCTCGCACGGGGCGTCGGTACGCCGCGTCGTGCTCGCCACCAACGTCGCCGAGACCTCCCTGACCGTCCCCGGGATCCGGTACGTCGTGGACACCGGCGTCGCGCGCATCAGCCGCTACTCGGTGCGCACCAAGGTGCAACGCCTGCCGATCGAGCCGATCAGCCAGGCGTCGGCCAACCAGCGCTCGGGCCGGTGCGGCCGGGTCGAGGCCGGCATCGCCGTACGCCTCTACTCGGAGGAGGACTTCGACGGCCGACCGGAGTTCACCGACCCGGAGATCCTGAGGACCAACCTGGCCAGCGTCATCCTGCAGATGACGTCGCTCGGGCTCGGTGACATCGCGCAGTTCCCGTTCGTCGAGCCGCCGGACAAGCGCAACGTCTCGGCGGGGGTGCAGCTGCTCGAGGAGCTCGGCGCGCTGTCGACGGGCGATGCCCGCCTGACCCAGGTCGGGCGCCGGCTCGCCCGCCTGCCGATCGACCCGCGGCTGGCGCGGATGATCCTCGAGGCCGAGCGCCTCGGGTGTGTCCGCGAGGTGATCGTGATCGCGGCGGCGCTGTCCCTGCAGGACCCGCGGGAGCGGCCGGCCGACTTCCAGGCGCAGGCCGATCAGCTGCACGCGCGCTTCAAGGCGGAGGGCAGCGACTTCCTCACCTGGCTCAACCTGTGGCGCTACGTCAAGGAGCAGCAGCGGGAGCTGTCGTCCTCGGCGTTCCGCCGGATGTGCAAGCGCGAGTACCTCAACTACCTGCGCGTCCGCGAGTGGCAGGACTTCGAGTCCCAGCTGCGCCAGGTGGCCAAGGAGATGAAGATCGAGGTCGGCCAGCCGGCCGATCTCCCGGACGCGGACGGCATCCACCAGGCGCTCCTGTCCGGCCTGCTCTCCCACATCGGGCTGCTGGAGGAGAGGGAGAAGGAGAAGTCCGGAGGCCGACGGCCGATGCGCGAGTACCTCGGCGCCCGGGGCGCGAAGTTCGCGATCTTCCCCGGCAGCGGGCTGGCCCGCAAGCAGCCGCAGTTCCTGATGGCCGGTGAGCTCGTCGAGACCAGCCGGCTGTGGGCCCGGCAGAACGCGGCCATCAAGCCCGAGTGGGCCGAGAAGCTCGCCGGTGACCTGGCGAAGCGGACCTACTCCGAGCCCCACTGGAGCAAGAAGCGCGCGGCCGTGATGGCCCACGAGCGGGTCACGCTGTACGGCGTACCTCTGGTCGCCGACCGCCTCATCTCCTACGGCAAGGTCGACGTCCCGCTCGCCCGGGAGCTCTTCATCCGCCACGCGCTCGTGTACGGCGAGTGGAACACCCGCCACCGCTTCATGGAGACCAACCGGCGCCTGCTCGAGGAGGCCGAGGAGCTCGAGCACCGCGCCCGGCGCCGCGACATCGTCGTCGACGAGCACACGCTCTTCGACTTCTACGACGCGCGGGTCGGGCCCCAGGTGGTCGGCGGCGCGCACTTCGACCAGTGGTGGAAGCAGGAGCGGCGTCGACGTCCGGACCTGCTCGACTTCGACCTGTCGATGCTGACCCACGACACCGCCGACGAGGTGAGCGCCGGCGACTACCCGGAGCTCTGGGACGGCGGGGGGCTGACCTTCCCGATCAGCTACCACTTCGAGCCCGGTGCGGCCGACGACGGCCTGACTATCGAGGTGCCCGTCGCCACGCTCAACCAGGTGGAGGCCGACGACTTCTCCTGGAACGTCCCCGGCCTGCGCGAGGAGCTCGTCACCAGCCTGATCCGCAGCCTGCCCAAGAACCTCCGGGTCTCGTTCGTCCCGGCGCCCAACAAGGCGCGGGAGTTCCTGGCCGCCGTGCCGCCGGGGGAGGAGCCGCTGCTCGACGCCCTCGAGCGCTGGTGCCGGTCGACGACCGGCGTCGTCGTCCCCCGCGAGGCATGGGACTGGTCGAAGGTCCCCGAGCACCTGCGACCGACGTACCGCGTCGTCGACGAGAACGGCCAGGAGCAGGCCCGGGGCAAGGACCTGGAGGCGCTGAAGGAGCCGCTGCGGCCCCAGTTCGCGGCTGCCCTCGCCGAGGTCGCGACCGACAGCGGGCTGGCGCGCACGGGCGAGACGTCCTGGGTGTTCGACCCGATCGAGGCGTCGTTCGACCAGGTGCGGGCGGGCCACCAGGTGCGCGTCTTCCCGGCCCTGGTCGACGAGGGTGCGACGGTCGGGCTGCAGGTCTTCGGCACCGAGGAGGAGCAGGAGGCGCGGCACCGCCTCGGCGTGAGCAGGCTCCTCCTGCTGGCGATCCCGTCACCCGTTCCGACGATCCTGCGCGACCTGACCAACGTGGAGAAGCTCGGCCTCGCGGGCTCGCCGTACCCGAGCGTCGCCGAGCTGCTCGAGGACTGCCGGGCAGCCGTCGTGCAGGCGGTCGTCGACGCGCGTCCGACGGTGCGGGACCGGGCGGCGTACGACGCGCTGCTGGTCGAGGCGAGGCGCGAGCACGAGGCGCACCTGCGCGCCACGATGGCCGACGTGATCCGGGTGCTCTCCGGATGGCGGCAGGCGGAGAAGGCGCTGAGCGGCCGCGCCGAGATGCTGATGCTGCCCGCCCTCACCGACATGCGGGCGCAGCTCGCGCGACTGGTGCACGGCGGGTTCGTCGCCGAGGCCGGCGCGACCCAGCTGCGCCGCTACCCGACCTACCTCGCCGCGCTCGAGCAGCGCCGCGAGCGGCTCGACGGCAACCTCCACCGCGACCGGCAGCTGATGGACCAGGTCGCCGACCTCCAGGACGCCTACCTGCACCAGGTCGACGCGCTGCCTCCGGGCCGGCCGCCCGGCGCGCACCTGCGGCAGGTGCGGTGGATGCTCGAGGAGTACCGGGTCTCGCTGTGGGCCCAGCAGCTCGGGACGCCGTACCCGGTCAGCGACCAACGCATCCGACGTAGCCTTTCGTCGTGACTGACAGGATCCACCACCGGCCCATGACGCCCGGCGCCAACTACTTCGAGGCGCTCGTCGGCGGCACGGACCCGGCGCTCGTGAGCGAGGCCGCCGACCGGGCGGCACAGCTGCTGGTGCGCGGCACCCGCGAGGTCGGCGACGCGGAGGTCGCCGACCGGCTGCTCCACCTGGCGGACACCGAGGGCATCGAGACCATCGCCGAGGTCTGGTCGGGGTCGCCGGCGGACTCGCTGGCCGGCTGTCTGTGGCGGCTCTACCTGCTGCGCTCGTGGGTGTACGCCGAGCCGGTGCGCGTCTCCCGCGAGTTCGAGGCCGGCCGCACCGCCCAGGTCGCGCGCGTCGTCGCCGGCGTAGCCGACCCGCCCGGACCGGAGCAGCTGAAGGCCATGGTCGACGAGGTGCTCCGCGGGATCGCGGGCAGCGACTTCGCCGACGTGCTGCTGCGCGCGGCCGCGTTCGCCCGGGTCGTCGCGACCGGCCGGGCGTCGCTGAGCGACCGCACCGACGCCGAGGTGCAGCGGATGCTGGTGCTCTCCGAGCAGCTCGAGACGGCGGGTCACCTCGAGCTGGAACAAGGGCTGGCCTGACCCGGTTAGACTCTGCGAGGGGTACGCCGGACCGCGGCAGCCCCGGGTCCCAAAATTAGCCGCCACGAGCGGCCACGCGCCGTGAGGCGCTCCCGGTCCGGCGTACTCCTTCTTCTAAGGTGCGAGGATGCGACTCCTCCGGCGGCTCTTCAGCCGTCCCGCTCGGTCCGGGCCCGCGGCCGTCTCGTACGCACCGCGCGCCGACGGCCGCCCCGACCCCGGTGAGGTGGTGTGGGGCTGGGTCCCGTTCGAGGAGGACCCGCAGCAGGGCAAGGACCGGCCGGTGCTCCTGATCGGGGTCCAGGGCGGCAGCCTCCTCGGGCTGATGCTGACCAGCAAGGACCACGACCGCGACGCCGAGCAGGAGGCGCGGTGGGGCCGGCACTGGATGGACGTCGGCACCGGCGACTGGGACCGGCAGCGGCGGCCCAGCGAGGTCCGGCTGGACCGGTTGATCACGCTCGAGCGTTCCGCCGTACGTCGCGAGGGTGCCGCGCTCGACCGGGCGACGTTCGATCGGGTGGTCGCCGCCGCCCGTCAGTTCCACCCACTGGGTCGCTAGGGTGGTCCGGCCCGGGCCTGCCCGGGCTTGTGTGCGAGCGCAGGTCTGAGGAGGTCTGGTGAGGGTTACCCGGGGACTCGTGGCGTGCGTCGCGGTTGCGTCCGTGCTGACGACCGCTGCGTGCACGGGCGACTCGTCGGACCCCGCCCCGCCGGAGCCGAGCCCGAGCTCGACGGCACCGCCGGACAAGCTCACCTTCGGTGTCGTCGGTCCGCGCGACGTGCAGCGCGCCTTCCGCGCGACCGTCGACGCCTGGAACCTCAACCCCGACACGATCGACGTGACCATCCAGAGCTGGCCGACGCAGGCCGCCATGCGCTCCGCCATCGAGCAGGGCACCCCGGTCCCGGACGTGTTCATGTCGTCGCGGTCGGACCTCGCGTGGCTGCTCGAGAACCAGTACAACCAGCCGGTCGACGAGCTGCTCGACGAGCGGGGGGTCGAGTTCGGCGACACCTACTCCCGCGACGCGCTCGAGGCGCTCAGCGCCGACGACCACCTGCAGTGCATGCCGTACGGCGTCACGCCGACCGTCATCTACTACAACAAGCGCCTGGTCAACTTCAACCGCATGCGCAACCGCGGCCTCGACGTACCGGACGAGGACGCGACCAGCTGGTCCTTCGACCAGTTCACGACGGCAGCTGAGTTCGCCAGCCGCCCCGCCCGGGGCTCGAAGGGCGTCGACATCGCGGCGACGGTCCAGGGGCTCGCCCCGTTCATCCGGTCCGGCGGTGGCACCGTCTTCGACGACGAGGACAAGCCCACGTCCCTCGCCTTCTCCAGCGACAGCAGCAAGGACGCCCTCGAACGCACCCTCGAGTTGCTGCGCAACCCGCAGGTGACCCTCGACGAGACCCAGCTCGACGAGGCGTCGGCCGTCCGGTGGTTCCTGCGCGGCAAGCTCGGCATGATCGCCGGCGACCGCTCGCTGACGCCGGTCCTGCGCCAGAAGAGCAACCTCGACTTCGACGTGATGCCGATGCCCAAGCTGGACGGCGCGTCGACGGTCGGCGACGTGACGTCGCTGTGCATGTCGGCGAAGACCGCCAGCCCCTCCCTCGCGGCGGACTTCATGGTGCACGAGGTCTCCGCCGACTGGGTCGGCCTGGTGGCGAGCACCGGCTACCTCCAGCCCGCCAACGTCGAGGTCGCGCTCTCCGACGACTTCCTGCAGCCCGGCCGCCGCCCCGAGCACTCCACGTTCTTCAACTCCAGCGTCCGCTCGATGTCCGTGCCGCCCCTGATCGACACCCTCCCCGAGCTCGAGGAGACCGTGGCGCCCAGCCTCCGGCAGCTGGTCTACGGCGTCGGCGTGCTCGACCTCGACGCCCTCACCACCCAGATCGACGACGAGTCGAAGCCCGTCCTCGACCCCGAGTCCGCCTCCGACACCGCCAGCCCGTCGGAGTCACCCAGCGAGTAGATCGACTGTCAGTCGGTTGCGGGTGCGTTCGGGTCGGTCGCCGATAGGCAGCTACGCCGGGTACGGCGGGCGGCGGGTTGCAGTCGTCGCCCGGCTTTCCGGTGGTCGAGCAGGGAGCGCCAGCGAGCGTCGTCGAGACCTCCGCAGCGTAGGCGGGGCGATGTGCGTTGGCTGCGGGTCTGTTCGGGTGGGCCGCCGATAGGCAGCTACGCCGGGTGCGGCGGGCAGCGGGTTGCGGTCGTCGCCCGGCTTTTCGGCTTCCCCGGTGGTCGAGCAGCGAGCGCCAGCGAGCGTCGTCGAGACCCCCGCAACCCGACCGCCGACGTCGGCCCACGGGGGTCTCGACAGACTCGACCACCCCAGCAAGACCTGCCAAAAAAATCTGAAGCGGGTGTCCACATCCCGGTCAAAACAACGGTTTTCAGGGTCTGAATGTCGGTGGCCAGTGCTTGGCTAGACCCATGAGCGAAGGCCAGAACACCACCGGAACCGGGGAGTCGTACGACTCGCCGGACCAGGTGCTGGCGGCGCTCCACGACCGCCACCTGGTGGTGAACCAAGCAGAGATCGACAAGCTCCACCTTGCCGTGCAGTGGGCGGTCATGAACCCCACCGACACGATCGGCGACGCCGCCACCGTGGACGGCACCCAGGGCGAGCTCGCGGTCGCCGGACCTGGTGCCCCGTTGGTGGCGGAGTTCTGCGTCGGTGACCTCGCCCTCGCGTTGGGGATGTCGACCGACGCCGGCCGCACCTACCTGGGTGACGCGGTGGAGATCCGCTACCGGCTCCCGAAGATCTGGGCCGCCGTCACGACGGGTCGGGTGCAGGTCTGGAAGGCCCGCAAGATCGCCCAGGCCACCAAGCCGCTGTGCCGTGACGGTGCGCGTCACGTGGACGCCCACCTCGCGCACCACATCGGGCGGTGCTCGTTCGCGCAGATCGACCGGGCCGTCGAGGACGCCATCCGCCGGTTCGACCCCGAGCTCGCCGAGAAGCGACGCCGGGAGGCCGCCGACGAACGCTGCCTGGACGTCGACCTTCAGCAGGTCTCCTTCAACGGCACCGTCCACGTCGACGGGGAGCTCGACCTGGCGGATGCGATCGACTTCAACGACGCCCTCGCCGCCGGCGCCAAGGAGCTCGCCGACCTCGGCTCCACCGAGTCGTTGAACGTCCGCCGGTCGATGGCCGCCGGGGCGCTCGCCCGCCGGGAGCTCACCCTCGACCTAGGGACCGGCGAACAGTCCGACGAGCCGCGGCCTCAGCGCAAGCGGGAGCTGGTCATCTACGTCCACCTGTCGGAGGCAGGCGTCGCCGGTGTCGAGAACTCCCGGTCCGCTATCTCGGTCGACCAGGTCAGGGGCTGGTGCGCCGGCACCAACACCAAGGTGATCGTCCGCCCGGTCATCGACCTCAACGAGCACCTGTCGGCGGACGCCTACCGGCCCACCGAGGCGATGCGGGAGCAGGCGGTGCTGACCAACGCGACCTGCGTCTTCCCGCACTGCACCCGACCGGCAAGACCCGCCGACCTCGACCACCTCGAGAACTTCGACGGCACCAACACCGAGTCCGTCAACCTCGCCCCGCTCTGCCGGGGTCATCACCGCTACAAGACCCACGGCGGCTGGACCGTCACCCGCACCAGCCCGACGACGTTCACCTGGACCACTCCGTACGGGTACTCCTACGCCTGGGACACCACCCACACCCGACATACCCGCTGACCACACCCCGCCGGCACCGCCGGCGGGGCCACAGCCATGTCCAGAGGCGCGATATCTCGGTGGCCCGCGTCCGGCTGCGGACCTAGCCTGCTCGAGTGATCGAGATCGCGTCCCGGAGCAACCGACTGCCGCCGCCACCCACGATCGTCTGGGGATCGCTGACCGAACCGCACCAGCCGGGTGCCCGGCCGTGGCTGCGGCTGCTGGACGATGAGGTCGAGCCGGAGCTGGTCGAGGCGGAGCATCCGGTGCGGGTCGTGTGGACATCGCTCTGGCCAGCCAGGCCGCGTGACCAGGTGCACCTGGACCTCGCCGACGGCGGGGGGATGGACACAAGGGTGCGATTCCGCTTGCTCACGCCGGACGAGCCGCCCGACGAGATCACAGCACGCGGACTACGGCGCCGGCTCAGCGAGCTGCTGTTCGCAGACCTGCGGTACTCCTACGGCCAGTGAGAGCAGCCGAGGTCAGGCGTCGGAGTCGGCGTCGGAGTCGGGCACGACGACCTCGGGCTCGACGTCGGCGGTGAGGATCGCGTCGACGAGGACCGGGCCGGCGAGGTCGATCTGCCACGGACGGGCGCCGTACCCGGCGAGCTGGTCGGCGACGGCGGCGGCGAGCTTCTCCGGGTCGCGGGAGGACGGCGGTGTCCAGAGCGTGCGGCGGAGGTAGTCGGGCGTGAGGACGTTCTCGACGGGGAGGTGCTGCTCCTGGGCGAGCTCGGCGAGCGCCTCGCGGGCCAGGACGAGACGGCGGGCGGCGACGGGGTCCTTCTCGGCCCAGGCGCGCGGCAGCGGGGGCCCGTCGCCGCGCGGGGCGCGGGTCGGCAGGTCGTCCTCGTCGAGCTCGGCGGCGCGGGTCAGGGCGGCGACCCAGCGGGAGGCGTAGCGGTCGGCACCGCGGCCGTGGAAGCCCTTCGTCGCCAGCAGCGCGTCGCGGTCGGTCGGGAGTGCCGTCGCCGCGGCGATGATCGCGGCGTCCGGCAGGATCCGGCCGGGCGTCACGTCGCGCTGCTCGGCGATCTCGTTGCGCGTCTCCCACAGCTCGCGTACGGCGCCGAGCGCGCGTCGGCCGCGGACCCGGTGGACGCCGGACGTACGCCGCCACGCGTCGACGCGTACGGCGGGGACGAAGCTGCGCAGGTAGTCGAACTCCTGCTGGGCCCACTGGTCCTTGCCCGTCTCCACGAGCTCGGCGGCGAGCAGGTCGCGCAGCTCGACGAGGACCTCGACGTCGAGCGCGGCGTACTCCAGCCACGGCACCGGCAGCGGCCGGGTCGACCAGTCGACGGCGGAGTGCTCCTTGGCGAGGTGGAAGCCGAGCAGGGTCTCGACCAGCGTCGCGAGCCCGACCCGGGGATAGCCGAGGAGACGGCCGGCGAGCTCGGTGTCGAAGAGCTCCGTCGGGTAGAGCCCGACCTCGTTGAGGCACGGCAGGTCCTGGGTCGCCGCGTGCAGGATCCACTCGGTGCCCTCGAGCGTGCGTTGGAGCGGCTCGAGCGACTCGAAGGCGATCGGGTCGACGAGGAACGTCGTCGTGCCCTCCCGCCGCAGCTGGATCAGGTAGGCGCGGGACGAGTAGCGGTAGCCCGACGCACGCTCCGCGTCGATCGCCACCGGACCGGTGCCGGACGCCAGCTGCTCGCACATCTCGGCCAGGGCCTCCGGGGTCTCGATGACCGGCGGCAGGCCGTCGCGCAGGGTGAGCAGCGGCGGGGGAGGGGGAGCGGGCGCGGTGGTCTCTTCTTCGGTCATCGGGTCAGCGACCGCCGCCGCGCTGGCCGCGCCGGCTGGGCATCACGGCCACGCCGTCGGGGACCGGCGGGAGTCCGGCGGAGGTGCACAGGAGCTCGCCCCACGCCTCGACGTGCGGGGCGAGGTCGAGCGGCGCCAGGTCGGGCGCGTCCTCGGGAGCCACGGGCGTCCAGGACGCCCGGATCTCGATCTGGGCGGTGCCGCCCTCGTCGGCCATCCCGCCAAAGCTCTCGGTGGCCACGCGGGTGACGGTACCCGAGGCGGCGACGTACGACGCACCGTGCTCGTCGAGCGCCTCGGTGAGCCAGGTCCAGCCGACCATCGCCAGCATCGGGTCGGTGATCAGCTCGAGGTCGACCTCGGCGCGGGCGTAGGCGACGCAGCGGAAGGTGCCCGACCACGCCTCGTTGCCTGCGGGGTCGTGGAGCAGGATGATCCGGCCGGTCCCGACGTCGACACCGTCGACGGTCACGTCGGCCGAGAGGGCGGACGCCCAGGGGGCGATCCGCTGGGGCGCCGGCATCTCCTCGCACAGGATCTCCGGCCGCAACCGGGCAGCGTGCATGGTGGCCACGGCCTCGCGGAACTCGGCCGGAGCCGTGCTCGCACCCGTTGCCGGGTGTGTCTCCTGCCCGACCACCATGTCCTCACAGTAAGTCGGCCCGTGCGCTGCCGATGTGCGAACACGCCGACTCACCTGCGAGGCTTCGTCCATGCCCGACCCGCACGAGGACCTCCGCAACAGTGCTTTCCTCAAGGCGGTCCGCGGCGAGCCCGTCCCGCACACGCCGGTCTGGTTCATGCGTCAGGCGGGCCGGTCGCTGCCCGAGTACCTCGCCATCCGCGAGGGCGTCGGCATGCTGGACTCCTGCATGGACCCGGAGCTGGTCGTCGAGATCACGCTCCAGCCGGTGCGTCGGTACGGCGTCGACGCGGCCATCTTCTTCTCCGACATCGTGCTCCCGCTCAAGGCGATCGGGGTCGACCTCGACATCAAGCCCGGCATCGGCCCGGTGGTCGCGAAGCCCGTCCGCAGCCTGGCCGACGTCGCGGCGATCCCCGACCTCACCGCGGAGCACGTCCCGTACATCACGGCGGCGGTGCGCGGCCTGGTCGCCGAGCTCGGCGGTACGCCGCTGATCGGGTTCGCGGGCGCACCGTTCACGGTCGCGTCGTACCTGGTCGAGGGCGGTCCGTCGAAGGACCACGCCAAGACCAAGGCCATGATGTTCGGCGCCCCCGACGTCTGGGACGCGCTGATGCGCAAGATCAGGGGCATCTCCGCGGCGTACCTCGAGGTGCAGGTCGCCGCCGGTGCCTCCGCCGTCCAACTCTTCGACTCGTGGGCCGGCGCGCTCACCCCGCGCGACTACCGCGAGCACGTGATGCCGCACTCGTCCTGGGTGCTGCAGCGGGCCGGTGCGCTCGGGGTGCCGCGCATCCACTTCGGCGTCGGTACGTCGAACCTGCTCGGCCTGATGGGCGAGGCCGGCGCCGACGTGGTCGGCGTCGACTGGCGCACCCCGCTCGACGACGCCATCGCGCGGGTCGGCGACCGGTCCGTGCAGGGCAACCTCGACCCGACCCTGGTCTTCGCCCCCACCGAGGTGATGACCTCGCGCGCCGCCGAGGTGATCGAGGCCGGGCGGGCCGCCCGTGGCCACGTCTTCAACCTCGGCCACGGCGTCCTGCCGTCCACCGACCCCGACCAGCTCAAGCGGCTGACCGAGTTCGTCCAGGGCTACCCGCTCGACTGAGGCGTACGCCGTCGCAGGGCCCGGACCAGCAGCAGCGTCGGGATGCCCACGATAAGGACCACGACCAGCCACGGCAGCAGTGCGCCGAGGGCGGTGGCGAGCCCGACGGCGAAGGTCGACAGGGCGCCCCAGCCGGCCTTGAGCCCGGCGACGAAGCCGGCGTCGTCCTCGTCCTCGGCCGCCGCCGCCTTCTTGTCCGGGGTCCGGTCGATGCTGACGGCGATCGTCGACATCGAGGTCTGGTCCGCGAGGTAGGCGGCCTGCTGCTCGAGGGCGTCCAGGTCGGCCTGCCGCTGCGAGAGCTCGGACTCGATCGCCATGATGTCGCGGATGCTGGTCGCCTGCTGGAAGAGCACGGTGATCCGGGCGATGCTGCGCTTCTGCACCCGCAACCGGGTCTGCACGTCGATCACCTGGGTGGTGACGTCCTCCTGCTTGGTCTTCGCGTCCTCGAGCTTGCCGATGGCCTTGAGCTCGCCGACGGCCTCGTCGAACTCGTCGGACGGGATCCGCAGCACCATCCGGGTGTAGGTCGGCTCGCCGTCCTTGTCGGACTGGCTGTTCTCGTCGGTGACCTGCCCGGAGTGGCGGTCGACGACCTTCTGCACGTCGATCTGGGCCTGACCCACGTCGTCGGCCTGCAGCGCGATGCTGCCCTTGCGGATGAGCGCCTGCTGCTCCGCGACCACGGGCTCGGCGCGCGACCCCTCGTCCGGCTTCGACGCGATGCTGTCGACGTTGTCGCCGTCGACGAGCTGGTTGCCCTGGCGCTCGGCCGCGGGCGCGTCGGCGGCGACGGAGCTCGAACCGCCGGAGTCATCCTCACCGCCGCCGCCGGAGCAGCCGGTGAGAGCGAGCGCCGTCACGAGCAGCGCGGGGAGCAGGAGGCGAGTGGGCGTCTGGGTCATGCCCGGTCGGACGGCGCCGCCACAGGATCGGTTCCCGCGGCGATGAACTCCGGCTGGTCGATCTGCATCGGTGACAGGTCATGCCTCTCACCCCTCCGTCGGAGCTGTGAGCGCGGTGACCCAGCCAGCCTTGCATCCGGCCTTAATTCAAGCACTCTGATAGACATAGACATGGACGAGCACGGTCACCACACTGCCGGAAGGACGTCATGTCAGAGCTCAAGTTCCACTGGTTCCTGCCCACCAACGGCGGCGACGGCCGGCAGGTCGTCGGTGGCGGCCACGGCGTCGAGGCCGGCGCCGCCGGGCGCCCGGCGTCCGTGCCGTACCTCGGGCAGATCGCCCGGAGCGCCGAGCAGCTGGGCTTCGAGGCCGCGCTGACCCCGACGGGTGCCTGGTGCGAGGACGCCTGGGTGACCACCGCGATGATCAGCCAGGTCTCGGAGCGGCTGAAGTTCCTGGTCGCGTTCCGGCCCGGGCTCACCTCGCCGTTCATCGCCGCCCAGATGGCGGGCTCCTTCCAGAACCTCACCGGCGGCCGCGTCGCCCTCAACGTCGTCACCGGCGGGGAGAGCAAGGAGCAGCGGATGTTCGGCGACTTCCTGGACAAGGACGGTCGCTACGAGCGCTGCGACGAGTTCCTCACCATCGTCCGGCGGCTCTGGACCGGCGACTCGGTCACCTTCGAGGGCAAGCACCTGCACGTCGAGGACGCGGTGCTCACCCAGATCCCGGACCCGTTGCCCCAGATCTACTTCGGCGGCTCGTCGCCGGCGGCCGGCAAGGTCGCGGCCAAGCACGTCGACGTCTACCTCACCTGGGGCGAGCCGCCGGCCGCCGTCGCCGAGAAGGTCGAGTGGATCCGCAAGCTGGCCGCCGACGAGGGCCGCGAGGGACAGATCCGGTTCGGCATCCGGCTGCACACCATCGCCCGTGACACCTCCGACGAGGCATGGGCCGAGGCGGACCGCCTGCTCGCCCACATCTCCGATGAGGAGATCGCCCGGGTCCAGGACGGCCTGAGGAAGAGCGAGTCCGTCGGCCAGGCCCGGATGCTCCAGCTCAACCAGGGCTCCAAGGACGGCCTCGAGATCCACCCCAACCTCTGGGCCGGTGTCGGCCTGGTCCGCGGCGGCGCCGGCACCGCGATGGTCGGCAGCCACGCCGAGATCGCCGACCTGATCGAGCAGTACCAGGCGGTCGGCATCTCCGAGTTCGTGCTCTCGGGCTACCCGCACCTCGAGGAGTCCTACTGGTTCGGCGAGGGCGTGCTGCCCGAGCTGACCCGCCGAGGGCTCTGGCAGCACCCGACGCCGCAGCACTCGGTGACGGCCTCCGTCCCGTTCGGCTCCTCGAAGGCCGCGTCGTGACCGGGCTGCAGGTCGCGGTGGTCGTCGGCAACCCCAAGCCGCAGAGCCGCACGCTCGACGCCGCGACGTACGTCGCCACCGAGCTGTCCGGCCAGGCGCCCGACCTCGTCGTGGACCTCGCCGACCTCGGTGCGGCGATCCTCGACTGGAAGGACGAGCAGGTGGCCGAGCTGGTCGCTGGCGTCGGAGCGGCCGACCTCGTGGTCTTCGCGTCCCCGACCTACAAGGGCACCTACACCGGGCTCCTCAAGCTCTTCCTCGACCGGTTCGCGACCGACGGGCTCGGCGGCATCGCCGTACCCCTCATGCTCGGGGCCGGGCCTGGACACGCGCTGGCACCCGAGCTCACGCTGCGGCCGGTGCTCACCGAGATCGGCGGCGTCGTCGCGACCAAGGGGCTGTACGTCGTCGACTCGGCGTACGACGACCCCGCGGCGTACGCGCACTGGCTCGAGCTGTCCCTGCCCACGATCACGGCTCTCCTCCGGAGCAGGACAGGAGCCTCGGCATGACCTCCATCCCGCTGACCACCAACCAGGACCTCGACGCCGAGCGCCTCCGCGAGGCCTTCGGCGTCTTCCCGAGCGGCGTCGTCGCGGTGGCCTCGGAGGTCGACGGGCAGCTGGTCGGCCTGGCCGCCAGCTCGTTCACGTCGGTGAGCCTCGACCCCGCGCTGGTGTCCTTCTCGGTCGCGAACACGTCCAAGACGTGGCCGTCGCTGCGCCAGGCGGCCCACCTCGGCGTGACGATCCTCGCCGACCACCACGGCGACGTCTGCCGGCAGCTGGCCGGCCCCCTGGAGCACCGGTTCGACGGCCTCGCGGTCACGACCACCGGTGACGGAGCCGTGACGCTCGACGACGGCCTCGCGATGTTCGACTGCACCATCTACAACGAGGTCGAGGCCGGCGACCACACCATCGTGCTGCTGCAGCTGCACGCCATCGAGCACGCCGACACGTCGCAGCCGCTGGTCTTCCACCGCAGCGCGTTCGGGACGCTCGCCGACTCCGCCTGAGCGGTCTGACATGGTTGATCCATGGGCAAGGTCGTGGTGGTCGGAGCCGGCGTCGCCGGACTGACCGCCGCCCGTGACCTCGCCGCCGCCGGGCACGACGTGCTCGTCCTCGAGTCGGCCACCCGCGTCGGCGGCAAGCTGCTGCGGGCCACCGTCGCCGGGGTGACCGTCGACGTCGGCGCCGAGGCGATGCTCAACCGCCGCCCCGAGGGGGTCGGGCTGACGCGCTCGCTCGGGCTCCCGATCGAGCACCCGACGACCGCCTCGTCGCGGATCTGGACCCGCGACGCGCTCCGGCCGCTGCCGCGCTCCCTGATGGGCGTCCCGCTCGACGCCGACCAGCTCGCGGCCTCCGGGGTGCTGTCGCCGGAAGGGCTGGACCGCTTCCGCGCGATGACCCCCGCGCCGGTCGACGGGGACCTGTCCGTCGGGGACCTGGTCGACCGCCGCTTCGGCCCCGAGGTCACCGACCGTCTCGTCGAGCCGTTGCTCGGTGGCGTGTACGCCGGGGACGCGCGGCGCCTGTCCGTGCGCGCCACCGTGCCGCAGATGGTGGCCCTCGCCGAGGGCGCGGTGCTGCCGCCGCCGGTCGTGGACGTGCCCGTCTTCGCCGGCATCCCCGGTGGCATGGCCAAGCTCCCGGAAGCGCTCGCCGGCGGGCTCGACGTACGCCTCGGCGCGACGGTGCGCGAGCTGGTCCGGACGCCGACCGGCTTCGCGGTGACCGTCGGGCCGACGACCTCCCCGGAGGTCATCGCGGCGGACGCCGTGGTGCTCGCGACCCCGGCGGCGCCGTCGGCCCGGCTGCTCGCCTCGGTCGCCCCGGCGGCGGCCACCGAGCTCGGCGCGATCGAGTACGCCTCGATGGCGGTCGTGACCCTCGCCCTCGCCGCGTCGTCGGTGCCGGCGCTCGCGGCCACCGACTCCTCGGGCTTCCTGGTGCCGCCCGTCGACCGCCGCCGGATCAAGGCGTCGACCTTCTCGTTCGCCAAGTGGGGCTGGGTCCGCACGGCCGGCGCTGCCGATGGGGGAGACCTGCTCCTGCTCCGCACCTCGCTCGGTCGGTACGGCGAGGCGACGGCCCTGCAGGCCTCCGACGACGAGCTGGTCGCGTGGTCGTTGGCCGACCTGCACGACGCCGTCGGCGTGACGGCAACCCCCGTCGACACCCACGTGCAGCGCTGGGGCGGGGGGCTCCCGCAGTACGCCGTCGGGCACCTCGACCGGGTCGCCCGGATCCGCTCGGCGGTCGGCGCCGTACCCGGTCTCGCCGTCTGCGGCGCCGCCTACGACGGGGTCGGCATCCCCGCCGTGATCGCGTCCGCTCACGCGGCCGCGAGTGCGCTCATCGTGGGGTGATTGCCGAAAGCCCAATATTCATTGGGTTTCCGTCCAATCCGATGCTGGAGCCGTGGCGAACCACTTCCGTCAAGAGAACGAGACTCCCAACGGAAGAAGCTTCCCATGCGCACCACCAAGAACTTCACTGCCAAGCGCACCCTCGCTGCGTTCGCCCTCGCCGCGCTGGTCGCCACCCCGCTCGCCGCGTGCAGCAGCTCCGACAGCGCCGGCTCGGACTCGAGCTCGAGCTCCTCGCAGGCGGCTCCCAAGCCGGTGGCCTCGATCGACTCCCTCCAGGGTGAGACGACCGCCATCAAGCTCGACCAGGGCTTCGTCGACGCCCTGACCAGCCTCAAGCTCACGCCGGGTGTCGTCGGCACCGCGAAGCTCGAGGACGGCTCGCTGATCTTCCCGATCACCGGCGGCAACGTGACCGTGTTCAAGCCGGGCCAGGTCTCGCCGTACGTCATCGGCCAGATCCAGCACGAGGGCTCCGGCCTGTCGCTGACCGCCGGCGGCACCAAGGTCGAGCTCACGAACTTCAACGTCGACCCGGGCGTCTCCCGTGTCTACGGCGACGTGACGGTGAACGGCAAGGTCGCCGTCACGAACGCGTTCCTCTTCCAGCTCGACGGCCGCACCCTCGAGCCGCTCAAGACCGACGGCGGCAACGCGATCCTGACCGGCACCAAGGTCGAGATCTCCGAGGACGCCGCACCCCTGCTGAACCAGACGTTCAAGACCGACGCCGTCAAGCCTGGGCTGCTGGTGGGTATCGCCACGATCACGGTGAACACCCAGTCCAAGTAAGCCCTCCGTTGGGGTCAGACGCCCGGGGACCCGCAAGGGTCGCCGGGCGTTCGGCCGTCCCGGGCACCGCCATGGGCACCTGTCCCGGCGGTTGGCACAATGGATGACATGAGCACCAAGGGACAGCTGGCCCGCGAGATCAACGACACCATCCGCTACACGATGTGGTCGGTCTTCCGCCTCGACGACACCCTCGGCGACGCCGACCGTGCCAGCGAGGGCGCCGAGGTCGAGAAGCTCTTCGCCGAGCTCGCCGAGGCCGACGTCGTGATCCGTGGCGTGTACGACGTCTCCGGCATCCGGGCCGATGCCGACCTGATGGTCTGGTGGCACGCGACCACCTCCGAGGAGCTGCAGGACGCCTACAACCGCTTCCGCCGTACGACGTTCGGGCGTCGCCTCGCGCCGGTCTGGTCGCAGATGGCGCTGCACCGCCCGGCCGAGTTCAACAAGAGCCACGTGCCCGCCTTCCTCAGCGACGAGGACGCGAAGAAGCACGTGAGCGTCTACCCGTTCGTGCGGTCCTACGAGTGGTACCTCCTCGAGGACTCCGAGCGCCGCCGGATGCTCGCCGACCACGGCAAGATGGCCCGCGACTACAAGGACGTCCGGGCCAACACGGTCGCCAGCTTCTCGCTCGGTGACTATGAGTGGATCCTCGCGTTCGAGGCCGACGAGCTCTACCGGATCGTCGACCTGATGCGACACCTGCGCGGCTCCGAGGCTCGCCGCCACGTGCGCGAGGAGGTGCCGTTCTACACCGGCGCCCTGGTCCCGATCGCCGAGCTGGTCGACCGCCTGCCCTAGGGGACCGACGACACCCGGGCCGGGCACAGGCTAGATGGAGTTTCTTCGGTCGTTTAGTGCACATAGAGCGGGTGGCGCGATTAGGGTGCTGCCGCCGGCGCCGCTCGGGCGACCGACCAGGGACGGGGGACGACGACGGTGCTGCGACCTGGACGGCGGGCGACGTACGCGCTGCTGACGGCGGTCGGCCTCTCAGGAGTCCTGGTTCCGAGCCCGGCCTCGGCCAGCACCCATGCACTGATCCAGGGGTCGGGCTCGGCCTCGGCCGCGAACATCGTCAACCAGTGGGTCGCCACTGTCGCCGAGCAGGGGATGCAGGTCGTCTACACCGCCAACGGGTCGACCCAGGGGCGTCAGGACTTCTCGTACCGTTCGAGCGACTTCGGGGTCAGCGACCTCCCGTACGAGGGTGGCGACGACGACACCTCTCGCGGGCGTGACTACGCCTATGTCCCGCTCCTCGGCGAGGGGCTGGCGTTCTCCTACCACCTGGAGGTCGACGGACACCTGGTGCGCAACCTCCGCCTGTCGGGGCAGACGATCGCCGGCATCTTCACGGGTGCCATCACCAGCTGGGCGGACCCCGCGATCGCGTCCGACAACAACGGCCGCATCCTGCCGGACACGCCCATCCAGCCGCTGGTGCGCTCGGACGCGTCGGGGACGACCGAGGTCCTCACCGACTACCTCAACCAGCTCTTCCCGGGGACCTGGGCGGCCTGCAACGGCGGTCTCGCCGAGCCGACGGCGTACTTCCCGCTGCACTGCGGCCGGCCGACGGGCACCGACGTCGCCATCGCTGGGGCGGACGGGATGATGAACCGGATCAAGAGCTCCGGGAGCAACGGGGCGATCGGCTACATCGACACCATGTATCCGCTCTTCACGGACTACCCGGTCGCCGCCGTCGAGAACACGGCCGGCTACTACGCGCCGCCGACCGGCTACAACGTCGGCGTCGCCCTCACGAAGGCCCGGCTGGACGACGACCACGCCCCGGTTCTCGACGACGTCTACCGCTCGACCGACCCACGGGCCTACCCGTTGTCCCACTACGAGTACGCCATCGTGCCGACCGCCGCGGACGACTCGCGCATGACCACCCACAAGAGGCAGACCCTCGTCGACTTCCTGTCGTACGCCGTCTGCACCGGTCAGTCCACCTCCCGGGTGCTGGGATACGCAGCGCTGCCGCCCGGTCTCGTCGACGAGGCGCTCAGCCAGACCGCGACGATCGCAGCGGGCGACACGTTCGTCGACCTCAGCGCTCTCGACCCGAGCAGCTGCGCCACGGACGACATCGAGGAGATCGCCCCGCAGCCGCAGGCGTGCCAGCAGAGCGGTGCTGGACCCTGCGGCACCGGCGGGCCGCCGACCAACCTCGTCGCACCTCGGGTGGCCGGTGCCGCCCGAGTGGGAGCGACGGTCGAGGCGGACTCCGGGCTCTGGACGGGTGAGGAGGCGATGGCCTACCAGTGGCTGGCCGACGGTCAGCCCATCACCGGTGCCACCGGTGGGACGTACCAGGTCCCGGCGGCATTGCTCGGCCGGTCCTTGAGCTTCCGGGTGACCGTCTCCGCCTCGGACTTCCCGTCCTCGACCGTTCAGTCGGCCGCGAAGGTGGTCGCCCGCGGACACCTGCACGGGAGTCGCCTGCGGATCGCCGGGCGCCCGATCGTGGGCAGGACCCTGGCCGTCCGCGACGCGGGGATCCCCGGCGCGCAGCTGCATGCGCAGTGGTACGCCGCCGACCACAGGATCCCGGGCGCAACGGCGCTGCGCTGGACGTTGCGACGAGCCCAGCAAGGCAAGCGCATCAGCGTGCGCGTCACGGCCACCAGGGCCGGCTACGAGTCCCTCGTCCGTACGTCGGCGCGCACCTCGGCCGTCCGGCGACGCTAGTTGCGTCGGTGGAAGCTGACCTTCCCGGTGGGTTGATGGGTGGTCTCGTAGGTCGGGTCGTGGGCTCTCGCGTGGTGTCGGGGGCAGAGGAGTCCGCCGTTGGTCAGGTCGGTGTTGCCGTCGTCTGCCCATCGCTCCCAGTGATGTCCGTGGCACATCCAGGGTGGCCAGTCGCATCCCTCGGCGACGCAGCCGCCGTCCCTGATGCCCAGGGCGGTGAGCTGGGCTCGGGTGAAGAACCGTCTGGCGCGGCCGACGTCGAGGACCTCGCTCTTGCCGTTGAGGACGACGGGGAGGATCCGGGCGGTGCAGGCGAGCCGTCGGACCTGTGAGGGGCTGATGCGTTCGCCGGTATCGAGGACGCCGGCCTTCTGCAGCTTGCCCGTCAACACGTCGAGGTCGATGTGGATGACGATGGTGGCGTCGGTGCCGCCGACCTTGGGCAGGTCCGTGGCGGAGATGCGTTCGATGAGCTCGGCGAACGCACGGCCCATCCGCTCCGGGCCTGGGCGGCGTTCGACCCGGGCGCCGTGGGTGGCGGCTTGGTGCTTGGGTGCGGCGATCGCGAGCAGCATCTTCTTGAGCATCGCCGCCTGCACGGTCGGGAGGGTGAACCTGGCGTGGGTCTTGCCGTGGCCGTCGTCGGTCATCGTGAGCCGCATCGCTTGGGCTGCTTTGGCCTCCTCCTTCTCGAGGAGGTCGGCCTCGTGCTGGTCGGCGAGGTCGGGTGCCACCACCTCGAGGAGCCGGCGGCCGAGGATCCGCAACGTCTTCGCGTCATGCTCAGCAGCGGCATCCACCAGATGACGTTCCGCCCGGATCACCAGGTCCGGGTCCAGATCCTCGGGCAGCTCCTTCACCGCCCGGACGATCACGACCGCCTGCTCCGGGCGCACGTTGCCGGCGGCGAGGGCGTCTCGGACCACGTCGTGGGTGTCCAGGTCGTAGCCGAGGTGCACCACCCCCGCCGCGGCGGACCGGGTGAGCCGGGCCTGGTGCGAGA
Source organism: Nocardioides conyzicola (assembly GCF_039543825.1). Taxonomy (NCBI): domain Bacteria; kingdom Bacillati; phylum Actinomycetota; class Actinomycetes; order Propionibacteriales; family Nocardioidaceae; genus Nocardioides; species Nocardioides conyzicola. The sequence goes on along the minus strand of NZ_BAABKM010000002.1, from coordinate 674,474 downwards.
GCCAGGTCGCGGTCGACGTCGCGCCGGTCTCGGTGCCGACCTGCAGCTCGTCCGCGTGTCGCGCGACCCGGGCGCGGAGCTCGACGACCTGCGCCTCAAGCCGCGTCAGCTCCACCAGCGTCGACGCTGCTTCGCCAGAGGACATGGACCACACCGACGCATCCACCACGGCGTCGGCAACACCGCGCATGCGCGCGGTCGCCGTCGCCACCTGGTGGTGGGGTGTGGTCATCGCTGTCATAGGTCTAGCCAAGCACTGGCCACCGACAGTCAGAGGCCTCAGGAGGGCTTATCCACAGGGATTCAGATAACGAAGAGATCACGATCGTAGAGCTTCATCCTCAGCCGAGCCGACGGCCTGTGAACCGGGCGCCGACCGCCACCACCCGCCCGCCGTACCCGCGTAACTGCCTATCGGCGACCGACCCGAGCGGACCTGCATGCCACTGACAGTCGGGTGGCGGCGACCGAGAGCCGGGAGGCGACGCCGACCCAGACCCCAGCCGACGGACGGTCGACGCGATGCCTACTGCTGCGCGGGCTCCAGCGTCAGGCTGATCGAGTTGATGCAGTAGCGGTCGCCGGTGGGGGTGCCGTAGCCGTCGGGGAAGACGTGACCGAGGTGCGAGCCGCAGTTGGCGCAGCGGACCTCAACCCGCTTCATGCCGTGGGAGACGTCCTCGATGTACTCGAGCGTGTCCGTGATCGGCTGGTAGAACGACGGCCAGCCGCAGCCCGAGTGGAACTTGGTGTCCGACTCGAAGAGCTTGGCGTGGCAGGCCTTGCAGGAGTAGATGCCCTTGGTCTCGGTGTCGGTGTACTCACCGACGAACGCGCGCTCCGTGCCGGCCTGGCGCAGCACGGCGTACTCCTCCGGCGAGAGCTCCTCGCGCCACTCCTCGTCGGTCTTGTCCACGTTGTAGGCCATGTCTGAATTCTAGTCGGTCGGCAAAGCCTGACGAGAAAGGTTGACACATGGTGTAAACGAGTGTTGCACTTTCTCGGGTGACCCCACGAACCCTGACCTGGGGAGGCGTGCGGACCGCCGGCAACAAGCTGACGACGCCGCTGCACCCCGACGACTACCTGCGACTGCTCAACCCGCTGTGGAGCGAGCGCGAGCTGCGCGGGCGGGTCGAGGAGGTCATCCCCGAGACCGACGACGCCGCCACCCTGGTGATCCGGCCCGGCTGGGGCTGGCGCTACGACCACCGCGCCGGCCAGTACGTCGGGATCGGCGTGCAGGTCGACGGCAAGTTCCAGTGGCGTTCCTACTCCGTGAGCTCGCCCCCGCGCCGCCGCGGCCGCACCATCTCGATCACCGTCCGCGCGATGCCGGAGGGCAAGCTGTCCGCGCACCTGGTCAACGGTCTCGAGCCCGGCACCATCGTCCGGCTCGCGTCGCCGAGCGGCGACTTCGTGCTCCCGGACCCTCCTCCGGCGAAGATGCTCTTCCTGGTGGGCGGCAGCGGCATCACGCCGGTGATGGCGATGCTCCGCACGCTGGACCGTCGTCAGACGATGCCCGACGTCGTCCTGCACTACTCGTCGCCGACGGCGGAGCGGATGATCTTCCGCGACGAGCTGGCCGAGCTCGAGAGCCGGCACGAGTCGCTGACCGTGCACCGGCTGCACACCGACACCGAGGGGATGCTCTCGCTGAGCGGACTCGACGGCCTCTGCGTCGACTGGCGGGAGCGGGAGACCTGGGCCTGTGGCCCCGCGCCGATGCTGGACGCCGTCGAGACCCACTGGGAGCGGGCCGGCCTCGACGAGCGGCTGCACCTCGAGCGGTTCTCGCTCGAGCTCGGCGGCGACGGCGGCGAGGGCGGCACGATCACCTTCCAGACCACGGGCAAGACCGCCGAGGTCGACGGCGCCACCACCGTCCTCGAGGCAGGCGAGGCGGCCGGTGTCGGCATGCCCTACGGCTGCCGGATGGGCATCTGCCACACCTGCACGCTGACGCTGGTCTCGGGCACGGTCCGCGACCTGCGCAACGGCAACGAGTTCGCCCAGCCCAACGAACAGGTGCAGACCTGCGTGACCGTCCCGGTCGGCGCCTGCACCCTCGACATCTAGGAGCTGACATGGCTATTGCAGACGTCAAGGAGTACACCCACCTCACCGAGGAGGAGGTCGAGCAGCTCGGTCGCGAGCTCGACGCCATCCGCGCCGAGGTGGAGGAGTCACGGTGCGACGCGGACGCGGCGTACATCAACCGGATGATCCGGGTGCAGCGCGGCCTCGCCGCCGCCGGCAGGGCCACGCTGCTCGCCGGCCTGCACTCGAAGAAGACCCGCACCCCCGCCTGGATCGCCGGCGCGAGCCTGCTCGGCGTGGCCAAGATCCTCGAGAACATGGAGATCGGCCACAACGTCATGCACGGCCAGTGGGACTGGATGAACGACCCCGAGATCCACTCCTCCAACTGGGAGTGGGACACCGCCCAGCCGGCCGAGCAGTGGAAGCACTCGCACAACTACGTGCACCACCAGTTCACCAACGTGCTCGGGCACGACAACGACATCGGGTACGGCGTGCTCCGGATGGCCCGCGAGCAGAAGTGGCACCCCTACTACCTCGGCCAGCCCGTCTACAACGCGCTGCTCGCCGGGCTCTTCCAGTGGGGCGTCGCGCTGCACGACCTCGACCTCGAGGCGATCCGCAAGGGCAAGAAGGACCCGGTCGAGATGAAGCGGCAGCTGCGCCAGATCGGGCGCAAGGGCCGCAACCAGGTCATCAAGGACTACCTCGTCTACCCGGCGCTCAGCGGCAAGCAGTGGAAGTCGACGCTGAAGGCCAACGCCACGGCCAACCTGGCGCGCAACCTGTGGTCCTACATGATCATCTTCTGCGGCCACTTCCCCGACGGTGCGCTGCACTTCACGGAGGAGGAGCTCGAGGACGAGACCCGCGCCGAGTGGTACCTGCGCCAGATGCTCGGCTCGGCCAACTTCGAGGGCGGCCGGTTGCTGCACATCCTGTCCGGCAGCCTCGGCTTCCAGATCGAGCACCACCTCTTCCCGGACCTCCCGAGCAACCGCTACCCGGAGATCGCGGTCAAGGTGCGGGCGCTGTGCGAGAAGTACGACATCCCGTACACGACCGGCCCGCTGCACAACCAGTACGGCCAGGCGCTGCGCACGATCATGAAGCTGTCGCTGCCGAACTCGATGACGTCCTCCGACAAGCCGGAGCCGCCGTCGCCGTCGATCGATCGCGGCCGGCGTACCGACGCCGAGCGGCCGACGCGTCGTACGGAGACCGGCGCCTACTACCGGAAGCAGACGGCATGATCGCGGACGTGAGCACCCGGACCACGGACCGCGCGTGGGTCACGCAGTGCGCGCTCAGCCGGATCTGCGGGGCGTGCGCCCGTCCGCTGGGCCGCCCGATCGCGTTCGTCGGCACGGCGGAGGAGGTCGGCCGCAACGCCTTCCACCTCCCGCCGATGCACGTCGACTGCGCGCACGGCGTGGTGGACGGCTCCACCCAGGTGGTGACCACGGCCGGGTTCGAGTTCGTCCGCCCGGCGAAGGACGACCTGGACAAGCGCCCGAGGTTCGAGCCCAACTCGCTGCTCTGACCCGGCTAGCGTGGGTCCATGCCGAAGACTCCCGCTGCCGAGGTCGATGCCGGAGGGCGCGCCGTCCGCGTCTCGAGCCCGGACCGGGTGATCTTCGAGGCGACCGACACGACGCCGGAGGTCACCAAGTTGATGGTGGCGGAGTACTTCGCCAGCGTCGACGACGGGCTGATGCGGGCACTGCGCGACCGGCCGACGGCCCTGGAGCGCTGGACGTCCGGCGTACGCCCCGGGATGAAGCTGGCGACCGGCCCGCAGGACAAGGACGCCGACGCGTTCTACCAGAAGCGCGTGCCCAAGGGCGCGCCCGACTACCTCGAGACCGTCGAGATCACCTTCCCCTCGGGCCGCAAGGCCGAGGAGATCTGCCCCACCGAGATCGCGGTCCCGGTCTGGTGTGCGCACATGGGCACCCTGGTCTTCCATCCCTGGCCCGTACGCCGGGCCGATGTCGACCACCCCGACGAGCTGCGGATCGATCTCGACCCGCAGCCGGGCACCACGTTCGGCGACGCCGTACGCGTGGCCGGCGTCGCGCGGGAGCTGCTCGAGGAGCTCGGCATCACCGGCTACCCGAAGACCTCCGGCAACCGCGGCGTCCACATCTTCGTGCGGATCAAGCCGGAGTGGGAGTTCACCGACCTGCGGCACGCCGCCATCGGCTTCGGCCGCGAGCTGGCCCGTCGCGACGACGGCGTGACGGTCGAGTGGTGGAAGGAGGAGCGCGGCGAGCGGATCTTCGTCGACTTCAACCAGAACAACCGCGACCGGACCATCGCCTCGGCCTACTCCGTCCGGCCGCTGCCCGGCGCGCCGGTGTCCACACCTGTGACCTGGGACGAGCTGGCGGGGATCACCGACCCACGCGTCTACAACCTCTTCACCGTGCCCGACCGCGTGCAGGACGGCGACCCCTGGGCGACCATCGACGACACCGCGCACTCGCTCGAGCCGCTGCTCGCGCTGTGGGAGGAGCTCCCGGGTGGGGAGCTCAACTTCCCGCCCGACTACCCGAAGATGCCGGGCGAGCCGCCGCGGGTGCAGCCGAGCAAGAAGGTCGCCGAGCACTGGGACGAGGACGGCAACCGGGTGGAGTAGTTCGGCTCACCCCCAGGGGTGGGCTAGATCGCGTTTCGGCGCCGCGTCGGCCGGGAAATCGACAAGGAGACCGACCCGATCGAGCCCGCGAGGTGATGCTGATGCCGTCCCCGGCCAGCTCGCCCCACGTCATCCGCGTGGGGCTGATCTCCGACCAGTCCATCGTGCGGGCGGGTGTCCGCAGCCTGCTGGCGCCGTACGACGACCGCGTGACCGTCGTCGACATCGGGCCCGAGTCCGACCTCGGCGACGCGCAGGTCGTGCTGTACGACGTGCTGGGGCTCCACCAGGGAGACGTCAAGGGCCTGGAGACGGCCGTGAAGGCGCACCCCGGCCGGGTGCTGGCGCTGTCCCGCGAGCTGCAGCCGGGCCTGGCCGCCCGGGCGCTCGGCATCGGGGCGGTGGCGTCGGTGTCGCTCGGCATCGACGCCGAAGAGCTGGTCGAGGTGATCGAGGCCTTCGCCGCGGGACACCTCGAGGACGGGTCCCAGGCGGACCTCGACAACCAGGCCGACCGGCGCCGTCAGCTCGGCCGGGGCGTCAACCTCTCGCCGCGCGAGCTGGAGGTCCTCGGCCTGATCGTCCGCGGGCGCTCCAACGAGGAGATCGCCGCCGAGCTCTACCTCAGCATCAACACGGTCAAGACCGTGATCCGGTCGGTCTACCGCAAGATCGGCGTCGCCACCCGCTCCCGGGCGGTGGCCTGGGCGATCGAGCACGGCTTCGCGACGACCGACGTCGTCGACGAGTGAGCGCACGGACCCGGAAATAGCAGAAGACCCGTCCGCCTTCAGGGCCGAAGCCAAGCGCGCGGAACGGGTCCTCCGGAACCGGCCGAGGCACTCCCCCCAGAGCCCGCGGATCCCCACGTTCCGCGCCAACCGGTGCTACATCCAGAACACTAGGGCGGCGATCTCCACGTCCGGGCCACACGACGTCCACAGGACGGCAAGGGTTCGGCAACGGGTTAGATTCAGGGCGTGCTGCTCGCCTTCGACACCGCCTCGCCCCTCGTCTCCGTGGCCCTCTACGACGCCGACGGCGACGGCGTGGTCGCCGAGCACGTCTCCGAACGGCCGATGAAGCACGCCGAGCAGCTCGCGCCCCTGATCGACCGGGCGATGACGACGGCGGGCATCGTCCGCCAGGACCTCACCGCGATCGCGGTCGGCATCGGACCGGGCCCGTTCACCGGCCTCCGGGTCGGCCTCGTCACCGCGCGCACGCTGGGCTTCGTGCTCGACATCCCCGTGTACGGCGTCTGCTCGCTCGACGCCCTCGCGGTCGAGGCCGCCGACACCGGCGCGGTCGCTGAGGAGTTCGTGGTCGCGACCGACGCGCGCCGCAAGGAGGTCTACTTCGCGCGGTACGACGCGGGCGGTGCCCGTCTCGACGGCCCGCTCGTCGACAAGCCGGCCGTCCTCGCGACCGACCTCCCGGTCGTTGGTCAGGGTGCCGTGCTCTACCCCGACGCCTTCCCGCGCCGCGTCGGCCAGGAGGTCCCCAGCGCCGGGTGGCTCGCCCGCTGCGTGGCCGAGGAGCGGGCCGAGCTGAGCGACCCCGAGCCCCTCTACCTGCGCCGTCCCGACGCGGTCGCCGCGCACGCGGCCAAGCCCGTCTCGTGACGGTCCGGCCCGCGACCGCGGCAGACGTGTCCGCCATCGCCGACCTCGAGGCCGACAACCTGGGCGTCGACGCCTGGTCGGAGGGCCTGGTGCGCGAGGGCGTCGTCGGCAACCTGCCGACGATCAGCTACCTGGTCGCCGAGGTGGACGGCACCGTCGTCGGGCACGCCACCGCGAGCGTCGTCGCCGACATCGCCGAGCTCCAGCGGATCGCGGTCGACCCCGCGCACCGGCGTACGGGCGTAGCGTCCGAGCTCCTCGACGCCGTCGTCGATGCGGCGAGGTCGGGTGGCGCGGACCGGCTGCTGCTCGAGGTGCGCGAGGACAACGCCGGGGCCATCGCGTTCTATGCGGCCCGCGACTTCGTCGAGGTGCACCGGCGCCGCGGCTACTACCGCGACGGCACCACCGCCGTGGTGATGCGCCGCAGCCTCGGTCGAGGCTGCGGCGCATCCGGTCACGGCAGGTAGTACGTCGGGTTCGGCAGCTTGAAGACCCGGTTGGCGTACCCGCCGATCAGGTCCGAGAACTGGTCCCCGAAGTTGCCGACGATCTTGTAGCCCCCGGCCTCGATGTGCTTGCGGGTCTGCGACTTGTACTCGATCGTCGAGCACGTGTTGTCCGAGCCGCAGTCGATGTACGCCGGCGGCTGGGCGCCGCTGTTCCACTTGGTGAAGTAGCGGTTGGCCCGGAAGTCGGAGTAGCCGACCTTGGCCAGGTTGCCCAGCGTGGCGTACTTCTGGCTGTTGCTGCGACCGGTCAGGCCGAAGACCGTGCACCCGGCGTCCGCGACGTCGGCGACGAGCTCCGGCATGCCGGGCACGGCCGCGAAGCGCTCGTCCTGCACCCAGGTGTCCTGGAGGGCGGGGTCGAAGTTGAAGCCCATCGCCTTGTCCTCCATGTCGTAGGTCCACAGCGTCGTGTCGTCGGCGTCGAAGACGGCCGCCGGCTTACCGGGCACCTTCAGCGTCCGCAGCTTGGCCTGGAGTCGCTTGACCTCCTTGCGGGCCTTCGCCTTGGCCTTCTTCGTCTTGGCGTGGGCGAGCTGCTTCTTCGCCTGGGCCAGGTCGGACTCGGTCGCGGCGATCCGGGCCTTGGCGGCCTTGATCGCGGCGGTCCCGTTCTCACAGGCCTGCTCGACCTTGGCTCCCCACGAGTCCTGCAGCCCGGCGAGCTCGGTGATGTAGCTGGAGCTGGACCGGTTGGCCAGCCCCGCAGGGGCGTTGTAGTACGCGCGGATCTCCTTGCGGAGGGGATCCAGGTTGGGGATGGCGTCGCCGCTCGCGACCGTGGTGCCGCTGGAGCCGTCGGGCTTCATCGTGTACGCCGTCGGCGGCTTCATCAGCGCGTCGTCGGACGGTGCGCCGGCGATGTCCGGGCTGGCCAGGAAGTACGTCGGGTTCGGGAGCTTGACCGTGTCGACGGCGAAGCCGCCCATCAGGTCGCTCCACTGGTCGCCGACGTTGAGGACGATGTTGTCGCCGCCGCTCTCGATGTGCGACCGGGCGGCCGCCTTGCGCTCCACCGTGGAGCACGACGCCGGGTTGCCGTCGGTGGTGCAGTCGACCGTCCCCACCGCCGGGTCCTCCTTGGTGAAGAGGTTGGCGTTGTCGAAGATCGGCGTGCTGCCGGCGGTCGTGTAGCCCTGCTCGGTGAGGTTGGCGACGGTGTCGTCCTCCTGGGCGAACGGCCGGCCGGTGACGCCGTAGACGTCGTACCCGCGCGCCTCGAGCGTGCGCACCAACGCCGGCATCCCTGCCACCGCGGGGTAGCGGTGGTCGGCGACCCACTGGTCCGCGACCGTGCTGTCGTAGTTGTAGTGGGTGGCCTCCTCGAAGTCGAAGTCCGAGAGCAGCGTCGCGTCGACGTCGAAGACGACGGCGCTGTCGGCGGGCGCGGTCGCCGGCAGGTCGGCCAGGATGCCCTGCTGGATGCCGCCGAGCTCGGTGATGTACGGCGAGGTGGTCTTGTTGGACACCCACAGCCCGGTGCCGGCGTCCTTCGCGGCGTTGTAGTACGTCCGGATCGTCGACTTCACGGAGTCGATGTTGGGGATGTCCGCGCCCGACGCGGGCGCGGCGACGGTACCGTCGTACGGGTTCACGCTCATCGTGAACTGGGTCTTCGGGGTGAGGGTCGAGTCGTCGACGGGGGCGGCCCAGGTGGGGGCGGAGCCTCCGGCGAGGACGGCGAGCGCGACGGTGGTCGCGACGAGCACCGGCAGGCCGGTGCGTCCCGAGATGCGCATGTGTTCTCCGAGGTCGTCGAGGTGAAGGTTGACCACGTCAACCTATGTCGCTCCCCGGGAGTTGTGAAGGGCCGTGCGACGACCGTCACGGGTGCAGGCGGGCGCCCTTGAGGATCTTGTCGACGGCGTTGCGCGGCGCGTGCACGGCGAGCCCGACCAGGTCGAGGTCGTCGCGACCGACGGCGGCCACCGCGGCGCGGTTGTCGTCGTCGTTGCCGGTCCGGAAGAGGTCGCTCGTGAAGACGCCGACGGTCTCGCCGCGCCGTACCGCCCGCTCGTGCGCGGCCCGCAGGGTGGCCGCGTCTCCCTGGAAGACCAGCACCGGCTGCCCGAGCATCGCGAAGTACGCCGTGCCGTCCGCGTCGGCGTACGGCTCACCCACCAGCTGGGGGTACGCCGCGGTCACGCCGCTCACCAGGAACGCCGTCGCGTTGAGCCGTTGCCACATCTCGAGGTCGTCGCGGAGCAGCACCGTGATCTTGGTGTCGAACGCCATGGCGCGAGCGTGGCCGACGCCGTGCGGACAGGTCTTGTACGTTCCTGACATGCCGCCGAGTCCGACGATCCGGGCCTGGCGCCCACGGGTCGCCGGGGTGTCCGAGGTGCTGCACGCGCACTTCCCGGAGCACGCCTACCCGTCGCACACGCACGGCACCTGGACCCTGCTGCTCGTCGACACCGGCACGGTCCGCTACGACCTCGACCGCCACCAGCACGGCGCGCTCGGGGACCGGGTGACGCTGCTGCCGCCGCACGTCGCGCACGACGGTCGGTCGGTCGAGGCCACCGGCTTCCGCAAGCGCGTGGTCTACCTCGACGAGCACGTCATCGGAGCGGACCTGATCGGCGCCGCCGTCGACCATCCCGGCTGGGTCGACCCCGGGCTGCGGAGCGAGGTCGACCTGCTGCTCGGCGCGCTCGAGCACCCGGGTGACCAGCTGGAGGCCGAGGTGCGCCTCGAGGTGGTCGCCGACTCCCTCCGGCAGCGGTTGGCGGGGGCGAGCGCGCCCGACGCCGTACCACGCGATCCGCGGGTGGCGCACCGCCTGCGGGAGCTCCTCGACGCGGCTGTGGTGGACGGGCTCTCGCTGCCGGTGGCCGCCCGTGCGCTCGGGGTGCACCCGACCCACCTGGTGCGGGCCTTCGGTGCCGAGTTCGGGATCCCGCCGCACCGCTACCTCACCGGCCGCCGCCTCGACCGGGCCCGCCGGATGCTGCTGGCGGGGGAGCGGGCGGCCGACGTCGCGGTCGAGGTGGGGTTCCACGACCAGGCGCACCTGACCCGTCACTTCCGCCGTCTGCTGGGGGTCACGCCCACGGCGTACGCGCGGTCGGCACAATGACCCCTGTGAGGAACCGTGAGCAGTGAACCGCTGATCCTCGGGATCGAGACCTCGTGCGACGAGACCGGTGTCGGGATCGTCCGCGGCCAGACCCTGCTCGCGGACGCGATCGCCAGCAGCGTCGACGAGCACGCGCGCTTCGGCGGGGTGGTGCCGGAGGTGGCCAGCCGGGCCCACCTCGAGGCGATGGTGCCGACCATCGAGCGGGCCTGCGAGACCGCGGGGATCCGGCTCTCCGACGTCGACGCGATCGCGGTCACGAGCGGGCCCGGGCTGGCCGGGGCGCTGATGGTGGGTGTCGCTGCCGCCAAGGCGCTCGCCGTCGGCCTCGGCAAGCCGATCTACGGCGTCAACCACCTCGCCGCCCACGTCGCGGTCGACCAGCTCGAGCACGGGCCGCTGCCGGAGCCCTGCCTGGCGATGCTCGTCAGCGGCGGCCACTCCAGCCTGCTGCGCGTCGAGGACGTGACCGTCGGCGTCGACCCGATGGGCGCCACGATCGACGACGCCGCCGGCGAGGCCTTCGACAAGGTGGCGCGGCTGCTGGGGCTGCCGTTCCCGGGCGGCCCGCACATCGACCGGGTGGCCCGCGAGGGCGACAGCGTCTACATCGACTTCCCGCGCGGGCTCACGGCCCGTCGCGACCTGGAGCGGCACCGCTTCGACTACTCGTTCTCCGGTCTCAAGACCGCCGTCGCGCGCTGGGTCGAGGCCCGCGAGCGGTCGGGGGAGCCGGTGCCGGTCGCCGACGTCGCCGCCTCCTTCCAGGAGGCCGTCTGCGACGTCCTCACCCGCAAGGCGATCGACGCCGCCACCAGCGAGGGCATCGAGGACATCCTCATCGGCGGGGGCGTCGCCGCGAACTCACGGCTCCGCGCGATGGCCGAGGAGCGCGCCGCCGCCCAGGGCATCCGGGTGCGGATCCCACGCCCCGGCCTGTGCACCGACAACGGCGCGATGGTGGCCGCCCTGGGTGCCGAGATGGTCGCCCGCGGGCGTACGCCGTCCGCCCTCGACCTCCCCGCCGACTCCTCGCAGCCGATCACGACCGTCCTGGTCTGAGCTAAGGCGTCGGCGCGTCCTCGGCCGGCACGTCCGCGTGGGCGTGTGGTGCCTTCTCGTCCCCGTGCCCCGGCCACCAGGCGGCGTGCCCGATCAGCGCGGTCAGGGACGGGGTGAAGAACATCGACATCACGAAGGCTGCGACGAAGATGCCGAAGGAGATCGCGAAGCCCATCGAGACCAGCAGCGAGTTGCCGCCCAGCATCAGCGACGCGAACGTGCCGGCGAGGATCAGCCCGGCTGCCGCGATCGTGGGTCCGGCGTGCTTGACCGCCTGCGCCGCTGCGTCGCGCGAGCTCTTGCCCTCGCGGGCCTCCTCGCGTAGTCGCGCGATCATCAGGATGTTGTAGTCGGTGCCGAGCGCGACCACGAACAGGTAGATGTAGATCGGCAGCAGGAAGATCAGGCCGTCGCGCCCGCCGATGTGCTGGAAGACGAGCACCGCGGCTCCGAGCGTCGCGCCGAAGCCCAGCCCCACGGACGCCATCAGGTAGAGCGGCGCCACCAGGCTGCGGAGCAGCAACGCCAGGATGATCAGGATGAGGATGGCCGCGACCGGGAAGACGACGGAGTAGTCGCGGTTCATCGCCTTCTGGAAGTCCACGAAGACCGACGTCGTACCACCGACGAGGGCCTCGGTCCCGTCAGGTGCCGCGGCGTGGGCGGCGCTCCGGATCGGGCCCTTCACGGCGGCGATCGCCTCGTCCGATCCGGGGTCGTTCTTGAGGTAGACGCTGAAGCTCGCCGTCAGGCCGTCCTTCGACAGCTCCGCGGGGGCGACCAGTGCGACGCCGTCGGCCTTGCCCAGCGCCGCGCCGTACGTCGTGAGCGCGGCCTCGTCGAGCTTGTCGCCGGTGGTCGAGTGCACGAACACGGTCGTCGGGTCGGTCGCACCGGCGGGCAGGCCCTTCTCGAGCGTCTTGAGGGCGACCACGGACTCGGCGGTCTTGGGGGTGCCCGTGTCGGACAGGTCGAAGGTCGGCTTGAAGCCGAGCGCGAAGACGGCGAGCACCAGCATCACGCCGCCCGACACGACGGCGTACCGCACCGGGTGCCGGCCGAGCGACGCCCCGAGAGCCTCGAAGCGAGCCGACTTCGGCTCCTTGCGCCAGCCCTTGTAGGGCCAGAACAACGCCTTGCCGAGGACCGCGGCGATCGCCGGCACCAGGGTCAGGGCCGCCACCAGGGTGACCGCCACGGCGATCGCCAGCGCCGGTCCGATCGAGCGGAAGATGCCGAGCGACGAGAGGACGAGGGCCATGAAGGCGACGATGACCGCCCCGCCGGCCGAGGCGATCGCCTCGCCGGCGCGCTCGAGGGCGTGCGCCACGGCGAGCCGGGTCTCCTCGCCCTGGCGCAGCCGCTCGCGGTAGCGGAAGAGGAAGAAGAGGATGTAGTCGGTGCCGATGCCGAACAGCACCACGACCAGGATCACCTGGATCGAGCTGTCGGCCTTGAGGTCGAAGACCTTGTTGGCGGTCGCGATCAGGCCGGTGGCGACCTGCGAGATCAGGCCGACGACCACGATCGGCAGCAGGGCGATGATGACGCTGCGGAAGATGATCGACAGCAGCACGACGATGAGCAGGATCGTCGCGATCCCGACGATCTCCAGCGCCTGGTTGGACGCGTCCTGCGAGTCCAGGCTCTGCGCGGCACCACCGGTGACGCCGTACGTCACGTCCGATCCGGCCATCGCCTTGGAGAGATCGGTGCGCAGGTCCTCGACCGCGTCCATCGACTGCGTGTCGAACCCGGTGGCGTCCTCGGCCAGGCCGACGCCCGCGATCTGCACGAGCTTGTTGTCGGACGGCGGCTGGGCCTGGGCGCCGACGAACGCGGGGGCGAGGTGGCCGTTGAGGCCGTTGACGACCTTCTCGATCTCCGCGCTGTCCGCGTCGGTGAGCGCCTTCCCGTCCTCGCGGCTGAACACGATGATCGCGCTCACCTGGGTCTGGTCCGGGAAGGCGTCCTCCTGCAGGTTGGCAGCCTGGATCGACTCGTAGTGCTTGGGCAGGAAGTCGGACTGGTCCTGGGTCGCGGTGAGCTTGGGCGCGAAGGCGATCACCAGCGCGGCGAAGACCACCCACCCCAGGATGACGAACCACGGACGACGGGACGCGAGACGACCAAGGAAGGCGAACACGGTTCGCGACTCTACCGACGTCCGGCGTCCGGATGCCCCCGACTTTCGGCTACGAAAAGGTGTCAGCCGAGCGGCAGCTGGACGGGTACGCCGAGCGTCGGGTCGTCGGTGTGGAAGCTGTCGAGCACGGTCTCCGCTGGCCCGTCGGGGCTGACCCGCTGGACCGAGACCGAGCTGTCGTCGAGGCCGCCTACCTTGGTGCCGCTGCGCGCATCCGGTCCGTCATCGTCACTCCTGTCCCCGTCATCAGCACACTCCCGAGACGCGGTCGGATGGCGGAAGGTTGCAATCCTCGCTCAGCGGCCGGGCCCGAGGGCGTAGGCAGGGAGGTTTGGGTCGAACCACTCGACCGGGGTCGCCCTCTCCAGGGCGCCGCGCGGCCCGATGCGGACGATCGCCGACCACCGGCCCTGGACGACCACGGCCAGCACGTGGCGCCCGTCCTCGCGAGCACTGGCGGTGACGTACCACCGGCGCGGCAGGGCGGTCACCGGCACCGTCTCCGGGTTGGCGGTGACGTCCGGCACGCGTCGGGGCGGGATCTCCCGCACCGTCTCCTCGCTGCCGTCGGGGCGGGCCCGGTGGAGCTCCGCCGTGATGAAGTCGGCCGACTCCGGGCAGGAGGCGACCAGCCAGGTGACCCAGCCGTCGGACCGCGTCGGCACGCCGGCCGAGCAGTGGGTCTCGACGACCCTGCCCTCGCGGACGACGGCGAGTCCCACCGTGCCCTCGAAGAACAGGGTGTCCGAGACGAGGAAGCCGCCGGCGTACGGCACGATCCCGCTCACGCCGAGCCGGCGGGGCAACGGCGTACGGCGGCCACCGGACTCGGCGTACGCCTGGTGGTCGACGTACCCGATCCGCGGCGGTGCTCCGGTCGGGAGGCCGGCCAGCGTCGGTCGGGGCGACGGGCTCGGCGACGAAGGGGGTGCGGGCGTCGGGGTGGCGGCGTCCGAGCAGCTCGCGAGCAGGAAGGCCGCGACGAGGAGCCCGAGTGTTCTCACGGAGGTTCGACGCACGAGGGGTCCGTACGGTTGGCTGAACCCGGACCAATCCGAGCAGAGGAGCACCATGCAGCAGGTCAAGGCCGTCGTAGCTCGCGCCAAGGGTCAGCCGGTCGAGGTGGTCACGATCAACGTGCCCGACCCCGGCCCGGGCGAGGCGCTCGTGCAGGTCCAGGCCTGCGGGGTCTGCCACACCGACCTGCACTACCGCGAGGGCGGCATCAACGACGACTTCCCGTTCCTGCTGGGCCACGAGGCCGCGGGGATCGTCGAGGCGGTCGGGCCGGACGTCACCGCCGTCGCGCCCGGTGACTTCGTGATCCTCAACTGGCGTGCGGTCTGCGGCGAGTGTCGCGCCTGCAAGCGCGGCGACCTGCAGTACTGCTTCAACACGCACAACGCGACCCAGAAGATGACGCTCGAGGACGGCACCGAGCTGTCGCCGGCGCTCGGGATCGGCGCCTTCGCCGAGAAGACCCTCGTCGCCGCCGGTCAGTGCACCAAGGTCGACCCGTCGGCGCGCCCGGCCGCCGTCGGCCTGCTCGGCTGCGGTGTGATGGCCGGCATCGGTGCCGCGATCAACACCGGTGCGGTCACCCGCGGCAAGTCCGTCGCGGTCATCGGCTGCGGCGGCGTCGGCGTCGCCGCGATCGCCGGGTCGGCGCTGGCCGGCGCGAGCCCCGTCATCGCCGTCGACATCGACGCCAAGAAGCTCGAGAAGGCGAAGGCGATGGGCGCGACCCACACCGTCGACTCCTCGCAGGTCGATCCGGTCGAGGAGATCAAGCGGATCTGCGCCGAGACCTACGACGGGGCCGAAGGCGCCGACGTGGTGATCGAGGCCGTCGGGCGTCCGGAGACCTGGAAGCAGGCGTTCTACGCCCGTGACCTCGCGGGCACGGTGGTCCTGGTCGGCGTGCCCACGCCGGACATGAAGGTGCCCGACCTGCCGCTCATCGACGTCTTCGGCCGCGGCGGTGCCCTCAAGTCCAGCTGGTACGGCGACTGCCTGCCGACCCGCGACTTCCCGATGCTGGTCGACCTCTACCAGCAGGGCCGGCTCGACCTGGACGCCTTCGTCACCGAGGAGATCGGCATCGACGACATTGAGGCCGCCTTCGACAAGATGCACCACGGCGACGTACTCCGCTCGGTCGTGATCCTGTGACGGCTCGGGTGGACCACGCCGTCTCGAGCGGCACCTTCAGCCTCGACGGCGAGACCTTCGACGTCGACAACAACATCTGGGTGATCGGCGACGACACCGAGTGCGTGGTGATCGACGCACCGCACAGCGTCTCCGACATCCTCGCCGTCGTGGGGGACCGCAAGGTCAAGGCGATCATCTGCACGCACGCGCACGACGACCACGTGCGGGTCGCGCCGGCCCTGCGCGAGGAGGTCGTCGCGCCGATCATGCTGCACCCCGACGACAAGGTGCTGTGGGAGCTCACCCACACCGACTACCTGTGGGACCTCGACCTGGCCGACGGCCTCGCCGTCGAGGTGGGCGGTACGACGCTGCAGGTGCTGCACACCCCGGGGCACGCGCCCGGGGCGGTCTGCCTCTACGCACCCGACCTCGGCTGCGTCTTCACCGGGGACACCCTCTTCAACGGCGGACCGGGCGCGACCGGGCGGTCGTACTCCGACAGCGACCTCATCAAGGAGTCGATCCGGGCCCGGCTCTTCGCCCTGCCGGACGACACGGTCGTCCACACCGGGCACGGTGACGACACCACCATCGGGGCGGAGAAGGCGCTCCTCAGCTGAGCCGGGACCTTGGTCCCACCGATGGCCCCCTTCGGCCCCTGATCGTCGGCTCCTCGCGCTCCTAACGTCAGTGGTGAGCGAGGACGACACAAGGGTTTCCCCGCCGGAAGAGGGAGTCACATCATGCGTTCAACACTCGACAAGCTGGTCTCGGTGACAGGTCTGGCCCTGGCTGCCGTCCTCCTGATCGCTGGCGGACTGCTCACCTGGGCGAACACGTTCATCGGTGACCAGGTCCACGACCAGCTCTCCATGCAGGGCATCACGATGCCCGAGGGTGACGCCCTCGCCGCCCTGCCCAAGGCCGACGCCAACGCCCTCAAGGAGTACGCCGGCAGCCCGATGGACACCGGTCCCGAGGCGAAGGCCTACGCCAACCACTACATCCTGGTGCACATGAACGCGGCCTCCGACGGCCAGACCTACAACGAGGTCAGCGGTCAGTACGTCGGCATGACCGACGAGCAGAAGGCCTCGCCCGAGGGTCAGGCACTCGGTGGCCTCCGTCAGACGCTCTTCATGGGCAACACGCTGCGCGGCCTGCTCCTCTACGGCTACGCGTTCGCCACGATCGGCACCATCGCCGGCATCGCCGCCTACGTCTCCTTCGCCGGTGCCCTGGCCCTGCTGGTCCTGGTCGGTCTCGGCCTCTGGCACGCACGCCGGGTCCAGGTGTCCGAGTCGACCGGTACTCCGCAGGCGGTGCCGCAGCCCGTCTGACCCGAGGGTTGTCAGCCGAAACCCGCACGACACGCCGTTCCCCACCGGCGTGTCGTGCGGGTTTCACCGGCTAGCCGGTGAAACCCGCAGCCTCAGAACGGCTGCACCAGCAGCACCACACCCGACCCGGCGACCCGGGTCAGCACGATGGTGGCCTCGTCCTCGCCGTGCAGGTCGAGCCGCTTGCGCAGCTGCTCCGGGACGATGTCGACGCCGCGCTTCTTGATGGTGAGCCGGCCGATGCCCCGCTCGCGCAGGGCGGCGCGGAGCTGCTTCTCGCGGTAGGGGAGCTCGGCGACGACGCGGTAGCCGCGGGCGAACGGCGTACGGAACGACTCGTCGGACGTCACGTAGGCGATGTGCTCGTCCACCAGGCCGCCGTTGACCCCGGCGGCCACGGCCGTGACCAGCCCGGCCCGGATCACCGCGCCGTCCGGCTCGTAGAGGTAGGCACCCACGGGGCGTACGTCGACCCCGTCCCCAAGGGCCGGAGCGTCCTCGTCGGTCAGCGTCGCGAGGCCGGTGGTCCCGATGACCGTCGCGCGCCGGTCGGTGGTGGCCAGCCGCCCGGACCACAGGGCGGCCTCCTTCACGTCGCCGTGGTCGCTGACCCACTCGGCCTCCACGCCGTGCGGGACCAGGTCGTGCGGGATGCCGGGGGCGACCTTCACGCAGGCGTCGCGGCTCAGCAGCCGCTCGACGAAGGACCACGGCGGCGTCCAGTCGTCGACATCGAAAGTGCGGCCCCGGGCGCCGCGGCGGGCCGGGTCGGCGAAGGCCACGTCGAAGGGCGACGGGTCCAGCGTCGTCGCGTCGGAGACCTCGACCGCCCCCGGCAGGTCGAGGGCGGCGAGGTTGGCGCGGGCGACCTCGACGCGCACCGGGTCCAGGTCGACGCCGGCGCAGGTCAGGCCGGCCCGCGAGGCGGCGATCAGGTCGCCGCCGATGCCGCAGCCGAGGTCGATCATGGTGCGCGCGGACGACGCGACGAGCCGCGCGGCCCGGTGGTCGGCGACGCGGAGTCGGGTCGCCTGCTCGAGCCCGTCGGGGGTGAAGTACATCCGGTCCGCGAAGTCGGCGAACTTCTCGCGGGCCTTGACCCGCAGGGTCGCCTGGGTGATGGCGGCGGCGACGTGCTCGGGTTCCGCCGTACGCCGCAGCCGCGTCTGCGTGGCCAAGGAGTCGTCGCCCGCCTCGACGGCAGCGGCGAGCAGCTGTTGTCCGGCGTCGGTGAGCAGCCAGCGGAAGGCGTCGAGGTCCACGACCCGATCCTGTCAGTTCGGTCGAGGCCGGGGGTCCTCTGGCACTCCGTCGGGGAGAGTGCTAGTTTCTGAGTTGGCACTCTCCCCGTGAGTGTGCCAGCGCCTGCGTCCCGGTCCGACCCCCGCGACGGCGTACCTGAAGCGCAGGCGCCAGACGTGTAACACCCACCATCGAAGTGCCAGAAAGTGGAGGTCGACATCGTGTCGGTCAACATCAAGCCTCTCGAGGACCGGATCGTTGTCAAGGCCCTCGAGGCCGAGCAGACCACGGCTTCCGGCCTGGTCATCCCGGACACCGCCAAGGAGAAGCCCCAGGAGGGCGAGGTCCTGAGCGTCGGTCCGGGTCGCATCGACGACAACGGCAACCGCGTCCCGCTCGACGTCAGCGTCGGCGACAAGGTCATCTACAGCAAGTACGGCGGCACCGAGGTCAAGTACGCCGGCGAGGAGTACCTCATCCTCTCCGCGCGCGACGTCCTCGCGATCGTTTCCTGATTTCCCGGGTCGTGAGTCCCAGTGAGCGCTGACGCGCCCGCTGGGACTCACGACCCGAACTCGTTCTAGAGGAGAGCAATGCCCAAGATCCTGGAGTTCGACGAGAACGCCCGCCGCAGCCTCGAGCGCGGCGTGGACAAGCTCGCCAACGCCGTCAAGGTGACGCTCGGCCCGAAGGGTCGCTACGTCGTCCTCGACAAGAAGTGGGGCGCGCCGACCATCACGAACGACGGTGTCACCGTCGCCCGTGAGATCGAGCTCGACGATCCCTTCGAGAACCTCGGCGCACAGCTGTGCAAGGAGGTCGCCACCAAGACCAACGACGTCGCCGGCGACGGTACGACGACGGCCACCGTGCTCGCCCAGGCGATGGTCCACGAGGGCCTGCGCGCTGTGGCCGCGGGTGCGAACCCGATGGGCCTCAAGCGGGGCATGGACGCCGCGGCCGAGGCCGTCGGCGACGCGCTCAAGGAAGCCGCCCGCGAGGTCGAGTCGGTGGAGGACATGGCGTCCGTCGCCACGATCTCCAGCCGCGACGCCGTGATCGGCGACCTGCTCTCGCAGGCCTTCGACAAGGTGGGCAAGGACGGTGTCATCACGGTCGAGGAGTCCAACTCGATGGGCACCGAGCTCGAGTTCACCGAGGGCATGCAGTTCGACAAGGGCTACATCAGCCAGTACTTCGTCTCCGACCCGGAGCGCATGGAGGCCGTCCTCGACGACCCCTACATCCTGCTGCACCAGGGCAAGATCTCGTCGGTCGCCGACCTGCTCCCCCTGCTGGAGAAGGTCATCGCCGCCGGCAAGCCGCTCTTCATCCTCGCCGAGGACGTCGACGGCGAGGCGCTGTCGACGCTGGTCGTCAACAAGATCCGCGGCACGTTCAACGCAGTCGCGGTGAAGGCTCCGGCCTTCGGTGACCGTCGCAAGGCGATGATGCAGGACATCGCGACCCTGACCGGCGGTCAGATCGTCGCTCCCGAGGTCGGGCTCAAGCTCGACCAGGTGGGTCTCGAGGTGCTCGGCCAGGCCCGGCGCGTCGTCGTCACCAAGGACGACACCACGATCGTCGACGGCGCCGGCGACAAGGCCGAGGTCGATGGCCGCGTCAACCAGATCAAGGCCGAGATCGAGAACACCGACTCCGACTGGGACCGCGAGAAGCTCCAGGAGCGCCTCGCCAAGCTCGCCGGCGGCGTGTGCGTGATCAAGGTCGGCGCCGCCACCGAGGTGGAGCTCAAGGAGAAGAAGCACCGGATCGAGGACGCCGTCTCCGCGACGCGCGCCGCGATCGAGGAGGGCATCGTCCCCGGCGGTGGCTCCGCTCTGATCCACGCGGTGTCGGTCCTCTCCGACGACCTCGGCCTCACCGGCGACGAGGCGGCGGGCGTGCGCATCGTGCGCAAGTCGGCCGACGAGCCGCTGCGCTGGATCGCCGAGAACGGCGGCGTCAACGGCTACGTCGTCACCTCCAAGGTCCGCGAGCTCGGCCTCGGCAACGGCTACAACGCCGCCACCGAGGAGTACGGCGACCTGGTCGCCCAGGGCGTCCTGGACCCGGTCAAGGTGACCCGCTCCGCGCTGATCAACGCCACCTCGATCGCGGGCATGCTGCTCACGACCGAGACGCTGATCGTCGAGAAGCCGGCCGAGGAAGAGCCCGAGGCCGCCGGCCACGGGCACGGCCACGGCCACTGATCCACCGCTTCAACGCCGAGTCGGCGCCAGCTGCCCCTGTACGGGGGTCAGTTGGCGCCGACTCGGCATTTCGGGTCAGCGCAGCAGCTTGCCCAGCCACTGGGTCGCACCGTGCCGGTGGTTGACCGGGGTGTGCCAGAAGAACTGGTCGCCGGGAGCACCGCCGGTGCCGTAGTTCGACACCGCGTCGCTGATCCGCAGGAAGCGGTTGGTCGCGAGGTCGTAGACGTAGGCGCCGCTCTGCGTGTCCTGGTCGCCTCGGAAGGCCGTCACGACGACCACGCCGCCGCCGGGCGGCAGGTAGCCCTCGGCGCCGCTGTCCTGGATGGTGACCACCTGCTCGCCGTCCGTGCTGAGGATCTGGACCCGGTCGTCGCGCACCCCGCCGTCGTACGTACCGCAGTACTCGCTCGCCACGATCCGGTCGCCCGTAGCCCCGAAGCCCAGCAGGTTGCACTTGTCGCCCAGGTGCGGGTCGAAGGAGGTCTCGACGCCGGTCGCCAGGTCGCGCACGTGGAACCTCCCAGCGGCTCCGTTCCCGGAGTCGCTCCACACCATCTTCGTGTCCGTGAAGGCGAGCTCCCCGACCGTCAGGTGCTCGTCGCGTACGTCGGAGGTGTCGGTCATCGAGACCGACCAGAGGTCGTAGGTGTCGCCCTCGGCGTCGGCGTCGTCCGCCTCGCCGTCCGGCCCGGTCGGCCAGCCGCCCTCAGGGGGCGTGCCCTGCGTGGCGGGGACGGAGACGTAGAGCCGGTCGTCGGGACCCGCGACCGCCCGGGGGAACTCCACGCCCGGGAGACCCGACCACGTCAGGGTGGTCCACTGGCGGCTCGCCCGGTCGAACACGTGCGCCCGCATGGCGCCGGGCAGGCCGTTCTCCAACGAGAGCAGGACCAGGCGGTCGGTGCCGAGGTCGACGGGCCAGGTCTGGTCCTGACCGATCCCGGCGAGGTCGGGGAGCCAGTCCTTCGCACCAGTGGAGGGGTCGAGCAGCGCGAAGCGCGGGTACAGCTGGTCGCTGCGCGGCCCGTCGCGGAAGAGGACCAACCCGTCGTCGGTCACGCCGTCGAGGTACTGCCCGTTGTCGGCGTCGAGGTCCTTGTTGGTGTGCGACGTCAGGACCTCGTAGTCGCGCTCTTCGACGGCCTGTTGGGCGTCGGCCAGTCGCAGGGTGGGCGCATCGGGCCGCGGCGGCTGGTGCGCCGGCTCCGCCTTCTCACGCCCTGCCGGTCCGCCGCCGAGCAGGGCGACCGTGACCACTCCGGCGGCCAGCAGGGCGGTGCCTCCGGCGGCGCGCGTACGGCGTACGCGGACCCGGCGGCGCCCGGCGGCGACGAGCGACGCCGTGTCCAGGTGGTCCGTCGGCGCGTCGGCCACGTTGTCGCGCAGCAGCTGCTTCAGGTCGTTCACCACGGCAGGTTCCCCTCTCCGATCACGGCGAGCTCGTCACGCGACGCGCTCTCGAACATGGAGCGCAGGGACGCGAGCGCCCGCGAGGTCTGGCTCTTCACGGTGCCCTCGCTGCAGCGCAGCACCAGCGCCGTCTCCCGTACGTCGAGGTCCTCGAAGTAGCGCAGCACCACGCACGCGCGCTGGCGCTCCGGCAGCCGGGCGAGCGCGGCCATCAGCGCCGCCCGGTCCGACACGCGGGCCGCGACGTCCTCGGTGGACGGGCGCTCGGTGTCGGGCTCGGCGGGCCGCTCGGTGCTCGAGCGCCGGCGGCTGGCATCGAGGAACGCGCTGACCACGGCCTTGCGGGCGTAGGCCAGCTCGCCGCCGCGCCGGACCAGCCGCGGCCAGGCGACGTACACCCGGATCAGCCCCTCCTGGACGTGGTCGGCGGCGCGCTCCCAGTCGCCGCAGAGCAGGTACGCCGTGTTGCGCAGCCGGCTGTGTGCCGCGGCCGCGAACTCCGAGAACTCGACGTCCCCCGTGCTGCGATCCATGCCCCAAGAACGAGGTGAGCCGGGGATCGGTTGCACGGGATCAACAATCCGGGGTGACGGCCGGTCTGTCGACGCCGCGGAGCAGGTAGACGGGGTGGTCGTTGCAGCTGGTGGCGACCTCGACGTAGTGCTCGTCGATCGCGGCCCGCAGCTCGGGGACCCCGGCGTCGGCCCAGGCGTCGAGGTCGACCCACTCGACCAGCCAGGTGGGTGCATCCGGCCCGGACAGCAGGGCGGTGAGGTCGGCGTACTCCGGGTCCCGGGTGCGCATCGGCAGGCTCCAGAGATAGGGGTACGGCGAGTCGAGGCCACTGACCCGCTGGAGGTCCGCGCGGCCGCCGAAGACGACCAGGGTGTCGCCGGGCTCGGCCGCGTCGGCGATCGCCTCGCCGGTCCGGACCTCGTTGAACTCCTGGTGCCCGGTCGCGTTCCACACCAGCCAGAAGGTCATCGCCAGGACCGCCGAGGCGACGGCGGCGACGACGAGGCCACGCATGGTGCGACCGGAGCGGTCGTCGCGGCCCGCGAGCAGGGCCGCGCACAGCGCGGCCGACGGGATGAGGGGGAGCAGGTAGTCCTGCCAGAAGCTGCCGCCGGCGACCAGCGACGCCACGTCGACGACCACCACCGCGACGGTCGCGGCCAGGACCGGCGGGTCGTCGCGCCAGAGCTCGCGCAGCCGCGCGAACGGGCCGATCAGGACCAGTAGCAGCCCGGTGGCGAGCGCGATCGCGACCAGGATCAGGGCTCGCCGCTCGGGGGCGTCGGTGGTCCCGTCGGCGATCACCCGTGCGGCGTCGGCGCGGAAGCCGTAGACCGTGTCCCACAGCGTCGAGAGGCGGACCCCGGCCGCATGAGCCCAGGCGACGGTGGCGAGCACGGGTACGGCGGCGCCGGCCAGGCCGGCCACCGTCAGCGCGAGCACCGAGCGGCTCGGGAGCACGCGCGTCAGCCCGGAGACGAGGAGGAACACGACGGCGAAGACCAGGCCGGTCGCGAGGTTCTGCTTCAGCCCGAGCGCGAGGGCGGCCGCGACCCCGGCGGCGAACGCGAGCGGCCACGCGCGACGGCGTACGGACAGGAGGGTGAGCAGGATGCTCCCGAGCACCAGCGGCAGCGCGAGCAGCTCGCCCTTGACGGCGACCACGTCGATCATCGGGTTCGAGAGCAGCGCGGCGACCAGGACGGCGGTCCACACGGTCGCCCGCGGGCCGCTCACCGTGCCCGCGACCGCGGCGGCGAGCAGCACGGTCAGCCCGGCGACGAGCGCCCCGAGGAGTCGCAGGGTGGTGACCCCGCCGAGGGCGTCGACGGCACCGAAGATCGCGATCAGCGGCGGCGGCCGGTCCACCCAGTAGGGACCGAACAGGCTGTCGGGCTGGGGGCTCCATGCCCGGGCGACCATCAGGAAGCCGGCCTCGTCGGCCCGGACGGGCCGGGTCAGCGCCGGCAGCCGGGCCACGACGGCCAGCACGACGGCGAGCGCGACGGTGTGGCGTTCGGCGAAGCCGCGCACCCTCTCCCCGCTCCGCACGCCCCCACCCTCTCAGGTCCGACCACGCGGACGTAGCACCCAGGAAACACGCAGGTCTCGATCCGGCAACGTCGCGCGCGCACGCTGGGGCCATGTTGTGGAGGGTTCGTACGACGCTGCCCGATCGCCCCGGCTCCCTGGCGATGCTGGCGGCCACCTGCGGCGAGGCCGGGGTCAACATCCTGGGGCTCCAGATCTTCCCCGGCGTGGAGTCGGTGACCGACGAGCTGGTGCTCAGCACCCCCGACGACTGGACGGCCGCCGACCTCGCCGACCTGATCGGCCGCTCCGGCGGGCTCTCGGTCAGCGCCGGTCCCTGCACCGAGGCCGCGCTCACCGACCAGCCGACCCGCTACGTGCAGGCGGCCCGCTCGATCCTGGCCCAGCCCGCGTCCTTCCCGGAGGTCGTCGCCCGGCTCTTCGACGCCGAGTCCGACCCGGCCTACGGGGCGGTCGACACCGACGTGATGGACATGACCGTCGGCGACATCCAGGTGCAGGTACGCCGTACGGCGCCCTTCACCGCGACGGAGCACGCCCGTGCGGCGGCGATGGCCGACCTGGTCTCGGACGTCCTCGAGCGCACCCGCGAGAGCGCGATGACCCCGAGCATGGGGCGCCGGGTCGGTGGGGGAGCGACGCCGGAGTACGTCGTGGACGGCGACTCGGTCTCGGCGATGATCGACGGCCAGGCCGTGGGCCTCGCCGTGGTGCGCCCGGCGGCCGAGGAGCCCGACGTACGACCCGTCACGCTGCGGGTCGACCCAGCCTGGCAGCGCCGCGGGATCGGCACCCGGCTGCTGGTGGACGCGGCCCGCCTGGCCAACGCGCTCGGGGCCACCGAGATCCTGCTGACCACCCGCTCCGACAACCAGGCGGTGCTGCCGATGGTGATGGCGGCGGGCCTCCGCGGCCGGATCCGGATGGCCGCCGACACGCTCACCGTGCGGGTGCCCGTCCGCGACCTCAAGCCGCTTCGTCGGTAGGGCCACCCCGCCGGTAGGCTGGGGGAGTGGAGCTGCCGGAGAAGTTCGCCCCGCTGGGCCTGACCTACGACGACGTCCTGCTGCTGCCGGGTCACTCCGACCTCGCACCCAACGACATCGACATGACCTCGCGGCTGACCCGCGAGATCTCGCTGCGGGTGCCGCTGGTCAGCGCGGCGATGGACACCGTCACCGAGTCGCGGATGGCGATCGCGATGGCCCGCCAGGGCGGCCTCGGCGTGCTGCACCGCAACCTCTCGATCGAGGACCAGGCCTACCAGGTCGATCTCGTGAAGCGGACGCAGACCGGCATCATCTCCAACCCGGTCACGATCACCCCCGACGCGACGCTCGAGCAGCTCGACAAGCTCGCCGGCGAGTACCGCATCTCCGGCTTCCCCGTCGTGGACGCCGACAACCGGCTGATCGGCATGATCACCAACCGCGACCTGCGCTTCACGCCGGTCGCGGAGTGGTCGACCACCAAGGTCGACGAGGTGATGACGCCGATGCCGCTGATCACCGGGCCGTCCGACATCAGCCGCGAGGACGCCACGGTGCTGCTGCGCCAGCACAAGCGCGAGCGGCTGCCGCTCATCGACGCGGCCGGCCACCTCACCGGCCTGATCACTGTCAAGGACTTCGTCAAGGGCGAGCAGTTCCCCAACGCGTCGTACGACGGGGCGGGGCGGCTGATGGTCGGCGCGGCGATCGGCTACTTCGGCGACGCCTGGCAGCGCGCGACCACCCTCATCGACGCCGGCGTCGACGTGCTCGTCGCCGACACCGCCCACGGCAACGTCCGGCTGCTGCTCGACATGGTCCAGCGGCTCAAGACCGACCCCGCCACCCGCCACGTCCAGGTCGTCGGCGGCAACGTCGCGACCCGCGAGGGTGCGCAAGCGTTCGTCGACGCCGGCTCCGACGCGGTCAAGGTCGGCGTCGGCCCCGGCTCCATCTGCACGACCCGCGTCGTCACCGGCGTCGGCGTCCCGCAGGTCACCGCGGTCTACGAGGCGTCCCTGGCCTGCAAGCCCGCCGGCGTCCCCGTGATCGCCGACGGCGGCCTCAAGTACTCCGGTGAGATCGCCAAGGCGCTGGTCGCCGGCGCCGACACCGTGATGATCGGCTCTCTGCTGGCCGGCTGCGAGGAGTCGCCCGGCGACCTGGTCTTCGTCAACGGCAAGCAGTTCAAGTCCTACCGCGGCATGGGCTCGCTCGGCGCGCTGTCGAGCCGCGGCAAGAAGTCCTACTCCAAGGACCGCTACTTCCAGGCCGAGGTCACCAGCGACGACCAGCTCGTCCCCGAGGGCATCGAGGGCCAGGTCGCCTACCGCGGCCCGCTCGCCGCCGTCGCCCGCCAGCTGATCGGCGGCCTCAACCAGTCGATGTTCTACGTCGGCGCGGCCACCGTCCCGGAGCTGCAGGAGAAGGGCCGGTTCGTCCGGATCACCCAGGCCTCGCTCCAGGAGAGCCACCCGCACGGCGTGCAGATGACCGTCGAGGCGCCGAACTACTCCGGTCGGTAGACCAGCAGCCGCACCTGGGCGTGCGGCCCGGCGACCTGCACCCGGACGGTGTGGTCGCCGGCGAGCAGCGGGATCCCGGGATACATCACGCCCGGTCCCTGTGGCTCGGCCGTGGGCGGGATGCCGCCCCAGCCGCCCTGGGGCGCACCCGCCCAGGACACGGACAGCTCGCGGACGCCGGCGTACGCGATCCCGATGAAGGCGCCACCGTGCGAGGTGTCCACCTCGTAGTCCTCCCCGCCGTGCGCGTCGAGCACCTCGTCGAGCCGCCAGGTGCGCGCGTCGGCCTCCATCACGGTGAGGGCGTCGGTGTCGAGCACCCGCGTCGGAGCCACGGCCTGGCGGTAGATGCCGAACCCGAACGTGACGTCGACGCCGGTCGCCCGCCGTCCGTCCTCGCCCTTCGTGACGTAGACGCCGTAGCTGCGCTCGCCGGCCTGGGGACGGAGCAGGGACTCGGAGTTCGCCGCTCCCGGGTCGAGGCCGGCGTCGAGGTCGTCGCATAGGACGCCCCCCGTCGTCCCCTCGCGGTGGAGCCACAAGCCACGGGTCGCGGAGCTGCAGTAGGCGGAGACGGCGAGGTCGCCGGAGGTGTCCGGGACGTCGGCGCGGGCGTCGCCGCCGGCCGTGCCGAAGGCCGCGGCGACGAGTTCCTGGTCGCCCCACTGCTGCCGGAAGACCGCGCCGTCCGATGACACTCCGGGCGCAAGCTCACCCGTCGGCGTGTAGACCGCCACCTCAGCTCGGGCCGAGCTGGGCGCTCCCGCGAACTCGACGCGCAGGTCGCCGACTGCCTGGTCCGTCGGAGTGGAGCGTTGCTCGTCGCCGCGCACCCGGGCCACGGGGACCTGGCCCGACCAGAGGGTGGCCCGGCCCTGGCCGAGGCCGGTGCTGACCAGCGCAACCACCGTGGGGCCGTCGATGGGCCGGTCGAGCGTGATCTTGCCGTCGCGCTCGGCGCGCCTGGTCTCCGTCAGCTCGTAGGGGAAGCCGTGGACCTCGATCCGCTGCGGCACCCGGACGTCGTCGAGTGACGGGCCCGCAGGCCGCGGATCATCGGCGCCGCGCACCAGCGCGGTGGTGCCGGTCGCGACCACCAGCGCTACCGCGGCCATGGCGGCCACGGCACCGGCGCGTCGCCGCCGGGCCGCCCGGACCCGAGCGCGCACGGCGATGGGGCGCGTGTGGCCCTCGGCGTCATGGAGGTCGTCGGCGTGCTGCTCGAGGGTGCGCCGAAGCTCGTCGAGGCTGCTCATGAGCGTTCCTCCGTGGTCTGGTTGGCGAGCGCGGGGTCGATCCGCAGCTTCGCGAGCGCCTTGCTGGTCTGGCTCTTGACGGTGCCGGCGGAGATGCCGAGGATCCGGGCGGTCTCGGCCTCGCTGAGGTCCTCGGCGAAGCGGAGCACGATCACGGCGCGCTGGCGGCGGGGGAGTCGACCGGTCGCGGCCCAGAGATCCTGCTGCTCTTCGGCGGCGTCGTCCGGCGCGGGGGTCTCGGGGAGGTCGGCGTACGGGCGCTCGCCGTTCCACCGCCGGCGCCACCACGTCGCGTAGGTGTTGACCAGGATCCGGCGGACGTAGGGCTCGGGTTCGGCGTCGATCCGCGACCAGGCGAACCATGCCTTGGTCAGCGCGGTCTGGAGCAGGTCCTCGGCCAGTGCGTGGTCATGGGTGAGCAGGTACGCCGTACGCAGGAGACGCGATGAACGCGCGGCGACGAAGTCGTCGAAGCCCATCGCCGCCCGCACGCTGTCGTTCATACCCGCTCCGACCATCCGGGACGAAGGAAAGGTTGCCCCGGCGACTGGATAGTGTGACCCCGTGACGGACATCGAGATCGGCCGGGCCAAGCGCGCGCGCCGTGCCTACTCCTTCGACGACATCGCGATCGTGCCCTCGCGGCGCACCCGCGACCCGGAGGAGGTCAGCACCGCGTGGCAGATCGACGCCTACCGGTTCGACATCCCGGTGCTGGCGGCGCCGATGGACTCGGTGATGTCGCCGGCGACCGCGATCGCGCTCGGTGGCTTCGGCGGTCTCGGCGTGCTCAACCTCGAGGGCCTGTGGACGCGGTACGACGACCCCGACCCGCTGCTCGAGGAGGTCGCGGGTCTCCAGGGGGTCGACGCGACCCGTCGGCTGCAGGAGATCTACACCGAGCCGATCCGGGCCGAGCTGATCACCGAGCGGCTGCGTGAGATCCGCGAGTCCGGCGTGACCGTCGCCGGCTCGCTGTCGCCGCAGCGCACCAAGGAGTTCGCGAAGGCCGTGGTCGACGCCGGCGTCGACATGTTCGTCATCCGCGGCACCACGGTCTCGGCCGAGCACGTCTCGTCGCAGGCCGAGCCGCTGAACCTCAAGGAGTTCATCTACGAGCTCGACGTCCCGGTCATCGTCGGCGGCTGCGCCACGCACCAGGCCGCGCTGCACCTGATGCGCACCGGTGCCGCCGGCGTGCTCGTCGGCTTCGGCGGGGGCGCGGCGCACACCACGCGCACCGTGCTCGGCGTCGCCGTACCCATGGCCTCGGCGGTCGCCGACGTCGCGGCCGCGCGCCGCGACTACCTCGACGAGTCCGGTGGCCGCTACGTCCACGTCATCGCCGACGGCTCCATCGGCAAGTCCGGCGACGTCGCCAAGGCGATCGCCTGCGGCGCCGACGCCGTGATGGTCGGCTCGCCGTTCGCGCGGGCCAGCGACGCACCGGGCCGTGGCTTCCACTGGGGCACCGAGGCCCACCACCACGACCTGCCGCGCGGCCAGCGGGTGCAGTTCGACACCGTCGGCACGCTCCAGGAGATCCTCTTCGGCCCGTCCCGGGTCGCCGACGGCACGATGAACCTCGTCGGCGCCCTGCGCCGGTCGATGGCCACCACCGGCTACACCGAGGTCAAGGAGTTCCAGCGGGTCGAGGTCGTCGTCGAGTGAGGCTGCGGTGACGGGGACCCCCGACGAGGTCGTCACGATCCACACCGACGGGGCGTGCATCCCCAACCCCGGGCCGGGTGGGTGGGGAGCGCTCCTCAGGTACGGCGAGCGCGAGCTCGAGCTCTGCGGGGGCGAGGCCAGTGAGACCACCAACAACCGGATGGAGCTCACCGCTCCGATCAAGGCGCTCGAGGTGCTCAACCGTCGCTCGGTGGTGCACATCTACACGGACAGCACCTACGTCCGCAGCGGCATCCTCAAGTGGGTCGAGGGCTGGTCGCGCAACGGCTGGCGGACCTCCGCCAAGCAGCCGGTCAAGAACGTCGACCTCTGGCAGGAGCTGGTCGCCGCGTGCGAGGGGCACGACGTCGAGTGGCACTGGGTGAAGGGCCACGCCGGCGACGAGGGCAACGAGCGGGCCGACCGGCTCGCCGCCCGCGGGCTGACCGAGGCGGTCGAGGCGGCGCGCGGATGACCCGCCTCCTGGTCGCCGCGGGCCAGGCGGCTTCCGTCTCCGGTGACGTCGCGACCAACGTCGCGACAGCGGCTCGGCTGGCGGCGCTCGCCGCTACCCAGGGCGTGCGGCTGCTGGTGCTGCCCGAGGCGTTCCTCACGGGGTACGACGTCGCGGCGTTCGAGGGTCCGCTGCCCGACGCCATCGACCTCGGAGCGTGGCTCGACCCGCTCCGCGAGGCCGCTGCCGGCGGCGTCACGGTGGTCGCCGGCACGGCCCTGCGCCGCGGCGAAGCCCGGCGGCTGTCGCAGGTCGTGGTCCGCCCGGACGGCGCCGCCACCGCGCCGTACGACAAGCAGCACCTCGACGGCGTCGAGAAGCAGCTCTTCACGGCCGGCGACCACGGCGCCTCGATCACGGTCGACGGCATCGAGCTCGGCCTCTCGATCTGCTACGACGGCTGCTTCCCCGAGCACGCCCAGGCCGCGGCGCGCGACGGGGCGGTCGGCTACCTGAGCTCGTCGGCGTACTTCCCGGGAGGCGCGCACCGCCGCGACCTCTACTACGCCGCCCGCGCGGTGGAGAACGGCATGTACGTCGTGTTCTCGGGCCTCACCGGACGCTGCGGCGACGCCGAGTTCATCGGTGGCTCCGCCGTCTACGACCCGGAGGGCCGGCCGCTGGCCCGGCTCGGCGACGAGGAGGGGCTGGCGATCGCGGAGATCGACACCGAGGTCGTCGCCGCGACCCGGGCGACGCACACGATGCTGGCGGACCACCGCGACGGCCTCGGCTCCCGGGTCAGGGACTAGCCGGCGAGGTCGGGGAACCGCACCAGGCCGACGTCGTTGCGCGGTCCGAGCGGCTTGCTCGGTCCCTCCAGCAGCTCCGGGTCGCCCTCGACGGCGCGGTTGCGGGCGAGCACGACCTGCTCGCCGTCCACGACCATCAGCGGCCGGCTGACCAGGCCGGCCTGCTGGGCGTCGTCGAGTGCCCACCGGCCGGCCAGCTCGCCGGTCTCCACGTCGACGGCCATCAGGTCGCCGGACTGGCCGGAGGACATGAAGGCGTAGAGCAGGCTGTTGTCGGGGCTGAGGCCGCCGACCCCGAACGACGCCCAGTCGGCGTCGCCGTTGCGCAGGCCCATGATGTCGCGGCGCAGGGTCCAGACGTACTCGCCGGTCAGCGGGCTGTACCTGCTGATGCCCTGGGAGTCCTCGAAGAGGATGTCGTCGCCGACGACGACCATGCCGTGGGGGTTGCCCGACCCGAGGTCGTTCACCCCGATCCGCATCTGGTGGTAGCGCTCGCCCTGTCCGTGGGGCTTGGACAGCTGGTGGGCGCGGACCTCGCCGGAGTCGGGGTCCAGCACCCACAGGTGCATCATCTCGGTGTGCTCCCGGTCCCATGCCGGCCGGGTGACGTAGCGCCCGTCGATGTCGCTGACGTCGACGTACTGGGCCCCGAGGCCCGTGGCGAAGTCGGTGACGCGGTGCTTCCACACCACGTCCCCGGAGGTCGAGTCGACCCCGACGATGAAGTCGGTGCCGATCACGTTGCCGGTGTCGAGGGAGAGGACGATGACGTCGCTGCCCTGGATCGGCGTGATCTTCCTGATGTCCGGCTTGCGCCCCGGCAGCCGCTGGATCGGCATGACCGTGCCGAGCTGGCCCTCGTCGTCGACCGTGAAGACGCCGTCCTCGGTGGCGAGGTACTGCACGTCGCCAACGCTCTCCATCGTCGTCGCGGTGCCGTAGGTGCCGAGCAGGATGTCGCCCACGACGTCCCCGGTCTGGGTGTCGACGGTGACCAGCCGGTCGCCCCACGTGTCGAGGTCGTCGTCGTTGGTCTCCGGGTAGACGAAGGTCCACCGGTGGTCCCCGTGCGCCGCCGTGCCGGCGTGGTCCGGCAGCTCGCCACCCAGGTCGACCGGTGACTTCCAGACGGTGGAGCCGTCGGTCATGGAGATCCCGAGCATGGTGTCCTGGGCCTGGTAGACCGCGATGTCCCCGTCGACGAACAGGCCCTGCGTCCGGACGGTGTACTCGTCGGACTCCTTGGTCTTGGTGCTGCGGATCAGCCAGACCGGCTCCATCAACGGCTCCTCGACCGGGCCGTTGGTGTCGACCGGGTCCGGCAGGTCGGGGTTGGGCGGCAGCGTCGGGGTCGCGGACGCGTCGGCCTTCGGCTTGTCGTCGTCATCGCTGCCCCCGCCGCCGCCGCTGCAGGCCGGGGCGGCCACCAGGACGAGCACGGTGATCGCGGCCAGCGCGGCCCGACGACAGGTCAGATCGTGGTGGCCCACTGCTGCGCCTTCCCGAAGAGGTCGTTCTGGTCCCGGTAGCCGATGCGCGTGACGGCTTCCTCGGTCGGGTGGGTGTAGGCCAGCTTGGCGAACCGCAGCGCCTCGGCGCGGCCGCCGCTCGACTCGAGGTAGCCGTAGACGCCGGCGGCGCACGCGTAGTTGGCTGCCTCGCTCGCCGGGTCGTGGAAGACGTCGTAGTCGTAGAAGCCCCTCCCGCTCATCCGCTGGCGGAAGCCCGGGAAGCCCGAGCGGATCAGCGAGCTGTAGTAGCCGTTCGCCCGGATCCCCGCAGCGCCCCCGAGCTCGCCCCAGGTGGCGAGCCCCTCGGTGGGCCACGTGTCAGCGTCGCCCCACTGGTAGGCGAGGCCGTGGATGGTCTCGTGCATCGCGACCTCGCGGAGGCGCGAGGTGGAGGAGAAGGCGCCGGCGTGGAGGACCAGGCGGGCGCCGGCGTACGCCGAGGCCGAGGTGGCGCCCTTGCCGCTCTTGGTGGCCTCCTTCGGGTCGATGTAGCCGACCCGCATCGCGAACCCGTCGCGCTCCTTGGTCTGCTGGTCGTTGTCCGCCTGCTTGTAGAGCGGGCTGTCAGGCGAGGTGAAGGCGAAGTAGGCCTTCGAGACGCCCGCCGGCGGGGCGATCACCTCCATCGCCGCCGCGACCCCGGCGTCGATGGTGGCCAAGGAGGAGCGGACCCGAGCGGCATCCGAGGGGACGGCCACCACGATGGCGTGGTCGCCCTCGATGACCTCCCACTCGCTGGCCAGATCCCACGGAGCGGGACTCGTGCTGTCGTCCGGCCGGTTGTCGATCTCGGAGATCTGCACCGGGGCGTCTGGCCCGTCCTTGACCAGCGTCGCGCCGTAGATCTGGAGCGCCGGCTGGCTGTCGACACCGGTGATCTGGTGGGTGAGCGCCATGAACGCCGTCACCTCGAGCCGACCCCCGCTCGCGTTGATCTGGCGCCCGAGGGTCTCGTCGAACGCGAAGCCGACCTCGTCCAACGGGTAGCGCGCCAGGTTGTCGAGGCGCTGCTTCCAGACGGGTCGCCGGATCGACGGCGCGACGGCCTTCAGGGCGTCGACGTCGGCCTTCTGGACGGCGGCGTCGAGCCGGCTGACGAGGTCGTCGATGTCGGCCTTGGTGATGACCGTGCCGGCGTCCTGCTCGTGGATGATCGGCCCGCTGGCCGTCGGACTCGGTGAGGGGCTCTTGCCCTCGGCGTCGGGGCCGCCGGCGCTGCCGCCCGAACAGGCTGTGAGGACCAGGCCTCCCGCACCCACGAGGAGCGTGCGCCGGTCGAAGCGTGCCGGATCCGCCGAGCGAGCCATCTGAGTCCCCCGTGACTTCGGCTACGTCTGGTGGACCCGATATACCCCTGCGGGCCGATGCCCGAAACCAGAGCCATGGCCCCGCACTACGGCTGCGCGGCAATCCGCCCGTCGAGGAAGCGCTGCTCCGCGGGGTTGTCGGTCAGCGAGCGGGCCCGGGCGAACGCCGTCCGGGCCGCGTCCGGATCGCCCGCGCGGCTGAGCAGCTCCGCGCGGGTGGCGTGCAGGAGATGGAAGTCGTCGAGACCCTCGACGGTGTCGAGCAGGCGCAGCCCGGCGTGGGGGCCGTCGGCCTCGGCGACCGCGACCGCCCGGTTGAGCCGCACGATGGCCGACCCGGTGTGCTCGTCCAGTCGGGCGTAGGCGGCCGCGATCGCGGGCCAGTCGGTGTCGGCGTACGTGCGGGCGTTGGCGTGCTGCGCGGCGATCACGGCCTGCAGCCGGAAGGTGCCGGGCGTGCGGTCCGCCAGGGCGGCGGCGAGGACCCGGTTGGCCTCGGCGATCTGGTCGCGGTCCCAGCGGGTCCGGTCCTGGTGCTCCAGCAGCACCAGCTCGCCGGCGCCGTCGACGCGGGTCGCGAAGCGGGCGCGCTGGTAGAGCTCGAGCGCGAGCAGGCCGCCGACCTCGCCGGAGTCGGGGAGCAGGTCGTGCGCCAGACGGGTCAGCCGGATCGCCTCGTCGGCGAGGTCGACCCGGACCAGGTCGGCGGAGGAACGGCTCAGGTAGCCCTCGTTGAAGATCAGGTAGAGGACCGTCAGCAACGCCTCGACCCGCTCGGTGAGGGCGGCCGGGATGCTCAGCGGGATGGCGGCGTCGCGGATCTTGCGTTTGGCGCGCACGACCCGCTGGGTGATGGTGGCCTCCGGGACGACGTACGCCGCCGCGATCTCGGCGGTGCTGAGCCCGCCGACGAGCCGGAGCGTCAGCGCCACCTGGGCGTCCTGGTTGAGGGCGGGGTGGCAGCAGAGCAGCACCAGGCGCAGGTGCTCGTCGGTGATCTCCATCTGCTCGGCTCCCTTCTCGACCAGGCCGCGGTCGGACGCGGGCTCGACCGCCTCGAGCAGGTCGTACGCCGCCGCGGTGACCCGGCGGCGCGCGGACGTCGTACGCCGGATCCGGTCGAGTGCCTTGCGGCGCGCCACCGTCATCAGCCAGCCGGCGGGGTTGTCCGGGACCCCCTGGGTCGGCCAGGTGCGCACGGCCTCGACCAGGGCGTCCTGGACGGCCTCGTCGGCCAGGTCGAGGTCGCCGAGCCGGCCCGCGAGGAGGGCGAGCACGCGGCCGCTCTCCTCGCGGGACAGGCGGGTGAGTGCGTCCTCGACGCTCACGCGTCCGGACGGAACATGACCGGGCGCACCTCGATCGCGCCCTGGGTCGGCATCTTGGCGGCCAGGGCCAGGGCCTCGTCGAGGTCGGCGGCGCTGACGACGTAGAAGCCGCCGATCTGCTCCTTGGTCTCGACGTACGGCCCATCGGTCACCGTGCCGCTGTCGTTGCGGACCACCGTCGCCGTCGCGGACGGCTGCAGGCTGGCGCCGGCGACGAAGTGACCGCCGTCGGTGAGCATCTGGTTGTAGGCGAACCAGCCCGCCATCATCTCCTCGAACCCGTCGGCGGTCGGGTCGCCGGGCGGCCCCTGGGTCTCGTCGACGTTGATCAGGAACATGTACTCCATCGCTGCCTCCTGGCGCCCGCGGATGAGCCTCGTGCTCATCCTGACGCAGGGATGACGCACGCCGCCGCCGAGACCGACAGGGCAGAGGCGATCAGTCCGCACCTGGTCCAGACAGCTGGTCCTCGTGCAGCCCACGGTTGCCGCCCACGCCGTCGACGGCGCTGCGGATCGAGGCGAGGTGGCCGCCGGTGGCGTCGACGATCCGGATCGGGTGACCCGGCGCGTAGTGGTTCCACTGGGTCGGGACGTACGCCGCGCGGCTGACCACCCAGCCGCCGTCGGCCTGCTCGGTGAAGTCGACGTCGACCGTGATGCCCTCGTAGGCGTCGGGCCGCTCGACCTGGTTCTGCGCCACCATGTTGCCGAGGCCGTAGACCACCCACTTGCCGTGCATCCGCGTGATCGGCTGGACGACGTGGGCGTGCTCGCCGAGCACCAGGTCGACGTCGGGGGACGCGGTGAGGGCGTCGGCGAGAGCCACCTGGTCGTCGTTCGGGTGGTGGTCGTACTCCGTGCCCCAGTGCACGTGGGCGATCACGATGTCGGCGCCCGCAGCCCGGGCCCGGGCGGCCTGGTCGAGCAGATCATCGCGGACCTCCGTGGTCTGGGAGACCGCCCACCACTGGTCGTCCGGCACGACGAAGCCGTTCAGGCCGTACGTCGCGGCGACGACGGCGATCCGGACGCCGGCGTCCGTCGTCAGGATGACCGGCGCGTCGCGCTCGGCGGGGGTCCGGAAGGTGCCGATGTGCGGGATGTCGTGGGCCTCGAGGAGGTCGGCGGTGGTGGTCACCCCGGCGAAGCCCTGGTCCCAGCTGTGGTTGGACGCGGTGGTGCAGGCGTCCCAGCCCATGCTCGCGATCCAGGGTGCGATCGACCGCGGCGCGGCGAACACCGGGTAGCTCCTCGTGTGCTGACCGGGTGCCGCGAACGGCACCTCCTCGTGGCACAGGGCGACGTCGGCCGACTCCACGAGCGGCTTCACGGCCGCGAACATCGGGTCCCAGTCGTAGCGGTCACCCGCGCCGGTGCCGGCGTGGTCCTCCGCCGCGCTGAACCACACCGTGTTGTGCCAGAGCAGGTCGCCGCCCATCACGACGGACGCCGTACGCGGTCCCGGCTGGGGCGGGCTGGTGGGACCGGACGGGTTCGACGGCGCCACCACCCGGCTCCCGCCGTCGACGGTGCCGGCGGCGTCGGAGCAGCCGGCGCACAGGAGCGCCACGAGGACCGCGACGCCCCCCATCGCCAGGCGGCGCCGGTCCTTCACGTGCGCAAGTGTGGCGCGGCGCCGAGGTCCGCGGGACACATTCCGGACATGGACGTTTGCAAGACTGCTCGCATGACCCGCTCCAGCACGCTCGGTCCGGCTGCCCGCGACGAGGCCCTTGCGGCGATGTCCGGCCTGGGCGGCCAGGGCGAGCTCGACGTGCTGGTCGTGGGCGGTGGGATCGTCGGCGTCGGGACCGCGCTGGACGCGGTCACCCGGGGGCTGAGCACCGGCCTCCTCGAGCAGCGTGACATCGCGAGCGGCACCAGCAGCCGCAGCAGCAAGCTGATCCACGGCGGGCTGCGCTACCTCGAGATGCTCGACTTCGGCCTGGTCCGCGAGGCGCTGCAGGAGCGCGGCCTGCTGCTCACCCGCCTGGCCCCGCACCTGGTGCGCCCGGTGCCGTTCCTCTACCCGCTCACCCACCGCGGCTGGGAGCGCCCGTACGTCGGTGCCGGGCTCGCGCTCTACGACGGCATGGCGATGATCGGCAAGTCCGAGATGGGGGTGCCGCGGCACCGGCACCTCTTCCGGCGCCAGGTCGCCCGGATCGCCCCCGACTTCAAGACCGAGACGATCACCGGCGCGATCAAGTACTACGACTGCCAGGTCGACGACGCCCGGCTCGCGCTGACCATCGCCCGCACCGCCGCCGCCCACGGCGCGCACGTGGCGACCCGGGTCCAGGTGGTCGGGTTCCTGCGCGAGGGCGAGCGCGTGGTCGGCGTACGCGCCCGGGACCTGGAGGCCGGTCCGGACAGCCCCGAGATCGAGATCCGCGCCCGGGTAGTGGTCAACGCCGCCGGCGTCTGGACCGACGAGATCCAGGAGATGGTCGGCGGTCGCGGGTCGCTGCACGTGCAGGCGTCGAAGGGCATCCACCTGGTGGTGCCGCGCGACCGGATCCGCTCCGAGGCCGGCTTCATCGTCCGCACCGAGAAGTCGGTGCTCTTCGTGATCCCCTGGGGCCGGCACTGGATCATTGGCACCACCGACACCCCGTGGAGCCTCGACAAGGCCCACCCCGCGGCATCGAAGGCCGACATCGACTACATCCTCGAGCACGTCAACGCCATCCTGCGCGAGCCGCTCGACCACGAGGACGTCGAGGGCGTGTACGCCGGGCTCCGGCCGCTGCTGTCGGGGGAGTCCGAGCCGACCTCGCGCATCTCCCGGGAGCACACGGTGGTCACCCCCGTGCCCGGCCTCGTGATGATCGCCGGCGGCAAGCTCACGACGTACCGCGTGATGGGGCGCGACGCCGTCGACGCCGCCGCCCACTCGCTGAAGACCACGGTCAACCTCACGATCCGCGACTCGATCACCGACCGGGTGCCGTTGCTCGGAGCCGCTGACTGGGAGACGCGCGCGAACCAGAGAGTGTTGCTGGCGAGGCGGTCCGGACTGCACGTCGCCCGGATCGACCACCTGCTGGGCCGGTACGGCGGCCTCGTCGACGACCTGCTCACGCTCGTGGAGTCGCGGCGGACCCTCGGCGTACCTCTCGAGGGTGCGGAGGACTACCTCGCCGCGGAGGTGGTCTACGCCGTCACCCACGAGGGCGCCCGCCACCTCGACGACGTCCTCACCCGCCGTACCCGCATCTCCATCGAGACCTTCGACCGCGGCGTCTCCGCCGCCCCCGCCGCGGCGCGCCTGATGGCCGCCGAGCTGGGCTGGGACGCCGCCCGTACCGACGAGGAGATCGACCACTACCTCCGCCGCGTCGAGGCCGAGCGGCAGTCGCAGCTCAAGCTCACCGACCAGGAGGCCGACGAGGCCCGGGTCAAGGTCCCCGACATCGTCTGAGCGGCGTGTTTGCGGGTTTCACCGGCCAGCCGCCGAAACCCGCACGACACGCAGAGGACGGGCGGCGAGTCGTGCGGGGGTCGGCTGACAACCCGTGGCTCAGGCCGCCCAGGGCTCCCCGTGGAGAGTCGCGAGGATGCGCGCGGCCGTCCGCTCCGGGTGGTGGAGGTCAGCCCACACGATGCGGATGCACCGCCATCCGGTCAGACCGCAGATCAGCTCTTCTCGACGCTTCTCGCGAAGCACCGCCTGTTCGATCGTCTCGCCGGGTCGGCGATATCGGTGGTACTTCTCCTTGCCGTCGAACTCCATGAAGACCCCGTGCGCAGGCCACACGAAGTCGACGCGCGCGACGACGCGTCCGGAACGGTTGCGGATGAGCACCTGCAGGTCCGGCTTGGGCAGGTGCTGTCGCCAGACCAGATGCAGGGACAAGGACTCGCCGGCCGACTCGCAGCGCCCGTCGGCGAGGCGGAGCACGATCGTGGACTCGAGTGTGTGCGGGTCGTAGCGCATCGAGGCTGCTCGCCGTTCGAGCAGCTCCGGGGTCGTCTCGCGAGCGTGCAGCAGCCCGTTGACGGTTACCAGAGCGCGAGGCACGTCGGCGAGGGCGATCATGTCGAGCGCGGTGCGAGTGCCGCTCGTGATCGGTATCCCGCCACGGACAGTGATGTCCTCGACGAGCATCGCTCCGCGGTGCTGCACCTTGCTGCCCGTTCGGCGCCCGGCCTTCCTGTCGAGCCGTGCCAGGTGCACCTCGTCTCCCATCCCCCACACCGGCACACCGAGGACGTCTGCCGCGCTCGGCCCGGCGAGCGCGGCAGGGGAGCGCGCGCTCCGGAGCGTCGCGTGAGCGACCAGCTTGCGGCGTTCCACCGGATCGAGCCCACGCCAGTGCGATCCGAAGGTGTAGGCGCCATGTCGCAGGCGGTGCAGATCGCCGCGTCCGACCATGCGGGTGATGGCGCGGTCGTCGTACCCCGCCGCCAGGAGTTCGTGGGTCATCAGGACGAAGTCGTGTTGCAGATCGATGCTGCTGAAGGGAATCAAGGTCATGCGGAAGGGATCGCCGGATGGACAGCGCTGATCCCACCCCTCCCGCTCATCTGTGGATGGCGGCGTCCATCGCCAGCCTGTGGGCGGTAGGTGGCTTTTCTTGGGTCCGAGGGTTGTCAGCCAGACCCCGCAGAACACGCCGGACACCGCCGGCGTGTCGTGCGGGGATCGGCGGCCAGCCGGTGAAACCCGCGCCCGCGGCCGTTGACAACTAGAACACGTTCCACCGATGCTGGGCCGAGCGTGTGAGATCGAGGTCACATGCCAGACCTGGGAGGGTTACGTGACGCAGGCGCCGCCGCCAGCAGACCTGAAGATGCAGCGTTCGAGCCGCGATCCGAGCACGCTGCCCACGCGCCTGGCCGAGTGGCTGGCCACGGTGCTGCCCGAGGGGGCCAACCCGGTCGTCACGCTGCACAGCGGCATCGACACCAACGGCATGTCGTCGGAGACGCTGATCCTCGACGCGGCGTGGACCGAGGATGGCGAGGCGCGATTCGGGGAGTACGTCGCGCGCGTGGCCCCGGCCGCGGAGGACCTGCCGGTCTTCCCCGACTACGCCCTCCAGGACCAGTACGACGTGATGCGGATCGTCGGCGAGCAGACCGACGTACCCGTGCCGGCCGTGCGCTGGATGGAGCCCACCGGGGAGGTCCTCGGCACGCCGTTCTTCCTGATGGACCGGATCGACGGGGTCGTGCCGCAGGACGTGCTGCCCTACAACTTCGGCGACAACTGGCTGCACGACGCGTCCCGCCAGGACCAGGGCCGCCTGCAGCGGTCGAGCGTCGAGGTGCTCGCCAAGCTGCACGCGATCCCGGACGCCGCGACGACCTTCGCGTTCCTCGAGCCGCGCCACGACGGCAGCACCCTGCTGGAGAAGAACCTCGCCCACGTGCGCGCCTGGTACGACTTCGCGGTCCCGGACATCGGCCGCTCCCCGCTCGTCGAGCGCGGCCTCGACTGGCTCGAGGCCCACCTGCCCGCCACCGACGAGGTCGTGCTGGTCTGGGGCGACTCCCGGATCGGCAACATGATGTACCAGGACTTCGAGCCGGTCGCGGTGCTCGACTGGGAGATGGCGGCGATCGGCCCGCGCGAGCTGGACGTCAGCTGGATCCTCTTCGCGCACCAGGTCTTCGAGACCATCACCGGGATGCTCGAGCTGCCCGGCATGCCGCACTTCCTCGCCGAGGCCGACGTCGTCGCGGCGTACGAGGAGATGGCGGGCGTGAAGCTCGGCGACCTGCACTGGTACCACGTCTACAACGCCGTCGAGTGGTGCATCGTCTTCATGCGCACCGGCGCCCGCCAGATCCACTTCGGTGAGATCGAGCGGCCCGAGGACATCGAGACCCTCTTCCACCACAAGCCGCTGATGGAGCGCCTGCTCGCCGAGGCAGGAGCCTGACGATGAGTGGCATCAGCCCGCTGGACGAGTTCCCGCTGCACCAGGCGCCACTGCCGCTCGCCTGGGCCAACAGCAGCGACCGCAACTTCTACGACCGGTCGTACTTCAACGCCCACGACCGCACGGGCGACATCATGGTGATCACCGGCCTGGGCTACTACCCCAACCTCGGCACCAAGGACGCCTTCATCCTGGTCGCCCGCAACGGCAAGCAGACCGCCGTGCACCTCTCCGACCTGATCGACCAGGACCGGATGAACCCGCACGTCGGCGCCTACCGCATCGAGGTGCCCGAGCCCCTCAACAAGGTCCGGATCGTCCTCGAGGAGACCGAGGGGATGTCCGCCGACCTGACCTGGGAGGCCACCTGCGACGTCGTCCAGGAGCAGCCGCACGTGCTGCGCTCCGGCAGCCGGGTCACGCTGGACGCCCAGCGCTTCGCGCAGCTCGGGTCGTGGAGCGGCGCGATCGTGATCGACGGTGAGGAGATCACGGTCGACCCGGCCACCTGGCTCGGGAGCCGAGACCGCTCCTGGGGGATCCGCCCCGTGGGGGAGGCGGAACCCCCAGGAGCGCCAGCGGACCCGCCCTTCGAGGGCATGTGGTGGCTCTACGTCCCCGTGCAGTTCGAGGACTTCGCCGTCGTCATCATCATCCAGGAGAGCCCCGACGGCTTCCGCACGCTCAACGACTGCACGCGGGTCTGGAAGGACGGTCGGGTCGAGCAGCTCGGCTGGCCGCTGATCGACATCCACTACGCCTCCGGCACCCGTACGCCGACCGGCGCCACCATCACGGCGACGACGCCCGAGGGCAAGCCGGTCGTGCTCGAGGTCGAGTCGCGGCTCGCCGTACCTCTCCACGTCGGTGGTGGGTACGGCGGCGACCCGGACTGGATCCACGGCGCGTGGAAGGGCGAGCGCTTCACCGAGCGCGTCACCTACGACATGGACGACCCCGCCGTGCAGGGCCGCTTCATGTTCGGCTGCGTCGACCACGTCGGCCGCGCCACCCTGGACGGGGCGGAGGGCTGGGGCCTGTTCGAGCACTTCTGCATCGGCCGCCACGACCCGTCCGGCTTCACCGACTTCTTCACCCTCGCCCCCTAACCGCCCGAACCACAGGAGATCGCAGTGAGCCTCGACCAGAGCACCCTCTTCATCGACGGCGAGTGGGCAGCCCCCGCCACCGGGGACACCATCCAGGTCGTCTCGCCCCACTCGGAGCAGGTCGTCGCGACCGTGCCCGAGGGCAGCAAGGCCGAC
Source organism: Nocardioides conyzicola (assembly GCF_039543825.1). NCBI lineage: Bacteria > Bacillati > Actinomycetota > Actinomycetes > Propionibacteriales > Nocardioidaceae > Nocardioides > Nocardioides conyzicola. The sequence continues at coordinate 632,916 of NZ_BAABKM010000002.1, read as the reverse complement.
ATCGACGCCGCGGTCGCCGCCGCCCGTCGCGCGTTCGACTCCGGCCCGTGGCCGCGGATGTCGCCCGCAGAGCGGATCGACGTCGTGCAGAACTTCTCGAACCTGTACGCCGGCAAGATGGGCGACATGGCCGAGATCATCTCGACCGAGATGGGCTCGCCGCTGTCCTTCTCCAACCTCGCGCAGGCGCCGGCCCCGTGGATGCAGATCGAGGCGTTCCTCACCATCGCGCGCTCCTTCCCCTGGGAGGAGAGCCGCGCCGGCTCGCTCGGCGAGGTCATCGTGCGGCACGAGCCCGTGGGCGTCGTAGCGGCCATCCCGCCGTGGAACGTCCCGCAGTTCACGATCATGTCCAAGCTGATCCCTGCCCTGCTCGCGGGCTGCACCATCGTGGTCAAGCCGGCCCCGGAGACCCCGCTCGACACCTACCTGATGGCCGATCTCCTCATGGAGGCCGGCGTACCCGCCGGTGTCGTCAACATCGTCGCCGCCGGCCGTGAGGTCGGCGAGCACCTGGTCGCGCACCCCGGCATCGACAAGGTCGCCTTCACCGGCTCCACCGCCGCCGGCCGCAAGATCGGCGCCGTGTGCGGCGAGCAGCTCAAGCGGGTCTCGCTCGAGCTCGGCGGCAAGTCCGCGGCGATCGTCCTCGACGACGCCGACCTCGCCGCCACGGTCGAGGGCCTGAAGTTCACCGCCCTGATGAACTCCGGCCAGGCCTGCGTCGCCCAGACCCGGATCCTCGCCTCGCGCGCCAACTACGAGAACGTCGTCGAGGCCCTCGCGGCGGGGGTCGGTGGCATGCAGGTCGGCGACCCGCTCGACCCCGCGACCGAGATCGGCCCGATGGTCGCGCAGCGTCAGCAGGAGCGCGTCGAGAAGTACATCGCGCTCGGCCAGGAGGAGGGTGCCCGCGTCGTCCTCGGCGGCAACGGCATGCCCGACGGGCTGTCGTCCGGCTGGTACGTGCGGCCGACGATCTTCGCCGACGTCAACAACGGGATGCGGATCGCCCAGGAGGAGATCTTCGGGCCGGTCCTCTCGGTCATCCCCTTCGACGACGTGGACGACGCGATCCGGATCGCCAACGACTCCGAGTACGGCCTCGCCGGCACCGTCTGGACCGGCGACGTCGAGGCCGGTCTCGACGTAGCCCGCCAGGTCCGCGCCGGCACGTACGGCGTCAACACCTACACGATGGACTTCGCGGCGCCCTTCGGCGGCTTCAAGAACTCGGGCGTCGGCCGCGAGTTCGGCCCCGAGGGTCTCGCGCAGTACACCGAGCTGAAGTCGATCTACAAGCCGTGACGCGCGTTCGTCCGCCTCAGACCGGTCCATCCACCGGACTGAGGCGGACGACCCGCGTACCCTCGGTCCCATGAGCGCCCAGAACCCCAACCCTGCTGGCGATCCGGCCCTCGTCGGGCCACCGGACCCCGAGCACGACCCGCGCGCGTCGTACGCCCTGGAGCCGGAGTACGTCGGCGCGCTCACCGCCCGCCTGGTGGCGACCAGCGGGACCACCGCCGAGGTGCGCTCCCCGCTCAACGACGCCCCGCTGGCGCACATCCCGCAGTCGACGCCGCAGGACGTGGCCGAGGCCTTCAGCCGGGCCCGGCAGGCCCAGGTGGCATGGGCGCGCACCCCGGTCGCGGTGCGCTCCGAGATGCTGCTGCGTCTGCACGACATCGTGCTCGACCGGCAGGACGAGATCGTCGACCTGATCGTGTGGGAGAACGGCAAGGCCCGCAAGCACGCGTTCGACGAGCCGCTGCACGTCGCGCTGACCGCCCGCTACTACGGCCGTACGGCGAGCCGGCACCTCGGCACCCGCCGCGTCCCGGGTGTCTTCCCGGTGCTGACGCGCGCCGAGATCAACCGGGTGCCCAAGGGCGTCGTCGGGATCATCTCGCCGTGGAACTACCCCTTCAACCTCGCCCTGATCGACGGCCTCGCCGCGATCGTGGCCGGCAACGCGGTCGTCACCAAGCCGGACGCCCAGACGATGCTGTCCGCGCTCCTCGGCGCCGAGCTGCTCGAGGAGGCCGGCTTCCCGAAGGACATCTGGCAGGTCGTCGCGGGCTCCGGCCCGGAGATCGGCGGCGCGATCATCGACCGGGCCGATTACGTCTGCTTCACCGGCTCCACGGCCACCGGCCGGCTCGTCGCCCGCGCGTGCGCCGACCGGCTGATCGGCAGCTCGCTCGAGCTCGGCGGCAAGAACCCCCTCCTCGTCCTGCGCGACGCCGACCTCGAGAAGGCGGCCGAGGGCGCCGTGCGCGCGTCGTTCTCCAGCTCGGGCCAGCTCTGCGTCTCGATCGAGCGGATGTTCGTGGCCGACCAGGTCTACGACCGCTTCGTCGAGCGCTTCGTCGCCCGCACCCAGGCGATGACCCTGGGCGCGACCCTCGACTGGGGCAACGACATGGGCACGCTCATCTCGCAGGCCCAGCTCGACACCGTCGTCGCGCACGTCGACGACGCGGTGGCCAAGGGAGCCCGGGTCCTCACCGGCGGCAACCACCGCCCCGACCTCGGGCCCTACTACTTCGAGCCCACGATCCTGGAGGGCGTCACGCCCGACATGACCTGCTTCGGCAAGGAGACCTTCGGCCCGGTCGTGTCGCTCTACCGGTTCCACGACGAGGCGGACGCCATCGCCCGCGCCAACGGCGGTGACTACGGACTGAACGCGTCGATCTACAGCCAGGACGGCGCCCGGGCGCGCTTCATCGCGCGCTACATCAAGTGCGGCACGGTGAACATCAACGAGGCCTTCGGCGCCACCTTCGCCAGCCTCGACACCCCGATGGGCGGCATGCGCGAGTCCGGCACCGGCCGCCGCCAGGGCGCCGAGGGGGTGCTGCGGTTCACCGAGACCCAGTCGGTCGCGACCCAGCGGGTGATGCCGCTCGGCCCGCAGCTCGGCATGTCCGACGAGCTCTACGCGAAGGTGATGACCGTCAACCTCCGCCTCCTCAAGAAGCTGGGCCGGGCATGACGTACGACTTCGACGTCCTGGTCATCGGCTCGGGCTTCGGCGGCTCCGTCACGGCGCTGCGGCTGACCGAGAAGGGCTACCGGGTCGGCGTCATCGAGGCCGGTGCCCGGTTCGAGGACGAGGACCTGCCCGAGACGTCGTTCGAGGTCTCCAAGTACCTCTTCCGGCCCGAGGTCGGCTGCTACGGCATCCAGCGCATCGACGCGCTGCGCGACTGCCTGATCGTCTCCGGCGCCGGGGTCGGCGGCGGCTCGCTGGTCTACGCCAACACGCTGTACGAGCCGATGTCGCCGTTCTACGAGGACGCGCAGTGGAGCCACATCACCGACTGGCGCGAGGAGCTCGCGCCGTACTACGACCAGGCCAAGCGGATGCTCGGCGTCGTCGAGAACCCCCTGCGCACGCCGTCCGACGACGTCATGGAGAAGGTCGCCACCGAGATGGGGGTGGCCGACACGTTCCACCCGACCCCGGTCGGCGTCTTCTTCGGCGACGAGGGCGCCGGCATGGGCCAGACAGTCGACGACCCGTTCTTCGGCGGCGCCGGGCCGGAGCGCCGGACCTGCATCGGCTGCGGCTCCTGCATGACGGGCTGCCGGCACAACGCCAAGAACACCCTGGTCAAGAACTACCTGCACCTGGCCGAGGGCAACGGCGCGAAGGTGCTGCCGCTGACCACCGTCACCCGGGTCGCGCCCCGCACCGAGGGCGGGTACGACGTCCACGTCCGCTACACCAAGGCCAAGATCAACCGGCGTACGTCGCGCCGCGTGCTCACCGCCGAGCAGGTCGTCTTCGCGGCCTCCGCGCTCGGCACCCAGCGGCTGCTGCACCAGATGAAGGACGAGGGTCACCTCCCGCAGGTCTCCGAGCGCATCGGCTACCTGTCCCGCACCAACTCGGAGTCCATCGGCGGCGTCATCGGCCCCCGCGACGCAGACGTCGACTACAGCCAGGGCATCGCGATCACGTCGAGCTTCCACCCCGACGCCAACACCCACATCGAGCCGGTCCGCTACGGCCCCGGCAGCAACCTGATGTCGCTGCTGCAGTCGGTGCTCACGGACGGCGACGGCGACGAGCCGCGCTGGCGCACCTGGCTGCGGGAGATGTGGGCCCAGCGCCGCGACGTCGCCAACCTCTACGACATGAAGCACTGGTCGGAGCGCACCGTGATCGCGCTGGTGATGCAGAGCCTCGACAACTCGATCACGACGTACACGAAGCGGATCCCGTTCACGCGCAGGCGCTACGTGACCTCCAAGCAGGGCCACGGCGTCCCCAACCCGACCTGGATCCCGGCCGGCAACGAGGCGATCCGGATGATGGCGGACATCATGGACGGGTTCCCCGGCAGCGCCGTCGGCGACGCCTTCAACAAGCCGCTGACCGCCCACTTCATCGGAGGCTGCGCCATCGGCGACGCCCCCGAGACCGGCGTGGTCGACCCCTACCAGCGCCTCTACGGGCACCCGGGGCTGCACGTCGCGGACGGCTCCGCGGTGACCGCCAACCTGGGGGTGAACCCGTCGCTGACGATCACCGCGCAGGCGGAGCGGGCGATGGCGTTCTGGCCCAACAAGGGGGAGACGGACACGCGACCCGACCTGGGCTCGGCGTACCGCCGGATCGCCCCGGTTCGCCCGGTCGCTCCGGTCGTCCCGGACAGCGCACCCGGCGCGCTCCGCCTGCCGATCGTCGGCGTCAGCTGACCGCTCGACGGGTCGTTCACAGAAACCTCAAATATCTCGGTTCCGTCCCGTGACCCGCCTCTCGACCTGTCGTTGAGCCAGCGGACCCGGCAAGCACGCTCCCTCCCACCGTCGGGTCCCATGTCCAGGCGCTGTTCCGCAGTTGCAGGGACGGTCAGGGCCCGGCCATCCCTCCCTCCCCGGCCGGGCCCTGATGCACGTCCAGGGCAGGGGTGGAGTCCCGATAGGCTTGGCCGCATGACGGCGGCTGAGCATGACCTGGTCCTGGTGGTCGACTTCGGGGCGCAGTACGCCCAGCTGATCGCGCGCCGCGTGCGCGAGGCCCGGGTCTACTCCGAGATCGTGCCGCACACGATGCCGGTCTCCGAGATGCTCGCGCGCGGTCCCAAGGCGATCATCCTGTCCGGCGGACCCTCGTCGGTGTACGCCGAGGGCGCCCCCGCGATCGACACCGCGGTCTTCACGGCCGGCACCCCCGTCTTCGGCATGTGCTACGGCTTCCAGCTGATGGCGCGCGGCCTCGGCGGCGAGGTGGCCCCCACGGGTGCTCGCGAGTACGGCCGCACCGCCGTCACGGTCAGCGACGGCGGCACCCTGCTCGGCGACATCCCGGCCGCCCACACCGTGTGGATGTCGCACGGCGACTCGGTCGTCGCCGCCCCCGCCGGCTTCGACGTGCTGGCGTCGACCCCCGACACCCCGGTCGCTGCCTTCGAGGACGTCGAGCGCGGCCTGGCCGGCGTCCAGTGGCACCCCGAGGTGCTGCACACCGAGCACGGCCAGAAGGTGCTCGAGCACTTCCTGGTCGACATCGCCCACTGCCGGCAGACCTGGACGATGGTCAACATCGTCGACGAGCAGGTCGACAAGATCCGCGCCCAGATCGGCGAGCGCGGCAAGGCGATCTGCGGCCTGTCCGGTGGTGTCGACTCCGCCGTCGCGGCCGCGATCGTGCAGCGCGCGATCGGCGACCGGCTGACCTGCGTGTACGTCGACCACGGGCTGATGCGCAAGGGCGAGACCGAGCAGATCGAGCGCGACTTCGTCGCCGCGACCGGCGCCGAGCTGGTCGTCGTCGACGCGGAGAAGCAGTTCCTCGACGCCCTCGCCGGGGTCACCGACCCCGAGGAGAAGCGCAAGATCATCGGCCGCGAGTTCATCCGCACCTTTGAGGCCGCCGAGGCCGAGGTCCTCGGCGATGCCGTCACCGGGGAGCACGCCGACAGCGTCGCGTTCCTGGTGCAGGGCACGCTCTACCCCGACGTCGTCGAGTCGGGCGGGGGAGCGGGCACCTCCAACATCAAGTCGCACCACAACGTCGGCGGTCTCCCGGACGACCTCGAGTTCGAGCTGGTCGAGCCGCTGCGCACGCTCTTCAAGGACGAGGTCCGACTGGTCGGCGAGCAGCTCGGCCTCCCCGGCGAGATCGTCTGGCGGCACCCCTTCCCCGGCCCCGGCCTCGGCATCCGGATCATCGGCGAGGTGACCCGCGAGCGACTCGACATCCTGCGCGAGGCCGACGCGATCGCCCGCGAGGAGCTGACCCGCTCGGGGCTGGACCGCACCATCTGGCAGATGCCGGTCGTGCTGCTGGCCGACGTCCGCTCCGTCGGCGTCCAGGGCGACGGGCGCACCTACGGGCACCCGGTCGTGCTGCGTCCGGTCACCTCCGAGGACGCGATGACCGCCGACTGGGCGCGCCTGCCCTACGACCTGATGGAGCGGATCTCCACGCGGATCACCAACGAGGTCCGGGAGATCAACCGGGTCACCGTCGACATCACCTCGAAGCCCCCGGGCACCATCGAGTGGGAGTGAACCAGACGCGTTGAGCCGGGGTTCAAGAAGTTTCCGCAAGGTTTCTGCAAGTAGGCAGACAAGAGCGTTCCGAACCCATACATTTATCAACGAACCGCCGGGGACCCGAGACCCCGGCGGTTCTTCAATTTCTGCTCCGCGGTGTCGACACCGCGTGCGAGCACGCGAGGCGGGGTACCTCCGGCTCATGGCGACCAACACCCGACGGATGCACGCGACTCCCGAGCAGGTCTGGGAGGTGCTCGCCGACGGCTGGCTCTACCCCCTGTGGGTGGTGGGTGCCTCGCGCATGCGCGAGGTGGACGACCACTGGCCGGCGGTCGGCGCGAAGCTCCATCACTCGGTGGGCAGCTGGCCGCTGCTCATCGACGACACCACCGAGGTCGTCGACGTGGTGCCGGGCTCGATGCTGCGGCTGCACGCCCGCGCCCGGCCGACGGGCACGGCCGAGGTGACGATCCGGCTGGAGGCGGTCAGTGCCGAGACCGACGTCATCATCGTCGAGGACGCGATCTCCGGCCCCGGGCGGCTGGTGCCCAAGGTGCTGCGCACCCCGCCCCTGACGTGGCGCAACGTCGAGGCGTTGCGGCGCCTGGCGTACGTCGCCGAGCGCCGCGCGGCCGGCTGACGACCGCTACCCGTTGAGGGGCACGAGCACGTCGGCAGCGAAGCGCTGCATCGCGTCGAGCTTCTGCTCCAGCGTGGCGTCGAGTCCGTGGTAGTAGGCCCACGGCATCGTCCAGCAGTCCGTGACGCCGCCGGCCCGCGCCTGTTCGAAGTGCTCGGGGAGGAAGGCGTCGTTGAGGGCGGTGATCACCGAGAAGTCGCCCTCCGCGCCGATCTCGGCGCGAGCGGCCGCCAGCCGGCCGGCGATCGAGGTCGCCTCCTCGATCGAGTAGAGGTCGCCGACCCAGCCGTCGTGGCGCGCGGCCCGGCGGAAGGCGATGTCCGAGAGCCCTCCGACGATGATCGGGATCGGCTCGGTCGGCGTCGGCTCCATCACGAGGCGCGGGGCGTGGTAGAAGGTGCCCTCGAACTCCGTCCAGCCCGGCTTCCAGAGCTCGGCCAGCAGCGCGAGTGCCTCGTCGGTCCGCTTCCCACGCGTGGAGAAGTCCTGCTCGAGCAGCTCGAACTCCTCGCGGCACCAGCCGATGCCGACCCCGAGGCTGACCCGGTTGCCCGACAGCACGGCGGCGGTGCCGACGCTCTTGGCGACCTGGAAGGGGTTGCGGATCGCGGGCACGTAGACCGAGGTCAGGAAGCGCAGCCTGGTCGTCACCGCGGAGAGCGCACCGATCAGCACCCACGGGTCGGGCCAGGCGGCGTCGTGGTCCCAGCGTCGCTCACCGTCCGGCGTGTAGGGGTACGGCGTCGCCAGGGTCTCCAGGTCGACCACGTGGTCGGGGACCGCGATCGAGTGGTAGCCGAGCTCGTCGGCGGCTCGGGCCAGGGGGATCAGGTGGTCGACCGGCTGGAAGGCGGTGCTGATGGCGAAGCGCACGGGTCCACCATAGAGGCAAAGTAGAACGTGTTCTTGTTCAAACCCATCCATTCGGGTGGGGTTTGCGGGTTTCGGGGCGGGTACTCACCAGACAGCGAAGGGGCCGGTCACTCACGCAGTGGCCGGCCCCCTTCGTTGTCTGCGCTACTTCGTGAAGAGGCTGACGCCGCCCGGTCCGACCAGCAGGCCGACGATGATCAGCACGATCCCGAAGAGGAGCTGACCACGGAAGAGCTGGACGATGCCGCTCACGACCAGGATGACGGCCAAGATCCACAGAATGAATGCCACGGTAGTTTTCCCTCCCTTTGACGCGGAGTGTCCGCGACTGAAGGTCTGTACCCAGGGCCAGCCGAGATCAGTCCTCGTCAGGGCAGGATGCTGTCGACGTACCCACCGTCGACGCGGACCGCGCCTCCGGTCGTGGCCGAGGCCAGCGGTGAGCTGAGGTAGGTCACGAGGTGGGCGATCTCCTCGGGCTCGATCAGTCGCTGGATCAACGACTGCGGCCGGTGCTTGCGCATGAACTCGCGCTGCGCCTCGTCCCACGGGAGGTCGCGGTCGACCAGCTGGTAGACGAAGTCCTCGACCCCGCCGGTGTGCGTCGGCCCGGCGATCACCGAGTTGACCGTCACACCGGTGCCGGCCGCCTCCTTCGCGAAGCCGCGGGAGACCGCCAGCAGCGCGGTCTTGGACACGCCGTAGTGGATCATCTCAGTCGGGATCACCACCGCGGAGTCGCTCGCGATGTAGAGGACCCGGCCCCAGCCGCGGTCGGCCATCCGGGGCAGGTGGTGGCGGGTGAGGCGTACGGCGGCCAGCACGTTGACCTCGAAGAAGCGACGCCACTCGTCGTCGGTGATCTCCAGCGCCGGGCGCGACTCGAAGATGCCGAGGTTGTTGACCAGCACGTCGACGTCCGGCAGGGCGTCGACGGCGGCCGCGAAGCCGTCGTCGGACGCGACGTCGGCGACCACGGCGACGAGGTGGGCGTCCGGCAGGTCGGCACGCAGCTCGTCGATGGCGCGGTCGACCGAGGCGGCGCTGCGGCCGTTGACCCCCACCCGGGCGCCGGCGGCGGCGAGTCCGCGCACGATCGCCAGGCCGATGCCCTGGGTGGAACCGGTGACGAGCGCGGTGCGGCCCGAGAGGTCGATCTGCATCGGCTCGGTCAGTCGCCCTCGGTGTAGTCCTCGACCACGTGCATGGCGGCCTCCTCGGCCGACGCGGCGCCGTCGTCGATGCCGACGTCGTCGCCCACGAGGTCCTTCTCCTGGTCCTCGCCGAGTCCCTGGTCCACGTCGACCAGCCGACCGGCCCGGACGTCGCCGACCTCGGCGTCGTCCACGAAGTCGTCCTCGGTCTCGGCGTACGGGTCCGGCTCGGGCTCTTCCTGCGCGAGCCGCTGGTCGATGCCCTCGCGGTGCTCCTCCTCCCAGGGCGTGTTGCCGTAGCCCTGGCCGGCGGAGTACTTCTCGGGCGGCGAGTAGCCGCGGTCCAGCTCGTCGGCGACCGTGGGATCACCGAGGTCGTCGATGTTGCCCGGCTGGTCCTCGTCGTCGACGCTGTAGCCGCCGTAGATCTCCTGGTCGCCGTTGTCCGAGCTGCTCACCGTGGTGTCCCTCCGTACGTCGTCGTGCGTTCGCGGACGGGCCGGCCGATCCCGGCCCCGATCTCGACGAGCTCCTCGACGGTCTTCGCGGAGCCGTGCTCCGAGCCGGCCATCCGGGAGATCGTCTCCTCCATCAGGGTGCCGCCGACGTCGTTGGCGCCCGACTGCAGCATGGCACGGGTGCCGTCCACCCCGAGCTTGACCCAGGAGGTCTGGATGTTGCTGATCCGGCCGTGCAGCATGATCCGGGCCATCGCGTGCACGGCCAGGTTGTCGCGCAGCGTCGGGCCCGGGCGCGCGACGCCGGCCAGGTAGATCGGCGCGGACGTGTGCACGAACGGCAGCGGCACGAACTCGGTGAAGCTCGCCGCGCCGGCCTCGAACGACCTGTCCTGGATGCCGGCGAGGACCTTGAGGTGTCCGACCCAGTGCCGCGGGTGGTCGACGTGGCCGTACATCATCGTCGACGTCGTCGGGATGCCCACGCGGTGCGCGGTCGAGACGATCTCGACCCAGGTCTTCGTCGGCAGCTTGCCCTTGGTGAGCACCCACCGGACCTCGTCGTCGAGGATCTCCGCCGCCGTGCCGGGCAGCGAGCCGAGGCCGGCCTCGCGGGCCTTGATGAGGAAGTCCTCGATCGAGAGGCCGGTGCGGGCGGTGCCGTTGACGATCTCCATCGGCGAGAACGCGTGCACGTGCATCTCCGGCACGCGCTGCTTGACGGCCGAGACCAGGTCGAAGTACGCCGTCGCCGGCAGCTCCGGGTCGATGCCGCCCTGCATGCAGACCTCGGTGGCACCGAGCTCCCACGCCTCCTCGGCGCGGTCGGCGACCTCGTCGAGGGACAGCGAGTAGGCGTCGGCGTCGGTCCGCCGCTGGGCGAACGCGCAGAACCGGCAGCCGACGTAGCAGACGTTGGTGAAGTTGATGTTGCGGTTGACCACGTAGGTCACGTCGTCGCCGACCGTCTGGCGGCGCAGGTCGTCGGCGAGCCGGCAGACCTCACGCAGCAGGTCGCCCTCGGCGGTCATCAGGGTCAGGGCGTGCTCGTCGGAGAGGTTGCCGGGGTCGCGCTCGGCCGCCTTCAGCGCCTCGCCACCCTCGGCGTGCAGCACCGCGGGGCCCCCGGTGCGGTCGGCGGCGTGCTGCACCTCGTCCCAGTCGCCGTACACGTTGGCGAAGTCCGAGCGCCGGTCGTCGGTGCGGCCCTCGGTGTCGACGGCCTCGAAGAGGTCGGTGCGGCCGACGCTCGCGAACCCGCCGTCGGGCTCCTGCCACGGCAGCCCGCTGGGGCGTACGCCGGGCCGGGCCAGGCCGTCCGGGGTCGCGAGTGCCGCGACGTGGCCGGAGACCCGCGGGTCCAGCCAGGGCTCGCCGGCACGGACGTACTCGGGGTGGACGGTCAGCCGGGCGGTGAGCTCGAAGCCGCACTCCGCAGTGAGGTCGCGCAGCCGCTCGAGCGACGGCCAGGGACGCTCCGGGTTGACGTGGTCCGGCGTCAGCGGGGAGACGCCTCCCCAGTCGTCGACGCCGGCGCCGAGCAGCAGCCGGCACTCCTCGAGGTCGACCAGGTTGGGCGGCGCCTGCACCCGGGCCTTGGGCCCGAGCACGATCCGGGTGACGGCGATCGTCGCGCGGTACTCGTCGAGGTCGAGGTCGTCGGTGTGCCGCATGGCGGTGTCGGGCTTCGCCCGGAAGTTCTGGACGATCACCTCCTGCACGGCGCCGAAGGCCCGCGAGACCTGGCGCAACGCGAAGATCGTGTCGGCGCGCTCGTCGAGCGTCTCGCCGATGCCGACCAGCAGGCCGGTGGTGAAGGGGATCGAGAGCCGGCCGGCGTCCTCGAGCACCCGCATCCGGACCTCGGGGTCCTTGTCCGGGGAGCCGTAGTGGGCCTCGCCCTTGGTCTCGAACAGCCGGCGCGACGTCGTCTCGAGCATCATCCCCATCGACGGGGAGACCGGCTTGAGCCGGTTGAGCTCCTCCCACGACATGACGCCTGGGTTGAGGTGGGGCAGCAGCCCGGTCTCCTCCAGCACCCGCACCGCCATCGCGCGGACGTAGGCGAGGGTCGAGTCGTAGCCCTGCTCGTCGAGCCACTCCCGCGCCTCGGGCCAGCGGTCCTCGGGCCGGTCGCCGAGGGTGAAGAGCGCCTCCAGGCAGCCGAGCTCGGCTCCCTGGCGGGCGATGTCGAGGATCTCGTCGGGCGACAGGAACATCGCGTGCCCGGCCCGCGTCAGCTGACCCGGTGACTCGACGAACGTGCAGTAGTGGCAGCGGTCCCGGCACAGCTTGGTGACCGGGATGAAGACCTTGGGGGAGTACGTGACCACCCCGGGCCGTCCCGCGGCCACCAGGCCGGCGTCGCGGACCTTGGCGGCGGCTGCGGTGAGCCGGTCGAGATCGGCACCGGTGGCGGCCAGGAGCACGGCCGCCTCGGCGACGTCGAGGGCCGCGCCGCGCTCGGCCCGCGCCAGAGCCCGTCGTACCTGCTGGGGGGTGGGCCGGTCACTCACGACCTCAGGCTAGCCAGCCGCACCCAGACGCGGGACGGGCGGTCGCCTGTCGGTCAACGACGCCGCGCCCTGGGCCGACTCGACCCCCGTGTCCCGAGTCGACCCAGGGTGCATGTGACATCCCCATGTCGGCGCCCGGACCGCGGATCTCGCACTCCCCCCGGAGCGGACCCTGCGATCGGGCGTCGAACTGATAGTGGCGCGCGCCACGTCAGAAGTCGTGTCCGAAACCGGCCATGGCAGACATCGGACTGTCCGATCTCGGACATGGCCGCCAGCGGACACGCTGTGACCGGGCTCGGCTGCTTCGCTGGAGCGTGCGACTATCTCCCGGTGCGCTCGGACCCTCACTCTCGCTCGGCCGAGCTCGTGGCCCTCGAGGTGCTGGGGGTCGGGCTCCGCTCCCGTGCGGGCACCGTCGCCGAGCTGGCGGCTCTGGCCGTGCGTGACGAGGACGAGGTACGCCGCGACCTCGAGTGGCTCCACTCCCAGGGCTTCGTCGACGTCCATGGTGACCGGATCGGCTACACCGCGCCGGAGGAGGTCATCGCCGACGTCGTACGCCGTCGCGCCGGCGACCTGGGCGCCGAGATGCTCCGGCACCTCGCCGACCTGGCCGAGGTCGTCGGCCAGCTGCCGGCACTGGCCCGCGAGTGGGACACGGGTGCGGACGCCCACCAGGTCCTCGACATCGAGGTCTTCCACGGCCCGGAGGCGGTCGTCGACCTCTGGCACCTGCGCCAGAGCAAGCAGCCCGCCAGGCGCACCGACGTCGTGCTCCCGGACGCCTCTCGCCTCTACGTCGCCGATCCGGCGATGCAGGAGTTCTGGCACGAGGCGAGCAAGGGTGAGGGCAACTCCACGCGGGTGATCGCCTCGATCGCGGACGCCGTCCACCCCGCCGCGCAGCAACGGGTCACCGAGGAGCTCGAGGGCGGCGTGCAGCTGCGCCTGCTGGCCCGGCCGCCCGGCTGGTTCTGGATCACCGACGAGACGACCGTCGCGCTCCCGCTGACCTGGGGCGAGGCGTGGCCGACGTCCGTCGTCGCGGTGCGCAGCCGCGCCGTCGCGGGCATGGCGGCCTGGGTGTTCGAGCGGCTGTGGGAGCGGGCCGTCCCCGTCCGCGCCGAGCGCGCGGCCTGGGACTCGCTGCTCATGCTGATGGACGGTGGGGCCACCCTCGAGGCCGCGTCCCGGGCGCTCGGGATCTCCGAGCGCACCGGTCGGCGGCGCGTCGCCGACGCGATGGAGCACTTCGGCGTCAGCTCGATGCTCGCGCTGGGCGTCGCCTGGGGCGACGCCCGGCGCGGCTGAGTCAGACCCGCGCAGGCTCCGACTCGGCTTCGGCTGCCGGCTCTGCCGGCGGCTCCACCGGCGGCTTGCGGTCGAGCGCGCTCGGCCACCAGATCTTCCCGCCGAGGTCGAGGTTGATCGCCGTCACGAGCACCGACCGGACGATGATCGTGTCGAGGATGACACCGAAGGCCACGGCCGTGCCGAGCTCGCTCAGGAACACCAGCGGCAGCGAGCCGAGGACCGCGAACGTCGCCGCGAGCACCAGTCCCGCGGACGTGATCACGCCGCCCGTGGCGCGCAGCGCGACCAGGCTGCCCTGACGGGTGCCGCGGGTCTGCGTCTCCTCGCGGACGCGCGTCATCAAGAAGATGTTGTAGTCGATGCCGAGCGCGACGAGGAAGGTGAAGACGAACAACGGGAACGACGCATCCGTGTGGAGGAAGCCGTCTCCCTCGGTGAAGAGGTGGGAGTAGATCCCCCGGAAGATCAGCGTCGAGATGCCGAGCGCGGCCCCGAACGACAAGATCACCGTGAGGATCAGGAGCACCGGCGACAGCACGGCTCGCAGGAGCAGCATCAGGATCAGCATCACGACGAGCAGGACGACCGGGATGATCACCCAGTTGTCGCGGTGCGAGGCCTCCTGGATGTCGAGGTAGAGGGCCGAGGTGCCGCCGACCTGGGCGTCGGCACCGGGCACGGCGTGCACGGCGGTCCGGATCTCCTTGACGACGTCGAAGGCGGCCTGGTCGGCGACGTCGCCCGAGACCGGCACGGTCACCAGCGCGGTGCCGTCCTGGGGTGGGATGTCGGTGTTGGGCTCACCGGCTCCGTCGACCGAGCGGACCGCGTCGGCGACCGCCTGGGCCTGGTCCGCGTTGGCCACGATCATGATGGGGCTGGACGTGTCGACCATGCCGTGCTGCTCGAGCAGCCGCTGGCCCTTCACCGACTCGAACGTCTTCGTGTACTGGTCGGTCGAGCTGAGCCCGCCCGTGTCGAGCTTGAACACGCCCAGGCACGCGATCAGGAGGATCACGGCGGTCGTCACCCAGACCACCCGCGGTCGCGGCGCGATCGAGCGCCCGACCTTCGACCACAGGCCGGAGGCGGTCGGTTCGGGCGAGCCGAACGCCGGACGCTTCGGCCAGAAGAGCCAGCGCCCGAAGATGACCAACCAGGCGGGCAGCACGGTCAGCATGACGAGCAGGGTGACGCCGACGCCGATCGCGAGCACCGGCCCGAGGCCGGCGGTGGAGTTCATCTCGGCGAGCGTCAGGCAGAGCATGCCGACCGCGACCGTCGACGCGCTGGCGATGATCGCGGGCGCGGCGCGGTGCAGCGCGTACGCCATCGCCTCGTGCCGGTCCTCGTGACGACGGAGCTCTTCCCTGTATCTCGCGACGAGGAGCAACGCGTAGTCGGTGCCGGCGCCGATCACGAGCACCGTGAGGATGCCCTGGCTCTGGCCGTTGACCGTCAGGTCGGCGTACTTGGCCAGCAGGTAGACCAGGCCCTGGGAGATCTCGAGGGCGCAGACGGCCGACAGGATCGGGACGATCCACAGGATGGGGCTGCGGTAGGTGAACAGCAGGATGATGATGACCACGCCGAGGGTCGCGAAGAGCAGCGTCCCGTCGATGCCGGCGAACGCCTCCGCCGAGTCGGCCGCCTGCCCGCCCTGACCGGCGATGTTGACGTCGACCCCGTCGATCGCCGCGATCCTGCGCAGCTCGTCGGCGGTGTCGGGGAGGTCGTTCCACCCGTTCTTGCCGAAGTTGTAGGTCACGACGGTCTGGGCGACCTGGCCGTCGTCGGACACCAGCGGGCCCTTCGCCTCGCCGACCACGCCGTCCATCGCGGAGATGTCGGGCAGCTGTCCCTGGATCGCCGCCAGGTCGTCCTGCGTCAGCCCGCCGTCGCGGTGGTAGACGACGATCGTCGGGATGTCGTTCTGGTCCTGGAACGGCGCCAACCGGTCCAGCGCCTTGGTCGACTCCGCGCTCGACGGCAGCCACGAGGAGGCCTCGTTGTTCTGGACGTCGGTGAGCTTTGAGCCGAGGAAGGCCATGGGGAAGAAGACGAACAGCGCGAAGGCTGCGACGATCCACTTGGTCACGGGGCTGGTGAGCTTGCCGGCGATCTGACGGTGCATGGTGTCCACTCTTTCAGGGGGCGGGGACAGTCGCATCGGGGTTTTCCCCTAGTCCGACCGTCGAAGGATGGCGGACTCATCGGTCACCCGTACGACGAACCGGACAGTCCGGATCCGACGCCGCGGACCCGGTGTCCTAGATTCGGTTCATGTACCCGGGAACCTGGGCGGCGAAGAACCCCGACAAGCCGGCGCTGGTGATGGCCGGCTCCGGCCGGACGCTCACGTACGGCGAGCTCGACGCCCGCAGCCTGCGGCTGGCGCACGTGCTCCAGGACGCGGGCCTGGGGGTGGGCGACGTGGTCGCGCTGCTCTCCGACAACCGACCCGAGACGTACGAGGCCTACTGGGCGGCGCTGCGGTCCGGGCTCTACATCACCGCCGTCAACCACAACCTCTCGGCCGAGGAGGCGTCGTACATCGTCCGTGACTGCGGCGCGAAGGCCCTCCTCGTCTCGCCGGCCAAGGCCGACCTGGCGGCGCACCTCGACGTCGAGGTGGGGACGGTGCTCACCTTCGGCGGGGACTACGAGGACGCCCTGGCCGCGGCGAGCGCCGAGCCGCTCGCCGAGCAGCCCCACGGCGACGACCTGCTCTACTCGTCCGGCACCACCGGACGGCCGAAGGGGATCAAGCCGCCGCTGCCGCCGATCGCGGTCGACGAGCCCGGCTACGTCTACCCGACGGTCTTCGGGTCGCTCTACGGCTTCGACGAGGACACCGTCTACCTCTCGCCGGCTCCGGTGTACCACGCGGCGCCGCTGCGCTTCGGCGGCGTGATCCACACGCTCGGCGGCACGCTGGTGATGATGGAGAAGTTCGACGCGGAGGCAGCCCTGCGGGCGATCGAGCGGTACGGCGTGACCCACACCCAGATGGTGCCGACGATGTTCGTGCGGATGCTCAAGCTGCCCGAGGAGGTGCGGGCGTCGTACGACGTGGGCTCGCTGCAGGTCGTCGTGCATGCGGCGGCCCCGTGCCCGGTGGACGTGAAGCGCCGGATGATCGAGTGGTTCGGCCCGATCATCCACGAGTACTACGCCTCCACCGAGTCCAACGGCGCGACCTTCATCGACTCGCAGGCGTGGCTCGAGAAGCCCGGCTCGGTCGGGACCGCGCTGATGGGGATCATCCGGATCTGTGCCGACGACGGCAGCGTGCTCGGGCCGGGGGAGGTCGGCACCGTCTACTTCGAGCGGGAGCAGCGCACGTTCAGCTATCACAACGACCCCGAGAAGACCGTGTCCACGCAGCATCCCGACCATGAGAACTGGACGACGGTCGGGGACCTCGGCTACCTCGACGAGGACGGCTACCTCTTCCTCACCGACCGCAAGGCCTTCATGATCATCTCGGGCGGGGTGAACATCTACCCGCAGGAGATCGAGGACCTCTTCAGCCTGCACCCGGCGGTCACCGACATCGCCGTCATCGGCGTGCCGGACGACGAGATGGGGGAGCGGGTGGTCGCGTTCGTCGAGGCCGCGCCGTCGGCGGTCCCCGGCGACGCGCTCGCGGCCGAGCTCACGGCGTACGCCCGCGAGCGCATCGCGCACTTCAAGGTGCCGCGGGAGTTCCACTTCCGCGACGAGCTGCCGCGCACGCCCACCGGGAAGATGGTGAAGGGCAGGCTGCGGGACGAGTACGCCGGCTGAGGTCAGTGGTTGACCGACGACGCGCGGCGTCGTTCCCACCGCGAGACGCCGATCATCACCAGACCGGCGAGCAGGCAGCCGCAGATCGCGTCGATGACGTAGTGCTCGGCGAAGTAGGTCAGCGCCAGCGCCATCGCCGCCGGGTAGAGCAGCAGCAGCCAGCGGTACGCCGTCCGCAGCCGCGAGATGCCGTAGAGCGCGACCAGGCAGGCGATCCCGCAGTGCAGCGACGGCATCGCGGCGACCTGGTTGCCCATGCCGAACATGACCATCGTCTGGCGGTGCAGGTCGAAGCCGCCCAGCTCCAGCTGGGACCAGCCACGTCTGGTGATCCGGTGCACCTCGGGCAGGTAGCCGTCACGCGCGGCCATCCACGGCGGCGCCATCGGGTAGACGACGTAGATCGCGAGCCCGGCGAAGAGCAGGGTGAGGTAGCGCCGCAGCCACCGCACCCACTCGTCCCGGTTGCGCACCCACAGCACGCCGGCCAGGGTGAGCGCGACGAGGAAGTGGGACGCGTAGACGGTGGTCAGCACGACGTCGTACCAGTGCGGCGGGAGCGTCTTCAGGCACGGCTGGCCGCACCACGCGTGCTGCAGCCGGACCGTGGGCGCGACGCCGCCGCCCAGCCACTCGTCCACGCGGATCGGCATCGTGTAGTGCGGGGCGATGCCGATCTCGTCGGCCAGCCCGCGGCCCAGCCAGTAGACGACGATCAGCAGTAGTGGCTTCCACCAGTCGCGCCAGAACGCGAGCGGGTCGCGCGGCCGCTCCTCGACCTGCCACGCGAGCGTGCCGAGCCAGATCCACACGATGACGCCGGCCGGGTCGTTGGGGATGCCGACGACGAGGCACCAGAGGAGCAGCAGGACGCCGTACGCCGTCGTCGCGGTCGTGCGTGTCATCGACCGACCTCGCGGTAGATGGTCCAGTCGTCGGTGGTGGCCGCGCGGTCGTAGTGCTCGGCCAGCACCCGGTTGGCGGTCGAGCCGTCGATACCCCAAGAGCCCAGCGACCTGCCGGCGACGATCACCCAGGTCGGCCGGTCGGCGCCCTCGAGGAGCGCGCTGAGGTCGCGGAGCTCCGGGTCGTGCACCCGCACCGGGAGGCTCCACAGGTCGGGGTAGGGGCTGCGCAGCCCGGTCGACTGCAGGATGTTGGGCGCACCGAACGCAACCACCGCGGTGTCACCGGGCCGCTTGTGCGCGTCGAGCCAGTGGACGACCGGGTGCTCGGGCCGTTGGATCGGCCGGACGCCCACGACGACCAGCGCGCCGATGGTCGAGACCGCCATCAGGGCGTACGTCGCACGCAGGAGGCGTTGCCCGGGCAACGTCCGCTGGCAGGCAGCGGCGGTCAGCAGCACCAGCGCCGGCACCAGGCCCATCAGGTAGTGGAGCCAGTAGCTGCCGCCGCCGAGCACGACGAACAGCTCCCACCCCAGCGTCGCGAGGGCGGGCCAGCGGAGGTCGACGACCCCGGGGGTGGCGCGCTCGGGCAGCCGTCGCGCGAGCACCACGACCAGCACCGGGGCGCCGGTGAGCAGCAGGGCGAGCAGCATCGAGCCGAGGCGCCGGGTCGTGCTGTCGGTCGCGGAGCTGGCGATCACCGACGCGGCCTGCTGGCGGAAGACCACGACGGCGTCCCACAGCTCGCCCGGATCGGTGCCGCGGGTGGAGGCGACCCACAGCGCGAACCCGATCGTCGCGACCGCACCGACCGCGATCCCCAGGACCGGGCGGACCCGGCGGCTGACGAGGGCGAGCACGGCGGCGAACACGAACACGTCGAGCAGGCTCTGCTTCACCAGGGCGCCGCTCGCTCCGGCGGCGCCGGCGAGGACCCCCCACCACAGCGCCGCCCGGCCCGAGTCGGCACGTACGGCGCAGAGGGCGGCGACGATCCCGCCCACCAGGAAGGGCAGCCCGAGCAGCTCTCCGTTGACGACGGTGCCGCCGAAGAGCGGCGTCACGGTCAGGAGTGCGGCGGTCGCCGCGGTCAGCACCGGAGCCGACGGCCGGCCAGGTGCCGCGAGCCGGCCGAGCACGCCGCTGAGCAGCACCGCGGCCACCACCGCCACGATGCCGAGCGCCCGGAACGCCCATCCGCCGCCGGCGACGTCGGCCAGGTCGGCGAGCGCGATCAGCCCGGGTGGACGGTCGACGAAGTAGTCGCCGTACAGCGAAGAACCCGGTGACCACTGGCTGGCGAGCAGCAGCAGCCCGCCTTCGTCGGGGCTGAGCGAGCGGCCGGCGAACGGCACCAGGCAGAGCCCGGCGACGCCCGCCAGGATCCCGACCTGTCTCCGAGGGGTCACGCGAACGAGATGGCGAGCAGGACTGCTCCCACGAGCACGGCGCCGGTCAGCAGGAAGCCGAGGTTGAAGGCAGGCAGCGGGGCGCTCGTGCGCATCGCCCGCTCGACCCGCGCCCACCGGACCATCGCGAAGGCGGTGAACAGCCCGCCGAAGAGCACCAGGGTGATCGCCAGCACCGACCGCACCCACTGCGTCTCGGGGAGCCCGAGCGCGTGCAGCGCGACGCCGCCCGCCAGCATCGCCAGCGAGGTGCGCACCCACGCGAGGAACGTGCGCTCGTTGGCGAGCGTGTAGCGGGGGTCCGGCTCCTGCCCGGCGTCGTAGACCCAGTGCGGTCGGCGTTGCGTCATGGCGCCCATCCTTCCGCATCCGGGCGCCTCTAGGCTCGCGGGTGTGACGTACGAGTTCGACGCCCACACGGCCGTGCACGACAACGGCGACGGGACGTACGCCGCCGACCTCGACCCGGGGTGGGTCGTCGGAGGTGGCGTCAACGGCGGCTACCTGCTCGCGGTGATCGGTACGGCGCTGCGCGCGAGCTTCCCCGCAAAGCCCGACCCGCTCGCCGTCTCGGCCTACTACCTCTCCGCCGGCACTCCCGGACCGGCCGAGGTCGCCGTCGACGTACGCCGTGAGGGCGGCAGCGTCGGCACCGCCTCCGTCGAGCTCCGCCAGGACGGCGTGACGCGGATCGCCGCGCTCGCGACGTACGGCGACCTCGACCGGCTGGGCGACGACGTGCGGACCACGGCCGAGGAGCTCGACCTGCCGCCGGTGGAGGAGTGCGTGGCCAACACGCTCTCCCCCAAGGAGATCCTCGAGATGGCGCCGATGATGGGCCGCTTCGACATGCGCTTCCACCCCGACCACGTCGGCTGGGCCGTCGGCCAGCCCAACGGGCGCGGTGAGATCGCCGCGTGGTTCCGCCTCGCCGACGGCCGTGAGCCCGACCCGGTCTCGCTGCTGATGGTGGTCGACGCCCTGCCGCCGGTGACCTTCTCGCTCGGGATGATGGGCTGGGCACCCACCCTCGAGCTCACCGCCCACGTCCGCGCGAAGCCCGCCCCGGGCTGGCTCAAGGTCCGCCACGCGACCCGCAACCTGGCCGGCGGCATGTTCGAGGAGGACTGCGAGGTCTGGGACTCCGCCGGCCGCCTGGTCGCCCAGAGCCGTCAGCTCGCGAGGCAGCCCCGCCCGGTCTGACCGGCGGACGCCTTTCGACCAGCACCCGTGCCGAGCTGGACGTGGCGGCCTCAGAACTCCTCTGGGTTGTATCCGAGGAGGAGCGCTATGAAAAATGTTCCCCATAGGAGCGCGGCGGCCAGCAGTGGAGCACCGATCACGACGACAACCAGCGTCCAGAAGACCGAGAGGTTGAGGTTCACGCCGCGAGCGTAGACCGCCACCCGGGCGGACGCCCGGGAATCAGCGTGCTGTGGAGATTCGGTCTAGCACCGGCGGTGGAAGCTGACCTTTCCGGTGGCTTGATGGGTCGTGTCGTACGTCGGGTCGTGGGCTCGTGCGTGGTGTCTCGGGCAGAGCAGCCCGCCGTTAACCAGGTCGGTGTCGCCGTCGTCGGCCCAGCGGGTCCAGTGATGTCCGTGGCACATCCAAGGTGGCCAGTCGCACCCCTCGGCGCGACAGCCGCCGTCACGGATGCTCAGGGCGGTGAGCTGGGCCTTGGTGAAGAACCGCTTGGCTCTGCCGACGTCGAGGACCTCGCTCTTGCCGTTGAGGACGACGGGGAGGATCCGAGCGGTGCACGCCAAGCGGCGGACCTGGCGGGGACTGATCTTCTCGCCGGTGTCGAGGACACCTGCCTTCTCGAGTCTTCCGGTCAACACGTCGAGATCGATGTGAACCATGATCGTCGCGTCGGTGCCGCCGACCTTGGGCAGGTCCTTGGCGCTGATGCGTTCGATGAGCTCGGCGAAGGCGCGGCCCATCCGCTCGGGTCCGGGGCGGCGTTCGACGCCGGGTCCGTGGGTGGCGGCCTGGTGCTTGGGCGCGGCGATCGCGAGGAGCATCTTCTTGAGCATCGCCGCCTGGACCGTCGGGAGCGTGAACCTGGCGTGGGTCTTGCCGTGCCCGTCGTCGGTCATCGTCAACCGCATCGCCTGCGCGGCCTTGGCCTCTTCCTTCTCCAGGAGGTCGGCCTCGTGCTGGTCCGCGAGGTCGGGTGCCACCACTTCCAACAGGCGGCGGCCGAGGATCCGCAGGGTCTTGGCGCCATGCTCGGACGCGGCATCGACCAGGTGCCGTTCGGCGCGGATCACCAGGTCGGTGTCCAGGTCAGCCGGCAGCTCCTTGACGGCGCGGACGATGACCTGGGCCTGCTCGGGGCGGAGGTCACCGGCGGCGAGGGCGTCGCGGACCACGTCGTGGGTGTCGAGGTCGTAGCCGAGGTGCACCACCCCAGCGGCGGCCGACCGGGTGAGCCTGGTTTGGTGGGCGAGCCAGGTCGCGGTCGACGTCGCGCCGGTCTCGGTGCCGACCTGCAGCTCGTCGGCGTGCCGCGCGACCCGGGCGCGGAGCTCGACGACCTGGGCCTCCAACCGGGTCAGCTCCAGCAGCGTCGACGCCGCTTCGCCAGCGCTCATCGACCACACCGACGCATCCACCACGGCATCGGCGACACCGCGCATCCGCGCGGTCGCCGTCGCCACCTGGTGGTGGGGTGTGGTCATCGCTGTCATGGGACTAGCCAAGCACTGACCACCGACAGTCAGAGGCCTCAGAGGGCGTTATCCACAGGGTTGTAGGTCACGAAACGGTCACGATCTGATGGAGGGAGGGCGGTTGGCTTTCCGGGGTTTCGACACGGGCCTGGCGGCCCTCCTCAACCACCGGTGGCCACGACCGGAAAGCCGGGAGGCGACCGCAACCCCCTGCCCGCCGTACCCGCGTAGCTGCCTATCGGCGACCAACCCGGACGGACCCGCAGGCCACTGACAGTCGGAGGGCGGCGTCGACACGGGCCTAGCGGCCCTCCTCAACCACCGGCGAGGGCTACGGCCGGAAACCCGGGCGCCGACCGCAACCCACCGCCCGCCGTACCCCGTAGCTGCCCTGTCGGCGACCGACCCGGACGAACCCGCAGCCGACGGACACCTACCGATTCGTCGGGCAGTCCGGGTTGGTGCAGACCCGCTCGTCGACGGTCGAGTCGCCGTCGCCGACGAAGCCCTCGGGATCGCCGACAGGCTCACCGGAGGGAGTGGGCGGCGCGGAGCGCGCCACCAGTCGGACCTCGGAGCCACAGACGGAGCAGGGCGCGCTGTCGAAGTACATGCCCTCCTGGTACCCAGCAGCGGCTGACCTACCGCTTCCTGACCCGGACCGTCGTCGAGACCACACTGCCGGCGAGATACCCCGAGCGACGCCCGGTGACCCGGATGCTCAGTCGCTTGCCGACGTCTGCGACCGTCGCCTTGTACGCCCGCCCGGTCGCGCCGCGGATGGCCGAGCCGTTGCGCAGCCACTGGTAGGACAGCGCGGTCGCGGCCGGAGCGAAGCCCCCGGCGGCGGCACCAGCGACCTTCAGCCGCTTGCCCTGCTTGGCGGTGCCGGTGACCTTCGGCTTCGCCCTCGTCCAGTGCAGGGGTACGGCGACGCCGGTCACCGCAGCCGACGTGCGTGGCGTGGGCTCCCCGCCGGGAGGAGTGACGGTCACCGTGACGGTGAGCGACTTCGCGACGTCGGCGACCGCGACCTGGTAGGTCGTGGTCGTCGCGACGACGGCACCGCCGCGCCTCCAGGCGTAGGTCAGGTCCGAGCCGGCCGGCACCCAGCTGCCCAGCGTGGCGGCCAGGGTGCTGCCGACCCGCGGCGAGCCGGTGATCGTGGGCGTCCCGGCCGGCACCACCACCGGCGGGGTCGCGACCGGCAGCCCGGTGAACGGCGTGAACGAGTCCTTGTCGCCCGTCCCGGTGAGCCGGCCGTCGTCGTTGTTGCCGGCGCCGAGGACCGTCCCGGCGTCCGTGGCCACGGCCCCGTCGTAGTCGCTGACCCCGACCGCCACGACGGCGCCGGCGGTGTCGGTGCGACCGCCGAGCACGAGCTGGTGCCGCGGGGTCGAGTCGTCCGGGATGCCGAGGCTTCCGTACGCCGTGCGCCCGGCGGCGTACACGTTGCCGTCCGAGCCGGCGACCAGCGAGTGCTGGAGCCCGATGTCGCCGGCGACCGCCTGGACTCCCGACGGGAGGCCGAGCATGGGGGTCAAGGTCTTGATGTCGTCGCTCGAGGTCTGTCCCGCCTGGCCCCAGGTGTTGGAGCCCGTGGCGTAGGGGACGCCGTCGGACCCGATGACGATCGTCGAGCTCGCGCCGGCACCGATGTCGACAGCGGTCACGCCGTCGGGGAGCCCGCTGAAGGGCGTCAGGACCGCGCGGGCGGTGGAGTCCTCGCCCGTGATCTGGCCGTTCCCGGCGTCACCGATGCCATAGACGGTCCCGTTCGAGTAGCGCACCACCAACGCGCCGAAGGTCGTCTCCAGCTCGACCGGCACCGCGCCGGCGGCGAGCCCGGCGGGCTTCGGGATCAGGGTCCAGGAGGTCTTGTCGGC
Organism: Nocardioides conyzicola; assembly: GCF_039543825.1. NCBI lineage: Bacteria > Bacillati > Actinomycetota > Actinomycetes > Propionibacteriales > Nocardioidaceae > Nocardioides > Nocardioides conyzicola. The sequence continues at coordinate 608,769 of NZ_BAABKM010000002.1, read as the reverse complement.
CTGGCCGCCGGACACAAAGGGTCCGAGGAGCGGGTAGAGGTTCTGGCCGATGCCGTAGACGTTGCCGTCGGCGCCCGCGGCGAACGACGTACGCCGCATCGCTGCGACCACGGTGAACCCGCCCGCGGGCGCACCCTCGGTGATCGGGGTGAGCGTGGTGCGGTAGTTCGGGGCTCCGTCGCTCACCCCGAGCTCGCGGTTGGTGTTGTCGCCGGTGCCGTAGACCAGCCCGTCCGACCCGCGCACCAACGAGAACGCGCCGCCGGCCGCGACGTCGGTCGCGGTGACCCCCGACGGGAGCCCGGTCATGGCGGTGAGCGTGGTCGTGTCCGTCCCGCTCATGCCGGTGAGCTGGCCGGCGTTGTTGTCGCCGGTGCCGTAGGGCCTGCCGTCGGCGCCGACCACCACCGTGTGGTGGACGCCGACGTCGAACACGAGCGGGGCGACCGGGTCGGCTGCGAGCGCGGGCGCCTGGAGGGCGGACAGGGAGCCGACGGCGAGCGCGAGGACGGTGGCCGAGACGGCGAGACGCGACATGGTCACGACCGTAAGCACCCCAGGCGCCGCGGTCATACGGCCCGAACGGGCTATCCGCGGGTCATCCTCGGTCGAACGACGAGCGCCGGACCGACACGATCCACCGGCGGCGCGGGTGCTCGGTGACGGTCCACAGCCGGTCGGTCGACGCGTCGTACGCGACGTCCTCAGGTCCCATCGGGACCGCCCCCCGGTGCTCGCGGAAGCCTCCCGGGCCACCCGACCAGACCGACCCGAGCGCCCACGGTCCGTGGGAGGCCGTGACGTACAGCCGGCCGCGGATCCGCGCGACGCCCTGGGCGCGTACGACGTCGTGGTCGGTCAGCGTGACCGGACCGCCGTCGAGCGGGACCTCGGCCAGCCGACGCGTCTGGCGGCGGCCGCCGTACTCACCCACGACGAGGCTGGGCGGGTCGCTCGTGTCGTCGACCGTCAGGAACGAGAAGCGGAGCGGCTCGAAGCCCTCCTCGGCCTCCGGCGACAGCCGGAAGCGCACGGGGAGCAGGTACTCCCCGTCGGCCCGGACGATGTCGTCGGTGTCGCACACCCACAGGCCCGCGCGGGTGGCGGCCACGTACAGCCGCGACCCGTGCCACCCCAGCCCGCCCGCGTGCACCCGCAGCGGCTCGTGCCCGGTCGCCGTCGGGACGACGAGGGTGACGTGCCGGTAGCGGCGCTCCGTCAGCGACAGGACCGACAGCCGGGCGCCCCCGCCCGAGGCGTACCAGGTCGCCGCGACGTGGGCGCCGCCCGGCTGGATCGCGATGCCCTGCGGCCACCACCCGGGATCGCGCCGGTCCGCCCGGTCCCACGTCCAGGCGCGGTGGCGCGTGCGGCAGGGCGCCCAGGTGCGCCACAGCCGTCGGTCGAGGTCGGTCAGGACAGCGCCGAGGCCGACACGGCCGCCGTGTCGCGCCGCGAGGGCGTCGACCTCGGCGGTGAGCTCGGGCGTGCGGGCGAGGTGCACGCCGCGAACGGTAGCGTCCGCACCATGGTCGCCGTCGTCGGAGCAGCGATCGTGCGCGACGGCCGGGTGCTGGCGGCACGTCGTACGGCGCCGCCGGAGGCCGCGGGCCGCTGGGAGCTCCCGGGCGGCAAGGTCGAGCCGGGGGAGAGCGCGGACGAGGCGCTGGTCCGCGAGATCCGCGAGGAGCTCGGCTGCGACGTCGAGGTCACCGCCTGGCTGCCCGGCGAGGTGCCGATCGGCGACCGGCACGTGCTGTCGGTCGCGCTCGCCCTCCTGGCCGCCGGCGAGGACCCCGAGCCGCGTGAGCACGACGAGATCCGCTGGCTGACGGCCGCCGAGCTCGGTGACGTCGACTGGCTCGAGCCGGACCGGCCCTTCCTCCCGCACCTGCGGGACGCCCTCGCCGACGGTGGGGGAGGATGAGCGGGTGCGAGGCATCTTCTTCGACGAGGACGACGCGGCAGCGGTGGTCGCCCGCCTGAGGTCGTCGGGGTACGACGCCCACGCCGAGCGCGAGCGCCTCGCCGGCGAGGACGACGACGAGGACCACCCCTGGGCGGTGCTGACGGATGCGCCCGAGCTGGTGCTGGAGCTGCTGGTCGACGAGTACGACGGCTGGCTGGACGCTGCCGAGGAGCCGCCGGCCCGCCCACCCCTCGAGCTCCCGACCGAGCCGCGGAAGATCAAGCGCCCCTCCTGACGTTGTCGCTCTGGACACGGTCGTTGTCCGACCCTCTACCTAGGATCACCACATGCCTGCTGACCAGCGCCTCCTGCTCGTGCACGCGCACCCCGACGACGAGTGCATCGGCAACGCGGCCACCATGGCCAAGTACGTCGCCGCCGGACGCGACGTCACGCTGGTGACCTGCACCGCGGGTGAGATGGGCGAGATCCTGGTCCCCGAGCTCGAGCACCTCGCCGCCGACAAGGAGGACCGTCTCGGCGAGCACCGTCGCGGCGAGATCGCCAACGCGCTCGCCGTCCTCGCCCCCGGCGAGGGGCAGAGCATCGACCACCGCTGGCTCGGCGGCTTCCAGCGGTTCCGCGACTCCGGGATGAAGTGGCACGACGACGGCTACGCGATCCCCGCGGACGACATCCACGACAACGCGTTCTGGGCGGCTGACCTCACCGTGGCCGCCGACTACCTGGTCGAGATCATCCGCGAGGTCCGGCCCCAGGTGCTCGCGACGTACGACCCGTTCGGCGGCTACGGCCACCCCGACCACATCCAGGCCCACCGGGTGGCGATGTACGCCGCCCAGCTCGCCGCCGTCCCGTCCTACCGCCGCGACCTCGGCGCGCCGTGGGAGATCGCCAAGATCTACTGGAACGCCATGTCCGAGTCCCGGATGCGCGCGGGCCTCCGGGCGCTGCGCGACGCCGGCGACACGACCAGCTTCGAGGGCATGGACCCCGACGGTCCGCTGCCGCCGTTCGTGACCGCGGACGAGAACCTCTCGGCCGCCGTCGACGCCCAGGAGTACGTCGAGCTCAAGCTGGACGCCCTGCGCGCCTACCCGACCCAGGTCACCACCGACGGTCCGTTCTTCGCGCTGTCCAACAACGTCGGCAGCACGGCGTGGGGCATCGAGTTCTACCGGATCGTCAAGGGCGAGCGCGGTGAGCTCGGCGAGGACGGGCTCGAGACCGACCTGTTCGCTGGCGTCTGAGCCGGGCGTGAAGCTCCTGGCCGCCGTCGGCCTGCTCCTCGTGGGCGCGGCGACGGCGGTCGCGACGATCGCGGTGCACGAGCTCGTGTGGGGGTTCGTGCTGGCCCTCGCCGCCACCGCCGTCACCGTGTTCGCGCTCCCGCCGGGATGGTGGAGCCGGCTCGCCTTCGTGGCCGGCTGGGTCGTGATGGTGGGCTGGCTGACCGTGCCGCGAGCCGAGGGCGACTACCTGATCAGCCAGGACTGGCAGGGGTACGGCGTGCTCGGGTTCGGCATGGTCCTGCTCGTCGTGGGGCTCGCCACGCTGCCCCGCCCCGGCCGGTCCGCACCCGACGCTCCCTAGGATGACCGGGTGACGAAGCCCTCCAGTGACCGCGAGTCCGCCGGCGGCAAGGTCGTGCTGCTCCTGCTCGGCGGCCTGCTGGTCCTGGTCGCCGGGGCGTACGTCGCGGCGTACGTCGCGGCCGGCGACAAGCTCCCGCGCGGCACCAGCGTCGCGGGGGTGGAGATCGGTGGCAAGACCCCGGCCCAGGCCGAGGCGGCCCTGACCGACGGCCTCGCCGACCGGGTCGACCGCCCCATCCCCGTGAGCATCGACGGCTCGTCGGCGACGGTCGACCCAGCGGACGCCGGCTTCGCCGTCGACGTCGAGGCGACCGTCGAGCAGGCCGGCGGCGGCAAGAGCTGGGCACCCGGCCACCTCTGGGACTACTGGACCGGCGGTGATGACCAGGACCCCGTCGTCACGGTCGACGAGAAGGCCTTCGACGGCGCCCTGGACGCCCTGGCCGACGAGGTCGGCACGGCGGCGACCGACGGCGGGGTGGCGTTCAAGCGCGGCCGCATCGTCACCACCGACCCGGCTCCCGGCCAGGGCTTCGACCCCGAGACGACCCGGACCGCGCTGCTCGGGTCCTACCTCTCTGAGGACGACGACGTCGCCGAGCTCGAGACCGCGGTGGTGCAGCCCGACATCGACGACGCCGACGTGCAGAAGGCGCTCGACACCTTCGCCAACCCGGCCATGTCCGGCCCGGTGACCCTGGTCTTCGGCGACTCGCCGGTCGAGCTGCAGCCGAGCCAGTTCTCCGCGGCGCTGGCCATGAAGGCGGAGGACGGCCAGCTCGTGCCCGACCTCGACACCACGAAGCTCACCTCCCTGGTGGAGTCCGGCGTGAGCGAGGACGACAAGCCCGTCGACGCCACGGTCGCACTGGTGGACGGCAAGCCGAAGGTCGTGCCGGCGAAGCCGGGTGTCACCTTCGACCCGGACGACGTGAGCAAGGCCTTCCTCCAGCTGGTCACCAGCAAGGGAGACGACCGCAGCATGAAGGTCAAGGCAACGGTCGCCGAGCCCGACTTCACCACCGCCGACGCCCAGGCCCTCAAGATCGACGAGCGGGTCTCGACGTTCACGACCTACTACCCGTACGCCGAGTACCGCAACGTCAACATCGGCCGCGCCGCCGAGCTCATCGACGGCACGGTGCTCAAGCCGGGTGACACGTTCTCGCTCAACGACATCGTCGGCGAGCGGACCCGCGAGAACGGCTTCACCACCGGCTTCATCATCAGCAACGGCCTCTTCAAGGAGGACCTCGGCGGCGGCGTCTCGCAGATGGCGACCACCACGTTCAACGCCATGTACTTCGCCGGCCTCAAGGACATCGAGCACAAGCCGCACTCGGTCTACATCGACCGCTATCCCGAGGGTCGCGAGGCGACCGTGGCCTGGGGCTCGGTCGACCTGCGGTTCCAGAACGACACCGACTACGGCGTCCTCGTCCACGCCACCGTGCAGCCCGGCAGCTCGTCCTCCCAGGGCGTCGTCACGGTCTCGATGTACTCCACGAAGACCTGGGACATCACCAGCAAGACCGGCGCGCGCTACAACTACCGGTCGCCGAAGACGCAGACCCAGAACACCGCCGACTGCGTGCCCAACACCGGGTACGACGGCTTCGACGTCGACGTCACCCGCTACTTCCACAAGCCGGGCAGCGACGCGGTCGAGAAGTCGGAGAGGTTCCACACCAGCTACATCGCCTCCGACACGGTGATCTGCAAGCCCCCGAAGGCCGACGACTGACGGTCAGCGTGACCGTCGCCACGTGACCTCGTTGACCACGCATGCGACGCATCCTGGTCACCCTGCTCGCCCCGCTGCTCGTCGGTCTGCTCGGCCTCGCAGCTCCGGCGTCCGCCGCGGCCCCGGCGTACCCGACGTCGCCGTTCGGTGAGCCCACCGGCGCCAACGACTGGACGTGCCGGCCGACCGCCGGTCGGCCGACGCCGGTGATCATCGTGCACGGCACCTTCGGCGACCGGAAGAGCCTGCTCGACGACCTCTCGTCGGCGATGGTCGACCAGGGCTACTGCGTCTACTCGCTCGACTACGGCAACCGGGGGACCGGCGACATCGTCGACTCGGCCAAGCAGCTCAAGAAGTTCGTGGGCAAGGTACGCCGGGCCACGGGCGCGGCGAAGGTCTCGATGGTCGGCCACTCGCAGGGCGGGATGATGCCGCGCTACTACATCAGGTTCCTGGGTGGGAAGAGGGTCGTCGACGACCTCGTCGGCCTCTCGCCGTCCAACCACGGCACCACGATCGTCGGCGACTCGGACAACCCCCTCACCGGCGGCTTCTGCCCGGCGTGCAGCCAGCAGGCGGCCGGCTCGCCGTTCCTGACCAGGCTCAACAAGGGCGACGAGACGCCGGGCCGGGTCAGCTACACCCAGATCACCACGCGGTACGACGAGGTCGTGGTGCCGTACACGTCGGCCTACCTCGCCGCCGGGCCGCGCACCACCAACGTCACCATCCAGGACCTCTGCCCGGCGGAGGTCGTCGAGCACGTCCTGATCCCGATGAGCCGGACGGCGATCGCGGTCACCCTCGACGCACTCGACCACCGAGGGCCTGCCGACCCGGGGTTCAGACCGGCCTGCTGAGCCCCTCCCGCAGCGCCGTCGCGAACGACGGCGAGACAGGCAGCCGCGGCACGAGCGTCGCCTGGACCGCGTGGTAGACGTCCGGCTTCCCGCCCCAGGTGCTGGCGGCCGGGTGGTTGGCCGGGTCGAGCTCGTGGTGCCACGACCCGCGCGCCTGGTCGACCAGGTACTGCTCGGCGTACGTCCACCAGACCTGCTCGCAGACGGCGTACGCCGGGTCGCCGGTGACCTGCCCGAGCGTCGAGGCGGCGGCGAGCGCCTCGGTGACGACCCAGTGCATCCGCTGCCGGACGACCGGCTTGCCGTCCCAGTCGATCGTGTAGACGAAGCCGGCGGCCCCGTCCACGGCCCAGCCCTCGCGCACGCCGGCGTCGAAGAGAGCGACGGCGTCCTCGAGCATCCAGTCCGGCGCGTCGGCGCCGAGTGTCGCGCGCAGCCCGAGCGTCAGCCGGCTCCACTCGAACCAGTGCCCGATCGTCGCGCCGTACGGCCGGAAGGGGTGCGCGGGCTGGTCCCGGTTGTAGTCGAGCAGCGGCCGCCAGTGCCCGTCGTAGTGCTCCGCGAGGCGCCACTGGTGGTCGCGCGCGAAACCGTGCACGACCGTCGTCACGATCCGCGCTGCCCGCTCCCGCAGCACGGTGTCGCCGGTGACGTCGGCGGCCGCGAGCAGCGCCTCGACGGAGTGCATGTTGGCGTTGACGCCGCGGTAGTCGTCCAGCTCCGTCCAGGACTCGTCCCACTGCTCGACGACCATCCCCGCCTCGTCGTCCCAGAAGTGCCGGTCGACGACGTCGAGCGCGTCGGCCAGCAGCTCGGACGCGCCCGGGCGCCCCGCCGCCGCGGCGGACGAGGCGGCCAGCACGACGAACGCGTGCTCGTACGCCGTCTTGTCCCGGGTGACCGGCCCGTCCGGGCCGACCTGCGCCCACCAGCCCCCGTGGACGGCGTCGCGCATCCGGCCCGTCAGAGCGGCGATGCCGTGGTCGACGAGCTCGGCGGCGTAGGGCCGGCCCGCCAGGTGCGCGAGCGCGAAGACGTGCGTCATCCGGCAGGTGATCCACAGCTCGACCGGTCGGTCGAGCTCGGGGCGGCCCTCGTCGTCGAGCCACGCGAAGCCGCCGTCCGGGTGCACCGATGCCCGGGCGAACTCCCACAGGCGGTCCGTCTCTCCGGCAACCCAGCTCATGGGGTGAGCCTATGGAGGTCCCGGGGAAAGAGCGTCACCTCCCGGATGTTGGCGACTCCCGTGAGCCGTGCCGTCCAGCGCTCCAGGCCGATCGCGAACCCGCCGTGGGGCGGCATGCCGTGCTCGAACGCCTGCAGGTAGGGCGCGTACGTCGCCGGGTCCTCCCCGCGCGCACGGATCGCGGCGTCGTACGCCGACGGACGGTGCAGCCGCTGCCCGCCGGTGACCAGCTCCAGCCCGCGGAAGAGCAGGTCGAAGCTGTTGCTCCACCGTCCGTCGCCGGGCTCGGGGTGCGTGTAGAACGGCCGCTTCGCCATCGGGTAGCCCTCGACCGCGAGGAAGTCGCTGCCGTGCTCCTCCAGCGCCCACGCGCCCAGGGCCCGCTCGTGCTCGGGGGCCAGGTCGGGCTCGTCCTCGGGCGCGCCGACCATCGCGAGCGCGTCGCGGAAGTGGATCACCGGGATCTCCTCGGGCACGACCGGCACCCGCGCGCCGGACCGCTCGACCGCCGCGGGCGCGTGCTCGTGCACCCCGGCGACCATGCCCGCGACCACCTCGCGCAGGACGGCGAGCACGTCGCGGTGGTCGTCGATGAAGCCGAGCTCCACGTCGAGCGAGACGTACTCGGCCAGGTGCCGCACGGTGTCGTGCGGCTCGGCGCGGAAGACCGGCCCGACCTCGTAGACCCGCTCGAAGACGCCCACCAGCTGCTGCTTGTAGAACTGCGGGCTCTGCGCGAGGTACGCCGGCCTCCCGAAGTAGTCGACCTCGAAGACGTTGGCGCCGGACTCGGTCGCCGAGGCCACGAACTTCGGGGTCTGGACCTCGGTGAAGCCGGCGGCGTCCAGGGTCGAGCGGAAGCCGCGGACCGAGGCGGCGGCCAGCTCCCACCGTGCGCGCTGCGCCGGGTGCCGCCAGGCGACGGGGGCGTGGTCGAGCAGGGTCGGCAGCGAGGCGTTCAGCTCGGGCCGCCAGAGCTCGACCGGCGGTGTGGCCGCTGGCTCGGTGAGCGGCGTGACCACCGGGTCGGTGATCTCGATGCCGCCGGGTGCCTGCGGGTTGGCGGTCGCCGTGCCCACGACCTCGACGGTCGTCTCCTCCGGCGGCAGCGCGCTGCCGTCGCGGACGACGACCTGGGCGAGGCCGCTGCGGTCGCGGAGCACCAGGAAGGCCACCGTGGCCAGCTCGCGGCGACGGTGGACCCATCCCTGCAGCCGGACGGTCTCGCCGGGCGGGGTGGTCGGTAGGGCAGAGCAGAGCGTGCGTTGCATGGTTACCTCCAGTGGCGTGGAGCCCTGGAGGTGTGGGCGGGGGCAAGGTCGCGGTGCCACCACACCTTCGCCGAGTGATCCCTCGGCCTCTCGTCGGTACGCCGATCCGCGCGGGGCACGTTTCCCGTTGCCGGGAGAGGGTTGTCAGGCCTCCCGTGCGCCACCCTCAGCGTACGCTGCGGCGCGTGGTCCTGCACTTCCGTCTGACGTCGCCGCCGACGCTCACCGAGCAGGTCGTGCACCTCCTGACCGAGCAGGAGTGGGTCACCAACGTGACGCTCCAGGAAGGTGTGGTCGTCCAGCCCCCGGGTGACCTGGTCGAGTGCGACGTGGCGCGCGAGAAGGCCGGCGTCCTGCTCAACAAGCTCAACGGTCTCGGTCTCGACGAGGTCGGCGGCATCGTGGTCACGACGCCGACCGGCACGCCGTACGCCGCGGCGCGCCGCCTGGAGGCGGCCGCTCCCGGCCACCCCGACGACGCCGTGATCTGGGAGGCGGTCGAGGCGCAGGCCGAGGCGGGGGCGATCCCGACGGTCTCCTTCCACGTCTTCCTGGTGCTCGCGGTCGCGCTTGCCTCGATCGCGGTGATCACCGACTCGGCCGTGCTGGTCGTCGGGGCGATGGTCGTCGGTCCCGAGTACAGCGCGGTGGCGGCCTGCTGCGCGGGCATCGCGCTCGGCCGGTGGAGCCTCTTCGGCCGCGGCGTCCGGCTCCTGGTGCTGTCCTTCGTCTTCGCGATCGTGGTCGTCGCGCTGCTGGCCCTGGCGGCCCGGGGACTCGGCATGGTGACCCTCGACGAGGTGACCCGGCCCCGACCCAACACAGGCTTCATCTGGCACCCGGACAAGTGGTCCTTCGTGGTCGCGCTGATCGCCGGCGCCGCGGGCGCGCTGGCGCTGGCGCTGTCGAAGACCGCGACGCTGGTCGGGGTCTTCATCAGCGTGACCACGGTGCCCGCCGCCGGCAACCTGGCGCTCGGGCTCGCCTTCTGGGACCGCAGCGAGATGGCCGGGTCTGGCGAGCAGCTGGTCGTCAACATCGTCGGCATGCAGATCGCGGGGACCGTCGTGCTGCTGCTGATGCGGTGGTGCTGGCCCGGAGTGACCGCGGCGTCCGAGCGCGTCTTCGGCCGGCAGTCCGACCTCGGCACCGGCTAGGCCGGCGTCAGGTAGCGGTAGGCGTGGTGCGTGACGAACCCGAGCCGCTCGTAGAGACCGAGGGCCGCGACGTTGTCGCCGAGCACCTGGAGGTACGCCGTGCTCGCGCCCTGCTCGGCGCCCCACTCGAGCAGCGCGGCCATCACGGCCACGCCGAGCCCCTGGCGGCGGTGCGCGGGAGCGACCTCGATGCTGCGGAACCCCACCCAGTCCTCGCCGTACGCCGCCACGCCGCTGGCCCGGTCGCCGAGCCGCACGGTGACGACGTCGCCGGCCTCGTCGTACGTGACCGGTGGCGGGGGTGCGGGCGGAGCGAGCCTCGACACCACCCGTGCGGCCTGGGCCACGGACGCGATCTGGAAGAGCGTGTCGGCGTCGTGGCTCTCCAGCACCCAGCCGTGGCTACGGAAGAGCGCGTCCTCCGCCGAGTCCGGCAGCACGGCCGCGATCGGCCGCCCGGTCCGGGTGGCGTAGAAGTCGACGACGCGGTGGTAGTCGCCGTCGACGCCCGACGGGCCGACCGCCAGCACGGAGTTGGCGCGACGGGCCGTCGACGTGGGGGAGTGGCGCAGGGTCCAGTCGCCCAGGGGCTCCGTGGCGAGGTCCGGCCACAGCGCGAGGGCGCGGCGCTGCGCGTCCAGCGGGGTGACCCGGTGCCGGGGCGACGGACGTGGCGGCACGGGCTTGCCGGACACGATGTCGGCGAGCGCGATCGTCACGGCGGGCCCGGTCTCGGGCTGCACGACGCAGCCGCCGTCGCCCCACGCGAGGCAGTTCCCGAGCAGGTCCGTGAGGGCTGGGCCGCCGCTCGGACCGGTCTCGCCGCGGAGCACCCGGCGGACCACGACGCGCTGCCCGACGACGTGCGGACCAAGCATGTGCTTGGTCACATCGTGAGGCGAGTCGTCGGACGGCACGGTGGGGATACTAGGCTGTGCTCGACCGTCTCCCAGTCTTGTCTCCAGGAGGAACCGGTGACCTACGTCATCTCCCAGCCGTGCGTCGACCTCAAGGACCGCGCGTGCGTTGACGAGTGTCCCGTCGACTGCATCTACGAAGGCAAGCGGATGCTCTACATCCACCCCGACGAGTGCGTCGACTGTGGCGCCTGCGAGCCCGTCTGCCCGGTCGAGGCGATCTTCTACGAGGACGACGTCCCCGAGGAGTCCAAGAGCTACTACGAGGCCAACGTCCACTTCTTCGACGACCTCGGCTCGCCGGGTGGCGCCGCCAAGATGGGCGAGATCGACCACGACCACCCGCTGATCGCCGCGCTGCCTCCGCAGGAGACCGAGCACTGATCACCCGGCTCGACCGCGTCTCGGCACGACTGCCCGACTTCCCCTGGGACGGTCTGACCGCGTACGCCGAACGAGCCCGGGCGCACCCCGACGGCATCGTCGACCTCTCCATCGGCACCCCCGTCGACCCGACACCCGCGGTCGTCCGGGACGCGCTGAGCGCGGCGTCCGACGCCCCGGGCTACCCGCTGACGATCGGCACGGTCGCGACGCGGCAGGCCTGCATCGACTGGCTGGCGCGCCGCCACGGCGTGACCGGTCTGGACCTCGGCGGGGTCCTCCCGACGATCGGCTCCAAGGAGCTGGTGGCGACCCTGCCGAGCCAGCTCGGCATCGGCCCGGGAGACCTGGTCGCGTGGCCGGAGCTCGCGTACCCGACCTACGCCGTCGGCGTGGCGCTCGCCGGCGCCCGCGGCGTGGCGACCGACTCGCTGACCTCCCTCGGCCCGGAGACTCCGGCGCTGCTGTGGGTCAACTCGCCGGCCAACCCGACCGGACGGGTGCTGCCACCGGAGCACCTGAAGAAGGTCGTCGACTGGTGCCGCGAGCGCGGCACCATCCTGGTGTCCGACGAGTGCTACCTCGAGTGCGCCTGGGACGCGACGCCGCTGTCGGTGCTGCACCCGTCGATCAGCGGCGACTCCCACGACGGCATCCTCGCGGTCCACTCGCTGTCGAAGCGCTCCAACCTGGCCGGCTACCGGTGCGGCTTCGTGGCCGGCGATCCCGCGCTGGTCGGCGAGCTGCTCGCCGTCCGCAAGAACCTCGGCCTGATCATGCCCGGCCCGCAGCAGGCCGCCATGGCGGCGGCGCTCGACGACGACGAGCACGTCGTCGAGCAGCACGCGCGGTACGCCGCGCGCCGCGCCCGGCTGCGCGAGGCACTGGAGTCGGCCGGCTTCCGGATCGACCACTCCGAGGCCTCGCTCTACCTCTGGTCGTCGCGTGGTGAAGACTGCTGGGAGACGATGTCCTGGCTCGCCGACCGCGGCATCCTGGCGGCGCCTGGCTCGTTCTACGGCGTCGCGGGATCGCGGCACGTGCGGGTCGCGTTCACGGCGACCGACGCCGCGATCGGCAAGGCTGAAGAGAGGTTGAGGGCACGATGACGGTGCTGACGGAGTCGACGCGGCTGGTGGCGCGCCAGGTGCGCACGCTGGCCTACGAGGTCGACGAGCCACCGGCCCTGGCCATGCGGCTGGCGGTCCTGCTCGGCTACCCGCCCAACGTCGACCACGTGGTCGCGATGTCCAGCGGTCGCGCGACCTTCGAGACGGTGGCGTTCGCTGCCGACGTCGACGCGGTCGTGCGGATCGACCAGGTCCAGCAGCCCGACCTCGGGGTGCTCCGTGCCCTCTACGACCTGCCGGTCGATCAGCGCCTCGTGCAGGTGGTGACGGTCGAGAGCCCCTGGGTGTGGTGCTCCGGCCAGCAGGTCCACTCCAAGCCCGTCCGGGTCCGCCGCCGCGCGTTCGCCGACGTCGCCCAGGCCGCCCCGCTGCTCGGCGTCGAGGTCGAGCTGGTCGCCGACGGCACCCCGACCGCGGTGATGCTCCAGGGCGTGGCGGACGGATCGCGCTCGGTGATCCTGGACCGCGACGAGGTCCCTGCGGGCCTGCACCGCCATGACCTCGGTCCCGCAGCCGACCTGTCCTTCGGCCTGATCTCGCGGCTGTGGACCGACCACGCCGACTACCACTGGCTGGCCCTGCGCCCGGCCGCGGAGTCGGTCGGGACGCTCGCGAGCGCGCTGCAGATCATCGCGACGCACGGGGTCGACCTCGACTTCCTGATGAGCGACGCGCTCGACGACGCCTCCCACCGGTTCTTCGTGGGCTTCGGCGACGTCGGGCAGGAGGCCGCCGACCAGCTCGTCAGCGACCTGGGCGCGGCCGGCGTGGGTGTCCGCTTCCTGGCCAGCATCGCGACTGCGACCGCAGGGACCTGACGTGACCGCCAGGGTCGGCTACCTCGGGCCGATCGGCACCTTCACGCACGGTGCCGCCCTCGACCTGTGCCCCGACGCGGAGCTGATCGCGCTGTCGACCCAGGCGGTCGCGATCGACGCGCTCGGCGCCGGCGAGATCGACGCGGCCGTCGTACCCGTCGACAACTCGGTGCACGGCCTCGTGCTGCCCACCTGGGACGCGTTGCTGGGATCGGTCGACGCCACCATCGTCGCCGACACCACCGTCCCCGTGACGTTCGATGCCTTCGTGAAGCCGGACTCGTCGACCCCGCGGGTCATCGTGAGCCACCCCCATGCGCTGGCGCAGTGCTCGGCGTTCGTGCAGGCGCAGGGTCTCGCGACCCGCGCGGCCTCGTCGACCGCCGAGGCCTGCCGGACGCTCGCCGACGGGGAGATGGCCATCGCCGCCCCGCTGTGCGGCGACCTCTACGGTCTCGAGGTCGTGGACCGCGGCGTCGAGGACGTCGTCGGCGCCGCGACCCAGTTCGGCAAGGTCGTGTCGCCCGGACAGCGGGTCGACCCGGTGCAGTCGGCGACCGACGCGTCGGTGCTGCTGCTGGCGGTCGTGCCGCAGCACAACGAGGCCGGTGCCCTGCTGTCCGTCCTCTCGCCGATCCGGGAGGCCGGGCTCAACCTGGTCAACATCCTGGCCCGGCCGATCGCCCACAGCGACCGAGAGTTCCTCTTCCTGCTCTTCGTCGAGGGGATGGACGAGGCGGCCGCGCACTCCGGGCTCCTCGGCGCGATCCGCGGGACCGGCGCGACCGTCGCCAACCTGGGCCGCCTGTCGGGGCACGTCCGCCACGTCACTCCCGCAACCCGATCGCTGCCGCGACGGATGACGGTCGATGGCTGACCGGCAGCGGGTCGCCGTGCTGGGGCTCGGCCTCATCGGCGGCTCGATCGCGCTCCGCCTGGCCGCTGCGGGCCTCGACGTCGAGGGGTACGACCCCGACCCGACGACCCGGAGCCTCGCCGCCGAGGCCCGTCTCGAGGTCCACGACGAGCTCGGTGAGTGGCTCGCCGGCGCCGACGTCGTGGTGCTCGCCGTGCCGCTCGACGTGATGGAGCCGTCGCTGGGCACGATCGCGGCGTACGCGCGCCCCGATGCCCTCGTGTGGGACGTCGGGAGCGTGAAGGAGCCCGTGCACGAGCTGGCCGCCGGAGCCGGTCTGGCCGATCGCTTCGTCGGGTGCCACCCGATGGCCGGGTCCGAGCTCAGCGGCTTCGGCGCGACCGGCGCCGACCTGCTCGTCGGCGTGACCTGGGCGGTCACCGCGGTCGAGGCCACGCCGGCTGCGGCCGTCCGCGACGTGATCGGCTTCCTGTCGACGCACTTCGACGCCCATGTCGCCGTGCTGCGGCCGACGGTGCACGACCGGGTCGTGGCGAGCGTCAGCCACCTGCCGCATGTGCTCGCCAACGAGCTCCTGACCGACCTCGGCGCCAGCGACCACCCCTGGACGGCGGCCGCCATGGCCGCCGGGTCGTTCCGTGACGGCACCCGCGTCGGCGGGCACAACTCCGCCCGGACGGCCAACATGGTCGCCGACAACCGCCGCGCGGTCGCCGCGTCGCTGGCCGCCGCCATCGAGCGCCTCACCGAGCTCCAGTCGCTGCTCGACGCGGCCGACAAGCCGGACCTGGAGGCGTGGTTCGCCGCCTCGGAGAACGTGCGCGACACCTACCTGGTCGACGCCCCGCAGACCAGCACGCTGCCGGTCGACGCCACCAACGAGGTCCTCGTCGAGCACGGCGAGGACGGCTGGCTGGTCGTGGGCACGGACGCGGACGGCTACCGGCTCCAGCGCGGAGCGCTCAACCGCGTCTTCTGATCAGGCGGACAGCGCGATGGTCTCGTCGTGCCCGTCCGGCGTCAGGTAGTGCCCGTCGTCGAAGAGGATGACGCCGTTGCACAACCGGCACCAGCCCTGGTCGCCGTGGTGGTCGGCGATCACCTGGGCGGTGCAGCAGTCGGCGGAGTCGGTGTCCGGGCAGGTCGGTGAATGGGTGCACATCGTCGGTCTCCAGTGGTGGATGCTCACGTCCAGGATGCGCCGGTCGTCGATGATCCGCAGCCGGTTCTCCACAACTGCGTCGCGGCTACGGGAACACGTCGACGTGGACGTGGTCGCGGTGCTCGAGGATCGCGCGGTCGCCGGACGTCTCGGGCGGCACATAGGTGCGCCAACCGTCGCCGGACTTGCGCCCGGCCGTCCAGATGCGGCCGTCGAAGATGACGGTCTTGATGTCGAGACGGTCCGCTTGGGCCACCAGGTAGTGCGCGATCGCCCAGCCGCGGATCTTGTTCTCGGCGCTGATCGGCCGCACGAAGATGTCCACGGCGCGACCCTCGTAGTGGGCCGAGCCCTTCATGTGGCCGGTCCGTACGCCGCCGGGCGCGAACCCGCCCAGCGGCGGGTTGTCGAAGACCTCGTCGACCTCGTGCCGGACGACCTCGGCGCGCCCGGTCAGGCCGGAGCCCCTCAGCTTGGCCGAGGTGGTCTCGGGGGTGCCGCGGAGACGGCAGCTGAAGGCGTGCGGCGAGTTGCCGGTCAGGGCGGAGGCCAGCACCCGCGCGTCGGCCTCGTGGTCGGCGTACGCCTCCGGGAAGCCCGAGCGCTGCACCCGCTGGGCGGCGACGGTGACGCGCATCGACCGGTAGTCGTCGAGCTTCTCGAGCTCGTCGTAGAACGCGTTGGTCGCGTAGTAGGGGTCGAGGACCTGCGCCCGCGAGCCCCAGCCCTGCGACGGTCGCTGCTGGAAGAGGCCCAGCGAGTCGCGGTCGCCGGTCTCGAGGTTGTAGAGCTTGGACTCCTGGTACGCCGTCGCGAGGGCGATCGTCGCCGCGCGCGCGGGCATGCCCCGGTCGACCGACACGGCGGTGATCAGCGCGGCGTTCTCGGCCTGCTCGGGGTCGAGGGTGACGCTGCGGCCGTCGACCTCGGCGGTGCACTCGTCGGGCTGGAGGATCGGCGCGACCTGGCGCAGCACGCCGTACCCGACGAACACGGCGGCGCCGACACCGGCGAGGCCGACCAGGGCCACGCCCGTGCGGAACTTCATGCAGCCAGTGTGCGGAGGCGTGCCAAGGCGGCGAGCACGCAGGCGCTCAGTTGGCGTGCAGGGCCGCGTTGAGCTCGATGGCCGAGCTCTTCCACGGGACGGCCTCGATGGTGCCGGTCACGGAGTTGCGGCGGAAGAGGATGTTGCTCTGGCCCGACAGCTCGACCGCCTTGATCACCTGCGTCTTGCTGTGCGCCGGGTCGGTGTCGGCGACGGTCACCTTGGTGCCGGCCGTGATGTAGCAGCCCGCCTCGACGACGCAGTCGTCGCCGAGCGAGATGCCGATGCCGGAGTTGGCGCCGAGGAGGCACCGCTCGCCGATCGAGATGACCTGCTTGCCGCCGCCGGAGAGGGTGCCCATGATCGAGGCCCCGCCGCCGACGTCGGAGCCCTCGCCGACCACCACGCCCGCGGAGATCCGGCCCTCGACCATGCTCGCACCGAGGGTGCCCGCGTTGTAGTTGACGAACCCCTCGTGCATGACCGTCGTGCCCTCGGCGAGGTGCGCGCCGAGGCGGACCCGGTCGGCGTCGGCGATCCGGACGCCGGCCGGCACGACGTAGTCGACCATCCGGGGGAACTTGTCGATCCCGAAGACCGTCAGGTGCCGGCCGTTGGCGCGCAGCCGCGCCCGGGTCAGCTCGAAGCCCTCGACCGCACAGGCGCCGGCGCTGGTCCACACGACGTTGCTCAGCAGGCCGAAGATCCCGTCGAGGTTGACCGAGTGCGGGACGACGAGCCGCGAGGAGAGCAGGTGCAGCCGCAGCCAGACGTCCTCGGTCGTGGTGGGCGCGGCCTGCAGGTCGGCGATCTCGACCAGCAGGATCTCGCGGGACACGCCGCGGTCCTCGTCGCGGCCCTGCAGGCGGCCCAGGTCGGCCGGCACGAGCTCGTCGGCCGGCTTCTCGCCGAGCGCCGGCTGGGGGAACCACACGTCCAGCACGGTGCCGGCGGCGTCGAGGGTGGCGAGGCCGAAGCCCCAGGCAGTCGTCGGAGTCGCAGTCACGGGTCTGAGCCTAGGGCCGTCGTACGCCGCCGCTAGTGACCGGTCCGCCCGTCGATGCGCTCGCGCAGCAGGTCGGCGTGGCCGCAGTGGCGGGCGTACTCCTCGATCAGGTGGACGACGACCTCGCGCATCTCGAGGTCGCCGTCGTCGTGCTGCCCGAGGTGGTCCATCGGGTGGCTCTGCTGGAACTCCCGGCCGTAGGCGACCTCGGCCCGCCAGGCGGCCCACGCCTCCGCCACGACCGCGTCGTCGGCGACCGCGCCGTCGAAGTCGGCGTCGCGGTGCTCGTCCTTGCCCCACATCTTGGGCAGCTCCAGGTGGCGGTCCATGACGCGGCGCCACCACGAGTACTCGACGGCTGCCAGGTGCCGCAGCAGGCCCAGCAGCGACAGCGTCGACGGCGGCACCGACCGGGTGGCGAGCTGCTCGGCGTCGAGGTCCGCGCACTGGCGCTCGAACACGCCCCGGAAGTGGTCGAGGTACTCCTGCAGGACGGCTTCCTCGCCGCGGCTGGGGGTGTCGTCGGTCATGGGCCGACTAGATCACGCGGGAGTGCCGGAACGCAGCCAGGTATCCGATCGCGGCGAGCGCGGCGACCGTCAGCACGATCGCGGCGCCCACGGCCACGATCGGCCAGACTGTCCACCCCCACCGCTCCGACCCGGTCTGCGCCACGACGAGAGCCACGATCTCCAGCAGCAGCAGGGAGAACGCCACCTCCACGACGGCTCGACCGTCACCGCGTCGCACGCGGGGCAGTCCGCGCACGATGGCGGCCACGGGCAGCGCCACCAGCCACCAGGTCAGCAGGGCGGAGGGCACCGAGAGGGCGACCATCAGGACCGCGAGCACCGGCACGCCGAACCATCCCCAGTCGAAGTCCTCGCCGGGCACCCGCGCCAGGGGGGTCGCCAGGCACCCGACGACGAGCTGGGCGAGGGCGACGAGGCCACCGCTGCGGAGGATGGCGGTCATCATGGGCGCCGTCGCGCCCAGCGGGCTGAGGAGCCCGACCGTGGTGGCGAGGCCGAGGCCGACGGCGACGTCGGCGCCGAGGACGACCCAGAGCAGGTCGAGCTCTTCGGTCGCGGCGATCGCCACGATGGCCCCGCACGCGACCGCCGTGGCCAGCACCACGATCGCTCGGGGGAGACCGCGCGGCAGACGAGGACCGCGGCCGGCCGGAGGGCTGGGCGTGCGCGTCGGTCGTCGCTGCCGCGCCGGTCGTCTCCGCGAGTCCGCTCGTCCCACGGCGGCGTCCTACCCCGTACGACGGGCCGCGCAACCTGCGCAGGAGAACCGATTGGCAGGTCGTCACGCGCACGCCGTACGCTTGCGACACAGGCGTCTGAGCCGTCATCAGCGGTGAGCCTCCGGAAGAACAGCGAAAGCTCAGTAGAACCGGACGGGTAGGCCCGTCACAGCCGTGAACGAGTGGTCTCCTTCCCTCGGGGAGGGGTCAAGCGAGGTGGTACCGCGGCTCACGTCGTCCTCGTGTCCGAGACACGACACCCGCAGGAGATGCCACCGATGACCTACCCCAAGGTCTCTTCCGACGCCGCGAGCGTCCCCTCGAACCCCAAGTTCCCCGAGATCGAGGAGCGGGTGCTCGCGTACTGGGAGCAGGACGGCACCTTCCAGGCGAGCATCGACCAGCGCGACGCGGGTGAGGACGGCGCCAACGAGTTCGTCTTCTACGACGGTCCGCCGTTCGCCAACGGCCTCCCGCACTACGGCCACCTGCTCACGGGCTACGTCAAGGACCTGATCCCGCGCTACCAGACGATGCGGGGCAAGAAAGTCGAGCGCCGCTTCGGGTGGGACACCCACGGCCTGCCCGCCGAGCTCGAGGCGATGCGGCTCAACGGCATCAAGACCACCGACGAGATCCTCGAGCTGGGCATCGACAAGTTCAACGAGGCCTGCCGCGCGTCGGTGATGAAGTACACCGGCGACTGGCGCGAGTACGTCACCCGCCAGGCGCGCTGGGTCGACTTCGACAACGACTACCGGACTATGAACCCCGACTACATGGAGTCGGTGATCTGGGCCTTCCAGCAGCTGTTCGACAAGGGCCTGATCTACGAGGGCTTCCGAGTGCTGCCCTACTGCTGGAACGACGAGACCCCGCTGTCGAGCCACGAGCTCCGGATGGACGACGACGTCTACCAGATGCGCCAGGACCCGGCCGTCACCGTCGGGTACGACGTGACGACCCCGGGCGACTTCCAGGGCGCGAAGCTGCTCGTCTGGACGACGACGCCGTGGACCCTCCCGAGCAACCTCGCGGTGATGGTCGGCGAGGACATCGACTACGTCGTGGTGTCGGTCGAGGGCACGCGCTACATCCTGGCGGAGGCTCGGCTCGCGTCGTACGCCCGCGAGCTGGGCGACGCGCCTGAGGTCACCTGGCGCGGCAAGGGAGCGGACCTGCTCGGGCTCGTCTACACGCCGCCGTTCACCTACTACGCCGGCCACGACCGGGCGTTCCGGGTCGTGCCGGCCGAGTTCGTGACGACCACGGACGGCACCGGCCTCGTCCACACCGCCGGCGCCTTCGGTGAGGACGACAAGATCGTCACCGATCGCGAAGGCATCGAGGCGGTGATGCCGGTCGGCAAGGACGGGCGGTTCACGTTCCCGGTCGTCGACTACGAGGGCATGAACGTCTTCGACGCCAACCTGCACGTGATCGACCACCTCAAGGCGGCGACCGCGGGCACGGGTGAGACGGGCTCGGTGTCGCCGGGCACCGTGCTGCTGCGCCGCGAGACCTACGACCACAGCTACCCGCACTGCTGGCGCTGCCGCAACCCGCTGATCTACAAGGGCGTCTCGTCGTGGTTCGTCGAGGTCACCGCGATCAAGGCCCGGATGCTCGAGCTCAACCAGGAGATCAACTGGGTCCCGGACCACATCCAGGACGGCCAGTTCGGCCGCTGGCTGGAGAACGCCCGCGACTGGTCGATCACCCGCAACCGCTTCTGGGGATCCCCGGTGCCGGTGTGGAAGAGCGACGACCCGACGTACCCTCGCATCGACGTCTACGGCTCGTTCGCCCAGATCGAGGCGGACTTCGGGCGGCTGCCGCTCAACCACGAGGGTGAGCCCGACCTGCACCGCCCGTACGTCGACGACCTGGTGCGCCCCAACCCGGACGACCCGACCGGGAAGTCGATGATGCGCCGCGTCGCCGACGTGCTCGACGTGTGGTTCGACTCGGGCTCCATGAGCTTCGCGCAGGTGCACGTGCCGTTCGAGAACGAGGAGTGGTTCCAGCACCACTTCCCGGCGGACTTCATCGTCGAGTACATCGGCCAGACCCGCGGCTGGTTCTACACGCTGCACATCCTGGCGACCGCGATCTTCGACAAGCCGGCGTTCGAGAACTGCATCAGCCACGGGATCGTGCTCGGCTCCGACGGCAACAAGATGTCGAAGTCGCTGCGCAACTACCCCGACGTGCGCGAGGTCTTCGACCGCGACGGCGCCGACGCGATGCGCTGGTTCCTCATGTCGTCGCCGATCCTGCGCGGCGGCAACCTGGTCGTCACCGAGCAGGGCATCCGCGACTCGGTGCGCCAGGTGCTGATCCCGCTCTGGAACAGCTGGTACTTCTTCCAGCTCTACGCCAACGCGTCGGCGTACGACGCCTCGGTGTCGACCGCGTCCACGGACCCGCTGGACCGCTACCTGCTGGCCAAGTGCCGCGACTACGTCGAGGAGATGACGACGTCGCTCGACGCGTACGCCGTCGCCGACGCGTGCGACGCGACCCGGTCGTTCCTGGACGTGCTGACGAACTGGTACATCCGCCGCTCGCGCGACCGCTTCTGGGGCGACAACCCGGCCGCCTTCGACACGCTCTACACGGTGCTCGAGGTCGTCTGCCGGACGACGTCGCCGCTGATGCCGCTGACGACCGAGGAGGTCTGGCGCGGGCTGACCGGTGGCCGCTCGGTGCACCTCGCCGACTGGCCGCTCGTCGACGAGCTCCCCGCCGACGACGCCCTGGTGGCCGCGATGGACCTGGTCCGCGAGGTCTGCTCCGCCTCGTCCGCGCTCCGCAAGGCGCGCAATCTCCGCAACCGCCTGCCGCTCGGCTCCCTGACCGTCGTCGTCGACGACCCGGCCGCGCTGGCCGGCTTCGAGGCGATCGTCCGCGACGAGGTCAACGTCAAGGAGGTCCGACTGCTCGCGACCGAGTCCGACGAGGCCGCGTCGTACGGCGTCGAGCAGAAGCTCACCGTCAACGCCCGTGCCGCCGGCCCGCGCCTGGGTCGCGAGGTCCAGGTCGCCATCAAGGGCTCCAAGTCGGGCGACTGGTCGGTGGCCGAGGACGGCACCGTCACGTCCGGCGGGCTGGCGCTGGAGGAGGGGGAGTACACCCTCGAGACCGTCGCCGGCTCCGCCGACGGAGGTACGGCGACCGGCGTGCTCCGCAGCGGCGGCTTCGTCGTGCTCGACACCGAGGTCACCCCTGAGCTCGCCGCCGAGGGCCTCGCCCGCGACCTGGTCCGCGCGGTCCAGCAGGCCCGCAAGGACGCCGGTCTCGACGTGTCGGACCGGATCGCGCTCACGATCGCCGGGGGAGCGGACGTCCAGGCGGCGGCCCGCACCCACGAGCAGCTGATCACGTCCGAGACCCTCGCGACGTCGTACGACGTCATCGAGGGCCCGGAGGGCGAGCCGACGGTGACGGTCACCAGGCAGTAGGCCGAGTCGGCGCTACTTTGCAGCCGAGTCGGCGCCAGATTGCGGGTGCGCGCGCAAACTGGCGCCGACTCGACTGAAATCTGGCGCCGACTCGGCGTCAGCCGGAGATGCCCAGGCGGCCGGCGAGGCGGTCGAGCGAGCCGAGGACCTCGTCCTCGGCCTTGTCCGGCACGCCCCAGATCAGCTCGGTGGCGCCAGCCTCGGCCCAGGCCATCAGGTCCTCGGGGTTGGGCTTGAAGGCGATCAGGATCCGGATGTCCGGCGCACCGGAGCGCCCGGCGTCGGCCCAGGCCTTCTTCAGCGCCTCGATCTGACCGGAGATGTCCGACTGGGTCGGGGTCGTCATCCAGCCGTCGGCGTTCGCGGCGATCCAGGCGAACGTCTTCGGGCCGCCGCCGGCACCGATGATCAGCGGGATGTGGGCAGCTGGCTTCGGGAACGCCCAGGACGGCCCGAACGACACGAACTCACCGTCGTACGACGCCTCGTCCTGCGTCCACAGCGAGCGCATCGCCTCGACGTACTCCTTGAGGACGGTCCGTCGCTTGGCGGCCGGCACGTGGTGGTCGGCGAGCTCGTCGGTGTTCCAGCCGAAGCCGGCGCCGATCTCGACCCGCCCGCCGGACAGGTGGTCGAGGGTGGCGATCTGCTTGGCCAGCGTGATCGGGTCGGACTCGACCGGCAGCGCCACCGCGGTGGACAGCTTGATCCGCGACGTCACCTGCGCGGCCGTCGCGAGCGAGATCCACGGGTCGAGGGTGCGCGTGTAGCGGTCGTCGGGCAGCGTCTCGTCGCCGGTCCCCGGGTGCGCGGCCTCGCGCTTGATCGGGATGTGCGTGTGCTCGGGCACGTAGAACGTGTCGAAGCCCCGCTCCTCCGCGGCTGCCGCGAGGGTGGCCGGCCGGATGCCGCGGTCGGAGGTGAAGAGGACGAGTCCGTTGCGCATGAGCCCACACTAGAACGTGTTCCACTTTTCTGGACAGGTGTCTGCCTAGAGTTCTGCTGTGTACTCCACCACGGCGGGCCGCACCGTCGCCGCGACCGGCCGACCGTGTACGCCGCTCTGCTCGACGCGGCCGCCGTCGCGCAGTGGCGGGTCCCCGACGGGATGACCGGCGAGGTCCACGAGCTCGACCCGCGCGTGGGCGGCCGGGTCCGGATGTCGCTGACCTACGACGACCCCGCGACCGCCGGCAAGTCCGGAGGCGCGACCGACACCTACAGCGGCACGTACGTCGAGCTGGTGCCCCACGAGCGGGTCGTGGAGCGGGTCGAGTTCGAGACCGACGACGCCGCGCTCGACGGCCCGATCACGATGACCACGACGCTGCGCGACGTCCCCGACGGCACCGAGGTCGAGATCCGGATGGACGGCCTTCCCGACGCCGTGCCCCGCGCCGACAACGAGCTCGGCACCAGGATGGCGCTGGACAAGCTGGCCCGGCTGGTTGGATAGGGCACGTGACGACCCTCGACCTGACGACCGACGCCGTGTCGCTGACGGAGCAGCTGGTCAACATCGAGTCGGTGAGCCTGGACGAGCAGGCCATCGCCGACGCCGTCGAGCACGCACTGCGCGGTCTCACCCACCTCGACGTCGTACGCCGTGGCAACAACCTCGTCGCCCGCACCCACCTCGGCCGTGCCGAGCGCGTGGTGATCGCCGGTCACCTCGACACCGTGCCCGTCAACGGCAACCTGCCCGCTCGGCGCGAGGGAGCGATCCTGCACGGGCTCGGGACCTGCGACATGAAGGGCGGCGACGCGGTCATCCTGCGGATCGCCGCCACCGTCCCCGAGCCCAACCGCGACGTCACGTTCATCCTGTACGACGCCGAGGAGATCGCGGCCGAGCACAACGGCCTGCGCAAGCTGGCCGAGACCGACCCCGAGCTGCTCGCCGCCGACTTCGCGATCCTGATGGAGCCCTCCAACGCGGGCGTCGAGGCGGGCTGCCAGGGCACGCTGCGCGTCGAGGTACGCACCACCGGCGAGCGCGCCCACAGCGCCCGGGCGTGGCGCGGCTCCAACGCGATCCACAAGGCCGGCGCGGTCCTGCGCCGCCTCGAGGACTACGTGCCGCGCACGCCCGTGATCGACGGGCTGGAGTACCACGAGGGACTCAACGCGGTCTTCGTCCGCGGCGGCGTGGCCGGCAACGTCATCCCCGACGAGTGCGTCGTCGAGGTCAACTACCGCTTCGCGCCCGACTACTCCGAGGCCGACGCCGAGGCGTTCGTCCGCGACTTCTTCGAGGGGTACGACGTGACGCTGACCGACTCGGCGCCCGGCGCGCTGCCCGGCCTCGACGTACCCGCCGCCCGGGCGTTCGTCGACCTTGTCGGCGGCGACGTCCATCCCAAGTTCGGCTGGACCGACGTCGCGCGGTTCAGTGCCCTCGGCATCCCGGCGGTCAACTTCGGCCCGGGTGACCCGATGTTCGCCCACAAGCAGGAGGAGCACGTGCCCGTGGAGCACATCGAGCGCTGCGAGGCGCTGCTGACCCGGTGGCTGACCCCATGATGTCCAAGCGCAAGGGGCCGATCCTGCAGCGACGCAACCAGGTCGACCAGGGCACCACCGACCAGCGGCTGCTCGACTCCCGCGGCGCGACCGACTGGGTGCACACCGACCCGTGGCGGGTCCAGCGGATCACGGCGGAGTTCGTCGAGGGCTTCGGGGCGTTCGCCGAGCTCGGTCCGGCGATCGCGGTCTTCGGCTCGGCCCGCACACCCGTCGACAGCCCCTGGTACGCGCTCGGCGAGGCCGCCGGGCGACGCCTGGTCGAGGAGGGCTTCGCCGTCATCACCGGCGGCGGTCCCGGTGCGATGGAGGCCGCCAACAAGGGCGCCAGCAAGGCGGGCGGCGTGAGCGTCGGCCTCGGCATCGAGCTCCCGTGGGAGTCCGGGCTCAACGAGTGGGTCGACGTCGGGGTCAACTTCCGTTACTTCTTCGCCCGCAAGACCATGTTCGTGAAGTACTCCCAGGGCTTCATCGTGCTCCCCGGCGGCGTGGGCACCCTCGACGAGCTCTTCGAGGCGCTCACGCTCGTGCAGACGGGCAAGATCACCGACTTCCCGATCGTGCTGGTCGGCGCGTCGTACTGGCAGGGGCTCCTGGACTGGCTGCGCGACACTTCCCTGGCCAGCGGCACCCTCAGCGAGGTCGACCTGGACCGGCTGATCCTCACCGACGACATCGACGAGGCCGTGGCGCTGATGGTCGCCGCCCGGGAGGCGCACCTCTCATGATGTGGTTCTTCGCGATCCTGGTCGTCCTCGCGCTCGGCGGCGTCGCCCTGCTCGCCGCCGGGCGAGGTACGCCGCTGGCCGAGGTGTACGACGACCGCCCCGACTCCAGCGTGCCCGCGACGGGGCCGCTGACGGCCGACGACCTGCGTCGCGTGCGCTTCTCGCTGGGCTTCCGCGGCTACCGGATGTCCGAGGTCGACGCCCTCCTGGACCGCCTCGCGAGCGAGCGGGACCCGAGCCCTGACGAGAGCCGCGAGGAGGCCGCTCCCGAGCCCGTGCGTGGCGACGAGCACACGCTGTAGGGCACACTTCGCAGCGTGTCGACCGAGGAGATCGTTGTCTACGTCCTCACCGCGCTGGCTGCCGTCGTCGTGGTGCTGACCCGGTTGCGCCTGGGCCGTGGGAGTGGCGGGGCCGGTCGACTGAGCATGGGCCGCGGGCTAGTCGACGTGCACACCGTCGCCGGCGGGCTCGCGCTGGTCTCGTGGGTCGCCTTCCTGGTCGCCTCCGAGGACACGTTCCTCGGCAGCTCGACCTTTGGCATCCTGTCGCTGGCGTTCTGGTGGGTCACGGTGATCGCCGGCCTGCTGATCCTGGTGCGCTGGCGCCGCCCCAAGGGGCGCCACGCGTCCGACGGCGCTGCGGACTCCTGGTCCGACGGACCCGGTCTCTCGATCCTCGCCCACGTCGGCATGCTCGTCGGCGTCTGCATCTTCACCTGGGCCTACCTCACCTCGGTGGTGTGACAGGGTGCAGGGCATGCGTCTCGGGACCCTGCTGACCACCCTCGCGATCGCCCTCACCTGCCTGACCGCGGCGCCGACGTACGCCGCACCGGCGCCCGTCGACCGGCCGGCCGTGATCGAGAAGGTCGTCATCGGCCACTCCGTGCGCCACCGGCCGATCACGGCCTGGCACCTCGGCCAGCCCGGCAAGCGCAAGGTGCTGCTGATCGCGACCATGCACGGCGACGAGGGCAAGCCGCGGCAGATCCTGGCGAGCCTGCGCGACGGCCGTCGGATCCGCGGCATCGACCTGTGGGTGGTGCCGGTCTACAACCCCGACGGCCTGGCCCGCGGCACCCGCAAGAACGCTCATGGCGTCGACCTCAACCGCAACTTCCCCTACCGCTGGGCCGACCTCGACGGCTCCTACGAGTCCGGCCCGCGCGCCGGCTCGGAGCCCGAGACCAAGGCCATGATGGCCTTCCTGCGCAAGATCCGGCCGTCGAGGATCATCAGCTTCCACCAGCCGTTGTACGGTGTCGACACGGACACCAAGGACCGTGCGTTCTCCCGCCGGGTCGCCCGGGCGCTGCACCTGCCGACGAAGTCCTTCACCTGCGGCGGCGTCTGCCACGGCACGATGACCGGCTGGTTCAACCACCACGCGCGCGGCTCGGCCGTCACGGTCGAGTACGGCGCGCACCCGTCGCGCCGGCAGCTGACCTCGGCTCCGCCCCGGCTGCTGCGGCTCTTCGGCGCCCGGCGCTGACCTAGCGTCCCTCGAAGGCCGGCTTCTCCTTGGCCACGAACGCCGCAACCGCGGCGCGGTGGTCGGACGTCGCGCCGGTCTTGGTCATCATCGCGCTCTCGAACTCGAGCGCCTCCTCGAAGGAGTGCCCGGCGGCGTACGCGACCGACTGCCGCATCGCGCCCAGGGCGACGGTCGGGCCGGCGGCGAGCGTGGCGGCCAACGACGCCACCTCGGCGGCGAGCTCGTCGGCCGGCACCACCTTGGTCGCGAGCCCGAGCTCGAGCGCGTCGGCGGCGCTGATCGTGCGCGGGAAGTAGAGGAGCTCGATCGCCTTGGCGCGGCCCACCAGCTGCTGCAGGTGGTAGCTCGCGCCCGTGTCGCAGGAGAGCGCGACGTTGGCGAAGGCCAGGTTGAAGCCCGCGGTGTCGGCGACGATCCGCAGGTCGCAGGCGAAGGCGAGGCTCGAGCCGGCGCCCGCGGCGACCCCGTTGACCGCCGCGATGACCGGTTTGGCCATCCCGGCCAGCGCGGTCACGGTCGGGTTGTAGTGCTTGTCGACGGTCGTGAAGAGCGCGTCGCTGCCGCCGTTCTCGAGGAGCTCGATGTGCTCCTTGAGGTCCTGTCCGGTGCAGAACGCCTTGCCGCTGCCGGTCAGCACCACACAGCGGACGGCCGGGTCGTCGGCGACCTGCTGGATCGTGTCGCGCAGCAGCTCCTTGGTCTCGATGTTGAGGCTGTTGTAGGCCTGCGGACGGTTCAGCGTGATCGTGGCGACGCCGTCAGTGACGTCCAGCAGCACGGGGGAGTCGGTCATGGGTGCATCCTGTCAGGCGCCCAGGCAGCGGGCCACGAAGCGGTCAGCGCCTGGCTTGAGGCGGGTCGCCTCCTCGGCGAACAGCACCGCCGCCTCCCGCCCCGGCCAGTCGCCGGGCAGCAGCGCGTCGGGCAGTCCGGGGTCGGCGAAGAGGAACTTCCGCCACTCGTGGACCAGGTGGAAGCGGGCCGCGAACGCCGCCTCGTCCTCGTCGTCGTGGGCGTCGAGGTGCCGCACGACCAGTCCGTCGGCCGAGGCCAGCCAGCCGTCGTACGCCGTCCGCAGCCGGCTCAGGTCCCAGGCGCCGGTGGGCTCGGGGTCGAACCGGTCGGCCCAGGCGGTCCGGGCCGTGGCGCCGGAGCGCTCGAGGATCGAGTCGAGCTCGGCCCGGGCGAACGGGCTGACCCAGACGTTGTCGACGAGCTCGGCGTACCCCACGAAGGTCAGGTCGGCCCGGAGCCGGCTGCGGGGGGCGCGGACCGTCGGCGGCTCGACGAACACGAGGTGCCAGCGGCCGTCCCAGCTGGGCAGGTGTCGCCGGTAGACCCGGTCGCCAGCCTCGTCGAGGCGGCGGTTGGCCCGCTCGGTGGTCCGGTAGCCGCGCCCGCCGCTCAGCTGGATCGGCTCGAGCCAGCCCTGCATCACCATCCGGGAGATCGCGGTGCGGACGGCAGGCGCCGCGATGCCGACGGGGTCGAGCATCCGGACCACGGCGGCCACCGGCGCCTGGCTGCCACGGGCGCGCAGATGGTCGCCGTAGACGTCGAAGAGAGCCGACCGGGCCTGCATGCGACGAGTGTGCCAGCAGCCGTAGACACTAGGGTTGTGCCCAGGTGACGTGCCCTGTGGTTCACGTCACCGCTGCATAGGGGATAATGGTTGCGCACATGGCGCAGCGGGCTCGCTCGGAGGCTCGTTTGTCCCTCACAGGCGAAGGAAGGTGCGCGGATGGCGGCGATGAAGCCGCGGACTGGCGACGGTCCGCTGGAGGTCACCAAGGAGGGACGCGGCATCGTGATGCGCGTTCCGCTAGAGGGTGGTGGCCGACTCGTTGTCGAGCTCAACGCCGAGGAGGCCGGCGCTCTCGGGGATGCCCTCAAGGATGTCGTCGGCTGACGGCGTGCCGGCGTCGCAGCTCCATCTTCCGAGCCAGGTCTCACCTCCCGACTTCGCGCTGAGCACGGCCCTGCCCCACGGTGTCGCCGGGGTCGAGGTCGTGGCACTGCCGGTCCTCCCGGGTGAGGACGGCGCCCCGCCCCTGCTGGGGCCGGGCGCGGCCGACCTGGGCGACCTCCTGGGCGTCGACCTGCTCGGTGTCCTCGACGTCGCCGACGCGACCGGCGAGGTCGGTGAGGTCACGGCCGTGCCGGTGCCGCTGGGCAGCACCGACAACGCCGACCTCGAGCTGGTGCTGCTCGTCGGCGTCGGCCAGCAGCGACCCCAGGACTTCCGCCGCGCGGGAGCCGTGCTGGCCCGCGCGACCCGTGACCGGGCCTCGGTGGCGACGACGATCCCGGCGATCGCCGCCGACGACGCGATCACGCCGTTCGTGGTGGGCACGATGCTCGGCTCGTTCGGGTTCCACTGGCGCTCGGGCCCGCCCGAGCACCGGCCGGTGGCCCGGGTGGTCCTCGCCGACCTCCCGGCCGACCTGGCTCCGGTGCTGGCCCGCGCGGTCGCCCTCGGCGGCGCCGGCTGGCGCTCGCGGATGCTCGCGACCGTGCCCTCCAACCTGAAGAACCCGGCCTGGCTCGCCGAGCAGGCGCGCGCGATCGCCGACGAGCACGGGCTCGGGTACGACGTGTGGGACGAGCGCCGTCTCGCCGACGAGGGCTTCGGCGGCATCGTCGCCGTCGGTCAGGCGTCCGCGACGCCGCCGCGGATGATCCGGCTGGACTACGCGCCGGCCAAGGCCACCCGTCGTACGCCCACGGTCGTGATCGTGGGCAAGGGCATCACCTTCGACAGCGGCGGCCTCTCGATCAAGCCCGGCGAGGCCATGGTCAACATGAAGCGCGACATGACGGGCGGTGCCGTCGTCCTCGCGACGATGGCGGCGCTCGCCGCCGTCGGCTGCCCGGTCCGCGTGGTCGGGCTGGTGACGGCCGCCGAGAACGCCGTCAGCGGCAACGCCCTGCGGCCCGGTGACGTGATCCGCCACTACGGCGGGCGCACCTCCGAGGTCACCAACACCGACGCCGAGGGCCGGCTGGTCCTCGCTGACGGACTGGCGTACGCCGTCAGCGAGATCAAGCCCGACGTCGTGGTCGACGTCGCCACGCTGACCGGCGCGATGAAGGTGGCGCTCGGGCAGCAGGTCGGCGGCTACTTCGCCAACGACGACACGCTCGCCGCCCTGGTCGGCGCGGCGGCGGAGCTCGCCGGCGAGCCGCTGTGGCGGTTCCCGCTGAGCGAGTCCTACGAGGCCAAGCTGGCCTCGACGGTGGCCGACGCGGACAACGCGCCCGGGGGACCGGGGGCGATCACCGCCGCCCTGTTCCTCCAGCACTTCGTCGGCGAGACCCCGTGGGCCCACCTCGACGTCGCCTCGGTGGGGGACGCCCCGGAGGAGTCCTACGAGTGGACGAAGGGGCCGACCGGCTTCGGGTCGCGGGCGCTCCTCGAGTGGCTCGGCTCGCCCGAGCCCCTGAAGGGGATCGGCTAGACCCGGACCTCGCCGTCCGGGCTCCACTCCTTCTTGGCGAGCAGCAGGCCGTCGCCGACCGGGAGCAGCAGCTGCACCAGGCCGTCGTGGTCGGCGACCTCGCGGCCGAGGTCGCGGATCGCCACGGTCTCCTCGTCACGCTGAGCGGGGTCGGCCACCCGGTCGTGCCACAGGGCGTTGTCGAAGGCCACCACGCCGCCCGGGCGCAGCAGCCGCAGGGCCTCGGCCAGGTAGGCGGAGTACTCGCGCTTGTCGCCGTCGCAGAAGACCAGGTCGTAGTGGCCGTCGGTCAGCCGGGGGAGCACCTCGAGCGCGGCACCCGAGATCGTCCGGGCCCGCTGGTTGGCATAGCCGGCCTCGGTGAACGACTGCCGCGCCAGGCGCTGGTGCTCGGTCTCGATGTCGACGGTCGTGAGCACGCCGTCGGCGCGCATCCCGCGCAGGAGCCACAGGCCGGAGACACCGGTGCCGGTGCCGATCTCGACCACCGCGCGGGCGTCGAGGACGGAGGCGAGGAACCGCAGTGCGGCACCCCCGCCGGCGCCGATCGGCGTGACGCCGACCTCGGCGGCTCGGGCACGGGCGTCTGCGAGCACCGCGTCCTCGACGACGTACTGCTCGGCGTAGGACCAACTCGGGGGCTTCACGGGCCCAACGTATCGCGAGTGCGCGGCCCCGGGCGGGAACACCGCCCGTGCCCCGCTCGTTCTCCCAGACGAGCCCGGAAGAGGGACACTGGGCTCACAGGTTCCTCTCAGTACGTGTCCCTACGGTGAGGAAGGACAAGGCCCTGTTCGGCGGAGCAGCGCGAGAGCGCGACAAGGAGGTCCCGGTGGAGACGACCCCGGACCAGCACGTCCCTTCGTGGGACGAGATCGTCGAGCAGCACTCGGACCGGGTCTACCGGCTGGCCTACCGGCTGACGGGCAACCGTCACGACGCCGAGGATCTCACCCAGGAGGTGTTCGTCCGCGTCTTCCGGTCGCTGTCGACGTACACCCCGGGCACCTTCGAGGGCTGGCTGCACCGCATCACCACCAACCTCTTCCTCGACCAGGCCCGCCGCAAGCAGCGGATCCGCTTCGACGCCCTCTCCGACGAGCGCGCCGAGCGACTGACGTCGTCCGCGCCGACGCCCGACCTGGCGTACGTCGACCGCACCTTCGACGGCGACATCGAGGTCGCGCTCGCGACGCTGCCCCCGGACTTCCGCGCGGCGGTCGTGCTGTGCGACGTCGAAGGCCTCACCTACGAGGAGATCGCCGAGATCCTCGGCACCAAGCTCGGGACGGTGCGCTCGCGCATCCACCGCGGCCGCGGGATGCTGCGCACCGCCCTGGCCCACCGGGCGCCCGTCGCCGGACGGGTCCGGTACGCCGGCCCGGAGGCCGACCAGCTGCTGTCCGGTCAGGGGTCCGCGCAGTGATGGGCCCGGTCGGTCACCTCGGGACCCGCGTCAGCGCGCTGCTCGACGGGCAGCTGTCCGCGGAGGAGACCGAGCGCGCCTGGGCGCACGTCCACACCTGCCACGCCTGCCGCGACCTGGTCGAGCACGAGGGCTGGGTCAAGACCAGTCTCGCCGGCCTGTCCTTCGGCACCACCGCGACGCCGGACAGCCTGAAGGGCTCCCTGCTCGGTGCGCTGCCCTCCTCGCCCGGCGACGCCTACCTGGTCGCCGGCCGCGACCACCGGCGCCGCCAGATCGGGCTGGTCGCCCTGGGCGGCGGTGCCGTCGGGGCGGCCGTGATGGGGGTGCTGGCGCTCGGGGTCGCACCGGCCGACGGCCCCGTCAACGACCGCCGGGCGCCCGCGACGATCACCCACACCCAGTCCCCGCGCGTCCCGACCCCCACCGAGCCCACGCTCGCCGGGTCCTCCGCCGCTCGCCGGCACTGACCCTCCAGGCGTAGACCTGGGTCGTCGGGACATGATGGGACCGTGAGCCCCGACGACGTCCCACCGTCCGGCCCCCCGTCGTACGGGACGGAGCCGACCCAGCCGCTGCCGTACCCGCCGCCGCCGGCCGGTCCCGCGCCCGGCTGGGCGCCGCCGACCTACCAGGCGCCGCCGCCGTACCCCGGATGGCAGCAGCCGGCTCCCGTCAACCGGCACCTCCCGCCCCGCGGCCGCGTCC
Organism: Nocardioides conyzicola; assembly: GCF_039543825.1. Taxonomy (NCBI): domain Bacteria; kingdom Bacillati; phylum Actinomycetota; class Actinomycetes; order Propionibacteriales; family Nocardioidaceae; genus Nocardioides; species Nocardioides conyzicola. Next base: position 576,625 of record NZ_BAABKM010000002.1, on the reverse strand, counting down.
CCGCCTGGCTGTGGCCGGCGGTGTGCGTGCTCGCGCTCGTGATCGGGGTGCTCGGAGGTCTCGTCGGCGGTGCGGCGTACGAAGGACTCCGGGACGAGCCGGGCACCTTCAGCGGGGGCCTCGACGACGTCGACACCGTCTCGGAGCCGCCGCTCGCGGCAGACAACGGCTCGATCGCGGCGGTCGCCCAGAAGATGCTCCCGAGCACCGTGCAGATCGTGGCGGAGTACGACGGCCAGGCCGGCGGAGCCACCGGGTCGGGGTTCGTGCTCGACCGCCAGGGCCACATCATCACCAACAACCACGTCGTCGCCGACGCGGCCTCCGACGACGGCCCGATCGAGGTCGTCGACCAGGAGGGCAACCGGTACGACGCGACCATCCTCGGCCGCAGCCCCGTCTACGACCTCGCCGTGCTCGACGTGCCGAAGGCGAAGGGTCTCGTCCCGGCGGCGCTGGGCTCGTCCCGCCGGCTCGTCGTGGGGGAGGGCGTCGTCGCGATCGGCTCGCCGCTCGGGCTGAGCTCCACGGTCACGGCGGGCATCGTCAGCGCCCTGCACCGCCCCGTCACCACCGGCGACTCCGGCAACGACTCGTCGTACATCAACGCGGTCCAGACCGACGCCGCGATCAACCCGGGCAACTCGGGTGGCCCGCTCGTCAACCTGCGTGCGCAGGTGGTCGGGGTCAACTCCGCGATCGCCACCACCGGCGGCTCGGTCGGCGGCGAGTCCGGCAACATCGGTGTCGGCTTCGCGATCCCGATCGAGCAGGTGAAGATCACCGCCGACCAGATCCTGCGCACCGGTGAGGCCCGCTACCCGGTGATCGGGGCGAAGGTGCGCACCGGCAAGTCCGACGGCACCGGCGCCGAGGTCGACTCCGTCCAGCCCGACACGCCTGCCTCCGCCGGCGGTCTGCAGAAGGGCGACGTGATCACCGAGGTCGACGGCGCCCGGGTCACCGACGGCATCGCTCTGATCGTGGCGATCCGCACCCACCAGCCCGGCGAGACCGTCGAGTTCACCGTCCTCCGCGACGGGAAGCAACGGTCCCTCAAGCTCACCCTGGACGGCGAGGTCGGCTAGCGCCGGCACCTCCACTGTCAGCCGCCTCCGGGTGGTCGGTGGTCGAGCAGCGAGCGCCAGCGAGCGTCGTCGAGACCCCGGAAGGCTGACGGCGGCCTGCGGGTCGTCAGTGGTGGCAGACCGATAGGCAGCTACGCGGGTACGGCGGTCTCGGGTCGGCGCCGCTCGTCGGCTTGCCGGCTTGCCGGCTTGCCGGTTTCCGGTGGTCGAGCAGCGAGCGCCAGCGAGCGTCGTCGAGACCCCGGAAGCCTGACCGCGGCCTGCGGGTGGTCAGTGGTGGCAGACCGATAGGCAGCTACGCGGGTGCGGCGGGCGCGGGTCGACGCCGCCTCCCGGCTTGCCGGTACCCCGGTGGTCGAGCAGCGAGCGCCAGCGAGCGTCGACGAGACCCCCGCACCCAACTCGCTGGACCAAGAAAAGTGCTGGACTTGGGCTTGTCATTCGAACATCTGTTCGATACAATGAGACATGGCCCCGCAACTCGTCCCCGACCCCGCCACCACGGCGGCGCCCGCGGACGAACGCGCGCTCCTCGACCAGATCCGCGCCCTCGAGGACACCAAGGCTCAGATCGCAGCGCAGCAGGCCGAGCTCACCGTGCAGCTCGACCACCTGGTCCGGACCCGCCACGCCCAGGACCGCATCCCGGCTGCTCGGCAGGGCCGCGACGTCGCCGGGCTGGTCGCTTACGCCCGGCGTGAGTCCCCCGCGAAGGGATCGCGGCTGCTGGGGCTGGCGCACGCCCTGGCCGAGCAGCCGCACCTCTGGGCCGCGATGCGCGCCGGCGTGATCTCCGAGTGGCGGGCGACGCTGATCACCCGCGAGACCTCCTGCCTCTCCCGTGCGGACCGGGCGCTGGTCGACGCCGAGATCTGCGCACCCAACGATGACGGGACGTACCCGTTCGACGGGTGGGGCGACCGCAGACTGACCGCGGAGACCCAGAAGGCCGTCATCCGCACCGACGCCGCCGCCGTGGTCAACCGCCGGTCCAAGGCCGAAGCGGACCGCCACGTCTCGATGCGGCCCGCACCCGACACCATGGCCCGCCTCTCCGCCCTGCTGACCGCGAAGCAGGGTGTCGCGGTGTGGGCGACGCTGACCCGGATCGCGGACCAAGCCAGGTCCGCCGGCGACCCCCGCACCCGTGGGCAGGTCATGGCCGACACCCTCGTGGAGCGCATCACCGGCGTCGCCCGAGCCGATCAGATCCCGGTGGTCGTCAACGTCGTGATCTCCGACCAGGCCCTCCTCGACGGCGGACATGAGCCCGTGTGGCTCCACGGGTACGGCCCGATCCCCGCCGACGCGGTCGACCCGGAGCACCTGGCAGCGATCCGACGGCTCTACGCCAAACCCGCCACCGGGTCCCTGGTCGCGATGGAGTCCGTGGCCCGGGAGTTCCCCACCGCGCTCGCCCGGTTCATCGAGCTCCGCGACCGCACCTGCCGCACCCCCTTCTGCGACGCCCCCATCCGCCACCGCGACCACGCAGAAGACCACGCCACCGGCGGCCCCACCACCAGCATCAACGGCCAAGGCCTCTGCGAGCACTGCAACCACACCAAACAAGCCCCCGGCTGGCGCAGCCGACCCCTCAACGGACCACCTGACCAACCCCACACCATCGAGACCCGGCTGCCCACCGGCCACACCATGAGGTCGACCGCGCCACCGACACCGACACCATCGACGACCAGGCAGATCAGCCCCGCGGAGACCTACCTCCTCGAAGTCGTCCTCGCCGCCTGACCCAGGCCCGACTATGCCTCGGGCTCGGCGTCGACGAACGGGTGCTCGTCGACGAAGGTGCGCGTCTCGGAGTACATCCGCTGGATGAACTCCTCGAGCTGCGCCGACTCGACCCGCCACTGTCCGCGGCCGCCGATCTTGATGGCAGCGAGCTCGCCGCGGCGTACGAGCGCGTAGACCTGCGCACTCGAGGTGTTGAGCACCTCGGCGACGTCGGCCAGCGTCAGGAAGCGTGGCGTCGCGGACATGGGCCCATCGTCGCATCCCGGCGGGTACGACGCTCGCCGCCTCGCGTGCCTGTGGATGATCTGGTTTCGGTTTCGGCGGCAGGGGTGATCATGTCGAGGTGAGTCTCGGGGTCAGGCACGACGACCCGGACGCCGGACGCCGGGCCGGTGGCCGGGCGGTGACGGCGGCGGTGCCGCCCGCTGCGCGAGCCACGTCGCCGGGGTGGCGCGATCCGCGGCTCTGGATCGGTCTGCTGATCGTCGCGGTCTCGGTGGTGGCGGGGTCCCGGTTGCTCGCGGCGGCCGACGACACCGTGGCGGTGTGGGCGGTGTCCGCGGACGCCGGGCCGGGTGCGGCGCTGACCGAGGACGACCTGGTGGTGCACCGGGTGCGGTTCGCCGACTCGGGCGACCTGGCCGGCTACTACCGCGTCGACGACACCCTGCCGGACGACCTCCGGCTGGTGCGCGGAGTCGGTGCGGGGGAGCTGTTGCCACGGGCAGCGGTGGGTGCTGGCGACCAGGCTGCCGACACGGTGGAGCTCCCGATCGCGGTCGAGTCGGAGCAGGTCCCGCAGGCCGTGCACGCCGGGTCGGTCGTCGACGTCTACCTGCTCGGCAGCCCCGCGCGGGGCGAGCGGGCCACCGGCGAGCCGGGCACGCCCGTGCTGCAGGAGGCGACGGTCGTGGACGCGCCGAGCCCCGACGGTGGGCTGGGAGGTGCGGCCGGCCGCAGGCAGCTCGTGCTGGCGGTGCCGCAGGCCGACGCGACGGCGTACTTCGCCGCCGTCGCCGCCCTGGACAGCCCGCTCCTGACGGTCGTACGCCGGGGCTGACATGGCTGATCGGGTGGTCGTCCTCATCGTCGCCTCGGGGGCCGGCTGGGAGCCCGAGGCGCTGCGGCTGCTCGGAGACCACCCGCGGATCGTCGTGCTCAAGCGGTGCGTGGACGTGGACGACCTGCTGGCGGCAGCGACCGCGGGCCAGGCGGACGTCGCGGTCGTCGGCCTCGACGCGCCCGGCCTCGACCGGGCAGCGGTCGACCACCTGCGCGCCCACGGCGTACGAGCGGTGGCGATCGCCCCGGGCGGCGCGACGCTCGACGGCGGCCGGCTGCGGGCGGGCCGGATCGGCATCCCGGAGGTCGTCACCGACGACGACCTCGACACACTGGCCGACGCGATCTGCGCCGACGACCGGCCGCCGACGGTGGTCCGCCGACCGGCCGAGCCGGCACCCGTCGGCCCGCCGGCCCAGGGACCGGCGGCGGTCGCCGGACGCGTCGTCGCGGTCTGGGGTCCATCGGGGTCCGGGCGCAGCACGGTCGCCGCCGCGCTCGCGGCCGAGGTCGCCCGCCGCCGGCGCCGGGTCGTCCTCGTCGACGCCGACCCGTACGGCGGGGCGCTCGCGCAGCAGCTCGGGATCCTCGACGAGGTGTCCGGGCTGCTGGCCGCGGTCCGCCTGGACGCGGCCGGCCAGCTCGAGCAGCGCCTCGGGTCGGTGCAGCGGGGGATCGACCAGCACCTGAGCGTGGTGACCGGCCTGCCCCGGGCCGACCGCTGGGTGGAGGTGCGGCCGGGCACCGTGGAGCAGCTGCTGACGCTGGCCAGCGCGGGCGCCGAGGTCGTGGTCGACACCGGCTTCAGCCTCGAGGAGGACTCGCTGCCCGACCTCGGTGGCCGACCGGGACGCAACCAGATGACCCTGGAGGCGGTGGACGTGGCCGACGAGGTCCTGGTCGTCGGCGGCGCCGACCCGGTCGGGCTGTCCAGGCTGGCGCGGGCGGTCGTCGAGCTGCGCGAGCGACGCCCGGGCCGGCCGCCGCAGGTCGTCGTCAACCGGATGCGGTCCACGCTCGGCTGGAACGAGCGGGAGATCGTCGCCATGGTCTCGGAGTTCGCCCGGCCCAGCGCCGTGCACTTCCTGCCCGACGACCCGTCGGCCGTCGACCGAGCCCTGGTGGCGGGCCGCACCCTCGTCGAGTGCGGCGACTCCGACCTCGGCCGGGCGGTCGCCCGGGTCGCCGACGGCCTGCTGCCCGTGCTGGTCGAGACCTGAGGGCTACGCGGCGAAGAGCAGGTAGAGCCCGCCGACCGTGAACGCGATCATCGCCGCCAGCAGCGGCAGCTGCCCGGTGAGCTGGTGCCGCGGCGGCAGGATCCGGATCGCCCGGTCGTGGGCCGCGATCACGCCCAGCACGTGTCCGGCCACCACTGCGACGACCTTGATGTTGGCCAGCAGGGTCGGGTGGTAGCTGAGCCAGTAGTTCACGTCGAGGTTGCCCGTGCCCAGCAGGTTGCTGCCGTTGCTGAAGGGGTCGCTCATCTGGATCAGCGTGAGCTGCCCGACCTCGACCAGGTAGCTGAGGTAGTGCGCGACTACGTAGCCGACCACGATCGGCACCACCGAGTGGGCGAAGAGGTCGGGCAGCTGGAGGCGACGCAGGTCGTCGCCGAGCCCGGTGAGCATCGTGCCCGCGGCGAAGATCGCCCCCACCCCCAGGCAGAAGGCCAGCAGCGCCAGGTTGTTGAGCAGGTACGCCGAGGTGGTGCTGCCCTGCACGAACTGCACCCAGTGCGTGGAGTCCTTGAACGAGTCGAACGCGGTGCTGCCGAAGAGGACCGCGACCACGCCGACCAGGCCGGGCAGCGCCGGGGTCGAGTCGAGGTTGGCGAGGGGGCTCCGGATCAGCAGCACCCCGTCGCGGCGGCCCCACGCCGACATCCGCGAGACCAGCGTCGAGTAGACCTCGAACGGGTCGGCGCGCTCGTAGAAGACGTTGCCGAAGAGGGCCCCGCCGACGAGCATCACGGCGACGTACGCCGCGCACCACAGCCGGACCGGGCCGAGCTCGGTGGAGTAGGGGTAGACCAGCTCGAGCCAGACGAAGGCGAAGAGGCCGAGCGCGGCGGGCCAGTGGCCGAGCCAGGCGGGATAGGTGAACACACCGGTCTCGGGGTCGCTGCCCGAGACCTTCGCGAACGCGGCGTTGATGGTGCGGACCGGGCTGATCGCCTTCCACACCGGGCCGAAGAGGAGCGAGAGCGGGACCAGGCCCACCCACCACCAGACGTAGAACACGCCGAAGACCGGGTTGATGACCAGGTCCTTGCCGAGGATGGCCGCAGCCGCGACGTACGCGAAGAGGACGAAGCCGACCGTGCGCCACAGCACCCGCCACCAGAGGGCGCCGACGATGCCGGCCAGCCAGGCGGGTGCGGGCCGGCCGGACGTGGTGGCGTCGTAGCGCGGCTTGCGCCAGGCGACCGCCAGGACCGTGAACGAGACGACGAGTGCGGCGGTCGCCCCCGCGATCGCCAGCTCGGGCGAGATCGGGAGGTCCTTCGGTCCGCCGACGCCGTGCGCGAGCGTGATGCCGTCGAATGCCACCTCAGGCGGCCGTCACTTCACTTCGAGCTGGACGATGACCTTGTCCAGGTGGTGCGACTCGACGTCGACCGTGCCGGGCTGGTCCATCCCCTTGATGGTCTGCGTCGACTCGCCGGCCGGGTACTCGAGCTCCTGCTCGGGGGAGGAGTGCACGTGGATCTCGCCCGCGACGTCCGCGGTGACCTCGAGCTCGATGTCCTGACCCGTCGCGACCTCGATGCGCTCGCCGTTCGGGGTGACCGAGTCACCGTCGAACGTCACCTTGATGACCTTGGGGTCCGATGACCCGGAGTCGGAAGGCGAGTCCGAGTCCCCGCACGCGGTGGCGAAGGTGAGGGTGGCCAGCACGACGGCGGCTGCCGCGAGGGTTCGGCGCATGGTGCATCCTTCTGCTCTGTTCCGGGCAGGGAACACCTGCCGACCGATGACGCGTGTCAGAATCCCACGGGAACCCAAGAGCCGGCTGAGCGGCCCCTGGATGCGGCGAAGACGAAAGGGCAGAGCATGAGCGAGCGGCTCCGCCCGCGCGACGTGGCCCTGCTGGCCGAGGAGTCGCCCACCACCCCGATGCACAACGCGACCGTCGAGATCTTCGAGCCCGGCCCGTCCGGCTTCGACTATCCGCGGCTCGTCGAGCTGGTGCAGGACCGGATCTCCTTCGTCCCGCGCTACCGCCAGCGCGTCCAGTTCGTGCCCGGCCGGATCGCCAACCCGGTCTGGGTCGACGACGAGCACTTCGACATCGGCTTCCACGTACGCCGGTCCGCGCTCCCGCGCCCGGGCAGCCTCGACCAGCTCCGCGAGCTGGTCTCCCGGATCGTGTCGCGGCCGTTGGACCGCAGCCGTCCGCTGTGGGAGATCTACGTGGTCGAGGGGCTGGCCGACGGCCAGTTCGCGCTGCTGACCAAGTCGCACCACGTGCTGGTCGACGGCATCGACACCGTCGACATCGGCCAGGTGCTGCTCGACACGGGCGCCGAGCCCAAGGAGCTCGGGGCCGACGACTGGCGGGCGCGCCGTGCGCCGTCGCCGTTCTCGTTGATGGCCGGCGCGGTCAAGGACTCCGCGGCCGACCTGGACACCGTCGTCGACACGGTGCGTTCGACCACGGGCGCCGTGCTCCGCAGCGCGGCCTCCGGGGCCCGGACGACGGGCCGCGTCATCGACGCCCTCACCAACCGCACGCCGCGGTCGGACTCGCCCATCATCGGGCCGCTCTCGCAGCAGCGACGGGTCGTGACGGTCCGCACCGACCTCGCCGACTACCGCAAGGTGCGCGAGGTGCACGGCGGCACCATCAACGACGTCGTGCTGGCCACCGTCACCGGGGGCCTGCGGGCCTGGCTGATGACCCGGGGCGAGTCGATGCGCGGGATCCGGAAGATCCGGGCCCTCGCTCCCGTGTCGGTCATCGACGACGAGCTCGAGGCGACCGCGCTCGGCAGCCAGATCGCCGCGCACTTCGTGGACCTGCCGGTCGGCGAGCCGAGCCCCCTCGTGCGGCTGCACCAGGTGTCCTACTCCTTCCAGGCCCACCAGGAGACCGGCCGCGGCATCCCCGCGTCGCGGTTGGCGGGGATGTCCGGGTTCGCGCCCGCGACGTTCCACGCGCTCGGGGCGCGGGTCGCCGGAGCGGAGCGCCGCCGGGGCTACCAGCTCTGCGTCACCAACGTGCCCGGACCGCAGGCGCCGTTGTACGCCGCAGGCGCGCGGATGGTCGCGACCTATCCCGTGCCCCCGCTCTTCGAGGGGCGGCCACTGGCGATCGGCGTGACGTCGTACGACGGGTCGGTCTTCTACGGGATCAACGCCGACCGCGACATGCTCCTCGACGCCGACCTGATCGGGCAGTGCATCCGCGAGGCGCTCGACGAGCTCGTCGACTCCGCGTCGCCGAGCCGCAACCGCGCCCCGCGTGGGCGGCGCAAGCGCAAGACCCCGGAGCCGACATGAGCACGCGGGTCTACCTCCCGCTGACCGCCGCCCTGCTGGCGGACCTGCACGCCACCGGCGAGGTGACCGTGACGGACGACTTCGTGGTCGCGGAGGACGACAGCGAGGACGGCGAGTACGCCGCGCTGATGACCGCCGCCGACGCGTCGACCGCGCTGCTCGCCGGCGCGGGCCGTCGCGTGGTCGTCGTGGCCGAGCTCGAGAAGGAGCCCGAGCCCGGCTGGACGATCCCGTTGAAGCGCCTCGTGGCCGTCCACGCCGACCCCGAGGACCGCCCGGCCGACGCCGATCCCGACGAGGACCTCGGCTGGTACGGCGTGCAGGAGATCCCCCAGCTGCTGTGAGCGGCGGCAGGTTTGGGGGCCTGCGAGCGGGAGTGAGAGCATCGCTGGCATGGACGCCGTCACCACCCCTCCTGCCCCGATCAACGAGACCGTTCTCGACTACGCACCCGGCTCGCCCGAGCGGGAGGCGCTGCAGGTCGAGATCGCGAACCTCGAGAAGAAGCAGAAGGACCTCAAGGCGCACATCGGCGGCCGCCGCAAGGCCGGTGGCGGCGCCGAGATCAAGGTCGTCCAGCCGCACGACCACCAGCACGTCCTCGGGGTGTTCAAGAACTCCACGCAGGCCGACGCGAAGGCGGCGATCAAGGCCGCGGCCGACGCGGCCCCCGGCTGGCGCGAGATGGACTTCGACGACCGCGCGGCGATCATCCTCAAGGCGGCCGACCTGCTCGCTGGTCCCTGGCGCCAGCGCCTCAACGCGGCCACCGTGCTCGGGCAGTCGAAGACGGCGTACCAGGCCGAGATCGACGCGGCCTGCGAGCTCATCGACTTCTGGCGCTACAACGTCACCTACGCGCGCGACATCCTCGGCGACCAGCCGATCGCCAACAGCCCCGGCGTGTGGAACCGCACCGACCACCGCCCGCTCGAGGGCTTCGTCTACGCGATCACGCCCTTCAACTTCACCGCGATCGCCGGCAACCTGCCGACCGCCCCGGCGCTGATGGGCAACACCGTCATCTGGAAGCCCTCGCCGACCCAGCAGCTCGCCGCGTCGCTGACGATGGAGCTGCTCGAGGAGGCGGGGATGCCGCCGGGCGTCATCAACATGCTCCCCGGCGACGGCCTCGAGGTCTCGAAGGTCGCGCTCGCCAGCCCCGACCTGGCCGGCATCCACTTCACCGGCTCGACCCCGACCTTCCAGCACCTGTGGCGCGAGGTCGGCAACAACATCGAGCGCTACCGCTCCTACCCGCGCATCGTCGGCGAGACCGGCGGCAAGGACTTCATCGTCGCCCACCCGTCGGCCGACCCGGCGGTCGTGCGTACGGCGATGATCCGCGGCGCCTTCGAGTTCCAGGGCCAGAAGTGCTCGGCCGCATCGCGGGCGTATGTCGCCCGCTCGGTCTGGAAGAAGATGAAGGACTCGTTCCTCTCCGAGATCGAGACGATCAAGATCGGCGACCCGACGGACTTCTCCAACTTCATGGGCGCGGTCATCGACGACCGGGCCTTCGCCAAGCACAAGGCGGCGATCGCCCGCGCGAAGCGCCAGAAGAAGCTCGACGTCATCGTCGGCGGCACCACCGACGACTCGGTCGGCTACTTCGTCAGCCCGACCGTCGTCGAGTCGACCGACCCGACCGATGCCATGTTCACGACCGAGTACTTCGGCCCGATCCTGGCCGTCCACGTCTACGAGGACGGCGACTTCGAGAAGGTCGTCCGCGGCATGGAGTCGATCGCGCCGTACGCCCTGACCGGCTCGATCATCGCCCAGGACCGCCGCGCGATCGCCTGGGCGCAGGCCGAGCTGCGCTTCGCCGCCGGCAACTTCTACATCAACGACAAGCCCACCGGCGCGGTCGTCGGTCAGCAGCCCTTCGGCGGCGGCCGGGCGAGCGGCACCAACGACAAGGCCGGTGCCGCGGTCAACCTGCTCCGGTGGACCAGCCCGCGGTCGATCAAGGAGACGTTCGTGCCGCCGACCGACTACCGCTACCCCTACCTGGGCTGATGCTTCCGTTGCACATGGGTGCGCTGCACCCCTTCGAGCAGGTGCTGACGCTGGTCCTGGCGTTCGGCCCGTTCGTCGTGCTCGGGGCCGTCATCGTGCACCGCCGCCGGCAGGGTGACCGCGAGGTCGAGGAGACCCCGGCCGACTAGCAGCAGGCCGCCGACTCCACCGGGCTGTCGGCGAGGACCGTGTAGACCTCCCAGCGCTCGCCGTTCGGTGCGCCCTCGACCCAGAACTTGTCCTGCTTGGCGTAGCAGCAGACCGTGCCCCGCTCGTCGATCGACGCGAACCCGGCCTCGGCCAGGCGGGTCTGCTCGGCGTCCACGGCGTCGGTGTCCGCCACCTCGACGCCGAGGTGGTTGATGCTGCCGCCGTGGCCGGCGTTCTCGATCAGCACCAGCTTGAGCGGCGGCTCGGCGACCGCGAAGTTCGCGTACCCGTCGCGGACCTTGGCGGGCGGGGAGTCGAACAGCTTCGAGTAGAACGCGATCGAGGCGTCGAGGTCGTCGACGTTGAGGGCGAGCTGGATGCGGGACATGACGTCTCCTCAAGAGATAGATGAACTTCGATGTCTGCAGAACGTGACACAGGACATCGACATCTGTCAATATCGACGCATGTCGAAGTCTGTCCTCGAGCTGACCCCCGTCCAGGCGGTCGCCTGCTGCTCACCGCTGACCCGTGAGCCGCTGAGCGCCGAGACCGCCGAGCGGGTCATGCCGCTCGTCAAGGCCATCGCCGACCCGGTCCGGCTCCGGCTGCTCTCGCTGGTGGCGTCGCACGCGGACGGCGAAGCCTGCGTCTGCGACCTCAACGACGCGTTCGACCTGTCCCAGCCGACGATCAGCCACCACCTCAAGCTGCTCCACGAGGCGGGCCTGCTCGACCGGGAGAAGCGCGGGGTCTGGGTCTACTACCGGGTCAACCGGTCGGCGTTGGGCGACCTGGCCGCGCTCCTCGGCGGCGTCACCACGTGACCCTGCTCCGCCAGGCGGTCGCCGAGCTCGTCGGTACGGCGTTCCTGGTCACCGCCGTCGTCGGCTCCGGCATCGCCGCCCAGCGGCTCTCGCCCGACGACACCGGCCTGCAGCTGCTCGAGAACAGCATCGCCACCGGAGCCGTCCTGGTCGCGCTGATCCTGGCGTTCCAGCCGGTCTCCGCGTCGTTCAACCCGGTCGTCACGGCGGTCGAGGCGGCGCTCGGCCGCGTCTCCGTGCCGACCGCGGGCGTGCTCGTGGTCGCCCAGGTCGTCGGTGGCGCGGTCGGAGCCGTCGTCGCCAACCTGATGTTCGAGCTGGACGCGGTGTCGGTCTCGACCCACGACCGCGGTGGGTCCGGACAGCTGCTCGGCGAGGTGGTCGCGACCCTCGGCCTGGTGCTGGTCGTCTTCGGCAGCCTGCGGTCGGCCCGGGTCGAGACGGTCGCCTTCGCGGTCGGCGGCTACATCGCCGCGGCGTACTGGTTCACCAGCTCGACCAGCTTCGCCAACCCGGCCGTGACGCTGGCCCGCACGCTCTCCGACACCTTCGCCGGCATCGCGCCGTCGTCGGTGCCGCTCTTCGTCCTGATGCAGCTCGTCGGCGGGGTGCTCGCCCTGGCCCTGCTCCGACTGCTCCACCCCCAACCCCAGGAGGCGCCATGACCAAGCCGACCGTGCTCTTCGTCTGCGTGCACAACGCCGGCCGCTCCCAGATGGCCGCTGGCTACCTGCAGCACCTCGCCGGCGACCGTGTCGAGGTCCTCTCGGCAGGCTCGCGGCCCGGCACGTCCGTCAACCCGGTGGCCGTGGCGGCGATGGCGGAGGAGGGCATCGACATCGCGGGCGCGCAGCCCAAGGTCCTGACCGAGGACGCCGTGCGCGAGTCGGACGTCGTGATCACGATGGGCTGTGGCGACGAGTGCCCGTACTTCCCCGGCAAGCGCTACGAGGACTGGGTGCTCGACGACCCCGCGGGCCAGGGCCTCGACGTCGTACGCCGGGTCCGCGACGAGATCCGCGCCCGCGTGGAGGCTCTCATCGGCGAGCTCGCGCCTGACCCTCAGCGCGACAGGTAGGCGGTCGCGACCTTCTCCTCGGCCCGCAGCGCCTTGCGCAGCATGTCGGCGATCAGCTTCTCGATCTTGCCGCCCACCAGCGGGATGTTGACCGTGATCTCCACGTCGACGGTCTCCGTCGTGGACCCGCCGTCCTCGACGAGGTCGATCGAGCCGACCATCTGGCCGGGCTTGCCCGGGATGGAGACGTGGAGGTCGGCGTGCTCGGCCGAGCTCCACTCCTCGCGCTGCACGATGTTGATCTCGGAGCCCACGAACCTGGTCGCGAACGACGGCAGCCCGGTCGCCGGCATCACCTGGTCGACCACGGCGGTGGTGATCTCACCGTCGGTCTCGATCTCGAAGGTCCCGCTGATGCTTCCCTGCGCCGCGATCACCTGGTCGCGGTAGGCCGCGTCATCGAGCATCGCGCTCACGTCGGCCAGCGCCGCGGCGTACGTCATCGTGTGCGTGAGTCGGGTGCTCATCGCGTGCCCTCCAGGTAGGCGACGCCGGCCCGCTGCTCGGCCTCGATGCCGGCGGTGACCTGCTCGGCGAGCAGCTTCTCCAGCTTGCCGCCGATGAGCGGGACCTTGATCTTGAGCTCCAGCTCGATGATCTCGCGGGTCGCGTCGCCGTCGGGCTCCAGCGTGATCGTGCCCCGCACCTCCGACGGCTTGCCGGGCGCCTCGATGTCCAGCGTGCCGCGCGTGGCGTCGGCCCACTCCTCGCGCTGGATCGCGCGGGTGGTGTCGCCGGCGAAGGTCCGGGCGAACGCCGGCAGGCCGTCGGTCTTCTGCACCCGGTCGATCGTCAGCGAGAAGCCCTTGCCCTTCTTCTCCACGGTGACCTCCGCGGAGATCGCCTCGCCCTCGGCGCACCCGGCCTCCCGGAAGGCCGGGTCGGCCAGCATCGCGAAGACCTCGGCGGGGGAGGCGTCGTACGTGAGCTCGTGTCGGAACTTCATGGGCGACATCATGCCGGGCCGGAGGCCGGCCGAAACCGTCTCGTTAGTCTCGCCCCATGACCGACGAGAGCTTTGTGTCCTTCGGCGAGCAGGGCGCTCAGCTGACCTACGGCAGCTACCTCCGGCTCCCGCAGCTGCTCGACTCCCAGCACCTGGAGTCGGACCCGCCCGCGCACGACGAGCTGCTCTTCATCACGATCCACCAGGTCTACGAGCTGTGGTTCAAGCAGCTGCTGCACGAGGTGACCGCGGCTCGCGACGCGATGCTCGCGGGCGCCGGTGGCGGTCGGCTGTGGTGGGCCCAGCACCTGCTCGCCCGGGTGCACGTGATCGAGCGGACGCTGATCCAGCAGGTCGACGTGCTGGAGACGATGACCCCGCAGGACTTCCTGGAGTTCCGGCAGCAGCTCGCGCCGGCCAGCGGCTTCCAGTCGGTGCAGTTCCGCGAGCTGGAGTTCCTGTCGGGGGCGAAGGACGCGTCGTACGTCCAGCGCTTCAAGGGGATCACGGCGGCCGAGCGGCAGCACCTCGACGACCGCCTCGCTGAGCCGACCCTCTGGGACGCGTTCCTGGTGGTGCTCGGCTCCGTCGGGCTCGCGGCCGGCAGCGGCGAGGAGATCACCGCGTCGCTGCGCACGGTCGCCCACGACCGGGACCAGTACGCCGTCGTGTGGGCGCTCGCCGAGGCGCTGCTGCAGCACGACGAGCTGGCCGCGAGCTGGCGGGCCCGCCACGTCGTGATGGTGGAGCGGATGATCGGCGCCAAGTCGGGGACCGGCGGGTCGAGCGGCGCGACGTACCTCCGCTCGCGGCTGCCGGTGCAGTACTACCCCTTGCTGTGGGAGCTGCGCAGCGAGCTCTGACCCCCGGGTTGGCCCGGTGCACACCGGCGTCCTAGTGTCGGAGCCGTGTCAACGACGACGCACGAAGTGGACAAGTCCGCGCTGCTCTCCCAGGCCATCGATGTCGCTCGCGGGGGAAGGGGGAGCGGGGGTCCGCCGCACGACCTCGTCGACGCCCTCTTGCGGGCCTACTACCGCCGCGTGGCGGTCGAGGACATCGAGGACCGGTCCGACGTCGACGTGTACGGCGCGTTCGCCTCGCACTACCGGCTCGCCGGCACGAGGCCGCAGGGGACGGCACGGGTGCGGGTGTTCACGCCGGGCCCGAGCGACCAGGGCTGGTCGGCCGACGGGCACTCCGTGGTCGAGGTCGTCGTCGACGACATGCCCTTCCTGGTGGACTCGTTGACGATGGAGCTCTCGCGCCAGCTGCACGACGTGCACCTGGTGATCCACCCGCTCTTCGACGTGGTCCGCGACATCACCGGCACCCTCCAGGAGGTGCGACCCGTCGCGGTCGGCGACGCCGAGGTCGACGAGGGCGAGGGAGTCCGCGAGTCCTGGATGCACGTCGAGATCGACCGGATCCCCGAGGGCGAGGACGTCACCGCGCTCGAGGAGTCGATCCTGCGCGTGCTGCGCGACGTCCGCGAGTCCGTCGAGGACTGGAACAAGATGCACGCCCAGGTGGCGGAGATCGTGCACGAGCTGGCGATGGACCCGCCCGAGGGCGTCGACCCCGACGAGGTCCGGCAGGCCCGGGACCTGCTGCAGTGGCTGTCCGAGGGGCACTTCACGTTCCTGGGCTACCGCGAGTACCGCCTCGAGCGGCACGACGACGGCCAGGAGCAGGCGGAGTACCTGCGCGGCGTGGCCGGCACCGGACTCGGCATCCTGCGTGCCGACCAGGACATGGCGGCGACCTCCGGCCGGCTGCCGGCGGCTGCGGCAGCCAAGGCGCGCGAGAAGACCATGCTCGTCCTCACGAAGGCCAACTCCCGCTCGACGGTCCACCGTCCGGCGTACCTCGACTACGTGGGCGTCAAGAAGTTCGAGAACGGCGAGGTGGTCGGTGAGCGCCGCTTCCTGGGCCTCTACTCGAGCGCGGCGTACACCGAGTCCCTGACTCGGATCCCGCTGCTGCGTGACCGCGCCGACGCCGTGCTCAAGCGCATCGGGTTCGAGCCGCTGAGCCACGACGGCAAGGCCCTGATGGACACGCTCGAGACCTACCCGCGCGACGAGCTCTTCCACACGACGGTCGACGAGCTGGCGCCGATGGCCGAGCAGGCCATGCACGCCCGTGAGCGCCGCCAGCTGCGGCTCTTCATCCGTCGCGACACCTACGGCCGCTACGTCTCGGTGCTCGTCTACCTGCCCCGGGACCGCTACAACACCACCGTCCGCGAGCGCTTCTCCGAGATCCTCCGCGACCGGCTGGGCGGCGACTCCGTCGAGTTCACGGTGCGGTTGACCGAGTCGACGACGGCACGGGTCCACTTCGTCGTGCACCCACCTAAGGGCGCGGCGATCAAGGAGGTCGACACCGCCGACCTCGAGCGCCGGATGTCGGAGGCGTCCCGCTCCTGGCGCGACGACTTCGTCGCCGCGGTGATCGCCGGGTACGGCGAGGACGGCGGTGCGGTGCTGGCCCGTCGCTACCAGGACTCGTTCCCGGAGGCCTACAAGGAGGACTACGCGCCGCGGATCGCGGCGGCCGACCTGGGCCGCCTCGAGGCGATCCAGGTCGGCGACGACGGTGCTGGCATCGACCTGTCGCTCTACGAGAACCTCGACGCCGGCCGGGGCGAGGCCCGGCTCAAGGTCTTCCGGGTCGGGCCGCCGCTGTCGCTGTCCGAGATCCTGCCGATGCTCTCGTCGATGGGGGTCGAGGTCGTCGACGAACGACCCTACGAGCTCGACGACCTGCAGCGGCCGACGTACATCTACGAGTTCGGGCTGCGGTACGGCGCCGGGCTCCCCGGCAACGCCCGCGAGCTCTTCCAGGACGCGATCCGTGCGGTCTGGGAGGGCTTCAACGAGATCGACGGCTTCAACGCGCTGGTGCTCGCCGCCGGGCTGAGCTGGCGACAGGCGACCCTGCTGCGGGCGTACGCGAAGTACATGCGGCAGGGCGGCTCGCCCTTCGCCCTCGACTACATCGAGGAGGCGCTGCGCAACAACGTCGACATCACCCGGCTGCTGGTGCAGCTCTTCGAGAAGCGGTTCGACCCGAGCCTGGACCGGTCCACCGACGACGGCGAGGCGGCCATCGAGGCACGCATCGCCCGGGCGCTCGACGACGTGGCGAGCCTCGACCACGACCGCATCCTGCGCTCCTACCTGACGCACGTCCGGGCAACGCTGCGCACCAACTACTTCCAGCCGGCGGCGGAGGGCGGCCCGCGCCGCTACATCTCGCTCAAGCTCGAGCCGGACGCGATCCCGGACCTGCCCGCACCGCGGCCGAAGTACGAGATCTTCGTGTACTCGCCGAGGGTCGAGGGCTCCCACCTGCGCTTCGGCGCCGTCGCGCGCGGTGGGCTGCGCTGGTCGGACCGGCGCGACGACTTCCGCACCGAGGTGCTGGGCCTGGTCAAGGCGCAGATGGTGAAGAACACCGTGATCGTGCCGGTCGGCGCGAAGGGCGCGTTCTTCTGCAAGCAGCTGCCGGACCCGGGCGACCGGGACGCGTGGCTCGCTGAAGGCATCGCCTGCTACACGACCTTCATCTCGGGCCTGCTCGACATCACCGACAACCTCGTCGACGGGGCCGTGGTCCCGCCCGCGGACGTGGTCCGGCACGACGGCGACGACACCTACCTCGTGGTGGCCGCCGACAAGGGCACCGCGACGTTCTCCGACATCGCCAACGGCGTCGCCAAGGCCTACGGGTTCTGGCTCGGCGACGCCTTCGCGAGCGGTGGCTCGGTCGGCTACGACCACAAGGCGATGGGCATCACCGCCCGCGGTGCGTGGGTGTCGGTCCAGCGGCACTTCCGCGAGCGCGGCATCGACTGCCAGACCCAGGAGTTCACCTGCGTCGGCATCGGTGACATGTCCGGCGACGTGTTCGGCAACGGCCTGCTCTGCTCGGAGAAGACGCTGCTGGTCGCCGCCTTCGACCACCGCGACATCTTCCTCGACCCGACCCCGGACGCGGCCGCGTCGTACGCCGAGCGCAAGCGGCTCTTCGGCCTCCCGCGGTCGAGCTGGCAGGACTACGACCACGAGCTGGTCTCCGAGGGAGGTGGGATCTATCCGCGGTCCCTGAAGAAGATCGTGATCACCGAGCAGGTCCGGACCGCCCTCGGCATCGACGCCGGCGTCGAGTCGATGACGCCCGCCGAGCTGATGAGCGCGATCCTGAAGGCGCCGGTCGACCTGCTGTGGAACGGCGGCATCGGCACCTATGTGAAGGGGTCGACGGAGAGCCACGCCGACGCGGGCGACAAGGCCAACGACGGGATCCGCGTCGACGGCGGCGACGTCCGCGCGAAGTCCATCGGCGAGGGCGGCAACCTCGGCCTGACCCAGCTCGGGCGGATCGAGTACGCCCTCGCAGGCGGACGGATGAACACCGACTTCATCGACAACTCCGCGGGCGTCGACACCTCCGACCACGAGGTCAACCTCAAGATCCTGCTCGACCGGGTGGTGAAGAACGGCGACCTCACCGAGAAGCAGCGCAATCTGCTGCTCGTCGAGATGACCGACGAGGTCGCCCAGCTCGTGCTGCGCGACAACTACGAGCAGAACCTCGCGCTCGCCAACGCCATCGACCACGCACCGTCGATGCTGCACGTCCACGAGGAGTGGATCCGCCGCCTCGAGCGGGACGGCTTCCTGGACCGCGAGCTGGAGGGGCTGCCTCCGGCGCGCGAGGTGAAGCGGCGGGCCGACGCCGGCGAGGGCCTCACGGCGCCCGAGCTCTCGGTGCTGCTCGCCTGGACCAAGATCGTCCTCGAGCAGGAGCTGCTCGACTCCGACCTGCCCGACGACCCCTATCTCGACCTCGACCTGCGGGCGTACTTCCCGACGCCGGTCCAGGAGGGCTTCGGTCCGCAGGTCGAGCAGCACCCGCTGCGCCGCGAGATCATCGTGACCCAGGTCGTCAACGATCTCGTCAACGGTGCCGGCATGACCTACTGGCCACGGCTGGCCGGCGAGACCGGTGCGACGGCGGCGGAGCTGACCCGCGCCAACTTCGTCGCCCGGGAGATCTTCGGCTCCCTCGACCTGCGCCGTGAGCTGGTGACCTTCGACAACGTGCTCGACGCCGCCGTGCAGACCCGGATGCGCCTGGAGATGCGCACCCTCGTCGAGCGGGCCTCGCGGTGGCTGGTCAACAACCGCCGGCCGCCGCTGGACAGCGCCGGCACGGTCGAGCAGTTCTCCGAGCGCGTCCAGCACACGATGGCCGAGCTGCCCGACCTGATGAGCGGCCGCGAGCTTGCGGCGTACGCCGAGCGCAAGGACGCGCTCGAGGCCGTCGGCGTCCCGCAGGGTCTGGCGTCGCGGATCGCCGTGCTCCCGCCGGCGTACATGCTGCTGGGCGTCATCGAGATCGCCAACCGGGAGGGGCTCGACCCGAGCGAGGTCGCCCGCGTGCACTTCGCGCTGGGCGAGCGCCTCGGGCTGCCGGGGCTGGTGCAGCGGATCCTCGCCCTGCCGCGCGCCGACCGCTGGCAGACGATGGCCCGGGCAGCGCTGCGCGACGACCTGCACGCCGTCCACGCCCAGCTGACCGCTCAGGTGCTGGCGCGTACCTCGCCCGACGACTCCGCCGTTGCCCGGATCGCGGCGTGGGAGGAGGCGGAGGCCGTCGTGGTCCCGCGGGCCACCGCCACGCTGGAGGAGATCTGCGCGGACGAGGTCGCCGACCTGGCGCGGCTGTCCGTGGGACTGCGGGTGGTGCGGGGCCTGCTCGCATGAGCGACGTGACGGCGACGGTCGCATCGATCACCGTCGACTGCGTCGACGCGCTCGTCGTCGGGACGTTCTGGTCGGCGGTGCTCGGCCGAGCACTGGACGAGGGTGCGTCGAGCGAGTTCGCCGCCATCGACTTCGCTGGGCGTCGGGACGCCGCGGGGTGGGCTCCGCTGGGCCCCGGCGACCAGCCCACCTGGCTGTTCGTCCGGGTGCCGGAGCCGAAGACCGCGAAGAACCGGATGCACCTCGACGTCGCCGCCGCCGACGTGGAGGCCGAGGTCGGCCGGCTGGTCGAGCTCGGCGCGACCCGGGTCGGGGACGTCGACGAGTTCGGCTACGCGTGGACCGTCATGGCCGACCCCGAGGGCAACGAGTTCTGCCTGGCCGCGACCCGCTGAGCGGTCACGACGTCAGCATGCGGACGGCGGCGGTCACGCCGACCACGACGATCAGGCTGCGCAGCAGGGTCGGGTTGAGCCGGCGGCCGATCCGCGCCCCGACGTACCCGCCGACGATGGAGCCGGCCGCGAGCAGCACCACCGCGGTCCAGTCGAGCTCGGCGATCGCGACGAAGACGACGGAGGCGACCAGGTTGCAGGCCAGGACGGCCAGCGTCTTGAGCGCGTTGAGGCTGCGGAACTCCAGGTGGGAGCCGAAGCCCAGGACCGCCATCATCATCACGCCCGACCCGGCGCCGAAGTAGCCGCCGTACACGCCGACCAGGACGGCGAAGAACGTCGTGACGGGGGAGAGGCGGGTGTGCTCGTCGGGCGGTACGGCGGCCGCGGACCTCCTCAGCCAGCTGCTGATCCGGGGCTGGGCGCCGACGAGCAGGCAGGTGCCGAGGATCAACCAGGGGACGACCGCCTCGAAGACGCCCGGCGGCAGCGCGAGCAGGAGGAGGGCGCCACCGGCCGCGCCGATCGCGCAGGTGCCGATGATCGTGGTGGCGACACGGGGGTGCTCGCGCAGCTCGGTGCGGTAGCCGAACGACCCGGTGATCGCACCCGGCGTGAGGCCGACGGCGTTGGACGCGTTGGCGACGACGGGCGGGATGCCGAGCGCGAGGAGCACCGGGAAGCTCAGCAGCGACGAGACGCCGACGGTGGAGGTCATGATCCCGGCGACCAGACCGGCGCCGAGCACCACGAGGTGTTCGAGCCCGGTCACCGGGTAACCCTAGAGGAGGCCACCCGTGTGATCGGGGTCACTCGGGACCCCGGCGGGCCGCCTGCGAAGGGATGTCCTCATGGGACCGGAATGGGTGGCGATCATCGCCCTCGTCGCACTGTTCGTCATCGGCACGGTGCTGCCGATCAACATGGGAGCGCTGGCGTACGTCGCGGCGTGGCTGGTCGGGATGTACTCGCTCCACCTCGACGAGAAGGAGATCCTCGCCGGCGTCAGCGGTGACCTGATCCTGACCCTGATCGGGGTGACCTACCTCTTCGCGATCGCGCGCAACAACGGCACCGTCGACCTGATCGTGAGATCGGCGGTCAAGGGCGTCGGCGGGAGGGTGGCGCTGATCCCGTGGGTGATGTTCGCGGTCACGGCCGTGCTCACCGCGATCGGCGCCGTCAGTCCCGCGGCGTGCGCGATCATCGGCCCGATCGCGCTGGGCTTCGCCGGTCGCTACGGCATCAGCCCGCTGATGATGGGCATGTTCGTCGTGCACGGCGCCCAGGCGGGTGGGTTCTCGCCCATCAGCATCTACGGCACCATCACCAACTCGGTGATGCGCGACAACGACCTGCCCAACAGCGAGATCACGATCTTCCTGTCCAGCCTGGTCATCAACACGATCCTCGCCGCGATCCTCTTCGTGGTCCTCGGCGGCCGCGAGCTGATGTCGCGCCGGATCGATCCCGAGGAGGAGTCGACGGGGGCCACCGGGACCGGCGGCGGGACCGACGTGGCCGTGGACACCGGCGTACGGCGGGACCAGGTGCTCACGCTGATCGCGTTCGTCGGCGTGGCGCTGGTCTCGCTGATCCTGGACAAGAACATCGGCTTCGTCGCGATCACCGCTGCGGTCATCCTCTCGATCCTCGCGCCGCAGCAGAACAAGGACACGGTCAAGCAGATCGCCTGGCCGACCGTGCTCCTGGTCGCGGGCGTCAGCACCTACGCGACCATCCTGACCACCGCAGGGTCGCCGGAGTTCGTCGGCAACTGGGCGGCGGGTCTGGCCGCTGCGGTCATCGGCGCGCTGATCCTCTGCTACGTCGGCGGCGTGGTGTCGGCGTTCGCCTCGTCGACCGCGCTGCTGCCGGTGATCATCCCGATCGCCATCCCGCTGATCGCCGACGGTGGCGTCAACGCCGGGCTCTTCGTGGCGGCGCTGGCGGTGTCGTCGACGATCGTGGACGTGAGCCCGTTCTCGACCAACGGGGCCCTGATGCTCGCCAACCGTCCGGACACCATCGAGGAGTCCGTCTACTACAAGCAGATCCTGACCTACAGCGTCATCGTCGTCCTGGTGGGTCCGTTGCTGGTGTGGGCGGCGCTGGTGCTGCCCGGTTGGTGAGCAGGGCACGCTCGTCGCCGTTGCGGGTCAGCGAGGCCGCCAGCCGGAACGCCTCGGCCGCCTCGTCGTGCCGCCCCGCGCGCTCGAGGAGGTCGCCGCGTACGGCCGCGGGCAGGTGTGAGCCGGCCAGCGCGGGATGGTCGCGGACCGCGTCGATGACCGCGAGCCCGGCGGCCGGGCCGTGGGCTCGGCCGTGCGCCACCGCGCGGTTGACCTCGACGACCGGACCCGGCGCGGTGGCGGCGAGCACGTCGTACAGGCGGGCGATCTCGGTCCAGTCGATGTCCTCCGGCCGGCGCGCCCGGGCATGGCAGGCGGCGATCGCGGCCTGGAGCACGTAGCTGCCGACCGGGCGTCCGGTCCGGCCGAGTCGCTCGGCCTCGGCCAGGGCGGCCTGCCCGCGCCGGACCAGCAGCTGGTCCCAGTGTCGTCGGTCCTGGTCCTCCAGGAGCACGGGGCGACCGGCGGCGTCCCGCCGGGCCGGCAGTCGTGAGCCCTGGAGCTCGAGGAGCGCCTGGAGCCCATGGACCTCGGGGTCATCGGGCACCAGGCGGGCGAGGACGCGGGCCAGGCGCATCGCCTCGAGGCACAGCTCGGGCCGGGTCCAGTCCGGCCCGCTGCTCGCGGCGTACCCCTCGTTGAAGATCAGGTAGACCACGGCCATCACGTCGGCCACCCGCGCCTGTCGCTCGGGGCCGGTGGGCAGCTCGAGGCTCGCGCCGTTCTCCGCGAGCCGGCGCTTGGCGCGGGAGATGCGTTGGCCGATGGTCGCGTCCTTGACCAGGTAGGCGCGGGCGATCTCCTGCGTGGTGAGGCCGCCGACGAGTCGGAGGGTCAGGGCGGTGCGCGACTCCGGAGGAAGGGCAGGGTGGCAGCTGAGGAACGCGAGCCGCAGCACGTCGTCCTCGATGTGGTCGACGGCGGCGTCGAGGTCTGGCATCTCCGCCTCCTGCAGGGTGTGGGCGAGCTCCGTCGTACGGCGGCGCAGGGTGTCGTTGCGTCGGAACTGGTCGATCGCCCGACGCTTGGCCACCGCCATCAGCCACGCGCCGGGGTTGCTGGGGACGCCCCCGTCCGGCCACTGCTCGAGGGCGGCGACGAGGGCGTCCTGGGCGAGGTCCTCCGCGAGGTCGAGGTCGCGGGTCATCCGGGTCAGCGCGCCGACCAGCCGGACCGACTCGTGCCGCCAGACCGCGGTGATGGCCTCCTGCGTGGGCTGGTTGCTCACTACCTGTCGGGGCCCCAGATCGGCCGGATCTCGACGGCGCCCTTCCATCCGGGCCAGTGCTGCTGGTGGAGCTCGAGGACGCGGCGCGCGCCCTCGACGGCCTCGTCCTGGGTGCGCGCCTCGACGATCGAGAACCCGCCGACGATCTCCTTCGCCTCGGCGTACGGGCCGTCCGTGGTCGTGATCGCGCCGTCGGCGAGACGGAGCTCGACGATCTGCTCGCCACCCCCGAGCCCACCGGCCAGGATCATCGAGCCGTCGGCGAACGCCTGCCCCATCTCCGCGTCCATCGCCTCGAACAGCGCCGGCGGCGCCTCGCCGACGTCCTGGGCCATCTTCACGAACACCATGTAGCGCATCTGCATCTCCTGGGTCTCGACGTTGCTGTCACCCGTGCGTCGATCCGACTCTTCCGTTTTCGACACGACGGCGCCAGCGACCCGAGAGGGCAAGTGCGCGGGTACGGCGCGCTCGGGTGGGCGTGACTTCCCGGCTTCCCGGCCGTAGCCCGCGCCGGTGGTTGAGCAGGGCCGCCAGGCCCGTGTCGAAAGCCCCGGAAAGCCAACCGCCCTCCAATGATCGAGATCGTGACCGTTTCGTGACCTACAAACCCTGTGGATAAAGCCATCTGAGGCCTCTGACTGTCGGTGGGCAGTGCTTGGCTGGTCCCATGACAGCGATGACCACACCCCACCACCAGGTGGCCACGGCGACCGCGCGGATGCGCGGCATCGTCGACGGCCTGGTGAATGCGTCGGTGTGGTCCATGACGTCTGGCGAGGCCGCCTCGACCCTGGTGGAGCTGACCCGGCTCGAGGCGCAGGTCGTGGAGCTCCGGTCCCGGGTGGCCCGGCACGCGGACGAGCTCCAGGTCGGCACCGAGGCCGGCGCGACGTCGACCGCGACCTGGTTGGCGCACCAGACCCGGCTCACCCGGTCGGCGGCTGCTGGGGTGGTGCACCTCGGCTACGACCTGGACACCCACGACGTGGTGCGGGACGCGCTCGCTGCCGGTGACCTTCGCCCGGAGCAGGCGGTCGTGATCCTCCGTGCCGTGAATGAGCTGCCCGACGACCTGGACACCGACCTGGTGATCCGCGCCGAGCGGCACCTGGTCGATGCCGCTGCTGAGCATGACGCGAAGACGTTGCGGATCCTCGGCCGCCGCCTCCTCGAAGTCGTCGCCCCGGACCTGGCCGACCAGCACGAGGCCGACCTCCTCGAGAAGGAAGAAGCCAAAGCAGCCCAAGCGATGCGGCTCACCATGACCGACGACGGCCACGGCAAGACCCACGCCAGGTTCACCCTCCCGACCGTGCAGGCGGCGATGCTCAAGAAGATGCTGCTGGCGATCGCCGCCCCGAAGCACCAGGCCGCCACCCACGGACCCGGCGTCGAACGCCGCCCCGGACCCGAGCGCATGGGCCGTGCGTTCGCCGAGCTCATCGAACGCATCTCCGCCAAGGACCTCCCGAAGGTCGGCGGCACCGACGCCACCATCGTGATCCACATCGACCTCGACGTGCTGACGGGCAGGCTCGACAAGGCCGGTGTCCTCGACACCGGCGAACGCATCAGCCCCTCACAGGTCCGCCGCCTCGCCTGCGCCGCCCGGATCCTCCCCGTCGTCCTCAACGGCAAGTCCGAGGTCCTCGACGTCGGCCGCGCCAAGCGCTTCTTCACCAAGGCCCAGCTCACCACCATGGCCATCCGCGACGGCGGCTGCGTCGCCGACGGCTGTGACTGGCCACCCTGGATGTGCCACGGACATCACTGGACCCGCTGGGCCGACGACGGCCCGACGGATCTCGACAACGGCGGTCTCCTGTGCCCGAGGCATCACGCCCGAGCCCACGACCCGACGTACGAGACGACCCATCGACCCACCGGCAAGATCACGTTCAACCGCCGCCAATAGTGGCGGCGGGATCGCCGTGGAAGACCTAGCTCACAGGAACGGCCGCACCTCGATCTTGCGGTTGCACGCCTGCGAGCCCTCCGCGGCGAGCTTGAGGACGACGTCGAGGTCGGGTGCCTCGAGGATCCAGAAGCCGGCGAGGTACTCCTTCGACTCCACGAAGGGTCCGTCGGTGTAGACCGGCTGACCACTGCGGTTGTCGATCGTGGTCGCCGGGTCGGGCGAGCCGAGGCCGCCGGCGAAGACCCAGTAGCCGTCCGCCCGGAGTCGGTCGTTGAAGGCGTCGATGGCCGCATCCTCGGTCGGGGTGGACGGGCCGGTGCCGTCGTCGATCACGGAAACCAGGTACTGCATGCGGATCATCTCCTGTGGGTCGGGGCGCCCCTGGTGGGCGGCCGCTCACCCGTACTACGAACGGTCGCGGGCCGATCCGACAGCGGTCAGCTCGCCTTCTTCGCCGCGGCCTTCTTGGCGGGGGCCTTCTTCGCGGTCTTCTTGGCGGCCGTCTTCTTGGCAGGCGCCTTCTTCGCGGCCTTCTTCGCCGCCGGCTTGTCGTCGGTGCTCTCGCCGCGAGCCGTCTTGGCGGCATCGACCGAGCGCTGCAGCGCGGCGAGCAGGTCGACGACCTCCCCGGAGGTCTTGGTCGAGGTTTCGGTGCGCTTGACCTCGCCGCCCTCGATCTTCGTCTTGACCAGGGCCTCGACGGCGCCGGCGTAGTCGTCCTCGAACTCGGAGGCGTCGAAGTCGCCGGACAGGGTCTCGACCAGCATGTTGGCCATCTTCACCTCGGCCGGCTTGACGTCTCCGGTCTCGACGGAGAAGTCGGGGGTGCGGACCTCGTCGGGCCACATCATCGTCTGGAGCACGATCACGTCGTCACGCACGCGGAGCACGGCGACCGTGGTGCGCTGCCGGAGCGCGACGGTGACGACGGCCATCCGGTCGGCGTCGAGCAGGGCCTGGCGAAGCAGCGCGTAGGGCTTGGCGCCGGTCGACTCGGGCTCGAGGTAGTAGGACTTCTCGAAGAGCAGGGGGTCGATCTGGTCGGACGGCACGAACTTCTCGACCGAGATCTCCCGCGACGACGTCGACGGCAGCTCGGCCATGTCGTCGTCGGTGAGGATGACCATCTCGCCGTCCTCGGTCTCGTAGCCCTTGGCGATGTCGGCGTACGCGACCTCCTCGCCGTCGAGCGAGCAGACGCGCTGGTACTTGATCCGGCCGCCGTCCTTGGCGTGCACCTGGCGGAAGGAGACGTCGTGCGACTCGGTGGCCGCGTAGAGCTTGACCGGGACGCTGACCAGCCCGAAGGACACCGCGCCCTTCCAGATCGCACGCATGGGGAAGCCTCTCTCTGGATGCACTTACACCGGTCAGTATGACCGGCGGGACTCCCGCCACTCATCGAAAGCCTGACGGGAGGTCCGGGTGGGGGTGTACCCGAAAACGCTCTTCAGACGCGTGTTGTCGAGCACCGGGCGGTACTGCAGGAACATCGTCTGCTCCGGCCCGTACGGCGAGAGCCGCAGCCGCGACGCCACCGCGAGCGCGGCCCGCAGCAGCGGCTCCGGGATGGTCAGCACCGGCTTCTCGAGCAGCGCCGCGATCTCGGTGATCGTCAGCGCGCCGTCACCGGCGACGTTGAAGACGCCGGTCACCGACCCCGTCACGGCCTGCTGGATCACGGCCACGACGTCGGTGTCCCAGATGAAGACGAACGGCGACTCGGCGCCCCGGATCTTCAGCAGCCGCTTGCGCTCGAACAGCGCGGTGATCTGGTTGTCGACCGACGCCCCGAGGATCGTGCCGATCCGCAGCACCACCTGCTCCAGGGAGCCGTACGACGGCAGCATCTCCTCGACCAGCCGCTTGTGGTGGCTGTAGGCGAACTCCTCGTTGCCACGCACCGGCTGGTCCTCGGTGATCCACGCCGGGCTGTCGGCGTGATAGCCGTACGCCGCGCCGCTGGACGACACGACCACCCGGCGCACGCCGTGGGCGACGCACGCGTCGAGGACGTGCCGCGTGCCGGTGACGTCGACGGCGTACTCCAGCTCGCGCGTCGAGTCGGGACCCGGCGTCACGATCGACGCGAGGTGGACGACGACCTCCGGCCGCACCGACCCGATCACGGCGTCGACCGCCGACTGCGAGGTCACGTCCATCTCCACCGCAGGTGGAAGCAGGTCGGCGCTGACCACCTCGCGGCCCACCGCCGTCAGCCCCGCGACCACGGAGCGCCCGAGGAAGCCGCTGCCCCCCGTGACCAGCACCTTCACGCGGCCACCTCCGCCGTGCGCCGCTTCCACACGCCCGCCACGACCAGGCCGGCCAGGATGTCGTAGAGGCCCCACCAGGCGGCCACCAGTGCCATCCCGCCGAGGCCGTCGAAGTAGACGAAGACCAGCACCAGGCCGAGGCCGGTGTTGCGGACGCTCACCTCGAACGTCATGGCCTTGCGGCTCCTGCTGGGCAGGCCCGTGGCGCGAGCGACGCCGTAGCCGAGGCCGAGTGCCATGAGGTGCTGGATGAAGACGGCGAGCAGCACCAGAGTGATGTAGGTCGTGAAGATGTCCCAGTTGCCGATGAACGCCAGCACGATGATCAGCAGGAGCAGGACGAACGACACCGGCCCGACGATCGTGTGCGCCCGGTGGGCCACCCGGGGCCAGAGTCGGTTGATCGTCACGCCCGCGACGAACGGCAGCCCGATCACCAGGGCGATCTCGACGAACGTCTTCACCGGGTCGAGGTCGACGTCCCGGAGCAGGTCGTCGCCGGCGGGGGAGAGCCCGGCCCAGAACGCGAAGTTGACCGGCAGCATGACGATCGTCAGCAGGTTGCTGATCGCGGTCATCGACACCGACAGCGCGACGTCGCCGCCGGCGCGGTGGGTCAGGATGTTGGACACGTTCCCCGGCGGGCAGCAGGCGACCAGGATCATGCCGAGCGCGATCGAGCCGCGGACGTCGAGCACGATCGCCAGCAGGAGCGTCAGTGCCGGCAGCAGCAGGAACTGGGCCACGACGCCGACCAGGATCGGGAAGGGGCGCCGCACGACCGCGGTGAAGTCCGAGATCTCGATGTCGAGCGCGATGCCGAAGAGGATCGTCGCGATCACTATCTTCAGCACCGTCTGGGCGCCCGAGCTGAAGTCGATGTTGATGTGGTCGATGTCGGTCGTCAGTGCCGTCACCAGGGGCAGGAGCATCAACGCAGCCTCTCGATCTCGGACCGCACCGCCGAGCGGTAGGCGTCCTTGTTGACGTAGTAGGACATCCGCTCCAGCCCGAGGTAGTGATATCCGCCCGAGAGATCAGGGCGAGGACCGGCCACCCGGTCCTCGAGGGCGCGCGCCGCGCCCGGGTTGGCCGACCGGGCCCGGAGGTACGACGCCACCAGCTCGGCCTGCTCGTAGCGGCCCTGCCAGCCGATCCCGGACGCCTCGATCATGCCGAGCACGAAGAGGTTGGGGTCCTGCTGCGTGAAGATGTTGAGGTAGAGGTCCGGCGCCGTCCCGCGACCCGACCAGCGCAGCAGCCCGGGGTCCAGGAACGGGTAGTGCAGGTGGTAGCCGGTGGCGAGCACGATGACGTCGTACGACCTCCGGGTGCCGTCCGCGAAGACGACCCCGTCGCCGTCGAGACGGTCGATGTCGGGCTGGACCGAGAGGTCGCCGTGCCCCAGGTGGTGCAGGACCAGCGAGTTCACGATGGGGTGCGACTCGTAGATCTTGTAGTCGGGCTTCGGGAAGCCGAACTTCACCGGGTCGCCGGTGAACATCCGCAGCACCCGCGAGTCGATGGCCTGCTTGATCCGCGGCGGCAGCGGCTTGCCCTGGTTGAGCGTGTCGGACGGCTTGCCGAAGAGGTACTTCGGCACGAAGTAGTAGCCGCGCCGCACCGACATGTCGACCGAGGCCGCGTGGTGCACGGCGTCCACCGCGATGTCGCAGCCGGAGTTGCCGGCGCCGATGATCAGCACTCGCTTGCCCGCGAAGACCGTGGGTGACTTGTAGGCGCTGGTGTGGAAGATCTCGCCGTCGAAGCTGCCCTCGAACGCCGGGACCGACGGCTCGCTCAGCGTCCCGTTGGCGGCGACCACCCCGGCGTGCCGGCGCTCGACGCGGCCCTCGGGTCCCTCGCTCACCACGATCCAGCCGCCGTCCCCGGACGGCCGCGCGGACGTCACCTCGGTCCCGAAGGCGAAGCCCGAGGTCAGGTCGTGGGCGGCCGCGAAGTCGCGGAAGTAGGCCAGCAGCTCGCGGTGCGACGGGTAGTCCGCGACCTCGTCGCGCATCGGGAACTCGCTGAACTCGGTGGTCCGCTTCGACGAGATCAGGTGCGCGGACTCGTAGACGGTGCTCCGCGGTCCGCCGATGTCCCACAGCCCGCCGACCCCTGACGACAGCTCGTAGCCCGACCACGGGATCCCGAACCGCTGCAGGTTGCGCGCGGCGGCCAGGCCGGACGGGCCGGCGCCGATGACGGCGTACGTCTCCGGCCCGGTGGCGGCATTGTCGAGCGGTCCGGTCGGGTTCACGACAGGCATGATGTCGCCATGCGACCGATGCTGGCTACCCGGGGCCCTCACGTCCCCGCTGGTGAGGCGTGGACGCACGAGGTGAAGTGGGACGGCGTCCGCGCGCTCACCGACGTCCGTGACGGCACCCTGCGGATGACCAGCCGCAACGAGAACGCGATCACCATCGCGTGGCCGGACCTGTCCACCAGCCCGCTGGAGGGCCGGGACCTGCTCGTCGACGGCGAGATCATCGCGCTCAACGGCCGCGGGCTGCCCGACTTCCGCACGCTCCAGGAGCGGATGCACGTCCGCAAGGCGACCACGGCCGCCCGGCTGGCCGACGCGGTCCCCGCCATCTACATGGTCTTCGACCTGCTCCGCCTCGACGGGCGCGACCTCACCGGCGAGCCGCTCGACGCGCGCCGCGAGCTGCTCGCCGGTCTCGGCCTCGACGGCTCCTGGCAGGTCCCGGCTGCGTACGACGACGGCGCGATGCTCTTCGACGCGACCCTCCAGCAGGGGCTCGAGGGCATCGTCAGCAAGCGCCGGACCTCGACGTACCAGCCGGGAGAGCGGTCCTCGCACTGGCTGAAGTTCGCCCACCGGCACCGGCTGTCGTACGTCGTCGGCGGCTGGCGCCCGCAGGAGGGGACCACCGACCGCCTCGCCGCGCTCCTCGTGGGCGAGATGACGCCCGACGGGCTCCTCTACCGGGGCCGGGTGGGCAGCGGGATCGGGCCGAAGCAGGGTGCGGTGCTGACCGAGCTCGTCGCCGCGCTCGGTCGCGACGACAGCCCGTTCGCCGACGAGGTGCCGCGGGTCGACGCCCAGGGCACCCGCTGGCTGGAGCCGGTGCTCGTCGTGGACATCGACACGCACGGTCGTGGGTATGAACGCCTGCGACAGCCCTCGTTCCAGGGGGTCCGCACCGATCTCACCCCGGAGGATCTGCTGTGAGGATCCGGATCGCACTCGCGCTGCTGCTCGGCGCCGTCACCCTGATCGCCCCCGTCGCCCCGGCGGACGCCGCGCCCGACCACGTCCGCCTCGACGGCGTCGACGTCGCCCTCCGCGCGGGCACCCGCCAGGTCGTCACGGTCAACCGGACCTCGGGCTACCACGCCCGGGTGAGCCTGTGGAGCCTGAAGGACGGCCACTGGCGGCGGCTGACCCAGGTGACCGACGGTCGGATCGGGTACGGCGGGCTCGTGCCCGGTCCGCGGCGTCGCCAGAACACCGGCACCACCCCCCTCGGCACGTTCGAGCTCCCCTGGGCGTTCGGCATGCATAGCCGGGACGCGGCGTGGGACCTGCGCTACCGCAAGGTCCGCAGCGGTGACTTCTGGGTGCAGGACAACAGGTCGAGGTACTACAACCGCTACCGCAACAAGAGCCAGGGCGGGTTCCGCTGGTGGCTCTCGGGCAGCGACCCCAACTCCTCCGAGCGGCTCAGCGACTACCGCTCGCAGTACGAGTGGTCCATCGTCATCGGCTTCAACCCCCACCAGGTCCGCCACCGTGGCTCGGGAATCTTCCTGCACGTCAACGGCTCCGGAGCCACGGCCGGGTGCGTGAGTGCGCCGCGGTGGTTCATCAAGTCCCTGATGGCCCGCCTCGACCCGGACCAGCGCCCCCTGATCGCGATCGGTCGCTGATGGACAAGCCGACGCCGGAGAGGGAGGAGGTCCGCGTCCAGGTCGACGGACGCACGCTGACGATCACCAACCTGCACAAGGTGCTCTACCCGCGGACCGGCTTCACCAAGGCAGAGGTCCTCAACTACTACGCGCAGGTCTCGCCGGTGCTGCTGCCGCTGCTGAAGGACCGGTGCGTGACCCGGATCCGCTGGCCGCACGGCGTGCAGGACGGGAGCTTCTTCGAGAAGAACACGCCCCCGGGCACCCCGTCCTGGGTGCGCACCGCGAAGGTCCCCACCACCGGCTCCCGCGCCCAGTCCTCCAGCGACACGCTCGTCTTCCCGATCGTCGACGACCTCGCCACCCTCACCTGGCTCGCCAACCTCGCCGCGCTCGAGCTGCACGTCCACCAGTGGACGGTGGGTCGCAACGGGCAGCCCCGCAACGCCGACCGGCTGGTGATCGACCTCGACCCGGGGGAGCCGGCGGGACTGCACGAGTGCTGCCAGGTGGCGCTGCTGGTCCGCGACAAGCTCGCGGACCGCGGCCTCGCAGCCCGGCCGGTGACCAGCGGCAGCAAGGGCCTGCACCTGTACGCCGAGCTGCCGAAGCGGTTGCCCTCCGACGAGTCCACCGCGATCGCCAAGGAGGTCGCCGAGGAGCTCCAGGGGGAGCACGCCAAGCTCGTGACTGCGACCATGACGAAGGCCCGCCGCGGGGGAAAGGTGTTCCTGGACTGGTCGCAGAACGCCGGCTCGAAGACCACGATCTCGCCCTACTCCCTGCGCGGGCGCGAGCGCCCCGCTGTCGCGACCCCGGTGACCTGGGCGGAGGTCGAGGAGGGCGCCGACGACCCGCTCGGGCTCGACCAGTTCACGCCCGAGCAGGTCCTGGACCGGGTCGCCGAGCACGGGGATCTCTTCTCCGCCGTGGAGTGAGGTCCACGGGACCCCGATTTCTGTTACCAAACGGTGGGTCGGGTGTGGTTGCCGTGTTGCCCGGTCGTGGCAGCGCCCTCTCTAGCGTTCTGGTCATCATCATCAGCAGCAGCCGGGAGACACCATGACCATCGCGACCACCGCGCCGATCCGTACGGCCCGTCCGTCGGCTGCGCAGGTGCGGCGGTTCATCATCCCGGTGTCCGTGATCGCGGGTCTTGCGGTCCTGGCGTCGGTGGCCGGGATCCCGTGGACGGGCGCCAGCGAGGCGACGACGGGCGTCCGGCTCCAGGCAGACCCCGGCCAGGGCGCCACGCTCACCATCAGCGAGCTCGAGCCGGGCGACTCGGTGACCAAGACCGTGACGATCCGCAACTCGGGTGCCGGAGAGTCCCGGCTCTCGTTCGAGGAGAACGCCGACGCGGCCACCTTCGCCGACGGCGAGCTCCACCTGAAGATCCAGCAGGACGGCACCACCGTCTTCGACGGCCGGTTCGGTGCGATGAACGACGTGACGCAGGACGTCGGCAACCTCGCCCCGGGTGGGTCCAGCACGTTCACGTTCACGGTGTCGCTGCCCGACGACGCGCCGTTCGTGAACCAGGGCACGGCAGCGGTCGCGACCTACTCCTGGGTCAACACCGACGTCTCGGACGGCTGACAGGACCGCAGGAACACGACAACTGAAGAGGTGGGACCGACCGGGCTGAGCAGGCCCGACGCGGTCCCGGGATGACGATGGCCGCCGCGCACCTGGGGGGAGCGCGGATGGTCGTGGTCAGACCACACACGGGCGGAAGCGTGCGCAATCTGGGGGGATGCGCCACTCGACCGCTCTGCAGGACGGACCTGTCGGTCCAGCGCTGCCTGGGGGAGCGCGGGACCGGCAGGTCCACCCCCATTCCCCCGAGTGTCTCGGAAAGCAAGCACCATGGAGATCCAGACAGCCCCTCGCCACCCGGCGCCGACGCCGTGGTGGCGCTTGGTGCTGTTCGTGGTCATCTTCGGGCCGGTGACCTTGCTGGTGCTGCTCCCCATCGGCCTCGGTCTCCAGCGCTACGTGATGACCGGCGACTCGATGGGGGGTGGCCTGGACCGCGGTTCGATCGCGTTCGAGCGGGTCGTGCCCGTGAGCGACCTGCGCGTCGGGGACGTCATCACCTTCCGGGAGCCCGGGGCGGTCGACGAGGACACCCTGGTCACCCATCGGATCGTCGCCATCGAGGCGGACGGGATCCGGACGCAGGGCGACGCTGAGCCCAGCCCCGACCCCTGGCTGGTGCGCACCGACAGCCCGACCCTGTCACGGGTGGAGGTCACGATCCCGTGGATCGGCTGGGCCTACCTCTTCCTGGAGCACCCCCAGGGATGGGTGCTGATCGCGGCGGCGGCCGTGGTCCTGGCGATGCTGATGTCGCGGCGCTTGCGGCACCCGTCGCCAACGGTCCGCGTCCTCGACCCGGTGGGCACGCGAGAGGCGAAACCATGAGCAGTGCACAGGTAAGCGACCCCCATGGCCCTATGCTCCCTCCCATGGCGCAACGGGTCCTGGTCGTGGAGGACGAGGAGGACATCGCTTTTCCTCTGGTCCGCACCTTGGAACGTGAGGGCTACGACGTCGAGTGGGTGGAGAGCGGCCAGAAGGCGCTCGACACCCTGGCGTCGCTGCCCGAGCTCGTGATCCTGGACCTGGGACTTCCGGACATCGACGGGCTCGAGGTCTGTCGCAGGGCTCGTGAGGCCGGCTACACGGGGGCGATCATGATCGTCACCGCGCGGGCCGGCGAGCTCGACCGGGTGGTCGGCCTCGACTACGGGGCCGACGACTACCTGGCCAAGCCGTTCGGCCTGGCCGAGCTGCAGGCGCGCGTGCGCGCCCTGTTGCGCCGTACCTCCTCGCCGCAGTCCGGCTCGATCGAAGAGGCGTCCCCCGACGGGGTCCGCATCGACGTCGACGCCCGCCGGGTGTACGCCGGCACCGAGGAGGTCCCGCTGACCGGCAAGGAGTTCGAGGTCCTCGCGATCCTTGCCGCCAACCGGGACAAGGTCGTCTCGCGCGGCCGGCTGATGGCCGACGTGTGGGACGAGAACTGGTACGGCTCGACCAAGACGCTCGACGTCACCATCGGTCGGCTGCGCCAGAAGCTCGAGTCCGTAGGCGTGACCGACCGTGTGGTGGCCGTTCGAGGTGTGGGATTCCGCCTCGAAGGCGGCCCCACCGATGCGTGAGCGCCTCACCGCCGCGTTCATCGTCCTGAGCATCGTCCTGCTCCTCGGGGCAGGTCTGGTCCGCACCTTCGTCCTCCAGGACCTGATCCGGGAGCAGGTCGCGGGTCAGCTCGACCAGGAGGCCGACCTGGTCGCCGCCATCGTGTCGGACCGCGAGGCCGCCGGCGGCAGCGTCGACGAGAAGTTCCTCACCACCCTGGTCGGTCCGCGCGACCGGTTGGCGTACGCCGCCGACGGCGCCGACCCGGTGGTCGTCACCGGCGACGACTACCAGGGCCAGGGCGACACCGACGACGACATCACGGCCACCACGGAGGTGGACGCCTCGGGCCAGGTCACCGTCAGCGAGTCGTCCGGGGTGATCCGCGACATCCTGCTGCGCGACATCGGCTCCATCGCCGCGCTCTTCCTGCTGATCGCCGTCGCCGCCGGCATGGCCGGCTTCCTGGTCGCGTCGGCCCTCTCGGCGCCGTTCCAGAAGCTCGCGATCGCGGCGGCCGCGCTCGGGCGGGGTCGCTTCGACCTCGACCTGCCCACGACCCGCATCCCGGAGGCGCGGGCGATCGCCAACGCGCTGCGCTCGAGCGCGCTCGCCCTGGAGGACCGGGTGCACCGCGAGCGCGCGTTCGCGGAGCACACCTCGCACGTGCTGCGCACCCCGCTCACCGGGATCCGCCTCGAGCTCGAGGACCTCAGCCTCCGCGACGACCTGCCCCCCGACGCCCTCGAGACCGTCAAGCGGTGCCTGGCCCGTGCGGAGGAGGTGTCGGCCGTCGCCGCCGAGCTCGTCGAGATCACCCGTCGGGGCAGCCTCATGGTCGGCGCCGAGGTTCCCCTGTCCGACCTGTCGACCCAGCTGGCCCAGCGCTGGGCCGACCGGCTCGCCTCCCGCAACCGGACCCTGACGGCCGCCGTCGAGGGCGACCTGACGCTCACCTACACCCCGGGCCCGGTCGAGCACGCCACCGACCTGCTGCTCGCGGACGTCGTACGCCGCGGGACCGGTGCCGTCCGGATCGTCTTCAACGCGGAGACCGAGGGCCACCTGCGGGTCACCGTCGTGACCGCCGGCCGGGCGGACGAGGCCGAGATGGCCGACGAGAGCATCGACCGGATGAGCCAGGTCCGGGCCGTCGTCGAGGCGCTGGGAGGCCGGATCATCGGCGAACACCCCGCCGACGGCGTCGAGGTACTGCTGCCGCGGCGATAATGTCCGCCATGACCTCGCGCCCCGTGGAGACCTGGCTGACCGACATGGACGGCGTCCTCGTCCACGAGGAGGTGCCGATCCCGGGCGCCCAGGAGTTCATCGAGGCGCTGAAGTCGTCGGGGCGCCCCTTCCTCGTGCTCACCAACAACTCGATCTTCACTCCGCGCGACCTGCGCGCCCGGCTGCTCGGCAGCGGCATCGACGTGCCTGAGGCCGCGATCTGGACCTCGGCGCTCGCGACCGCACAGTTCCTGGAGGAGCAGCGGCCCCACGGCACGGCGTACGTCGTCGGTGAGGCGGGCCTGACCACCGCGCTGCACGACGTCGGCTACGTGATGACCGACCGCGACCCGGACTACGTGGTGCTGGGGGAGACCCGCACCTACTCCTTCGAGGCGATCACCCGCGCGATCAGGCTGGTCGCGGCCGGTGCCCGGTTCATCGCCACCAACCCCGACCCGAGCGGTCCGAGCCAGCACGGCCTCCTCCCGGCGACCGGCTCCGTCGCCGCGCTGATCAGCACGGCGACCGGGCGGACGCCGTACTTCATCGGCAAGCCCAACCCGCTGATGATGCGCAGCGCCCTCAACCGGCTCGAGGCGCACTCCGAGACGACGGTGATGATCGGCGACCGGATGGACACCGACATCATCAGCGGGCTCGAGGCCGGGCTCCGCACGATCCTGGTGACGACAGGCTCGACCCGGCTCGAGCAGATCGAGACCTTCCCCTACCGGCCGACGCGGGTCGTGGACTCGATCGCGGACCTGGTCGGGGAGGTCGCTGGCGAAAAGGGCTGACGGGAGCGCTCCCACCGCCGTACTGTGACCGGCGTGACCCCGCCCACACCGCGCGCCGCGAGGCGCGGAGCGCTGTGGCGGGCCGCGCCGCTCCGGTTGGTGCGGACCCCGGGCTGGATGGCGCTCGTCCTGGTCGCGGTCACGCTGCTCGTGGCGTCCTTCGCCGCGCCGCCGCTCTTCGCCGCGACCGCCCGGTCGACCGCGCTCGCGGACGGCCTGCGCAGCGCCGCCGGTGAGCCGTTCGGCCCGGACTCCGGCGACCTCCGGGTCTCGTGGAACGGCGTGATCCCGGCCGAGGGTGAGCAGATCCTCGACGCCAGGATGGGGGCGCTGACCGGCTACGGGCCGCCCAGCCTCGGCGCGTCGGGCGCCGGCCAGAGCCGCACCCGCAAGGCCGTCGCCAAGGTCGGCGCAGCGGTCGAGCCCGCCGCGCTCTGGTACCACGACGGCGCGATCACCGCCCTCGGCGGCGACGAGGACGCGCCCGGGGTCTGGCTGGAGGAGGGCGCCGCCCGGCGGCTCGGGCTCGAGGTCGGCGACGAGCTGCGGATCGGGCTGCAGCAGACGTTCCTGCCCGAAGGGGGTCGGCTCACCAAGACCGTCCTGGCCGGCACCTACGAGGCAGCGTCCGGCTCGACGCTGCCGGTGCAGCTGGCCGATGCCGACGACGCCGACCGGTGGTACCTGCCCGCGGACCCGGACGACCCCAGTGCGGGTACGCCGCTCGCGATCGCCGGCCGCGGGTCCTTCGACCGCCTCATCGTCGCGACCACCGAGGCGCCGATCTACTTCGCCGACCTCCGCCTGGACCCCGACATCACCCCCGACCAGGCGGCCACCACCGTCACGCAGGTCCAGCGGCTCGCCGACGACGCCTACGACCAGTCCCAGATCCTGGCCCGCTACCTCCTCGACGCCGAGCCTGGGGGAGCGGAGCTCCAGGTCGCGTCCGGCCTGCCGGACATCGTCTTCGACGCGGACCACACCGCCGACAGCGCCCGCGACCAGGTCCGGCCGTACGCCGTCGCCGGGCAGGTGCTCGCCGCCGCGCTGCTCGTCGCGGGCTGGGTGCTCCTCGGTCGCAGCCGGCGCCGCGAGCAGCTGCTGGCCTCGGGTCTCGGCCTCCGACCCGGCGAGGTGGCCCTGCTCGCGGGTCTCGAGGTGCTGCTGGTCTGCCTGCTCGCCGTACCCGCCGGCATCGGGCTGGCCTGCCTGGGCGTCGTGGCCGCCGGGCCGCCGACCGACGGGGCGCTCTCGGTGGCCACCTCGGACGTGGTCACCGGTGTGCTCGCGGCCGCCGGGGCGCTGCTCCTGGTCGCGGCCACCGCGGCTCTCGCCGCTGCGGCCACCGACCGCGTCGACCGGCTGTCCCGGCTCGGCCGGGGGCGGCGGGCGGTGCCCTGGACCGCGGCGCTCCTGGCCGCCACGGTGGTGGTGGCCGCGGCCGTCTTCACCGTCGACGTGTCCGACCGGACGTCGACCCCGTTGACCATGGCGTTCCCGGTCCTGGTCGCGGCCTCGGTCGCGGTGCTGGTCGCCCGCGGGGTCGCGTGGCTGCGTGCCCGGCGACCCGGACGAGCCCGGCCCGGCAGCTCGCGCTGGCTCGCGACCCGGCGGACCGGGACGGTGATGCGCGAGGTCACCTCCCTCACGGCCGTGGTCGCGGTCGCGCTCGGACTGTTCGCCTACGCGCTCACCGTCCACCGGGGCATCGACGAGGGCGTCGCCGACAAGACGGCGGCGCTGTCGGGGGCGCCGACCTCGATCGAGGTCGCCGAGGACTTCCGCGGCCACAAGATGAAGGGCCTCCTGACGCCTCCGGCCGCCGGCACCTCGATCGTCTGGCGGCGCTCGGTCACCCTCCCGCCCGACTTCGGCGACGAGCCGTTGATGGTCGTCGACCCCGCGACCTTCGACGGCGTGGCCGACTGGGGCGCCTCGGGCGACCTGGACACCGGACGAGAGCTGCTGCCGCGCCTCGATGGCAAAGGGCACGGGCTGCAGGTGCTGCTCGCCGGCAACACCCACTACCGGGCGGGCGACCAGGGCACCCTCGACTTCAACTCGGAGTTCCAGATCCCGTTCGAGGTCGTGGGCGTCGTCAAGGCGTTCCCGGGATCCGAGACCGAGACCGGCGACGTGACCGTCATCGCCGGCACCCGCAGGTTCTTCCACCTGGCGCCGCGGAGCGTCAACCCGGCCCGGCCCGGAGCGACCAGCGACCGGGCGGGCGCCTTCTCGTCCTGGGTCTGGTCGCAGGACCCGCCGGCCCAGCTGCGCGCCGCGCTGACCGACGCCCAGGTGTCGACCGACGGCACCGTGGTCACGGGCACCGAGGAGGCGATCTCCAGCGGTCTCGTCGCCTCGACCTGGGCCGCGGGCTACGTGCTCGCCCTGGGCGTGGTGATGCTGGTCCTGGCCCTCGCGGGGGCCCTGGTGCTGGCGCTCCGCCTGGCCGACCGCGACACGGTCTCCGACGTGCTCCTCGCCCGGATGGGCTGGTCCTCCCGCGAGCTCGCCCGGGCCCGCGCCTGGGAGGTGGGGTACGCCGTCGCGACGGCCGTCCTGGCCGCAGTCCTCGCCGGCGCGGGGCTGGTCCTCGCGCCGACGATCATCGACGCCGTCGCCACGATCCCGCCGCTGACCCGACCGCGGCCGGGCGTGGCCGACCTCGTCCTGCTGCTGGTCGTCCTGGTCGTGACGGTCCTGCTCGCCTGGATCCTCGGCGCTCGGCGGGCCCGCCGGCGCGTCCCCGCGGAGGTGCTTCGTGCCGGAGGTTGAGATCGTCGCCGACCCGGCCGTGAGCTGCGAGGACCTCGTCAAGGTCTTCCGCTCCGCGACCGGGGAGACGCACGCGCTGCGCGGGATCGGGCTCGAGGTGCACCCCGGAGCACTCACCGTCGTGGCCGGCCCGTCCGGCTCCGGCAAGAGCAGCCTGCTCACCATGCTGGGCGCGCGGGACCGGCCCAGCGCCGGGACCCTGACCGTCCTGGGCAGCGACATCGGAGCCGCCTCGACCCGCGACCTGCGCCAGCTGCGGCGCCGCCGGATCGGGTTCGTCCCGCAGCGCTCGGCGCTCGGCGTCTTCCCGCACCTGCGCGCCGACGACCAGCTCCGGCAGGTCGCCGGCTGGCGCGGAGCCTCCCGGACCGCCGACCCCGCGGAGGCGCTCGCCGCGGTCGGGCTGGCCCACCGGGCCGACCACGTCCCCTACGCGCTCTCCGGCGGCGAGCAGCAGCGTCTCGCCGTGGCGCTCGCCCTCGTCGGGTCGCCCGCGCTGATCGTGGCCGACGAGCCGACCGCCGAGCTCGACCACGCCAACGCCGACCTCGTCGTCGACGCCCTGCTGGCCGCGGCGACCGCCGGGGCGGCAGTCGTCATCAGCAGCCACGACGAGCGGATCATGCACCGCGCCGACCGCCTGCTCCGCCTGCGCCACGGCGTGCTCTCGAGCGAGACCACCCGCCGCGACACCACGGGCGTCATCGACGCCACCGGCCGCCTGCAGCTGCCTCCGGCAGTGCTCGACCTCTTCCCGTCACGTCGGGTCATCGTCGAGATCGGCGCCGACGGCGTACGCCTGCGTGCTCCGGAGGGGGAGTCGTGACCGCGCTCGAGCTGGTCGGGATCGGCCACGGGTACGGCGTGGGCGACCGCCGCGTCGAGGTGCTGCATGACATCTCCCTGCGGGTCGAGCCCGGTGAGCTGGTCGCGCTGGCCGGTCCGTCGGGGTCGGGCAAGTCCACGCTGTGCCACCTCGCGGCCGGGATCGAGAGCCCCGACCGCGGCTCGGCGACCCTCGACGGCAGGCCGACCGCCGCGACGGCCGACTGGTCGCTGGTGGCCGTGGTGCCGCAGCAGCACGGGCTGCTCGCCGGCCTCACGGTCGAGGACAACATCGCGCTGCCGGCGCACCGGGCGGGGGTCGACCCGGGGGAGGCGTTCGCGCGGCTCACGGCGGCGCTCGACCTGACGGCCTTCGCCCGGCGCAGCGTCCTCGAGACCTCGCTGGGCGAGCAGCAGCGCGTCGCGATCGCGCGGGCGCTGATCCTGGCGCCGCGGCTGGCGGTGCTGGACGAGCCCACGGGCCACCAGGACGACGACCACGTCAACCAGGTGATCGGGACCCTGGCGGACGCCGCGCGGGCCGGTTCGGCGGTCCTCGTGGCCACCCACGACCAGCGGGTGTGGGAGGTCGCGCACCGCGTCATCCGCCTCGAGGACGGCCGGATGCTGGACTGATCGGGTGTGACCTGCGTCCAATCCGGGCCCGGTTCCACGCGGGAGATGTGGGCTGCGCCACGCTCCCGGGGGATTGTGGATTGGGCTACATGACTTTCGCTGGCTAGTGTCGTTGACGATTGCACCAGCACCCACCGGTTCCCGAGTACGCCGAGCCCTACCCGCTCACGGAACCGGTCCGCCAGGTCGGACACTCGGACCGATCGACGACAGAACATCCAGCACGGGTAGGGACGGGGGAACCACTTCTGCGGCCTCGGCCGCTTGGGGTGAAGCCGCCTTCTGGCGGCCGGGCACCTTCCTGCCCGAACCCGACAGCTCACCTCGCAGGCGTGGGAAGGAAACCACGTTATGTCTCTTGCCCTGCCCACCCTTGCCCGCGTCTGCGGCCGCACGGGCGCCCGGGTCGCCCTCAGCGGCGCCCTCGCCATCGGCCTGCTCACCTCGGCGCCCGTCTCCGACGCCCACGCCGCGACGGCAGCCGCGCACGCCACCACGAGGACCTCCGCGAAGGCCCGGCACCACAAGCCGGCCCTGTCCCGCGTGGAGCGCGGCCTGCGGACCGCGATCGCCCAGAAGGGCGACCCCTACGCGTACGGCGCCGCCGGGCCGAACCGCTTCGACTGCTCCGGCCTGACCTACTTCAGCTTCCGCCGGGCCGGCTTCTCCCACATCCCGCGGACGTCCTCGGCGCAGGCCCACTTCGCCCGCCACATCTCGCGCGCCGCCATGAAGCGCGGCGACCTGATGTTCTTCACCGACGGCGGCGGCGTCTACCACGTGGGCGTCTTCGCGGGCTGGAGCCACGGTCGCCGGCTGGTGCTGCACGCGCCGTACTCCGGCACGCGGGTGCGCACCGACCGGGTGTGGACGAGCTCGTGGTTCCCGGGCACCCTGCGCGGCCG
The DNA here is from genome assembly GCF_039543825.1 of Nocardioides conyzicola. Taxonomy (NCBI): domain Bacteria; kingdom Bacillati; phylum Actinomycetota; class Actinomycetes; order Propionibacteriales; family Nocardioidaceae; genus Nocardioides; species Nocardioides conyzicola. Next base: position 535,257 of record NZ_BAABKM010000002.1, on the reverse strand, counting down.
CTGAGCGGCCGGGGGGGTCAGCGCCAGGTGAAGGACGCCAGGCTCTCGGCGATGACCTTGTCGCGCGTGGACGCCGGGGTGCCCTTCTGGAACTCGAAGTCGATGCTCGTCTCGTAGCCGTCGTTGCGGACGCCGTACTCGTCCACGCTGCTGTAGCCGGTGGAGCCGCGGAGGTGCCAGAGCTCGACCCCATCGATCTCGATGTTGTCCTGGCGCGTCATCTTGGAGGTCGCGACCTTCAGCACCGCCTTCACCTGCAGGTCGAGGGGAAGTGTCGGCCCGGCGTACTCCAGTGAGCTCAGGCGGACCGCGCCGAACGTGCCGTCGCTCGGGTTGGCCTCGGTCGTGAAGTCGGCGAAGCCGGCCAGCTTCTTGTAGCCCTTCGGCGCGTTCATCGTGGCGTTGGGCATCTTGAGCAGGGGCCCGGTCGCCGCTGGGACCGTCGGGGAGCTGCTCTCCGACGGGTCGGTGGACCCGCTGTCGGAGGGGGAGGCGGCCGACGAGGACGGGCTCGTGGTCGGGTCCGCCTCGGGATCGGAGCCGTTGCACCCGGTGAGGGCGAGCACGAGACCGGCGAGCGCGGCAGCGGTGGCCAAGCGGGACACGAAGGCCTCCTGAGGTCCGAGAACGTACGGCTGAACCTTAACCGCGCCCGAGGGCCGCGAAACGTCTCCGGAGTTGGTGCCGCTCCAGAGGTTTTGCCGGCGTCGTTCGCGGGGAGGTCCTCGTACGAGCGCTCGACGGAGCGTAGGGACTCTTCATCGGGGGAAGGTCATGACCATGGGACCGCTGGACGTGCTGACGATGCTGGGGCTGCCAGAAGCCCTGGTGAACTCGTGCCGAGACATTCTGGAAGAGCATGCAAGCCACATCCAGAAGGGGCAGCCCCCGAACGTGTCCGGTGTCTTCGGCGGATCCGAGCCGGGCGCCCTGCTCGACCACCACACCGGTGTCGCTCATCAGCACGTGGTCGACGCCCTCAACGACATGGTGGTCGGCCTCCAGGTCTACGCCGAGAACCTCAGCCAGTTCTCCAAGAACCTCACCGAGCAGGACCTGCAGGCCGCCGCCGACCTGACGCCGAGCCGCAAGGCCGAGCTCGCCGCCGCCGGCTCGCACCTGAACTCCGACAACTTCCACGGTCACGGCGGGGGGAACCACTGATGGTGAAGGGACCCCAGGTCGAGCGCCTCAACAAGGCGGTCCTCGGCACCGACCCCGCTGTCGTCAACAACGCCGCCATCGAGTGGAGCCGCTGCCGGGACATCCTGGAGACGGTGAGCACCTACCTCTCCCAGGCCTCCGGCACGGTCAAGTGGGCGATCGGCGGCGAGACGGGGCCGGCCGTCGACGCGGCGTTCCAGCGCTCCGCTGCTGCCATGTCCGCGAAGTCCGTGGTACTCAAGGACGCCGTCCAGGCCCTGGTCGACGCCGGTGCTGCGATGCACGTCGCCCAGCAGGCGGCCGCGACCATGCAGGACATGGACCAGCCGACGCCGTACACCGCCCCCGGCGACGCGGACGACACCCAGCTGGCGAAGGAGGCCAAGAGCAAGGCCGACCAGAAGGCCTTCGCGAAGGCGTTCGCCGAGCAGGAGGAGAAGGCGCGCATCGAGGCCGACCAGCTCGAGGCGACCTTCACCAAGTCGGCCGCCACGATGAAGAAGATCCACGGTGAGCCCGACCCGCCGAAGGTGCCCAAGCCGGCGAAGCAGCAGCCGGGGGGCAGCAACGGAGGGTCCTCGGGCGGGACCACCGGCCACGCGATCACGCCGACCCACCTCCAGGGGCCGACCGGGCACCACGGGACGGAGATCGGCCTGGTGCACCAGCCGCACCACACGGTCGGCTTCGAGCAGGTCCTCACCCACCACCACCACGAGGTGCCGACCACCACGGGTGAGAACACGACGGAGACCCCGGCCAGCTCCATCGACTACGAGCCGGTCAGCGGGTCGGCCTCCGGCTCCGGGCTGGGATCGGCCCTCGGCGTCGGCGGTGCGACCGCCGGCGGCATGGCTGCCGGTCTCATCGGCGCCAAGCTGACCGGGGCGCTCAAGGGCGGCCTCTTCCCGACCTCCGGCGGCGCCGCCGCAGGGACGGCCGGGCGCGGCACGGCCGCGAGCGCGGTCAAGGGCATCGGTGCCTCGGCCCGCACGGGCGGGGCAGGCACCCTCGGCAGGAGCGGCGCCGCTGCCGCAGGCGCCCAGGGCAAGTCCGCAGCCGGTGCCGGTCGCTCGGGTGCGGGCGCGGGTGCCGGACGTTCCGGCGCAGGTGCCGGTCGCTCGGGTGCGGGTGCCGGACGCTCCGGCGGCCGCGGCGGCGCGGGTGGTCGCTCCGGCGCTGGCCCCACGGGTCGCTCGGGTCGCAACAAGGACGACGAGAAGGGCAAGAAGAAGGAGCTCTTCGACGTGGCGGAGGACTGGATCGACGACGAGGGTGCCGCCCCCGGCGTACTCGATTGACGCCCGACGAGCTCGGGGGGCCTACGGTGGCGCACGTGGGGAACTCGCTGCGCTCATCGTTGCTGGCTCGAGCCGTGCCGGCGGCCGTCGTGCTCGCCATCGCCGCGACCCTGCTGGGCGCGGTGCCGGCTGACGCGAAGGTGCGGCACGCCGAGCGGTTGCTGCAGGTCGGGAGCGGGACCGTCCGCTTCTCCCCGAACGGCGACGGCTCGCAGGACCGGACCGTGTTCTCCTACCGGCCGAGCCAGCGCGCCAGCGTCACGGTGACGGTCCGCGACGCGCGCGGGGCCGTCGTCCGCACGGTCGACCTCGGGAAGCAGTCCCGCGCCTGGCACGCCTGGTGGTGGAATGGCCGCAAGCGCGGTGGCGCCCACGTGCGCGACGGCGCCTACCGGGTCACGTTCACGGCGACCACGGCGCGGCTGCGCGACAGTGACTCCACGCGGGCCGTGACGCGCTCGACGTTCGACAGGTCACCCAACGGCATCGCCTTCTCCCCGGCGATCCACCTCGACAGGGACGCCATCTACCGCGACACGACGTACTTCAAGGACCAGTTCACCTGGGTCGGCGAGGAGTACCGGGTCACGGACGACGGCTCCCCGGAGCCCACGGGCGCGAGCCGGATCACCGGGCCGGACGGCGCCGTCGTCTACCAGCACGCGGACAACCCGTTCGAGCAGGCCCGGTCGTGGGACGGCACCGACCAGCACGGCGACCGGGTGCCGGCAGGGACCTATCTGCTGACGAACACGTGGGTGGACCGGTACGGCAACCACCTGTCCGCGACGAAGCCGCTCGTGGTCGCCGACGGCTCCCGGGTCGAGCAGCACTTCACCGTGCCGGTGACCCCGTCCGAGGCACGCGTCGGCACGGCCACCGAGCCCTACGAGTTCCTTGCCGGTGGTCCCAAGACGGGCACCTACCTCACCTACGCCTGCCCGCCCCGGGCCAGCGAGCGCTTCCCCGACGGAGCGCTGTCGTTCTCGCTCTACGACGAGCGCTGCACGGTCAGCGACGACACCTTCAGGGTCGACTCGCCGGTCGACCTCGACCTGACCTTCGACACGGTCCGGCTGACGACCGTCGGCGGTCCGACCACCGCGGGCGGCGAGGGCACCGCGACGCTCGCCCTCACCGATCCCCAGCTCCCACCGACGACGACGGTCGCGGGCGACGAGGCGAGCACGGTGCTCCAGACGCAGCGGGGTTGGTCGACGGAACACGTGGACGAGCTGACGTGGCGAGTGGCCCGCGCCAGCGGCGGCTACGACGTCAAGTCCTTCACGCTGGACATCTACCACTACGTGCCGCCGGCCTAGCCTCCGCCCGGTCGTTGTCCACAGATGACGGCTGGGGGCTGTTTCGACGGGCCCGGCCGTGGCAAGACTGGCTGCGAAGGATTTCATCTCGGGGGCCCTGATGCCATTGACCCATCCCGCGGCACGCCGTACGCACGACGGCGCCGGTGCGCACGACGAGCTCGTCGAAGAGCTCGACCAGCAGGTGCGCGAGCACGTACGCCGCGAGGGTGTCGACCCGCAGCGTGAGGCAGCCCTGGTGCGGCGCATCGCCGAGGGCGTCGTCCGCGCGCACGACGACCGCAGCCTGACCGGCGTGGTCGCGCCCGTCGCCGACGTGGGCGTGATGGTCGGGGAGCTGGTCGCGCGGGTGTCCGGGTTCGGTCCGTTGCAGCCCTTCCTCGACGACGACTCGGTCGAGGAGGTCTGGATCAACGACCCGAGCCGGGTCTTCATCGCCCGCAACGGCCGGCACGAGCTGACGACGCTGGTGCTGACCAGCGCGCAGGTGCAGGAGCTGGTCGAGCGGATGCTGAAGTCGTCGGGGCGCCGGATCGACATGAGCAGCCCGTTCGTGGACGCCATGCTCCCCGAGGGCCACCGCCTGCACGTCGTGCTCGAGGGCATCAGCCGTGGGTTCTCGGCGGTCAACATCCGCAAGTTCGTGCTCCGCGCCGGCCGGCTCGGTCAGCTCGTCGAGCTGGGGAGCATGACGCCGGCCGCGGCGGCCTTCCTCGAGGCGTCCGTGCGCGCGGGCCTCAACATCCTGGTCGCCGGCTCGACGCAGGCGGGCAAGACCACGATGCTCAACTGCCTCGCTGCGGCGATCCCGGGTGGGGACCGGGTGGTGTCGGCGGAGGAGGTCTTCGAGCTGCGCTTCAACCACCCCGACTGGGTGGCGCTGCAGACCCGTCAGTCCGGGCTCGAGGGCACGGGCGAGATCGCGCTGCGTGACCTGGTCAAGGAGAGCCTGCGGATGCGGCCGAGCCGGATCATCGTGGGGGAGGTGCGGGCCGAGGAGTGCCTGGACCTGCTGCTCGCGCTCAACGCCGGTCTGCCCTCGAACGGTCCAAAGCGTAATAGATCGATCGCGTGACGAGCGCATCAGGTCGCCGTAACATCCGAGGCGACCGATTGGCCGAATTGAGGCAGGGCGGGGAACGCGCGTGACTTACCAGTACGAGAGCACGTCGCCCGAGCGCTTCCAACAGTTCTGTCAGGCCTTGCTCCTAGACGAGTATCCGGGCCTACAGTCTTTCCCCGTCGGCCAACCTGACGGCGGTCGAGACGGCCTGCATGCAGATTCAAAGACGGTTCTTCAGGTCAAGTTCAAGCGCGTAGACGAGGCCGAGTCCGCTGATTGGATGATCGAGGCCCTGGAAAAGGAACTTCCGAAGATCAAGCGCCTAGTTGAGGCTGGCGCGAAGCGCTACGTCATGGTGACGAATGCTCGAGGGACTGCCCACGACGGGGTCGGCCGGATCGATCGAGTCCAACAGTGGCTCACTGACAACGTTCAGTGTCCCGCCATCTGCCTGTGGCGGGACGACCTCGACCGTCGCACAGACCGGTCGCCTCAGAGCCTGCGATTCAAGTTCCCAGAACTGTTGACGGGCCAGGATGGCATCGAACTCGCATTGGCAACAATGCTTGGCCCGCAACGCGACCGCCAGATGCGCGCCATCAGGGCGTTCGTTGGCGAACAATACAGCATCGATTCCAAGGTCAAATTCAAGCAGGTCAGCCTATCGAATTCTCTGGCCGACCTGTTCATCGATATACCAGTCCGCTTCAATGAGGCGATGGTGAAGCAGATTCGCCGGAAGTTCGGCAAGGAATCGGATCGATTGATGAATCGACTGATGCGTCACATGCGAGCCGTACCGGACGAAGTGTTCCATGTGTCCGGGGGCAATGCCATCGGCGAATTTCGCTATCGAACCAATATGGGAGCGGCAGAGTTTCTGCTTAGCGACATCGCTCAAGGCGAAATTAGCCGTATCGTTCTCGAAGGTGCTCCGGGCCAAGGGAAGTCGACACTCGCGCAGTTCGTATGCCAGGTTCACCGGGCCGCGTTTCTGGGGATGGGTGAATTCAGTTCCTCGATCCCGACGAAATATGTACAGAGCGGGTTTAGGCTGCCATTCAAGGTCGATCTCCGCGACCTGGCAGCATTCATAGGCTCCGACACCGACGATTCGTCGAGTCTGGACGAATTCCTGAGCGATCTCGTTCACAAGCAGAGTGGGAAACAAACGTTCTCCGTCGATGATTTGCTAGACGTTCTCGGGAGTAGCCCGGCATTGATCTTCCTGGACGGGCTCGACGAAGTTGCCGACCTGGAACAGCGGCGCGCCCTGGTGGCGGTGGTGGAGCGCTCAATTCTCCGTTACGAGCATATGGGATTGGACGTCCAGGTCGTCGTCACTAGCCGCCCATCGATCTTCGGTCGAAAAGCAAATTTCGACGAGTCAGGATTCGTGACGATTGACCTCGCGAGCATTGATAAGTCGCTCGTCCTGGATTATTCCAACAAATGGGTCAAAGCACGAACGTTGGACGCTCGCGAGAGTGCCGAAGTGCTGGGAATCCTCAAAGACAAGATGGAACTTCCGCACATCGTCGAACTTACGCGTAATGCGATGCAGCTGACGATCTTGCTGAGTCTGATCCATCAGGTGGGATATTCACTTCCGGATCAGAGAACTGACCTATACCGCCGCTATCTTGAACTCTTCCTGATTCGCGAGTCGGAAAAGGATGTCGCAGTTAAGAAGCATCAGGCCGTCTTGGTCGAATTCATCCAGCATCTTGCGTGGGTGCTACAGAGCCAGGCCGAGAGTGCTGGTTCGAGAGGGTCCATATCCAAGGAAGACTTACAAGAGATGGCCCGGGAGTACCTCGTCGAGGCTAAGCAGCCCGAGGAACTCGCGGATGATCTATTCGGCGGCGGCCTAGAACGCATCTTCGTTTTGGTGCAACGCGTGAGTGGTTTGTATGAGTTCGAAGTTCAGCCGCTGCGAGAATTCTTCTGTGCGCGGCACCTTTACGAGACCTCTCCTGTCGGGACCTATCGCTATCAAAAGCCAAAGGGTGACCGCGCTCAGAGATTCGAGGCTCTCGCTGCGAATCCATTTTGGCTCAATGTGACTCGCTTCTACGCCGGTTCATACGAGCCTGGAGAAATTGGAAGCCTCGTGCTCAGCCTGCGTGACCTCATCGGCGATTCGGATCCAGCACGATCGCTGCACGGGCGCGAGGTGTCGTTTGCGCTTCTATCTGACTGGGTCTTTGCGAACAAGAAGTCTTGGCAGGATGAGTTGATCCAAGCGGCGTGTGATGAGGCTGGGCTGCACCTACTTGTTCGCCAGGTCTACGGCGAGAGCGAGCCTTTGGCGCTAGACGAGGATTGCGGCCGAGACACACTTCGCGACCTGATCTTTGACCGTCTTGAGAATCGAGAAATTGAACTCGACAGTGTCGGCTATTGCCGACTACTGGCCGCCAACGGGGGCAATGAACTGCTGGACCGCTTCTTGAAATCTCTAAAAGGCACATCTGGCCGTGTTCGTACGGTGAAGTTCTCTCGGATGATCCAAAGTGGGGGAGCCCAGAAACTCTCATTGAGTCGAGTCCTGAAACTCGTCCATGAAGACTCACCGAGTTATGGGAATCTGAGTGAGCGGTTGATTCTAGTGGTCAATCATCTCGGCCACAGAGTTGCGGGAGACGAGGATGCCGCACAGGAAGTTGTCACCCATGCGCTCGAAGGGCGATTCATCGCGGGACTGCATTCGTTTAGCACCCTTGGTGTGTTTGCAGATGCGATGAGCGTGTTCCCTGCTGGCGTTATGACGATCTATCTTCATCGAGACCAAGCGTTGATGACGGAATTGAGTGTCGATCTCCTAAAGTTCGCTGAGCCAGCGTCGAAGGTTCCCGACTTCGTGAACTTGGTAGTGAGTAACGAGAATCCATTCATCTCACAGCACTACACTGCCAATTGGGATCAAGTTGCGTTTATGGGAGATCTCGTACGCGAGATGTTTGGTGGGGAATGCTGGTCTGCTTACATCTTGGCGCTCCGAGCGGCAGGCTTGCGGACGTCGATTTCGGTCAAAGACGCGGATGCGATGTTCGACGACAGGCACTCACTAGCGCAGCGTGCCCGTTATGCGAGGTTGAAGCGCGGCTCCGTGGAATGGTGGAGGTCGGCGCTAGAAGACGCAGGCGAGGACAATAGAAGGGTCCTCTTTTGGTCGGCTCTGGTCCTGTCGTGGACGTCGCCTTCGGTCTATGAGGCGCTTCTGAGCGATCTAGAGGGCGCAGTAGAGCGATTGGACGAAGAAGCGTTCCACCGCCTTCATGCAGTGGTTCAATCGATGCGCCGTGACGCTGAGCCGCGCCGAGACAGGAAGGGCTACGTCCCGCCATTGAGCAGTGCGAGCGACCGGTTGTGTTGGTTGGTGGTTGCCGCGTTTCGTCCACCGCTTCACGAGATTTCGAGTGAAATCCGCAAGCGCAACTTCTCGGCGCTAACTCAATGGAAGGAGCGACAGGAGGCAGCCGCGGAACTCCGCAAGGTGCCGCCAAGAACCGCGAGTGACGTCATTAAGAGCAACTGGCTAAAGCGTGTCCGTAATGGTCAGCGCGCGGATTATGCCATGCCTCAGGGTGTGAGTGAGCACTGCAGAGAAATCGACTTGTCGCTGAAGTTGGCGGGACGAATTGTTAGTGGGCCCGGAGATTATCCGCGGGAGGCCGTCATTCGGGCGCATGAGATTGTTATGGGCAACTACGACGCGGCGACGCTTACTGCAGTCTCAACGTCAGAGGACTGGTCATTCCAAGAGTGACGGCTCAACGCGCAGTGGAGGATTAAAGCTGAGCAGTCCCGGTGGTTGTCTCGTAGAGGCTCCACGAATGACGAAAGGCCCCGCTCCTCCGCTATGGAAGGGCGGGACCTTGACGTTCGCGGCCGTCGATAGTCGGCCGTGTCGGTGGCCGGGACGAACGGCAGGCAATCACCGGGTCCGGGTACGGGTAGTTCGGTGAAGTGCCGCACCGGCAGTCCCGCGTAGACGACGAGCCTTCCGTGGTCGGGGGCGCTCGATGGCGCTTGGCTGATCTGTTCATGTTGGTGTCGTTCTCCTCCGACGTGACAGCGGGGCAGGGCTGGCGAGCGCTTTCCCGGACGCATGTCGGACCTCGGCGATACCGTCCTGCGCATGGAGATCGCTGCTCTCTCAGTCGCCGCTCTTGCTCTTGTCGTTTCGGTCGCTAGTGCGGCATACGCGCGCCGGACGGCGCACGCCGCCGAGCGTGAAGCCGAGGCCGCAACCAGTGCCGAACGGCGTGCAAACCGGCCGACGCTGGTCGTCGAGATCGAAGCCAAGGTCGGCGAGACGGACGACTCCGCGATCTACAACGTCCGCAACGACGGCCCGATCGACCTCGACTCAATCTCAGTCCATCCGCCGACGCCGGACGACGGCATCCGCTACCCGGTCGCTCGGGTCGGTTCCGACTGGGCCGACCACGCGGCCGGGTTGGGCGCGGTCCGCATGGGCGAGCGGGCTCGCTTCGTGCTTGCTATCGGTGCTCGCGAGAAGTTGCCCGACTTCCGTGTTCGTCTCGTCGCTACACGAGGGGCCGACGAGTGGGAACAAGTCGTGCTGCTGGACAACCCTCGGAGAGGGCGAGTCCGGATCATCTTTCCCACGTGAGGTTTAGGCCCCTGTGGATCTGACGGGCCGTGTGTGTAAGTGCTCAATGCCGAGAGTGGGTGGGTAGGCGGGGGGAGGGGGGCACCCCCCCGGGTACCTGCCTCCTCACCACACCCGCCTCCCGGCACTGGCGCTTCAGAGAACGAGGGTGGGAGGCAGGACCTCGCCGAGTCGCGGTGAGCGGACGGCGTCGCGCAGCAGCGCCAGGGTGTCTCGGTGCTCGTCGGGAGTGACGAGTCGGAACGTCGCGCCGAGGTCGGCAGCGATTGCGAACCAGAGTGCGTCGGTCGCTGTGGGGTCGCCGCCCACGCTCACGAGTCGAGCGCCTGCCAGACCGCGAGCGAGAGCGAGTCCGGCGTTACGGTCGAGGTTCTCCGGGCGCGCGGTCAGCATCATGCGGTGCTGGACAGTCGGGGTCTCGATGCCCGGACCACCTGAGGTGCCGATCCCGTAGAGCGGCGCGAGTGCCCGCGTGGCCGAGACCAGTCGCTCGGCCGCGTTGCTCGCCGCGAACCGTGCGGCGTACGCCCGCTGCTGAAGGGAAGAGGTCGCGGTCGAGGTCGAGGGCACGTCCGCCGCGTTCGTGTTCAGCCTGCCGAGGTCGTCGGACAGCGCCGCGCGGAACGCCTTGATGATGTCCTCGCTGTGGAGCATGACGGAGGTCCACCGGGCGCGCACGAGTGCAGCATCGGCGGAGCGGCGGATCTTGCTCCCGGCCTCGGCGCGGGCAAGCCGTTCGAGGACGTTGTCGAGCGTCCTCGTGTACGTGGTTGACCCGAACGCAGAAGCGAGTTCGGCCACGGCCTCGTCCTGCACCTTCCCGAGGTTCGGGAGGTTGTGCTCGAACGAGAGCAGGGCGGCGACGGGCTTCGGGAACGCGACGCCGAACTGGGAGGCGGCGGCGGTCAGGGTCGCCAGGTTGGCGGTTTCGGTGCTCATGTGGAGTGGTGCTCCTTACGGGTCTGTGGGTGGGGTCAGCCGAGCAGGGCGGCGAGTGGGTCGCCGAGCGCGGCGGTGTCGGGGGTCGGGGTGCTCTCGTCGTCGTCGTCGACCAGGGCGTCGACCAGGGCGTGGTCGTCGGGGGCGAAGAGCGCGGAGAGGGCGTCGGCGGCGCTCTGGGAGCGCGCCTGCGCTTCGTGGCGCAGGCGAGCGGCGTCGGTGGTCCCTAGGCGACGCCGTGCGGCGTAGACCTCTGCGGCTGCTTCCATCTGGTCGGCGAGAGGTCGAGCGGTCAGCGCGTCGAGTGCCTGCTCGGCTTCTGTGATTGCACGCCGGAGCGCGGCGCGGGTGTCGTCAGTCATCGTGTCTGCCTTCGGTGGTGGGTGGGCTCAGTCAGCCGGGAGCAGTCGCGCGACGGCGGCGAGGCTCGATAGGAGCGACGCGGCGCGCTCGCGCTCGGCGTCCTCGGCGGTTGCGCGGCGCTCGCGGGAGAGACGGGCGCGGCAACGGTCGCTGCACGCGGCAGCGTCGCAGCGCACGGCGTCGAAGCGAGTGCCGCACGCGGCGCAGAGGATCAGGTGCACGTGGCACCTCCTTTCTAGCTGTGACGTTCGTTTAGAGGCCGACGAGAAGCCCCCGGCACCGACGCGAGCACTCTTGGGCGGAGCGCTGGAGCCGGGACCGGGGGCTTGTCGCCCGAAAGGACCCCACACATGACGAGGCGCAGTGCCTCTACTACCTCTGCACGGATCAAGTCATGAGGGGCTCAGCGCCATGACGGCAGCAACGTCGTCCTGTGCGAGGTGACGGCGTAGCCGGGTGTCTTGCTGTGCTTCGGCTCGTCCTCGGATGAGGCTCTCTGCGGTCACGGTCGTCACAAGGAGGTAGTCGAACGCTAGGCACCCATGACACGCCGGAGCGGAGCGCTGCCGGGCCTTGTCGGCGAATGTGGTCTGAAGGCTCGCTAGCGCTGCACGACGATGTTGAGAGCGCGCACGTTCGTGTCGAGGTGCGTCCTCTCGTGGATCGTCGGCGAGCGGGGCGAAGCCCGCCGAGGCGAGGCGTTGCATCGTCCCTACTTGCTCGTCGTCCGTCGCGACGTGCTCGGGCCCCATGAGCGGAGCACGGACTGCCGCGTCGCGCAGGGTCTGCCGGTATCGGGCCTCGCGTTGGTTCTCGTCGGTCTCGGCGGCGCGGGTTCGCGCGCACGATCCCGAGTGGACGACGCGAGGACGTCCTCGACCCGAGTATGGCGGCAGAGCGAGCCCGCACATCGGGCAGAGCGGGACCTCGTCGACTTCGCTCACGCCGAAGCCTGTTCGGCCCTGAGCGCCTCAGCGCACCGCGACCGCATCTGAGCGACGAGCCCGTCGGGGTCTCCGTCGCGGAGCGTGCGTGCGACCACGATGATGATGTCTCGCTCCTCGGGGTGGCGCTCAATGTGGGCCTGCGCCATTCGACCGAACGCGCGGACACCGTCCTCGTTGAGAGCCACCGCATAGACGACCTGCCACGGGAGGGCCACCACGCGCCGATCGAGTGACTCGGGCTGTGACTTCGGAGCGAGTGCGCAGACCCGCTCCTCTGTCGCCGCCGCGTACTCGACCGGGTCCGCGACCCCGGCCCGCCGAAGGCAGTGCGTTACGAACGCCGAGAGCACGCGGCCAGGCGCTTCGATGACGGTCAGGGCCACGGACCCTCTGGGCCGGGTCACCCTGAACGCCCCAATGTCCTCGGCGACCTCGAAGAGGACCCGACGGGACACCGGACGTGGCCGGCCAGGAGGCGGGTCCTCCCACTCGTCGACCCGGATCTCGTCCCACGCCGCCCGGCGCTCCGCCAGGCCGCTGCGGTAGAGCGCCGCGTCCCTCGGGTCGGGATGGACGACCGTCTCGTCGTGCCTCTCGACCGCGTAGGCCAGGAGGTCGGCTACGAAGTCGAAGACCGCTGAGCCCGATAGTCGTGCGTGGGGCTCGGGAGCCTCAATAGCGATGAAAGCGGACAGGCCCCACTCGGCAGACGCTCGCTCGTCCGCGCTGCGGCGCACCCGCCCGGCGCGCTGCCGTTCGAGGGGCGTCCTCGTCCTGAGACGCTGTCTCGGGGCCTTCGGCCGCTTCGGGAGCGCCGGAAGCGTCTGGACGTAGGCACGCCCGACGTCGAGGGCGTACTCGCCGAAGCGCGCCGAGGGAGTGCCAGCGGCGAGCCGGAGGTCGCGGTAGGCGTCCCCGGCATCGTCACGCTCAGGTAGTGCCCGCACCGTCTCCCGGAGGCTCCCAGCGACGACGGGGAGGTCGAGTGCCTCGGGCTCCGCATCGTGGCCGTGAGGCCGGACGACGAGGCGTGCCCCGTCGCGGAAGGCGTCGAGGTCGCCGAGCGTGAGCATCACGGCGAGCCAGTCCGGCCCGGGCAGCGTCACGCCGAGATTGATTCCCTCGGAGTCGAGGCGGAAGCCGACGGGCCGAAGGCCCTTCGCGGCGCGTCCGTGTCGGATGACGTGCCGGGCGAGGGCGTCCGCATCGATTCTCAGGTGTGGGGGCATGGCGGTCTCCTTAGGCGGTCGCGTTGGCGGTCTCGCCCCGGCGTGACCGGACCGCCAAGAACGGCCGCACCGGGGACTGGACGGAAGTCCGCCCCAGGGGTCCCGGCTGCTCACGGGCGAGCGGAGCAGGCTCGCAGGTGGGGAAAGGTGTCACGGGTGCAGAGAACTGCGATATCCCTATAGACACTCAAGGTTTGGGTTCTCGACGAAAAACAAAGAGAAACAACGCATCAACTACACCCGTGACAGGGTTCCCCACCTCGGCGTCCGCTCCGGCGTCCGGGTCGCGGGTGCTTCGCTCGATCTAGGGCGTGTAAACGCGGAGAGCCCCCGGGCCAGGCGGCGCGGGGGCTCTCCAATTTGGCTCTGTGGTCAGGCGATCGCGGGGCCCCGACTCTCGCCCGTGCCGTAGTCAGACAGCGATGAGCCCTCAGCCCAACGGACCTCGACGCGCTCGGGATTGAAGGGCCGACGGCCAGCCTTACCGGGCGAGATCGAGATCTCCTGCACGGCATCAGCCAGGAGATTACGGCGGCGCTCTACGTCTTCGTCGCGGTGCCACACCTCGGCGAACGTGCCCTCTTCGATCACCTCGAAACGATCCTCACGTGGTGCCGCTTCCAGACGGGCCTCCTCGCCCTTCAGGGCAGCCAGGCGGTCGACGAGGGCTGGGACGTTCGCGTCTTTCACGATCATGGCGTTCGCGGCAGCGTTCATCGCGGCCCGGACCTCAACGAGCGCGGCAGGCTCCTCGGGCGCAATCTCGATGACGTGAGTTAGGGGCAACGGGCCGAAGCGATCGAGGAATGTCTCCACGAGCCACGCTTCTAGCGGCTCGCATCGAACTGAGACGCCCGAGCACTCGCGACCCTTCGAGGCGGTGGAGCAGCGGTAAGAGAGTCTTCCATCGCCTCCCGTCGGGCCGGGGTTCATACGCCCGTTGCAGCGGGAGCACGTGACGAGTCCGGAGAGCAGCCGAGCCGGGTTGGGCGACCGACGTGAGGACGCTGGGGTCGGCGCGAGCCTCGCCCGGACTCGGTGCCAGGTCTCGACACTCAGGACCGGGTCGTCGACTTGCAGGGGGAGACCGTTTGCTCCGGAAACGACCTCTCCTCCATGGGTCCGCCTCCCGACGATGCGCGGGCTCGTAAGGACTTGCCGGACGGCTTGGGTGGACCATTCTTTGCCGGTCTTGGAGAGGACGCCGCGCTCGTTGAGTTCGCGAGTGGCTCGGTAGACCGTCGCGCCTCCCAGGACCGCCGCGGCGAGTTCGCGGACGACTGCCGCCTCGGCGGGGTCGATCGCAAGCGCCCGGCCTTCGCCGCTCGGGTGCGGGACGGCTCGATAGCCGTAGGGCGGGACGCCTCCCATGAAGCGGCCGAGTTCGCGAGCCTTCGCGTTTCCCTTCAGCACACGCTCGCGAATGGTTGCGGCCTCCATCTCGGCAAACGCTGCCAGGATCGTCGCGAAGAACTTCCCGGATGCCGAGGTGAGGTCGATGTTGTCGTCGATCGACACGAGCGCAACGCCGTTAGCCTCGGCGTCTTCTGCGATCGCTCGGAAGTCGGTGACGTTGCGGGCGAGCCGGTCGAGTTTCGTGAAGAGCAAGACGTCTGCCTCGGCATACCGGGCACGGATCTGCACAAGGCCAGGGCGTTGAAGGCGAAGGCCTCGATCTGACCCGGAAACATCGAGATCCGCAATGATGTCGACGAGTTGCCAGCCGCGAGCGAGGCACGTCGCCGTGATCTGTTCGCGCTGACGCTGCGGCGAGGTTGAGGCGTCGTCGGCGCGGTAGTCCGACAGTCGGACGTAGCCGATTACGCGAAGCGGGCGAGCGGTTGCACTCATGTGATCTCCTCGTTGTGGGACGAGGGAGCAGTCAGCCTGCGGTCGGCGAGGTGCTCATACCTATTACGCCGTGAGCCGATCGCGGGCTGCCGGGCATGTGCACCATCCACGCCAACAGCGCCCGCGAGGCGCTGGTGAAGATGTGCACGCTGCCGCTGCTGGCGGGCGAGAACATCTCGGCCCGCTTCGTCGTGCCCACGGTCGCGTCGTCGGTCGACATGGTCGTGCACCTGGGGATCGACGAGCGCGGCGTACGCCGCGTCAACGAGATCGTCGGCGTCCCGGGTCGTGTCGAGCAGGATGTGATCGAGACGGAGCCGGTCTTCGAGCGACGCGGCGGGGACCTCCGCCGGGCCGGGGGGATGCCGCCGCACCTCGAGCGCTTCGAGCGGATCGGGATCGACGTGCACCGGATCGTGGCCGGAGGGTAGCGATGGGCGCGCTCGTCGGACTCGGGGTCGGCATCGGGCTGCTGCTCGTCTGGAGCGCGTTCTTCCTGCCGCGTCGTCCGCGCGCCGACGCGGTCCGATCCCGTCGTACGACGGCCCTGCTCGCGCGGGCCGGCATGGGGCAGGTGTCGGCGACGGGCTTCCTGCTGCTCTGCGTGGTCTGCGGCGTGATCACGGCGCTGGCGTTGCAGGTCGTGTCGGGGACGCCGCCGGTGGCGATCGCCTTCGGTGCGATGGGCGCCTACCTGCCGGTGGCCGTGGTGTCGGGGCGTGCTCGCCGCCGGCAGCAGGAGCTCGCGGAGGTGTGGCCTGAGGCGGTCGACAACCTGACCTCCGCCGTCCGCGCCGGCATGTCGCTGCCCGACGCGCTCGCGGGACTCGCGGTGCGCGGGCCGGCACCGCTGCGGACGGCCTTCGACCAGTTCGCGCTGGACTACCAGGTCACCGGACGGTTCGGGGAGTCGCTCGACCGGCTCAAGGACCGGCTCGCGGACCCGGTCGGCGATCGTGTCGTGGAGGGCCTGCGGATCGCCCGGGAGGTCGGCGGCGGCGAGCTCGGACGCCTGCTGCGGAGCCTCTCGACGTACCTCCGCGAGGACGCGCGCACCCGCTCGGAGATGGAGGCCCGCCAGGCCTGGACCGTCAACGGTGCGCGGCTGGCGGTCGCGTCGCCGTGGCTGGTGCTGCTGCTGATGTCCTTCCAGTCCGACGTCATCCACCGCTACGCGTCGCCGGTCGGGGTCTTCGTGCTCGCGGTCGGGGCCGCGCTGTGCCTGGTCGCCTACCGGCTGATGATGCGCATCGGTCGTCTGCCCGTCGAACGCCGGATCATGTCGTGAGCCCGGCGATGTGGGGCGCGTTGCTCGGGGCGACGGCTGCGGCCGGGCTGCTCCTCGTCGCCGTGCGGGTCCGGGCGATCCGGCGCCCGCAGCTGGCGGTCCGGGTGCTGCCCTACGTCCGGGACCTCCCGCTGCTCGACGACGCCGTACGCCGCTCCGCGCCCGCGCCGACGTCAGCCGCGGTCGGGGTCTTCGGGCCGATGCTGCGCTCCGCGGCCGAGGCCGTCGAGCGGGTCCTCGGCGGGGTGACGTCGGTCCGCCGGCGCCTGGAGCGGGCGGCGATCGACAAGACGGTGCACGAGTTCCGGATCGAGCAGGTGGTGTGGGGCCTGGTCGCCTTCGCCGCCACGGCCGCCGTGGCTCTGCTCCGGATGCTCACGCATCCCGGCTCCGTCGTGCTCTGGATGCTGGCGTGCGCGATCGCGTTCGTGGCGGGCGTGCTGGCCCGCGACACCCACCTCACCGGCCAGGTCCGCCGTCGCGAGCAGCTGATCCTGGCGGAGTTCCCGACGATCGCCGAGCTGCTGGCGCTGTCGGTCGCCGCGGGTGAGAGTCCGGTGATGGCGTTGGACCGTGTCGTACGCCGCAGCGGCGGTGAGCTGTCCCGCGAGCTCGGGCGGGTGCTGTCCGCCGTACGCACCGGAGAGCCGGTCGGCAGCGCCTTCGACGCGATGGCCGCGAGCAGCGGGCTGCCCATCGTGTCCCGGTTCGCTCAGGGCATCGCGGTCGCGGTCGAGCGGGGCACCCCGTTGGCCGACGTGCTGCATGCCCAGGCCGACGACGTGCGCGAGGCGGGCCGGCGCGACCTGATCGAGACCGCCGCCCGCAAGGAGGTCCTGATGATGGTCCCCGTCGTCTTCCTGGTCCTCCCGGTGACCGTCCTGTTCGCCTTCTGGCCCGGCGTCGTGGGCCTCTCCCTGACCGCTCCCTGACCCCGAAAGGACAGGACTGATGGAACACCTCACCCTCGCGATGGCGAGGATCTACCTGACGGTGGTGGCACCGCGGCCACGCGACGAGCGCGGCGACGTACCCGGCTGGGTGATGATCACCGTGATGACCGCCGGCCTGGTCGTCGGCATCACCGCGATCGCAGGCCCGGCGCTGCAGGACATGGTGTCCTCGGCGCTCAACAAGGTGAAGTAGTGCGCCACCGGCGCGAGCCGGGGGAGCGCGGGTCGGCGGTGGTCGACTTCGTGCTCGTCCTCGTCGTGCTCGTGCCGGTCTTCCTGGGGATCCTCCAGGTGGCGCTGGTGCTGCTGGTGCGCAACACGCTCGCGTCGGCGGCGTCCGAGGGAGCGCGGTACGCCGCGACGCTCGACCGCGGACCGGACGACGGTGTCGCCCGCACCCGCGACCAGATCGACGGTGCGATCTCCGGCCGGTTCGCCCGCGACGTGTCCGCCCACGAGGCGACCGTCGACGGCGCCCCCGGCGTGGAGGTCACCGTCCGCGCGGTCGTGCCGGCGCTCGGCATCGGCGGCCCGGGCATTGCGCTCGAGGTGACCGGCCACGCGGTGGAGGAGCAGCCTCCGTGAGGCGTCACGACGAGGACGGCAGTGCGCTCGTCGAGCTGAGCTGGCTGGGCATCCTGCTGCTGGTGCCGTTGCTGTGGATCGTCGTCTCGGTCTTCGAGGTGCAGCGCGGTGCCTTCGCGGTCTCCGGTGCGGCCCGCGCCGCTGGGCGGGCCTACGCCCTCGCGCCCACCGACGCCGAGGGGAAGGCCCGCGCCGAGGCCGCCGCCCGGCAGGCGCTGAGCGACCAGGGCGTCGGGGACGCTCCGCTGCACGTGCACATCACCTGTACGCCGTACCCCCACGACTGCCACCGCGGCACCTCGGTCATCACCGTCGTCATCACCTCGCGGGTCGACCTGCCGCTGATGCCGGAGATCCTCGGCGGCGACGCCCCGAGCTTCGCGCTCGACGCGACCCACGTCGTACCGATCGGCCAGTTCCAGGAAGCGGGGTCCGACGATGCGGCGCCGTGACGAGGCCGGCACGACGACGCCGCTGATCGTCGGCTTCGCGCTGGTCCTGGCGATGGCCGTCGCGATGGTCGTGGACGTGTCCGCGGCGTACCTCCAGCGCCAGGGCCTCGACACCGTCGCCGACGGCGCCGCCCTCCGCGCGGCCGACCTCGGCGCCACCGGCGAGGAGGTGTACGGCGGGGGCGTGCCCCAGGGGCGCCTCGACCTGAGCCTCGAGAGCGTCCGCGGCTCCGTCCGCGAGTTCCTCGCCGGCTCCGGCGCCTACACGACGTACCCCGGCCTGTCCTTCACCGTGGACCTCGACCGGACCACCTCCACCGTGACCGTGCACGTCACCGCTCCGCTCGACCTCCCGCTCACCGTGCCGGGGTCGCCGGACGTCGCCACGATCGGGGCCACCGGGTCGGCTGTGGTCGTGGCCGAGCGCTGAGGACGGGCGTGCGTCGTACTACGGTGGAGGGCCTGATCGGACGCCGACGCTGTCTGGAGAGTCATGTTCTCGGGATTACGACCCCTCACCGTCCTGCTCGCCGCCGCCGCCCTCGGCGCCACGCTCCTGGTCGCGCCGGTCCAGGCGGCACCCGCCGACCGGTACGCCGACGCGGCGTTCCGGGCCACCAACGCCCAGCGGGCCGACCACGACCGCCGCGAGCTGCGGGAGGCCGCCTGCCTGACCAGGTACGCCGAGAAGTGGGCGCGGCACATGGCCCGCCACGGCCGCCTGGTGCACCAGGACCTGCAGCCGGTCGCGGCGCGGTGCCACCTGTCGTGGGTGGGAGAGAACATCGCGACGGGCTTCCGCTCGGGCACGGCGGTGGTCAACCGGGGGTGGATGCACTCCGCGGGTCACCGGGAGAACATCCTGCGGCCGCAGTACCGGCTGATGGGGATCGGTGCGCGCCGGGACGGGCACGGTCGGTGGTGGGTCTCGCAGGTCTTCGGGCGGCGTTGACGACACGGTCACCCGGACTGGGTTAGGTTCCGTGCGTGGCCGCGGGTGGGGAGTCGACGCGACCGACGATCGTCGTGGTCGACGACGCGGCGGAGGTACGGGCCCTCGTGCGCGCGCGCCTGCGGCTGTCGGGCCTGCTCGACGTGGTCGGCGAGGCGGGCAACGGCGCCGAGGCCGTCGAGGCGGTGCGCGAGCTGCGGCCCGCGCTCGTGCTGCTGGACGTCTCGATGCCGGTGATGGACGGGCTGGAGGCGCTCCCGCAGATCCTCGCGGTGTCGCCCGGGACCCGGGTGGTCATGTACAGCGGCTTCCAGGAGGAGGGCCTCGCGCACCGCGCCGTGGAGCTGGGCGCGTCGGCGTTCTTCGAGAAGTCCACCTCGCTCGAGACCCTCGCCGGCGACCTCGTGGAGGTCCTCGAGAGTCCGGGTGCGCGGCAGCCGGCGCCCCGGACCGTCGGCGCGACCGGACCCGACGACGAGGGTGAGCAGCGGGTGCTGCGCGAGCACCTGGAGCGCTTCCGCGAGGTCTTCGAGGACGCCGCGATCGGCATGGCGACGGTGACCCTGGCCGGCCGGGTCGTCCGCGCCAACCGCTCGCTCGGCTCGATCCTCGACCGCTCCGTCGACGAGCTCGTCGGCACGGCGTACTCCTCCTTCGTGGGTACGGCGAGCGGCGCGCTCGACCGCGTGCTCGCGGGGATCCTGTCGGGGGCCGAGGACGTGGGCCAGGTCGAGCACGACGTCGTCGGGTCGGCGGCCCCGCGCCGCGTGGTCGCGACGTTCGCTCCCGTGCTCGACAGCGAGCGCCGACCGCTCTACCTCTTCGTGCAGGTGCAGGACGTCAGCGTGCAGCGGGTGGCGGAGGAGGAGCTGCGGCGCAGCGAGACCCGCTTCCGGCTGCTGGTCGACAACGTCGAGGACTACGCGATCCTGATGCTCTCCCCCGAGGGCCTGGTGGAGAGCTGGAACGCCGGCGCGCAGCGGATCAAGGGCTACACCGCCGACGAGATCGTCGGTCGGCACTTCCGCACCTTCTACCCCCAGGAGCTCCAGGACGCGAAGCACCCCGAGCACGAGCTGGAGATCGCGCTGCGCGACGGCCACTACGAGGAGGAGGGCTGGCGGGTCCGCAAGGACGGCACCCGGTTCTGGTCGACCGTGCTGATCACCGCGGTGCACGACAGCGACGGCCGGCACGTGGGCTTCGCGAAGGTGACCCGCGACGTCACCCGTCGCCGTGAGCAGGAGGAGGCGCTGCGGGAGAGCGAGGAGCGCTTCCGGCTGCTGGTCGAGACCGTCGCCGACTACGCGATCTTCATGCTCTCGCCCGAGGGCCTCGTCGCCAGCTGGAACGCCGGGGCCCAGCGCAGCAAGGGCTACACGGCCGACGAGATCATCGGGAAGCACTTCCGGACCTTCTACCCGCCCGAGCTCCAGGAGTCCAAGCACCCCGAGCACGAGCTGGAGCTGGCGATCCGCGACGGTCGCTACGAGGAGGAGGGCTGGCGGGTCCGCAAGGACGGCAGCCGCTTCTGGGCCAACGTCGTCATCACCGCCGTCCGCGACGCCGGTGGACGACTGGTGGGCTTCGCCAAGGTCACCCGCGACGTCACCGAGCGCAAGCTGCTCATCGAGGAGCGCGAGACCGCCGCCGCTGCCCTCACCGAGGCCAACTCCCGGCTCCAGCAGGCCGCGGAGGACCAGGCCCACTTCCTGGCCACCACCGCCCACGAGCTGCGCACGCCCGTCGCCGTCCTCGGGGGTACGGCGGACATGCTGGTCGCCCACTGGACGGAGCTCGAGGACGACGAGCTCGAGGAGCTGCTGCTCGGCATGGGCGCGAGCGCCACCCGGCTGCGCCGGCTGCTCGACGACCTGCTGACGGCGTCGCGGCTGCAGTCGAGCCGGCTGGAGCTCGAGCGGGAGCCGGTCGACGTCGGACGGGTGGTCGCCGACAGCGTCGCGACCGCCCGGCGGACCCACCCCGACGCGGGGGTCGAGTCCGAGGTCGACGGGGACCTCGAGGTCGTGGGCGACGCGGGCCGGCTGGGCCAGGTCGTCGACAACCTCGTCAACAACGCACTGCTGCACGGTGAGCCCCCCGTGCGGGTCACCGCCCGGGCGGACGGCGAGGACGTCCTGGTCACGGTGACGGAGTCAGGCCCCGGCGTACCGCCGCACATGCAGGCCCGCCTGTTCGAGCGGTTCTCCACCGGTCAGGCCAAGGGCGGGACCGGGTTGGGGCTCTTCATCGTCCGCCAGCTGGTCCGCGCCCACGGCGGCGACGCCTTCTACCGCGCCCCCGAGGGCGACGTCCCGGGCGCCTTCGTGGTCCGGCTGCCGCGCGCCGGCGCGCCGGACGCCGACCACCCGGGCTGAAACTCGCGGCCGTTACCTGCCCCAGATCACCCGAGCACGCCCTAGGCTTCGGGACGTGCCGATTCGCGTCCTCCTGGTGGACGACGTCGTTGAGGTGCGCCGACTGGTCCGCACGTCGATCCGTTTCCGGGGCGGGTTCGAGGTCGTGGGCGAGGCGGCGGACGGTGCGGAAGCCGTCCGTCTCTCCGAGCAGCTGCGCCCCGACGTCGTCGTTCTGGACCTCGGCCTGCCCGATATCGCCGGCAGCGAGGTCCTGACCCGCATCCGTGCGGCGGCGCCCGCGGCCAAGGTGGTGGTGTTCTCCGGCCTCGAGACGGTGGACCGCGCGTGGATCGACGCCAACGCGGCCGGCTTCGTGCTCAAGGACGCTGACCTCGGCTACCTGCTGGACGTGCTGGAGTCGGTCAGCGCCGACGACGAGGCCGAGGCCGTGCTGGAGCTCGCCAACGAGCTGAGCACGGTCGCGGTCGCGCGCCGCTTCGTGCGCGACACGCTCGCCGAGTGGGGGATCGAGGAGCCGGTCGACGACGCGCAGCTGGTGGTGAGCGAGCTCGCCGCCAACGCGCTCACGCACGCGGAGTCGTCGTACCGTATCCGCCTGATCACCACCGCCTCGGCGCTGCGGATCGAGGTCGAGGACGGCGGAGCCGGCACCCCCGAGCCCCAGCCGCTCACCGACACCGAGGAGCACGGTCGCGGGCTGCACCTGGTCGGCGCGCTCGCCGCGTCGTGGGGGATGGACGCCGGCGAGACGGGTGGCAAGCGGGTCTGGGCGGAGCTCCCGCTCTCCGCGCAGGCTGTCGAGTAGGCCGCTCGCCCGTCGACCCGTAACCTTGATCCTTGTGGCAGGCCCAGACTTCGACGCAGAGATCAAGCAGCTCCAGGCGACCATGCACACGATCGAGCAGGTGCTCGACGTCGACGCGATGCGTCGCGACATCGCCGACCTCAGCGAGCAGGTGGCCGCACCCGACCTGTGGGACGACCAGGAGAACGCCACCCGCGTGACCGGGCGGCTCTCCGCGCTCCAGGGTGAGCTCGACCGGGTGTCCGCGCTCGGGAGCCGCATCGAGGACCTCGAGATCATGGTCGAGCTCGGCCGTGACGAGGGGGACGAGGGCGCGCTCGCCGACGCCGAGGTCGAGCTGCGCCGGGTCCAGAAGGTCGTCGAGGGCCTCGAGGTGCGCACCCTCCTCAACGGCGAGTACGACGCTCGCGAGGCGCTCGTCTCGATCCGCGCCGGCGCCGGTGGCGTCGACGCCGCCGACTTCGCCGAGACCCTGATGCGGATGTACGTCCGCTGGGCCGAGCAGCACGGCTACCCGGTCGAGGTCTACGAGACGTCGTACGCCGAGGAGGCCGGTCTCAAGTCGGCCACCTTCGCGATCCACGCGCCGTACACCTACGGCACGCTCTCGGTCGAGGCCGGCACGCACCGCCTGGTGCGGATCAGCCCGTTCGACAACCAGGGCCGCCGCCAGACCAGCTTCGCCGCGGTCGAGGTCGTGCCCGTGCTCGAGCAGACGGACGAGATCGACATCCCCGACGAGGACATCCGCGTCGACGTCTACCGCTCCGGCGGCCCGGGCGGCCAGTCGGTCAACACCACCGACTCCGCCGTCCGCCTCACCCACATCCCGACCGGCACGGTCGTCAGCTGCCAGAACGAGAAGTCGCAGCTGCAGAACAAGGCCAGCGCCATGGTCGTGCTCAAGGCCAAGCTCCTCGCGCTCAAGAAGGCCGAGGAGAAGGCGCACCTCGACGGGCTGCGCGGCGACGTGCAGGCGAGCTGGGGCGACCAGATGCGCAACTACGTGCTGAACCCCTACCAGATCGTCAAGGACCTGCGGACCGGCTACGAGCAGGGCAACCCCACGGCGGTCTTCGACGGGGACCTGGACGGCTTCCTCGAGGCCGGCATCCGCTGGCGCCGCGGCTCCGAGAAGGCCGAGTCGAACTAGCGGCGCCAGCCCTCCCGCCGAGCAAGAACCTGTTCTAAGGTCGCCAGCATGAGGCGCGACCACTGGAAGCGGCGCAACGACGCCCTGGACCCGGCCACCGACTTCGTCGAGATCTACGCCGCCGTCGTCGGCCACGAGTTCCCCTGGGACATGAACCAGGCGCTCGGCTTCGCGCTCTTCCGCACGTACGCCGTGCCCGGCATCGGCCGCCTCCTCGACGAGACCGGCCAGTTCACGAAGGCGACGCAGAAGCGGTACGACGACACCGCGCTGCTCCTCGAGCCCCCGACCCGGCTGGGCTTCGAGGATCCGCAGGCCAGGACGGCGATCCGGCGGATCAACCAGATGCACCGGGCCTACGACATCCCCGACCACGAGTTCCGCTACGTGCTGAGTACGTTCGTCGTCGTACCCAAGCGGTGGCTCGACGACTACGGCAAGCGCCCGCTGACCGCCAACGAGGTCGAGGCGTCGGTGCACTACTACCGGACGCTCGGCCGGCACATGAACATCAAGGACGTCCCGGAGACGTACGCCGGCTTCGAGGAGCTGATGGACTCCTACGAGGCCGAGCACTTCGCGTATGACGAGGGCGGCCGCCGCGTCGCCGACTCGACCCTCGCGCTCATGGTCGGCTTCCAGCCCCGGGTCGCCCGGCCGGTGATGGGCGTCTTCAGCCGCGCCCTGATGGACCCGCCGCTGCGCAAGGCGTTCCGCTACGACGACCCGCCCGCCGCCGCCGTCGCGCTCTCCCGGGGCGCGCTCAAGGCGCGTGGCCTGCTGCTGCGCGCCTTCCCGCCGCGCAAGGACCCCAAGCTGATCGAGGACCTGCCGCAGATCCGCAGCTACCCCGATGGCTACGACCTCGAACGGCTCGGCACCTTCCCGGTGCCCGGCGTCGCCGGCTGCCCGGTCCGCCACGACACCGGGGCCGGCGTCGGCGAGGCGTGACCTACTCCGACGCGGCCTGGGCGACGGAGACGCACCAGCGACCGGTCCGGTCGAGGTCGGGCGGCGTCGCCGCGGTCTGCAGGGAGCAGGTCAGCCAGGCGTCCCCGAAGAGTCCCTGGAAGGCGAGCCCGCGGCCGCAGCGCACCGCGGTCGACGGCGCGCCGTACGCCGGCGCGTCGGCGAGCGACTGGCAGCCCTCCGCGCGGCGGGCCTGACGGGCGAGGACGGCCGCCCGGGCGCTCGTGACCGGCGGCGCGAAGACCCAGGCGCGGGCGACGGTGCCGTCAGCGGCCGTCCAGGAGCAGCCGTACTCGTGGGCGACGTCGCGCAGGCCGTCCGCCAGCCGGGCCCGGTCGCCGTTCGCCCAGGCCTCGCTGCCGTCCGGCTCGGCTCCCAGTGCCTCCGCGACGGCCTCGGGCGCGATGCGCGGGCAGAACGCGGCCCGTGCCACGCTGACGTCGTCGGTCGCGAAGTCGGCCAGCGGCGTGCTCGACGCCCGGGGCTGCGCCGGGGGGTCGCTGTCGTCGCTGGTGCAGCCCGCCAGCGCCAGCGCGAGGGTCGCGGCGGCGATCAGGACGGCGGTTCGACGTACGACGGGCACGACCGCAAACCTAACGGTCGGGCGGCCGGCCGACGCGCCCGGCAGGATGCCGGGCCGGAGACGCTCAGGATCAGCAGTTACGCTCGATTCCCGTGATCCGTTTCGAGAAGGTCTCCAAGGCCTACCCAGGTCAGGCGAACGCCGCGCTCGACACCGTCTCCGTCGATGTCGAGAAGGGGGAGTTCGTCTTCCTCGTCGGTACGTCGGGGTCCGGCAAGTCGACGTTCCTGCGCCTCGTGCTGCGGGAGTACCGCCCCACCGCGGGCCGGATCTACGTCGGCGGCAAGGAGATCAACCGGCTGGCCAGCTGGAAGGTCCCGCGGATGCGCCGCCAGATCGGCACCGTCTTCCAGGACTTCCGGCTGCTCAACAACAAGACCGTCGACGAGAACGTGGCGTTCGCGCTGCAGGTCATCGGCCGGTCCCGCTCGGAGATCAAGAAGGTCGTGCCGGAGACGCTCGAGATGGTCGGCCTCGAGGGCAAGGGCGACCGGATGCCCGACGAGCTCTCCGGCGGCGAGCAGCAGCGGGTCGCGATCGCGCGCGCGTTCGTCAACCGGCCGCAGATCCTGATCTGCGACGAGCCCACCGGCAACCTGGACCCGACCACGTCGGTCGGGATCATGAAGCTGCTCGACCGGATCAACCGCACCGGCACCACCGTGGTGATGGCGACCCACGACGCCGGCATCGTCGACCAGATGCGCAAGCGCGTCATCGAGCTCGACCACGGCCGCGTCATCCGTGACCAGGCGCAGGGCGTCTACGGCTTCCAGCACTGACGTCCGTCCCGAGCACCCCGAAGGAAACCTCACCCCCCATGCAGCTCCGTTACGTCTTCTCCGAGCTCCGGCAGAGCCTCCGGCGCAACCTGTCGATGCACATCGCCGTCATCCTCACGCTCTTCGTGTCGTTGACGCTGGTCGGCTTCGGCATCCTGATGCGGGAGCAGTCGGTCAAGGCCACCGACCAGTGGGGCTCGGAGCTCCAGATCACGGTCTTCCTGTGCAAGGCGCGCGACGACAACCCGGCCTGCACCGGTGAGGTCACCGACACGCAGAAGCAGGCGATCGCCGACGTCGTGGACAAGAGCTCCGAGGTCGACAAGTACCGGTTCGAGTCCAAGCAGGAGGCCTTCGACAAGGTCAAGGAGCTGCTCGGTCCGGAGAAGTTCGAGGGCCCCAACCCGGCCGCGACCGCCGAGGACATGCCCCAGTCGATCTGGATCACGCTCAACGACCCGGACGAGTACAAGGGGATCACCAGCGCCATCGTCGGTCTCGACGGCGTCAGCAGCGTGCGCGACCAGCGCGAGGTGGTCGGGCCGATCCTCAAGAGCATGAGGCTGCTGCAGTTCGGGGCCGCCACGGTGGCCATCGTCCTGATCTTCGCGGCCCTGCTGCTGGTGGCCAACACGATCCGGCTCGCCGTGTTCGCGAGACGCCGCGAGATCGGCATCATGCGGCTGGTCGGAGCCTCGACGCTCTACATCCGGCTTCCCTTCCTGCTCGAGGCCCTGGTGACCGCAGCGATCTCCGTCGTGCTGGTCGGATCGACGCTCGCGGCGATCATGTACTTCGGTGTCGAGCAGCGGCTGCAGCAGTCGGTGGGCTTCATCCCGTGGATCGACTGGTCGAACCTGTGGAGGGCCCTGACCTGGATCGCGATCCTCGCGCCCATCCTTACCCTGGTCCCGACACTCTTGGTGAGCCGCAAATCCCTCAAAGTCTGATCCCCGCACGTTACGGTCGAGCCGTTCACTTCCCCGAACACGTGAAGGCAGACCGGTGCGTCTCTTCCCCCGTACCGCACGCCGTCGCCTGGTCGCGGCCACGGCCGCGTGCACCCTGGCGCTCGGTGCGCTCGCCGTACCCCTGGCGCTCGCCGACGACGGCAAGGACCTCAAGGACCGTCAGAAGGACGCCCAGCACCAGGTCAAGGCCGCCGAGCAGGACCTCGACGAGTCCAGCTCGCGGCTGCGCCGCGCCCACCAGGCGGTCGAGCGGGCCCGGACGGCGCTGCACAGCGCCCGGTCGGACCTGAAGGTCGCCAAGGCCAAGCTCGCGGCGGCCCAGGTGCGCGACGACCAGATGCAGCAGCGGCTCGAGGAGGCCGAGGCCCGGCTCCAGACCGCCCAGCAGGACCTGGCCGACGGCACCGCGGCGCTCGCCGCGCAGCGCCTGACCCTGACCGACACGATCACCGACATCTACGAGGGCGACGACCCGGCACTGCTCGGGTTCTCGAGCCTGATGAAGTCCCGCTCGACCGCCGACCTCACCCGGCAGCAGGCGTTCAACGACGTCGTCGTCAACCGCCAGTCCAACGCGTACGCCGACCTGCACGCGGCCGAGGTGCTCCTCCAGGTGCGCGAGCACCAGGTCCAGACGGCGCGCGACGACGTCGAGGCCCAGCGTGCCGAGGCCGCCGAGCACCTCGTGACGATGCAGGGCCTGCGCGAGGACAGCCGCGCGGCGCTCGAGAAGGTCGAGGCGCTCGTCGTCAGCCGGATCGCCGCGGGCGAGGCGGCCACGAAGGCCCGGCAGCGCGACCTGCGCGACCTGCGCGAGGCCAAGAAGCGCGAGCAGCACGTCCGGCAGCTGATCCTCGCCGCGGCCCGTCGCTCACGCGGTGGCTACAACGGCCCGACCAACGGGCTGTTCATCCGACCGGTGCCGGGCGCGATCACCTCGCCGTTCGGCTACCGCGAGCACCCGATCTATCACTACTGGGGCCTCCACGACGGCACCGACTTCGGCGTCTCGTGCGGCGAGAACATGCGCGCGATCGCCGGGGGCACCGTGATCGCGAAGTTCTGGTCCAACGTCTACGGCAACCGGCTCTACCTCTCGCTGGGCAACATCAACGGCAAGAACATCACCGCCGTCTACAACCACGCGACCGGCTACCGGGTCGGCGTCGGCGACCACGTCAGCCAGGGCGAGACCGTCGGGTACGTCGGCTCGACCGGCTGGTCCACCGGCTGCCACCTGCACTTCACGATCCTGGTCAACGGCACCGCCGTGGACCCGATGAAGTGGCTGCCGTGATTCGGGTTGCTCGCTGCTGAGAGAATGGTCGAATGGCCAAGGAGCAGGGACACAAGCCGGTCGCGCAGAACAAGAAGGCGCGGCACGACTACCTCATCGAGGACACCTATGAGGCGGGGCTCGTCCTCATGGGCACCGAGGTGAAGTCGCTGCGCCAGGGCCGTGCCTCGCTGGTGGACGGGTTCGTCGACATCGACGGCCACGAGGCCTGGCTGCACGGCGTGCACATCCCGGAGTACACCCAGGGCACCTGGACCAACCACTCCGCCCGCCGCAAGCGCAAGCTCCTCCTCAACCGCGACGAGATCGACAAGATCGAGCGGCGCGTCAACGAGAAGGGCCTGACCGTCATCCCGCTCTCGCTGTACTTCAAGGACGGCCGCGCGAAGGTCGAGATCGCCCTCGCCAAGGGCAAGAAGTCGTGGGACAAGCGGCATGCCCTCGCCGAGCGGCAGGCCGACCGCGAGATCCAGCAGGACATCGGTCGACGCGCGAAGGGCATGCGTGACTGACGGGTCGTCCGACGCCGACGTCCTCGACGTCCGGGCGTTCTGGCAGGGGCTCGGCCTGCCCGGGCTCTTCGACGTCCACACCCACTTCCTCCCGCCCAACATCGAGCGCAAGGTCTGGGCGCAGTTCGACGAGGCCGGCCCGAAGATCGGCCGCCCGTGGCCGATCCGCTACCGGCAGCCGGTCGCGGACCGGGTCGACCTGCTGCGCAGCTTCGGCGTACGCCGCTTCTCGTCGCTGCCCTACGCCCACAAGCCCGGCATCGCGACGTACCTGAACGACTGGGCGCGCGGCTTCGCCATGGACGTGCCTGAATCCCTGTGGTCGGCGACGTTCTACCCCGAGCCCGAGGCGCCGGCGTACGTGGAGGCGCTGGTGGCCGACGGCGTCGAGGTCTTCAAGGTGCACGTCCAGGTGGGGGAGTTCCGCCTCGACGACCCGCTCCTCCACCCGGTCTGGGGCACCCTTGCCGAGTCCGGCACCCCGGTGGTGATCCATGCCAGTGCCGCGCCGGTCGGCAACGCCTTCACCGGACCCGCGCCGTTGGAGCGCGTGCTGCACCGGCACCCGCTGCTCACGGCGGTCGTCGCCCACCTCGGCGCGCCCGACTACCTGGCGTTCTGCGACCTCGCGGACCGGTTCGAGCGGGTGCACCTCGACACCACGATGGTCTTCACCGACTTCTGGGAGACGAGCTATCCGGCGGAGCTCGGCGCCCGCCTGCTCGACCTGCAGGACCGGGTGCTGCTCGGCTCGGACTTCCCGACGATCCCCTACCCCTACGCCCACCAGCTCGAGGGTCTCGCCCGGCTCGACCTCGGTGGCGCCTGGCTGCGCGACGTCTGCTGGCACAACGGCCACCGGCTGCTGGGGGAGACGCGATGATCTTCGTCGTGCAGCTGCACCAGGCGACGACGCTGCACTACGACCTGCGCCTCGAGGTCGACGGCGTGCTGGCGTCCTGGGCGGTGCCCAAGGAGCCGTCGCTGGACCCGCGGGTGAAGCGGCTCGCGGTCCAGGTCGGCGACCACGAGCTCGAGCACGCGACGTACGAGGACGACCACAAGTCGATCTGGGACCACGGCACCTACGACAGCCTGACCGCGCCGGACGCCGCGACCGCGATCGCCGCCGGGCACCTGAAGTTCGAGCTGCACGGCACCCGGCTCAACGGCGTCTTCGCGCTCACCCGCACCCACATGGGCGGGAACGCGAAGAACTGGATCCTGGTCAAGGTCGCAACTGCTTAGGACTCGCGTGCTCCGACCCGTAGACTGGTCCCACAACTCAAGAGGGGCTGATCGGTTTCGACTTGGGACGTTAGTTCCAGGGGAAGCGGGTCGAGAAGCCAACGTCATCTCGTAAACGATCGTTGGAAACCTATAACTGCCAACACCAATCGCAGTTCCTTCGCTCTCGCTGCCTGAGCAGTGATCGAAGCGTCAGTCCGGGCACCCGTCTCCGTCCCGGGTCCTGACGTCATCTAGGAGACTTGCTGCTCACTCCGTGTCGCGGAGGGTGAGCGGGACTATTCCGTGACTGAGCCTGTCGGGGACGTGTCCGTGCGAGCCCCGAGGCCGAGAAAAGCGACATCACGGACTGCACCCGGAGAAGACCTGGATCGGCGCTCGAGGACCGGGGTTCGATTCCCCGCAGCTCCACTCGTTCCGCCCTCTTGAAGAAGCGTGGTTGTTCCGACTCACCAGGTGAGTCGGAACGACCACGCTTCGCCATGCGCTCCGTCGGTCGCCCGATCGGTGACGTCATCGGCGGGTCGCCGTCAGGTCGCGGTGGGTGCCCCATCGGTTCACCTTCGCCATCAAGCATCCGCAGCGTGCTCCGACCCGCCCGCCTGGCACTGACCACGGCTGCTGTCCTCGTCCCGATCGCCGTCGCCACCGGATCCGGTGCCCCGCCGGCGCCGGTCGCGGCACCCGTCGTGTCCGACCCTCCGGTCGCCGCTCCCGCGGCTCCGGCCACCCTGGGGGCGACCCCGCCGCCGACGGTCGCGCCCAGCGCGCTGGCCGCCATGCGGCGAACGCCGCTGGCAGAGAGCGGTGCCGTCGACGCGGCCGACATCCCGTTGACCGCGCTCGCGGCGTACCAGCGAGCAGTGACGGTCGTGTCCCAGGTCGACGCATCGTGCGGCCTCACGTGGGAGCTCCTCGCCGCAGTCGGTCGGGTCGAGTCCGACCACGGGCGGACCGGTGGGTCGACGCTCGGCGCGGACGGCACGAGCAGCCCGCGGATCCGCGGCCCTGTCCTGGACGGCACCGGGCCGCTGGCTGCGGTGACCGACAGCGACGCGGGCGGGGTCGACGGCAACGACCGGTGGGACCGGGCCGTCGGGCCGATGCAGTTCCTGCCCTCGACCTGGACCGTGGTGGGCGTCGACGCGGACGGCGACGGCGCTCGGTCGGCCGACGACCTCGACGACGCCGCGCTGGGGGCAGCGGTCTACCTCTGCGCGGGCTCGGAGGACCTGGCGACCGCGGACGGCGCGCGGTCCGCGCTGCTCCGCTACAACCCCTCCGCGGCGTACGCGACCCGGGTGCTCGAGGTGGCGCACGCGTACGAGCAGGGGAGGGCCCCGGTCCCGACGGTCACGCCGGTCGAGACGACGGCCGCCCGTCAGCACCCGTCAGAGACGTCGGACCGCCCCCCTCGGCACGCCCATCCCGACACGGCTGTGTTCGCGGTCGAGCACCCCGCGGGTGGTGCGAAGCCGGCGAAGCCGCCCACCCCGCAACCGCCGCCCTTCGAGCCGGCGCCCGCCGAGCCGACCCCGGAGCCGACCCCGGAGCCGGTCGTGCTGGCTGGTCTGCTCGCCCCGTGCGTCGGCGACGCCGACGCGTGGTGCGTCGGTGACGACACGGTCGACCTCGGCGACGCGGCCCACCTGGCCGCACCGGCGCTCGCCGACCTCGACGCGGACGGCGTCGTCGAGAGCAACCGCGAGGAGATCACCGGTCTCGTCGGCACCCAGGTCACCGTCGTCGTCGCGGGCGGTACGGCGCCGGCCCGGGTCGTCGAGATCAACGGCATGGCGTACGCCGACCAGCCGGTGGCCCGCTGACGGCCTGCGGAGCGCGCCCCAGCCGCCGGGCCGCTCCTACCTCGGGAGTGGAGGTTCCGTGGATCGGGTGCGGACCGGGCTGATTGAATGCCGACGTGTCCGGACCCCGCGCGTCGTACTCCGCGCGCACGGTGGTGCGCGCGGTCGCGACCCTGGTCGTCGTGCTGTCGCTGGCGATCGGCGCACTCCTGGCGGTGACGGTGGTGCAGTTCGCCTCGGCCCAGGACAGGCTCGAGGACGAGCTCAACCCGGCGCGCGTCGAGCTCGGCACGGTCCTGGCGCTGTACGTCGACCAGGAGACCGCCGAGCGGGGCTACATCCTGACCGGGCGGCCCGACTTCCTGGAGCCGTACGACGCGGCCGGCCCGCAGATCGAGGCCCTGCTCGAACAGCTCCGTCGACAGGTGACGGGGACGGTCGACGAGCGCATCTCGGAGATGGACGAGGCCCACCGGAAGTGGCTCGCCGAGGCCGTGGAGCTGGAGCTCGCCGCCATGCGGGGCGGCGACCCCACGCGGGCCGAGGAGCTGGTCGCGGCCGGCGACGGCAAGAGGCTCTTCGACCAGGTCCGGAGCGCCCAGAAGGCGGCCGACCAGGCGATCGCCGCCGAGCAGCACGAGGCCACCCTCCGTGCCGACACGCTGCTCCGGCGGTTGTCGATCCTCCTCGGCTTCACGATCCTGGCGTTCCTCGCCACGGTGCTGCTGGGCGCCGGCGCCTTCAGCCGCCGGGTCCTGGGGCCGCTCGCCGACCTCGGCCGCAGCAGCCGGGCCGTCGCCGGTGGCGAGCTGCAGGTCGCGGTGCGCGGCACCGGCCCGCGGGAGGTCGCCGAGGTGGGCGAGGACGTCGACACGATGCGGCGCCACCTCCTCGACGAGCTCGACGCGACCCGCCGCGCCTCCGAGGCGCTGGTGCTGGGTCAGCCGGCCGTCCGCGCGCTGCAGACCGCCCTGTCGCAGCTGCCTCCCCTCGCCGAGGGCATCGAGGTCGGCTCGCAGATCGACTCGGCCGAGGGCGTGCTGGCCGGAGACTTCCTCGACATCGTCGACCTGGGGCGCGGCCAGGTCGCGGTGGTCCTCGGTGACGTGTCCGGCCACGGCCCGGAGGCGGCGGTGGTCGGCCTGCGGCTCAAGAGCGCGCTGTCGGCGATGCTCCGCCAGTCGGCCGCGCCCGACGTGCTCGCCGCCGTACGGGCGGGGCTCGAGGGAGAGGCCGAGCTGTTTGCCACGGTCTTCGTCGCCGTGGTCGACACGGTCGCGGACCAGCTGTCCTACGTGAACGCCGGTCACCCGCCGCCGCTCCTGGTCGTCGACGGCGACCTGATGGAGCTGGAGCCGACCGGTCCGCTCGTGAGCGGGGTGCTGACGGACGCCTTCTGGGAGGTCGAGAGCCGGCCGTTCGCACCCGGCGACGCGCTCGTCGTCTTCTCGGACGGCGTGATCGAGGCGCGGGACGCCGCCGGGGTCGAGTTCGGCATGCAGGGCGTCCAGTCGGTGCTCGCCGCCAGCGCCGGGCAGTCGCCCGCGAGGGTGGTCAACCGGATGCGCTCGGCGGTGCGCGACCACGCCGTCTCCCAGCGCGACGACGTGACGATCCTGGTGGCTCAACGGGACTAGCCCGCGCGCCCCGAGGGGTTCGGACGTGGGGCGCGTGGGAAAGTAGTGGCCATGTCTCTCGGGTCGCGGGTCGGTGTTGTGGTGTGCGCGATCGCGCTCGCCGTGGGTCTGATGCCGGCGGCCGGTGCCGCGGACAGCACGATCCTGACCCTCTCGGCGCCCGCGGCGTACGCCGACACCGCGACGACCCTCGGCCTCGTCCTCGCCGACGACGCGGGCAGCCCCCTCGCCGGCGCCCAGGTGGTGCTCGAGCGCCGCACCGGGGGAGCCTGGCAGCCGGTCGGCACGCTCACGACCGACGCCGAGGGCCGTGCCTCCGCCGCCCTGACCGTCTCCCGGGTGCCGGACGACAACGCCGTGCGTGCGACGTACGCCGGCGACGCGGAGCACCCGCCGATCACCCAGGAGGGCAGCCTCCCGATCAGGCTCCGCGCGGCGAAGGCCTCCCTCAGCGGACCGGCCAAGGTGGTCGACGAGAAGTCGGTCGTCCTGCGGGTGCGGTGGCTGACGACTGCCGGCCAGCCGGTCTCGGGCGACGTGCGGCTCTACCGCAAGCTCCCCGGCAAGCCGTGGCGGGCGTACGCCGTGGTCCCCACCGATGCCGACGGGCGCGGCTCCCTCAGGGTGACGCCGCGCACCGACACGCACTGGCAGGTGCGGGCACCCCGGCTCTCCTGGGTGCAGGCCGACCGCAGCACGGTGCTGGGCATCGACAACCGGCCGCCCGGCGAGCCCGTCAAGCTGCCGAAGGGGGCGCCGGCGCCACGGATCAAGCTGCCCGCCCAGCCGCACGCCGCGGGGGCCGGCGCCAACGTGCGGATCGGCGCGATCAGCAACGCGGTCTGGCGCCAGATGGTGGGCGTCTCGTGGCACAGCGGGTGCCCGGTGGGCCGCTCCGGCCTGCGGATCGTGCGTGTGAACTACTGGGATTACCACGGCTACCGCCGCCGCGGCGAGCTCGTCGCCAGCGCGGCTGCGGCCGGCGCGATGGGCGCGGCCCTGGCCGACATGTACCGCCACCAGCTGCCGATCCGGGCGATGTACCGCGTCGACCGGTTCGGTTGGAGCGGACGGTCGCGCGGAGGCGACGACTACGCCTCGATGGCCGCCGGCAACACCTCGGCCTTCAACTGCCGCGACGTGACCGGCCGCCCGGGCAACCGGTCGCCGCACTCGTGGGGAGGGTCGCTCGACGTCAACACGTGGGAGAACCCCTACCGCTCGGCCCGCGGCACCGTCCCCAACACCTGGTGGCAGCCGCGGTCGCACAAGCGGGTCGCGTGGCGCTCCAGCTCCCACGCCGTCGTCCGGATCATGGCGCGCCACGGCCTGCGCTGGACCTACGGCAACGGCGACACCCAGCACTTCGACTACGTCGGAGGCGGCGGCAAGCGGATGGTCTCCGGGCCCCCGGCCTGCACGCAGTACTGCGACTAGCGTGCCGGCATGACCGACCCGGACTGCGTCTTCTGCTCCATCGCCGCGGGCGACCTCCCGGCCGACCTCGTGCTGGACGAGGAGGACGTCGTGGCGTTCCTCGACCGTCGACCGGTCTTCAAGGGCCACGTGCTCCTGGTGCCCCGCGAGCACATCGTCACGCTGCCCGACCTCCCGGCGGCCCTCCGGGACCCGTTCCTGGCGGCCGGTCAGCGCCTGGCCACCGCGGTCGTGGAGGGGCTCGGCGCCCAGGGCAGCTTCGTCGCGATGAACAACACCGTCAGCCAGTCCGTCGCCCACCTGCACCTGCACGTCGTCCCGCGCACCAAGGGTGACGGCCTGCGCGGCTTCTTCTGGCCGCGCACGTCGTACGCCGAGGGGGAGGCCGCCGACTACGCCGCCCGCCTCCGTGCCGTGCTCTGACCCCGGGCGTCGAGGCCGTCGGGGCTGCCCTAATGTGGGGCAGCACCAGCCACCGAGCACTGAGGAGCAGCAGCGATGGGTCGTTTTGACGGACGGGTCGCGGTCGTCACCGGAGCAGCACGCGGGATCGGCTTCGGCACCGCGACGCGCTTCGCCGAGGAGGGCGCGTCCGTCGCGATCCTCGACCTCGACGAGGCCAGTGCCGCCGAGGCCGCGGCTAAGCTGCCGCTGGTCGACGGCGCCAAGGCCGTGGGCATCGGCACCGACGTGAGCGACACCGAGTCCGCCAACGCGGCCGTCGACCGGGTCGTGGCCGAGCTCGGCGGGATCCACATCCTCGTCAACAACGCCGGCGTCACCCGCGACAACCTGCTCTTCAAGATGACCGACGACGACTGGGACCTGGTCATGAACGTCCACCTGCGCGGTGCGTTCCTGATGACCCGTGCGGCCCAGACGCACTTCGTGGCCCAGAAGTACGGGAAGATCGTCAACCTCTCCAGCGTCTCCGCCCTCGGCAACCGCGGTCAGGCCAACTACTCGGCCGCCAAGATGGGCATCCAGGGCTTCACCCGCACGCTGGGCATCGAGCTCGGCCGGTACGGCGTGAACGCCAACGCGATCGCCCCCGGCTTCATCGCCACCGAGATGACCGACGCCACCGCCGCCCGGGTGGGCGTCAGCGTCGAGGACTTCCGCGCCGCCGCGGCCGAGCTCAACCCGGTCAAGCGGGTCGGCTACCCCGAGGACATCGCCGCCGCGGTCGCGTTCCTCTGCAGCGACGAGGCGTCGTACATCACCGGCCAGACGCTGTACGTCGACGGCGGCGCCAAGCTCGGCTAGCTCCGGGTCCGTCGACCCCCTGGGTGCGTAGGCGCGCCTCCCCACGTGGCACGATCGCGCCTGCACACTGAAGTCCACCAGATCGCAAGAGTTTCACGAACGGAGCGTCTCGTGCGCCGTGCCCAGCTGACCACCGCCCTCATCGCCGTGACGGGCCTCCTGCTCGCCGGCTGCGGGGGAGGGGGCGACTCCTCCGACGGGGACAAGAAGCCGGCCTCGCAGCAGGTCGCCAACAGCGAGGAGGTCGCGTCGACCTGGCCGCTGACCGGCCTCCCGGTCACCGGAGACGAGGCCGCCGAGAAGACCTACCCGGTGCTCGTCACCAAGATCGACAACACCTACTCCAGCGCCCCCCAGCTCGGCCTGAGCAAGGCCGACATGGTGGTCGAGGAGCTGGTCGAGGGTGGGCTGACCCGCCTCGCGGCGTTCTTCTACTCCGAGCTGCCGACCACGGTCGGCCCGGTCCGGTCGATGCGAGCCAGCGACATCGGGATCGTCTCCCCGGTCAAGGCCTCGGTCGTGACCAGCGGCGCCGCCGGTCGCACGATCGCGCGGATCAAGGGCGCAGGCATCCAGTTCTTCCAGGAGGGGGCCGCCGGCATCTCGCGCGACACCAGCCGCAGCGCGCCGTACAACGTCTTCGCCGACCTCACCACGGTCGCGAAGTCGGCCGAGAAGGACGCCAGCCGGCCCGAGGACTACCTGCCCTGGGGCGACGAGAAGGACTTCCCCGGCGGTCAGAAGGCCGTCAAGATCGCGGCCACCTTCGGCGGTGGGCACACCACGAACTGGACGTACGACGGCAAGGGCTACACCAACGAGAACACCTTCGCCGCGGACGGCGACCACTTCCCGGCCGACACGGTTCTCGTGCTGCGCGTGAAGGTCGGCGACGCCGGCTACCTCGACCCGGCGGGCAACCCGGTGCCGGAGACCAAGTTCACCGGCAAGGGCCAGGCCATGATCTTCCACGACGGCAAGCTCGTCCGGGGGACCTGGTCGAAGACGGACCTGAAGTCGCCGCTGACGCTGTCGACCCGGGCCGGCGACCTCACGGTGCCGGCCGGTCACACCTGGATCGAGCTGGTCCCGGCCGCGACCGGCAACGTCACCTTCACCAAGCAGTAGGCGGGGCGGGCTCAGCCCTCGTCGGCGAGCTCGCCGGCCGGCAGCTCCACGCCGCTCTCAGCCAGCGCGCGGAAGCCGGCGAGGATGAAGCTGATCGCGGTCTCCACGTTGGTCGCGGCCTGGATCGGGTCGGGCGCGCTCGAGACCGACTCGCCGGCCGACGACATGGCGCCGAAGAAG
Source organism: Nocardioides conyzicola (assembly GCF_039543825.1). Taxonomy (NCBI): domain Bacteria; kingdom Bacillati; phylum Actinomycetota; class Actinomycetes; order Propionibacteriales; family Nocardioidaceae; genus Nocardioides; species Nocardioides conyzicola. The sequence goes on along the minus strand of NZ_BAABKM010000002.1, from coordinate 498,052 downwards.
ATCCGGGCGAAGGTCTGCTGGAGGTCCTCGTCCAGCTGCCACTCACCGGCGTTGAGGACCGAGCGCACGATCTCGAGGACGTTCGCGAAGGTCGAGCGCTCCTCCTGCTCGCGGTAGCGCTCGTAGCCGAGGACCGACGGGCCCTCCTGGATCACGATCCGCCGGTACCTCGCCTCCTGGACGACGTTGAGGAAGGCGCGCAGACCGGCCGTGGCCTTCTCCCAGGGGTCGCGGTGCCCCTTGAGGGCCTTCTGGATCGCGCGGGCGGCGTCGTCCTCGACCCGCTCGAAGACGGCCTCGAAGAGCGCCTGCTTGCCGCTGAAGTGGTGGTAGAGCGCGCCCTTGGTGACGTCGGCGCCGGCCACGATCGAGTCCAGCGAGGTCGCGGCGTACCCGCTCTCGGTGAAGAGCTGCTCGGCCACGTCCACCAGCGCCCGCTTGGTGGAGGCGGAGTACTGCTGCCGGCGGCCGGCGCCGGGGACGCCGGGCACGCGGGGGACGAGCTTGGAGACCGAGGACTTGCTCATGGTCACCGGAGCCTAATACCGACGGTCGGTATGCGTGACTCGGATCACCGGGCGGGAAGGTTGCATACCGGCGGTATGGCGACATACCTTGAGTACGTACTTACGGTATGTCTCGACCGAGACGACCGTCCTCCTGAAGGAGAGACACCATGACCTGGACGTCCTTCCACCGCCGCGGAGAGGTCCTCCGCGACGTCACCGCCAGCGCCAACCGCCGCCGCGACGGTCACCTCCCCATGGAGCTGACCGGTGTCGCCGAGACCTTCGGCGACGAGCTCACCCTGCTCGCCGCCCTGCAGCTGCGCTGGCACACCCGCCTCGCCGGCCGGATCGAGCGCGAGCTCCTGGCCGAGCCCATGGAGCTCGAGGACGCCGTCGTCGCCGCCTGGCACACGACGGCGGACGAGCTGCCCGGCGTCCTCGCGATCCTCGATCGCGAGCGGACCGCCCCCAGCACCCCCGAGATCTCCGAGGCGCTGGCCAAGGCCGCCGCCAAGGAGCACACCCTCCTCGCGATGATGTCCGGCCGCGTCAGCACCCCGGACGCCACCGCCGCGCGCATCGGAGCCGAGATCGAGGACCGGGCGCGGGCGACGTACGTCGTCGCTCCGGTCCCGGTGGCGGAGCCCAGCGGCTTCCTCCACCGCCTCAAGGCCGTGGTTGCGGCCTGACCCAGCTCGGCAGCCCCGGGGTCGACACCCTCCCTCCCCAGCGGTCCTCCCACCGCGCTCCCCGTCGGTCCCGGGGCTGTCGCCTGTCCGGGCGCCGTCCGGTCCGGGTCTGCGCGATGATGGACCCATGAGTGCGCCGATCGCCGGGATGCTGCTGGTGGCGACGCCTGCCCTGGTCGATCCCAACTTCGCCGACTCCGTCGTGCTGCTCCTCGACGTCGACGAGAACGGCGCCCTCGGCGTCGTGCTCAACCGCCCGTCGGGCGTGCCCGTCGACGCGGTGCTCGACGGCTGGGCACCGGTCGTCGCCGAGCCCGAGGTGCTCTTCCAGGGTGGCCCCGTCGGTGCGGACGGCGCCCTCGCCGTGGCCCTGCTCCGCGACCCCGAGGACGTGCCGGTCGGCTTCCGGTCCGTCAACGGCCGGCTCGGGCTGGTCGACCTGGACGCCCCGGTCGAGCTCCTCGAGGGCAGCCTCGCCGGGCTGCGCATCTTCGCCGGGTACGCCGGCTGGGGGGCCGCCCAGCTCGACGGCGAGATCGAGGAGGGCAGCTGGTACGTCGTGCCCGGCGAGATCGGGGACGCGTTCCGCACCGACACCTCCGACCTGTGGCGCGAGGTGCTGCGCCGCCAGCCCGGGGAGATGGCCTGGCACTCGACCCGGCCCGCCGACCCCGAGCTCAACTAGGCGCGCACGTCATGCCTGCTTGGCCTGTCCGCGTCCTCGATTAGAGTGGAGCCCGTGACCACCATCGGATTCTCGACAGACACGGATGTCCGGGAGGACCGCCGTACCGTCCCCACCGATGAGGGCGACCACGAGCGGTTCTCGCACTACGTGGAGAAGGACAAGCTCACCGAGGCCATGGTGATGGGGACTCCCGTCGTGGCCCTGTGCGGCAAGGTGTGGGTGCCCAGCCGGGCGCCGGAGAAGTTCCCGGTGTGCCCCGAGTGCAAGGACGCCTGGGACAGCCTCAACGACGACTCGGGCCCGAAGGAGTGACGGGTCGGCCCGAGGCCGACTCACTGCCGATCGCACTCACCCCGGCCTGGCCGGAGCGCGCGGCCTGGGGTACGGCGCCGTCGCTGCGTGCGTGGCAGACGACCGCGATGCGGCAGTACTTCGAGGAGCAACCGCGCGACTTCCTCGCCGTCGCGACGCCCGGCGCCGGCAAGACGACCTTCGCGCTGTCGGTCGCGGCCGAGCTGCTGGGCCGGCGGATCGTGGACCGGATCACCGTCGTCGCGCCGACCGAGCACCTCAAGCTCCAGTGGGCCGAGGCGGCCGCCCGCGCGGGCATCCCGATCGACCCGACGTACTCGGCCGGCAAGGGCAAGACGTCGCAGGACTTCGTCGGGATCGCCGTGACGTACGCCGGCGTGGCCGTCAACCCGCTCGCCATGCGGATCCGCACCGAGCGCTTCAAGACCCTGGTGATCCTCGACGAGGTCCACCACGCCGGCGACGCGCTGTCGTGGGGCGAGGGGGTGCGTGAGGCGTTCGAGCCCGCCACCCGCCGGCTCGCGCTGACCGGTACGCCGTTCCGCTCCGACATCAACCCGATCCCGTTCGTCACCTACGCACCTGGTGCCGACGGCGTGCCGCGCTCGGTCGCCGACTACACCTACGGCTACGCCCACGCGCTCGCCGACCACGTGGTCCGCCCGGTGCTCTTCATGGCCTACTCCGGTGAGATGACGTGGCGGACCCGGGCCGGCGACGAGATCGCCGCCCGGCTGGGCGAGCCGCTCACCAAGGACCTCACCGCGCAGGCCCTGCGCACCGCGCTCGACCCGAGCGGGTCCTGGATCCCCTCGGTGCTCGCGGCCGCGGACAGCCGCCTGACCGAGGTGCGCCGGCACGTCCCGGACGCGGGCGGCCTGGTGATCGCCTCCGACCAGGACACCGCGCGGTCCTATGCCAAGACCCTGAAGCAGATCACGGGGGAGCCCGCGACCGTGGTGCTCTCCGACGAGAAGGCGTCGTCGAAGAAGATCACCGAGTTCACCGACAGCGACCGGCGCTGGATGGTCGCCGTCCGCATGGTCTCCGAGGGTGTCGACGTGCCCCGGCTCGCCGTCGGGGTCTACGCGACCCGCACCTCCACGCCGCTCTTCTTCGCCCAGGCCGTGGGCCGTTTCGTGCGCGCGCGCAGCCGGGGGGAGACGGCGTCGGTCTTCCTGCCGTCCGTGCCGTCCCTGCTGGGCTTCGCCTCCGAGATGGAGGTCGAGCGCGACCACGTGCTGGGCCGCAAGGTCACCGACGAGGGCGACATCTTCGCCGCCGAGAACGACCTGCTCGCCGAGGCCAACGCCGGTGAGGGCGCGTCCGACGAGCTGGAGATGTCCTTCGAGGCGCTCGGGTCGGAGGCGCGGTTCGACCGGGTGCTCTTCGACGGCGGCGAGTTCGGCCATGCGGGCGAGGTGCACGTCGGGTCGGAGGAGGAGATGGACTTCCTCGGCATCCCGGGGCTCCTCGAGCCGGGCCAGATGCGCGAGCTGCTCCAGCAGCGGCAGACCGACCGGGCCAGGAAGCAGAAGGCCGCGCCGAAGCAGGAGCCCCGGGCCGGTGACTCGGTCGCCGAGGTGAGCACCCACGAGCAGCTGGCCGTCCTGCGCCGCGAGCTCAACGGGCTCGTGGCCGCGTGGCACCACCGGACCGGCCAGGCGCACGGCATCACCCACGCCGCGCTGCGCAAGGAGTGCGGCGGCCCGGCCGCCGCGGTCGCCACGGCCGACCAGCTGCACGCACGGATCGACCGGATCCGCGACTGGGCGACCCGCAAGAGCTCCTGACCTCCCTAGACTCGCGAACGTGCCGGCCGAGATCTCCCAGACGCTGGACCGCGGGTTGCGGGTCCTCGACGTGCTCGCGTCGACCCCGGACGGCCTGACGATGACGGAGCTGGCCGCGCGGATGGAGGTCAACCGCACCATCGTGCACCGCCTGGTCGCGACGCTCGAGGCCCGCGGGATGGTCCGCCGCGACGCGCACGGTCGGCTGCGGGTCGGCCTCGGGGTGCTGCGGCTGGGCGCCGCGGTGCAGCCCGTGCTGCGCGAGCTCGCCGTACCCGTGCTGCGCGACCTCGCCGAGGCCGTCGGCTGCACCGCCCACCTCACGGTCGCCGACGGCGACGAGGCGCTCGCGCTCGCGGTGGTCGAGCCGTCGTGGACCGACTTCCACGTCAGCTACCGGGTCGGGTCGCGGCACCCGCTCACGCAGGGCGCGGCGGGCAAGGCGATCATCCTGGTCCGCTCGGCCGACCCGGCGCCCTACGTGCTCACGATCGGCGAGCTCCAGTCCGGGGCCCGGGGGCTGGCCGCGCCGGTGCGCGGCGTACCCGGCCTGGAGGCCAGCGTCGGCATCGTCACCGTCGACCCCGGCGTCGACGCCGCCACGATCGGGCCGCTGGTCGAGCGCGCGGCGGCCGAGCTCGCGGAGCGGATGGCCTGAGTCACCGCCGGGCGGCGATGCGCCTCTGCAGGCGTTCGGACATCTCGGGGTCGGTGGCCCGGACGACCGCGCGGGCCGCGTCACCGAGGGCCATGAGCTGCTCGGGCGTGAGGACGTCGACGACCAGCCGCCGGGCCTCCCGCACGTGCCCGGGCGCCGCCTCCTCCAGCTTGCGCCGTCCGGCCGCGGTCAGGTGGGCCGCCGTACGGCGGCCGGCCTCGTTGCACTCGTGCCGCTCGACCCAGCCGGCCCCCTCGAGGCGCGACACCGCGTGGGAGAGGCGGGAGCGGGAGCCCTGGGCCATGGTCGCCAGCTCGCTCATCGGCAACGCGCCCGTCGGTGCCTCCGAGAGCGACGCGAGCACGTGGTACTCGAAGCTGTTGAGCCCGGAGTCGCGCTTGAGCTGGGCGTCGAGGGCGGCGGGCAGCGTCATCACCAGCCCGACCAGGGACGCCCAGTCGGGGAGCTGGTCGTCGTCGAGCCAGGGCACGTCGTCGGAGGCGGGTCGGTCGGGCACGGATCCAGCATATAAGGCGACTTGAACATTCAACTCGAACGTCGTACCGTCGTGTTGAACATTCAACCCCACCCTTTCCAGGAGACCCGCCATGACCCTGCTCCGCATCGACTCGTCCATCCAGGGGCCGGCCTCGTCCAGCGCCGCCCTTGCCGACCTCGTGCTGGAGGAGTTCCTCGCCGCCCGCCCCGACGAGCAGGTCGTGACCCGCCACCTGGGCGCCGACCCGCTGCCGTCCGACGCCTGGGCCAACGCGATCCACGGCTCGTTCACGCCCGAGGACCAGCGGACGCCGGCCCAGGTCGAGGCGCTCGCCCTCGCAGCCTCGCTCGCCGCCGAGCTCCAGGCCGCCGACGCCGTCGTGCTGGCGCTGCCGCTCTACAACTTCGGCATCTCGCAGCACGTGAAGACCTGGATCGACCTGGTGCTGGCCGGGGCCGGTGCAGGCACGCCGCTGCTCACCGGCAAGCCGGTCGTGCTGCTCACCACCCGCGGCGGCTCGTACGCACCGGGCACCCCCCGCGAGGGCTGGGACCACAACACCGACTACCTGCGCCGGATCCTCGTCGACGTGTGGCAGGCCGACCTGACCGTGGTCGAGCGCGAGTTCACCCTGGTCGGCGTCAACCCGGCCCTGGACGACTTCATCGAGCCGGCCGCCGTGATGAAGAAGGTCGCCGAGGAGGCCGCTGCCGAGGCCGGTCAGGTCCTAGCCGGTGGCCTCTCCCGCTAACGGCCGCACCCGGTAGGGCACCTGGGTCGCGAGCGCGATCACGGTCGAGGAGCGCACGATCGCCGGCGTCTCGAGGACGCGGTCGATGACGCGCTGGAGGTCGGTGTTGGAGCGCGCGACGACGCGCGCCCACAGGTCGCCGGCCCCGGTGATCGTGTGCACCTCGAGCACCTCGGGGATGCCCGCGAGGTGGGTGCCGACGGTGTCGTGCCCGCCCTGCCGGGTGTCCTGCCGGATCTCGAGCGTCAGGAAGGCCGTCACCGGGTAGCCGAGCGCCTCGGGGGACAGGTCCGGTCCCCACCCGGTGATCACACCCGTCGCCGCGAGCTTGTCGAGCCGGGCCTGCACGGTCCCGCGCGCGACGCCGAGCCGGCGGGACGCCTCCAGGACCCCGACTCGCGGGTCGTCGGCGAAGAGATCGATCAATCTGCGGTCGAGATCGTCCACTGTCTCCTCCGTCGCTGGGCAGGTTGTGCAGTGTTTCGGGCAACGATTGCACACTCTGCGCTATCCCGTCAGGCTCCGGGTCATGACGACCACCCATCACGCGCTGACCGCTGACGAGCTCAAGGCCGACCTCACGCTGGAGCAGCTCCAGCAGCTGGTCGGACTGGTGGAGTACGACGAGGAGGGCGACGTCTTCCCGGTGACCGGGTGGGACGCGATCGTCTTCGTGGTCGGCAACGCGACCCAGGCGGCGCACTACTACCAGTCCGCGTGGGGCATGGAGCTGGTCGCCTACTCCGGCCCCGAGCACGGCAACCGCGACCACAAGTCGTTCGTGCTGCGGTCCGGCTCGATCAAGTTCGTCCTCAACGGCGCCGTCGACCCGGACAGCGCGCTCGCCGACCACCACCGCCGCCACGGCGACGGCGTGGTCGACATCGCGCTGGAGGTCCCGGACGTCGACAAGTGCATCGCCCAGGCGCGACGCGCCGGCGCCCGCGTCGTCCGCGAGCCCGAGGACGTCACCGACGAGCACGGCACCGTCCGGATCGCCGCGATCGCGACGTACGGCGAGACCGTGCACACCCTCGTCGACCGCAGCCGGTACGACGGCCCGTACCTGCCCGGCTACGTCGCCCAGACCTCGACGTACCAGAAGCCGGTGGGCCAGCCCACGCGGCTCTTCCAGGCGCTCGACCACATCGTCGGCAACGTCGAGCTCGGCCACATGGACGAGTGGGTCGACTTCTACAACCGGGTCATGGGCTTCACCAACATGGCGGAGTTCATCGGCGACGACATCGCCACCGACTACTCCGCGCTGATGAGCAAGGTCGTCGCCAACGGCAACCACCGGGTGAAGTTCCCCCTCAACGAGCCGGCCGTCGCGAAGAAGAGGTCGCAGATCGACGAGTACCTCGACTTCTACCGCGGTGCCGGCGCCCAGCACCTCGCCGTGGCGACCAACGACATCCTCGCCTCGGTCGACGCCCTACGCGCCAACGGCGTGGAGTTCCTCAGCACGCCCGACTCCTACTACGAGGACCCCGAGCTCCGGGCCCGCATCGGCAACGTGCGCGCGCCCATCGAGGAGCTGCAGAAGCGCGGCATCCTGGTCGACCGCGACGAGGACGGCTACCTGCTGCAGATCTTCACCAAGCCGCTGGGGGACCGGCCGACGGTCTTCTTCGAGCTGATCGAGCGGCACGGCTCGCTCGGCTTCGGCAAGGGCAACTTCAAGGCGCTCTTCGAGGCGATCGAGCGCGAGCAGGATGCCCGGGGCAACCTCTAGCCTGCGACGAACCGGGCGTCCACGGTCGCCGAGACCGCGATGTCCTCGGGGGTGAAGGCAAGACCGCCGGCTTCGGCCTTGGCTGCTCGGGAGAACATCGCCTGACCGCCGCCGGACGTGCTGGTGGTGTTGTCGCCGAGCATCCCGGGGTCCGCGACCGCGACGCACCGGAGGTCGCCGAGGCCGAGCGCCCCGGCGTACGTCTCCGCCTTGCGGCGCGCCTCCTCGACCGCCCGAGTGCGGGCGGCGCCGATCGCGCCCTGCTTGGTCTGCGCGGTGAGCGCCCACTCGATGCCGTCGATGCGTACGCCGCGGTGGGCCGCCGCGCGCTCGACCCAGACCGCGAGGTCGTCGAAGTCGCGGAACTTGACGCGGGTCGTCGTCGAGGCGTGGTGCACCAGCGGCTTCTGCTCGCCCTTGTCGTTGAACGGGCGGTTGGACCAGACGCGGATGCGGTCGGTGGAGTACCAGGTGACCGGCCCGTGCGACGGGTCGTGGCGGGCGGCGATGCCGGCGACCAGCGCGGTCGTGCCCTGCGTGGTGCCGGCGACGACCGATGACCGCTCCGGTCCCTCGAACCCGACCGTCACCGTGACGGTGGCGCGCTCGGCCGGGTGGAACGAGTCGTAGCTGCCCTGGACGGTGATCACGGTCTCGGCCATGGACCGATTGTGCCCGGTCAGGCCAGGTCGCCGACCAGCTCGGCCTCGGCCTCGGCGGGGGAGTGCGACGAGGGGGCGTCGGCATGCAGGGCGCGCCCGATGGTCGCCGTGCCCGCGGCCAGGATGACCACGCCGACGCCGACGGCGATCGCGCCGAACCAGAAGGGTGCGTGCACGCCGACGCGCTCGGCCAGCTTGAGCGCGACGTACGGGCCCATGGCGCCGCCGGTGAAGCGCACGAAGGAGTACGCCGCGGACGCGACCGGCCGCTCCACCGGCGCGGCACCCATCACCGCCTCGGTGACCAGGGTGTTGATCACGCCGAGGAACGCGCCGGCGACGATGATCGCCGTGGCGACGGCGGCCTCGTGCTCGGTGAGGACGGCCATCGCGACCAGGTCGAGGCCGAAGAGGACCAGCATGGCGAGCAGGGTCGGCAGGGTGCCGAAGACGCGCTGCAGCCGCGGCGCGACCACGACCGAGGTGAGGGCCAGCAGGACGCCCCAGCCGAAGAACGTCCACCCGATCTGCATGATGTCGAAGCTCGGCAGGGCGAACGGGCCGGCGGCCAGCAGGGTGAAGAAGCCCAGGTTGTAGCAGATCGCGACCAGCGCGAGCAGCAGCAGGGCGGGGTGACGGAGGGCTCGGAACGGGTCGGCGAGGGACGTACGGCGTCCCTGCGGCGGCGTGGTCGGCAGGAAGAACGCGGTCGCGACCAGCGCGATCGTCATCAGGACGGAGACGCCGAAGAAGGGGCCGCGCCAGGACTGCTCGCCGAGCAGCCCGCCGATGAGCGGGCCGGAGGCGATGCCGAGGCCGAGGGCCGCCTCGAACAGGATGATGGCCTGCGCGACCGAGCCCTTGGACGCGCTGACGATGGTCGAGAGGGCGGTCGCGACGAAGAGCGCGTTGCCCAGTCCCCAGCCGGCGCGGAAGCCGATCACGGCGCCGACGCTGTTGGAGGAGCCGGCGAGCGCCGCGAAGACGATGATCAGCACCAGGCCGGTCAGCAGCGTGCGCTTCGGACCGATGCGGCTCGACACCACACCGGTGACCAGCATCGCGATGCCCATGATCGCCATGTAGCTGGTGAACAGCAGCGAGACCTGGCTCGGGGTCGCCTCGAGCTTGGCGGCGATCTCCTTGAGGATCGGGTCCACGAGCCCGATGCCCATGAAGGCGATCACGCAGGCGAACGCGACGGCCCACACGGCCCGCGGCTGCTTGAGGAACGACCCGGTGGCGGCGGTGTCGGTGGTGGCGGGGTGGTTCACGGGGTGCCTTCCTGGAGGATGCCGCGGAGCACGGCGACGGCCGTGGCGAGGTCCTCGGTGGTGAGGTCGGGGTGCGCGTCGACGAGCGCGGCGACGCGTTCGCCGTGGAGACGGCGGACGCGGCCGAGCTCGGCGCGACCCGAGTCGGACAGCGTGACGACGGTGCCGCGGGCGTCGGCGGGGTTGGGCGCCTTGCTCACCCAACCGCTCTCGACGAGCTGGGCGACCGCGGCCGACATGGTCGGCTGCGAGCACCGGTCGAGGTCGGCGAGCTGGGTGATGCCCAGCTGGCCGTGCTCGTCGAGGAGCGAGATGATCCGCGTGCCCGCGGGCAGCTCGAGCTCACGTCGTACGGCGCGCACGAGGCGGGCCGCGTGGACGACCAGGTCGCTGGCGAGCTCGGTGTCGGTCACGCTGACCACGTTACATAGGGAACCTATGTAAATCTACGTGAGCCGGCCCACACGGCATGATGCGGGCATGGCGACGTACATCGGGTTCCTGCGGGCGATCAACCTGGGCGCGAAGCGGAAGTTCCCCAAGGCCGCGATCGTCGCGGCGGTCGAGAAGGCCGGGTTCACCGACGTGGAGACCTACATCAACACCGGCAACGTCCGCTTCGACACGACGCTGCGCTCACGGGCGAAGATCGAGACGGCGCTGGAGAAGGCCTTCGAGGCGGAGGCCGGCTTCCCCGTGCCGACGGTCGTCTTCACGCAGAAGGAGCTCGTCGCGATCGCGGACGATGCGGCGTCCTTCGGGCACGGCGGCAAGCACTACGTCTCCCTGCTGAAGGACGCGCCGACGGCCGCGGGGATCAAGGCCGTCGAGGCGGTGGGTACGGCGGACGAGGTGGCGCGGGTCGGCGGCCGCGCGGTGCACCTGCTGCTGGGCGAGAACTACCACGAGGCCAAGCTGACCAACGCCGCCGTCGAGAAGCACCTGGGCGTCGCCACCAACCGCAACCTGACGGTGCTCAGTGCGCTGGCGCAGAGGTGGTGCTGACCCGCCGGAGGTCGCGCACGGACCGGGACGAGAGCGTCAGCAGCGCGACCACGACGACCGGCGCCATCGTCGTACCGGCCAGGTTGACCAGCCGCGAGGAGAAGTACCACCGGAACCGCGCCTCTCGGAGCGGGGCGAGGGCTGAGGTGAACATCTCGTGGCCGATGATGCCATCACTTGTGTCGGGCACCCCCACGGGATAGAACTGCAGACCTCTGATCCGTTCTCGGGAGGAATCGTCAGTGCCTGAAAGCCTGCCTTCGCGCCGTGCCGTCATCGCCGGTGGAGTCACGGGAGCGGCCGCGCTGGCCGCGTCCGGCTACACCGCCCCGTCGTACGCCGGAGGGCGGGGCCACGGCCACCACCACCCGGACCGGGTGCGGCTGACCGTGCTCGGCACGACCGACCTGCACGGCAACGTCTTCAACTGGGACTACTTCAAGAACGCCGAGTTCGACGAGATCGACCCGATCGACAAGGTGACCCACAACGACATCGGGCTCTCGAAGGTCGCGACCCTGATCAAGGCGGTGCGGCACGAGCGTCGCGGCGAGCCGCTCCTCACCCTCGACGCGGGCGACACCATCCAGGGCACCCCGCTGGCGTACTACTACGCCAAGATCGACCCGATCACCGGCGGCGCGGTGCACCCGATGGCGCGGGCGATGAACGCGGTCGGGTACGACGCGGCCGCGCTCGGCAACCACGAGTTCAACTACGGGCTCGACACGCTGCGCACCTTCGAGGAGCAGCTGGACTTCCCGCTGCTGGGCGCCAACGCGGTCGACCCGGTGACCAAGCGGCCGGCCTTCCCGCCGTACCTGATCAAGCACTACCGCGTCGGCCGCGGGCGCACCCTGAAGGTCGGCATCCTCGGGCTCACCAACCCGGGCATCGCGATCTGGGACAAGGCCAACGTCGAGGGGAAGATGGAGTTCCCCGGGCTGGTCGAGCAGGCCAAGAAGTTCGTGCCCGAGCTCAAGCGGCGCGGCTGCGACCTGGTCGTGATCTCGGCACACTCGGGGGCGGCCACCTCGTCGTCGTACGGCGACGCGCTGCCCTACCCGGAGAACGCGGCCTCGCTGGTCGCGGCCCAGGTGCCGCACGTCGACGCGATCCTCGTCGGGCACGCCCACCAGGAGATCGCGCAGAAGTACGTCGCGAACGAGACGACCGGCCAGCAGGTGCTGCTGTGCGAGCCGTCCTACTGGGGTCGCCGGCTCGCGGTCATGGACTTCGTGGTGGAGCAGACGCGCTCGCGGCGCGGTCGCGGCTGGCGCCTCGTCGCCGCGACGTCGCAGGTGCTCAACTCCAACGCGGTCGCCGAGGACGCACGGGTGGCGCGGGCGGTGCGCGAGCAGCACGACACCGTGGTCACCTACGTGAACTCGCCGGTCGGCACCTCGGCCGCGGCGCTGTCCGCGGCCCGCGCGGTCGTCGAGGACGTGCCGATCATCGACTTCGTCAACTACGTGCAGGCCGACGCCGTCAAGGCCGGCCTCACCGGCGCCGACGCGGCGCTGCCGGTGCTGTCGATCGCGGCGCCGTTCAACCGGGCGGCGTCGTTCCCGGCCGGGCAGGTCACCATCCGCGACGTCGCCGGCCTCTACATCTACGACAACACGCTGCTCGGCGTGCGCGTCACCGGCGCCGACGTGAAGGCCTACCTGGAGTACTCCGCCCGGTACTTCAAGCAGGTCTCGGGCACCGGGCCGTTCGCCCTCGACCAGGTGACGAACGCCGTCACGCCGACGGCACCCACCGGCACCCCGGACTACAACTTCGACTCCGTCGCCGGCCTCGACGCGCCGCTGACGTACGACATCGACATCGCGGCCGCACCCGGCTCGCGGATCGTCGGGCTCGCGTACGGCGGCGTGCCGGTGACCGCTGCGCAGCAGTTCGTGCTCGCGGTCAACAACTACCGCCAGTCCGGCGGTGGCGGCTTCCCGGCCGTCGCGACCGCTCCGGTCGTCTACAACCGCCAGAACGAGATCCGCCAGCTGCTCATCGACTGGGTCATCGCGCACGGCACCATCGACCCCGCCAGCTTCGCCTCCGTCGACTGGCGGCTCGTCTCCGGTGGCGCGCCGATCACGGTGGGCTGAGGTCGCTACTCCCCGCGGAAGACCGGCTTGCGGCCGGCCGCAAACGCATCGAGGCCCTCGGTGAAGTCGTGCGTGCGGAAGAGGGCGCGCTGACCGGTGTGCTCGCGGTCGAGCGCGTCCTCGAGGTGGGGGAGCGTGGCGGCGTTGATCGCCTTCTTGACGCCGCTCTGGGCGATGGCCGGGCCGGCGGCCAGCCGGCGAGCCAGCTTGGCGACCAGGTCGGGGAAGTCGTCGTCGGTCGCAACGTGGGTGATCAGCCCGCAGGCGAGCGCCTCGGTCGCCGGCATCGGCTCACCGAGCAGGGCCATCCGCATGGCCCGGGCGCGGCCGATGGAGGCGGCCACCGTCGCCGACGAGCCGCCGTCGGTCATCAGCCCGATGCGGGTGAAGGGCAGCAGGAAGGCCGCGGACTCGGCGGCCACGATGATGTCCGAGACCAGCGCCGCCGAGCAGGCGACCCCGGCGGCGATCCCGTTGACGGCCGCGAGGACCGGCTTGTCGAGCCCGACGACCGCCCGGATCACCCGGTTGGCACCGTCCATCGTCTCGACCGGGTGCTCCGGCGCGAGCCGCAACGACGCCATGTCGGCGCCGGCGCTGAAGCCGGCACCGGTGCCCGTGATCACCACGACGCGTACGTCGTCGCGGGCGCGGGCGCCCTCGAGCTGCTCGGCCAGCGCGACCATCATCTCGCCGTCGACGGCGTTGAGGACCTCGGGCCGGTCGAAGGTCAGCCACAGCACCTCGTCGGCGAGCCGGACCTGGAGGTGCTCAGACAACGGTCACTCCCGCGGCGCGCATCTCGGCCAGGGCCGCCTCGCTCGTGTCCGGCGCGACACCGGCGCACAGGTCGCTCAGCAGCCGGGTGCTGAAGCCCGCCCCGGCGGCGTCCAGTGCCGTCGCCCGCACGCAGTAGTCGGTCGCGATGCCGCAGACGTCCACCGACGTCACCCCGTGCTCGCGCAGCCACTCGGTCAGCCCGACGCCGTCGACGGTGCGGCCCTCGAAGCCGGAGTACGCCGCCGCCTCCTCGCCCTTGAGGAAGATCGCGTCGAAGGGCTGCGGGTCGAGGTTGGGGTGGAACGCCTCGCCGTCCGTGCCGACCCGGCAGTGCACCGGCCACGACTCCGCGAAGTCGGGCTCCCGCGACCAGTGGCTGCCCGGGTCGACGTGGTGGTCCTTGGTCGCGACGACGTGGTCGTACGCCGGGGCGCCGGCACCCTTCGCCGCCCACGCCCGCAGCACCGCGCCGATGTCGGCGGCCACCCGCGCCCCGCCCGCGACGGGCAGCGAACCGCCCTCGCAGAAGTCGTTCTGCACGTCGGTCACGATCAGCGCGTGCTTCATGGGTCGAGGCTAGCGGTCACTCGTGGACGGTCGGGATGACCGGCTCGCCCCGCGACATCTGCTGGCTGGCGACCGGCAGCTCCGCCCGGGAGGCGAGGTGCCGTGCGCGGGCGTCGTCGAGCGACTCACGGCCGACGACCTCGCCGTCCCGGACCAGCGGCACGAGCAGCGCGCGGTCGTCGCCGTCGTCGACGGGGCGGTGACCGATCCCGACGACCTCGGCCTCCGCCACTCCCGACGCCGTACGCCGGCGCAGGGCGTACTTGCGCCCGCCGACCGAGATCTTGTCGACGCTCTTCTTGGCCACCGACATCATCTCGCCCGAGGCGGACTCGTGGGCGACCAGCTTGTAGACGAACCCGCACGTCGGGTGACCGCTGCCGGTGACGAGCTCGGTGCCGACGCCGTACCCGTCGACCGGTGCGGCAGCGAGTGCTGCGATCGCGTGCTCGTCGAGGTCGCTGGTCACGATGATGCGGGTGCCGGTCGCGCCGAGCGCGTCGAGCTGGGCGCGGACCTGGGTGGCGAGGACGGCGAGGTCGCCCGAGTCGAGGCGGACGGCGCCGAGGCCGGGCCCGGCGGTCTCGACCGCCAGCCGCACCGCCGCGGCCACGTCGTACGTGTCGACCAGGAGGGTCGTGTCCTTGCCGAGCGCGTCGACCTGCGCCCGGAACGCGTCGGCCTCGGAGTCGTGCAGCAGGGTGAAGCTGTGCGCGCTGGTGCCGGTCGTCGGTACGCCGTACCGCTGCCGGGCGGCCAGGTTGGAGCTCGCGGCGAAGCCGGCGACGTACGCCGCCCGCGCGGCCGCGACCGCCGCCTCCTCGTGGGTGCGACGCGAGCCCATCTCGATGCACGGCCGGTCGCCGGCGGCCAGGGTCATCCGCGACGCGGCCGAGGCGACCGCCGAGTCGTGGTTGTAGATCGAGAGCAGCACGGTCTCGAGCAGCACCGCCTCGGCGAAGGTCGACTCGACCACCAGCAGCGGCGAGAACGGGAAGTACGCCTCGCCCTCGCCGTAGCCCCACACGTCGCCGGAGAAGCGGTAGGACGCCAGCCACTCCAGGGTGGGACCGTCGACGATCTCCTCCAGGAAGGCGAGGGTCGGCGCGTCGAAGGCGAACCGCTCGATGGCGTCGAGGGCCCGGCCGACGCCGGCGACGACGCCGTACCGACGGCCCTCGGGGAGCCGCCGGGGGAAGAGCTCGAAGACCGAGCGCCGGTGGGCGGTGCCGGACTGCAGGGCGGCCTGCAGCATCGTCAGCTCGTAGTGATCGGTCAACAGTGCGGTGCCCTGCGTCGGGGGAGTAGCCACGACCGACAGTGTGCCAACATGGGGCACGTGACCGCGCCCGTCGGGGTCGAACCGACCACCACAGCAGACGAGATCGTCCAGACGGCCAAGCCCTGGGTGACGATCGTCTGGAACGATCCGGTCAACCTGATGTCCTACGTGACCTACGTCTTCCAGAAGTACTTCGGGTACTCCAAGAAGAAGGCGGAGAAGCTGATGATCGAGGTCCACGAGGACGGCAAGTCCGTGGTCAGCCACGGCAGCCGCGAGGAGATGGAGCGCGACGTGCAGGCGATGCACGAGTACGGGCTGTGGGCGACGATGGACAAGCAGGACTGATGTCCGGGTTCCACCGACACCGCCGCAGCAAGCTCATCATCGCCAACTTCTCCGGTTTCGAGGCCGACCTGCTGCGCTCCCTCGCGGGCCAGCTGGTCGAGCTGCTGCGCAACGAGGCCGCGGTCCCACGAGACGACGTGGATCCCTTCGAGGCCCTGATGGACTTCTCCGGTCCGACCCAGGAGCCGGAGGACCCGGTGCTCGCGCGCCTCTTCCCGACGGCGTACCCCAAGGACGAGGAGGCGGCCTCGGAGTTCCGCCGGTTCACCGAGGGCGGCCTGCGCGACGGCAAGGCGGCGGCCGCGATCGCGATCATCGACGGGCTGGAGGAGGCCGGGCTCCCGCAGGAGCTGACCGAGGACGGCCTGATGATCGACGTCGAGCTCGACGCGCCGACCGCGGAGACCTGGATGCGGTCGTTCACCGACCTGCGGCTCGCGCTCGCCACCCGGCTCGGGGTCGAGGAGGGCGACGAGGCCTACTGGGACGCGCTGCCCGAGGAGGACCCCCGCTCCCAGGCGCACGACATCTACGAGTGGGTCGGCTACCTGCAGGAGACCCTGGTGGGAGCACTGAGCGCCTGATGCCCATTCCGCCCTTCGTCGCCGAGCTGCGCGCGCTCGTCGGCACGCGTGAGCTCTGGCTCCCCGCCGTGACCGCCGTCGTACGGCGCGGCCGCGGCGCCGACACGGAGATCCTGCTGACGCTGCGTGCCGACAACGGCGAGTGGGCGCCGATCACCGGCATCCTGGACCCGGGCGAGGAGCCCGCCGTCGGGGCTGCCCGGGAGGCGCTCGAGGAGACCGGCGTCGTCGTCGCGGTCGACCGGCTGGCGGCCGTCAGCGCCAGCCCGCAGGTCGTCCACGGCAACGGTGACCTCGGGGTCTACCTCGACCTCACCTTCGACTGCGCGTGGGTCTCGGGAGAGGCGCGGGTGGCCGACGACGAGAACGTCGAGGTGCGGTGGTGGCCGGTCGACGCCCTGCCGCCGATGACCGACTGGCTGCTGCGGCGGATCGACGACGTGCTCGCGGGCGAGACCGCCGCCCGGTTCCACCGCTGACCTGTTCTGCCGGGATGGTCTGTTGACAGATCGTCCCGCATCGGAAGGTTCTGGCTACAGTCGAACCATGCCCCGCCCGTCCTCCACCCCGCCTCCCGTCGACCTGTCGTTCCTGCTGAACCAGGCCGCGTACGCCCTCGCCGCCCAGCTCGGCGCCGCCCTCGACGGCGTCGGCGTCACCGTGCGCGAGTACTGCGTGCTCTGGAAGGCCGAGGACGAGGAGCGGTCGCAGACCGAGATCGCCGAGCTGGCGGGCCTCGACAAGACCACCATGGTCGTCACCCTCGACGCGCTGGAGCGGGCTGGGTACGCCGAGCGGCGGGTGTCGTCCACGGACCGCCGGGCGCGGGTGGTGGGGCTGACCCCCGAGGGGCGGCGGGTGCTGCACCAGGCGCACGCTGTCGCGGGGGAGCTCATCGATCGGGTGCTGGGCGAGCTCAGCGAGGTCCGGCGGGCCGCCCTGGTCGACGCGCTGGAGCTCCTCACCCAGGGCGTGCTCTCGACGCCCTCCCACACCGCACCGCAACGACGCCGCAGAGTTCCTTCCGCACCGGCATAGGTCTGCAAAGAATGGTTTTATACGGGACGATTTGCTACGGTCGTTTCTATGACCGACTCATCCCGCTCACGCACCTGGGCGCTCGCCGCGCTCACTGCCACCCAGCTGATGGTGATCCTCGACGGCACGATCGTGAACGTCGCGCTGCCGACGATCCGCGCCGACCTCGGGTTCTCCGGCACCGGACTGGCGTGGGTCGTCAACGCGTTCTTCGTCGCGTTCGCCCTGCTGCTCCTCCCGGCCGGTCGGCTCTCCGACCTGGTCGGCGCGCGACGGGTGTTCCTCGCCGGGCTGGCCGTCTTCACCGCCGCCTCGGCGCTGTGCGGCATCGCCCCCGGTCCTGAGCTCCTGGTCGGCGCCCGCTTCCTCCAGGGCGTCGGTGGTGCGCTCGCGTCGGCGGTCGTGCTCGGCATGATCGCCCGCCTCTTCGACGACGACGAGCGGCGGCGCACCCAGGCGTTCGGGCTGCTCGCGTTCGTCGGAGCCGCCGGGGCCTCGATCGGCGTCGTGGCCGGCGGGCTGCTGGTCGACCTGGCGTCGTGGCGGTTGGTCTTCCTCGTCAACCTCCCGATCGGGTTGCTCACGTTCCTCGTCGCCCTCCGCCACCTGGACCCGGCGCGCAGCACTCGGGGGAGCGGGGCCGGCACCAGCGGTCTCGTCCCGGCCGCGTTGTTCCGCGCCCGTCGCTTCCTCGTCGCCAACGGCGTCCTGCTGACCATGACGATGGCGGGGTTCAGCTTCCAGTTCCTCAGCGCGCTCTACCTGCAGGACGTGCTCGGCCTCGACCCGATGGAGACCGGCCTGTCCTACCTGCCGGTGACCCTCGCCATCGCCGTCTCCTCCCTGGTGCTGAGCGGACGCCTCGCGGAGAGGTACGGCGCGGCGCGCGTGCTCGTCGCCGGACTCGTCCTGTTCGTCGGCGGGTTGCTGCTGCTCGCCCGTACTCCCGTCGAGGGGAGCTTCTGGACCGACGTCGCTCCCGCGTTCGCGATCATGGGCACCGGCTTCGGCCTGGCGATGCCCCAGGTGACGACGCTGGCGATGGCGGACGCGCCGACCGAGCACAGCGGAGCGGCGTCCGGGTTCGTCACCACCACCCAGCAGGTGGGCGGGGTGGTCGGTCTCGCCGTGGTCAGCGTGGTCGCCGACGGTGCCGGTCTGGGCGCCGGTCTCCTGGTCGCGGCGGCGGTGCTCGCGGCCGGTGCCACGCTCGCCACGACGCTGCTGGGCACGGGTCCGGGAGGCGGGCTCGTGGCCGACGAGCAGACGGCTGCCCCTACGCTGGAGCGGTGCTGACCATCGACCGAGCGACGTACGACGGCATCGTCGCCCACGCCAAGCGTGACCACCCCGACGAGGCCTGCGGCGTCGTCGCCGGTCCCGAGGGCAGCGACCGCCCCGAGCGGCTGGTCGAGATGGTGAACGCCGCCGGGTCGCCCACGTTCTACGAGTTCGACTCCACCGACCTGCTCCAGCTCTACAAGGAGATGGACCAGAACGACGAGGAGCCGGTCGTCGTCTACCACTCGCACACGGCCACCGAGGCCTATCCCAGCCGCACGGACATCGGCCTCGCGAGCGAGCCCAACGCCCACTACGTGCTGGTCAGCACGCGCGACCACGGGAATAACGACGGTCCCGTGGAGTTCAGGTCCTACAGAATCGTCGACGGCGAGGTGACCGAGGAAGAGGTCACCGTCGTGGACGACCTGCCAGCAAAGAACTGAGGAGCACACCATGGCCATCGAGGTCCGGATCCCGACCATCCTGCGCAACTACACGGGCGGCGAGAAGGCGGTCAACGCCGACGGCGCCAGCCTGAGCGCGCTCATCGACGACCTCGAGGCCAGCCACCCCGGCATCAAGGACCGCCTCCTCGAGAACGGCGACCTGCGCCGGTTCGTCAACGTCTACGTCAACGACGAGGACGTGCGCTTCATCGGCGGGCTCGAGGCCGTGCTCAGCGACGGCGACCAGGTCGTCGTCCTCCCCGCCGTCGCCGGCGGGTGACCTCGTGAGCGCGCGTCGTACCTATGTCCTCGTCGACGGCGAGAACATCGACGCGACGCTCGGCAACTCCCTGCTGGGACGCCGCCCCGCACCCGAGGAGCGGCCCCGCTGGGAGCGGGTGACGGAGTTCGCCGAACGCACCTGGGGCCAGCCGGTCACCGGACTGTTCTTCCTCAACGCCAGCAACGGCAACCTGCCGTCGTCGTTCGTGCAGGCGCTCCTCGCGATGGACTACCGGCCGATCCCGCTCGCGGGCGGGTCCGACCAGAAGGTCGTCGACGTCGGCATCCAGCGCACCCTGTCGGCGCTGCTCACCCACGACGACGCGGACGTGCTGCTCGCCAGCCACGACGCCGACTTCGCCGAGCACCTCGGCGACCTGCTGGGTGGAGACCGCAAGCTCGGCCTGATCGGGCTGCGCGAGTTCATGAGCACCCACCTCACCGGTCTCGGCGTCCCGCTCTTCGACCTCGAGGACGACGTCAACGCGTTCACCCAGCCGCTGCCGCGGGTGCGGATCATCCCGCTGGCCGAGTTCGACCCGGAGAAGTTCCTGCGATGACGCGCTACGACAACCTCCTCGCCTCCGTCGGCGGTACGCCGCTCGTCGGGCTGCCGCGGCTGTCGCCCAGCCCCGACGTACGCCTCTGGGCCAAGCTCGAGGACCGCAACCCGACCGGCTCGATCAAGGACCGCCCGGCCCTGAAGATGATCGAGGAGGCGGAGAAGGACGGCACGCTCCGCCCGGGCTGCACCATCCTCGAGCCGACGTCGGGCAACACCGGCATCTCGCTCGCGATGGCCGCCAAGCTCAAGGGCTACCGGATCGTCTGCGTGATGCCCGAGAACACCTCCGAGGAGCGCCGCCAGCTGCTCCGGATGTGGGGCGCCGAGATCGTCTCCTCCCCGGCCGCCGGGGGCTCCAACGAGGCCGTGCGGGTGGCCAAGAAGGTCGCCGCGGAGCACCCCGACTGGGTGATGCTCTACCAGTACGGCAACGCCGCCAACGCGCTCTCCCACGAGGAGAGCACCGGGCCCGAGCTGCTCGCCGACCTCCCGTCGATCACCCACTTCGTCGCCGGGCTCGGCACCACCGGCACGCTGATGGGCGTGAGCCGCTTCTTCCGCGCCACCAAGCCGGACGTCCGGATCGTCGCCGCCGAGCCGCGGTACGGCGAGCTCGTCTACGGCCTGCGCAACCTCGACGAGGGCTTCGTCCCCGAGCTGTACGACGCCGACCTGATCGACACCCGCTTCTCGGTCGGCCCGCGCGACGCCGTACGCCGCGTTCGGGAGCTGCTCGAGCTCGAGGGCATCTTCGCCGGCATCTCCACCGGCGCGATCCTGCACGCCGCGCTCGGCCAGGCCGCCAAGGCGGTCAAGGCCGGGGAGACGGCCGACATCGCGTTCGTCGTGTGCGACGGCGGCTGGAAGTACCTGTCGACCGGCGCCTACGAAGGCACCATCGACGACGCCGAGAGCCGGCTCGACGGCCAGCTCTGGGCATGATTCAGCTCACGTCGAGGTTCTGCCGGGCGTCGAGCTCGCTGCCCTTGATCGCCCGCAGCCCGAGCAGGTCGAGCGCCAGGTTGCCCTGGTCGCCGTTGCGGACCGGCTGCCGCCGGGCGGCGTACGTCGGGCGCGTCGTGCCCGGGTCGCGGTAGTCCGGGTTGAGGGCGTAGAGGTCGCCGTGGCTCACGCCGGCGCCCCAGGCCACGAACGGGATCCGGTAGTTGGCGAGCACCTTGGGGCTGTGCGTGGTGCGGCCGGGCATGAAGCCGTGGTCCGCGGTGAGGATGACCGTGAGGTGGTCGGCCAGGTCGGGGTCGCCGTCGACGGCCCGGAGGAGGGCGCCGAGCTGCCGGTCGGTCCGGTGCACGGCGGCGAGGTACTGCTTCGACATCCCGCCGTACGCATGGCCGAAGCGGTCGGGCAGCGAGACGTGCAGGAAGGTGAACGGCCGGTCGGTGGAGACCAGGTCCGAGGTCGCCCAGCGCACCAGCTGGGCCTGGTCCTCGGTCATCGAGTACCGGTCGATGCTGCGCGGCCACGAGCGCTGGTAGAGCGCGAACTTCTCCTTGGTCGAGAAGAGCGCGGTGGTGCCGCCGGCGGCGTGGACCACGCTGAAGACCGACTCGACCGAGTGTCCGGCCGCCTTCCCGACGGTCATCCGCGGGCGGTCGTCGTCCCAGGTCACGCCGTGCCCGCCGTGCTTCCGGTCGACCCGGCGGCCGGTCATCATGCCGGTGTGGTTGGGCAGCGTGACGTTCTGCTCGTACTCCGTGCGCGCGTTGAGCGTGCCGGCGCCCTCGCGGAGCAGCCGGTGGAACGTCGGGGCGTCCTTCGTGCCGAGGCGCCGGATCGCGTCGGTGTTGAGGCCGTCGACCGAGATGGCCAGCACCCGCATCGCGCTCGGGACCGGCTCTCGTTCGAGCGGTGGGGCGGACGTCTGACCGCTCGCCGCCCCGGTTGGGACGAGCAGGGTCAGGGTGAGGACGCAGACCAGGGGGCCGAGACGCGAAGCCATGCCGTGACGCTACCCGCCCGCGCCGCGTGACCGGCATCTCCAGTGACGTGGGTCGCGTGCGCTCCCTGGTGGGGGCCCGACGCTCTAGCCTTGCGTCCGTGCACGACCTCGCCTCCGCCGCCCTCCGGGCCGACCTCCGGGACGCCCCGTGAAGGTCACCGTCGTCGGCTGCTCCGGCAGCTACCCCGGCCCGGACTCCCCGGCGAGCTGCTACCTGCTCGAGGCCGAGCACGAGGGGCGCACGTGGCGGGTCCTCGTCGACCTCGGCAACGGCGCGCTCGGTGCGCTCCAGAGGTACGCCGACCCGCTCAGCATCGACGCGGTGCTCGTCAGCCACCTGCACGCCGACCACTGCCTCGACCTCTGCGGCTTCTACGTGATGCGCAAGTACCACCCGACCGGCCCGCAGCCGCGGATCCCCGTCTGGGGCCCGCCCGACACCGCCGACCGGATGGCGCGCGCCTACGACCTGCCGGTCGACCCCGGGATGACCGCGGAGTTCGACTTCCGGGTGTGGGGCGACCCGGTGGGCATCGGCCCGTTCACCGTGACGCCGGTGCCGGTGACCCACCCGGTGCCGGCCTTCGGGCTGCGGATCAGCGCCGACGGGGTGACGCTCGGCTACACCGGCGACACCGGGCCGTGCGCCGCCCTGGACGAGGTCGCGCGCGATGCCGACCTGCTCCTCGCGGAGGCGTCGTTCGTGTCGGGGGAGCCGAACCCGCCCGACCTGCACCTCACCGGCGTCGACGCCGGTGCTGCGGCGAGCCGGGGCGGGTCGCGGCAGCTCGTGCTCACCCACGTGCCGCCGTGGCACGACCCCGAGGTCGCGCTGGCCGAGGCGCGCACGGCGTACGACGGCCCCGTCTCCCTGGCGCGGGCCGGCGCGACGTACGACCTCTGACAGCTGCCCGGCGAATGGCCCGATCGGGCCACGCCGTGGCTCGGGGCGCGCGGCTCCTGGACCGACGAGCCGGATCATCGAGGTCCGGCCGGTCTGCCAGGAGCCACCATGCGCACTCCCCGGGTCACCCCGTCCTTCGTCGTCAGCGTCGTCGCACTCGGTGTGGCGCTCAGCGGTACGGCGTACGCCTCGGGCGTGCTGCCCAAGAACAGCGTGGGCACGTCCCAGCTGAAGTCGAACACCGTCACCTCCGCGAAGGTGAAGAACGGATCCCTCAAGGCCCAGGACTTCCACCAGGGGGCACTCCCCACGGGCGCCCAGGGTGCTCAGGGTCCGCAGGGAGCCCAGGGTCCGCAGGGACCTGCCGGTGAGCAGGGAGAGAAGGGCGCGAAGGGCGACGCCGGCTCGATCAAGGGCTTCGTCACCGTCACCCCGAGCGGCACGATCTACCGCTCCGGCGGCGCGCTCGCCGCACCGACGGTGACCCACCCGGCGACCGGTGTCTACTGCATCGTGGGCGACGGCTGGGGCGACCAGGGCGGTCCCTTCGCGGCCACCCTGATCGGGTCCACCAGCGACGCCGGGTCGGTCGTGGTCAACCCCTACTTCTGGGGGAGCGCCTGCAACGGCACCGGCTACTACATGGCCGTGCACACCTACAACAGCGCCGGCACGGCCACCGACCGCTACTTCACGTTCGCCAAGCTCTGAGCCTCACGCGAGACCAGCGTCGTGGACGCAGATCGCGATCTGGACGCGGTTGGTCACCTGCAGCTTGTCGAAGAGCCGGGAGACGTGGGCCTTGACGGTCGGGACCGAGAGGTAGAGGTCGGCCGCGATGTCGGCGTTGCTCAGCCCCCGGCCCACGGCCAGGGCGACGTCGCGCTCACGGTCGGTGAGCAGCGACAGCCGGGCCTCGGCCGAGACGACGCGGGCGGCGGCCGAGTCCTCGGCACCGTCGGGGACGTCACGCAGCCGCCGGATCAGGGTCCGGGTCACCGACGGGGAGAGCATCGGCTCGTCGTCGACGACCTTGCGGATCGCATCGATGATCTGCGCCGGTGGGGTGTCCTTGAGCAGGAACCCGTCGGCTCCCGCCGCCAACGCCTCCACGACGTACTCGTCGGCGTCGAAGGTGGTCAGCACGATGACTCGGGGCGGCTGCGGCCGGGTGTGCAGCTCGCGGGTGGCGCCGAGGCCGTCCAGGCGCGGCATCCGGATGTCCATCAGGACCACGTCGGGGTGCAGCAGGTCGCTCAGCCGCATCGCCTCCTGGCCGTCCGCCGCCTCACCGATCACCTCGAGCTCGGGCTGCCCACCCAGCATCAGCCGCAGGGCGGAGCGCACCAGTGGGTCGTCATCGACGACGAGCACGGTCGTCGGCGGGGTGTTCATGCCGACCACGGTATCCAGCCGTGGAGGACGAACGTCGATCCGTCGCGGCCGGCGCTGAGGCTGCCACCGCGCAGCTCCGCGCGCTCGGTGAGACCGATCAGCCCGAGGCCCGCGCCAGGGGTGCTGGTGGGGCCGAAGCCGACCGGGTTGCGGAGCAGCAGGTCGATGCCCTCCTCGGGGGAGCCGCTGACCCGCACCGTCAGCAGCGCGCCCGGGGCGTGCTTGCGGGCGTTGGTGATGCCCTCCTGGACCATCCGGTAGACGGTGCGCCCGACGGCGTCGGGCACCGAGCGGTCGGACACCAGGTCCTCGAGCTCGATCCGGGCGCCGGCGGCCGTCGCGTCGTCGACCAGGTCGGCGAGGTCGGCGTACGTCGGCTGCGGAGCGCTCGCGATCTCGCCGGTGCGGTCGCGGAGCACCCCGAGGACGCCGCGCAGGTCGGTCAGCGCCTCGTGCGCCTGCTGCTGGATCACGCCTGCGCTGGCGCGCATCTCGTCGGCGGTCAGGTCGACGCGGAAGGTCAGCGCCCCGGCGTGCATGGAGACCTGCGAGATCCGGTGCGCCAGCACGTCGTGCATCTCGCGGGCGATCCGGGCGCGCTCGGTGCTGCGCGCCTGGGCGATCCGCAGCTCCTGCTCGGCCTCGGCGCGTTCCGCCCGGTGGCGCAGCGTCCAGATCAGCTCACGCCGGGAGCCGATGTACATGCCCCAGGCGAGGATCGCAGCCGTGAAGATCGCGTTCACGAGAACGGTGACCCAGGCGGGCTCGCCGTTGTTGGTGGGGTTCATCGTCGTGAAGAGCTGGGCCGCGGCGAAGGAGACCGAGCCGATGACGGCCAGCTCGCGCCAGCGACGCCGCGTCGCCAGGGACGTGACCGCGAGGACGGCCGGACCCGCGACGCAGCCGGAGACCGCGCTCGCCAGGGTGAGGGCCAGCGCGATCGGCACCGGCCAGCGGCGGCGGTAGAAGACGGCGACGTACCCGGCCAGCCCGATGAGGATGTCGGCGACGAAGAGGTAGGGGTGGTCGTCCGACTGCCTCTCGGCGACAGGGACCCAGCCGATCGCGCTGATGACCAGCATGACCGCCACCCGCCAGGCGTGGCTCCACCACCGCAGCGGCGGCTGGTACTCCTCGGGGGCGGGTCGGTCCACGCCGCAAGGCTAGGCGGCCCACGCGCCTCCTGGACCGGACCTCGGTCCCCGGGGCCCCCTACTTTGGTTGTGGCGACTCGCGCCTGACGGTGGATGTCACGGTCGGCGCGGTAGGGCAGGCTGGGCGCATGATCACGGTCGAAGGACTCACTCGGAAGTACGGCAGCTTCACCGCCGTGGACAACGTCAGCTTCGTCTGCCAGCCGGGCAGGGTGACCGGCTTCCTCGGTCCCAACGGCGCCGGCAAGACGACCACGATGCGCATCATGGTCGGGCTCACGTCGCCGACCTCCGGGCGGGTGACCATCGGCGGTCACCTCTACCAGGACATCCCCAACCCGGGCCGGCACGTCGGCGTCCTGCTCGACGCCTCCGCCCAGCACGCCGGCCGCACCGGCCGCGAGATCCTCGAGCTCGGGGCCCGGACCATGGGACTCGAGCGCTCCCGGGTCGACGAGATGCTCGAGCTCGTCTCGCTCACCCCGGGCGAGGCCAAGCGCCGGCTCCGCAACTACTCGCTCGGCATGAAGCAGCGCCTCGGCATCGCCCACGCGCTCCTCGGTGACCCGTCCGTGCTGATCCTCGACGAGCCGGCCAACGGCCTCGACCCCGCCGGCATCCGCTGGATGCGCGGCCTCCTCCGGGGGTACGCAGAGCGCGGCGGCACGGTCCTGCTGTCCAGCCACCTGCTCAACGAGGTCGAGCTGATCGCCGACGAGATGATCCTCATCGGCCACGGCAAGATCGTCGCGCAGGGCGACAAGAAGTCGCTGCTGGCCGGCGCTGCCGGATCGGGCTCGACGTTCGTCACCGCGCTCGACAACCACGCGCTCGGCGAGGCGCTGACGGCCAAGGGCTTCGTGGTCGCCTGCGCGGGCGACGGTCTGCGCGTGGAGACGGAGCCGGTCGAGGTGGGCCGCACCGCCGCGGAGAGGGCGATCGTGCTGACCGACCTGCGAGCCGCGGACGGCGGGCTCGAGGACCTGTTCCTCGCGCTCACCTCCGACACGCAGCGGGAGGGACTGTCATGAGTGCCACCGCCCCCGGGCTCGGCCACGCGCTCGACATCTCCTCGACCTCCCCGACGCCCTTCGGCCGACTCGTGCTCGTCGAGCTGCGCAAGACCTGGGACACCCGGGCCGGGCTGTGGCTGCTGATCTCGACGGCGATCCTCACCGGGCTCGTGATGGCGATCCAGCTGGCGGTCGTGGTCGCCCAGGACCTCCAGGTCTCCTACAACGACTTCCTGACCTCCACGAACTTCTCCATCGGGCTCCTGCTCCCGGTCATCGGCATCCTGCTGCTGACCAGCGAGTGGAGCCAGCGCACGGCGATGGTCACGTTCTCGCTCGAGCCCCGCCGTCCGCACGTGATCGCCGCCAAGTTCGTCGTCGGCATCGCGCTGGCGGTCGTGGCCGTCGTCATCGCGCTGGTGCTCGCGGCGATCTGCAACGCCCTGTACGGCGCCCTCTCCGGCGACACGGTCGTCTGGGACCAGAGCGTCCAGCAGACGGCGTACTTCGTGCTCCTGCAGGTGATCGGCATGCTGACCGGCTTCGCCTTCGCGGCGCTGCTGCTCAACTCGCCGGCCGCGATCGTGCTCTACATGGTCTACTCGTTCGTCATCCCGACGATCTTCGGTCTCGGCGCTGCGCTGATCGGCTGGTTCGAGGACATCCGGCCGTGGATCGACTTCAACGACGCCCAGACCGGCCTCTTCGACGGCACCGGGATGTCCGGGTCCGAGTGGACGCACTTCGCGGTCTCGGGCCTCATCTGGCTCGTCGTCCCCTTGACCATCGGCGTCTCGCGGGTCCTGCGCGCGGAGGTGAAATAGAGTGAGCACCACGGCGCCCCTCGGGCACGCGCTGGACATCTCCACCACCCAGCCCACGCCCTTCCACCGGCTCGTCCGGGTGGAGCTGCGCAAGTCCTACGACACCCGGGCCAGCTTCTGGCTGCTGATGGTGATCGCGCTGATCGTGCTGGCGACCGAGGTCATCGTCCTGATCGTCACGACGGTCAACGACGAGTCGATCCAGTTCGGCGACTTCATCGGGGCGGCGGCGTTCATGACGTCGTTCCTGCTGCCGGTGCTCGGGATCATGCTGGTCACCAGCGAGTGGGGCCAGCGCACGGCGATGGTGACCTTCGCGCTGGAGCCGCGGCGGCCGAGGGTGATCGCCGCCAAGGCGGTCGTCGGGGTGCTGCTGACGCTGGGCACCGTCGTGGTGGCGATCGTGCTCGGCCTGGTGTGCAACCTGCTGTACGGCGCGATCCAGGGCCAGGCCGACTGGACCTTCGGGTGGGCGGGCTTCTTCGCGTTCATCGTCAACCAGACCTTCGCCATGCTCGGCGGCTTCGCCCTGGCCGCGCTGCTGCTCAACACGGCCGGCGCGATCGTCGTCTTCTTCATCTACAAGTGGGTGCTGCCGATCCTGATCGGGATCGGTGCCGCCCTGATGGGATGGTTCGACCGCCTGGCGCCGTGGATCGACTTCCTGTCGGCCCAGAACGAGCTCTACGACTGGCCGCTGACCGGCGACCAGTGGGCCCACCTCGTGGTCTCCGGCTTCATCTGGCTGGTGGTGCCCCTCGTGATCGGCGTCTGGCGGATCCTCCGCGCCGAGGTCAAGTAGCGCGCACTAGGGTCGGTGCATGAGTGCACGCGAAGACGGCCGGGCTGACGACGAGCTGCGACCGGTGACGATCACCCGCAACTGGCTCGACCACGCGGCGGGCTCGGTCCTGATCGAGTTCGGCAAGACCAAGGTGCTGTGTGCCGCCTCGGCGTCGCCCGGCGTGCCGCGGTGGCGCAAGGGCTCGGGCCTGGGCTGGGTGACGGCGGAGTACGCGATGCTGCCCGCCTCGACCAACACCCGCTCGGACCGCGAGTCGGTCAAGGGCCGGATCGGCGGGCGCACGCACGAGATCAGCCGGCTGATCGGTCGCTCGCTGCGCGCCGTCATCGACTACGAGGCGCTCGGTGAGAACACCATCCAGCTCGACTGCGACGTTCTCCAGGCCGACGGCGGCACCCGCACGGCGGCCATCACCGGGGCGTACGTCGCCCTGGCCGACGCGGTCG
This sequence comes from Nocardioides conyzicola, assembly GCF_039543825.1. Lineage (NCBI taxonomy): Bacteria > Bacillati > Actinomycetota > Actinomycetes > Propionibacteriales > Nocardioidaceae > Nocardioides > Nocardioides conyzicola. Next base: position 469,689 of record NZ_BAABKM010000002.1, on the reverse strand, counting down.
CGCACCTGCGCTCGACCGGTGCGCTCACGGGCGAGCCGCTGACGGGGAGCGTCGCGGCGATCAGCGTCGGCATCATCGACGGCGTCCCGCGCCTCGACCTGCCGTACGTCGAGGACGTCCGCGCCGAGACCGACATGAACGTCGTGATGACCGGCGAGGGCAAGTTCGTCGAGGTGCAGGGCACCGCCGAGGGGGCCGCGTTCGACCGCGCCGAGCTCGACGCGCTGCTGGCGCTGGCCGAGAAGGGCTGCGTCGACCTCTCCCGGCTCCAGCAGGAGGCGCTGGCCCGATGAGGGTCTTCCTCGCCTCGCGCAACCTCAAGAAGATCGCGGAGATGGAGCGGATCCTCCGCGAGCACCTCCCCGACGTCGAGGTCCTCGGCATCGACCAGGTCGACGGCTACGACGAGCCGGTCGAGGACCAGTCGACGTTCGAGGGCAACGCGCTGCTCAAGGCGCGGGCCGGCGTGCTCGCGACCGGGCTCCCGTCGCTGGCCGACGACAGCGGGCTCTGCGTGGACGCGCTCAACGGGATGCCCGGCGTGCTGTCCGCGCGCTGGTCCGGCCCGCCCAAGGACGACGCCCGCAACAACCAGCTGCTGCTGGCCCAGCTCGAGGACGTGCCCGACGAGCGGCGTACGGCCCACTTCCACTGTGCCGTCGCGTTCTGCCACCCGGGCGGCGAGGAGCTGACCAGCGGCACCATGCCCGGCCGGGTCGTCCGCGAGGTCCGCGGGAACGGGGGGTTCGGGTACGACGTGCTCTTCGAGGCCGAGGCCCGTCCGGGCCTCACGACCGCGGAGCTCAGCATCGAGGACAAGGACGCGATCTCGCACCGGGGGTGGGCGCTGCGGCGGATGTCCCCGATCGTCGCCCGGATCCTGCGATGAAGCGGCACTTCTTCGTCCGCCGCAACCTGGCGCGCCTGCTGCTGAAGCTGTCTCGCTGGAAGACCGTCGGCGAGGTGCCGCGCAAGGGCATCCTGGTCGGCGCCCCGCACACGTCCAACTGGGACTGGGTGCTCACGATGCTGCTGGCGTGGGACAACGACGTGCAGATCCGGCTGCTGGTCAAGGACTCGTTCTTCAAGGGACCGCTCGCGCCGATCATGCGGGCCAGCGGAGCCGTCGAGCTCGACCGGGCCAACCCGGGTGCCACGATCAAGGCCCTGCTGGCCGACGCCGAGACCGACGAGACGTTCCTGCTCGGCATCGCCGCCGAGGGCACCCGGAGCAAGAGCGACTACTGGAAGTCCGGCTTCTACCGGATCTCCCAGCAGACCGGGCTGCCGATCACGCTCGCGTTCCTCGACGCACCCTCGCGCACGGTCGGCTGGGGTCCGACCTTCCCGGTGACCGGCGACGTCTCCGCCGACATGGACCGGATCCGTGCTTTCTTCGCCGACAAGACCGGCATCAAGCCCGAGGGCACGACCGAGCCCCGCCTGCGCGAGGAAGACCGGTAGGGCCCGTCAGACCGGCTGGGGCGTCCGGGCCAGCCGCTTGGTGAGCACGAAGCCCCACAGCGTCGCAAGCGCGAACATGAAGATCGAGTAGACCGCGGCCGGGATCGAGATCTCGGTGCTGTCGAGGACCTCGACGGCGACGTAGATCGCCAGGGTCGCGTTGTGGACGCCGATCTCCATCGACGAGGCCACCGCCTGGGACTCGCGTACGCCGGCGGCGCGCGGCACGACGTACCCGGTCACGAGCGAGATCGCGCAGAAGAGGCCGGCGGCCAGGCCGACGTCGGCGAGGTAGCCGGCCGCGTCCTCCCGCTGGTCGACCAGGATGCCGAGGACCAGGACGGCCAGGATCACCGCGGACCCGATCCGGACCGGCCTGTCCATCCGCGCCGCGAACGCGGCCGCCTTCGCGCGCACCAGCATGCCGAGCAGCACCGGCACCAGGACGATCGCGAACACCTCCACGACCTTGCCGAACTGCAGGGAGACCGTGTCGCCCAGGTCGTAGTGGTTGATCGCGAAGTTGGTGATGAGCGGCAGCGAGATGATCGAGACGATCGAGTTGATCGCGGTCAGGGTGACGTTGAGCGCCACGTCGCCGCGGAAGAGGTGGCTGAACAGGTTGGCGCTGGTGCCGCCCGGCGACGCCGCGAGCAGCATCATGCCGACGGCCAGCAGCGGCGACAGGTCGAGCAGCTTCACCAGGCCGAAGCAGACCACCGGCAGCAGGATGAGCTGGCAGCCCAGCGCGACCGCCACCGCGCGGGGCGCGGAGGCCACCCGCCGGAAGTCGTCCGGGGTGAGCGAGAGCCCGAGACCGAACATGATGATGCCGAGCGCCAGGGGCAGCGCGACCGTGGTGAGGGCGGAGTCCATGCGCGGACTCTAGTGACCGCCGTCACATCTCGGGGCGGGTTGGCCGATGTGGTGCGCCCGGAGAGATTCGAACTCTCACTGGCCACGACCTAAACGTGGTGCCTCTGCCGTTGGGCTACGGGCGCGCGACGGCAGTCTCTCAGACCGCGAACTCCGCTCAGCGCGGCTCCTCGTCCGCGTTGTTGAGCTCGAGGTCGCGCCGCAGCTTGGCGACGTGGCCGGTGGCCTTGACGTTGTACTGCGCCAGGAAGACCTTGCCGTCCTCGTCGACGACCACCGTGGAGCGGATGACGCCCTCGACGACCTTGCCGTAGAGCTTCTTCTCGCCGAACGCGCCGTACTCGGTGAGGACCATCTTGTCCGGGTCCGAGAGCAGCGTGATGGTGAGGCCGTCGCGCTCGCGGAACTTCGCCAGCTTGGCCGGCTTGTCGGGGGAGATGCCGACGACCTCGTAGCCCGCGGCCTGCAGCGAGTCGAGGGAGTCGGTGAAGTCGCAGGCCTGCTTGGTGCAGCCGGGCGTCATCGCGGCGGGGTAGAAGTACACGATCACCTTGCGACCGAGGAAGTCGCTGAGACCCACCTCCTCGCCGGCGTCGTTGGTGAGCGTGAACTCGGGAGCGGTGTCACCGGGGGAGAGGCGCTGGCTCACAGGGGTGGACTCCTTGTCGCAAACAATGTGCAATAACGTAGGCTGAGCAGTCTCGGGCACGCCCAACCTATCGCCCGACCCCGGCACGCCGACAGGAGAGCGCATGCACGTCCCCGACGGCTTCCTCGACGCGCCGACCTCGGCCGCCACCGGCGCGTTCGCCGCCGTCTGCGTCGGCACCGCCCTCGTCCGGGCGCGCAAGGAGCTGGACGACAAGACCGCACCGATGGCGGGGCTCGTCGCGGCGTTCGTCTTCGCGGTCCAGATGCTCAACTTCCCGGTGGGGGTCGGCACCAGCGGTCACCTGATGGGCGGGGCGCTCGCGGCCGTGCTCGTAGGTCCGTGGACGGCGGTGCTGTGCATGAGCGTGGTCTTCCTCGTCCAGTGCCTCTTCTTCGCCGACGGCGGGATCACCGCCCTGGGCACCAACATCACGCTGATGGGCCTCACCACGGTGGCGGTCGGCTACCTGGTGTTCAAGCTGATGCAGGCCGTCCTGCCGAAGCGGCTCTCGCTGGTGCCGCTGCAGGCGGGCGTCGGCGCGTTCGTGTCGGTCCCGGTCGCGGCCTTCCTCTTCGTCGCCCTGTACGCCGTCGGTGGTGCCACCCACCTGGACCTCGACAAGCTCGCGACCGCGATGGTGGGCGTCCACGTCCTCATCGGCATCGGCGAGGGCGTCATCACGTTCCTGGCGGTCAGCGCGATCCTCGCCGTACGGCCCGACCTCGTGTACGGCGCGCGCCCGGTGCTGGAGCGCCGGGAGCTCGAGATCCGCACCACCGCCTCGGAGACGGAGGCGGCGGCGTGAGGCGGCCCAGCACCAAGGCGGTGCTGCTCGGCGTCCTGCTGGTGGCACTGGTCCTGGCGGGGGTCGTCAGCCGGTTCGCGAGCGGCAGCCCCGACGGTCTCTCCAAGGTCTCCCAGGACCACGGCTTCGCCGGCAGCGAGCGCACCCACGACAGCGTCTTCGGGGGCTACGGCAGCGTGTCCGGCGTCATCGGCGTGCTCGTCGTGCTGGCGCTGGCGGGCGGCCTCGCCTACCTGGCTCGCCGGCGCCGGTCGCGGGACGAGCGTCCCTGACGTGGGCGCCGGGCACGGTCACAAGCTGCACTTCCACGGCCACTCGGCGATCCACCGCGTCCCCGCGCACCTGAAGATCCTCACGCTGCTCGCGTTCATGATCGTCGTGGTCGCGACGCCGCGGGACTGGTACGCCGCGTTCGCGGTCTACGCCCTCGCGATCGCCGTGGTCATCGGCGTCTCGCGGGTGCCCCCGACGTACCTGCTCAAGCGCACCGTCGTGGAGGTCCCCTTCGTCTTCTTCGCCGTGCTGCTGCCCTTCGTCGCCACCGGCCCGCAGACCGAGGTGCTCGGGGTGAGCGTCAGCCAGCACGGGCTCGAGGCCGGGATCGCGCTGCTCGTGAAGGGCACGCTCGGCGTCCTCGCCAGCCTGACCCTGGCCGCCACCACGGAGCCGACCGAGCTGCTGCACGGCCTGGAGCGCCTGCGGCTGCCGCAGCAGCTCGTCCAGATCATGGCGTTCATGGTCCGCTACCTCGACGTCGTCACCGGTGAGATGCAGCGGATGAAGGTCGCCCGGGAGTCGCGCGGCTTCACGGCGCGCAACCCGCGGCACTGGCCGGTGCTGGCCCGGTCGGCCGGCGCGCTCTTCATCCGGTCCTACGAGCGCGGCGAGCGGGTCCACCTGGCGATGCTGTCGCGCGGCTACACCGGCAAGATGCCACGGTGACGACGTGACCACCCCCGTCCTCGACGTCCGCGGCCTGGCCTACGCCTACCCCGACGGCCACCAGGCGCTCTTCGGCGTCGACCTGCACGTCCACCGCGGCGAGCGGGTCGCGCTGCTCGGGCCCAACGGCGCCGGCAAGACGACACTCGTGCTGCACCTCAACGGGATCCACACCGCGGGTGCCGGCACCGTCTCCGTGAGCGGCCTCCCGGTCGAGAAGGCCAACCTGGCGGAGATCCGCCGCCGCGTCGGCATCGTCTTCCAGGACCCCGACGACCAGCTCTTCATGGGCACCGTCCGCGCCGACGTCGCCTTCGGGCCCGCCAACCTCGGCATCAAGGGTGCCGAGCTGGACCGCCGCGTCATGCACGCACTGGAGCAGGTCGGGATGGCGGAGCACGTCGACCGCCCGCCGCACCACCTGTCCTTCGGGCAGCGCCGCCGGGTCGCGGTCGCGACCGTGCTCGTGATGGAGCCGGAGATCCTGGTGCTGGACGAGCCCTCCTCCAACCTCGATCCCGCCTCGCGGCGTGAGCTCGCCGACATCCTGCGCTCGCTCGACGTCACCGTGCTGATGGTGACCCACGACCTGCCGTACGCCCTCGAGCTCTGCCCGCGCTCCGTCGTGCTCAGCGGCGGCACGGTCGTGGCCGACGGGGCGACGTACGACGTGCTCACCGACGAGGAGCTGATGCGAGCCCACCGCCTCGAGCTGCCCTTCGGATTCGACCCGCGTACGGCGATGCCCCGGCCCTGACCTGGGTACCGCGTGGTTGATAGCCTCACCCCGAACCCGTCGACGGAGGAGAACCTGTGAGCAAGGACGATTCGTTGTCCGCTCTCGAGCGCGAGATCGAGCAGACCAGGGAGCAACTGGCGACGACGATCGACCAGCTCCTCTACCGCGCGCACCCGAAGACGATCGTGAGCCGCGAGGTCAGCAGCATCAAGGCGCACTTCGTGGACGCCGAGACCGGCGCGCCGCGCACCGACAACATCCTCAAGGTCGTCGGTGGCGTCGTCGGCGTGGTCGCGCTGTTCGTGGTCATCCGCAAGGTCGTCAACTGACGCCGTGAGTGACTCGCTGGGCAGCAAGACCCCGATCAAGATGCTCCACGACCGGGTCCTCGTCGAGGTCGACCGTGAGGCCGGCGAACGCCGCTCCTCGGGCGGGATCGTCATCCCCGCCACCGCCGCCATGGGCGCGCGCCGCCTCGCCTGGTCCAAGGTGGTCGCGGTCGGGCCGCAGGCGCGGGCCGTCGAGGTCGGCGACAAGGTGCTCTTCGACGCCGAGGACAAGTCCGAGGTCGAGGTCCACGGCGAGCTCTACGTCGTGATGCGCGAGCGGGACGTGCACGCCGTCGCCGCCGAGCGGGTCGGCGACCAGGCCACCGGTCTCTACCTCTAGCGCATGACCCGCGTCGGTGCGCTTCCCGCCGACCTGGTGCGCCGGGTCGTGGTCAGCGGACCTTGACCTTCAGCGTCTTGGTGGCGGTGCCGTCGACGACGACGCGGAACTTGTAGGTGCCGCGCTTGGCGAGCCGCGGGAACGTCACCTTGGCGGTGCCGTCCGCGCGGACCGCGGCGGTGCGGCTCGACGTCCACGTGCCCTTGTTCAGCTGCTGCACCTGCACCACGTCGGCGTCGGTCGCGCTCACGGTGATCCAGTCGGCCTGCGGCGCCGTGCCCCGGCGGACGACGGTGGTGGTCGTGCTGAAGCCGAGGACCTCGGCGACCGCGGCGGCGGGCGCCGGGGTGGCCGGCGCCGGCGTGGCCGGCGTCGGGGCCGAGGTGCCGCAGGCGACCGTGCCCTGCCAGTGGTAGTTGGTGCCGCCGACCTGGACCCAGACGACGTCGTACGCCGTGAGGCCGGCCGGCCACTGCGCGTGGTTGGCGTAGGTGAAGACCGTGCGGCCGTCCCACGTGCCGGTGTTGTCGTGGAAGTTGAGCGAGAACTGGCCGGTCGACGTGGCGAAGCGGATGTTGACGTCGTTGGCCTGGCCCGACGGGATGTTGGACGGGTAGTCGACCGTCAGCGCGTCACAGGCGGGCGCGGCGTACTGCCAGTTCCAGTCCCACGGCACGACGGCCGGCGTCGGGACACCGGGGTCGCTGGTCACAGGGTCGGTGGGCGGGTCGACCACGGGCGGGGTGACGACGGGGGGGTCGACCACGGGCGGGGTGACGACGGGCGGGTCGACCACGGGCGGGGTGACGACCGGCGGGGTGACGACGGGCGGGGTGACGACCGGCGGGGTGACGACGGCGCAGGGCTCGACGTGGAACACCTTGAACTTGGTGTCGGCGCCCTTCGCCCCGTCGTTGCGGGTCGTGATCTTGACGTGGTAGCCGGCCTTCGCGTTCGCGGGCGGGGCGTCGAACGCGAGGGTGTACACCTGGGTGGCGTCGTGGTCGGTGCCGCCGCCAGCGGCGTCCTCGCCGATGAAGACGGGGCTGAGGTGGTTGGCGGTGACGCCGACCTTCGCGTCCGCGCCCTGGCCCTCGAAGGAGACCGTCGAGTAGAGGTTGCCCTTGTCGAAGCCGTACCACTGCACCTCGAAGGAGCACGACAGCTTCGGGTCGTTGCTCTGGTCCTCGGGACCGCCGACCTCGCTCAGCTTGATCGTGCCGTTGTTGCCGCCCGGGTCGGCTGCGGCGACGGCCGGGGCCGCGCCGAGCGTGAGGACGACCGGCACCAGGACGGCGGCGGCGGTGCTGACGAGGTGGGTCTTCATCCGAGTTGCTCCCAAGGCTGTGAACGGCTTGCCCGAGAAGGTTCACACGGGGAATGCGCCCCGTCGCCGGATGTGGACGAGCCTTGGCCGACCGGTGGACCAACCTTGCAGGTGCCTTGAGGAACGGGCCGCGAGGGAGCGCGCGCCGACCCTCAGAGCACCGGGTTGAACGGCTCGGTGCCCCTCACCAGACGCAGGCCCTTGATGCCGGAGTGCGCCTTGGCGTAGGCGAGCTCCTTGCCGAGGTCGCCGATGTTGTTCGACGCCGGGAGCGGGGCCAGGCCGAGGGTGGACAGGACGCCGATGGCCTTGCCGTCGGCGCTCACGAACGCCGAGCCGGAGTCGCCGGGGACGCCCGGGGACACGGTGTAGAGCGGGTGCGACCAGCCGCCGTCGGCGGCGTCGTCACCGAGGCTGACGCCGGTGTGCGGCGAGAGCAGCGCGATGCCGGCGCGGAGGCTGGAGTTGCCGTAGGTGTAGACGCGGTCGCCGGCGGCGGTGCCGTCGGTGTCGATGCCGGTCGGGCCGCCCCAGAAGGGGATCGACGGGTTCACCTTGGCGACGTCACGCGGCTTGACCCGGACCAGCGCCAGGTCGTTGTAGGCGCAGGTGTTGGCGTTCTTGGTGCCCAGGCGGTGCATGGTGCGCCAGGACGAGTAGACGAGGGTGCCGGTGGCGATGCGGGTGCCGCCGTCGACGACGCTGCCGCCCTCGACGAAGGTCACCTTCGTGCCGAGCAGCACGGACTTCGCCTGGCAGCCGTTGGTGTCGGTGGCCTCACCGAGGCCGGCGCAGTGGGCGGCGTACCCGACGTACACGCGCCCGGCCCGGTCGCGGTAGACGAAGTTGGCGGTGCACTGGGCGCCCTGCGTGTACATCATCGTGCCGGGGTGGATCCTGGCCTCGGCGGCGGCAGCCCAGCGGACCGGCTTCGGCTTGGCGTCCGCCGGACCGGTGAGCGCAAGGCCCAGACCGGTGGCGAGAGCGATGGCCAGGACGACGTGCCGGCTTCTCCACATGCCTGGCCAACGAGACCGACTCGGTCGGGGTTACGACGCGGGGTCAGCGGAGCATGCCGTAGGCGTGGGTCGGGACGACCCGGACCACCACGCGGCGGTCGCGGACCAGCGCGGCCCGGTAGTCGTCCCAGTCCTCGTGCTCGCCCGCCAGGGCGCGGTAGAGCTCGACCAGCTCCTCGGCGGCCTCGTCGTGGGCGTCCGCGACGACGTCCGAGAGCGTGACGTCGCCCTCGACGACGGCGTACGACCAGAAGTCCCCGCCGTTGACGTGGATCGCCGCCCACGGCGTACGGCGCAGGTTGGCGTGCTTCGCCCGGTCGGCGGTGGTCGAGACCCGGATCAGGCCGTCGTCGCCGACGGCGGCCAGGACGTTGGACAGCTGCGGTCGGCCGTCCCGCTTGATGGTGGTGAGGATCGCCTGCTTGTTGGCGCGGACGGCATCGAGGGCCTGCTGGATCTCCATGTCTCCAGGATGCTCGTCGGTGTCAACCGCGGCTGCGCCGCACGACGGCGTACGCCGTCAGCGCCGTCAGGACGACCAGGGTCGGTGCGAGCGCCCGACCGCCGTTGCGCTGGGACACGAGGATGCCCTGCTTGGACTGGTGGGACAGCACCGAGCCGGAGCTCTGGTGCGACAGCACGGACAGGGTGCTCTGCGAGGAGCCGATCGAGAGGAACGACGCGAACGAGCCGACGCTGCCGATCGACAGCGCCGACCCCACCGACCCGATGCTCAGCACCGATCCGTGCGACCAGAGCGACAGGATGCTGTTGCGGGACTGGAACGACAGCCGACTCTCCACGCCATCAGCGTAGAACGTCACCGTCCTGTTGTCGTCGCGATGTCGTGGGACCGGCGAAAGCGTGTGACGATCCGCCTATGGACAGGACCGTGGGCGCCGAGCTGGGCATCACCGCCTTCGGCGAGTGCCAGCTGGAGCTGCAGATCGCCGTCGCCCGGACTCCCGGGCTGGACGTCACCGAGCAGTTCTCGGTCGTGCACGAGAGCGGCGCCGAGATCACCCCCGTCGAGGTGGCCGTGCCGCACGACGGTCGGCTCCACCTCGTGACCCTGCCTCCCGGCTTCTCGCGGGTCACCTACCAGGCCCAGGTGCGGGGCAGCGCCGAGCTGCCGGAGCCCTCGCTGGCGGACCTGTCGCTCTACCGCCGGCCCAGCCGCTACATCGAGTCCGACACGTTCGGTGGCTTCGCGGTCTCCGAGTTCGGCAACGTCAGCGACGGCGACCTGCTCGCCGCCGTCTCGTCATGGGTCGGCACCCGCCTGGTCTACGTCCCGGGCAGCAGCGGGCCGACGACCGGCGCGACCGACACTCTACTGAGCGGCGCCGGCGTCTGCCGGGACTACGCCCACCTGGTGATCGCGCTGCTGCGCGCGATCCGGGTCCCGGCGCGCCTCACCGCCGTCTACGCGCCGGGGTGCGACCCGATGGACTTCCACGCGGTCGTCGAGGCCTTCGTCTCCGGCGCCTGGTACGTCGTCGACGCGACCGCCCTCGCGCCGCGCACCTCGCTGGTGCGGATCGCCACCGGCCGCGACGCCGCGGACACGGCCTTCATGACCACGGTCACCGGCAACGTCAACCTCGACTGGTCCTCTGTCACGGCGGTCGCCGACGACGGGCTGCCGACCGACGACCTCAACCAGCTGGTCGCCCTGCACTGAGTCCGTCGGAACGCACGAAGGGCCGGGAACCTGGTGGTTCCCGGCCCTTCGTGGGTGGTGGTACGGCATCAGGGACTCGAACCCCGAACCCGCTGATTAAGAGTCAGCTGCTCTGCCAATTGAGCTAATGCCGCGCGTGGTGAAGCGACATGAACGATACCAGCGGGGGTCCATCGAGAAAAATCGAGGGGCGCCGGTCAGAGCGAGGCCAGCACGGCCTGGGCGGCGCTGTGCCCGCCGAGGCCCGAGACGGCGCCGCCGCGACGGGATCCGGAGCCGCAGACGAGGACCGAGCCGACGTCGGTCTGGACGCCCCACTGCTGCGCGGGGGTGTCCAGGCGGGCGCGGTTGGGGGCCCAGGGCCACTCGAGGTCGCCGTGGAAGATGTGGCCACCGGGCATCGCCAGGTCGCGCTCGATGTCCTGCGGGATCTTCGCCTCCAGGCAGGGCCGGCCGTCGGAGTCGGTGGCGAGACAGGACTCGATCGGCTCGGCGAGGTGCAGGTTGAGCGATTCGAGCGCCCGGGCGACGGCCATGCGCTTGGCCCCCTCGGGGTCGCGGTCGAAGAGCGTCGCCGGGGTGTGGACGCCGAAGTAGGTCAGGGTGTGGGTGCCCGGCTTCGCGTCGCCGAGGATCGACGGGTCGGTGAGGGAGTGGCAGTAGATCTCGCCGGGCAGCACCCGCGGGACGTGGTGGTTGGCGGCGTCGTCGTACGCCTCGGCCAGCTGGCTGTAGTCCTCCTCGAGGTGGAGGGTGCCGGCGAAGGCGACCGCGGGGTCGAGACCCGAGCGGAGCTGCGGGAGGTGGTCGAGCAGCATGTTGATCTTCAGCTGGGAGCCGACCGGCTTCGACTCGGCGTCCTCGGGGCCACCGAGCAGGATGCGGAGCACCCACGGAGCGACGTTGGCGAGCACGCACCTGGCGCTCGCCCGGTGGGTGCCCGACGCGTCGTCCCAGGTGACCTCCGCCGAGTCGTCGGAGGCGTCGATGTGGCTGACGCCGGCCGACGTGAGGATCTCGGCCCCGGCCTCGGTCGCCGCGCGGGCGAGCGCGTCCGTGACGGCGCCCATCCCGCCGATCGGCACCCGCCACTCGCCGGTGCCGTTGCCGATCAGGTGGTAGAGGAAGCAGCGGTTCTGCAGCAGCGACGGGTCGTTCATCGACGCGAAGGTGCCGATGAGGGCGTCGGTCGCCACCACACCTCGGACCGTGTCGTCGGTGAAGCGCGCCTCGATGGTCTGGCCGAGCGGGTTGGTGACGATGTCGCGCCACAGGTCGGCATCGACACGCTCGCGGATCTCCCGCTCGAGCGGGAGCGGCTGGAGCAGCGTCGGCGCGACCACCTCGGCCAGGCCGGCGACCTCGCCGTAGAAGCGCTGCCAGGCGGCGAACTCGTCGTCGCCTCCGGTCAGCTCGCGGAACGAGGCCTCCGTGCGCGGACCCTCCGGCCGCTCGACCAGCAGGCCGCCGGCACGCCCCCCGCGCAGGGTCGGGGTGTACGACGCCACCGACCGGGACGCGAGCCGCAGCTCGAGACCCAGGTCGTCCACCAGCTGCTGGGGCAGCAGCGAGACCAGGTAGGAGTAGCGCGACAGGCGGGCCGGGTGGCCGGGGAACGCCGGTGCGGACACCGCGGCGCCTCCGGTGTGGTCGAGGCGCTCCAGCACCAGCACCGAGAGCCCGGCCCGGGCAAGGTAGGCGGCGGCGACGAGGCCGTTGTGGCCACCGCCGACCACGATGACGTCGTACGTCGTGCGCTCCGGGGTCATCCGATCAACTTAAGGCACGGCACCTCACCCTCTAGGTACCGGCAAGTCGCATGCCAGACTGCCCGACTCACGAGAGGATGAGCCGACCGTGTCGTGAGGGGCAGACCGCTCGGGAGGTGGGCGTGGAGGGTAAACCGTCGATGTTGCCCGCCCTCGGCATGGTCGCGCTCACAGCGGTCTTCGGCCTGCTCGCCGTGTACGGCGCCCCCAACGGCGGTGACGCGATCGGCATCTGGCCGGCCGCGCTCGCGTCCTCGACGCTCCTGGTGTCGAGGCGCCCCCCGACCCCCGTCGTGCTCGCACTGGTCTTCCTGGTCGCGTTCGGCACGATCTGGACCGACCGGCCGGTGGGCGTCGCGTTCGGCCTCGCCCTCGGACTCACGGCCGAGAGCTGGACGGTCTGGTGGATCCTGACCGGTGGGGTCCGGACCCGCCCGATGCTCTACACGAACGCCGACCTCGGCCGTTACATCGGCTCGGCCACCATCGGTCACGCCGTGGTCGCCGTGGCGGCGGTGATCACCAGCTTTGCGACCGGATGGGGCAATCCCTGGCTGATGGGTCTCGCGATCGGCGCGTCGAGCCTCGCGTCGCAGCTGTCGGTCACGCCGTTCTTCTGCAAGATGCGCCCGCATCGCGGGCTGGCACCGACCATCGAGCGGTCCGCCCAGTGGGCGCTGATCCTGACGGTCAGCCCGGTGGTCTTCCTGCTCAACGACTTCCCGGCGCTGGTCTTCATGATCATGCCGGTGCTCGCGTGGGGGGCGCTGCGCAGCGGTGCGTACGAGTCGATCGCCCAGCTCTTCGTGGTGCTGGGGTTCGCGATCGCGCTGACCACGCGTGGCCACGGTCCCTTCGCCCACGTCGACGATCGCTACGGGCTGCCGGCGGACGTGCAGGGGATCCTGCTCTCGATCTTCATCATCGACTGCGCCCTCGTCGTGGTGCCGTTCGTGCTGAGCGTCGGCGAGCAGCTCGAGAACGCCCGCCAGGTCGCCGCCGAGCGCGACAAGGTGCAGAACATCGTCCGCGGCACCACCGGCGTCGCCATCATCGGCACCGACGAGCTCGGCCGGATCACGTTGTTCAACCCCGGGGCCGAGCGGCTGCTGGGCTACTCCTCCGACGAGGTGCAGGGCCAGCTGACCCGGATGCTGCACAGCGACGAGGGGATCGCCGAGAAGGCCGCCGAGCTGGGGGTCGACGACGACTTCTCGCACGTCGCGACGGCCATCATGGGCCAGGGGCCGAGCGACATGAAGTTCGTCCGCAAGGACGGCGAGGAGCGCAGCCACTCGATGTCGCTCAGCCGGATCGTCGACGACCGCGGCGCGATCATCGGCTACGTCAGCACGTCCGAGGACATCACCGAGCGGGTCGAGGCGGAGAACCGCCTGGTCGAGGCCCTCGACACCGAGCGGAAGGCGGTCGAGCGGCTGCGCGAGGTCGACCGGGTCAAGGACGCCTTCGTGTCCAGCGTCAGCCACGAGCTGCGCACCCCGATCACCAGCATCCTGGGCTACATCGAGATGCTCCAGGAGGGTGCCTACGGGCAGCTCGGGCCCGAGCAGCTCGACGCCGTACGGCGCGTCTCGACCAACAGCTCCCGGCTGCTGTCCCTCATCGACGACCTCCTCACCCTGTCGCGCATCCAGGACGGCGGGCTCGGCATGGTCGACCGGATCGTCGACCTGCGCAAGATCGTCTCGGCCGCGTGCGCGGTCGTCGCGCCCTCGCTCGAACGCCGGTCCCTCCAGCTCGAGGTGGACCTCCCCGACGACCCGGTGCCGTTCCTCGGCGACCGGGACATGCTCGAGCGCGTCGTGATCAACCTGGTCGGCAACGCCGTGAAGTTCACGCCCGAGGGTGGGCGGGTCGACGTACGGCTCAGGGTCGGCCCCGAGTCGGTCGTGCTCGAGGTCGCCGACACCGGGATCGGCATCCCGCGGCAGGAGCAGGAGCAGCTGTTCACGCGGTTCTTCCGCTCGTCGCTCGCGCAGGAGCGCGCGATCCCGGGCAGCGGCCTGGGGCTGTCCATCGCGCACGCGATCGTCGAGCAGCACGGTGGCTCGATGTCGGTGGAGTCCGAGCAGGGCGAGGGCACGACCTTCACCGTGGTGCTGCCGGTGCTAGCCCCCGCTGACTAGGTCCTTCGCGAAGAACGCCTCGGCGTACGGGTTGTCGTTGTAGCGCTCGATCGGCCGGTAGCCGGCGCGGCCGTACATCGCGATCGCCTCCGTCAGCGTGCCGTTGGTGTCGAGGACGACCCGTCGGTGGCCGAGCCGAGCGGCCAGCGCCTCGAGCTCCCGGAGCATCCGCGAGCCGAGGCCGGCGCCGCGCCAGTCCTCGTGGACCCACATCCGCTTGATCTCGCCGGTGTCCGCCGACAGTGCGCGGACGCCGCCGTACGCCACCGGACGACCGTCGCTTGTCGCGAGCAGGAACGTGCCCGCGTGGTCGGGCTCGCCGGGGTCGAACCCGCCCGGGAACCGGCGGTCCAGCTCCGCGAAGTAGCGCCCGGCGGCGTCGATGGCGGCCGGGTCGGTCGGCTCGACCTCGCGCAGCCGGATCGTGGCCGCGCGCACGAGCAGGTCGGCGGTGGCCAGGGCGTCGACCAGTCGGGCCCGCTGCCGGTCGGTCAGCGGCGCCACCAGCCGTTGGGCGAGCTCCTCGGACCGGTCGTCGAGCTGGCGCCGGGCGCGCCGACCGGCAGCCGTCAGGGTCGCCACCCGGCGCCGTCGGTCGTCCGGGTCGGGGGAGAGGTCGACCAGGCCGTCGTCGTCGAGCCGTCGCAGCAGGCGGGTCAGGTAGCCGGAGTCGATGCCCAGACGCTCGCGCAGCTCGCGTACGCCGGCGCCGTCGGGCCCGATCTCGAAGAGCAACCGGGACACGCCGAGCGGCCGGCCCGTGCCGAGGAACGACTCCTCCAGGGCGCCGATGCGCTGCGTGTACGTCCGGTTGAAGCGGCGCAGGGTGTCGGTCTCGGGAGACGGCATTCTCTGACCTTAGTCAGAGGATAACGGGAGCGCCAGGTGCGTTGCATCTCCGGACCAGCGCCGGGTACCGACCAGACATGTCCGCTATCCGCAATCGCCGCTCGCTCCTCCTCGTCGTGCTCGGCATCCTCGTCGTCCTCGGGGTGATGTTCCTGGTGGGCAGCCTCCTGGGTGACGACACCTCCATCGACCCGCAGAACGGCGACGTCGTCACGTCCTTCGTCCGCTGAGCAGCAGAAAGGCCCTCTGGCTCGCTTCTCGCGAGCCAGAGGGCCTTCAGGCTGGGGTGAGTAACGGGACTCGAACCCGCGACATCCGCCACCACAAGGCGGCGCTCTACCAGCTGAGCTATACCCACCAGGTCGGTCCCGGAGGACCGAGGAGAAAGTGTAGGGGAACTACTCGCCGTTCGTGGAATCGACCTCGGCGGCCGGACTCTCGTCGCCGGTCAGCCCGGTGAGGGCCCCGCCGTGGCGCGCCGCGATGGCGCGGGCGGCCTCGCTCTCCGGGCCCGGAGAGGGCACGAAGACGGCCTCGCGGTAGTAGCGCAGCTCCTCGATGCTCTCCTGGATGTCGGCCAGGGCGCGGTGGTTGCCGCGCTTGGCCGGAGCCTGGAAGTAGGCGCGGGGGAACCACCGCCGCGAGAGCTCCTTGATCGACGAGACGTCGACGATCCGGTAGTGCAGGAAGGTCTCCAGCGTCGGCATGTCGCGGGCCAGGAAGGCCCGGTCGGTCGCGACCGTGTTGCCCGCGAGCGGCGGCCGGCTTCCGTCGGGGCAGTGCTCCTTGATGTAGGCGAGCACCCGCTCCTCCGCCTCCTCGAGGGTGACGCCGTGGTCGAGCTCGCGGGAGAGGCCGGACTTCTCGTGCATGTCGCGCACGAAGTCGTTCATCTGCTCGATCGCCTCGGGAGGCGGCTTCACGATGATGTCGATGCCCTCGCCGAGCACGTTGAGGTCGAAGTCGGTGACCAGGGCCGCGACCTCGATGAGCGCATCGGCGCCGAGGTCGAGCCCGGTCATCTCACAGTCGATCCACACGAGTCGGTCGTTCACGAGACGTCACCTTACGCGGAGGGGCTCGGCACTCTCAGTCCCGACTCAGCCTGGGGCTCTAGGGTCAGGTGCGTGAAGGAATGGGTCGGCCTGCTGCTGCGCCTCGTGGTGGGAGGGGTCTGGATCTTCGCGGCGGCCATCAAGCTGCCGGACCCGGCGCAGAGCGTCGCCGCCGTCCGCGCCTACCAGCTGCTTCCCGGGAGCCTGGTGACGCCGGTCGGCCAGCTGCTCCCCGTCGTCGAGATCGTCGTCGGAGTGATGCTGGTGATCGGCCTGCTGACCCGCGGCGCCGCGGTGATCTCCGCGGTCCTCTTCGTCGCCTTCATCATCGGCATCGCCTCGGTCTGGGCGCGCGGCATCACCATCGACTGCGGCTGCTTCGGCGGCGGTGGCATCGACCCCGATGCGGCCGCCAAGTACCCGTGGGAGATCGCCCGAGACGTCGGCCTGCTGGCCGCGTCCCTCGTCCTCGCCTGGCTGCCGTCCACCAGGCTGTCCCTGGACTCCGTCCTGTTCCGCCGTACGTCCCTGTCCGAAGGATCCTGATGTCGAAGAAGAACCGTGACACCGACCGCGCGGCCCGCGCCGCCGCCGCGCTCGCCGCTCAGGAGCGGGAGGAGCGTCGCCGCCGCAACCTGATGATCGGGGGAGTCGTCGGCGTGATCCTGGTGATCGTGCTGGCCGGCTTCTTCGTGCAGCGCGCCCTCGACACCACCACCGACGTCAACGCGGACGCATCGAGCTCGACCAGCCAGTTCGGCGTCACCATCGGGCCCGACGACGCCCCCAACAAGATCGTGATCTACGAGGACTTCCTCTGCCCCTACTGCGGTCAGCTCGAGGCCGCGTCGCGCAACGACCTGGCCGAGCTCGCCGACGCCGGCAAGGTCCAGGTCGAGTACCGGCCGTTCGACCTGCTCGGCGGGGGCGACGCGTCGAGCTACTCCGTCCGGTCGGCCAGCGCCTTCTCGATCGTCAAGGACAAGTCCACCCCCGAGATCACCAAGAAGTTCCACGACCTCCTCTTCGAGAACCAGCCCGAGGAGACCGCGTCGAGCTTCCCGAAGAGCTCGGAGCTCGCCGACCTCGCCGTCGAGGCCGGGGCGGACGAGTCCGCCGTACGCTCGGCGATCGAGGCCGACCAGGGCGTCGCCTGGGTCACCAAGGCGACCAAGGCCGCCGACGACGCCGGGGTGCAGGGCACTCCGACGGTGCTGCTCAACGGCAAGGTCTTCACGGACTACACGGACATGAAGGACCTGGCCGCCAACCTCGTCGACAAGGTGTCCTGAGCGAGGACCTGCGAAGATCCTCGGATGCTGTCCGACTTCATCGCCCGCCTGCCCAAGGCGGAGCTGCACGTCCACCACGTCGGCTCCGCCTCGCCCCGGATCGTGTCCGAGCTCGCCGAGAGGCACCCCGGCTCGGTGCCGAGCGACCCGGAGGAGCTGCGCCGCTTCTTCGAGTTCCGCGACTTCGGGCACTTCATCGAGGTCTACCTCGCCGTCGTCGGCCTGATCCGGACGCCGGAGGACATCCGCTACCTGACCCACGAGGTCGGTCGCGAGATGGCCACCGAGCAGGGGCTGCGGTACGCCGAGCTCACGTGCACGCCGTACACGTCGGTGCGCCCGGACAGCGACGAGCTGGGCATGCCGATCGAGGCGTACACCGAGGCGATCGAGGACGCGCGGATCGCCGTCGAGCGGGACTTCGGACTGGTGCTGCGCTGGATCTACGACATCCCGGGGGAGTCGGGCCTGCCGGCGGCCGACGCCACGCTGGAGTACGCGCTCAAGCACCGCCCGGACGCGCTGGTCGGCTTCGGCCTCGGTGGGCCCGAGGTCGGGGTGCCGCGGCCGCAGTTCCAGCCGCACTTCGACGCCGCCCGCGCTGCGGGGCTGCACAGCGTCCCGCACGCCGGCGAGACGACCGGCCCGGAGACCGTCTGGCACGCCCTGCGCCTGCTCGGCGCCGAGCGGATCGGCCACGGCACGTCGTCGGCCCAGGACCCGGCGCTGCTGGCCCACCTCGCCGAGACCGGCGTGCCGCTGGAGGTCTGCCCGTCGTCCAACATCGCGACCCGGGCGGTCGCGCGGCTCGAGGAGCACCCGATCCGGGCCTTCCGCGACGCCGGCGTCACCATCACGGTGAACTCGGACGACCCGCCGATGTTCAACACGACGCTCAACCGCGAGTACGAGATCGCGGCCGACCTGCTCGGTCTCGACGAGACCGGGGTCGCCGACCTGGCGCGGACCGCCGTACGGGCCTCGTTCGCCGAGGAGGACGTGAAGTCCCGGATCCTCGGGGAGATCGACGAGTACGCCGGGAAATGATTGTGGCCCCGCGAGCTCATACCAAGCGGGGCCATGTCCTTTGTATCGTCCTGCGTGGGCCGATCCGGGGATTGGCGCGCGTGTCTGGGCACTAGTCTTGCGACATGCCGTCAGGACCGATCCGTATCGCAGTCGTCAACGACTACGAGATCGTGGTCGCTGGTGTCGCCGCCATGCTCTCGCCGTACCGCGAACGCGTCCGTGTGGTGGAGCTCGACTCCAGCCTGCCCGTGATCAGTGACGTCGACGTGATCCTCTACGACACGTTCGCGGCGGTGCAGGGCGATGGCGTCGACCTCGACGACCTGGTGCGCGGCGGGAACGCTCGCGTGGTGATCTTCTCGTGGAACGTCGACGACGAGCTGGTCCGCAAGGCGATCGAGCGCGGGGCCACCGGCTACCTGTCCAAGGGATCGGACGCCGAGCAGGTCGTGTCCGGCATCGAGGCGGTGCACCGGGGCGAGACCGTCACGCCCTCCGAGGTCCTGGTGACGGAGCGCGATGCCGCGGGCGAGTGGCCGGGTCGTGAGTTCGGGCTGAGCGCGCGCGAGTCGGAGGTGCTCGCGCTGATCACCCAGGGCCTGAGCAACCAGGAGATCGCCGATCGCACCTACCTGTCGATCAACTCGGTGAAGACCTACATCCGGACGGCGTACCGCAAGGTCGAGGTCACCCGGCGTTCGCAGGCGGTCGCCTGGGGCATGCGGCACGGCTTCGAGCCCGACCGGATGCGCAGCGTCGTGCCCGGCGCCCAGCGCTGACCCGTCACTGGAGCTGGCGCAGGTAGCCCGCTGCGTACCGCACGTCGCGCATCCGGTGCTCCCAGGTGATGCCGACGACCGTGAGCAGGGTGCCGGCGATCCCGATCAGCACCCACTGCGGGACGTCGGCGGCGTACGGCGTCAGCTCGCGCAGCACCAGCAGCAGCCCCGCCGTCGCACCCACGACGATCGGCGCGCTCCAGCGGAGCCGGGCACCGAGCAGCACGAGGACGAGGCAGCCGGCGCCGAGCAGCACCGCGCGCGGCGACACCGGGTCGAGGAGGACCCACAGCAGTGACGGGACCGTCGCCAGGGTCAGGCCCGGTCCGAGAGCCCGAGCGGTCGAGGTCGCCGTCGGGTCGTGGTGGAGGCGCACGAGTCCGAGGACCAGCAGCGCGGCCGCGCTCGGCAGCGTGTAGCCCTCGGGCGCCTGCACCCCGAGGTCGGCGAGCCGGACCCAGGTCGCGGCCGCCAGCAGCACCCCGCCGGGCCAGCCCAGGACCCGTCGACCCGGGTGCACCAGGGCGCTGGCGGTGACCAGGGCGCCGGCGACGGTCAGGTGGACGGCCAGCGAGGTCGGGCCGTCGACCGCCTCGGGCACCGCGACCCCGGCGGCGAGCGCCGCCGTCAGCGCGCCGCCGAGCTCCAGCTCCAGCTGCGGCAGCGCGATGGCGAGCAGGCCGACGACGGCCAGCACGGGCAGAGCACGCCACTCCGTCGCGACGTCGGCGGCCGTGAGCGCCGTCCAGACGAACCCGCCCGCGGCGACCGGCAGCACCAGGCCGCCGGCCTCCCGGGCGCCGGGGAAGGCGCCCCGCCAGCGGACCACGGTCGCGGCCAGCACGACCAGGGCCGCGACCACCGCCGTCAGGGTCGCGCTCGGCAACCCGACCGCGGTCGCGGCGAGGTACGCCGTACCGCCCGCCGCCGCCTCTGCGGACCCGAGCTGGTCGGATCGCCGTACGGCGTCCGCGACCAGGGCCGCGCCCAGGACGGCGAGGGCGGCGGTGACGGTCCAGATCGGGACCGGGTGGAGCGCCAGCGTGCCGACCAGGCTGACCGCCACGACTCCACCGCCGGCGAGGAGACGGGTAACAGATCGCGGCACGAGGGTCAGGACCGCGGCGACCAGGGACGTCGTACCCGCCGCCAGGAGGACGGGCGCTGCGAGCGGGCCGGGGTCGGCGAGCCGCTGGCCGAGCGAGCCCGAGAAGGGCGCGGCGGTGTCGAGCGCGTTGGCGGCGGCCTGAGCGGCGAGGCCGAGGACGGTCGCCGCCACCGGGAGGGCGCCGAGTGCCATCGAGACCCCCGGGACGACCCGCCAGTCCGCGGGGACCAGACGCGTGACCACTGTCCACGAGGCGAGCACCGCCAGACCGGCGACCGCCAGGGTCGTCGCGGTCTCGTCGACGGCCGGCAGCGCGACCGTGACCGTCAGCATCGCGGTGGAGCAGGCGACGAGGCCCCGGACCACCAGGCCCTGGCTGCGGTCGACCGCGAGCGGAAGCAGCGCCAGGAGCGCTGCGGCCAGCAGCGCACAGACGTGACCGTCGAGCCACAGCTCGCTCCACGTCGCGTGGTCGGTGGCCTCCTCGAGGCCACCGACGGCCAGTCCCGCCCACCAGAGTGCGCCGCCGGCGATCGCCGCGACGGGCAGGACGGTGAGATGCAGCGTGCGCCCGGCGGCCGCGAGGACGGCGTACGCCACCACGACCAGGGCCGCGACGAGCTGCCACCGCTCGGTCACGACCAGCAGGCCGGTGCCGAGGCCGGTGAGTGCGAACGCCGCGACGAGCTGCGGTGCCCCGAGGCGGGTGGTCGCGGCGAGCGCCACGGCCGCGGCCAGCACGGCGCCGCTGGTGACGGCGAGCAGGGCGGGGTCGGAGAGATGGCCGAGCCAGCCGGCGTTGTCGGCCCCGATCACGTCGAGCGCCAGCAGGCCCAGGGAGACGGTCGTGAGTGCCTCGCCCGCGACTCGCAGGCCGCGCCTGGCGAGGACGACCCCGAGTTCTCCGCTGACGAGGGTCAGGCCGACGAGGACCGCCGTACGCCCGCCGATGCCGAGCCAGGTCCACGCGACCGCCAGGAAGATGACGGCCGCGACGAGCAGGCACAGGGCGCCGAGCGACAGGAGGATGCGCGGCACCGACGCGCCGCTGAGGCCGCGCGGCTGGCGGGGAGCGGGCGTCTGGGCGGGGTAGGTCGCCCGTTCGACCGGCACCGCTGTGGCAGTCGGCTGCTCCGCGGACGCGACCTGCAACCGGACGAGCAGGTCGTCGGCGGTCGTCAGCGTCTGGAGCAGCTGGGCCGCGAGCGGATGGCCGAGATCGAGTCGGCAGGAGGGGCAGCGGGAGACGGCGACAGGGAGCCGTGCGCTGCACGAGGGACAGGAGAACGGGTCTGCGTACCGGGCCATGGGCTGATTGACCCACGGGCGATCCACCGGACGCCTGAGTACGGCGTACCAGATGGCGCCCCCGGCAGGACTCGAACCTGCGACCTAGAGATTAGAAGGCTCTTGCTCTATCCAGCTGAGCTACAGGGGCCGGGATCGGAAGGCAATCGGACAGACCCTAGGGACGACCGTCGGGGTGGTGCCAACTGAGATCCGACCGCGGTCAGTATGCCTGAGGTCAGTCCTCCGGGGCATACCGGCGGTCGCTCGTCACCTGACCTGACGTCTGGGTGCCGCTAAGGTGCCCGCACCCGATCGGTTCGGAGCTGGGTCGGGCGGCCGCGTGGAAGGAGCGCGTGTGAAGGGACTTTTCCGGTCTTCGACGAGGCGGGTCCGACGCCTCGCCAAGGCGGCGTTCGGCCGCCGGGTCGCCGCACGGCGGCAGCGCCCTGAGCGACTGCGACAGATCGTCGAGCAGTACGAGGTCGGGTCGTTGGTGCTGAACGACGGTCGGGTCCCCGTCCGTTGGTGGGCCGATGCCGACAACTTCGGAGATCTCCTGTCGCCCTGGCTGATCTCCAAGATGACGGGCCGCGAGACCACCTTCTTCGATCGCTCCCGGCCGCACTACGTCGCGGTGGGGTCGATCCTGTACCGGGCGAACCGGCACTCGATCGTGTGGGGAGCAGGTTCCTTCGGCGTCGAGGAGGCAGCACGCCTCGACAGAGAGGCGACCTACACCGCGGTGCGGGGCCCCCTGTCGCGGGCAAGGCTGGTCACGGCCGGGATCGAGTGCCCGGAGGTGTACGGCGACCCCGCGCTCCTGGCGCCGGCGTACTTCGCGCCCGACGTGCCGAAGCAGTACGAGTACGGGATCGTGGCCCGCTGGTTGGAGCGACGGTGGCACGACGCGGAGATCGGGCCAGGGGTCCGGCTGATCCACCTGGAGACCACCGATGTCGAGGGCGTGATCGAGGCCATGCTGTCGTGCCGGCGGATCGTCACCGGATCCCTGCACGGGCTGGTCATCGCAGACGCCTACGGGATCCCCAGTGCCTGGGTGCTGCACCGCACGGCATATGGAGGGATGTTCAAGTTCTTCGACTACTTCGCCACGGTGGACAAGCTGCGCACCGCACAGCGTCTGGACCTGTCCACTCCCGTGACGACGCAACGGTTGCGCGATGAGCTGACGTTCGATGCCCGTCCCATCTCCTTCGACTACCGCGCCCTGCTGGACGCATGCCCCTTCCTCGATCGAGTTCCCGACGAGAGCGGTCGCCGAGGACCGCTCGGTTCGGTGGCCGATCGCTCCCCACGGGGGCAGCATTCGTCAGTCAACTGACGGTTGCGGTTCGCGGGGGAGGTCCCTAGATTTCCGGCATGAATCGACGCACCGTGCTGCGGCTCTTCGTCGCCACCGGCCTGGCCGCCGTAGGTGTCTCCGGGTGCGGTGACTCCGACTCCGACCCGGCTGATCCGCCGGAGAACGAGAACGAGAACGAGCCGGACGAGGACGAGGTCGACGAGAACGAGGGCGGCGAGCCGGACGAGGACGAGAACGAGCCCGACGAGAACGAGCCCGACGAGAACGAGCCCGACGAGAACGAGGACGAGCCCGACGAGAACGAGGGCGACGAGAACGAGGACGAGCCCGACGAGAACGAGGACGGCGACGACAGCTGAGTCGCCCCGGCTCGCCACGGGTCCGAAAGGACCGGTGTGTCCTCCGGATGGTGCATGTTTCTGCGAAAGCGTCGCTCCCCGGCGCTCCTGACGGTACTTTCGCACGGTGGAGGACGAGTTCTCCGTAGCCGAAGCGGCGGAGGCTCTCGGGACCAGCCCGCAGACGGTCCGGACGTTGTTGCGCAAGGGGGAGCTCGGCGGCGAGCGGAAGCCGTGGGGCTCCCGTTTCGTGTGGGTGGTGCCGCGTCAGGCGGTGGACGCGTTCCTGGCCGAGCACGGTCGGCTCGAGGGTCGACGCCGCGCGCCCCGGGAGGTGGTCGTCCGCTCGGAAGCCGTTCCGGAACCGGACCCGGACCCCGCCCCGGAGTCGGCTCCTGAGCTCGTTTCCGACTCGGTTTCCGACCCCGTTTCCGACTCGGTTTCCGACCCGGACCCGACGCCCGTCCACGAGCAGCTTCCGGAGCCGGTCGTCGAGCAGCTCCCGCCGGTCGAGCGCCGGCGACGCCGGTTGCCGTTCTTCCTCCGTGTTCGCGGTCGAGCGACCGTGGTCGTGCTGGTGGTCGGTCTCCCGGCGCTCATCGCCTACCTCTACGCCCGGGTGATCCCGGGTGCGCTGTGGTTCGAGGAGCTCGGCCAGGGCGAGGTCTTCCGCCGGTTGATCGAGGCACGGGTCGACTTCCATCTCCGGGTCATGCTGGTGGCCGCCGCCGTCGTCGCCGTCAACCTGTTCGGCGCCTGTCACGGGACGCGCCTCGTGCGGCGGTTCGCGGGCCGGCTCGCGATCGTCGCGATCTCGCTGGCGCTCGGGAACCTGTTCGCGTCGGCGGCGACCAGCCGGCTATCGACGTACCTCCTCTGGCGCCACCGGCAGTCGTTCGGCGAGGTGGATCCGTTGCACGGCCGTGACGTCAGCTTCTTCGTCTTCTCGCTGCCGTTCTACCTCGACGTCGCGGTGTGGCTCCTGTCGCTGCTCGGGGTCACCTCGGTGATCGTGCTCGTCGTCTACGTGGCGCGGGGGCGCGTCGGGCTCCGGCCGTTGCGGGTGCGGCCCGAGGCGCGGATACACCTCGCCGGCCTGGCCGCGGCCGTCCTCCTGGTCGTGGCGTGGCGCCTGCAGCTCCAGCAGTACGTGCTCGAGCTCGGGCAGCCCTCGTCGAAGGACAGCCACTCGTTCGCCGGCGCCGGCTACGTCGACGTCAACGTCACGATCCCGATCCTGCGTGCGTTGGCCGCCACCGCGCTGGTCCTCGCCGTCCTCTGCCTCCTGGCACCGGTGGTGGCTCGGACCCGGTTCGCCCGTGCCGGTCGGCTGTTCGTGCTCGGCTCCGTCGTCGGGTTCACGGCCCTGGGGGCACTGATCGGGGCCGTCGCACCGATCATCGTGCAGCGCTACGTCGTCGACCCGAACCCGTTGGTCACCGAGAAGCCCTACCTGGCGAGCTCCCTCCGGAGCACCCAGGCCGCCCTGGGGCTCGACGAGATCGACGTCCGGTCCTACGAGCCCGAGGGCACCTTCAACGCCGCCGACTTCGCCGACTCACGGCAGCGCTTCTCCCGGGTGCCGACCTGGGACACCTACATCCTGGGTGCCCGGATGCGTCAGCTCGTCACGGAGCCGCCGTACTTCAGCCCGGACGACCCGCAGATCGACGTCGTGAGGTCGAAGGGCAAGCGACAGCTGACCGCGGTGAGTGCGCGCGAGCTCGACCTCAACAAGGTGCCCAGCGAGGGGGACACCTGGGTCAGCAACCGGCTGTCCTACACGCACGGGCTGGGGCTGATCCGCTTCTCCAGCACCGACGTCGGCGACGACCGGGAGCCGCGCCTCCTCGACTCCGGGCTCGGTGTCACCCAGCCCCGCATCTACTTCGGCAACCTGCCCCGGCTCGCGTCCGACGACGACGCGCCCGAGACACAGGTCCGGCTGCTGAAGCCGACCCTCGACGAGGACGTCGCCGACTCCCAGTGGGTCGTCGCCAACACCCGCCGGCCGGAGGTCGACATCCCCGCGACCCAGGGCGCTGCCGGCAGCTCGACCTACCACTACGACGGCTCTGGCGGCATCAAGCTGTCCAGCTCTGCTCGTCGCGCTGTGTTCGCCCTCGCGCTCGGCAGCAAGGAGCTGCTGCTGTCCGAGGAGATCACGCCCGACTCGCGGCTGCTGCTGCACCGGGACGTGCACGACCGGCTCAAGACCCTCGCACCTTTCATCCACTGGGACTCCGAGGCCATGCCGCTGACCGCGAACGGACACGTCGTCTTCGTCGTCGACGGCTACACCACCAGCACCAGCTATCCCTATGCCCAGAAGGTCGCCCTGGGTCACAGCCAGGTCAACTACGCACGTGCCTCGGTGGTCGCCACGGTCGACGCTTTCGACGGCAAGGTGTCGCTGTACGTGACCGACGACGACGAGCCGGTGCTGCGGGCGTGGCGGGAGATCTTCCCGAGCCTCTTCAAGCCGTTCTCCTCGCTGCCCGACAAGCTGCGCGGCCGGCTGCGCTACCCGGCGGAGCTCTTCAACGCGCAGTCGACGGCGTACGAGCGCTACCACACCACGCGCGCTGACGTCTTCGTCAGCGGGGCCGACACGTGGGCCCGTCCGCTGGCCCTGTCCGGCCCGATCGAGGTCGCGGGCGACGTCGACTTCGACGAGTCCGACGAGGACGACCTGCGGCTCACCATGCCGCCCGTCTACATCTGGATCCCGCCCACGAGTGGCCAAGGGGCCCGGGTGGTGCTGGCGACGTACTACACGCCGAGCCAGGGGCAGAACCTGGTCGGCTCGCTCAACGGATGGATCGACGACGACGGTCAAGCGCGGCTGATCGCACGGGGTCTGCCACGCGACCCGGTCACGCTCGGCCCGGCCCAGGTCAGTCGGCTCGTGTTCGCCACGCCGCGGGTGAGCAACCTGCTGGGCCTGCGCAACCTCGAGATCCGCGACCTCGACAAGTCGTCCATCGACGCCGTGCTGCTCGGCCGTCCTCGGATCATGCTCCTCCGGGGCGGGCTGGTGCAGGTGCAGAACCTCTACGAGGGATCGCGTGGCCCGGGAGCCGCACGGCTGCTCGGGGTCACGGCGTACGTCAACGGACGGGCGGGTCTCGGCCCCGATGTCGAGAGCGCCGTCCGGCAGGCGCTCAACGAGCCGCCGGAGGTCGAGCTCGCCGCCCCGGACGATCCACCGGTCGTGGGGGAGTGGACCGACCTCGACTTCCGGGTCGTCAACGCCCGTCAAGAGGACGTGACGATCACCTCGGCGACCGGGCGGGTCCGGGCGAGGCTGAAGGTGGCGTCGGGCACCGGCTCGGTGCGCTGGCTGCCGACCGAGCCGGGCGAGACGCGCGTCCGGATCTCGGTCGTCGGGCTCGACGGCACCCGCACCTCCGACGTCATCACGGTCGAGGTGCTCGGGCCGGCGCCGCGCCTGCAGCTCCTCGACCTGCCGACGACAGGCGAGGTCGGCAAGCCGGTGCGGGTGCGGTTCGAGGTCGCGAACGGCGTGACCGAGGTCGCCGAGGTCTCGACGCGCGCGGGCATCGTGTTCCAGCGGAAGTACGAGGTGCGCGACGGGCGTGGCGTCGTCGCCTGGGTGCCGGACGCGACCGGGGCCTCGACGCTGGTCGTCCGGGTGCGCGGCACGGAGGGACAGGTCGTGCGCCAGAAGCTCCGCATCGAGGTCGGGCCGAGCACGGCGGTGATGCCGCCGACCGTCACGATCACGAAGGCCCCGCGGAGCGCGACGGTCGGAGAGGCGGCGCGCTTCGATGTCCGCGCCAGCGGTTGCCAGAGCGTGCTCGCGCAGCTCTCCGACGACGACGGGACGGTCCTCCAGGAATGGCGGTTCGCGTGTCCCGCCGACGCCGCCCGAGTTGTCTGGACGCCGGCGGCGCCTGGTGACTTCACCTTCACGGTGATCGCCCGCGGCGGCGGAGCCTCCAGCCAGATGTCGGTCCCCGTGACCGTGCTGGAGCCGGTGTGAGCGGGGCGGAGCCTGGAGCTGCGGTCGATCGTTCGTGGCACCGGTCGATCCTGGTCGCGTCGATGTGCTCGCTCGTCGGTGTCGTCGTCCACTTCCTCGGCCCGGTGGTGCCGGTGCAGCTGGCCGTCATCTTCCTGGGGATCGGTCTCATCGGTGCGGCCTTCATGCTCGCGTGGGCCGCCGACGCCGGGGAGGCTGTGTTCTCCGGCGGGCTCGTGCTCGCGGTCGTCGCGCTGGTCACGGTGCTGCCGGAGTTCGTGATCGAGATCCGCTTCGCCTTCATCCAGGCCGCCGAGCTGGTGACCGCCAACCTCACCGGCGCCACCCGGCTCCTGCTGGCGGGGGCGGTGTCGCTGCCGCTGGTGGTGCTCATGCTGGCGCACGCCCGTGGCGACGAGGCGGCTCCGGTGCGACTCGCGGACAACCGCCGGCTCGAGCTCGGCGTGCTGCTGGTCACCGCTGTGTTCGCCATCCAGTTCACGATCCGGGGCAACCTGTCCGTCTTCGAGTCGGTCGTGCTCATCACGCTCTACGTGCTCTACACGCGGCGGGTGCAGGGCACGCACGGCGAGGAGGCAGGCGCCGTCGGAGTCGCCGCCGGTCTCGTGGCCCTGTCCGGGCGGCGACGACAGCTCGCGATCATCGGGCTGATCGTGGGGCCCGGTCTGGTCGTCCTCCTGGTCGCCAACCCGTTCGCCGACGCTCTGCTGGCGACCGGGGCCTCGGTCGGCATCGACCCTTACCTCCTGATCCAGTCGGTGGTGCCGATCGCGACCGAGTCCCCGGAGTTCGTCGTCGTCGCGGTCCTCATCGCCAACCACCGCCCGGCGCAGGGCATGGCGCTCTTCCTCGCGTCGTCCGTCAGCCAGTGGACGCTCGGGCTCGGCGCGCTGCCCGTCGCCTACCTCGCGGGCGGCGGCGGTCCGGTGATGCCGCTCGCGCCGAGGGAGCAGGTAGAGCTGGCGTTCACCATCGCGATGACCCTCTTCGTGGTCGCAGCCCTGGCCACCATGCAGCCGCAACGCATCGACGCGCTCATGGTGACCACGATCTTCGTGGCTCAGGTCGTCTACCCGGTCGTCGTGCTGCGTGTGGCGGCGACGTTCGTCCTGTTCGTCTTCGCCATCGACCTGCTGGTCCACCGTCGCCGTACCGTCCGACCGATGCTCCGTGCCGTCTGGGGCCGCCGCCAGAGCGCACGACCGTAGCCGCGCGCTCCGCTAGCCTGCCGCCATGACCAGGCTGGGCACGCCGCCGCCGAGGGGCGTCGAGATGACGCTCGCCTTCCTGGTCGGCGCGGCCTGGTTCGCGACCACGACGGTGCTGCTCGCGAAGCCCTTGCCCGAGTCGCTCGCGGTGTCCCTTGCGATGATCGCGTTCGATGTCGGCCTCGTCGTCGTGGTCGCCCGGGTCTGGGACATCGCGTACGCCGTGACGATCGGCGTTGCGAGCGTCGTAGCCCTCGACTGGTACTTCATCCCGCCGACCCACGACGTCGAGCTCCCCGACGCACGCAACATGCTCGCGTTGGTGAGCTATCTGCTCATGGCGTCCCTGCTGGGCGAGCTGGCGGTCCGGGCCCGGCGCCTCGCCGTCCGTGCCGAGGTCGCGCGGAGCGCGCTGGCCGACGAGCAGGCCGCGCTGCGCCGGGTGGCGACACTGGTGGCGCGGCAGACCGCTCCGGACGAGGTCTTCGCCGTCGTGACCGAGGAGGTCGGGCGACACCTGCGTGCCGATCTCGCGACGATGGTCCGCTACCACACCGACGGCACGGCGACCGTCGTCGCGGCGTGGTCGACGTCCGGGGCCAGGGCGACGCCGGGGACCCGACTGAGCCTCGAGGGCGACAACGTCGCCGAGATGGTGCACCGCACCCGGCGCCCGGCGCGCATGGACAGCTTCGAGCACGCACGCGGACCGTGGGCGGCCTCGCTGCGTGAGCTCGGTGTGCGCTCCAGTGCGGGAAGCCCGATCACGGTTGACGGGACCGTGTGGGGCGTCATGGTCGTCTCGTCGCGGTCGGACCTACCGGTCCCCGAGGGCATCGAGACGCGTCTCGGGGAGTTCACCGAGCTCGTCGCGACGGCCGTGGCCAACGCGCAGGCGCGCACCGACCTCATCTCCTCCCGGTCCCGGCTTGTGAGGGCTGCCGACGAGTCCCGCCGGCGCATCGAGCGCGACCTGCACGACGGTGTCCAGCAGCGCCTGGTGGGCCTCGCCCTGAACGTGCGTCTCACCCGGGAGATGGCCCGCGACGGCACGGACATCACGCCGCAGCTCACCGAGGTGGAGACGAGCCTGGTCAGCGCGGTGGACGAGCTCCGCGAGCTCTCCCACGGCATCCACCCCGCGATCCTGACGGAGGGCGGTCTCCGACCCGCACTGGGAGTGCTGGGTCGTCGGTCGGGCGTGCCTGTGGAGCTGGACATCGGCGCCGTGGGGCGTCTCGCTGCACCCGTCGAGGTCGGCGTCTACTACGTGACCTCGGAGGCGCTGACCAACATCGCGAAGCACGCTGGGGCGTCGGTGGTCCGGGTCGCGCTCGAGGTGACCGAGACCGACGTACGCCTCACCGTCGCGGACGACGGTGTCGGTGGGGCCGATCGTGACCGAGGGTCGGGACTGACTGGTCTCGAGGACCGCGTGCACGCGCTCGGGGGACGCCTCGAGGTCAGCAGCCCGCCAGGGGTGGGCACCACGATCGTCGCCGTGCTCCCGCTTCCGCGGGACGAGTCACCCGGCATCGGCGACCAGGAGACGGACGGCGTCGCCTGACAGGCGTTCCTTCGGCACGAAGCCGTTCGCGGGGCTCGCCTCGATGAGGTCGGCGAACTCGTCCGCCGAGTGCGTGGACATCAGCACGACCGAGGGGCGGTGCGGCTGGCCGGCATCGAGTCGGCGGGCGAGATCGAAGCCGCTGTCGGTGCCGAGGTTGATGTCGACGAGCGCGACCTGCGGGTGGAGCACCGCCACGCTGGAGAGGGCCTCCGCGCTGCTGGATGCCGTTCCCACGACGTCGAAGCCGTCCCTCGCCAGAATCCGCCGGGCCAGCTCGCGGAAGGGTGCGCTGTCGTCGACGATCAAGATGCTCATGCTCACACCTCCATCATCCGCGGTCGCCTCGTCCCGCGCATTGCGGATAACCCGAACTCTCGCCCAGTCGGCGCAGCTCCGCAGGCCCGACGCCGTCGTACCGACGGGGACGAGTCCGGCCCACACCGGCCCACCCACGGGGAGCAGGAGCAGGAGGACGACACCGGCCAACCCGAAGGTCCACGCGTTCGCGAGGGCCGCTGCGGCGACCAGCCCGCCGGACAGCCAGTCGAGACTCCCACCGGCGGGCAGCGGCAGCGCGTCCGCCACCGACGCCAGCGTCCGCGCGGCGTCGCCGGCGGCCTGGCTGAGGGCCTGCTGCGCCGTGACCTTGACCGTCGTGGCGAGGACACCGGCCACGGTGAGCTCGCGCTCGCGCAGGACGTCCCACACCCGGGTGGAGGTGGCTGTCGCCGCTGAGATCGCCATGACCGGTCCTCTGGTCGCCGTTGCTGTGTGGACCGTTCCAGCATCGCGACGACGGGGGTCTCACCGCGTCGCGGACAGCGACCAACCGTGGTTCCCGACGGCGGGCCGGTGGGACTACCGGCTATCGGGAAGAGGGTCGGACCTCAGAGCGCCTGGAGGTAGGCGACGACGGCGAGCACCCGGCGGTGGTCGGCGACGTCCTCCTGGAGGTCGAGCTTGTGCATGATGCTCTTGACGTGCTTCTCGACGGTGCCGGGCGTCACCCAGAGCACCTGGCCGATGCCCGCGTTCGAGCGGCCCTCGGCCATCAGCGCGAGCACCTCCCGCTCGCGCGGGCTGAGCGCGTCCAACGGGTCGTCACGCCGCTGCGCGGAGACGAGCTCCTGCACGAGGGCCGGGTCGACGATCGACCCGCCTCGTGCGACGCGTCGTGCGGAGTCCAGGAAGTCGTCGACATCGACGACCCGGGTCTTCAGGAGGTAGCCGATGCCCTGGCCGCCGGCGAGCAGCGTCATCGCGTGCTCGACCTCGACGTGCGCCGACAGCACGAGCACGGCGACGTCGGGCAGCTCCTCACGGATGGTGCGGGCCGCGTCCAGGCCCTCGACCGTCTGCGTCGGCGGCATCCGGATGTCGGTGAGCACCAGGTCGGGCACGCGCTCCCGTACGAGGTCGAGCAGGGTGACGGCGTCACCCGCCTCGCCGACCACCTCGAAGCCGGGCCTGCTGAGGAGGCTGGCGAGTCCGGCCCGCAGCAGGACGTCATCATCGGCGACGACGACCCGGAGGTTCCGGTCCGCGTCGTTCGGGGCATGCGACATGAACCTGAGTATGGACGTCGCAGCGCCGTGACACCCACCTGTTGACCGGTATTCGGAGTGGGGGACACCCGCAGCAGAAGTGGGCCGCTGCCGGGGTGGCTGGTTCCGGGGCCGTGCCGAAGTCTTGGTGGGGTTCCCTACTCGTGCCACCCGGAGGAGTCCGAGATGCGTTCCCACAGACTCACCATGCTCGCGGGCCTAGCAGCCGGCCTGGTCGGACTGACCGCAGCGGCCGCCGTCGTCACCGCCTCGGAGGCGGAGCAGCCCTCCCGCCCCGGCGTCTCGCAGAGCGCCCCGCTCGCAGTCGCAGGCGGCGACGGCGGCGGCGCCACTCTCTACCCAGGTCTGGTGAGCGTTCACTTCGACCGGACCGCTGCCGCCCTGGCTGCGGCGTCGACCAAGGCCGACATCGGCGACGTGACCGGTGCCGGCCGCAGCGTGCAGGCGGCCCGCGCCCAGATCAAGGCCTCCTGGGCGGGGACGCGCTACCTGATCCGGACCACGCCGCCGCCGCCTCCTCCGGCGGACCGCGCTGGAGCCGGCGGTGACGGAGGCGGTGCGGGCTACGCGGCACCACCCGCGACCGCGCAGCAGTTCTTCTCGATCCAGCACGACCTCGCCGCTGCGTCGGCCGGTCTCCTCAGCGCTCGTCCGGTGCTGAACGCCAAGCTGGTCGCCGCCCTCCAGGCGAACGCGACCCTCCGTGACCGGGCGATCGAGTACATCCACACCACGGAGCCTCCGGCTCCGCCACCGGCCGACGACAGCGCGAGCGCAGGCGGTGCGCCCGTCGCCACCACCATCGGGAGCGTGATGCCGACGGTAGTGGTGTACCTCGATGACGAGATCGTCGCTCTGAAGGGCACGATCGCCACCAACAAGAAGGTCCTGCCGGCCGACGTCGTCACCGCCCTGCGGTCGTTGATCACCAAGGCCAAGGCGACCGAGACGAAGATCAACACCTACTGGCCGCCGCTTCCGGCCGACGACTAGGGGTGGGTGAGACGCACGCAGCCAGGGTGCGGCTCGCGGCGGCCGTGGCCGCCGCGAGCCTGCTGTTGGGTGGTGCCGTTCTCCTGGGCAGCCAGTCCGGACGCACCGCTGACGCCGGGCCTCCGAGCGGTGCGCTCCTGCCCGACCTGGATCAGGAGACGCCCAGCCAGCTCGTGGTGCGTCGCGGCGGCGACGGCGCGTGGGTGCTCGGGTTCGCATCCGCCATCCGCAACATCGGCGACGGCCCGATGGTCCTCGAGGGCAACCGCACCACGGGTGGCGCGTCGGAACCGATGCCGGTCAACCAGGTGCTCGCCATGCAGGACGGCGGACGGGCGGTCGTCCCCGAGGTCGGCAACCTGACCTTCGTGGTCTCGCCCGACCACCGACACTGGCACTACGTCGGCTTCGACAGGTACGAGCTGCGGCGACCCGGCGGCGGCGAGGTGGTCGTGCGCGACCGCAAGTCGGGCTTCTGCCTCGGCGACCGCTACGCCGTCGACAGCCGCGTCGTGACGGCGGCCGCGCCGACCGCGGTCTACACCGAGGAGTGCGGCCTCGGTGATGCCGAGCTCACGCACCTCGTGGAGGGCATCTCGGTGGGGTACGGCGACAAGTACGCAGCGAACCTCGAGTACCAGGAGCTCGACCTCTCCGGGCTCACCGACGGCACGTACGTCCTGGTGCACCACGTCAACGCCGACGGCTCGCTGCACGAGCTGACCTACGCCAACAATGCAGCCTCGCTCCTCATCGACCTCCGCTGGCGAGACGGAGCGCCCGATGTCACGGTCCTGCAGAGCTGCCCGGACACCGACCGGTGCGACCAGCAGCCGACGGTGACGACCGTCGCCACCGGCCTGGAGGTGCCGTGGGACCTCGCCTTCAT
Source organism: Nocardioides conyzicola (assembly GCF_039543825.1). Lineage (NCBI taxonomy): Bacteria > Bacillati > Actinomycetota > Actinomycetes > Propionibacteriales > Nocardioidaceae > Nocardioides > Nocardioides conyzicola. Next base: position 436,301 of record NZ_BAABKM010000002.1, on the reverse strand, counting down.
GCCCGATGGCTCGGCGCTCATCACCGAACGGGCCGGCCGCGTCCGGCGCCTCACGCCGGCTGGCCGGCTCGACCCGGCGCCGGTCGCGCGGGTGCCGGTCTCACCGCGCGGCGAGGGCGGTCTGCTGGGCGTGGTCGTCGACCCCGAGTTCGCGAAGAAAGACTTCGTCTACCTCTACTGGACCGCGGCCGACTCGATGCGGCTGGAGCGGTGGCGGTGGACGGGTAGGCGGCTCGTGCCCGACGCCACCCTCGTCGACGACATCCGGTCCGGCGACGTCCACGACTCGGGTCGTCTCGGCTTCGCGCCAGACGGGCGGCTCTTCCTTGCCACGGGGGACGCCGGCAAGCCCGATCTCGCGCAGGATCCCGCGTCGCTGAACGGGAAGATGCTCGCGCTGACGCCCGAGCAGTACCGCGGAGGCGGCCCGGCGCGACCCGAGATCGTCGCGAGCGGGCTGCGGAACTCCCAGGGCTTCGACTGGCAGCCGAAGTCGGGGATGCTCGTGGCGAACGACCACGGGCCGACCGGCTTCGACGGGCCGGAGGGCTACGACGAGGTCGACGTGATCGAGCCCGGTGGCAACTACGGGTGGCCCGCCGCGATCGGCGACGACACCGGCGGCGGTCGGTTCCGCACGCCGGGTCGGATCTACCTCGACGCGATCGCGCCGTCCGGAGGCGTCTTCCTCACCGGGCGGTCCGCGTGGCAGGGCGACTACGTGCTGGCCGCGCTGCGTGGCCAGGAGCTGCGTCGTCTCCAGTTCGAGGACGGCCGCGTCGTCGTCGACGAGCCGATGCTCGAAGGCACCTACGGTCGATTGCGCACGGTGAGGGAGGCTCCCGACGGGAGCCTGTACGTGCTGACCAGCAACCGCGACGGGCGCGGCGAGCCGCGCCCGGGCGACGACCGGATCCTCCGCGTGGAGCTCCCGCAGCCATGAGCGGCCGGCGTGCGACGCACGGGCCCGGCCTGCTGGGGTGCCTCGGTGCGTGCCTGGCCCTGGGTGCGGGAGTCGCCGCCGTGCTCACCGCGACGTCCGGCGCCGGCACCGGCGCCGTCGCTCGTCCGCTGGTGCCCGACGACCCCGGCCGCAGCGGGAGCGCCGGCGGCTGGGCCGAGCTCCAGTGGAACTTCGCCGGCCCGTACGGCGTCGACGCACCCGACGCGTGGGGGAACCTCGTGGCTGCCGGCGCCCCGGGTGGGCAGGGCGTCACCGTCGCGGTCCTCGACACCGGAGTGGCGTACCCGGGCGGCGACGAGTCGGAGCCGGGCTCGCCCGACCTCGACCCGGATCTGCTGGTGCCGGGCTACGACTTCGTCGGGGACGACGATGATCCCTTCGACCGCAACGGCCACGGCACCCACGTCGCGTCCACCATCGCGGAGCGGACCGGCAACGGCGTGGGCCTGACCGGCCTCGCGTACGGCGTGCGGCTGATGCCGGTGCGGGTGCTCGACAACTACGGTGAGGGCGAGCCCGGCGCCATCGCGCGCGGGGTGCGGTACGCGGTCGACCACGGCGCCCAGGTCATCAACCTCAGCCTGAACTTCGTCTCCGACCCGCGCCCGGCCTCGGTGCACGACCTGGCCGACGCGCTCGCCGAGGCGCACGACCGCGGCACGCTCGTGGTGGTCGGCGCCGGCAACCGTGGCGAGGACTCGGTGGCGTACCCGGCGTCGGCGCCCGACGTCCTCGCCGTGGGCGCGACGACCGACTCCGGTTGCCTGGCCAGCTACTCCGACTACGGCGAGGGTCTTGACCTCGTGGCCCCGGGCGGGGGAGGCGACGCACACGCGGACGACCCGCACTGCGGGCTGGGACGGATCGGTGCGCGGGTCTTCCAGGTGACGCGCGCGGCGGCGCCGTACGTCGGCTTCGACCTGGCCGGCTACCAGGGCACCTCGATGGCCGCTCCGCACGTCGCCGCCACGGCGGCCCTCGTGATCGCCAGCGGCGTCCTCGGCGAACACCCGTCGCCGGACGCCGTCGCCGACCGACTGCGGGCGACCGCCCGCGACCTGGGCGCCCCGGGCCCCGATCCGCTCTACGGCTGGGGCCTGGTCAACGCTGCTGCCGCGACGGCGCCGGGTGCGCCCCACCGGCCGTGACCGTCGCGAGACCCGACCGCCGACACAGCGACTCGTCGAGGTCAGCCACCCGGTCCTCCTGGACGAGGGCGAACATCTCGGCGGCCCGCTCGCGGTCCCAGTGCACGACCGCGACATCCGCGTCGGTGATCGGCACCCCGCAGGTCAGGCCGCCGTCACCGTCGACGTGGCGCAGTGCCCAGGCGAGCCGCGCCATCGCCACCGGACCGACGTCGTCGCCCACCCGGACCGACGCCACGGCGCCGGAGGCGACCCGCCAGTAGCGCCGGGGGCTGACGAACGTGCGCGGGGACAGGGCCGCGTCGGCGAGTGCGGAGACGACCTCGCGCTGGTGGGCGGCGCGGTCCAGGTCATCGAGCCGCTGTGCGTGCCGCGAACGCGCGTAGGCCAACGCGGTCGGGCCGTCGGCCCGCGCGCACCCGGCGTCGACGTGCAGGCCGGCGCGTGCGTCGTCCATCCGGGTCTCCGGACAGATGACGATGCCGCCAACGGCGTCGACGCTCCTCACCACGCCGCCCAGGCCGACCTCGACGTAGTGGTCGACCCGGACTCCCGTGGCCGCCTCGACGGTCTGCACCAGCAGCGGCGCACCGCCGTACGCGTAGGCGGCGTTGATCATCGACGTGCCGTGCCCCGGCACGTCGACGAGCGATGCGCGCGGCACCGACAGCAGGAGGGCCGGGCCGGCGCCGACGTGGAGGAGCATCACCGTGTCGGCCCTGTTCCCCCCGTCGCCGTTGCCGGTGCCGAGCCGTCGCCGATCGGCCGACGACAGGTCGGACCGGCTGTCGAGGCCGACCAGGAGGTACGTCGTGCCGGGCTGGTCCGCCGGCCGGGGCCCGTCGGGCTCGGCGTCGACCCGGGTGACGTTGGTCCACGCGACGCCGGGCACGACCGCGAGGTACGCCGCCGCGGCCAGCGTCACCAGGGCCACGCCCAGCAGGACGACCCTGCTGCCCCGGCGGCGGTGGGTGCGTGGAGCGCCGGGGCGGTGCAGGGTCACTCGCCACCGCCGTACGCGCCGTTCATGAGCCGGTTCGCCACCACGACCCGCGCACGGGTGCTGGTGAGTGAGCTGCGCCCGGCGGTCGTGAGCACGTACGTCGACAGCGCGGTGTCGATCAGCTTGATCTCGGCGGGGAAGGTCCCGAGGATGTCCGACATGCCGTCCGTGTAGTCGTCGCCGGCCCCCTCCGGGGGAAGCGCGACGACCCGCGAGATCATGCCGTTGCGGCGGACGTGGGTGCGGTTCAGGGCGTTGGCCATCGAGCGGACCACCCGCGTCCCCTTCTGGCGGTTCAGCAGCGGCACCAGGGTCGTCGTGACCTTGTGGTCGAAGCCCAGCATCTTCAGCACCGCGCCCGGGCCCGGAGGCTCGTCGCTCTCGGGGTCGGCGGGCGGCTTGCCGATGAGCCCGACGGCCGCGGCGTGCGCACGGTCGGTCCGGCGCGCCAGCGCGTTGAACGCGGCCGCGGCCTTCCCCGGGTGACCCTTGTGCAGCTCGGCGAGGGCGAGCGTGAGCGCCGCCGTCGCGCGGGAGAGGGGGGTGGCCGCAGCAGCGGCGCGCGAGGAGGTCGTGGGCGGCGTGGCTCGGCGCGGGCTGTCTGCGGCCGACGTGGTCGGCGCGACCAGCCCGCTCAGGGCGACCGCCAGCACGACGCCTCCGACAACGGCGGCACGACGGACGGGGCGGCTGGTGCGGTGGGGGAGGGAGTGGGTGTTCATGGCTTCGTCCTCGGTGGGGTGATCTGCGACTACCTGCACTGTCGTCCGCGAGGGCCGGTCCGCACCTCGCCGCCAGCCGCCAACTCGACTACCCGCCAGCGGGAGGGTGCTCCCCATCACCCGAATTGGGGAGGCCGCACGTCGTTCCCCCGCCGTACGATCGCCGGAGAGGGAGATCGGGGCTGGTTGCTTCCTGCCCGGATCGGACGGGTGGAGGGGATGGGTTCCGTCGACGCGCTCACCGGGCGCCGGGCCGAGTGCGGGCTCATGGACGACCTCGTCACGGGCGCCTCCGCCTCGCCGGTGGTGCTGGTGCGCGGCGAGCCCGGGATCGGCAAGACCTCGCTGGTCGCGTGGGCGCGCGACGTGGCTGCCTCGCGCGGGATGGTCACGTTGAGCGCCGCGGGCACGCCGACAGAGCGAGGACTTCCCTTCGCGACGCTGCACCAGCTGCTCCACCCGCTCGGCACCGACGAGAAGACACCGCGGTGGCGCCGGGCGGTGGCGGACGCCCTGAATGCCCTGGACGCGCCGGAGGCCGCCGGCGCGGCGATGGTCGGCACGGCGATGAGCGTGCTCGAGCTGCTCACCGACGTGGCCCGGGAGACGGGACTCTTCGTGGCCGTCGACGACGTCCAGTGGGTCGACGGCCCGACCCGCGACGTGCTGACGTTCGTCGCCCGACGGCTCGGTCCGGAGCCGGTGCGCCTGGCGCTGGCGGGACGCGACGAGCAGCCGGACCCGTTGGAGGAGGTCGCCCTCGGCCAGGGATGGCACACCGTGCGCCTGAGCCGGCTCGACGACGTCGCGGCGGCGGCGCTGCTCGACCGGGTCGCACCCGACCTGCCCGCCGACGCCCGACGGCGAGTGCTCGACGAGGCGGCGGGCAACCCGTTGGCGATCAAGGAGCTCCCGAAGACCATCACCGATGCGGCGTACATCGATGGCGGCGACCTGCTGCCCGTCAGCCGCCGGTTGGAGTCGGCGTTCGCGTCCCGGATGGCGGTGCTGCCCGAGCGCACGCGGCGGCTGGTGCTGCTGGCGGCGCTCCACGACAGCGACGCGGTGGGCGAGGTGCTGGCGGCCGGTCGGGTGCTGACCGGGATGGCGGTGTCCCTGCGCGACTTCGAGCCCGCCGTCGAGGTCGGCCTCGTGGAGATCGACCGCGACAAGGTGCGGTTCGGGCACCCGCTGGTGCGCTCGGCCGTCTCCCAGGACGCCGGCCCGGCGACGCGCCAGGAAGCGCACCGCGTCCTCGCCCGGACGGCGCGCTCGCCCGATCGGCGGGTGTGGCACGCGGCCGCGGCGGCCGAGGCCCCGGACGAGGCGGTGGCCGACCAGCTCGACCAGGCTGCCGTCGCGGCGCTGCAGGGAGGAGCGCTGGAGACAGCGGCCCGGGCGTACGAGGAGGCAGCACGGCTCAGTGCCGACCCGCGTCGGCGCGCTACCCGACAGCTGCTCCTCCTCGAGATGCTCGACGAGATGGGCCAGCGCGACCGAGCGCTGACCGTGCTCGAGCTCCTCGACCCGGCCGTCCTTGACGCGGGGGAGCGGACCCGCCTCAACTGGATGCACGAGCTGCTGACCACCGGCGCGTGGAGCGGTGGCGACCGCGTGCGCCTGTTCGCGCAGATCGCCCGCCGAATGCACGCCGATGGCGACACCCGCAGGGCGACAGCGATGCTGGTCGGCATCGCGCTGCGGTCGTGGTGGTCCAACGTCGACGCGGACACGTCGCGGCTGCTGGCCGAGTCGGCCGACGAGGTCACGGCGGCCGACAGCGCGGTGCACCTGATCGTGACCTCGCTCGCGGCGCCCGAGGAACGCGGAGCGAAGTCGCTGGCGGCGTACGACCGGCTCGACCTCTCCCTCGCCGATCGCAACGCCGAGGTCATGCTCGGGCTCGGGCTGGGGGCCGCCGGGCTCGGTGACCACCCCAGGGGACGCCAGCTCTATGCGCTTGCCGTGGCCGACGGCCGGCGGCAGGGGCGGCTGAGCAGCCTCACCCAGGCCCTGGCCGGGTCGGCCTGGTGCGAGCTGCATCTCGGCCGGCTGCGCCGGGCCGAGGTGGCTGGCGAGGAGGGCCGACGGCTCGCGCTCGAGACGATGCAGCCGCTCTGGGAGGCCACCTCCTCGCTGGCGGTGGCGGCGTCGCGCAGCCTGCGCGGTGACGTCGAGACAGCGCTGATGGACGCCGATCGCGCCGAGGAGGTGTTCCTGGCGGTCGGCGCCGACCCGATGCTCGCCCTCGTGCGGACCGTCCGCGGCTACGCGGCGCTGGCCCGGGGCCAGTACGACGAGGCGTTCACCCAGCTGTACGCCGTCTTCGACCCGCACGACGTCGCCTTCCACCAGCACCACTGCACGTTCCTGGTCGCCGAGCTGGCCGAGGCGGGGGCGCTCGGCACCCGGGCCGAGGCCGCCCGCGAGGCGATCGACGCGGTGCTCGACCGACGACTACGCACCGGGTCGCCGGTCCTGGCGGCAGGCGCGCTGGTCGCCAGGCCGCTGCTCGCGGAGGAGAGCGCCAAGGCGGACCTCTTCGAGGAGGCGCTGCGCGACGGGCTGGCGGCGTGGCCGATGCATCGCGCGCGGGTGCAGCTCCACTACGGGGCGTGGCTGCGCCGCGGCCGGCGCATCGCCGAGGCTCGCGGGCCTCTGCGCCTGGCGCACGAGACCTTCGCCGGACTCGGCGCGGTGCCGTGGGCCGAGCGCGCGGCGGTCGAGCTCCGCGCCGCGGGGGACCTGCCCCCCGAGCAGGTCACGGCTGCGTGGGAGCACCTGACCGCCCAGGAGATCCAGATCGCCGCGCTCGCCGCCGCCGGTCTGACCAACCGCCAGATCGGCGAGCGGTTGTTCCTCTCGCATCGCACGGTGAGCTCGCACCTCTACCACATCTTCCCGAAGCTCGGGATCTCGTCGCGGGGCCAGCTCGGCGCTGCACTCGCCGGGCTGGAGACGTCGGAGGACCTCGGCCGGTCGGGCACCGCGAACTGACGGGCATGCTGACCTCCCTCGAGCGGGTGGGAGATCCGCCATCGTCAGGGGGTGCTGGCGGCATGGCGCCGGGACGCGTCGCCCTGAGACGGTCGGTGCGTGACCATCGTTCCCTCCGACGTCGGCAGCGAGGCGCAGGCCGTGCTGGCGGCGCCCGGTCGGGTGTCGCACGTGCTCGTGGTCTCGATACGTCCCGGCGCCGAGGCCGTCGTGCGTGGCCTCGCCTGCGCGCTTCCCCTCTTGGTGCGAGCGGTAGGGGCGCGCGCACCGGACGCGGAGCTGGCGTGCGTCATCGGCTTCTCGTACGACGGATGGCTGCGGGTCGCGGGCCGGACCGCACCGTCAGGGATGCGACCGTTCGAGCCGGTCCACGGCGTCACCCAGACCGCACCGGCGTCACCCGGCGACCTCCTCGTCCACGTCCGGACCGCAAGCAGGGGGCTCTGCTTCGAGCTCGTGACCCGGGTGGTCGCCGAGCTCCGCGACGCGGTCCGGGTCGAGCTCGAGGTGCAGGCGTTCCGCTCCTTCGACAACCGCAGCCTCCTGGGCTTCGTCGAGGACGTCGACAACCCCACCGGCGCGGCCGCTGAGGTGGCCGCGCTCATCGGTGCGGACGATCCCGAGCACGCCGGCGGCAGCTTCGCGCTCGTGCAGACCTTCCTGCACGACCTGACGGCGTGGGAACGGCTGCACGTGTGCGAGCAGGAGCGGGTCATGGGGCGCGACAAGCTCACCAACACCCCGATCCCGGCCCAGGACGTCGACCGGCACCGGCTGACCCGTCACCAGGGGACGCAGCCGCTGCGGCACGACATGGCGTTCGGCTCGCCGGCGCTGGGGGAGTTCGGCACCGTGTCCGTCGCGTACGCCGCGTCGCCCGACGTCCTCGAGGCGAGTGTGCGGAGGCGGTTCGTCGGCGTACCGCTCGGCACCTACGACCCCCTGCTCGACTTCTCGACGGCGGTGAGCGGGGGGCTCTTCTACGTCCCCCCGAGCGTCCAGCTCCGTGGCCTGGCCACGCCGCGCGGCGTCCGTCGGGCGCCGGTGGAGGTCGCCTAGGTCACGCCGACGCAGCCGCCAGTCGGGGATGGTCGTGGGTGCCCCCAGCATCGCCGGCCGTGCCGGCGAGGAACGCGATCACAGCGAGCACGCGGCGATGGTCGGCGGGACTGTCGCCGAGCCCGAGCTTCGTGAGGATGCTCCGGACGTGCTTCTCGACGGTGCCCTCGGCGACCCACAGCTCGTGGGCGATCCCGAGGTTCGAACGGCCCTGGGCCATCAGGGCGAGCACGTCGTGCTCCCGCCTGCTCAGCTGGGAGAACGGGTCGTCCCGGTCGCGCGCGACCATCAGCTCGTGCACGAGCACGGGGTCGAGCACGCATCCGCCGCGGACGACCCGGTGCAGAGCATCGATGAAGTCGTCGACGTCGACGACCCGGTGCTTGAGGAGGTAGCCGACCCCTCGTCCACTCGCCAGGAGCTCGGCTGACGACTCGATCTCCACATGTGCGGCGAGCACCATGATCGCCGTCTCCGGCCGCTCGGCCCTGATCCGCGCGGCGGCCTCGAGACCTTCGACGGTGCGCGTGGGCCGCAGTCCCGCGTCCAGGACCACGAGGTCCGGGCCGTGGCGGCTGACGAGCTCCATGACCCCGTCGGCGTCGCTGGCCGTCCCCACGACCTGGTGCCCGTGGCGCTGCTCGAGCAGGCCCGCGAGGCCGGTGCGCGTCAGGACGTCGCCGTCAGCGATGACGATGCGTGTGGTGTGTTCTCGTGGTGTGACCACGACCTTGTCGTCGACGGACACGACATGCCTCCCTCTCCCGCACGAGGACCTGCTCGACCTCCGTCCGGCTCATCCTCCGCGCTCGGTCGAGCACCTGCATCCGTCAGATGACTGGTTGGGCTCACTACCCCCGGGACTACCCGTTACCCGCCAGCGGCAACGGCGGTCAGCGGCAACGACATCGTCCGCAGGTCTCAGGAGACTCGGTGGCCCAGGCAACGCCACCCACCGTGTGACGGAGGAACCCATGACAGTCTCGGAGACGCAGGCACCGCTCAGCGACGGCATCGAGCTCGTCGTCGACGCGCTGGTCGCGAACGGCATCGACACGGTGTACGGCGTGGTCGGGATCCCGGTCACCGACGTGGCCCGGGTCGCCCAGGCCAGGGGCATGCGGTACATCGGATTCCGCCACGAGCAGTCGGCCGGGCACGCCGCGGCTGCCGCCGGCTTCCTCGGCGGCCGCCCGGGTGTGTGTCTCACGGTCTCGGCGCCCGGCTTCCTCAACGGGCTGGTGGCCACGGCGAACGCCACGACGAACTGCTTCCCGATGATCCAGATCAGCGGATCGAGCGACCGGGCCGTGGTCGACCTCCAGCGGGGCGGCTACGAGGAGCTGGACCAGCTCGCGACGGCGCGCCCCCTGGTCAAGGCGGCCTTCCGCGTCGAGCGGGTCGAGGACGTCGGTCTCGGGGTCGCCCGCGCGGTGCGCACCGCGATGTCCGGTCGCCCCGGAGGTGTCTACCTCGACCTCCCGTCGACGACCCTCGGCGCTGCGATCGCGGCCGACGAGGCCGCCCGCTCCGTCATCACCGTGGTCGATCCGGCGCCACGCCAGCTCGTCTCGCTCGATGCGTTGAACCGGGCGGTCGAGGTCATCGAGAGTGCCCGTCGGCCTCTCGTCGTCATCGGCAAGGGCGTCGCCCAGGCGCGCGCCGAGCACGTCGTCACCGAGCTCGTGGAGCGCACCGGCATGCCGTTCCTGCCGATGTCCATGGCCAAGGGCGTGCTGCCCGACGGCCACCCGCAGTCGGTGGCGGCGGCGCGGTCGATGGCGATCGCCGAGGCGGACGTCGTGGTCCTGCTCGGCGCTCGGCTCAACTGGCTGCTCGGCCACGGACGCTCGCCGCAGTGGGCCGAGGACGCCCGCTTCGTGCAGGTCGAGGTCGAGCCCGAGGAGCTGGACAGCAACCGGCCGATCGCCGCGCCCCTGGTCGGTGACCTGGTGTCGGTGGTCGGCCAGCTGGCGACGGCGCTGCGCCCCGGCGGCATCAGGATCGACCAGGGCTGGCTCGACCGTCTGTCGGAGCACGCCGCGCGGAACGCGGCGAAGATGGCAGCGCGGCTCGCGGCCGACGTGAGCCCCATGAACTTCTCGACGGCGCTCGGTGCCGTCCGCGACGTGCTGGCGGCGCACCCGGGGACCATCCTCGTCAACGAGGGCGCGAACGCGCTCGACTTCGCCCGCGACATCCTGCCGATGACGATGCCGCGACGTCGCCTGGACTGTGGGACGTGGGGCGTGATGGGCGTCGGACTGGGCTACGCGGTCGCCGCCGCCGTGGAGACCGGGCTGCCGGTCCTCGCGATCGAGGGCGACAGCGCCTTCGGGTTCAGCGGCATGGAGGTCGAGACGATCTGCCGCTACGGCCTGCCCGTCACGACTGTCGTCCTCAACAACGGCGGCATCTACCGCGGGGACGACCCGAGCCAGGCGCCACCGCAGCCGGCTCCCACCGCGCTGAGCCCGTCGGCGCGCTACGACCAGCTCGCCGAGGCGTTCGGGGGGAGCGGCTACCACGTCGAGACCCCGACGGAGCTCACCAAGGCGCTCGAGGCGGCGTACGCCGAGGGGCGTCCGGCCGTCGTCAACTGCGTCATCGATCCCACCGCCGGCACCGAGAGCGGCCACATCGGCGGCCTCAACCCCCAGCGCGCGGCGTCCGCCGCGTCCTGACCCACCCACCCTGAGGAGAAGCCATGACCGAGCAGCTCGACCACCTCAACCCCGACCAGCCCTACCCGCTGGAGGGGATCACCGTGGTCGACTTCAGCCGGGTCCTCGCCGGCCCCACCTGCGGGCGGATGCTCGCGGATGCGGGGGCCCGGGTGATCAAGGTGGAGCGACCTGACACCGGCGACGACACGCGCCTGATGGGGCCGTTCGCCCAGGACGGGTCGTCCGAGTACTACCGGTTCGCCAACCTCGGCAAGGAGAGCATCTGCCTGGACCTCAAGGACCCGGACGACCGCGCGTTCGTCAAGCAGGTGATCGCGCGGGCCGATGTGGTCGTCGAGAACTTCCGGCCCGGCGTGATGGCCCGGCTCGGCCTGGACCCGGCCGAGCTCGTCGAGGAGTTCCCGCACCTGGTCGTCTGCTCGGTCTCCGGCTTCGGCCAGTACGGACCGCTCCACCAGGAGGCGGCGTACGACACCGTCATCCAGGCGATCTCCGGGATGATGGACGGCACCGGGGAGCCGGACCGCGGACCCACACGGGTCGGCACCTCGATCGCCGACATCCTGGGTGGCATCTTCGGCTACTGCGGCGTGGTCACCGCCCTCTGTGCGCGGGAGCGCACCGGCCGGGGGAGCACCGTCGACATCTCGATGCTCGACGCGACGTTCTCGGTCATGGAGCAGAGCCTGATGGAGGCACTGGGCACAGGGGAGCGGCCCACCCGGATCGGCAACCGACACCCCTCGATGGCACCGTTCGACACGTTCGACTGCCAGGACCAGCCGATCGCGATCTGCTGCGGCAACGACCACCTCTTCGGCATCCTCGCGAAGACGCTCGACCTGCCCGGGCTGTCCGACGACCCACGCTTCTCCAGCAACGTCGACCGCACCGACAACCAGGCCGAGCTGAAGGACGAGCTCCAGGCAAAGCTGCGCACCGAGCCCGCCGAGACGTGGCACCAGCGTCTGCAGGACGCGGGCATCCCGTCGAGCCTCGTCCTCAACATCGACGACACCCGCAAGCTCGGCCAGATCAAGGCTCGCGGCATGGTCAAGCAGGTGGGTGGCTTCGACGTGCCCGGCTCGCCGATGAAGTGGGGCACCTGGAACTCGATGGGCACCATGCTCCCCTCTCCCGCGCTCGGCGAGCACAGCGACCGGCTGCGGGCTGAGTTCGGCGCCGCGACGGCTCGATGACCGCCGACGCGCCGGGGTCGGCCGACCTCGTCGTACGCCGGCCAGGCAGGTCGCTGGCGGGCTCGGACTGGCTGCTCGCCGGGTTGTCCTTCTCGGCCGGCGCCTACGAGGCGATCGCGTTCCTGACCTTCGGCAAGGTGTTCACGGCCTTCCAGACCGGCAACCTGGTCTTCCTCGGTCTGGGTGCCGCCGGCACCCGACCCCCGGCCGGCCCCGAGCCCCAGACCGTGCTCGTGTCTCTGGTCGGGTTCGTCGTGGGCTGCGTCGTGGCCGTACCGCTTCTGCGCGGTGCGGCCCCGGCGGGCCGCCGCTGGCCGACGCGGGTGGTCACGACCCTCGCGCTGGGCCTCGCCGTCCAGGTGGTCTTCGTGCTGACCTGGACCACGACGTCGCAGCCCGACGAGCGCATCGGCGTCCTGGTCGCCCTGGGTGCGCTGTCGATGGGGCTCCAGATGAGTGCCGTACGCGCGCTGGACGTGGCCGGCGTCTCGACGACCGCCTTCACCGCGACGCTCGCGTTGCTCGCCGGCCGCGCCGGTGGGCAGCGCCAGCCGGCCGGAATGCCCCTACGTCTCGCCCTCGTGCTCGTGGCGGTCGTGCTCGGTGCGCTCGTCGGGGCCGAGGTGATCGACGACGCGCACGGCGTTGCGCCGCTCGCGCCGTTCGCGGTCGAGCTCGTCGTGCTCGTCGGCGCCGCCCGTCGGGTCACGGCGGGGGCCGACGGCCACCGCTGATGGTGGCTGGCCGGGTGCCGGGATGGCCGCTACCCGCGTAGCCCGGGAGTCGGGTCCAGCGACACCGTTGACCTCACCAGAACACACCGAAGCAGAACCCAAGGAGAAGGCAAGTGTCCTCAACCGTTCACCGTCACCGGGGGACGCCGAAGCAGCGGCTGACCGCACCTGAGACGCGCTTCGTCGTGGCCGTCAGCACGCTCACCGCGCTCCTGATGATCGCCCTTGTCCGCCATCTCGTGTCGGCCGTCGCCGGCTGACCCGCTCGTTGTCAGCACGAAAGGAAAGTCTGATGTCCCCCTCTCCCCGTCCCGCCCCTGCAGCCCGCCGGCACTGGCGTCGCCGCACCACGATCGTCATCGCCAGCGCCGCGATCGGCAGCCTCGTGCTCGCGCCGGAGGTGCTGCCGGCCTTCGCCGACTCCTCTCCCCACGCGGCGCGGGCAGGGGCGCTCACCGCCCTCCAGCCGGCTGCCGGGTCCTCCTGGATCCAGGGGGTCCTCACCGACCAGGCCGGCAACCCGCTCAACAACGTCAACGTCGAGGTGTGGCCGAACGACCCGAACGCCGCCACGCCGGTCGCGTCGAACCTCAGCTACGCCGGCACCCCGGCAGATGTCGCCCACCAGAGCGGCGTCTTCAGGGTCGAGGTGCCCTCCGGCAGGGCGTACCGCATCACCATCTCCACCGTCGGTGGTCGCGAGGACGGCGACCAGTTCCGGATGTCGTCCATCGGTGGCGGCGCGCCGATCATGGCGCGCACCGGCTCCCGCCAGGCGCTGCTCGCGGTCCCCGGACGCACCCTGGAGCTGGGCACCGTCCAGCTGGCTCGCCAGGGACGGGTCGCCTCGACCATCACCGCGAAGGCCGCGAAGCGACGGGTGGCGGCAGGCAAGCGCGGCACCTTGCGCGTACGCGTCACGAGCCCCTTCGTCACCAACGTGACCGGCAAGGTGCAGGTGCGCGTTGGAGGCAAGACGGTCACGCGTCACATCGGAGCCTTCGAGCACGGCCGGATCAGCATCAAGCTCCCGAAGCTGAAGGCGGGCAAGCACAGCGTGCACGTCGCCTTCCTGGGCAGCTCGACCGTCAGCCGTGACAAGGCCAAGGCGGTGCGCTTCGTCGTGAAGTGAGAGTGAGGCCGAGCAGGGTCGTGGTCCGCTTGAAGTCGTCGGCGTTGCTGGTCCCTGGTCGCCGGGTCGAGGGAGCCGACTTCTGCCGATCGGTGAACACGGGCGGGGTCCGGGAGGGAGTCTGTGACGGAACCCTCGGCCCTCACCACGCTGTCTCGGGAGGACGGACCATGCGACTCGGCGTACGACGTGCCGCGACCTGCGCGCTCACGCTCACCTGCATCGGCCTGCTCGCCGGCGCCTCGCAGTCCGCGACACCGCACGCGCGGGGACCGCTGACGTCGGTCACCGAGGTGTGGCAGAAGGCGGAGCACGCGTACGACGAGAACCCGTCGAACCCGCTGGCCGACCGCGTGTGGGGCGTCTACCAGGGCCCGCAGGACCAGGTCTCCGGGCCGTTCCTCTCGTCGCACGGGACCCGGCAGGCGCTGCTCTCCAAGATCGGGCTCCGGCCGAGGACCAAGTGGTACGGCGCGTTCGTCGCTGACGACAGGATCCGCTCCACCGTCCAGAGCTACATCGCGACGTCTCAGGCGGGCGACCCGGACAAGCTCGTCCAGATCGCGGTCTTCCGGATGAAGCCGTGGGAGCAGGAGGCGTGCGAGCGGCGCTCGACGCCGGCGGAGAAGCGCAGCTACCGGCGTTGGATCAACCAGCTGGCCGCCGGGATCGCGGGCACCCCGATGCTCGTCGTGATGCAGCCGGACGGGCCGTTCCTGTGGTGCACGCCGGACAAGGGGGCGAAGTCGAAGCTGCTGACGTGGGCCACGCAGAAGCTGTCGGCGCTGTCCCGCACCAGCGTCTACATCGATGCCGGGGCCGCGGACTGGTGCGAGAACGGCGCCGGCGCCGACCCCGAGCGCTGTGCCCAGATCCTCGAGCGGACCGGCATCGAGTACGCCCGCGGCTTCGCGCTCGACTCGACCCACTACACGGGGCCGGCCGACAACATCGAGCACGGGGCGAGGATCGCGGCCGCCCTCCAGCGTGACGGGTACGGCGTCAAGCACTTCATCATCGACACCGCCAAGAGCGGCCGTCCGACGATGTGGGAGGACATGGTCCCCGCGACCAAGAAGGACCTCAAGGACAACGCCCGGGTCTGCAAGACCCAGGTCCAGACCCGCTGCGTCACGCTCGGCATCCCGCCGACCGTCCGCACGGCCGATCCGAAGTGGCTGCTGTCGTCCGACGACCGGGCGCTGGCGAGGAGGTACGTCGACGGGTTCGTGTGGTTCGGGCGCCCCTGGCTCTACAACCAGGCGGACCCCTTCGTGCTGAAGCGGGCGCTCACGATGGCCAGGTCGACGCCGTACCCGGGACCGCTGATCACGGTGCCCTGAGCTCGCGACTCAGGCGATGGCCTGCGTCCCGACCAGGGCGGTGACCGCCGAGGTCAGCACGGTCGTGGCGACGATGAAGCCCGCGGTGGCGACGAGGCCGACCAGTCGGCGCGCGCGGGATCCGTCGCGGGGGAAGACCACGGCGCGGACCCGGGAGAGCCCGCGGCCCAGGAGGCCGAGCGCGTGCCGCGCCCAGTCGTACTCGAGCGCGAGCAGGGCGAAGCCGAGCGCGATCACGACGAGCCCGGGACCGGGCAGCACCAGCATCGCGACGCCGGCGGCGATGACCAGCGGACCGCCCACCGTCACCATGACCTTCACCACAACGGCCCGGACGGGACCGGCGTCCGACCACGCCTCGATGCGGGTCAGCAGAGCGTGGGCACGCGGCGAGAGAGAGTGATCGGTCACGCCTCAGGGTCCCAGCCCGGTCTGAGAGCCGACTGAGCGAGCTTGAGTCGAGCCGCGTCGCCGCCTACGGTCGTCGGGTCCCGGCACCCCGGGGCCACCCGCAGGCCACGCCGAGCCCCGTCCGGTCGCGAGTGACACGAACACCGAGGACGGGGACGGGGGACCCAGGTCTCCGGGTCGTCGTACGACGTCCCTCGGGGTGCAGCCGCCACGTGCGGCCGGGCAGTCTCCGCCCGAACCCGACAGCTAACTCCGCAGGCGTCGAGGAGAAACCATGCGCATGCGCACTCTCGTGTCCACGGCTGCCCTGACGGCGGCCACCCTCGTCCCGGTCGTCGCGATGGACGGTCCCGCCCACGCGGCGCCCATGCGGAAGTGGGACCGGATCGCCCACTGCGAGTCCGGCGGCCGCTGGCACATCAACACCGGCAACGGCTACTTCGGCGGCCTGCAGATCAGCAAGAGCACCTGGAACGCGTACGGCGGCCGGAAGTTCGCCCGCTACCCGCACGGCGCGACCAAGCGGGAGCAGATCCGCGTCGCCGAGCGGATCAAGAACGGCCAGGGCTGGGGCGCCTGGCCCAGCTGCGCCTGAGCGAGGTCGGTCCGCCTGCGCTCAACCGCGCAGGCGGGCCATCCACTCCTCCACCTCGGTGGAGGTGCGGGGCAGCGCGGCCGAGAGGTTGGTCGACCCGTCGGCCGTGACGAGGAGGTCGTCCTCGATCCGGATGCCGATGCCGCGCAGCTCCTCCGGCACCAGGAGGTCGTCCTCCTGGAAGTACAGGCCGGGCTCGACCGTGAGCACCATGCCCTCGGCCAGCGTGCCCTCGGCGTACGACTCGGGTGCGGCCTGGCCGCAGTCGTGCACGTCCATGCCGAGCATGTGGCTGGTGCCGTGCAGGGTCCAGCGCGCGTAGACGCGGCTCTCCGGGTCGAGGGCCTCCTCGGCGGAGACGGGCAGCAGCTTGAGGTCCTCGAGCCCGTGGGCGAGCACCTCCATCGCCGCGTTGTGGCCCGCCCGGAAGATCTCGCCCGGCTTGAGCGCCTCGATGCCGGCCTGCTGGGCGGCGTACACGAGGTCGTAGAGCTCACGCTGCAGCGCGGTGAAGGTGCCGTCGACGGGCAGCGTGCGGGTGACGTCGGCGGTGTAGAGCGAGGTGTTCTCGACGCCCATGTCGAGCAGCACGAGCTCGCCCGGGGTGATCGGACCGGTGTTGTCGATCCAGTGCAGCGTGGTGGCGTGCTTGCCGCCGCCGACGATCGAGTCGTAGCCGATGTCGTTGCCCATCGCGCGGGCCCGGCGGAAGAAGGTGCCCTCGACCCAGCGCTCGCCGTACTCCAGCGCGCGGTCCCACTCGCGGACCACGTCCTCGAAGCCGAGCGTGGTGATGTCGCACGCCTCCTGCAGCTGCGCGACCTCCCACGGGTCCTTGATCAGCCGGAGCTCGGACGCGACGCGCGCGAGCTCGGGGTCGGTGGTGAGGTCGCGGGTCTTGCGGTCACCGTCGGCGGACGGGAGGTCGTCGAGGTGGCGGACCTCCAGGCCGAGCGAGTCCGACATCTCCTTCAGCGACGGGCGGCGGCCGGCCCAGAGCTCGCCGTACTGCCGGTCGCGGAAGAACTCGTCGGTGTCACGCGACGAGCGCGGCCGTGCGTAGAGGACGGCCTCGCCGTCGTCGATGACCAGGACGGCGTCGCTCGTCTGGTTGCCGGAGAAGTAGGTGTGGGCGGTGTCGGGACGGAAGCGGTAGTCGGTGTCGTAGGCGCGGACCTTGAAGCCGCCGGCCGGCAGCACCAGCCGCTCGCCCGGGAACGCCTCGGCGAGCCGGGCCCGTCGCCGGGCGGCCGGACCGGCGACCGGGGCGACGGGGAGGTCGAGCTCCCGCTCGCCCCAGCCCTCGCGCATGAAAGCGGCGTACGCCGCCGGGACGGCCGGGTCGTGCGACTCGATCTTGGGCTCGGTGCCGGTCTCGTTCTCGCTCACACGGCCACTGTACGCCGCGTTTCCGGCCTGCCCGGCGAGCCCCGATAGGCTGCCGCCCATGCCCGGAACCCGCCGCGTCAGCGCCGCATCGTCGGTCGCGTTCACGGTCGTGGTGACGGTCCTGGTGCTCGTCGGAGCGCTCGTCATCCTCGCGATCGTCGCCTTCTCCGGCGCCCCCACCAGCATCGCGCTGGCGACCCTGCTCGCCGCCGTACCGGTCGGCCCGATCGTCGCGTGCTACCTGTGGCTGGACCGCTACGAGCCGGAGCCACGGATGCTGCTGGCGTCCGGCCTGCTGTGGGGCGGCTTCGTCGCCACCGCCGCGGCGATCCTGCTGCAGGGCATCGGCGGCGTGGTCGCGGGCTTCACGGAGCGCCAGACGCTCGAGGTGGTCGCCCCGGTGACGGAGGAGGCCTGCAAGGGGCTCTTCCTGCTGCTGCTCCTGTGGTGGCGCCGCGCCGAGCTCGACGGCGTCCTCGACGGCATCGTGTACGCCGGGATGGTCGGCGTCGGCTTCGCGTTCACCGAGAACATCTTCTACCTGGCCGCGGCGTACAACGGCACCGACGGTCTAGGCCCCGGCGGCACCGAGGCCGTGACGTCGACCTTCGTGCTGCGCTGCCTGATCAGCCCGTTCGCGCACCCGCTCTTCACGACGTTCACCGGCATCGGGGTCGGACTCGCGGTCAGTGCGCGCAGCGGGCTCGGTCGCGTGCTGTGGCCGCTCGCGGGCTACGCCTGCGCCGTGACCGCCCACGCCGTGTGGAACGCGTCGACGGCGTACGGCTTCGGGCACTTCGCGCTCGCGTACGGCGTGATCATGGCGCCCGCCCTCGTCGCGGTGGTCAGCCTGGCGGTCTGGTCGCGGCGCTCCGAGCGCCGGATGCTGGCCTCCGCCCTCTCCGACGCGGCCTCCCGCGGACTGGTCCCGGCGACCGACATCGGATGGGTCGTGGACCTCTCCGCGCGTCGGCGCAGCCGTGCCTACGCCCGCCAGCTCGGGGGCCGCGCCGGCGAACGCGCCATGCGCGACTACCAGCAGGCGACCATCGAGCTCGGGTTCCTCCACTACCGTTACCTGCGAGGCACGCCGCCGCCCGACTACGCGGCCCGCGGCCAACAGTTCCTCCAGAGGATCGACGCGCTCCGTCCGTCGATCGCGTTCCCCGGACAGGTGGTTCCGACAAGATGACGGTCGCTCCCGACCACGACTCGCGGATGCTCACGGCGCTCGTGCAGCTGCACGACGCGCTGCGGGCCGCGCCGCTGACGCTGGACGTCCCGGGTGCGGTCGAGCTCCGTGCGGCCCGGCAGCAGCTGATCAGCCAGCTCGAGGACTACGTGCTGCCCCGTCAGATGACGGTGGAGGCGCCGCTGCTCGCGGTGGTCGGGGGCTCGACCGGCTCGGGCAAGTCGACCCTGGTCAACTCGATCGTCGGCCGCCGGGTGACCGCTCCCGGCCTGCTCCGCCCGACGACCCGGTCGGCCGTCCTGGTCCACCACCCCGACGACGCGAAGTGGTTCGGCCAGGACCGGCTGCTGCCCGACCTGGTCCGGGTCACCGAGGCGACCGACGACCGGCACTCGCTCCAGCTCGTGCCCTCGGACACGATCCCGCCGGGCCTGGCCCTGCTGGACGCCCCCGACGTCGACTCGGTGGAGGAGGGCAACCGCCTCCTCGCGGCCCAGCTGCTCGCGGCCGCCGACCTGTGGCTGTTCGTCACCTCCGCGGCGCGCTACTCCGACCAGGTCCCGTGGCAGCACCTCAAGGTGGCCGCCGAGCGCTCCACCTCGGTCGCGATCGTCCTCGACCGCACCCCCGCCGACGCCGTACGCACCGTGGCAGCGCACCTCGCCCGGATGCTCGCGAGCCGCGGCCTGAAGGACTCGCCGCTCTTCACCGTCGCCGAGGCGCCCGTGTCCGAGGAGGGCCTGCTCGATGCGCGCGTGGTCGCCGACGTGCGTGCCTGGCTCGTCTCGCTGGCCGAGGACCCGGGCGCGCGCTCGGCCGTCGTCCGCCAGACCCTCGACGGCACGGTGCGCTCCCTGGCCCGCCAGGCGCACGGTCTCGCCGACGCCCTCGCCCAGCAGCTCGAAGCCGCGGACGCGCTCCGGCAGGCGGCCGTCACGGCGTACGCCGACGCGGGGGAGCGGGCCGTGGTCGCGGCGACCGACGGGTCCCTGCTGCGCGGTGAGGTCGCCGTGCGCTGGCGCGAGTTCGCGGGCAACGGCGAGCTGCTGCGCTCGCTCGAGGGGCGCGTCGGCCTGATCCGCGACCGCCTCGTCAACGCCGTCAAGGGCTCCGGCCAGCAGGCCGAGCGGGTCTCGGTGGCGATCGAGTCGGCGGTCGAGCTGATGGTGGTCGACCACGCGGAGGACGCCGCCACCGCCACCGCCGCCGCGTGGGCGGAGCTCGGCACGGCCGGCCCCCTCCTCGGCGACGCCGACGACCTCGGCCGCGCGTCCGGCAGCCTGCGCCGCAGCGTCGAGGGCGAGGTCCGGGCCTGGCAGCAGCAGCTCACCGACCTGGTGAAGGCCGACGACGCGGAGCGCCGTACCTCTCGCTACCTGGCGTACGGCGCGCGCGGGCTCGCCGTCACCCTCGCGGTGTGCGTGCTCGCGGACGCGGCGCCCGACGACACCGAGAGCGGCGCCGAGGTCGGCCGCACCCTGCTCGACGCGGTCTTCGGCGCCGAGCACACCGCCACCCTCGTCGCGCGCGGCCGGGCCGACCTCCGGCGCCGCATCGGCACGCTGCTGGGCGGTGAGCGGGCCCGCGCGCTGGGGATCCTGGACGGTCTCGGGCTCGATGCCGAGGTCGGGCGTCAGGTGCGCGCGGCGGCCCGCCGGGTCGACGACCGGCGCTACGAGCAGAGCCGCGTCGACGACGCACCCCTGCCCTGATCCCGTCCTCGCCCGGCTCAGGCCCTAGGGTGGGAGGTGCACTGTACGAAGACGCGCCCTGCTCCGGGCAGTCGAGGGAGAAGATGACGTCCTTGCTCGAGGGGACTGACCGGTTGGTCACCCGCGGTACCGAGATCGGTGCCCGCATCGACGGCCTCGACGGCGCTGCCCAGGCCGCCCGTGGACGCCTGGATGACGGGCTGGTCGACGCTGCCGCCGCGGTGGTCGAGCGCGCCGCCGGGCGGCTCCGCCTGTCCGCCGACCACACCGTCGTCGGCATCGCCGGGGCGACCGGGTCCGGCAAGTCCTCGACCTTCAACGCGCTGACCGGCCTGGAGCTCTCGGCCGTCGGCGTACGCCGTCCGACCACGTCGTGGGCGACCGCCTGCGTGTGGGGACGCGAGGGAGCAGAAGAGCTCCTCGAGTGGCTCGGCATCGCGCCCCGGCACCAGACGACGCGTGACTCCATGCTCGACCTCGGGCGCAGCGACCAGCAGGCGGAGCTCGACGGCGTCGTGCTCCTGGACCTGCCCGACCACGACTCCACCGAGGTCGCCCACCACCTCGAGGTCGACCGCCTGGTGTCGCTGGCCGACCTGCTGGTGTGGGTGGTGGACCCGCAGAAGTACGCCGACGCCGCGATCCACGACCGCTACCTGAAGCCGTACGTGGAGCAGCAGGACGTCATGCTCGTGGTGCTCAACCACATCGACACGGTGCCGGAGGAGCGTCGTCAGTCGATGCTCGACGACGTACGCCGGTTGCTCGACGAGGACGGCCTCGACCGGGTGCCGGTGCTCGCCGTCAGCGCCCGGCTCGGCACCGGGATCCCCGAGCTGCGCGCGGAGATCGCGCGCAGGTCGGCCGAGAAGCAGGCGACGCGAGGGCGGCTCGACGCCGACATCCGCGAGGTGACGGACAAGCTGGCCGAGGCCAACGGCGACGTGCAGACGCGCGTCGTCGAGCCGGCCCAGGTGGCCGATCTCGACGAGGCCTTCGCCGAGGCGGCCGGCGTGCCGGTCGTCGTCGAGGCGCTCGAACGCTCCGTCCGGGTCCGGGGCAACCGGGCCACCACCTGGCCCGTCCTGGGCCTGCTCGCCGGCATCAAGTCCGACCCGCTGAAGCGGCTCGACCTCGACCTCGGGGAGGACGGGCGCCGGCTGAGCGGGCGCACCCGTGCGGCCCTGCCCGAGGCCACCCAGGTGCAGCGCGCGCAGGTGGACGACGAGGTGCGGTCCTTCGCGGACAGGCTGACGAGCGGCATGACGCCGGGCTGGGTCACGGCCGTACGCCGAGCCGCTGGCTCTCGGCTCGACCAGCTCGGCGACCGCCTCGACCAGGCGCTCGCCGACACCGACCTCGGGGTCGCCCGGCTGCCCGCCTGGGTGGGCATCGTGCGCGTGCTCCAGTGGCTCCTGCTGCTGGCGGCCGTCGTCGGCCTCGGGTGGACCGCTGCGCTGGCCGGCCTCGGTCGTCTCTCGGACCCGGACACCATCTCGGTCGGCGGCGTCGCGCTCGCGGTCGTGCTGCTGGTCGGTGGGGTCGTGGGCGGCCTGGTGCTCGCGCTCGTCTGCCGGCTGCTGGTGGGGAGCGCGGCGCGCACGCGCGCCGCCCGCGCCGACGAGCGGCTGCGCGAGGGCGTGAACACGGTGACCCACGAGCTCGTCATCGAGCCCGTGGAGGCCGAGCTCGCGGCGTACGCCGCCGTGCGCGACGGCCTGGCCCGCGCTCAGGCCTGACCCCTTCCGGCCCACCTTCCGTCCACAGGGCGGCCTCCCACTGCGTTGTCCCCAGCCGTCCTCGGCACACCGTCCTGCTGTCGGTGCCGGCGCGGAGTCTCGTCTCGTCCTACCGGATCGAGACAAGGAGACAGACATGTCCGACAGCACCATCACCGTGCGCGGCTACCTCGGCGGCGACGTCGCACTGCGCGAGGCCGGCGACGTGCCGGTCGCGAGCTTCCGGCTCGCCTGCACCCCGCGGAAGTACAACCGCCGGACCGACACGTGGTCGGACGGCATGACGCAGTGGTACAGCGTGACCGCCTGGCGGGCCCTGGCGGAGAACTGCGCGGGTTCGCTGCACCGCGGCGACCCCGTCGTGGTGCACGGCCGGCTCGAGACCCGCACCTACGTCAACGGCAACAACGTCGAGGTGCTCAGCTTCGAGATCGACGCGCTGCACGTCGGCCACGACCTCAGCCGCGGCACGAGCGCATTCACCCGCAGGCAGCGCGAGACGCAGGCGCCGATGGTCGAGGAGGTGGCGTCCGAGGAGGCGGCCTAGCTGCCCAGTGACCTACTCGGTGACCCAGGACGGGCTGTCGACGACCGCGGTCAGCTCCGACAGCGTCAACGGCGGTCGGGCCGCGGACGCGGGCGGTCCCCACTTGCGCTGCGTCGAGTTGGCGGTGGCCGCATAGATCTCGCCGGCACCGGACCAGCGCCGCACCTCGGTATAGGTGATCCCGTTGTTCGTGAAGGTGATCGTCCGCTGGTGAGGGCTGCCGTCGTGCCGGTCGCCGAGCTCGCACTGCACCGGGGCCGCCAGGTCGTCGAGTTCCCAGTCGCTCAGGTCGCAGCTCAGGTGCTGGGCGCGGACGTCGGCCAGCGCCGTGGGGTCCTGGGGCAGCTCGGTGAGGAAGATCTCGATGCTGCCGGGCCCGTCGCCGGAGGCGTCCCGGAGGGTGCCCCTGAAGACGCCGGACAAGACCGAGGACTCACCCGGAGCGTGGTCGGTGCTGATCTTGGCGTACGACGAGATCTCCACGTCGTTGGGGAGCAGGGCGAGCAGCCGCGTGCGCATCTCGCCGACCGGCATGTCCCACCAGCCGGGGTGTGCGACGAAGTCGTCCGGCTGCTTCGGCTGGGGCGTCGGCGGGGTCTCCGTGGCGACGCCGCCGGTTGTCGGACCGTCACTCCCCACGATCGGGACCAGCACGGCGGCCGTGGCGGCCACGACGGCGAAGCCCGCGAGTCCGGTGACCACCCGCCGGCGGCGGCGCAGCGGTCGGCCCTGGCGCAACGCGCCTTCCCGCAGGCGGGCGGTGGGGGTGGGCAGGTCGGTGAGAGCGCGGTCCATCAGGTCGTGCAGGTCGGCGCCGGAGTCGAGGTCGGTCATCGTGCGCTTCCGTTCGAGTGAGAGGAGGTTTCGGAGAGGAGCCCGCGCAGCGAGCGCAGGGCCCGGAGGCTGCGGTTCTTGACGGCTGCCTCGGTGAGGTGGAGCTGGCTCGCGGTGTGGCTGACGCTGTGGTCCTCCCAGAACCGGAGCACCACGACGGCACGGTCGAGCGGGGCCAGTTCGGCGAGCGCCGCCACCAGTGCCGCTCGTTCGGTCGGGTCCGCATCGGTGACGGCCAGGTCGGGCGTCTCGGGGACCGGCAGCTCGCGCGAGCTCTTGCGACGGCGTTCCGAGAGGAACGACTTCACGAGCACGCCGTGCACGTAGGCCACCGGGTCGTCGGTCGCGCGCACCCGCCACCAGGCGGCGTACGTCTTGGCCAGCGCCGTCTGCACCAGGTCCTCCGCGGCATGCGGGGAGGTCGTGAGCAGGTAGGCGCTCCGGTACAGCTGGCCCGAGCGCGCGGCCACGAACTCCGCGAACTCGTCGTCGGTGCGGTCGGATCGACGCACGTGCCCTCCATCGCGTCACCGGACTCCCCGGTGGAGGCCGTCACCCTACAGACGCGGACGGCCCCCGATCAGGTCTCAACCCCGTTCGCCAACTAGGCTCGGATCATGGCGGAATATGTGTTCACCCTGCGCAATGTGCGCAAGGCCCACGGCGACAAGGTCGTCCTCGACAACGTGACTCTCTCGTTCCTGCACGGGGCGAAGATCGGTGTCGTGGGCCCCAACGGCACCGGCAAGTCCTCGCTCTTCAAGATCATGGCCGGGCTCGACAAGCCCAATAACGGCGACGCGATCCTTGACCCGGAGGCCACGGTCGGGATGCTCCAGCAGGAGCCCCCGCTGACCGAGGGCAAGACGGTCCTCGAGAACGTCGAGGAGGCCGTCTCCGAGATCAAGGCCAAGATGGCCCGGCTCGACGAGCTCTACATGCTGATGGGTGACCCGGACGCCGACCAGGACAAGGTCGCGACCGAGGCCGGCGATCTCCAGACCGAGCTCGACGCCGCCAACGTCTGGGACCTGGACAGCCGCCTCGACCAGGCGATGGACGCCCTGCGCTGCCCGCCGCCGGACGCGATCGTCGACAACCTCTCCGGTGGTGAGCGCCGCCGGGTCGCGCTGTGCAAGCTGCTGCTCCAGCAGCCCGACCTGCTGCTGCTCGACGAGCCCACCAACCACCTCGATGCGGAGTCGGTGCAGTGGCTCGAGGGCCACCTCAAGGACTACCCGGGCGCCGTCCTGGCGATCACCCACGACCGGTACTTCCTCGACAACGTCGCCGAGTGGATCCTCGAGCTCGACCGCGGCCAGACCCACCCCTACGAGGGCAACTACTCGACGTACCTCGAGACCAAGCGGGACCGCCTCAAGATCGAGGGGCAGAAGGACGCCAAGCGCGCCAAGATGCTGGAGAAGGAGCTGGAGTGGGTCCGCTCCAACGCCAAGGCCCGGCAGACCAAGAGCCGCTCGCGTCTCGCGCGCTACGAGGAGATGGCGGCCGAGGCCGACCGGATGCGCAAGATCGACACCTCCGAGATCAACATCCCGGCCGGTCCGCGACTCGGTGACATCGTCCTCGAGGCCAACGGCCTGACGAAGGGCTTCGAGGGTCGCACCCTCATGCACGACCTGTCGTTCAGCCTGCCCCGCGCCGGCATCGTGGGCGTCATCGGCCCCAACGGCGTCGGCAAGACCACGCTCTTCCGCATGATCACCGGCGGCGAGCAGCCCGACGCGGGGGAGCTCAAGGTCGGTACGACGGTGAAGCTGTCGTACGTCGACCAGAGCCGCGGCGGCATCGACCCCAACAAGAACGTGTGGGAGGTCGTCTCCGACGGGCTCGACTTCATCAAGGTCGCCAACTTCGAGATGAACTCACGCGCGTACGTCGCGTCGTTCGGCTTCAAGGGTCCCGACCAGCAGAAGAAGGCCGGCGTGCTCTCCGGTGGTGAGCGCAACCGTCTCAACCTGGCGCTGACCCTGAAGATGGGCGGCAACCTGCTGCTGCTCGACGAGCCGACCAACGACCTGGACGTCGAGACCCTGTCCTCGCTCGAGGACGCGATCCTCGACTTCCCGGGCTGCGCCGTGGTCACCTCGCACGACCGGTGGTTCCTCGACCGCGTCGCCACCCACATCCTCGCCTGGGAGGGCGACGACGAGGACGACGCGAAGTGGTTCTGGTTCGAGGGCAACTTCGCCGCGTACGAGGAGAACAAGGTCGAGCGTCTCGGCATCGAGGCCGCCCGCCCGCACCGGGTCACCCACCGGCGGCTCACCAGAGACTGAGCCGCTGACGCGTCTCAGCTCCGGCGGATCTCCATCTCGGGGTGGCCGGCGATCAGGTTGTCCGAGACGGCGTCCATCACCCGACCGACCGCGGCGAAGTCCTCGCGGCTGGCCAGGTCCACGAGGTGCTCGCGCACCCCGGCGACGTGCATCGGCGCCATCCGCGTCAGCAGCTCGTAGCCCTTGTCGGTCATGCTCGCGATGACCCCGCGACCGTCTTCGGGGGAGCTGCTCCGGACCACCAGGCCGGAGCGCTCCATCCGGGTGATCGTGTGGGTCACCCGGCTGCGGCTGTGGGCGAGCGCGTCGGCCAGCTGCGCCATCCGCATCCGCCGGCCCTCGCTCTCGGAGAGCCGGACGAGGATCTCGTACTCGACGAGCGAGAGGTCGCAGCTGCGGCGCAGGTCGTCGTCCAGGCGGTCGAGCAGGAGCGTCATCCCCATGATGAGCGCGCGCCACGAACGTTGCTCATCTGCGTCCAGCCACACCGTTTGGCCGTCTCCCGAGTCCGTCACCCGGGCAGTGTAAGGGTCAGAGCCGCTCGAGGATCAGCGCCATGCCCTGGCCGCCACCGACACACATGGTGATCAGGCCCGTGGTCTTGTCGTGCCAGTCGAGGGAGTTGAGCATCGTGTTCTGCAGCCGGGCGCCGGTCATGCCGAACGGGTGGCCGACCGCGATCGCGCCGCCGTTGACGTTGAGGCGGTCCAGGTCGATGCCGAGGTCCTGGTAGGACGGCACGACCTGCGCCGCGAACGCCTCGTTGATCTCGACCAGGTCGATGTCGCCGATGCTCATGCCGGCGTACTTGAGGGCGTTCTTGGTCGCCTCGACCGGGCCGAGGCCCATGATCTCGGGGGACAGGCCGGAGACGCCGGTGGAGACGATGCGCGCCAGCGGCTTCAGGCCCAGCTCAGCGGCCTTCGTGTCGGACATGATGATGACGGCGGCAGCGCCGTCGTTGAGCGCGCAGCAATTGCCGGCCGTGACCACGCCGTCGGGGCGGAAGACCGGCTTGAGGTCCTTGATCCCGTCGTACGTCACGCCGGCGCGGGGACCGTCGTCGGTGCTGACGACCGTGCCGCTCGGGGTGGTGACGGGCGTGATCTCCCGAGCCCAGAAGCCGTCGTTGATCGCCTTCTCGGCGAGGTTCTGCGAGCGCACGCCGAACTCGTCGAGCTCCTGGCGGCTCAGGCCGCGGAGCTTGGCGACGTTCTCGGCGGTCTGGCCCATCGCGATGTAGACGTCGGGCAGCTGCCCGTCCTCGCGCGGGTCGTGCCAACCCTGGCCGCCCTCCGCGGTCTTGTCGGTGCGCGCCTTGGCCTCGTCGAACTCGTGGTTGTGGGTGTCGGGCCAGTGGTCGGAGGTGCCCTTGGCGAACCGCGACACGGTCTCGACGCCCGAGGAGATGAAGACGTCGCCCTCGCCGGCCTTGATCGCGTGGAAGGCCATCCGGGTGGTCTGGACCGAGGAGGAGCAGTAGCGGGTGATGGTCGCACCGGGCACGTCGTCGAGACCGTTGAGCACGTTGACCACGCGGGCCATGTTGTTGCCGGACTCGCCGCCCGGCAGACCACAACCGAGGTAGTGGTCGTCGATCGTGCTCGGGTCCAGCGCCGGGATCTTGTCCAGGGCGGTCCTCACGATGAACGCGGTCAGGTCATCGGGCCGGAACTCGGTCATGGACCCCTTGTTGGCCCGACCGATCGGGGTGCGGGCTGCGGAAACGATGACTGCCTCGGGCATGGTGGAACTCCGTTTCAAGGGGTCGGTGCTGCTGCGAGAGCCACAGTAGACCGTGTTCTAGTGCCGGTCGGTGCGGCGTACGTCACTCTCCGTCGGGCGCCGTGAGGGAGGCGCTCAGCAGCTCGAGCGAGCGGATCAGGAAGTCGCGTCGGCCCTCGGCCGGCTGGAGCAGCCCGGCCAGCAGGATGCCGTCGTACGACGCCACCAGCGCCTCCGCGCGCGCGCCCCCGTGCTCCTTGCCGGCCGCGGTCATGATGCCGTCGACGATGTCGACCAGCCGGGAGCGGTGGTCGACCAGGAGCAGGCGGAGCTCCTCGTCCCGGGTCGCCGCCATGGTCAGCTCGAGCCGGGCGACGAGGAGCTCGCGCTGGTCGAGCCAGCGCAGGAAGAGGGCCAGCGTCTCCTCCACCTTGCGGGCGTCCCCGTCGCACTGCGTGATCCGCGCCGTGAGCTCGTCGACGTCGGTGAGCAGGGCACCCGCGACGTACTCCGTCAGGGCGGCCTGGAGCGCGTTGCGGGTGCGCCAGTACGCCGAGCAGCTGCCCTCCGGCAGGCCCGCGCGACGGTCGACCGCCCGGTGGGTGAGGCCCTTGAGGCCCTCGTCGGCGATGACGTGCAGGGCCGCGTCGAGGAGCGTGCGGCGGCGCGGCGAGAGCGGTGTCGCGGTCGCTGCGTCGGGCGCTGCGTCGGTCGGGGCGTGCGGCATGGAGTCCTTCGATGGGCTGTGACTGGAGACACTACAACGAGGGCTTGCCGCGGTGCTTCTACAAGCGTAGATTCTACAGAAGTAGAGATCCTACAAACGTAGAAGGAGTCGTAATGACCATCGTCAGCACCACGATCTTCGCCCTCGCCATCGCCTTCCTGGTCGTCGCCGCCATCGCAGCCGTCGCCTCGATCGCCACCGTCGGCGAGCTCGTCGTCAGCAACCGCCGCGCCCGCCTGGCCCGCCACGAGTCGATCCGCAGCTACTACCGCGGCTTCGTGCTCACCCACTGATCCATCCCTGACGCGGACGCCGGTCCGCCCGACCGACCGGCGTCTGGCAGCATCAGGGGAGTGCGGCACCTCTACGAGTGCCCGATGCGGTGGGCCGACATGGACCTGCTCGGGCACATCAACAACGTCGTCTACGTGGACTACCTCCAAGAGGCCCGCGTGGACATGCTTCGCACGCACGGCCCGGCCGCGGCCCGGACGGGCCAGCTGGCCGAGGGCACGGTCGTGGTCCGCCACGAGGTGACCTACGCCGCCCCCCTCCACTTCGGCTACCGGCCCGTCAGCATCGAGTGCTGGGTCACCCAGGTCCGCGCCGCGTCGTTCACCGTCGCCTACGAGGTCTTCCACGAGGACCCCGACGGCCTGCGCCAGGTCTACCTGCGGGCCAAGACCGTCCTGACGCCGTACGTCTTCACCACCGAGCAGCCCCGTCGGATCACCGACGAGGAGCGCGAGATGCTCGGCCTCTTCCTCGAGCCGGAGGACGTCGTCCGCCCGGCGCCGTTCCCCCGGGAGCGGCCGGCCGCGACGCTGCACTACCCCGTCCACGTGCGGTTCTCCGACGTCGACGTCTACGGTCACGTCAACAACGTCAAGTACTTCGAGTACTTCCAGGAGGCCCGCATCTCGGGCATCGCCCAGCTGTGGGAGGGCCTCGACCAGGCCGCCCTCGTCGTCGCGCAGACGGACGTGGACTACCGCGTGCCGATCCTCTTCCGCCCGGAGCCGTACGACGCGTGGTCGTGGGTCGCCCGCGTGGGCCAACGGTCCGCGACCATCGAGTCCGTCATCTGCGACGGCGACACCACGCTCGCCCGCGCCCGGGTGACGATCGTCTTCTTCGACCAGGAGACCCAGCGGTCGACGGTGCCGCCGGAGGTCTACCTGGACCGGCTGCGCACGCTCGAGCTCACTCGAACGAGTTGACCATGAACTGCGCGGCGTGCGTGACGTAGTCCCAGAACTGCTGGTCCTGCTCCGGCGTCAGGGCGACCTCGTCGAGCCCCGCGCGGAAGTGGCTGAGCCAGTGCTCCTTGGCCTCCGGCGTGACCGCGAACGGCGCGTGCCGCATCCGCAGGCGCGGGTGGCCGCGGGTATCGGAGTACGTCGTGGGTCCGCCCCAGTACTGCACCAGGAAGAGGAGGAAGCGCTCCTCAGCCGGGCCGAGGTCCTCCTCGGGGTACAACGGGCGCAGCACCGGGTCCTCACCGACGCCCTCGTAGAACTTCGCGACGATCCGCCGGAACGTCTCGAAGCCACCGATCTCGTCGTAGAAGGTCGTCACCGTCCCATTGTGACGAGGCCCCGGTGACCGTCCGACACCGGCGTGCCAGACTCGCGGACACCGCATCTTTTCGAGCAACGCACGAGGAGTGATCCGCACATGGCTACGACCCGCAACGCCAGCACGCACTGGGAAGGCACCCTCTTCGAGGGCGCCGGCAAGGTCACGCTGGAGTCATCCGGCACCGGCACGTACGACGTCTCCTGGGCCTCGCGGGCCGAGGAGGCCAACGGCAAGACCAGCCCCGAGGAGCTGATCGCGGCCGCCC
Source organism: Nocardioides conyzicola (assembly GCF_039543825.1). Classification (NCBI taxonomy): domain Bacteria; kingdom Bacillati; phylum Actinomycetota; class Actinomycetes; order Propionibacteriales; family Nocardioidaceae; genus Nocardioides; species Nocardioides conyzicola. Next base: position 406,296 of record NZ_BAABKM010000002.1, on the reverse strand, counting down.
ACTCGTCGTGCTTCTCCATGGCGCTCTCGAACGGCCTCGCCAAGGCCGGCACGCCGGCGACCTCGCTGGACACCAACGCCGCCGTCGACTTCGTGCCCGGCACCGGCATCACCGAGATCCGCCTGACGGTCAAGGCCGTCGTCGAGGGCCTCAGCAACGAGGACTTCGTCGCCGCCGCCGAGGCCGCGAAGGTCGGGTGCCCGGTCAGCCAGGCGCTGGCCGCCGTACCGATCAAGCTCGAGGCGTCGCTCGCCTGAGCTCACCCACCGCTGACGGGCTCTTCCTCTTCGGGGGAGGAGCCCGTCGGCGTCTCCGGGGCGTCCGGGGTCGGCTCCTCGCGGTGCCAGACGACCCGCTGGGGGAGCGCGATCTCGATGCCCTCGTGGTCGAGGCGGGCCTTGATCCGCTGCCGCAGGGTGCGGGCGACGCCCCACTGCTCCATCGGGGCGGTCTTGATCAGCACCCGCAGCGTCACGCCGTCGGCGGTGAACATCTCGACGCCGGTGACCTCGGGCTCCTCGATGATGATCCCGCGGTACTCGTCGTCGTCCCACAGGTCGTGGGCGACCTCGCGCAGCACGCGCTCGGCGCGGGCGAGGTCCTCCTGGTAGCCGACGGTGATGTCGACGACCGCGCGGGACCAGTTCTGGCTCATGTTGCCGACGCGGAGGATCTCGCCGTTGGGGACGTACCAGACGGTGCCGTTGAGGTCGCGCAGTCGGGTGACCCGCAGGCTGACCGCCTCCACGGTGCCGCTGGCCTCGCCGACGTCGACGACGTCGCCCACGCCGTACTGGTCCTCGAAGATCATGAAGATGCCGGACAGGAAGTCCTTGACCAGCGACTGGGCGCCGAAGCCGAGGGCGAGGCCGATGATGCCGGCGGACGCGATGATCGGGGCGATGTTGACGCCGAGCTCGCTGAGCGCCATGGTCCCGAAGACGGCGATCAGCAGACCGGTGATGACGCTCTTGAGGAGGTCGCCCATCGTCTTCGCGCGCTGGACCCGCCGGGTCGCGGTCGCGAGGTCGCGGGCCTCGGCGGCCTTGCCGCGGGACCCGAACCTGCTCATCCGGTCGGGCAGCACGCCGTCCTCGGCCCGCGAGGAGAGCCGGTCGATCAGGCGGTGGAGCACCCACCGGACGACGAAGAAGAGGACCAGCAGCCAGAGGAGCGCCAGCGGCTTGCCGATGACGATGTCGGAGACGTTGGCGAGCTTCTGGTTGTCGGTCCAGCTGAAGACGGTCTTGCAGAGTGCATCGGAGGTGTCGCAGGACGTGTCGTCGAAGCCCAACATGGGCCCCATGTCTACCGCACCGGACGACGCCGCACGAGCCGCACCGGCCCGTCCCCGTGGGGCGTGTGACCTATCCGACCCGATACGATTCCCCCGTGACCACGAAGCTCGCCCGCCGCGCCCGTCGTACCGCCGTCGTCCTGCTCGTGGGGGTGGCGCTCGTCGTCGCCGCCGGCGGCCCGGCCGGCGCGGACGTGCCGGAGGGCTGGAGCAACCCGTCCGCGGTCGACCCGTGGGAGGCCGTGCTGGTCCTGGCCGGCATCCCGATCCTGCTCTTCCTGGTCATCACGGCGCTCGTCGTGATCCCCGGGGTCATCAAGGGCGAGCGGTTCACGCCGGGCGGCCAGGCCACCGAGGACCAGTGGTTCGGCGGCCCGAGCAAGGGCACCACCGCGCTGCCCGCACCGGACAACGACGAGTCGAAGGCTGGTGGAGCAAGTGGCCGTTGGTGAGTTCAACAGCGCCGAGCGGTTCCAGATCGACGAGGCGATCCGCGCGGCCGAGCAGACCTCGCGCTTCGAGTTCAGCGTCTTCGTCGGTCGCTCGGGCACGGACGCCCGCGCCTTCGCCACGCAGCTGCACAACTCCCTGGTCGCACCCTCGCGCAGCGTGCTGATCATGCTCGACCCCGCCTCACGGGTCCTCGAGATCGTCACCGGCGGCACCGTGCGCCGCAACATCACCGACCAGGAGGTCGAGCTGACGACGCTGCAGATGCAGTCGTACTTCTCCTCGGGCGACCTCGTCGGCGGGCTCCGTCACGGCATCCAGATGCTCGCCGACCACGCCCGCGCGCCGGAGACCCTGCACGCCGACTGAAACGCCGAGTCGGCGCCAGTTTTCGGTCCAGTCGGCGCCAGTTTTCAC